>CAWBKL010000005.1:0-710143 GCA_963789405.1 uncultured Alphaproteobacteria bacterium
TTGACGGTGAGCAAAATGCTGCGCATGCCTTCAACGATGGGCGAGGCGGGAAAGCCGAAGCTGTAGTTTTTGCTCAGCTCTGTTTGGCGGTTCGCCCAGTTCGAGTGTTTCGGTCGTGATACCAAAGCATCTGCAGCGTGCCGGTATCTTCGATCGCCTCGGGCATCGGACCTAAGGCAGGCGGCGCATTCCACGCTTCGAGGTCTTTGAGGATGCGCTTGCGCTTGGCGACGATCGGCTTCCAATGCGGCCGCCAACGGCTCGAACCCGCCGCCCAAGCGACCATCTACATCGATAATGGCTGCGTTACTTCCGTGTGCTGAAGATGGAAGATGTCTTCGCCGCTCTCGAAGAGTCCTTGCCGAGCGAGCAAAGCGCCGAACTCGCGCATCTTGTTGTAGAAGCGCGAGATGAACCAATGCTCGCAATAGAACTTGTGATCTTCGACATAGGGGAACACGACATGGCAGAGGCCGAGCATCTGATCGAAAGCGGCCCTGTTCTTCGTCGCTCGGCAAGAGCTCGCGATACTCGCTGACGATCCGCGCGCGCTCTTGCTTGATCCGTTCGGTTGGCCGATCGAGCGACTCGCCGCGCTTGATCTGCGAGATGTAACGCGGTAGCGCCGAAAGCGGCACGGTTAGATCGTCGTTCCAGCTGCGGTGATGATGATAGAAGCCATCGCCGAGCGAAATATTGAACCAAGGCTCACGCGCTTTCTCCAGTGCCCCGAGCCACTCGCGCCCCGGCGCGCCGAGCTGCGCAAGGGCGGCGAGCGTGTCCTTTGCATCGGCGTCCTCGGTAAACTTACCGTCGATCTTGAGCTTCACGGCCAGCTCCGCGAGCTTCTTGATCTCGTCATCGGGCCGGAACATCAAGACATCGATGCCTGCCACCATGCGCGCGACAGTCTGATCGGGGATCTCGGGAAACGCCTTTTTGCAGAACTGGAAGAAGACGACATAGGCGCCGTAGCCGAGCATCAGGAACTCGAAGTGGTGGTGCCACATCTTCGAATAAGCCTCGATCAGCCTGTTGAAGCGCGCGAGCAGCTCGTGGTTCTGCGCAAGGCCCCTGGCCTCGTGAACGACGGCGATGTCTTCGAACTCCGGCAGATCGGGCACTTTGATGGCGTCGGCTTCCTTGATGAGGCCGGTGATCTTGTCGACCCATTGCTCGTAGAATTTGGACCAATTGGCGTAGTAATAGCCGGCGCGTTCTTGAAACACGGCCGCGCGCTTCTCGATCTCTTTGGGATCGGTCACGGCGTTCGCGGTGATGTAAACCCGGCCGTTGTGAATGCGGTAGTCGATGCCGAGCGCCGCCGGGAAGGCGAAGGTGCGGGTCGTCACTGCGCCCATCGCCGTATACGGCATTTCCGGGCCGATGGAATCGAAGGCCGAGATCGGCTCGGGAAAATGCATCGAGTTGTAGAACCAAAAACGCTTGTCATCTTCCGGGCGGAAGCGGGTGTAATAGGGGTACATGTCCCGCCAGCCCTCAGTTCCGGGCACGGAGGAGAGTTCCGAAGGGAGCGGAAAAGGGTTCTTCTTGGTGCCACCATCCATCAGCGTCTCTCCCACTTCTCTCTTGGCCGTTGTCCGGCGCATCTCACCACCGCATTATAGCGCCCGCGCGCCTTGTATTCACGCAGCCTGTTTCAGCTTCAAGAGCTTGATGGCGTTTTCCTTCATGATCAGCGGCTTGACTTCTGGCTTGATCGGCAGCGCTTCGAAATCCCTTATCCAGCGATCCGGTGCGATCACCGGATAATCGGAGCCGAAAAACACTTTCTCTTTGAGGATCGTGTTCGAATACTGGATCAGATTGGCCGGAAAATACTTCGGCGACCAGCCGGAGAGGTCGATATAGCACGTCGGTTTATGTGTCGCGACGGAAAGCGCTTCGTCCTGCCAGGGAAAGGAGGGATGCGCCATAATGATAGTGAGTTCGGAAAGTCCGCAGCGACATCGTCGAGATAGATCGGGTTCGAATATTTGAGCCGAATGCCCATGCCGCCCGGTGCGCCGGCGCCGACGCCGGTTTGGCCAGTATGAAACAGCGCCGGCAATCCCGCATCCTGGATCACTTCGTAAAGCGGATAGGCCATCCGGTCGTTGGGAAAGAAGCCCTGCGAAGAGGGATGAAACTTGAAGCCCTGAACGCCGTATTCCTCGATCAGCTTGAGTGCTTCGCGCACGCCCATCTTGCCCTTGTGCGGATCGATTGAGGCGAAGGGAATGAGTGCATCGTTGTTTTCATACGCGACCTCGGCGACTTCTTCATTCGGGATGCGCCAATGGCCCATCTCGCTTTCCGAATTGACCGGAAAGATCACCGCGGCCATTTTCCTCTCACGGAAATATTGCGCGACCTCTGGAGTCGTCGGCGAGGGAATCGACTTGAAATACTTCGCCATCGTTTCTTCGAAAATGATCGAGCACGGGTCGCGCGGCTGCACGCCAGAGACATGTGCATGCGTGTGCACGTCGATGGCGACAAGTTTGTCGAGGTCAAGATTGTGTTGGTATTTTGTCATTTCGCCTGCGATGGTCAGTCCGTTCCCAAATCCGCCTCAGTAGATCAAATCGTTGAGAAAACAACAACCCCGGCGGCTTGGGCGCTATTGTTTTGGCACCTGCGAAGAGCGTCCCTTCTTGGGCCTTGTCCACCCGGACGGCTAACTCCGGGTCGGCCCGGGCGGCAGCAATTGCTGCGCGTGCGCGCGAAGCGTGTCGAGCACCCTGTGGATCTCTTTCTTGTTGAGCCCTGCGAGAACACGTTTGTCTCGCGCGAGCGCGATTGGCGTGATGGTCCTGAGACTCTCTTCACCTTCTTCAGTGAGAGATATCAGGCTCTTGCGGCTGTCGGATGGATGTGGAACACGCTTCACCATGTTCTGTTCCATCATGATATTGAGCGAGCGGCTGATCCAGGCTTTGTCGATGCCGGCGCGGCGGCTGATCTCATTGACAGAGAGCCTCTCGCCGGCGCCGAGCAAGAGCAGGATGCGCAGCTCGGAGTTCCTTATGCCGTAACCGGCTTCGTATACCTGGCTCGCGCTCCGACTGATAATCTCGGCGATCTGAATGACCTTCACTGCGACCAAGCTTTCCCAATCGGTGAATTGCGGCGCGCCGTCCGGACGAGCCATCTCCGCTCGGCGCGAGCTGCCATTGGCGCGGCTCTTTGAGCGGGTGCCGTTGATCTTGCGGCCTTGTGTCTGGCGCGGCTCCCTTTTGCTCGTCTTGCGCATGCGGCCCGTGTCTTGATCGTTGAGAAAACAACAAGTAGCAATAAACAAGTGCCCGGCTGGCGGCAACCCTTGGACGCCCAGCCGGTTGATCGTCGACGATAAGCGGGCCCTGCGGCCGTCCGCTGCTATTTGAATTGCCAAACCAAGGCGGTATATGTCGGCTCGCGCACCGAGCCTGCGCCAGGCGGTGCATTTTCGCCCGCGAGCACGAGAAAATCACGCGATATGAACGTCAAAGACCTCAGAGGAAAGACCATCGCTTTTGCCGCTTCGGGCGGGCTCGATAGCGTCACCATCACCCATTGGCTGACGAGCGAGGGCGTCAAGGTCGTGTGCTTTACCGCCGATCTGGCGCAGCCCGACGAGACCGACTTTTCCGCGATCGAGAAGCGCATGCGCGCCTGTGGGGCGGTGGATTTCATCGGTTTGCCGCTTCAGAAAGAGATGGCCGAGGCGGGGATCGAGGGAATTCAGGCGCAGTGCTGCTATGAGGGGCGCTATTGGTGCACCACGCCACTCGGCCGTCAGGTGACGACCAAAGGCATGGTCGATGCCGTCTCAAAGCGCGGCATCAAGATCGTCAGTCATGGCGCCACGGGGCGCGGCAATGACCAAGTGCGCTTTCAGCTGATCGCCAACATGCTCGATCCGGAACTCACGGTTTATGCGCCGTGGCGCGATGAAAGCTTCCTCGGCCGGTTCGGTGGGCGCCTCCAGATGATCGAGTATTGCGAGCAGCACGGCCTTCCGGTGAAGGCCTCGCGTGACAAGCCCTATTCAACGGATGCGAATTTGCTCGGTCTCACGCACGAAGGTGGCAAGCTCGAGCTGCTTTCGACGCCAGCGCACTTCGTGACGCCTGAGATGGGCGTCTGGGCCGATCAAGCTCCCGACAAGGCTGAGGAAGTGACCATCCGCTTCGAGCGCGGCGTGCCAACGGTCTTCAACGGCGAGCCGTGCGATGCTTTGACCGCGATGAAGCGGGCCAATGAGATTGGCGGGCGCCACGGTATTGGCATCGGCCTTCATCTCGTCGAGAACCGCTTCGTCGGTGTCAAATCGCGCGGGGTCTATGAGGCGCCGGGCATGGAGCTGATCGGCACGGCTTATGGCTATTTGCTGCAGCTGATCCTCGATCGTCGCGCCCGCGAATTGTTCGATTCCCTGTCAGCGGCGCTCACCAAGCAGCTCTATCAAGGCTATTGGAACGATGTTGCCTCGCGTATGGCCAAGAAGGCGATTGCGGAAACCGCAGCGCTGGCCACCGGCACGATTAAGGTTCGGCTCTACAAGGGCAATATCTCATTCGTCTCGGCTGATGACGCTCCGCACTCCTTGTTCTCTAATGACGGATCAATGGAGGCCGAGGGCTCTTTCGATCATAAGGATTCGGAAGGCTTCTTGGGCGTGCTCGGCGTGCATGCTCGCGCGCTCGCCAAGGCAGGGCAGATCAAAGAGTGATCAAGCGGCGCTCTCAATTCGAATTGGGATTTCGACCACGCCACCTTTATCGATCTGATAGGGCGGCACGATAATGTAGCTCAAGCCCTCGGCTTGGCCGCGCGTCATTTCACGCTTTTTTGCTTCATCGTCGGCGCGCAAGAGAAAATCGTAGCGGCCCGGCGTCTCGCGCTCGTGCATTTCGTCGGGATTGAAATCGATCACCATGCTGTAGGTCATCGCGGTCGGGCGCGTCGAATAGATCGGTACTGTCGTCAATTCGATCCGCATCGGCCGGCCGAACCGGCCTTGAATTGACAGCGCCTTGTTGTCCCAGAAAGTGAGCCCGATAAAGCGCCGGCCTTGTGCACGATAAACTTGCAGGGCGAGCGCTTTGGTGACGACGCCAAGTGCCGGCACTTGCGGCAGAAAACGGCGCAGGCTGAACAGCGAATAACCGACCAGGCTTTTGCAATCGAGAGAAGTGCCGGCGATTTGCGCGCTTACCGGTAGATAATCGAGATCTGCAAGATCAAAGCTGGGATCGCTCCCGAACGCTTGGATCAGATCGTCAGGGGCGCGCTTCTTTGCGATTGCAAATCCCACAATTGCGGTCTGCATGAGCATGCAATCGACAAGCACCCAATTGGGCATCTTCGCCGCCGGTGCAAAGCCGAGCCCATTGGCGAGTCTAAAAGCTTCGTGGAATGAGCGGTCTTCTTCTCGTTCCAAGAGATGGATATGTCCGGAGCGGCCGATTGGGGATCGATCAAGTGCGTCAAGCGTCATGCGGCTTGTCGCGATGAAGGGCGAAAGCCCTGCACTTGCCAGAATCTCAAGGTTCGACTTGAACGTCATGACGCGCCTAGCCCTACCCGAGTGAGCAGTCTAGAAGCGTATATAGGGCGTTTCAACGCGCGAGGCCCGACACGGCGTCAGTGATGTGTGGCTTCCGCGTAGGCCAGCGGTAATCCGACATTGTCTTTCACAGTGCCGATCACGAAATGTGAGCGCACATCCTTGACGCCGGGAGTCTTCAAGAGATCGCGAACGACGAAACGTTCGAAGGCCTCGAGATCGGGCGCGACGACACGCAGCACGTAGTCTGCAACCCCCGTGACCGACAGGCAAAACATGACTTCCGGAAGGGTGATCATCCGCTGGCGGAACGCCTCGGTCTGTCCCTCGTTGTCCTGAGCGACGGTCACCATGACAATCGCGCTGACCCCGAGGCCGACTTTCTTGGGATTTAGCTGCGCCGAATAGCCTTTGACATAGCCCTCGGTCTCAAGCGCTTGAACGCGCCTCAGGCAGGCGGACGGCGAAAGCCCAATACGGTTTGCCAGATCGACATTGGATAATCGCCCGTTGGTTTGGATCGCCTCCAAAATACGAATATCGGTGGCGTCCAGGCGTGACTGCGGCATGTTGAGATGATACCCCTGTGGCATATTATTGCTTCCAAGCGGCAGGAATTTGTGCAGAGCGCGAGAAAATTTGCAAGTCTCCGGGTGGTTGTGTCGCAAAAGCGCAAATCCCTACCAAAAGTTGAGGGTCACACCTGAATACCAGTGGGCGCGGATGGCCTGGGCTCGGCGGGTGGCCGGCAGCGGGAAACGGACTTAGGCTCGGCGCCCTCAAAAGAGAGGCAACGCCCATGATGAAGCTCTACTCCTTCCACTCAAGCTCGGCATCCTACCGAGCGCGCATTGCGCTCAACCTCAAGAACGCGCCCCATGAGATCGTGCCAGTCGATTTCGTTCAGGGTGGCGGGGCCAAGGGCGCCGAATACACCAAGCTCAATCCGCAGCAGCTCGTGCCGACTCTCGTGACCGACGAGGGGGTCATTCCGCAGACGCTCGCAATCATGGGCTATCTCGACGGCAAATTTCCGGATCCCCCTTTCTTGCCGAAGGATCCTTGGGGGCGTGCAATGATCATGTCGATTGCCTGCAATATTTGCTGTGACATTCATCCGGTGAACAATTTGCGCATCCGGCAATATCTGAAGGAGCCGCTTGGCCACAGCGATGATGATGTCGTGGAATGGCAACGTCATTGGATCGACGTGAATTTCACCGGGCTCGAAGAGTGGATCAAAGACAAGCGTGGCAAGTATTGTTACGGCGATCAGCCGACGGTGGCCGACATTTGTCTTGTACCGCAAGTCGCCAATGCGCGACGCGTGAAAATGGATATGAGTAAGTATCCGAAATCTGAATGAGATCGATGCGCGCTGCCGCGAATTGCCGGCTTTCATCAAAGCGGCACCCGATCAACAGCCCGACTGGCCGAAACGTTAGCTATCGCTGCTGTCTTTGAGCATCAAGAGCGCGGCATTCCCGCCGGCTGCGGTCGTGTCGATCGAAAGCGATTGCTCGGTTGCAAACGCGTGTAATGTGTGGGGCCCGCCCGCTTTCGGTCCCGTGCCCGAAAGGCCGCGCCCGCCGAACGGCTGCACACCGACAACGGCGCCGATCTGGTTACGATTGAAATAGACATTGCCGACCTTGATGCGTGCCGTTATGCGTGTGCACACCTCATCGAGCCGGCTGTGAACACCGAGCGTCAGCCCATAACCCATGGCGTTGATTTCATCGCACATCTCATCGAGGGCCTCACGCTTGTAGCGATAGATCGCGAGCACGGGGCCGAAAATCTCCTCGCTCAAATCCTCGATCCGCTCGATTTCGCACACCATCGGACCGAAAAACGTGCCGTTGTCGAGGCCTTCCGGCGTGGAAAGCGCACGGACGAGCCGGCCGCCCTCTTCCAGGCGATTGGCCTGTCTTTTGAGCGTTGTGCGTGCCTCTTCATCGATAATCGGCCCGATATCAGTCGATAGTTCGAAGGGGTCGCCGATCTGGAGCTCGCTCATTGCACCGGAAAGCATCGACAGGAATTTGTCGGCAATATCGTCTTGAACGCAAATAAGCCGCGCGGCTGAGCAGCGCTGGCCCGCGCTGTCAAAGGACGAGCTCAGCACATCGCTGACGACCTGCTCCACAAGCGCGGTCGAATCGACGATCATCGCGTTGATGCCGCCGGTCTCGGCGATGAAAGGGATGATCGGCCCTCCCTTTGCCGCAAGAGAATTACGTATAAACGAAGATGTTGCAGTCGAGCCGGTGAAGGCGACGCCGGCTAGGCGCGGATGGTCGATGATCTTGGCGCCGAGATCGCCATTACCCGGCAGAAGGTGCAGCACATTTTTAGGAATGCCGGCTTCATGCAGAAGAGAAATCGCAAGAGCACCCGTTAGCGGCGTCTGCTCAGCGGGCTTGGCAATCACGGCATTGCCCGCGGCGAGGGCAGCGGCGATTTGGCCGGTGAAGATCGAGAGCGGGAAATTCCATGGGCTAATGCAGGCGAAGACGCCGCGCCCATGCAAGGAATACTCGTTACGCTCGCCGGTTGGGCCTTTGAGCACCTTGGCGCCGCCGAACTCATCACGCGCATGCACAGCATAGTAACGCAGAAAGTCGACTGCCTCGCGCGCCTCGTAAAGCGCGCTCTGAACGCCTCTTCCGCCCTCGCGCACAATGAGCGCCATGAGCTTTGCACGCTGAGCTTCGAACAGATCGGATGCGCGTTCAAGCAATTTGGCGCGGGCTTCGCCGCCCCGTGCGTCCCACTCATTCTGCGCCACGCTGGCGTCGGCGAACGCCGCGTCGATATCGCCTTCGCCCGCATCGATCACGGTGCCGATGACGCGTCTACGATCCGACGGATCGGCAATCTCACGTTTTGCGCCATCGCGGGCCGTTCCCGAGATCACTGGCTGGGCCACAAAAGTCGATTGCAGCGCCTGTCGCATTCCATCAAGCAGCGGACCAGATTGCGCCGGGTCGGAGAGAAGAAGCCCGGCCGCATTCTGTCTCTCAGGCGCAAAGAGTTGCGTCGGCAAGACAATGGCAGGGTGCGGCTTGTGTTCAAGTTCGGCGATCGCTGCCACGGGATCGGCAATAATGTCGTTGATCGGCGCCTCATCATCGGCAAGCCGGTTCACAAACGATGTGTTGGCTCCGTTCTCCAGGAGGCGGCGTACGAGATAAGCAAGCAAATGCTCATGTCCGCCGACCGGCGCGTAGACGCGGACCGGAAACTTGCCTTCGCCGTTACCAACAATCTGCGCAAAGAGCGCGCCGCCCATGCCGTGCAGGCGCTGGAACTCGTAGTCTCTATCGTCGCCAGCGAAAACCTGCACCGCCGCCACTGTGTGCGCATTGTGGGTGGCAAATTGCGGGAAGAAATGGTCGCGGCTCCGGAGCAGCGCACGCGCGCAAGCAAGATAGTTCGTGTCGGTCGAAATCTTGCGCGTGAACACGGGATAGCTCGGCAGACCCGCTATCTGCGCACGCTTGATCTCGGTATCCCAATAAGCGCCTTTCACCAGCCGCACGGGCAATCGGCGTCCCGTGCGCGCCGCAAGATCGGTGAGAAAATCGATCACGGGCAATGCGCGCTTTTGATAGGCCTGCACGGCAAGCCCGAGCCCGTTCCATCCCGCCAGCTCGGGTGCATTCGCCAGCAGCTCGAAAATATCGAGCGAAAGATCGAGCCGGTCAGCTTCTTCGGCGTCGATGGTGAGGCCGATGCCGAAGGATTTCGCCGCGCTCGCAAGCGAGAGCACATTAGGCACAAGCTCGGCCAGCATGCGTTCGCGCTTGACATATTCATAGCGTGGATGAAGCGCGGAGAGCTTCACTGAGATGCTTTGTGCGGCAAAAACCGAGGACGCCTTGCTACGCGCGCCGACTTCTTTAACGGCGGCAAGATAGGCATCGAGATAGGCCTTTGCGTCCTCTGCGGTCCGTGCCGCTTCACCGAGCATGTCGAAGGAGTAGCGATAAGCCGCATTATCGCCGCGCCTCGCTGCTTCCAGCGCTTCTTTGATGGTTTCGCCGAGCACGAACTGGCGTCCAATAATGCGCACCGCGTGCGTGACCGCCTGGCGAATGACGCTTTCACCGGAGCGCGCCGCGAGCTTCTTCAAGAATCCGTCGACGCCACCCGCTTTTTCGGGGTCGAATCGCACAACGCGGCCGGTGAGCAAGAGGCCCCAGGTTGACGCATTCACGAAAATGGAATCGGAGTGTCCAACATGCCGCTGCCAATCCGCCGCGCCGATCTTTTCACGAATAAGCTCATCGCGCGTTTCGACATCCGGAACGCGCAAGAGCGCTTCTGCAAGGCACATGAGAATAATGCCCTCTTCCGAGGACAGATCATATTCGTGCAGAAGAGCATCGACGCCGCCTGCGCTGCGCCGGCCCGCGCGCACACCTTGAACGAGGCGCCGCGCCCTGCGCTCGACTTGGCGTGCTTCCAGTTGATTAAGCCGCGCTTTGGGAATGATGTCTTCAACCGCCGTCGTCTCGTCGCGGAGATAGGCCGCCGAGATTGCCGCGCGCAGGCCTCCCGCTTGCTCCTCCGGCGCCTCGCGTATTGCGGGGTTCGGGCTAGCCACGGCGTCAGATGACGACTTGGGCGCGCCGGCTCTCGATGAGGCGGATGATGCTCATCGCGGTCAACGCCGAAGTCTTGGGGTTGTCGGGGGATGGGACATTTTCGAGCACGATCTTGAAACGGCCAAATGCGCCTTGCACTTCGAGCTCATGCACATTGCCGGGCGCTTCGGGGTCCGCGATCAATTCAACCTCCGTGCGCTCGAAGCCAAGCCCCGCGAGCGCGATGGTTGCCGCAACATTCGCATTCTTGGGAAACAGCCGTGCCGCTTCGCCAGCGTTGCCGGAAAATATCACGGTTGCCTTGCTGATTGATTTAAGATCGATGCCTTCCACGCCCGGCGCGCCACCCCATGACAGCGGCGGTTTGCGCGACCTTAAGGTTACGTGCGTGAGCCCGCCATATCTAGCGGCGGTGAGCCCATCTATGCCGGCGATAGCACCTGCCGGCAAAAGCAGGCGACCCTTCGCGCGTTCTGCGGCACTGAAGAGCTTCTCGCGCAGCCGCTCGTCCGAGAGCGCGCCGATCGAGACGACGAGAAGATCAAATCCTGCTTCGAGCACGGGTACGGCATGCGCATCGACCGCGGAATGACTTGCGCATTCGACGACGAGATCGGGCTGCGCGGCAAGAAGCTCAGCAAGCGCCGTGGTGACACGTGGGCCGCCGGACTCAGCGGATTCGGCTACATCAAGAATGATCGCGACCTCAAGGTCGCGCGCGGTCTTGGCGTAGTTGAGAATTTGGTGCGCGATCGCGCCGTGGCCGATAAGGGCGAGTTTCATATCTGCTGAGATAGCGCGGGGAGGGCGCCCACGCCAGGGGGGTGGACGCGATTGAACGGCGCAGGCGCCTTTAGCGTCCCTTGATTATCTGCACTGTCACGGTGTCATCGCCGATCTTATGCTGCCATTTGTCGCCCACGGTGCGATTGGGCTCGATCACCCCGCAGGACTCTGCGGCATTCTTGGTCTTGGTGCAGATCTTGTCGCCTTCAATCTTCCACGTGCCGATGGAGTCCATGTCGGGGCCGGGCCCGCTGCTGGTGAAAGTGCCGTCGCGATTGAAATAGACGTATTCGTCGCCGTCCTTTGAGGTGATCTTGATCGTATTGGTGAACGCAGCTTCGAGCGCGCTCGCAGCCGTGGCGGTTGCCGCAGGAGCCGCAGCAAAGCTCGATGTGATCCAAAGCGCGGCGCACGCCGCCGCAGCGATAGCCGTCGTCCAACGCATTGGCCCCTCCCTGACGCGACGCAGGCATTATGCCCTCTCGGCGGCAGGCTGAGAAGGCCGCTACTGACCCTGGCTTGGACTTTGCTTCGGCTGGCCAAACAAGCCTTGCAGGAGCTGCTTCGCGGCATCGGGCTTGGTCGCGCTGGTATCGCTTGTTCCGCTATCCGTCTTCTGCTTGCCGCCCAAGAGCTTGCCGAGTGCCTTGTTGAGCTCGTTCTTGACGAGGCCCGAGACATCCGGCGTGAATTTCGGCTTGGCAAGCGGACCCTTGACGATGAGGCCGACTTTGAGCCCGCCGTCGGTCTGGCTCTTGCCCGGCGCCACTTTGAAATCGATTGTTTGCTGCGGCAGGTTGATCGAGCCCATGGCCGAGAGCGACAATAGATCATTGATCAGCTTGAAGTCATTCGTCGTCGCGATGCCGTTCACAATGTTGAAATTGCCGCCCATGGAAACGAACTTGGTTGAATTGCCGGCAGTCTGCGCTTGATCGCTTTGCGCCGTCGCTTGCGATGTGTCGGCGCCCTTCTTGCCCAGAAACGCATTGGCGATGTTGGCGATCTTGACGAGATCAACGCCTCTAAGCGCGCCATTAGCGAAGTTGACCGCAGCCGTGCCGCCAAGGCTTGAGACAATGTCACGTTGCGAGGCGCCGTTGCCATGCACATTGACATTGAAGCTGCCGGTACCGGAGATCCGGTCGGTCTTCATGAAGTCTTTGAGGAAGCGCTGGGCGTCGACACCGTTGAGGGCGAGATTTGCGCCAAGCTTGAGCGCACGGCTGTTGCCGTCGAGTGTGATGGTGCCTTTGCCTGCGCCCCCATAGAGTGCGAGTTGCTTGAGGTTTGCCGCCAGCACGCCGCTCTTCACAACAAGCTCAAGTGCGCTCTTGTCGATCGTGAGGTCGCGCACAAGAATTTTGCCGGCGGAGAAATTGAGATCTGCATCGAAGCTCTTAAGCGCGGAAGCGTCGATCGGATCGGTGCTCCAGCTTGCCGTTGCAGGCGCCGCGCTTGAGCTGCCGCCTGCCGCCGCCTTGCTCTCGGAAATATAAGGCCGCAGATCAAGATTGTCGGTTGTGAGCGATGCCGTGACGAGCGGAACTTTCGTGTTCAGCGTTGTCTTGAAGTTGCCGGTTGCGTGGATCGCGTCGAATTTGAGATCGGCATTGTCGAACGAAAACGCATCGCCCGTGTAGTTCATCTTGCCGGAGACCGACATGGGCCCGAAACCCTTGTCGCCGGCGATTGGGCTGCCGAGCCACGCGCCCAGCTTGCGTACCGAAGGCACATCGAGCTTGGTGTCGCCGGCAAAAGTCATCTTGTCGCCGAATGTGGCGTCGCCCGTAACACTTGCGCTTAAGGGGTCGCCTTTTACACTGAACGATATCGCGCTCGTGCTCTTCTGCATCACCGCGCGCGGCTTGTTCAGCTCAGCAGTCAGGTGCAAGGCTTGCGCGTTGTAAGTGAGATCACCATCGATCTTGAGCGGCTGATCGAGGTTGGGCAGCTCGATCTTGGCATTGATGTCCTTGATCTCTTTCTTATCGCCGGTCTGCAGATTTTCGTAAGTCACAAGCCCATTGACGAGGCGCACATCGCCCAGGCTCAGCTCCTGCAGCGGGTTCTCGCCACTTGCCGCGGCGGCTTGCTGCGGCTCGGGCTGGGTCTGCGTTTTCGGAAAGTCCCAATTGGCTTTGCCGTCCTTGCCGACTTCTAGATGGATTATCGCATCATTGAGTACGAAGCTCGTGATCTCGGCGCGGTGGGCAAGCAGCGGAAACAGCTTGAGACCAACATCGAGCCGGCCGATCTCGGCCATATTGGGCGCGGCGCCGCCCGGCATATTGCCGAGCGAAGCTTTCTCGACCTTGGCTTTGACAGTTGGGAAAACGCTTAGCGAGACATCGCCGTCGATCTTGAAGCTGCGCCCGGTCGCCTTTTCGACCGCTTGCGCGATCTGATCGCGGTAGACCGAGGCGGGGATCAGGCTCGGGCCGATCAGGATGGCGCCGACAAGCAGGACAACCAGAACCCCAAGGCCGATAAGCACGACTTGCATATTGGCTCCCCATAGCCGAATCACAGAGCGATATAGAGGTTAGTTCGGCAAGTTGACGTGAATACGGCACGCGCGCGCCGTCAGGCACCGCGAGCTGTGGAAGAACGCCACAGTTTGGCCACAGTCTACGGCGGGCAAGGCGCGTATTCAAATGCTGCCGAGAACGCCCCCGGCGACCTGCGCAGCGGGAAATATGATCGTGATGCGGGTTCCCTTGCCGGCTTCGCTTTCGATTGTGAAGCGCGCATGATTGGCCTCAGTGAGCGCTTTGGCGAGCGGCAGACCAAGCCCGGTGCCGCGCTCGTCATTCGCATGCGCGCTGTGGACTTGCGCATAAGGCTCGAGCGCGCGGGCCAGCTCCGCCGGCGCCATCCCCAGCCCGGTATCCACGACTTCGATTTTCACACCCTCAAGAGTATCGGAGCTCGTCTTGACGGTGACCGACCCCGGGCTTGGTGTGAATTTGACCGCGTTGGAGAGCAGGTTGAGGAGGATTTGCCTGAGCGCGCGCAAGTCCGCCATCACCGGCGGCGCGCCGCCCAGCTGCTTGACCAGAAGCACGCCTTTTTTGTCCGCAGACGGACGAATGATCCTGAGTGCCTGCTCGACGACATCCTCGATCGCGACCGGCGCAAAATCGAGTTCATAGCGCCCAGCCTCGATTTTCGACATGTCGAGGAGATCATTGACGAGGCTCAAAAGATGCTGGCCGCTCATGTGAATGTCGTCGACATAGCCGGCATATTTCTCGTTGCCGATCGGGCCGAGCCGGCCCTCGAGCATGAATTCGGAAAAGCCGATGATCGCGTTGAGTGGCGTGCGCATCTCGTGGCTGATTGCCGAGAGGAAGTCGGTCTTCTCGCGGAGCAATTCCTGGGAGTGTTCGAGCGACTGCTTGAGCGCCGCCTGCCTTTCCTCGCGCGCTTCGAGGCTGCTGATGGCGATCACCAAGCCGTCGCTCAACGCGGTCGGCCGGAGCGCAAGCTGCGTTGCGATCGAAAGATCGGGCCGTGGCTTCAGATGCGTTTCAAGCGTCGCAACGAGACCTGGTGCCATTGAATTGGCTGCGGCGCGCCGGATCGAATAAGCGGCGCGATCATCCCGGTCGATGAAGTCGTCGAAAGCGCGCCCTTCAAGCTCATCGGTGCTGAGCTTCATAAGCGAGACTGCCTGAGCATTAGCTTGCGTTATCAGTCCCCTGTTGTCGATGACGACGATCGCAATCGGTAATATGTCGAGCCACGCATTGGAGTTTGCCGCTTGCTCTGAGAGGCCCGCAAGGCGCGTCACGTCATGAAAGCTTGCGAGCACGAGATCTTCGCCAAAGAGATTCGCCTTGCGGAACTCGGCATCAACGATAATCGCGCTGCCGTCGAGCCGCTCGGCGTGGAGAGCCGGTGTTAAGACCTCGCTGTTGTCACCGCCGAGCGCATCATAATGCTCGCTGGCACGCTTTTCATCTTCTGCAAAGAGATCGAGAAACGGCCGCTTGATCAGCGATTGAGGCGACGGCGCACCGAATAGCTGTGTCGCGCGCTCGTTGGCATAGGTGATTTCGAAATTGTTATGGCCGATCAGCGCTGTCGTGCCGAGGTCAATGATGCGCGCTAACCCTTCGGGCTCGCGCGTTGCGCTTGCACTCGCGCTCAACGTGATTTGATAGCCGAGAAAGTCGCCTTCTTCCGACCAGCGCGGTGTTGCCGCGAGAGAGCGGCTTGGGTCACTCGGCAGCGGTACTTGCGTGCTGTCGCGAGACCCGAACGTTCTTGTGAGCGCCTCGTCCACATCGATACCGAGCCGCTCGAATGCCTCGCGCCAGGGCAGGCCGATCGCACTCTGGGCCTTATCTGCGTCATCAAACAAAAAGCCGCCAAGCGTGCGAAGGCGCAGTCTCTGGTCAAGAACGATCCAGCCATCCACATTCGCTTCAAGGATCGATTTCATCAGCTCGAAGCGCGCGCCGAGCTGACGCTCCAGCCCACGCCGTGCCGATACATCCTGTGCCTGAACGAAGAAGGCAGTCTGATGCGAAGCCGCATCTGCGATCAGAGCGGCGTCCACCTGCAAGGTCATCTCTGCGCCGCCGCGCGAGATCGTCGGTATGATCCGCGCACTGCCGGCACCCAACAGTTGCCGCGCAAGGCGCTCTCCAGCGCGCGGGGAGCCTGTCAGATCCGTGAAGGAAAGCCCTTGTGTGGCGCCGAGCAGACGAGCGAAGGCGTGGTTACCGTAGATGCAACGCCCGGTGGTCGTGAAGATGGCAAGGCCGATCGGAAACGGCCCCAAGAGCTCGGCTATCGGATTGGCGGTTGTGCTTGCCGCCGTGCGTTCGCGCGCTCCGCGAGCGAGCGTGAACAGCACGAGATCGCCGGTTTCAGTGCGCGCGAAGCGCCGCGCTTCGACGGCAATCGAGCGTTGGCTGTCGCCTTGCCATAAACGCACTTGCGCATCGATGCCTTCAGCGTGATTGAGCGCGCTCGCTGCAAGCGAAAGATCCTCGGCGACGGGGTCACGCTCGCCAAATGGCTGGTCAACCAGCAGAAAGGCGTCTTCCAAGCCCCAGAGCTCGGCCGCTGCGTCCGTCGCCCAGACGATCAAGCGGCGCGCGGCATCCCACACCCATGCCGGCCGTTTCGCCCGCTCGAGCCGAACGAGCCTTGGATCTTCCCAGTTGAACAACGAGCCAATCCTCGCGCACCCCACGCTTCCCGGTGCGGCGCGCAAATACCATTACCGAGGTGTTAATCCTAGTTGAGGGCCGTGCCGACGCCAACTCCACAAGGCCCTCGGGCGGCGCGGCGCAATTCCTCGCTCGAGGGCACGCGCTGGCCGTCGAGGAAAGTGCCGAGCATGGCGTTCACCGCCTCCGGTGCCTCTTGCTGCACCCAATGCGAGACGCCGGGCAGATATCGGATCGTCAGCTTACGGACATAATGCTCGGTGCCGTAAGTCAGCTCCTTGCCGAGCGCCGCATCCTTCTCACCCCAGATCATTAGCGTGGGCACATCGATGGGGAGCACATAAGGCACAGAAATCTTGCGCATCATCGCCCCGCCGAAATTCGCGCGGTAATAGTTGATCATCGCAGTGAGCGCCCCTGCTTCAGCCGCGGCTTGGCGATAAACGGCCAGATCTTCCTCGGCGAAATTGCTTTTGTCGACGGCCATGTCGCAAAGAGCGCGGCCGATCGCTTCGCCATCTTTGCGCTTGAGCGCCGCCTCGGGCAGCCATGGCAACTGAAAGAAGAAGATGTACCAGGAACGCGCAAGTTGCGCGCGTGTGCGAAGGGCCCGGCGGAAAAGCGCCGGATGCGGCACATTCATGATCACGAGCTTGTCGACTGGCGCGGCATTTCTAATTGCCACCGCCCATGCAATGAGCGCGCCCCAATCATGGCCGATGAGAACCGTTTCGCGATATTCACGCTCTGATTTCGCAGCGGCGATAAGCCCGCGCACATCCTCCATCAAATGATCGAGCCGATAAGCCGAGCGCCCGCGCGGCCGCGTCGTGCGGCCATACCCGCGCAAATTGGGCGCCCATGCGGTGAAGCCGCGCTTAGCCAGAAACGGCAGTTGAAACCGCCAGGAATATTTGTTCTCTGGAAAGCCGTGGAGCAGAAGCGCAAACCTGTCGCCACTGCCCGCCGTGTCGGTCTCGAATGAGAGGCCATTGGCGTCGATGAAGCGCGTCTCAATTCGTTCCACGGAGTGCGCCTCCCTCGCGAATCGCGAAAAGAATTCATCTCTGAGTCTAGAAAGCCGGATCGAGGCCCACAAGGCGCGGGCCGCAGCTCGGATGGGCGTGGAGTCTCGCGCTCCGGCCCGCCCCGGGGCGAGAGACTTGACGCGAGGCCTCTATCGGCCACATTTGCCGCTCCGGAATGCCGCCTTAGCTCAGCTGGTTAGAGCGCTAGATTGTGGATCTAGAGGTCCGTGGTTCGACCCCACGAGGCGGTACCAAATAAAATCAATGAGTTAGGGAGAATGAGCGCCAGCTGGCGGCATCGGTCAGCGTGGCGGCGGGCTCTGGCCATAAGCCCTGATCCCGTACCGAGGCGAAATCGGCGGCGTGGTAGCTGAAGCGCAGGACCACTTGTGTTCCTGCGTCAGAACTCACTTCAAGCGAGCCTGCAAGCTGGCGCGCCAGCGACTGCATGAGCGATTGGCCGAGACGGCCTGCGGCGCCAGCAGTGGGGGAGCCAACACCGTTATCGGCGACGGTGAGGCTTGCGGCGCCTGAAAATTCGCGGTGGAGCGTGATCGCGATTTGCCCGGCCCGGCCATCCGGAAATGCATGGGCGAAACTATTGGCAGCCGCCTCGACAACGAACTGAGACAGCAAGACAGCGCGGTCCGCTGTGAGCCAAATCGGCTCGATCTCGGTTGAAAGCTCGATCCGCCCGCTGCCGTCGTCGAAGAACTGGGCAACTTGGCGCGCCAGGTTCGGCACAATGTCTTCCAGATTCACATATTCGATCTCGTCGGCGAGATAGATATTGCGATGAACCAGGCCGATCGCTTCGACCCGAAGCTGGATCGTCCTCAGGGCGCGCTTGGCGTCGGGGGACTCCTCCATGCGTGCCTGCAGATTCAGCAAGCTTCCAATCACTTGTAGATTGTTCTTCACGCGATGATGCACTTCGCGAATGAGGATCTCGCACTGCCTGATCGTTTCTTTGAGGCGCTGTTCGCGTACGTCGATCGCGCTTGCCATGTCGCCAAGCGTGGCGCCCAGCTGCTCCAGCTCAGTTGGCGCTTGTTTGAGATTCTTGGGTCGAATCGCCATGTGGCCGCGGCGATAGGCAACCGCGACGGCGGTTAAATGCCTAATCCATCTGAGCACGATCCGGTCGGTGCCGATCCAGACAATCACCAGAATGCCCGCGGTCAAAAGGATCGGCAGCAATGCCTGGCCGCTCAGCGCGAGAATGCGCGGGCCATCAAGCGTCATTGCAGCTTGCGCGACGATCGCGAACACCTTGCCTTCGAGCATGGGCACGACCGCATAAACATAGGCGGCGCCGGAGCGCGCCTTGGCATCGAAGGCCTCGCCGAATTTGGCGGCCTTGGCGAGGTCGTGCGAGTGCTCCGGCAACTTCGCAAGCGAGTCCTTATCGGACGGCCCGAGAATGATATTGCCGCTGTCATTGAGCACGAACAGAAGCGTCGCCGGCCGCACGCGCACAAGGCGCCTCAAGTGTTGAAGCGTCGTATCCTTGAGCGCGAGCGCGATCGCGCCCCGCGCGCCCGTTACAGGATCAAGCGTCAAGGGCAGCGCGATAAACACCGCCTGCTCGCCAGTTGCGGGCTCCGTTGCCGGCTCGCCGACAATCGGTCCGCCATGCGTGTTCAGTCTTTGCCACCATTTCTCGCCGGTGAACGAGATCTTATGTTTCGCCGTAACCGCACTACACGTGACATGGCCGCCTGGGTCGATGATGAAAAGATTTGAATAGCCGTAAAAGCCTTTGAGGGCCGCGGCGAGGAAACTGTGACACGAGTGCGTTTGCGAAAGGACCTCGGGCTGTTGGCTCAGGATCGTGAGGAGCGCAAAAGCATTGTTCAGATAATGATCCATCTCATCGGTCACGATCTCCGAAAGATCTTGAAGATCGGCGCGCGCTTTGTGCTTCGCCTCGATGAACCGTGAGTAAGTCGTGAAGAGATTGAGCAGCACAACGGGCAAAAGCGCCGCAATCAGAATGGCAAACACGCGCGCTCTGAGAGATTTGAGCAGCGGTGTCCGTTCAGAAAGTCGCGCGGCCTCTTGGTGCCGTTGTTTATGCATTGGCGATTCATCCCGGTGGCAGGCCACCGAGCAGCTAATGTGAGCGGCCTGCGCCTGCCTGTACCGCCTCGCCGGAGCGTGACAACACGGTACCGATCTCGGGCCCGCCTAAGCGCTCGGTAAGCGCGCGCCGTGCGCGTGCCACCCGGCTCTTAGCCGTGCCGAGCGCGCAATTGCAGATCGAAGCGACTTGTTCATAAGAAAAGCCATGCACCGATGTGAGGATCAGCGCTTCGCGCTGCTCAGCCGGCAGCTTATTGAGCTCGCGGGACAGATCGGCCAAATGCAGCTGCAACGGCTGGCACTCATCCACAATCGCTTGTGGCGGATCAGCGCTGCGCACTTCCGCGCTGTGCCGGCGCTTGCGCACTTCGTTGTAGAAATAGTGGCGCAAGATCGTGAACATCCAAGCCTTCAGGTTTGTCCCGGGCTCAAACGCGTGCTGGCTCGCCCAGGCGCGCAAGATCGTCTCTTGCACAATGTCGTCCGCCCAATCCGGGTTGCCGCATAAGGAACGCGCGAAGGCACGCAAATTCGGCAGAAGAGCAATGAGGTCGTCTTTGAAACTCGTCATGGCTGTTGCTTCGGGTTGAAAGGATCGGAAGTGCCGTCTTGCGACTTGATCGGGCGCTCACTTCTTTCGAGCTGGTCCAAGAGCTCTTTGAAGCGGTCCGGAACCGGCTCTTCCTCGTAGGCATTGAGGAGCTGCCTCAATCGCTTTCCGAGCCACAAATAGCTCGACCGGCGGGGCTTGGCCTCGGCCTGCCAAGCATTCGCGAATTTTGTGACGTTGTTCATTCTCGCACCAAAACAACCTTTCAGATCAAGGAGTTGACCACGATATCGGGTTGCTGCTCAGTCCGCCTTGCGACGATCCAGCCTCACATTGGACGGTAAAAGCGTCCACTCACGAAATAGTTCCGGGCGGGAACAAATTAATGCCTCAAAACTTCTGCATATATCGGTGCGGAACTGGGGCGGCCCACCCAACTTTGGAGGCAGCATGTCGCTTGCACGACAGATCGAGCCGCATATCCCGTTTTTGCGCCGTTATGCGCGCGCGCTTTCTGGCTCGCGCGAAAAGGGTGACGGCGATGTGTTCGCTTGTCTCGAGGCGCTGACGGAATCGCTGCAGGATTTTGACACGAAATTACCGACGCGCGTTGCGTTGTTTCAATTGTTTCATCGCACGCTCGCGGCCGGTCGTGACGAGGCAGGGCCAACACCGCCATCTAATGATGGCAGACTGCTGAAAGCGGCCGACGAGCATCTCAGTCAAATTGATCCAAGCCGCCGCCAAGCGATGCTGCTTACCGCGATGGAAGGGTTTTCGGTGGCCGAGACGGCGGCCATCCTGGAGATAGGCGAGTGGGAGGTCGCCGATCTGCTCGAGCTTGCAGAGGAAGACCTCGCCCGTGCCTTGCGCGCGCGTGTTCTGCTCATCGAAGACGAGCCGGTGATAGCGCTTGATATCGCGCGCCATGTCGAAGAGCTTGGCCACGATGTCACGCGCGTTGCGGCGACGAAGGATGAAGCGATCCTTGCCGCTCGCGAAGACAAGCCGGATTTGTTGCTTGCCGATATTCAGCTTGCCGACGGCAGCTCCGGCATCGATGCGGCGTCCGAGATATTGAGCGCGATCGAGGCGCCGGTGATCTTCATAACGGCTTTTCCGGAGCGCTTGCTCACGGGCAAGAAGGTCGAGCCGACCTACCTCATAACCAAGCCCTTTATGCCGAGCGCGATCAAGGTGGCGATCAGCCAGGCCTTGTTTTTTCGTGAAAATGCGCGCCGTTTGGCGTGAGCCGCTTGGTCACTCTTCAATTGCGGCGGCGCATGCGCAAGATAGCGCATGCCTGCTGCTGCAAATGAAGCCCGACTGGAAGGTGTGCCCGCAAAGCCGCTATGGCTCTTTCTGAGCGAGCCCGGGCTTGGCGCGCTTCTCCTCAGAGAGCTCAAATTTCGCGACATCATCCGCGCTAAGACGCGTGCGCAATGCTGGCATCTGAGGAATTACGATCTTCTCGTCTTTCCTGAGAGCCAGATAGTCGGGCCGGTGAACGCCTCACGGATCGCGCTTGATGTGCTCATGTGCCCCGTGTTCGGCCGGCACAAGATCGGTGGCCGCCAGCTTGATCGCCTCGCCCAAACGGCGAAGGAAGAAAACTGCGACGGGCTCGTCTCGTCAGTCGCCGGCAAGAGCTTTGCGCGTCAGGACATTATGCGATGGCTGGAAGCCCGTCTTGGCGAGCGTGGCGTGCATTTGCAGCGCGATGCGCTGAAGCCAATCAGATTGTTTATTATCGACGAGAGCTACTATTTCGGGTTTGCGCGCTTCAATTATCACGAGGCGCCGGGTCGCGCCCGCGATGTGGATCGCCATGGCAGCCTGCCGCCGACACTTGCGGCAGCGATGTGCTTTGCCGCCAACCCCGGCCCGCACGAAGTCGTGTGGGATCCGGTTGTCGGCACGGGGACCTTGCTTGGAGAAGCCGCCGCGCTCATGCAAGCGCCAGCGCTCATCGGTAGTGATCTCGACCCACGCGCGTGCGAGATTGCGAAGAGGAATCTGAGCTCAATTACAAATCTTGAATTGCACAATGTGGATTCGACGACACTCGATCTTAGGCGAAACGATCTGACGCTTACGCTTGCAAATCTGCCGTTCGGCAAGCAATTCCAGCCGGACCAAGGCAATGCGGGGCTTTATGAGGGTATCTTGCGCCGCTCTCTCATGAATGCGGCTGCGAATTGGCGTGCCTGTCTCATCACAAGTGACGAGCAGGCGCTTGATACGGCAACCGCCGCAATCGGCGGGCTGTCAAAACAGAAGCTCGCCACAGTGCGCACCCGTGGTCACGCAGCCAACATATATCTCGTGCGCAAAGTTTAGCGGCCACGAAAAAAGAGAGAGCCCAAAGGCTCTCTCTCAGTTGGCTGAGATCAAAGCTCAGCGATAGGGAGGAGGTGGTGGTGCTGAAGCCGGTGGCGGCGGCGGCGCGCTGTAAGTTGGTGCGGAATAGCCCGGCACCTGATTGCCCTTGGCATACATGCACTGCTGGAACGCGATGTCGTAGCGGCGCTGGATGCTGTAATTTGCATCGTTGGAGTTACCCGCGCCGATCGCCGTTCCGGCTGTCGCGCCTATGGCGGCACCAGTTCCTGCGCCGGCTCCGGCATTGTGACTAACCGCTGCACCGAGGGCTGCGCCAATCGCCGTCGTGAGAATTGCTGCGCCGACGGCCTTGTTGTTCTCCTGCTCGGCTTGGCCCGCTACTTGTTGATAGGCGTAAGCTTTGCACTGGTTCTGGTCCTGCACAAAGACCTCGAACGGCTTATTTGGCCCAGGCATCACGCGCACCATGGGGCCCGTCGGCATTGTCGCGCATGCGCTCAATGCGATGAGCGAAACCACAGCAGCAGCTTTAGACACAGCGCGCTTCATCACTGACCTCGAATGTTACCAGGTGGTGTTGCCGGTACCGCCCGCCAGCCGTCTGGGCACGATCTGACGTACGGATAGTAACCTTTAGGGCTGTCGCAGTAATACCAGGATTGCTCGACCGGCGGTGCGCTCTGCGGCGGCGCCGCGTCGTAGCTGTAAGGCGGCGGGCCTTCGTCATAGACCGGATCGTCGTAATAGACCAAAGCCGGGGAGGGATAGGGATAGACGGGCGCCCCATAATAGAACCAAGAGTCGCCGATCACCCACCACCAGCCGTAGACGCCGTTGTACCATACGTGGTGCCATCGGCCGCCGCGCCAGCCACCCCAGTCAAATCTATAAGCCGGCCCGAAACGCGGCCGCGCATAGGCAATGCGCCCGCGCGGGCTTCCGACGTAAACGCTGACACGCCCGCCACGATCGCGCACATAGCCGCCGCCGCGCCGGTCATGATCAACGCGGCCACTATCGTGCCCGCGGTCATGTCCACGATCGCGGTGACCACGATCTGCCGCAAGCGCGGAGCCCGCCATGAGCAGACATGCAACCGACAACGCGGCAATTGCGGTTTGTCTCAAATTCATCGTTTGAGCCCTCTAACAAAAGACGCGGCGCTTGCCAGATCCAACGCAACGCAAGCGCCCGCGCATCGCACCAATAAAATATAGAAAGCCGCGGTACGCATTCAACAAAACCATTTTATGCAAAACGCTGGTTTGTTCAGGCAAGGTTCACGTCGTCATGGTTAGAGAGGCTATGGCAGAGACTGCCTTCAAAAAGGCTAATTCGCTTTCGCGGCTGCGAAGCGCGCACATCTGCGGTCACAGTTGCCTGAGATCAAAGACGATCGGCCCGCCAGCCCAGCCGGCCTTGAGGTGCCATTCGGTGCTGGCGGCCGCCGGCTTATCACCGAGCTTTTGATAGGCCTTCATCAATCCGTAAAGCGCCCATGTGTTGCCGGGCTGTTCAAGCAAGCTTGACTTAAATGCATCGACCGCCTCGCTTGCGCGCCCGCTGAGAAGCAGGGCAGCACCGAGCGATTGCTTCACTGGATAGAACCAATAGGGCGGCGCATTGCTCGGCAGCTCGGCCTGATCTGCGGCGGCCGCTTCAAGGTCGTCGATTGTGCTTCGTGTATCGCCGCGCGCCTGGGCGATGCGTGCGCTGAGCACTTCCTTGGCGATATCCGTAAGCAGAACCGATGGGAGATCCCGCTGTGGCATCATTGCGAGCGTTGCCGACTTTCGCAGCTCCACAAGTGCAGCAAGCTCGCTATCGGCGCCGACAATATTGCGCGCGCGCGCCATCACGCTGCCGCGTGCAAAGTGCCACATTGCCTGCATATAGGGCATCGACGCATCAGGCTTAGGTATGGTGATGACATCGCGGTCATCGCCGATTTGTGAAAGCACCAGCATCGGCGCCGAGGCAATATATTGAAGCTCTGTGAATTGCTTCTGCACCTGAGGGGGAACCAAGAGCATCAGCTTGATCGCCATTTCGCGCGCCGTTGAGAAGTCCCCCGCCATCATTGCCGAGATCAAGGCAAAGTGCACATGACGCGGATAGTAATTGATCGCGTAGCCGTCAAATGCCGGGCGATCCGGAAACGCTCTTAGATAGGCTTCATCCGCTGCGATCGCAGCCCTGTTGACGGCAATCGAATCCTTGAAACGGCCGATGCGCGCATAGATATGCGACGGCATGTGAATCATGTGTCCGGCGGCGGGCATCATGCCGCGCAACGTGTCGGCGGCGAGCTCGGCGCGTTCGGGATGGGCCGAACCCTCCATCAGGTGAATATAGAGATCCAGCGCAGCAGGATGATCGGGATTTTCGGCGAGCGCTTCGAGCAGCGTGTTTTCAAGCTGCGCCTGCTTTGGATGAAGGACGGTGCCGCCCTGCTCCCAATAGTCCCCCGGCGAAAGGTCCATCAGCGCTTCGGCATAAAACACTTTGGCATCGGCATTCGCCGGAAACTGACGCACAACGTCTGCCATCGCATCGGCGTAATCCTGATCGAGCTTGGCGCGGCCCTCCGGCGGATGCCGGGTGTAGCGCTTGGCCATGGCGGTGATCAGCGCTTGCTCGAACGGCGTTGCGGACGAAGCAAGCGCTTCGGCATGCGTGATCGCGGCAAATGCCGGCTGGGCCGCATCCGGCAGCATGGGCCAATCGATACTGGGTCCGAACGCATAAGCCTCGCCCCAAAAGCACATCGCGCATTTTGGATCGAGCGCTTGGGCTTTGCCGAAAGAGCGCGCTGCTTCGTCGTAATTGAAAGCGAAGGCGAGGCGCAAACCCTGATTGAAATAAGCTTGCGCGAGCGGCACCGTTACGGTGGCCTGAAAGGAGTAGTTGCCAAGCCCTGGTATGATCGGCTCGTCGTTAGCGGGCGGACCGCTTGGCCCAGTCTGGCGGCTTGATCGATCGTCCTGCTTCTTTAGCTCCGCCACACGGATTGTCGTTCCATGTGGAGCTGCGACGGGATCGAGCACATGTGCGGCTGCAGCGTGTGCCGCCGGTATGCGAATGGCATTATTGCTGAGAGCCCCTGCCATGGCGGCAAGCGCAATCAGGCCTGCCGCTCTGCCGGCGTGCGCAAAATGCCTCTTATTCATGCTCTTCCCCAGGGACTGCGCGCTTATTCTAGAGGAAACACCCGGCCACGGGCATGGGAACGTTAAGAGGTCGCGCTATATTTTGACCTCATGCTTCGCGCGGGAGGCGACCTTTGAGCAAGCTCGACAAGCGCTACAGAAGACGCAAGCTCGGCAAACACGAACTGCATCCCGAAACGCTGATGATGAGCTATGGCTATGACCCGCATCTATCCGAAGGTGCGCTCAAGCCGCCGATCTTTCAAACCTCGACTTTCGCCTTCAAGACCGCGGAGGAGGGCAAGGCGTTCTTCGAGGTCAATACCGGCAAGCGCGCGCTCCGGCCCGAGGAAGAGCAGGGGCTGATCTATTCGCGCTTCAACAATCCGGACATGGAGGTGCTGGAGGACCGGCTCGCATTATGGGAAGCCGCGGAGGACGCGCTGGTATTCGGCAGCGGCATGTCGGCGATCGCGACCACGCTTTGGGCCTTTGTGCGCCCGGGCGATGTGATCCTGCATTCCGAGCCGCTTTACGGTGGGACGGAGACGCTGATCCAGAACATCTTCTCACAATTCGGCATCAAGAGTGTCGGTTTCATTGCTGGTAACGGCGGAAAGGAATTGGAGCGCGCAGCTGAAGAGGCGCGTCATTTGGGCCGCATCGGCGCGATCTTCGCTGAAACGCCGGCGAACCCTACCAATGGGCTGGTCGATCTTGCCGAATGCCGGCGGTTGTCCGAGTCGCTGCAAGTGAAGGGGTGCGAGCGCGCACCTGTGATTGTGGACAACACAATGCTCGGGCCATTGTGGCAACAGCCGCTGAAACACGGCGCTGACATTGTCGTCTATTCGCTCACCAAATATGTCGGCGGGCATTCCGATGTCATTGCGGGAAGCTGCTTGGGTTCGCGCGAGTTGGTCGCGCCGGTCAGGCGCATGCGCAGTGCTTTCGGCACAATGTCTGATCCGCAAACCACATGGCTTCTAATGCGCTCGCTCGAAACGCTGAAGCTCCGTATGACGGCGGCAATGAAATCGGCGCGCCATGTCGCCGAGTTTCTGCAGGAACATCCCAAAGTCTCGCGCGTGCATTATCTCGGCTTTCTTGCCAAGGGCGATCCGCAGCGTGAGATCTTTGATCGTCAGTGTACGGCGCCCGGCTCTACCTTCGCCTTTGAGGTCCATGGCGGCGAGGCTGAGGCCTTCGCTCTTCTAGATGCCCTCAAAGTGATCAAGCTCGCGGTCAGCCTGGGTGGCACAGAGAGCCTGATGCAGCACCCGGCGACGATGACGCATGCCGGCGTGCCTGCGCAGACCCAGGAGCGCATCGGCATCACCTCCGGCCTTCTGCGCCTTTCGGTGGGCGTCGAGCATCCCTCGGACCTGATTGCCGATCTCGAGCAGGCGCTTGAGGCGGTCTAAAGCGAGCCCCAAGCCTTGCCGTGCCATAGGGGCTTTGTTACCAAGGCGCCCGAATTTGAGGGTTTGTCATGAGCAAGAAGGAGCCCAGCCGTCCTAAGGCGCGCTTGCCGCGTGGGTTTGCCGATGCCCGTGCCGAGGAGATCCGCGCGCGCGATGCGATGCTTGCCTCGATCAAGGACGTCTACGAGCGTTACGGCTTCGAGCCACTCGAAACGCCCGCCTTTGAATATACAGATGCGCTCGGTAAATTCCTGCCCGATCAGGACCGTCCGAACGAGGGGGTGTTCTCGCTCCAGGACGATGACGAGCAGTGGCTTTCGCTGCGCTATGACTTGACGGCGCCGCTGGCGCGCTTCGTTGCTGAGAATTTCAATACGCTGCCCAGGCCGTTTCGCCGTTACCAGTTCGGCCCGGTGTGGCGCAACGAAAAGCCCGGGCCCGGCCGCTATCGCCAATTCTATCAATTCGACGTCGATACGATCGGTACGCCGACAATGGCGGCCGACGCCGAGCTTGCGATGGTGCTCTGCGATGCGCTTGAAGCCCTCGGCATTAAGCGCGGCGCCTATCGCGTTCGGATCAACAACCGCAAGGTTTTGAACGGCGTGCTCGAATCCATCGGCGTCTTAAAGCCTGATGGCGATGATGATGCGGCGACTGCGGCGAAACGCATGACGGTCTTGCGGGCGATCGACAAGCTGGACCGGCTGGGCCCCGAAGGCGTGCGCCAGCTTCTGGGTGCGGGCCGCAAAGACGAGTCAGGCGATTTCACCAAAGGCGCCGAGCTTTCGAAAGATCAGATCGATAGGGTGATCGCCTTTACGGCCGCTGGCGATCCATCGCGTGGCAAAGTCACCGAACAATTGTCCGATCTCGTTAAGCCAAGCAATTTCGGCACCGCCGGCGTGCGCGAGCTTGAAGAGATGGGCGCATTTCTCGATGCGGCGAATTTCTGCGAAGACCGTGTCATGTTTGATCCCAGCGTCGTGCGTGGGCTCGCTTATTACACCGGGCCGGTGATCGAAGCAGAGCTCTTGGACGAGATCACCAACGAGCATGGCCAGCGCGTGCAGATTGGCTCGGTTGCCGGCGGCGGGCGTTATGACGATCTCGTTGCCCGCTTCACCGGGCAGACGGTTCCGGCAACCGGCGTCTCGATTGGCGTGAGCCGCTTGCAGGCGGCGCTGACGGCGCTTCGTGGTCAAAGTGACACGGCACATGGGCCGGTCGTTGTCCTTTTTATGGATGCCGCGCGCGCGTGCGATTACCAGCGCATGGTGAGCGAGCTGCGCAATGCGGGGATAAGGTCCGAGCTTTATCTCGGGGGCTCGGGTATGCGCGCACAGCTCAAATATGCCGACAAGCGCCGCGCGCCGATCGCGGTGATCGAGGGCGAGGATGAGCGCGCCAAAGGCGAAGTGACGTTGAAAGACCTGCTGCAAGGCGCCGAGATCGCTAAGACCATCGAAAGCAATGAGGCCTGGCGCAAGGAGCAGCCTGCGCAGATCAGTGTGCCGCGCGTGGCTCTTGCGCAAGAGGTCGGCGCGATGCTGGAGCGTCAGAAGGCGCGAGGCTGAGATGCGTATCTCGCCCGAGTTCAGCCTAAGCGAGCAGAGCCGCGCCAAGCTCGAGCGCATCTCGTCGGCTGTGATGCAGGGGTTCGCGAGTGGCGGCTATGCGCGTGTCGCGCTTCCGGTCCTACAACCCGCCGATCTCTATCTCGATATGGCTGGTGAAGACATTCGCGAACGGATGTTCGTATTCGATGATCCGCTCGGCAATGAGGTCTGTCTGCGTGCCGACCTGACCATCCCGCTTTGCCGATATGTGCTCGATCAGACGGCGAGCTTTCCGGCGCGACGCTCTTGCCTCGGTGCGATATACCGCTTCGATGCGAACACCTCCGGCGCCACTGAGATGCTGCAGGCCGGCATCGAGCTGATTGGCGGTGGGTCGGGCACCGCGGCCGACAGTGAAGTGTTGGGGCTTGCTTGCGCTGCGCTCGATGCCGCAGGCATTGATGGCATCAATCTGGTGCTCGGCGATGTCGCGCTGTTCCCCGCGCTGCTTGCCGATTTAGGGCTCGATCAGATTTGGCAGCGCGAGCTTGGCTATGCATTCCGTCATCCTTCGCTTCTGCAACCAACGCTTGGCGATATGCGCACGGGGGCTCGTCCGAAAGCACGCGCCATTGCGATCGAGTTTGCCGGTGTTTCGCGGGCGGAGGCGGAGGCCTTTGTCAGTCAGCGTGTCGGTCTCGCTGCGGGCGAGGCAGTAAGCGGGCGCACCGCCGCCGACATTGCAGAGCGATTGATCGACCGAGCCGAGGCCGCAGCGACACCGCTGCCCGATGCGAAATCGCTCGACGTGATCGAGGCCTTCCTTGGCGTTCAAGGGCCTGCGGAGCAATCGATCCGTAGGCTGAAGAGCTTATCGACTGGCGCGGGCTTCGCGCGGGCCCTCTCGCGTCTTGAGGAGTGCGTGGAGCGCGCGCGGCAGAATCGAAACGCCGCCGACCGTGTGATGATCGAGACAACGCTTGGACGCAGCTTCGTTTACTATACGGGCTTCGTCTTCAGCCTGAGTGCAAGGGGTGAGGATGAGCCGCTAGCCGCCGGCGGGCGATATGATGGGCTCATGCGCGATCTCGGCGCGAACGAGTTGCTTGCTGCGGTCGGGTGTGCGATCTGGCCCGAGCGCATCCTTGCCGCACAAGAGGCGCAAGATGGCTGACTTGCTTCTCGGCATCCCGTCCAAGGGGCGCATGCATGAAGATGTGCTCAAATGGCTTGAAGCGGCAGCTGTACCACTGGATCGCGGACGCGCGGCGCGAGGCTATCTTGCTCGGCTTAAAGGTGTTGAGGGAATCGAGGTTCATCTGCTCTCGGCAGGCGAGATTGCTGGTGCGCTCGACTCCGGCAAGCTGCATGCGGGCGTCACGGGACTTGATCTTCTGCACGAGCGGGCAGGTGGCATTGGGGAGAAACTGCGCATCGCCGCCAGGCCGGGCTTTTCGCGCGCGCGCGTGGTGGTCGCCGTGCCGGAAGCGTGGATCGATGTCGACACGATGAGTGATTTGCGCGATGTGGCTGCGCGCTTTCACACCAGGACGCGTGCGCGCCTGCGCGTCGCTACGAAGTTTCGCCATTTGACGCGCCGCTTTTTCGCCTCGCACGGATTGTTCGACTACCGCATCGTGCCGAGCCTTGGAGCGACCGAGGGTGCGCCCGGCGCCGGCGCCGCGGAGCTGATCGTCGACATCACGGAGACCGGCTCCACACTTGCCGCTAATCAGCTGCGTATCCTTGATGATGGCGTCATTCTCGACAGCGAAGCTGTGCTGGCACTTTCGCTGGCAGCGCCATGGCATTCTGCAGAAATTGAGATCTTACGCACGCTCATGCGGCGTATCGGCCGGCCTGTCGAAGAGCACCTTGCTTTGGAGCTTACCGGAAAATGAAAAGGCCGCGGAGACATCTCCGCGGCCCAATCGAATTGCATTGATCAGGCTTATTCGACCGAGATCGTGACTTCGGCGCGCCGGTTGAGCGGCTCACGCACATTGTCACCGGTCTGAACCGCCGGGTTGGTTTCACCGCGTGACAGCGTGTCGATCACATCGGCTGGGATACCTTGTGCAACCAGCTCGGCCCTGACGGCATCGGCGCGCTTCGAACCGAGACCTTCGTTGTAGTCGGCCGTACCGGATGTATCGGTGTTACCCTCGATGTGGATCTTCTCGATCTTCTTGTCCTTGTACTGCGAAGCGATCTCGTCGACCGTCTTCTTCGCTTCAGGCGTCAGCCTATACTGGTTCCACGGGAAGAAGATCTTGAACACTGGCAGCGCCGCTTGGGGCGGAGGCGGTGGAGGCGGCGGTGGTGGCGGCGGTGGCGGAGGTGGTGCCGCTTCGGCGCCGAAGGTCCAGGTCAAACCTGCCAAGACTGAATGATTGGCAAACGCTTCATGCATCTTCACCGGTGTGCCCAACACAGTTCCGCTGAACCGAATGCGGTTTGCGGCGAAATACCGGTATTCGATATTGGCTGAAAGGTTGGGCGCGAAGTCATACGCAAGGCCCGCGATCAGCTGCCCGGCAAGCTTTGCGTTGGAGTCGTTAAAGCTGAAGCCTGCGCCGTTCGCCTTGTAGTCGGCATTGGCGCCGCCCGCACCTGCACCGATATAGGGCCGCCATGGCGTGCCCGTATCGAAATCATAGAGGGCGTTGAACATGATCGAGAACATCTTGATGTGGCCGGCATTCGAGGCAAGCGTGTTGTTGCGATAACTAAGATCGCCCTCGAAACGGAAATTCGAGCCGGCTGGTTTGGTGCCAATTCTTACATCGGCAATCCATCCATCATCGATGGAGAACGCCTTGTTCGCCCAGCCATCATCCATATGCTCCCAACCGCCGCCTGCGCCGACATACCACTTGCCGTCGTAGGCCATGGCGCCGCTGGAGAATAACGCTGTGGCGGCACCGGCCAGGACGGTAGCAGCCAAGAACTTCTTTCGTAATGACATTGTCATCACCCCCAGTGTCGTGACCCGAGGCTGATTTCTCGGATCGGCCAATTAATAGGCGGCACTCTGAAATCCCGATTGCCGTCGCAGTCATTATCGAGGCAGAAGTCATTACCTTCGGATTATCGACCGCTAAGCAATGACTGGATGCGCGCCTCCAGTCTCAAAAACATAACCGAGTGGCAAGAATTCGACAATTGAGAGGTGGGATTGAGGTCTGAACGCCTGTTGATCTTTACGCGACTCGATATGCTTCACCATAAGGCCCGCGAAACGACTTTGCGGACGGGCGGTGAGATAGAATTAGATCTTATAAAACAAAGAGTTATTTAGCTTGGGCAGCATATGCGGCGGCGCGCAGGAGCTTAACGTGACGGCTGTGGACAATCTCCCGCGGTCTTGAAAGCTTCATGTTTCTCTCTGGTGTGGCTTTTGGATCGCGCAACTTTGCAGCCGGAAGTTGGCGCGGCCAGACGAATGATTCGTCTGCGAATCAGTCCGGAATGAAATAGGCCACGGGATCTGCTCCCGTGGCCCAAAGTCTTTCAACTGGATCCCCGCTTGCGCGAGGATGAACTTAGAAGTCCATGCCGCCCATGCCGCCGCCCGGAGGCATCGCTGGCGCCGCCGATTCCTTCTTGGGCGCTTCAGCGATCATCGCTTCGGTGGTGATCAAGAGGCCAGCAACCGAAGCCGCATCCTGCAGCGCGGTGCGCACGACCTTGGTCGGGTCGATGATACCGGCCGCAACGAGGTCGCAATACTCTTCCTTCTGTGCATCGAAGCCGAACGTGTCTTTCTTCTGCTCCAAGAGCTTGCCAACAACGATCGAGCCTTCAACGCCCGCGTTCTCGACGATCTGACGGATCGGCGATTGCAGAGCGCGACGCACAATGTTGATGCCCGCATTCTGATCTTCATTCTCGCCGACGAGTTTCTCGAGGTTGCGCGAAGCGTAGAGAAGCGCTGTGCCGCCACCGGGGACGATACCTTCCTCGACTGCGGCGCGTGTTGCATTGAGCGCATCGTCGACGCGGTCCTTCTTCTCTTTCACTTCCACCTCGGTCGCGCCGCCGACACGGATCACCGCAACGCCGCCGGCGAGCTTCGCCAAGCGCTCTTGCAGCTTTTCCTTATCGTAGTCGGAGGTCGTCTCCTCGATCTGCTGCTTGATCTGATTGACGCGCGCGGTGATGTCCGCCTTCTTGCCTGCGCCATCGACAATCGTCGTGTTGTCCTTGTCGATGCGGACCTTCTTGGCCTTGCCGAGCATGTTGAGCGTAACGTTCTCCAGCTTGATGCCGAGATCTTCTGAGATCACCTGACCGCCGGTAAGCGTTGCGATGTCTTCCAGCATCGCCTTGCGGCGATCGCCGAAGCCGGGTGCCTTCACTGCCGCGACCTTCAAGCCGCCGCGGAGCTTGTTGACGACGAGTGTCGCAAGAGCTTCGCCTTCGACGTCTTCGGCAACGATGAGCAGCGGACGGCTCGACTGAACGACGGATTCAAGCACGGGCAGCATCGCCTGGAGATTGGCAAGCTTCTTCTCGTGAAGAAGGATGTAGGGGTCCTCGAGCTCCGCCACCATCTTCTCGGCATTGGTGATGAAATAGGGCGAGAGATAGCCGCGATCGAACTGCATGCCTTCTACAACTTCGAGCTCGGTCTCGGCGGTCTTTGCTTCCTCGACCGTGATCACGCCCTCATTGCCGACCTTCTGCATTGCCTCGGCGATCATGTCGCCGATCTCCTTGGCGCCGTTTGCTGAGATCGTGCCGACCTGAGCGATCTCGGTCGAATCCTTGACCTTCTTCGAACGCCTCTTGAGGTCTTCTACGACCGCCTTCACGGCGATCTCGACGCCGCGCTTGAGGTCCATCGGGTTCATGCCGGCGGCAACCGCCTTGGCGCCTTCCTTGACGATCGCGTGCGCAAGGATCGTTGCCGTGGTGGTTCCGTCGCCAGCGGTGTCGTTGGTCTTGGAGGCGACCTCACGCACCATTTGTGCGCCCATATTCTCGAACTTGTCCTCGAGCTCGACCTCCTTGGCGACGGTCACGCCGTCCTTGGTGGTGCGCGGGGCGCCGAATGACTTCTCGATAACGACATTGCGGCCCTTGGGGCCTAGTGTGACCCTGACCGCATTGGCAAGGATGTCGACGCCGCGCAGCATCTTCTCGCGCGCATCGCCGTGAAACTTCACTTCTTTGGCAGCCATGTTTCTGTCTCTCCTGAATTTCAAATTAGGTGAATAGTGAGTGGGGAGTAGTGAGTGGGAGCGCGATCACGTCGCCGCTGTTTCCTATTCCCAATTCCCAATTCCCTGTTTCGCTTAAGCGGCTTTCTTGCCGGCCTTCTTGCCCTCGAGAATGCCCATGATGTCGCTCTCCTTCATGATCAGGAGCTCTTCACCATCGATCTTGACCTCGGTGCCGGACCATTTGCCGAACAAGACGACATCGCCAGCCTTCACTTCGGGCGGCACGCGCTTGCCGTTCTCGTCGAGGGCACCGGGGCCCACTGAGATGATCTCGCCTTGGCTGGGCTTCTCCTTGGCGGTGTCGGGGATGATGATGCCCCCGGCGGTTTTGGCTTCCTCCTCGATACGGCGGACGACCACGCGGTCCCCCAGCGGACGAAATTTCATTGCTCGTCTCCTCTGAACGGCTTGGAATCTTGGCAATCTTGAGTGCTAGCACTTATCACTGATGAGTGCTAATGGCCGCGGATGTAGGGATCGCGGGGAGCCGTGTCAAGGCCTCGGACCTCGTCCGGTGGCAACTTTTGATAAACCGAACCCGTGCTCCCATGGGAGCTACAGGCGCAGCACCAACCGCGAAAAGGAGATGGTGGCGTGCCCGAAGGACGTCAAGATCCGGCCAAGCTCGCTGCCGCGGCGATGCCACTTTTTGACTACAGCGCCGCGAAGATCGTCGGCTGGCGGGTAAGTGAGCCCGCGCATCCACTCACCCGCTCGCTCCTCGCCTATTGGCAAGCCAACAAGAGCGATGACGGCTTGCTTGACCGCAGCAGATTTCCTGCCCCTCAGCTCAAAGCTCATCTGCCATATCTCTACCTTTATGCGCCCGTGGACGATGCGGGTACCGACTGGCGCTGCCGCGTCTCCGGCACAGCGGTCAGAGAGCGCTATGGCGGCGCCGATCCAAGGGGCACAACGCTAAGGGGAAATTGCGGCCCCGAGCTCGCCGAGCAGCGGGCGCAGAATTATCGCGAAGTGTGCAAAGGCGCTCGCCCGTTCGTGTCGCGCGGACGTATTTTGAATATCGGCCGAGACTTCTATGAGGCCGAAGTCGTCAATCTGCCGGTGCGCGGCCACGGCGGGGCGCGTTGGGTGCTGGGCGGAATGTTCTTCTTCGAGAAATAGTTGCTCCGCTCACGGATCATTGCGCGCTGGCTGAACCATTCCTGATTGTCGTGACAATCCGTCACCTCATTTCTCCCCAAAACGCTCACAAGCGTGTCATTTCACTGGTTTGTGACGCGCAAAGACTTGCCTAAAGGCAGGCGCCATCCTTTATGAGGCTTGTCACCTCAGTGGACACGTGGAGCCCTCTAGTACCCTCTTGGGCTCGGGTGACGCCAACTTGAAAGCGCGCTGGCTCGCCAGCGCGCTTTTTTGCTTTTGCGATCTATTCGCGCTCGGCTCGGAGCCGTTCGCCGAGTTCGCGTAGCTTCGCAAGATCGCGCACATAGAGCGTACGGCCCTTGCGCTCGGCAAGCCCCGAATGAACGAGCTGACCAATGACGCGCGCAACCGTCTCGCGTGTCGTCGAGGCAAGCGCCGCAATCGAAGCCTGTGTCGGCAAGGGATAGATCAGCCACGAATTGGGGCGCACCGGATCCGCTTTCACAAGCTTCAAGAGCTCGCCATAGACGCGCTGATAGGCGCTCAGCGTAGCCAGATCCATGATCCGCTCATCCGAGATGCGCACAATGCGCGCAAGCTTGCGGCAGATCCTGATCGCAACCATCGGGTGCCGCATCATGATGTCGAGCAAGGCTTCGCTGGGCAGCGCAGCAAGCTCGCAGCGTTCGAGCGCGGCGACCGTCGCCGATCGCGGCTCGCCATCAATGGCTGAAAGCTCGCCGAAAAACTCGCCCGGCGCCGCCGTCGCGTAAGCCACCTCGCGACCCGACAGCGAGAAATTGACGATCCGCACCCGGCCCTTGAGCACAAGGTAGATGTCGTTCGATGAGCTGCCCGGCGTCAGGATGACCGCCCCGCGCTGCACTTCCTCGAACCGGCACAGCTCGGCAATTTGGCGGATGTCGGCGTCCTTAAGACCCTCGAATAGAGTCATTTCAGCCAGCCGTTCGAGCCGGTCTGTCTCGATTACCTCGCTCATCGAATCACCTGTTTCGGCGACCCGTCGTACATGTTAATCACTACCTCCAAAGTCGAATTCACAAGGCGGGGCCTCGGTGTCACAAATCCGCCTCAATCACAACCCGCTTGGGGCCACAAAATTGGCGCTATCATCAGGCGGTTGAGCACCGCTCTTGTTCACAATTGATTCATCTCTCAAGAACAATTCATGCGGGAGCTCAAAGTCTTGCGGGGGGCGTTGATGGGACGCCCGCGCTTCTCCAACAGCGAGGGACACTATGAAAAAGCTCATTATCGTAAGCCTGGCTTCGGCGGTTGTTCTTGCCGGTTGCCAGACCACCAATCCTTACACCGGCGAGACGCAAACCTCCAAGGCCACATGGGGCGCCGCGATCGGCGCGCTGGGCGGTGCTGCGGTTGGTGCGCTCACCAATACCAATAGCGGCAAACAGGCTGCCCGCAATGCCTTGATCGGCGCGGGCGTCGGCGCTTTGGCTGGCGGGGCAGTCGGCAGCTATATGGACCAGCAGGATGCTGAGCTGCGTCAGCAATTGCAGTCGACCGGTGTCTCAGTGACGCGCGGGCCGGGCAATGAGATCATTCTCAACATGCCTTCCGACATCACCTTCGATCTCAACAAGGCCGATGTGAAAGCGGCGTTCTACCCGGTGCTCAACAGCGTTGCCAAAGTGCTCAAGCACTACGACAAGACGATTGTGAGCGTCGACGGCTACACCGATACGAGCGGTTCGGCCGAGTACAACATGCAGCTTTCGCAGCAGCGCGCGCAGAGCGTTGCCAGCTATCTCATGGGGCAGGGCGTCAACCCGCAGCGCTTCTCAATCCGCGGCTGGGGCGAGACCAATCTCGCAGTGCCCACCGGCGATGGCGTTCAGAACGCAGCCAACCGCCGCGTGACCATCACGCTGACGCCGCTGACCTCCTCGTAAGTCACGGGCAGGCAGCAAGATTGAAGCCCGGGGCTTTGGCCCCGGGCTTCTTGTTTTTTTGCTGCTTAACAACGTGTTAACGCCCTTCGCCCGATAAGGGCTCATGCTCAAGGGGATTGTGCAGCATCCGATTCTCGTTGGCGCACCATCCGGTGCCCTTGCTGCGGCGCTTGCTCATCTCGTGATCGGCGTCTGCGCCAAGGGCGCTGCCGTGCCGCTCGCGACCGACCTCGCCTTTAGCGCGACGGTGGGCCTGGGCGTCTTCGCCCTGGTCCTGCTCGCTTGCACCGGCGCCGGCGTTCGGCGCGAGATGGCGCAGAATGTCAATCGCTTTGCCCATGTTCTGGCGCGTATGAATGCCGCCGAGATCGAGCTTACCCAGCTCAAGGCGCGCCTTGAGGAGACCGCTTCGAGCTATGAGGTGAAAGAGGCGCAGCGCAATCAGCGCCTCGTCAGCGAGATGAAGCTGATCGAGGATCTTGTTCAGCAGCTTGCGGTGAGCCAGAAGGAGCGCTCCGAAGCTGCTGCTGCCGCCGAGGCTGCGATGGCCGCGTCCGCGGCACTAAAGCCGGTGCAAAAGCGTAGAGCGGACATTGACGAGCCGACCGCAAAGCCGGTCGCCGAGCTTTCCGAGACCGAGCTTCTGGAAGTCATTCAATCAGCGCTTGAAGACAATCGGATCGATCTTTATCTGCAGCCGATCGTGTCGCTGCCTCAGCGCAAGGTTGCGCGCTATGAGGGGTTCGCGCGGCTCCGTTCGCTCGATGGCGAGCTGATCGAGCCTTCGCAATATGAAGGTGTCGCATCGTCGGCGGGCCTTATGCCGGTGATCGACAATCTCTTGCTGTTCCGCTGCGTGCAGATCGTGCGCAAGCTGTCGGCTAAGAGCAATCGGCGTGGCATTCTGTGCCGCATCTCCTCACACTCGCTGCTCGATTCCGATTTCTTCCCGCAATTCCTGGAGTTCATGACTGAGAACAAGACGCTTAAGGATCAGCTCGTCTTCGAGTTCTCGGCCGATACGCTTGATCTGGCCGGCACGGAGGGAGAGCACAATCTCGCTTCGCTTGCAGCGCTCGGCTTTGCGTTTGTGCTGTCCGATGTCTCGGATTTGAAGCTCGATCTCGCCTGGCTCAGGCGTCAGGGCTTTCGCTTGGTGAAAGTCGATGCAGGGGTCTTGGGCGTGCTTGGCGCCGAGCCAACGCATGATATCGCCGTCGACAATTTCCTCACGCGCCTCTCGCGGCAAAATCTCGAGCTCATTGTCGACGGCATCGCGGACGAATCCGCCGTGCTCGATGTGATCGAGCGCAACATCAAATGGGGCGAGGGTAAATTGTTCGGGGGCCCACGCCCCATCAAGCGCGAGCTGCTTTCCGATGACGGCCGCACGGCGGCTTGACGGTTTCGCATCCTCCATGCCCATCTCGCGCGCATGATCTCACTGGCAACGAGCCTTGCGGCGCTCTCGGCGCCTTACAGCGTCCTGTTGGTCGATGTCTGGGGTGTTGTGCATAACGGCATAGCGCCGTTTGCGCGCGCCTGCGATGCGATGATCGCGGCGCGGCGTGGCGGCAAGAAGGTGATCCTGATTTCGAATGCGCCCCGCCTTTCATCGGAGATCCCGCCACAATTCAGGCGCATCGGCGTACCGGAGGGCATTTTCGACGACATCGTCACCTCGGGTGATGCGACCCGCAACATCATCGCCGGCTGGTCGAAGGCCGCAGGCCTCAAACTGCACCATATAGGGCCGGATCGCGACCTTTCGGTGTTTGAAGGCCTCGCCGTCGAACGCGTGCCGCTTGGAGAAGCGAGCCATGTCGTCTGCACTGGCCTTTGGGATGATGAGACCGAGACGCCCGAGGACTACGAAGAGACGCTGACTGCGATAGCGCGCCGGCGCCTGCCGTTCCTGTGCGCCAACCCGGACATCGTGGTTCAGCGCGGCGATAAGCTGCTCTATTGCGCCGGTGCGCTGGCGCGGCGGTTGGAGGAGATCGGCGGAACCGTGATCTATCCTGGCAAGCCCCATGCACCGGTCTATGAGCTGGTCATGGCGCGCGCGGGCGCCCCGCCGAAGCACCAAGTGCTGGCGATTGGCGATGGTCTGGCCACGGATATTCTTGGTGCTCAGCGCTTCGGCATTGCCTCTCTTTTCGTCATTGGCGGCATTCACGGAACCATGTTCCAAAGCGGCACGGGGGTTGATCTCGTAGCCATCCAGAATGCTTGTGATGAGATGGGCGTTGCGCCGATCGCCGCCATGACCGAGCTTGCGTGACCGTGCGATAGATCGGCGCGGCCGCGTTCATGCTCTCGTAACCAAGCCGGTCTTCACATTACATTTGGTAAATTGATGAGAGGCTCATCGCGGGAAGCTCGAAAGGAGCGGTCATGGCCAATCAGGGCATGTTCATCGAAGACTTGAAAGTCGGCCAAACCGGCGAAATATCGAAGACAGTGACCGAGCGCGATATTCAGCTGTTTGCTGAAGTCACGGGCGATACCAATCCTGTTCACCTCAATGAAGACTATGCCAAGACAACGATGTTCAAGGGCCGCATCGCCCATGGCATGCTCGGCGCGGGTTTCATTTCTGCGGTATTCGGCACGGTGATGCCGGGCCCGGGAACTATTTACATGTCGCAGAGCTTGCGCTTTAAGGCGCCGGTGAAGATCGGCGATACGGTCACGGCAAAGTGCACGGTCACCGAGATCGATCTCGTCAAAAAGCGCGTTAAATTCGATACGCAATGCCTAGTCGCAGACAAGCCGGTGATCGAGGGCGACGCGCTCTTGATGGTGCCGAGCCGCGCCGGTTAGCGAAAGCTTCTTCAAAGACCTCAGTAGTAGTACGGTCGAAATAGCTGCAATTATTGGGTTGCAGTAACCATCGCATTTAGCCAATTGCAAGAAACGATCGGTATCATTTGCGCGTACTGTCTGAAACGGCGTTCATGCTGCGTTACCAAGGCATAACTTTGGTAAGCGTGGGGCCACGATCGATGGATCGCTCATGAAGGTCGTTCGCCAATATAATTCCCTGTCGCCGAAGGACCGCGGTGCCGCTCTGGCGCTCGGCAATTTCGATGGCGTGCATATCGGCCATCAGGCCGTGCTCGCGCAGGCCAAGCGCGAGGCTCTGAGTCTCGGCGTGCCGTTCGGCGTTCTGGTGTTCGAGCCGCACCCGCGCGAGTTCTTCCGCCCGGAGGGTGAAGACTTTCGCTTAACGCCGATGGCGGTGAAGACGCGCGTTCTTTCATCGCTCGGCGTCGACATCATCTATGCGCTGCCTTTCGATACCGAGATGGCGGCCAAGCTTGCCCAAGAGTTCGTCATGGACGTGTTGGTCAAAGGCCTGCAAATCGTTCATGCCGTGGTCGGCGATGATTTCCGTTTCGGTCGCGGCCGCGCGGGCGATGCCGCAGTGCTCGGCTATATGGGCGAGATGGAAGGTTTCGGTACCAGCTTCGTAAAGCCCGTCGTCGGCGCCGAGGGCGAGATCTCGTCGACCCATATCAGAGAGCTTTTGCGTCATGGCAAGCCGGAAGAGGCGGCGAAGATGCTTGGCCGTCCTTGGGAAATCCAGGGCCGTGTGCGCCCTGGCGATCAGCGTGGCCGCACCATCGGCTTCCCAACCGCCAATCTCGCGCTTGACGGCTATCTAAAGCCGGCCTTGGGCATTTATGCCATAAAGGTCGAGGTGCTCTCCGGCCCCTTCGCAGGCAAGCGATTTGATGGCGTAGGCTATGTCGGCAAGCGGCCGACCTTCGGCAAGACCGACATCATCCTGGAAGCCAATTTGTTTGATTTCAAAGGCGATCTCTACAACGCCGAGATCTCGGTCGAGATGCGCCATTTCATTCGCTACGACCAGAAATTCGATGGCGTCGATGCGCTGATGGCGCAAATGGCCAAGGACGCCGAAAAAGCCCGCGAGCTCCTAGCCGGCAGTTAGGCCCCGCCGCTTGGCGCTGTCGCCGACGCTCCCGACGCACCACGCAGCTTTCCGGCATGCGTGACAAGCTTGGGAAACCCGCTCGCGATAAGGCCGAACATCCAACCGGCAACGTTCAGAAAGGGTGTCGTCATAAGGCTCCAATCGGGCCTGACGCCGACTATCCAAAGCACGAGCTCCGTCGCGAGCACGGTAAGCGAAAAGCAAGCACATAGGGCGGCGAAAAGCGCGCCCATCGCTGGCCAGCCACTCATGCGCGCAAGAACGAAGCCGCCCGCGATCGTGGGCAACCCAATCGTTATGAAAGCTAGGACAAAAGCGAGGATGGCGCCGAGGATCGGCGAAAATAAGAGCCCAAGAAAAGGACCGCGGGCGTCGATTGGCACGTGTTGGGAGATGGAGCCGGGAACGTGCGCCGGGATGGAATTGAATAAGTTGTCGGCTGCATTGATGCTGCCCAAGGCGACCAGGGCGACACCCCATCCATAGTAGAGAATACTACCGCACAGTGTGGCGCTGGCGCCGGCTTGGTCGACCAGCCGTTTTTCCGTTCCGTCGATCTGCAGCGCCGCGCTCCAGTAATAGCTCACAATGCCTGGCGTGAGCGCGCCGACAAGCATTGAAATCGTGTCTTTAACATCGGATCTGGCGATCGATTTGTCGAGGCAATCATAGGCAAGCTCGACGACGACAAGCAGAGAGCCGACAAGGGCGAGCCTGAGCGCAGCACGCCATGAGTCGAGTTGAATCGACCTTTGATGAGGGCGCTCCTCATGCGCTTCGCCAAGCTGATGCGCGATGATTGATTCATGCACCGGCCCGACAAGCACGATCGAGACGACCGTCAATAGAAGGATCGACAGCAGATTGCCGGGCAGCAATGCCTCTTTGAGGGCCTCGGCGAAGAACTTGAAGTGGAAGAGCGCGCCGACAATTCCGCCTGTGGCGGCGGCAATGGCGACGAACCATCGCCGCATGATGGCGTCGGGCGAGGAAATCGGCGCGCTTTCGCGCTCGGCTTCGGGCACCCACCAGGTCGGCTCGAGATCGCTTTTGATCTCGTCGGCAAATTCTCGATATTTGTCTTTCTTCCACGCGGTGAGGGCAGCCTTGATCAGGACTGACACAGCAATGCCGCCGACGGCGCCGCCCACGAACAGCACCGCATCAAGGCCAGCGGCAGACCATGCGGACCTAACCGCGCGAACTTGCGATGCGGCCATCAGCGCCGAGACCGTTCCGATGAGTGCGGAATAATAGAAGCGCCGGGGCGGATCGACGGTCAGGGTCGCGATGCCGATCGATCCCAGACCGATCACTGCCACCATGAAGTAGAGCGTGTATCCGGCGATTCGCGCCAAATGTGCATCGTCCATTGCAGCTCCCCTTGTGCCCGCAAGTAACGCGCAAAAGCTTGAGCTGAGTGTAGTGAGGTCGGGAAGAGCGCGGAACCTTCTGGATTTCGTAAGGCTCGGCTGCTAAGTCCTGCTCATGCAGCGTGTCATTAGACCGATATCGGCGCGAATTAGGCGCCCGGCCTGACCTTAAGGGTGTGGCATCTCCCCGCCCTTTGAGCTCAAGGGCCGGGAATTTGGGCTTTCGCGCTTGACGCGCTGCGCCCCATCCAGCACCACAACCCCTCTAAGATTTGCCAGGTCAGCCATGTCCGAGAAGCCTCAAGCGGGCGTCCCCCGCGAGACGAATGAGTCGAAATACCGCAAGACGGTCTTCCTCCCCCAGACCGACTTTCCGATGAAAGCGGGCTTGCCGGCGGCTGAGCCCAAATGGCTCGAGCGCTGGGAGAAGCTCGGGCTTTATGAGCGCATCCGCGAAGGCGCTAAATCGCGCGGCGAGAAGCAATTCATCTTTCACGACGGCCCGCCTTACGCCAATGGCCATGCGCATATCGGCACCGCGCTCAATCATATCCTCAAGGATTTCGTTGTCCGCTCGCGCACCATGCTCGGCTTCGACACGGCTTATGTGCCGGGCTGGGATTGCCACGGCTTGCCGATCGAATGGGCGGTCGAGCAGGAATTGCGCAAAGCCGGCAAGAGCAAGGACTCATTGCCGGTGAAGGAGCTGCGCGCGCTCTGCCGCGAATTCGCGCTGAAATGGATCGATATTCAACGCAGCGAATTCAAGCGGCTCGGCTGTATCGGCGATTGGAACCATCCCTATAGAACGATGGATTTCCGTGTCGAGGCGGCGATCGTAGCCGAGCTGCACAAGTTTCTCATGAACCATATGCTCTATCGAGGCTCCAAGCCGGTGATGTGGTCGGTGGTCGAAAAAACCGCGCTCGCCGAAGCTGAGATCGAATACGCCGAAGTCAATTCGACCACGATCTATGTGAAGTTCCCGGTGGTTGGTGGAGAGCCAATTCCCAAAGAGAAAAGTGGGGCCTTCATCAAATCATATCGCGAAGGCATCGACTGGGTACGCGAGGAGGGATTACTCGATGCGTATGTTGTCATTTGGACAACCACGCCTTGGACCATTCCGGGCAACCGCGCAATTGCATACTCAGAGGACCTTGCAGACCATCAGGGCTATGCGCTGTACGAAGTGGTCGAGGCGAAAGACGGGAGCCTCAGCAAAGTCGGCGACAAGCTCATCTTAGCGACCGCGCTTGCGCAGCAAACGGCTGAGCATGCCAAGGCTGAGCTTCGGTTCATCAAGGCCGCGGATCCAACAGGTCTTATTTGCGCGCATCCATTTAAGGGCGATGGCGATCGCTATGACTTTGAGGTTCGGCTTCTGCCCGGAGAGCATGTGACGGCGGATGCGGGCACAGGCTTCGTGCACACTGCACCTAGCCACGGACAAGAAGACTTCGATCTCGTGCGCGACTACAATGCTCGGCACACATCGGCCCCGTCGTTGCAGATCGAAATCCCGTTCACCGTTGCTGAGGATGGGACGTATACGGAGAAAACCGGCTTTCTCGCCGGCAAGCGCGTGCTCACGCCCGAAGGCAAAGAGGGCGATGCCAATGGCGCGGTAATCTCGCGCGCTCGCGCATCGCGGGTTCCTCCTCGCCAAGGGCAGCTGCGCCATCATATCCGCATTCCTGGCGGTCCAAAGCGCCGGTGATCTTCCGTAACACGCCGCAATGGTTCATCTCGCTGGACCGCAAATTCGAGCACCTGGGCAATCGCACCTTGCGTGAAGTCGCGCTTTCCGAGATCGACCGGGTGAAATGGTATCCGCCGCAAGGCCATAACCGCATCTACTCCATGGTCGAGAACCGGCCCGATTGGGTGCTGTCACGCCAGCGCGCTTGGGGTGTGCCGATCGCTATCTTCGTCAAGAAGACCGGCGAAGTGCTGCGCGATAATGCGGTCAACGAGCGCATTCAATCGGCGTTCGCCGAAGAGGGCGCCGATGCGTGGTGGACCTCGCCGCCCGAGCGCTTCCTCGGCAATGCGCACAAGCCCGATGACTACCAACAAGTGATGGACATCGCGGATGTCTGGTTCGATTCGGCTTCGACCCATGCTTTCACGCTGGAGAACGGCGAATGGGGCTTGCACTGGCCCGCTGATCTTTATCTTGAGGGCTCCGATCAACATCGCGGCTGGTTCCAATCATCGCTCTTGGAAAGCTGCGGCACGCGCGGGCGCGCGCCTTATGACGCGGTGGTGACGCACGGCTTCGTCCTCGATGAAAAGGGCGAAGAGAAGATGTCGAAGTCCAAAGGCAACACGCTTTCGCCGATGGATGTCAGCGCGAAACAGGGTGCGGAAATCTTGCGGCTTTGGGTTGCAGCCTCCGATTATCAAAACGATGTGCGTTTCGGCCCAACCATCGTGCAGGCCTCGTCCGATGCTTACCGCAAGCTGCGCAACACTCTGCGCTTCCTGCTCGGTGCGCTCGACGGTTTCAGCGACGAGGAGATGTTGAGCCTGCATGCGATCAAGGCCGGGGCGGAGAACGGGCTCGATCTTGAGCTGTTCATGCTGCATCGGCTCGCCGAGCTCGACCGCACAGTGCGCGAAGGCTATGCGGCCTACGACTTCAATGCGGTCTATCAGGAGCTTTTCAACTTCTGCACCAACGATCTTTCGGCCTTCTATCTCGATATCCGCAAGGACGTGCTCTATTGCGACCGGCCGGACAGCCACCGCCGCAGAGCCGCCCGTACGGTCATGGATCACACTTTCCGTGTACTGACGGCTTGGCTGGCGCCGATCCTCTGCTTCACCATGGAAGAGGTGTGGCAGGCGCGCTTTCCGTCGGATGAAGACAGCATTCACCTCAAGCTGTTCCCGCATATCCCCGCCGAATGGCGGGACGAAAAGCTGGGTGAAGAGTGGCGCTTGCGCCGCCGCTTCCGCCGCGCCGTCACCGGTGCTCTTGAGGTCGAGCGCAGGAACAAGGTGATCGGCTCGAGCCTCGAAGCTGCGCCCGTGGTCTATGTCGAGGACGAGGCGATCCGCGCTGCGACCCTTGGCATGAAGCTCGATGAGATCACAATCACGTCAACGCTCAGCATCGCGCCGCCGCGCTCAAAGGCGCCGGAGGGGGCCTATCGGCTTGATGAAGTGCCGGGCGTTGCGGTTGAGTTTCAAAGAGCCAAGGGCGAAAAGTGCGAGCGCTGCTGGCGCGTGCTTGAAGAGGTCGGCACGCACAAGGCACACCCCACATTGTGCGACCGGTGCAATGATGCCGTCGAGCATATGGAGACTGCGTAATGTCGATTGGGCGCGTGCCGAGACTGGGGTTCATCATCGCTGCGGTGATCGTATTTTTCGATCAGGCGAGCAAATGGCTGGTGATCAATGTGGTCCACATGCCCATGTTCTGCGACAAATGCGTCTCGGTGCTGCCGCCCATCTTCTATCTGACGCACGTCGAGAATACCGGTGTCAGCTTCGGGCTCCTCAACAACGACACGCTATGGGGCCGGATCGCGCTGATCGTCTTTGTGCTCTCGGTGGCAGGTGTATTTACCTACATGCTTCTGAAGACCGACCGCGTGTGGCCGGGCGTGGCGGTGGGTCTCGTCATCGGCGGGGCGATCGGTAACGTGATCGACCGCATTGTTCACGGACGCGTGTTCGATTTCCTGGATTTCAGCGGCCTGGGCTTTCCTTGGATCTTTAACATTGCCGACTCGGCCATCACGATCGGTATGGTCTTGTTGGCTTGGGACACGTTCTTTGCTAATCGAAGGGCGGCGCCCCCGGAAAGCTCGCCATGAAAAGAGGCTCTATGCGCTTAACTCGGCTCCTGAGCGGCCAGGCCCTGCCTGTGCTGCTCCTTCTTGCGGCTACTGGCCTTTCGGGATGCGGGCTCGGCCGCGCCCTCTCCGGCAACAAATCAAGCCCTGACGAATTCAAGATCGTCACCAAGGCGCCGCTGGTTATTCCGCCGGATTACTCGCTCAAGCCTCCGGCGCCGTCCGAGAAGAGCGATGAGACAGATACGATGGCCGAAGCGCAAAATGCGCTGCTTGGTAAGACATCCGCAGGTGGATATGCGGAGAGCCCCGGGGAGCAGGCATTGCTTGCCCAGGCCGGCGCCCAATATGCCGATCCGCTCATCCGCTCGGTGATCGATCAGGAATATGCCGGGCTCGTCGACAAGTCGCAGGACCTGGCTGATCGCCTGATCTTCTGGGACCACCCGCAGGCGAGGGCAGATGCGCAAGTCAATCCGGGTGCAGAGGCGATCCGCATTGAAGAGGCGCAATCCGGCGCTAAGAATCAGCAACGCGCCGAAACCAGCGCAAAGACTGCACAGCCCGCTTCGTCAGGTGCCGCGCCCGACCAAATCGAGGGCCAGCAAAAGCCGACAATCGGCAAGACCCATTCGCGCCTGCTCGACGGCATATTCTAGTCCTGCAACAATTCCTCCGCTTCGAGAGGATTCGAAACACGAGGCGGAGAGATGAACACATTTCGCCAGACGATTTCCGCTAAGGCGCGCGCCCATAGCTTTCAGTCGGCGCGTGATCGGGCTCGCATCGCGCTCGATGAGCTGCTTGCCGACGTGAACGCCGGCAAGCTGCATGCGCTTTCAATTGCCAATGAAAGCGCGGATCTCGAGCCCGCGATTGCGCTCAGCGAGCGCTTGCGCGGTGAGGCCGAGCATATCGTCATACTTGGCATTGGCGGCTCGAGCTTGGGCGCGCAAGCGCTGGCGCAGCTTCACGACTACTACACGCCGTCGAGCTTCCTGCCGGTGCACGGGCCGCGCCTGCATTTCCTTGACAATCCCGATGGGCCGACCATGTCGCGGCTTCTGACCGCGCTGCCGGTGAACAGCACGCATTATCTCGTCGTGTCGAAGTCGGGCGGTACGGCGGAGCCGATGATGCAAGCTCTCGCTGCGATCGACCATATCGCCGTACGCGGCAACAAGGCCGACATCCCCAAGCTCGTTCATGCGTTAAGCGAGCCGAAAGACAATGCGCTCACGCGGCTTGCGCGCACGCATGGCATTGCCGTGCTCGATCATCCAACCGATATTGGCGGGCGCTATTCGGTGCTCTCGATTGTCGGGCTTTTGCCGACGCTGCTTATGGGTCTTGATGCCAAAGCCGTTCGCGCAGGTGCGGCTGATGTCTTGACCGCCGCACGTGCTGGGAAGGCTGATGCGCAGCTCGATGGCGCGGCGTTCTCTGTCAGCGCCGCCGAAGCGGGCCTTAACGTGCAAGTGTTGATGCCTTACTCGGACCGGCTCGAGCGTTTCGCCGCTTGGTATCGCCAGCTTTGGGCGGAGAGCATCGGCAAGAACGGCCGTGGAACTTTGCCCGTGAAGGCGCTCGGCCCCGTCGATCAGCACAGCCAGTTGCAGTTCTATTTGGACGGAACGCAGCTCGCCGCTCTTACGGTGATGACGGTCGATCAATCGGGCTCGGGCCCGCGCGTGCCCGCTGCCATGGTCGCCGATCCGGCGCTCGACTATCTGAAGGATAAGCGCATCGGCGACCTCGTAATGGCCGAGGCGCGCGCCACCTACGAAACCTTCGAGGCGCATGCGCAGCCATGCCGCATAATGGCGCTCGACCATTTGAATGAAGAAGCGCTAGGCGCGTTGTTCATGCACTTCATGATCGAGACCATCATGACCGCGCAGATGATTGGCGTGGACCCGTTCGATCAGCCGGCTGTGGAGGAGGGCAAGATCCTTGCCCGCCGCTATATGCAAGAGATGAAATCCACGGACTAGCGGCCTCGCACCCAGCTTGATCCTCATCCTTCGACAAGCTCAAGATGACGTCATGGTGAGCCTGTCGAACCATGAACCGACTCGGGATAGGATCAATATCAAGTCCTGAGCTGACAGAGGAGCCGCATGAGCGCGCGCATTCGCCGCCTCGAAGAAACCACCGTCAACCGCATCGCCGCCGGCGAAGTGGTGGAACGGCCCGCGAGCGCAGTCAAGGAGCTGATCGAAAACGCGCTCGATGCTGGCGCGAGCGCCATAGCGATCGATGTCAGCGATGGCGGCAAGGCTTTCGTCGCGGTGTCGGACAATGGCAGTGGCATGGGCGCAGAGGATTTGGCGCTCGCACCCGAGCGCCACGCGACCTCCAAGCTGGGTTTGGACTCACTTGGCCGCGATGATTTGGTTGACATCCGCCATCTCGGTTTCCGCGGCGAGGCGCTGCCTTCGATCGGCGCCGTGAGCAAATTGCGCATCGTCTCGCGAGGCCGCGATGGCGAAGGCTATGAAGTACGCGTCACTGGCGGGGTGAAGGAAGGCCCGATGCCCGCCGCCGCATCGCCCGGCACATTGGTGGAAGTGCGCGATCTCTTCTTTGCAACACCAGCGCGCCTTAAATTCCTCAAATCGCCAAGCGCCGAGACGACCGCCGTCTCCGATATCGTCAAGCGCCTCGCTATGACGCGGCCCGACGTTGCCTTCACCTTGCGCAGTGAAAGCCGCACGCTCCTGAAGCTCGCGGCCCGCACAGCCGATGAAGCCGGATTGCTGGCACGCCTTGCCGACATTATGGGCAGCGATTTCGCCGCCAATGCTTTGCCTGTGATCGCTGAGCGCGAACATGTGAGCGTCAAAGGTTTTGCCGGCTTGCCGACACTCAACCGCGCTTCGGCGCAAATGCAGTTTATGTTCGTCAATGGCCGCACGGTGAAAGACCGCTTGCTCATCGGAGCGGTGCGCGGGGCCTATGCCGATTTCTTGGCGCGCGACAGACATCCCTCGCTTGCGCTGTTCGTGAGCGTGCCGCCGCAGGCCGTCGATGTAAATGTGCACCCGGCAAAGGCCGAGGTGCGCTTCAAGGATCCCGGCCTTGTGCGCGGGCTGATTGTTTCAGGTCTCAAGCATGCGCTTGATCAAGCGGGCTTCAGGGCATCGACAACAGTTGCTGGCGCTGCGCTTGCTTCGGTGCGTGTGCCGGCTGGCGCGCCCGGGTTCGAGCGCCCGAACAATGTGCAAGCGGCCTTCGCGATGCAGGCGCCGCTTGAGCGCAATGCAAGCGGCTTTGCCGAGCCGGCGCGCGCAGCGTGGCAGCCGCAGGTCATATCCAACGAAAATCCGCCCCGGCAGGTTGAGGAGCAAACGGGGGCCACCGAACATCCGCTGGGCGATGCGCGCGCGCAGCTTCATACGACTTACATCGTTGCGCAAACCGGAGACGGCATCGTCATTGTCGATCAACACGCAGCGCATGAGCGGCTCGTCTATGAGCACATGAAAGAAGCGCTGGAAGCCGGCCGCGTACCGCGCCAGATCCTGCTCATCCCCGAAGTCGTGGAGCTCGAAAGCGCAGCCGCTGACCGGCTGCTCGCGCGCGCGCAAGGCTTTGAAGAGCTGGGGCTTGTGATTGAGCCTTTTGGCGATGGTGCCGTCTTGGTGCGCGAAGTGCCGGCGCTTTTGGGCCAATGCGATACCGCCTCGCTTGTGCGCGATCTCGCCGATGAGCTTGAGGAGCTGGGCGAGGGGTTGAGCCTGAAGGAAAATCTGGAAGCGGTGTGCAGCACGATGGCGTGTCACGGCTCGGTGCGCGCTGGCCGCCGCTTAACGCCGCCAGAGATGAATGCGCTCCTGCGCGAGATGGAGAGGACGCCGCATTCCGGCCAGTGCAATCACGGCCGCCCGACCTATGTCGAGCTCAAGCTCGCCGATATCGAGCGCCTGTTCGGCCGCCGTTAAGTGGTAACGCTCACCCGCACCAGCGTCTTAGCCGTCGCCGCCGAAGATCTGTGGCGCACGCTTCACGACCCAAGCACGCTTGTGAGCACGACCGCGCCCCTGCTGCGGATCGAGCCGCTCGAGCCCAAAGTCTTTCCTGAGGAATTCATGCCGGCAGCTTATGTGGTGAGCCTTAAGGGCTTGGGCTTCTTGCCGCTCGGCCGCCATGCCATCAACATCTCGCATCCCGCGCCCGAGCCCGGCGAAAGCCTGCCGCGCTATGTGCTGCACGATAAGGGGTCGGGCGACCTGGTGCGCGTGTGGGACCACCGCATTACGATCGAGCCGCTTTCCAAGACGACATGCCGCCTGATCGATACCGTAGATCTTGATGCCGGTTTGCTGACGCTGTTTATCGCTCAGTTCGCGCGGATACTTCTTAAACATCGTCATGCGCGCCTTGCAGCGCTCGTCAGGCGTGCTTGAGAAACCACAGCTTAGTGTCGCCGTAAGTGCGCTCATCGACAAGCGTGAACCCCGGCGGCCAGTCCAGCGCTTCGCTGTCGCGAGTCTCGACGACAAGCGATGCGTCTTCCGCAAGCCATCCACCTTCAACCAAAGCGCGCAGGCAAGGCGGGGCGAGGCCGCGGTCATAAGGCGGGTCGAGAAACGCAAGCTCGAAAGGTGTAATCCCGGCTGGGATGTCACCGAGCTTGGTCGCCTCGCGCCGGAAAATGCGCGTCGCCCCCGTGAGTGCAAGGCCTTCGACATTGCGCCGGATCGCCGCGCGCGATGCGGCGCCTTCCTCGACGAACAGAGCATAGACTGCGCCGCGCGAGATTGCTTCCAGGCCCAGCGCCCCGCTGCCCGCGAACAAATCGATTACGCGCGCGCCCTCAATGGGATAGTCACCATGCTCTAAGATATTGAATAGCGCCTCGCGCACGCGGTCGCCGGTCGGGCGCACGGCGAGGCCGCTTGGAGCGTGAAGTGTTCGGCCGCTGAACTTACCGCCGACGATCCGCATCGATCTTCTTAGGTGTTCTGCGCGGCCGTTCCCTGCGTCGGGTGGCCGTCATGTCGCCGAGCTGCTCGCGCATCACTTTGCGGCTGACTTCCGTGACTTCGCCCGTCTTCAAGCCGCCGAGCTGAAACGGCCCATAAGAAACTCTGATGAGCCGATTAACTTGTGCGCCCAGCGCCTCGACCATGCGGCGTATTTCGCGATTGCGCCCTTCGGTCAAGACGACATTGATCCAGCAATTCTGCCCGCTCGCCTTCTCGAGCTTTGCCTCCTCGGCCTTGAGAAGCTCGCCATCGCAGCGGATACCCTTGGTGAGCCGCGCAACATCTTCCTCAGTGAGGCGGCCATAGACGCGGGCGCGATAGCGGCGGCGCCAACCGGTTGACGGCAACTCGAGATGGCGCTTTATCTCGCCGTCATTGGTCAGCAGCAATAGGCCTTCGGAGTTGAGATCAAGGCGCCCCACAGTCATGACGCGCGGCATATCATCCGGCAAAGAATCGAAAACCGTGCCTCGCCCTTGCGGGTCTCGTGTCGATGTGATCAGCCCTTTGGGCTTGTGATAAAGCCAAAGCTTCGGCTCGGACGGGTCGGGAATGCGCGATCCGCCGACGCGGATATCGGCGCCTTTGCCCACTTTGAAGGCCGGGCTTGTGAGTGTCACCCCATCCACGGAGACAAGTCCTTGGCTGATCATGCGTTCGGCTTCGCGCCGTGAGCAAACGCCGCGCCGCGCCAAGACTTTCGCAATTCGTTCTTCGGTGTTTGAATTTGCTTCAGGCATGGGGTGGGCTTTTTACAAGGGAGGCGGCTTCACCTCCAGCGCGCTTCCGATATACGACATTATCTCTTTGACACAAATCCGAGTGAGATGAACACCACTGTTAGCGATAAGATGTCAGTCGCTCTTAAGGAAGCTGAGAGCTGCGCGGCGCGCGGCGAAGTGCCGGTCGGTGCCGCTTTGTTCGATGCATCTGGCAAGCTGATCGCCGCGAGCGGCAATCGCATTCTGGAGCTCAAAGACCCCACGGCCCATGCCGAGCTTTTGGCCATCAGGCAAGCGGCGCGCGCAATTGGCAACGAGCGTTTGGTTGGTACGACCCTTGTCGTCACGCTTGAGCCTTGCGCCATGTGCGCGGGCGCAGTTTCGCTTGCGCGCATCGCCAGATTGATCTATGGCGCCGCCGATCCCAAAGCCGGCGGTGTCGCTCACGGCGCGCGCGTCTTCGATCAGCCGACATGCCATCACCGGCCTGAAGTTGAAGGGCCGGTTGGCCCGAGTGAATGCGGAGAAATATTGCGTGCGTTCTTTCGCACACGCCGTGGGCAGGATTAACTGGCCGCAGCTTCGTCCATAAGCGCGGATTCGCGCGGCAGGCGTACGACAACGGCCGTGCCCTCACCTTCGCGGCTGAGAATTTCGATCTCGCCGCCATGCAAACGCGCGAGCGAATTGACGAGCGCGAGCCCGAGCCCTGTGCCTTCTTGCGCGATATGCAGATCGCGGTGGACCTGCTCGAACGGGCGCGCGAGCCGGCCGACCTCTTTTTCCGGAATGCCAATACCCGTGTCGCTCACCGTAATGACGACATGAGCTGTATCTTCGGTGACGGCAACGGTCACCTCGCCGCCCTGGGGCGTGAACTTGATTGCGTTGGAGAGCAGATTGATGATGATCTGCTTGATCGCGCGCTGATCGGCAACCAGCGGTCCCTCGATTTCGATCGGTGGGGCGCTCAATGTGAGCCCCTTGGTTTCGGCTTGGCGTTGCACCAAACGGAGGGCGGCAAGGACGATTTCTTGAATGTCGAGCGGCTCGCAAGTGAGCTCATAGCGTCCCGCCTCGATCTTGGCGGTATCGAGTAGATCATTGATGAGATCGAGCAAGTGCCGGCCGCTCTCGAGGATCAGCGAGACATATTCGCCGTAACGTTGCGAGCCCAAGGGGCCGAACATCTCGCGCGCGAGAATTTCCGAAAAGCCGATAATGGCGTTGAGTGGCGTTCTAAGCTCATGGCTCATATTGGCGAGGAACTTGGTCTTGGCGCGATTGGCGATCTCGGCCCGCTCGTGTGCGCTGACAAGGGCCTCTTCGGCGATCTTGCGCTCACTGATATCGCGCATGACGGCAACGCGGCCGATGCGCTTCTTGCCCTTCTGATCCATGAGCGGGCGCATGCGCAACTCGATCCACACATAGGAGCCGGTCTTGGTGCTCATGCGGAACTGATCGGTGCGCGCGCCGGGGTCGTGATTTGCCTGCCGCGCGCCGGCGCGCAGCGCTTCAATGTCGTCAGGATGCACGAACTCGGAAATATTACGCCCGACAAGCTCCTCGATCTTGTAGCCCGTGATCTGCTCGATTGCCGGCGACAGGAACAGGAACGAGCCCTGATAGTCGAGCTGGCAGATCACGTCGTTTGAATAATTCATCAGGAGCCTGTGCTGCGCATCCAGGCGCTGAAGCTCCTTCTCGATGATGACAAGCTCGGTTGCGTCGCGGCTGATACCGCGAAGCGAAATCGTGCGCCCCTGCACATCCGCCTCGGGCGTGATTTGGCTTTCAATGACGCGCCGCGCGCCATCGCCGCGAACGACCTTTGTCCGAATCGTAAATGGCTCGCCGCGCCGGATGCCGAGCGTGATTTGGCGCAGCGCGCGGCTGCGCTCCTTGGCTTCACAATGCTTGAGCAACCAGGCGCTATCGATCAGCGCGGGCGCGCCATCGGGCGCGAGCAGTCGCGGAAATCCGGGCGTCGTCTCAATATGTCCGCTGTCAAGACTAAAGGTCCAAAGGCCAAGCCGCGCGCTCCTTTCTGCTTCTTCGAAGGCGACGATGCGCCGCTCGTCCGGAGTCAGCTCATGCATGTAAAGACGCGCTTTGCCGTCGCCCCCCGGCCTCACGAAGCAACGAAGCACGCAGCGCCGATCGCGCTTGCTCGCCATCCGCAAATCGACCCAGGTGCCGTGCGTGGACGCCATCGCGGATTTGAGCTGCGACAGATCCTGCTTCACGACTTGGTCGAAGAAGCACGTGTTGACGCCATTAGGGCCGCTTACAGGCTCGACGAGCGGCGAAGACATCGAACGAATGTGCCCGGTTGCATCGAGATCGATGATGTCGAACCCGCGCGAGACGAAATCATGCTCGCTCGAACCGAGCATGGGTGCAGTTATGTCGGCCGATACCGCTATCGGTGCGCTTTGTGCTTGCGAATCGTGGCCCCGCGCGGCCATTCCCGCCCCATCTGTTGGCTGTCACGCAATTCCATTGCGTGTTTGAATGGCGGTAACCTAGCCCTCAGCGCATTAACAAAGGGCTTGCGCTCGCGACATTTGCGCGCGAGGGGTGTATGGGCGGAAAATGGTCACACTCGTTTATGGCCGGTTAAGCAGTGGATCCGCTATTCCGCACCTTTTAACGCGCGCCAGCCGATATCGCGACGGTAGAATCCTTCCGGCCAGTTAATGTCGCCGATCGCCGCGTAAGCGCGGGAATGGGCTTCGCGCAAATCAGCGCCGCGCGCAGTGACGTTGAGCACGCGCCCGCCATTGGCGATGACTTGGCCGTCGCGAAGTGCCGTTCCGGCGTGAAAGATGGTGACACCTTCATGCATGCCCGCACGATCAAGGCCGCGAATGGCCGAGCCCTTCTCATAGCTGCCCGGATAGCCTTGCGTTGCCATCACGACAGTGATCGCGGCGGCGTCATGCCATTCGAGCTTCTCCCGGCCCAGCGTGCCTGCATGTGTGGCCATGAGCGCCGGGACGATGTCGCTTTTGAGGAGCACCATCATGATTTGGGTTTCCGGATCGCCGAACCGCGCATTGAACTCGAATACTTTCGGCCCGGCCTTGGTCATCATCAGGCCGACATAGAGGACGCCGCGATAGGGCGTGCCGCGGACGCGCAGGGCCGCGATCGCGGGCTCGACAATGCGCGCGATGGTTTCGGCGCGCGCCTCGCTGCCGAATACCGGCACTGGCGAATAGCACCCCATGCCGCCGGTATTGGGGCCTTCATCGCCATCAAAGGCGCGCTTGTGATCTTGCGCGGCAATCAGCGGCAGAATGCGCTCGCCATCCGATAGGGCAAAGAAGCTGACTTCTTCGCCATCGAGAAACTCCTCGATCACGATCTCCTTGCCCGCAGCACCGAAGGCGCCGCCAAACATATCGTCGACAGCTTGCTCGGCCTCCGCGAGCGACGGGGCGACGATCACGCCCTTACCGAGCGCCAGTCCATCGGCCTTAACGACATAAGGCGCTGGCAGCTCGCGCAAGTAAGCCTTGGCGGGCGCAGCGCTCGTGAAGCTCTTCGAAGCCGAAGTGGGAATGCCGGCCTCGGCGCATAGCTCCTTGGCGAAAGACTTGGAGCTTTCGATACGTGCTGCGGCTTGGGTGGGGCCAAAGCTCGCAATGCCGGCCGCATCAAGCGTATCCACGAGGCCCGCCGCGAGCGCCGCGTCAGGGCCGACAATCACGAAATCGACCCTCTCTTCACGGCAGAAGCGGGCGATGGCTTGGGTGTCGACAGGGTCAATCGGGACGCAGGCGCCGAGCGCTGCCATGCCGGCATTGCCGGGCGCGGAGCTCAGGCGCGTCACCAGCGGGCTCTGCTTCGCCTTCCACGCCAGCGCGTGCTCGCGGCCGCCCGATCCGACGACGAGGATGTGCAATCGCGCCTCCATTTTGCCCCTCTCCCTTCAGGGAGAGGGAAGGGTGAGGGTGCCGGGCGAGCCTTGTCGCAAAGGTTTGTAGTTCACTCTCACCTGGAAACAAAGCACGCTTTGCTTCCGGCCCCTCCCTCAAGGGAGAGGCAATTCATGGCGCGCTTTCAACGGGAAACCTGCCGGGCCTTTGCTCCCGCACTGCGCCGTGTCGCCAGCTTGCGCGCGCGTTGCCGCTGCGCAATGCACGAATCGCACTTGCAGCCCTTCGGCTTGATGAAGGCGTCCCAATAGCCTTTGCCATAGTTATAGGTGATCTCGGTGCCCGGCTCGATCCGGCGGATCGATTTGATGTAGATTTTCCCGCGCGAGATATCGATCGTGGAGTTGGGCTTGCAGGAGTGATTGATATAGCGCGCGGTGTTCCGGCGCGCCTTGCCGTCGATCGAATAGCGCGAATTCAGCTCGAAGATATACTTCGTATAGAGCTTATCGGCGTCCTCATTTTTGAGCTTCTTGCCGATATATTGGATGATGCGCGTGCCACGCTTGATTGTCTCCGTGGCAAAGAGGCCAAGCCCAGTCTTGGACCGGCCGATTCGATAGGGTTTTGAACGCAGCGATGGTGGCACGGGGATACTCGTCCGTTGCTTGATCAAGAGAGAATTGATGAGGGCACCGGCATTAAGCCTAAGACACCTGCACCTGTTCCTAGCCGCGCAAAGTGCCGCATGGCAAGATTTTAGACAGCGCGTCTCACCATATTTCACAAGCTGCTTGGACCGAGGTGACGCCTCTGGCGCCAAATCGGTTATGCTGCAGGGCAGATGACGGATCTTTTTGACACGACGCCGCCGGCGCCGCAGCCGCAAGCCAATCTTGCCGAGATGACGGTGAGCCAGCTTGCCGGCTCGATCAAGACGACGCTTGAGCGCTCGTTCGATCGCGTGCGCGTGCGCGGCGAGCTTGGCCGGGTAACGCGCCATTCCAACGGCCACATCTATCTCGATCTGAAGGATGAGCGCGCGACCATCAACGGCGTTGTCTTCCGGATGCAGGCGCAGCGCCTGCGCATCAAGCCCGAGGAAGGGCTTGAGGTTGTCGCGACGGGCCGGATCACGACTTTCGCGCCGCGCTCGACCTATCAGCTGGTGGTTGAAGAGCTGGAGCTTGCCGGCCTCGGCGCGCTCATGGCGCTGTTGGAAAAGCGGCGCCAGGCGCTGGCTGCGGAGGGCCTGTTCGATCAAGCGCGCAAAAGGCCCTTGCCTTATCTGCCTGAAGTCATCGGCGTGATCACATCGCCCACCGGCGCGGTGATCAGAGACATCATGCATCGCCTGCGCGATCGGTTCCCGCGCCGCGTGATTCTGTGGCCGGTCGTCGTGCAAGGTGAGCGCGCGGCGGGCGAAGTGGCGGCCGCCATCGCTGGCTTCAACAGGCTTGCACGTGATGGCCCGGTGCCACGGCCCGATCTGTTGATCGTCGCGCGTGGCGGCGGCTCGATAGAGGATCTTTGGGCCTTTAATGAAGAGATCGTGGTGCGGGCCGCCGCGGCGAGCAAGATCCCGCTGATCTCCGCCGTCGGTCACGAGACGGATACGACGCTCATCGACTTTGTGTCCGACCGGCGCGCGCCGACGCCGACAGCTGCGGCCGAGATCGCCGTGCCGGTTCGTGCTGAGCTCGCTGCTCAGGCCCTCGATTTCGAGCGGCGCTTATTGCTCGCAGTTCGCCGGCTGATCGGCGAACGAAAGCGCGAGGTGGAGGGCCTTGCGCGCGCTCTGCCGCGCCCCGAGACGATCCTGGCGGAAGCGTATCAGCGCCTTGATATTGCGTCGCGCCGCTTGCCCCAAGCCTTGCGTGCCCGCGCGGCAATTGCCGAAGCGCGCTTCAACCGGGTTGGCGGTCGCGTGCAGCCTGGCCTCTTGTCCAATGTCGTGCGCGCGCATCACCGCTCGCTGACGGCAGCTTCCGAGCGCCTATCGCGTGGCTTCGCGCGCCAGATGCGTGAGCACAAGGCGGCGATTGTGCGCGATCGCACGCGGCTCACGTCTGCGGCAGCGCGCCTTCACGCCGCTCAATCAGTGCTCACCTCCGGTCTGGCCGCGCGGCTCGGGGCGGTGACCCGCCTGCTTGAGACGCTGTCTTTCGAGCGCACTTTGGAGCGCGGCTTTGCGGTCGTTACCGATACCAAGAAAAAGCTGGTGCGCGATGGCGCCGCGGCCGTGAAGGCGGGAACCGTATCGATCCGGTTCAAGGGTGATGATGAGGTGGGCGCCCGCATCGTCGGCACGGCGAAGCCGGCGGCCGCTGCCAAGCAGTCGCCGCCCAAGGAGGTCAAGGAGAAGCCGGGTGAGGAGCCGCCGCGCCAAGGGCGGTTGCTTTAGCGAAAATTCGCTTTGGACGCTGCTCCGCGCTACTGTGTATATGGCGCTGGCGAAAACTATATTTTAGCAGTTGCAGGTGCTGTCTTAAGGGCGAGGCTGATCGATGCTCGATAGAACCAAAGGACCGGAACGCGCCGCGGAATTGCGCTATCTCTCGGGCGATTTTCAGATCGTCCGGCTGGGCACGCATGTGGTTTGCGCAGTCAGCGGCAAAGCGATCGCCCTTGAGGAGCTGCGTTATTGGAGCGCCGATCTGCAAGAAGCCTATGCTTCGGCCGAGATCGCGACCAAGCGCGCTGAGGAAGTCAAAGCGCAAGGTGGCCGATGAGGCCAGTGCGCGGCGCTATCGTTGGTCTTCTTGGCTTCATGCTCACGGCGTGCGCTGCAGCGGCCGAGCCGAGCGCATTGCATCCCGCGCTCACGCTTGAAGGCAAGATCGAGCAGGGCTCGGTGATCAGAGGCACAGCGGCGCCCGGCGCCAAAGTCTCGCTCGACGGCATGCCAATAATGGTCGATAGCAAGGGCCAGTTTGTTTTCGGTTTTGATCGTGACGCCACCGGCGATGATGAGCTTTCGGTCACTTGGCCGGGTGGCGATACCGAAACGCGCAAGCTCACGATTGTGTCGCGCGATTGGGCAGATTCAGCGCGTCAATGGTTTACCGCCAAAGAAGGTGACGCCACCCGAATCGGCATACCCTGAGATCAAGCGCGAGATTGCTGAAAAGCAGGCGGCGCGCAAACCAGATACCAAAGGCTCGTGGTTTGCGGAGAATTTCATCTGGCCGGCGAAGGGGCCGATCTCCGGTGTATTCGGCAGCCAGCGCATCGAGAACGACGTTCCCAAATCGCCGCATTACGGTGTCGATATCGCGGCCCCCGAGGGCGCGCCGATCGTTGCGCCGGCTGGCGGTATCGTCACGCTCGCACAGCCGCACATGTATTTCGAGGGCGGACTTGTCTTCATCGATCACGGCCATGGCCTGATCAGCTACATGATGCATATGAGCAAAGTCGAAGTGCATAAAGGCGAGGTCGTCAAACAGGGCGAAGAGATCGGCCGCGTCGGTCAGACTGGCCGCGCCACCGGCCCGCATGTGCATTGGGGCATGTATCTGGCTGCGCGCGCATGTCGACCCGGAATTGCTGGTGCCGCCAATGCCGCCGTCGAACCCCGGGGGTTAAAGATGTCCGGCCGTCTGATCGGGATTGCGCGCAAGCAGGAAATCGGCGCCGAGCCGGAGACGATGCAGCGCGCACACATTTCGATCGAATCCGGCGTTGACGGCGATTTCCGCGGCCGCGTTGAAAAGGAGCGCAAGGTCACGGTGATCGCGCGCGAAGACTTGGGAGGCGGCGTGCAAGGATCTTGGTCGCGAACTGCCTTGGACCACACGCCGCGCGAATTTGTGCGTTGAAGGCTTGGAGCTGCCCAAACGCATCGGCGCGCGGCTCTCGATTGGCGGCGCGGTGCTTGAAGTGGTGGAAGAGACGGATCCCTGCAGCCGGATGGAAAAAGCGGCCGCCGGTTTGCGCGCAGCGCTCACGCCGGATTGGCGCGGCGGCGTCTGCTGCACCGTGATCAAGCGGGCGATGCCGGCGATGTCGAGATCGGCGCGCCGGTCAAACTCCTTGGATGAAATATGACGTCATTGTCGTCGGCCTCGGCATCATGGGCGCCTCTGCGCTGTCATCGCTTGCACGGGCAGGCGTGCGCGTTCTCGGGCTCGATCAGTTCGCTCCGCCGCATGACAAGGGCAGCTCGCATGGCGACACGCGGCTCTTGCGCGTTGCCTATGCTGAAGGGCACGCCTATGTGCCGATGGCACAACGCTCAATCGAGTTGTGGCGCGCGCTTGAGCGACGCACCGGTGAGAGTCTCTTCACGCGATCCGGTGTTGCTTACTTCGGTCCGCCCTCAACCGAATGGCTCATCGGGCTGCAGCACTCGGCGCGCCGCTATGGCATTGCGCTTGAAGAAGCGAAGGCGCAGCTTTTCGATGTTCCAAACGACTGGCTGAAAATTCATGAGCCGGACGCGGGGTTCCTGCGCGCCGAAACCTCAGTCGCTGCGTTCTTGAGTGATGCGCGCCGCCATGGTGCAAAGACAATTACCCGCGCGCGTTTCATGGGTCTTGAGCACTGTGGCGATAGCATCCGTGTCAGAACGAGCCGCGGCAGCTTCTTCGCGGGCCGCGTTGTGTTGTGCCTCGGCGTATGGTCGCGGCGCCATTTGCCGTTCTTGCGCAAGCTCCGCCTCGAGCAGCGCGTGCTGCATTGGCATGAAGCCGATGACCGCTTCGATCTTGCAAATGGCTTTCCCCCTTTCGTCGTCTCACCACGTGACGATGTTGTGCTCTATGGCTTTCCGCGTATCGATGGTGAGGTAAAGCTTGCCGAGCATTATTTCGGCATGCCAATCCGCGATCCCGCGCTCGTCGGCCGCGAAATACGCGATGAAGAGTTTTCACATATTGGCGATCTGGTGCATCGCTACATGCCCAGGCTTGGACAGCGAGCGCGCTCCAAAGCCTGCATGTATTTGCTCACGCCGGATGAGCATTTCATCCTGGATAGGCATCCGTTCATGCGCGGCGTCACTTTCCTCGCCGGGCTTTCCGGCCATGGCTTCAAATTCGCGCCGGTCCTGGGCGAGGCGCTCGCCAACGTCGCGATGGATCGCCCCCAAGCGATCGATGTGAAATTCTTCTCAGCGAGACGCTTCTGACCGGGCAAATTCTACCCTGTGCTCAAAAAAGATGAGGATTTGTGCGAGCTTTCGGCTGGCTTGGCACTTGCATTTGAAGGCTTCCAGTAGCCCAGGGAGCCGAGAATGGCAGCCAGTATCACCGCCCATGACATTCATGCGCTTGCGGTCTTCATGGTCGAAAACCATGGCAAGAAAGCGCTCCATCTCGCCGATTGCGCGGTCGAGGAGCTGGACGCCAAGAAGGCTGTCAAAAGCGCCGATGCCTGGCGGGCCCTGCGCTCCGTCGTGCATGATATGCTTGAGGGCCGGATCGCGATCGATCATAGGCCGACCGTTCACTAGCCCCATAACGCTGGTTGATAGGGCGCGCCGCCGCTTGCTAACAATTGCCGGCGGGCGCGGGATTGCCGCGAGCCGCAACCGGAGGCGCGCGAGATGACGCTTAATCCGCAGGCCAAGGCGCTCTTGGATCAAATGGCGGCAGAGGCCGCGCCGAAGCTGTTTGAGTTGCCGGTCGCCGAAGCGCGCGCCGGGGCGGTCGCGATGATGCAAGCGCTCGATCAGCAGGGCTTGCCAATCGGCCGCATCGAAGACCGCAAGATTCCCGGACCGGCCGGCGAGATCCCGGTACGCATTTACACACCGATCGCTGCGGGTGGTAGCGCACTGCCTTGCCTCGTCTTCTTTCATGGCGGCGGCTTCGTGATCGGCGATCTCGAAAGCCATGATGCGCTGTGCCGTGCGCTCGCCAATGAAGCCGGCGTGAAGGTGATCGCAGTCGATTATCGCCTCGCGCCCGAAGTCAAAGTTTCCCGCCGCGGTGGAAGATGCGTTTGCCGCCGTCAAATGGATCGAGGCGAACGCGATGGATCTTTCCATCGATCCCAACCGTATCGCAGTCGGCGGCGATTCCGGTGGCGGCAATCTCGCAGCGGTCGTCAGCATATTGGCGCGCGACGAAGGCCAGATGCGCATCATGTTTCAGCTGCTGATCTACCCCTGGCTCGATTTCGTCGAAGCGAGCCCCTCGCGCGAGGCGTTTTCCAGCGGCTATTTCCTCGATGAGGTTTCGCTCGCCTGGTTCACCCATAGCTATGCGAGCTCGCCGGAGGACTACAAGGATTACCGGATGTCGCCCTTGCGCGCGGCTTCCCACAAAAACCTGCCACCGGCTCATATCGTGACCGCTGGCTTCGACCCTCTGCGCGATGAGGGCAGAGCCTATGCCGAGAAGCTGCGCGAGGCGGGCGTGCCAGTGACCCACAAGGAGTATGCCGGGTTGATCCATGGCTTTGCCAACATGACCGCGGTGATCGAAGAGGGTAGGGCCGCAGTGAAAGAAATGGCTGCCGCGCTGAAGGCTGGGCTTGCCGCGCGTGGATGACGCGTAGCCGCAGTCACAACCCCTGGATCCCAGGGCTTGCCAAAAGCACCCCGGAACCCCTACCTCAGGCCCCCTAGCTTTGGGATAATGCCTGCAATATGCCGAACGACAACGCCAGCGCCGCCAACCTCATAACGCCTGCGCGGCTGACGCACCTCAAGCGCCTGGAGGCCGAGAGCATTCACATCATGCGCGAGGTCGTGGCCGAGTGCGAAAAGCCGGTCATGCTCTATTCGATCGGCAAGGATTCATCGGCGATGCTGCATCTGGCGATGAAGGCATTCTATCCGTCCAAGCCGCCATTCCCCTTCCTCCATGTCGATACGACCTGGAAGTTCCGGGACATGATCAAGTTCCGCGACGACCGCGCCAAGGAGCTAGGGCTCGATCTCCTCGTCCACACCAATGAGGAGGGCCTTAAGCAGGGCATCGGCCCGTTTACGCATGGCTCGGCTGTCCACACCGACGTGATGAAAACGGTGGCGCTCAAGCAGGCGCTCGACAAATACGGCTTCGATGCCGCGTTTGGCGGCGCGCGCCGTGACGAAGAGAAGAGTCGCGCCAAGGAGCGCATCTTTTCGTTCCGCTCGGCGCAGCATCGCTGGGACCCGAAGACCCAGCGTCCGGAGCTTTGGCGGCTCTATAACGCGCAAGATCAAGAAGGGCGAATCGATCCGCGTATTTCCGCTGTCGAATTGGACCGAGCTCGATATCTGGCAATACATCTATCTCGAGAACATCCCGATCGTGCCGCTCTATTTTTCGGCGATGCGCCCGGTGGTCGAGCGCGACGGCACGCTGATCATGGTCGATGATGAGCGCATGCCGCTGAATGATGGCGAGACAGCCGGAAATGAAAATGGTGCGCTTCCGCACGCTGGGCTGCTATCCGCTCACCGGCGCGATCGAAAGCGAAGCTGCGACACTTGAAGAGATCATTCAAGAAATGCTGCTCACGACGACATCGGAGCGCCAGGGCCGCGTGATCGATCACGACCAGTCCGCGTCGATGGAGAAGAAGAAGCAGGAGGGCTATTTCTGATGGCCGGCGCTGCGAACCAATCCGATCTCATCGAACAGGATATCGTCGCCTATCTCAAGTCGCACGAAAACAAGAGCCTGTTGCGCTTCATCACCTGCGGCAGTGTCGACGACGGCAAATCCACGCTGATCGGCCGCTTGCTCTACGACTCCAAGATGATCTTCGAGGATCAGCTTGCCGCGCTCGAATCCGATTCCAAAAAGCTCGGCACGCAGGGCGGCGAGCTCGATTTCGCGCTGCTGGTCGATGGGCTTGCGGCCGAGCGCGAGCAGGGCATCACCATCGACGTCGCCTATCGCTTCTTCTCGACCGATAAGCGCAAATTCATCGTCGCCGACACGCCCGGCCACGAGCAATACACGCGCAACATGGTCACCGGCGCCTCGACCGCCGACCTTGCCGTGATCTTGATCGATGCGCGCAAGGGCGTGCTCACGCAGACGCGCCGCCATTCCTATCTCGTCTCGCTCATCGGCATCCGCAAGGTCGTGCTTGGCGGTCAACAAGATGGACCTCGTCGGCTATGACCAGCCAAGTCTTCGATGCGATCGTCGAAGGACTATCGCGCCTTCGCCGAGCGAGATCGGCATCGGCGAATTTCTCGCTATCCCGATCTCCGGCCTTAAGGGCGACAACATCACGGCGCAAGAGCGCGGCAACGCCCTGGTATTCCGGTCCGTCACTAATCGAGCATCTGGAAACTGTCGAGATCGACGATGACGCTCAAGTGCGCAGCGCTTTCAGCATGCCGGTGCAGTGGGTCAACCGGCCGGATCAGAATTTCCGCGGCTTTGCCGGGCTGATCGCTGGCGGTCAGATCCGTCCGGGCGATACGATTCGCGTTCTGCCTTCGGGGCGCGAGAGCAAGGTCGCGCGCATCGTCACGCATGGACGGCGATCTACCGGTCGCGGTCGCCGGCCAGTCGGTGACGCTGACGCTCGCGGACGAGGTCGATGTCAGCCGCGGCGATGTGATTGCGGCGCAAGCCGATCGCCGCCCGAGGTCGCCGATCAGTTCGAGACGACGATCATCTGGATGGCCGACGAGGAGATGCTGCCCGGCCGGCCTTATTGGCTGAAGATCGGCACCAAGCTCGTCTCGGCCGTCGATCGCCGAGCCGAAATATCAGATCAACGTCAACACACTCGAGCATCTCGCGGCCAAGACGCTCGCGCTCAATGCCATTGGCGTGTGCAATATCAGCCTCGATCAGCGCCGATCGCCTTCGATCCCTATACGGAAAATCGGGACACGGGCGGCTTCATCCTGATCGACCGCATGACCAACGCGACGGTCGGCGCCGGGTCTCATCCATTTCGCGCTGCGCCGCGCTGCCAATATTCATTGGCAGGCCCTCGATGTCGGCAAGAGCTCGCGCGCCGCGCAGAAGGGTCAGCAGCCGCGGCGTCTTGTGGTTCACCGGGCTCTCCGGCGCCGGCAAATCGACCATCGCCAATCTTGTCGAGACGCAAGCTCGCGGCGATTGGCCGTCACACCTATCTGCTCGACGGCGACAATGTGCGCCATGGCCTCAACCGCGATCTCGGCTTCACCGATGCGGACCGCGTCGAGAACATCCGCCGCGTCGCCGAGGTCTGCAAAGCTCATGGCCGATGCCGGGCTCATCGTGCTCGTCTCCTTCATCTCGCCGTTCCGCTCCGAGCGGCAAATGGCGCGCGATCTGATGCCGCGACGGCGAGTTCATCGAGGTGTATGTCGATACGCCGCTCGACGTTGCCGAAACGCGCGACGTCAAAGGCCTCTACAAGAAGGCGCGCGCCGGCGAACTGAAGAATTTCACCGGTATCGATTCACCCTACGAGCCGCCCGAGAAGGCTGAGATCACAATCGATACGACGGCGCTCTCGGCGGAAGCGGCGGCAGATCAGATTGTCGAGTATCTGCTCGCCCGCAACGACCTTGAGGATTGGTCGATATAGAAACGGCACCCGAAGGCGCCGTCCCTTGATCACCAAAGATGCACGCGCTTATCCGGCGGCAGATAAAGCTTGTCGTCGGGCGTAACGCCATAAGCGTGATACCAGGCATCGACATTCCGCACGACGCCATTGACGCGATACTCGTTGGGCGAATGCGGGTCCGATAGAACAACGCGCCTCAGGAGCGCATCGCGCCACTTCTCCCGCCAATACTGCCCAAAGGCGAGGAAGAAGCGCTGATCGCCGGTCATGCCATCGATCACCGGCGCCGGCTTACCACCGAGCGAGATGTGATAAGCCTTATAGGCGATTGAAAGACCGGCAAGGTCGGCAATGTTCTCGCCGAGCGTTAGCTTGCCGTTTACGTGCAGGTCCGGCAACGGCTCATACTGATTGTATTGGTTGACGAGATCCGCCGTGCGCTCATCGAAATTCTTGCGGTCCGCCTTGGTCCACCAATTGTTGAGCGCGCCTTTGCCGTCATATTTCGAGCCCTGATCATCGAAGCCATGGCTGATCTCGTGGCCGATCGTGGCACCGATCTCGCCGTAATTCACCGCATCATCCGCATTGGGATCGAAATAGGGCGGCTGAAGTATGCCCGCCGGAAACACGATCTCAACGAGATTGGCATTAAAATAGGCGTTGACCGTCGGCGGTGTCATGCCCCATTCGCTGTGATCAACCGGCTTGTCGATGCGCTTCACATCGCGTTTCCAATCGAATGCGGCCGCATTCTTGACGTCGCCGAGCAAATTATCGCGCGAGATCGAAAGCGCCGAATAATCGCGCCATTTGTCGGGATAGCCGATCTTTGGCGTAATGCTGTGTAGCTTCTCAAGCGCCTTTTCCCGCGTCTCCGGCGTCATCCAATCGAGTGTGCGAATATCCTCGTCATAGGCTTTAAGCAGATTTGCGACGAGCGCTTGCGCCTTCGCTTTGGCTTCCGGTGGGAAGTATTTGGCGACATAGAGCTTGCCCAGCGCCTCGCCGATGTCGTTGTCAACCGTTCTGACAGCGCGCGTCTGGCGGTCGAGCTGCTTCGGATTGCCAGCCAACACCTCGCCATAGAAGGCGAAATTGGTGTCGTCCACTTTCTTGGGCAGAACACTCGCCCAAGCATGAAGATAGCGTACTGTCAGATAATCGCGCCAAACGCTGACCGGCGTTGATGCGAAAATGCGCGCAAGCTTCGGAAAGGCCGACTTTTCGGATACAACGACATCGCGCTCTTTGCCGTCTGGTGTCTTAAGCGGAATGCCTGTGGCCTCGAAATAGGCCTTCCACGGGAATCCCGGCGCAAACTTCTGAAGGTACGCGAAGCTCATCTTGTTGTAGACTTTTTCGGCGATGCGCCGCTCTGCTGCCGGCCATTGCGCTTTGGCGATCTTTGTCTCGACCGCATAGATTGCATTTGCGCGGCGTTCCGCATTTGTGGCGCCGGCAATGGTCAGCATCGCTGCTAGATATTTCTTGTAGGCCGCGCGCGTCTTATCGAGCGCCTTGTCCTTGCTGATATAATAGTCGCGGTTGGGCATGCCGATGCCAGATTGATAGAGAAACACCGCATAGGAATCGGGCTTCTTGTCGTCAATGCCTATACCGCCATCGAGCGGGCCGGTGAGGCCGAGAGAAGGTGTGCCTATAAGCGTTGCGATGTCGTCGTGCGACTTGGCCGCGGCAATCGCGTCAAGATCAGCTTTTGCCGGTGCGAGTCTCTTTCTTCTCGATCTCATCCTCATCCATATAAGCAGAATAGAGATCACGCACCTTACGCTCTTCGACATTGAGCTTATCGTCGCTCCGTTTGGCGAGATCGCTCAAGATGTCCTTAAGATGCGCCTCATTCTTGAGCACAAGATCGAGCGTGACACCGACATAAGACCTGTTTTCCGGAAACTTGGCGTTTGCGAGCCAAGTGCCGTTGGCATAATCGAAAAAGTTGTCGCCGGGCTTGACCGACTTGTCCATCGCCGAAAAATCGACGCCCCAGCTCCCCACCGCGGCGTGTGGCGGCGGTGCGGGCGGCTTGGGCGTGGCACATGCGGCAAGGGCAAGCGCGGTGAAAGCCAATAAGCTCCGATTCATGTGCACTCCTGGTCTTTCGGGGCGTAGTGTAATGGGACGCCAAAACATGATGTCTTAAGCTATTCTCAGTTAAGCGCATTGTGCACTATCTGTCCTCTACCAAAAAACTCGGTGCGACGAGAAAACGGAGCGGCCATGCGAATTGGCATCTTAACTGGCGGCGGCGATGTCCCCGGCCTTAATGTCGCAATCAAATGCATCACCGAGCGTGCCATCCGGCGCGGTCATTCGGTGCTCGGCATCAGGCGCGGTTGGCTCGGCTTGCTCAGCGTCGATCCATCTGATGCTGCAAGCCGCGCTGAATGGACACGCGAGCTCACGCTCGATTCGGTTCGTGCAATCGACCAGACCGGCGGAACAATCTTGCACACAAGCCGCATAGCGCCGCAGGATTTGCCACAATCTCTCGCGCCGGCGCGTTTGCAGTCGCGTTACGGGACGGACAAGGAGATCGATGCAACGTCAGATGTCGTGCGCGCTGTTGAGGGGCTGGGGCTCGATGCGGTGATCCCGCTTGGCGGCGATGGCACGCTGCGCTTTGCGGCGCGGCTGAGCCAGGCGGGCGTGCCGGTCGTCGCAATTCCCAAGACCATGGACAACGACGTTCACGGCACTGACTACGCGATCGGCTTTTCGACGGCGATCACACGCTCGGTCGATGCGATCACCGCGCTCAGAACCACCGCATCGAGTCACGAGCGCATCATGATCGTTGAGCTGTTCGGCCGGCTTTCCGGGCAAACGGCGCTCTACTCCGGCCAGCTCGCCGCCGCCGACCGCATCGTTATCGCCGAGTCCGCGTTCGACGAGGACAAGCTCGCCGAGCTCCTCGAAGCAGATCGGCGCGCCAATCCGTTCAGATATTCCGTATGCGTCATATCCGAAGGCGCCCGGACCAAGACAGGCTCGGTGAGCGTGCATGGCTCCGCGGACCCTTACGGGCGAAAGCATCTTGGCGGTGTCGGCGAATTTCTCGGCGAGGTCTGCAAGCAGCATGGCAGCGGCGTGATCGTGCAGAATCTTGCTTATCTCATGCGCTCAGGGCCGCCGGATGCAACCGATCGCATGATTGCGCTTGGCTTTGGCGCCTTGGCGCTCGAGCTTCTGCTCTCGGGCAGGCCCGGGCATATGTGCGCGCTTCAGAAAGGGCATTTTGCGCCGGCACCGATCGACTCGCCGCTCACAGGCTCCAAGCGCGTTGATGTCGCAGCGAGCTATGACGCGGCGAATTACCGGGCGCGCGTCGATCACGTCGAGGGATTGGCGCTTTTCGGTATCTAGCGCCTTGATGCCGGCTCGGACTTCGCCTCATCCAGCAAGGCCAGGATACGCCTGATGACCTGCTCGCGTTCAGCGGAGCTGAATGGGCTGGTATTGAAAATTTCAAGGAACAAGAGCCCTTCGAGCGCGAGCCAGGAGAGAATGGCCGTGTCGGGCTCCGGCCCGGCTTTGACGCGTCTCCACAGCGCGCGGTGATAGTCGGCAAGCGGCTCGACCAAAGAGGGCCGCTCGGCGACGGCAGCGAGCATGCCGTGGGCCGTGCGCGCATCTCCTTTATGCGCCGAGCGTGCGGCGATGCGGTAGCTGATGAGAGCCCGCAACAGCGCTAGGCTGTCCTTCTTGCTTTCGACCGGGGCCGCTTCAGTCAGCCGGTGGCAAAAGCTTTCGACCATAGCAGCAAGAAGCGCCTCTTTGGACGGGAAATGGTAAAGCAGCCCACCCTTGCTGACGCCGGCCTCGCGGGCCACCGCGTCCAGGGTCATGTGGCGGGCGCCGATCTCGGCGATGACCCTGCCGGCCGCCTCCAAGATTGGCTCGCGAGCCGAGGATCGCCTCGAAATTGCAGCAGTTTGTTCGGATTTTGCAGTCACCATGACGTGACGCTCGTTACGGAGGGGCTGGGTTGACAGTACCGTCTGGACGGTAAATGAATCCAATGATTTTTCAAGGTTTTTGGCGGATTCTTGGAGTATGTCGAAACGCTTCCTGATCATAGGGGCGCTGGTCATAGCGCTGTGCGGGGGGCTCGTGGTCTGGAACATCATCCGGAGCACGATGGCCGCGAACTATTTCGCCCATGCCGGCCGCCCGCCCGCAACGATTGAGGCTGTGTCCGTCACCTCGGGCACGTGGCAGCCGGGCATTGAAGCGGTTGGTACCGCACGTGCGCAGATGGGCGCCGATCTCGCCGCTCAGGCTGCCGGTGTCATTCGCGCCATCGATTTCAAATCCGGCGATGAAGCAAAGCAGGGCCAGCTTCTGGTTCAGATCGATGATTCACCCGAGCAGGCCGATATGGCGTCGGCGCAGGCCAATATCACAGTCTATCAGCGCAATCTCGATCGCCTCACCAAGCTGCGCAAGAACGGCTACGCAACACAGCAGGATTGGGACAACACCAAAGCCCAGCTCGACGTTGCGAAGTCAGCCTATCAGCATGCCTCCGCGCTTGCGGCGCTCAAGGCGATCAAGGCGCCGTTCGACGGCACAGCCGGCATACCGCAGGTGAATGTCGGGCAATATGTCCAAGTTGGCACCATCATCCTCACCCTGCAAAATCTCGATGAGATGAAGGTTGATTTCACGGTGCCTGAGCAATCGGCGGGCGAGCTGAAGGTCGGCTTGCCGGTCGAGTTCGGTGTTGATGAATCGAGCTATCCTTTGAGCGGGCGTTTGATCGGCATCGATCCCAAGGTCGATCCAAAGACGCATCTGGTCTCGGTGCAGGCGCTTCTCGACAACGCGGATCACAAAGTGCTGCCGGGACAGTTCATCCGTGTACGGATCGATCTGCCGCCTGAGCCCAATGTCATGTCGCTGCCGCAGACAGCGGTGATCACCAGCCTTTACGGTGATTATGTCTATGTTGTCACCAAGGACGACAGCGCGAAGAATGGCATGAAGAAGGCCGTCCAGACCTTTGTCCAAACCGGGCGCCGCGAACAGGACGTCGTAGAGATCAAGAGCGGGCTCAAGCCCGGTGAGGAGGTGGTGAGCGTCGGCCAGAACAAGCTACAGAACGGCGCGCCGATCATTGTCGCGCCGACCTCTCAAGCCTCCAATGCCGGGGGCGGGCAGTGAACTTCTCGGAGCGCTTCATCCGGCGGCCGGTGCTGTCGATCGTGGTGAGCCTCCTGATCTTCCTGTTGGGGGCGCAAGGCTTCTTCAACATGTCGGTCAGGCAGTATCCGGCGGTTCAGGAATCGCAGATCAATATCCAGACGACCTATCCCGGCGCGAGCGCCGAGACAATGGAAGGCTTTATCACGGCGCCGATCGCCAAGGCCGTCTCCTCGACCGAGCATGTCGATTACGTCTCCTCATCGAGCTCGCTCGGATCGAGCGAGGTGCAAGTGCACATGCTGCTCGGCTCCGATGCCGACAAAGCCCTGACCGAGGTGATGACAAAGGTCCAGCAGGTCAAGCGCCAGCTTCCATCCGATGCGGATGATCCGATCATCACCAAGACGACGGGCCGCAATATCGCGCTGATCTTTGCCGGCTTCTCGAGCGATCAGATGAATTCCGCGCAGATCACCGAATATCTGACGCGGGTTGTGCAGCCACGATTTGCAACGGTTCCCGGTGTTGCTGATGCTCAAGTGTTTGGCGCGCAAAACTTCTCGATGCGCATTTGGCTGGATCCTGTGCGCATGGCCTCGCGTGGCGTTACGGCCGGCGATATCGAAATGGCGGTGCGCAACGCTAACTTCATCGCCGCGCCTGGGACGACCGAAAACAAATACGTGCTGACGGCCATCGACGCCACGACCACGCTTAAGACGCCGGAGGCGTTTGGGGCGCTGCCCATCCGCGGCTCGGGCAACAATATTGTGCGTCTGCGCGACGTGGCGCGTGTGGAACTCGGTCCGGTCGATCATGATGTCTCGGTGTCGTTCAATGGCCATCGCGGTGTGATCATCGCGATTCAGACGACGCCCTCAGCCAACCCGCTCGATGTCGCGAACGGCGTCAAGGCGCTCATGCCGGACATCAGGAAGCAGCTGCCGCCGGGCATGAGCTCATTCATCGTCTTTGACAATTCGGTTTTCATCAGCGCCTCGATCGCCGAAGTGTTCAAGACGATCTTCGAGGCGATCGCGATTGTCATCGTCGTTATCTTCCTGTTTCTCGGCTCGGGGCGCGCGGTCATCATTCCAATCCTGACGATCCCGCTTTCGCTCGTCGGCGTCTGTTTCATACTCTATGCGGTCGGCTTTTCCATCAATTTGTTGACGCTGCTCGCAATGGTGCTGGCGATTGGGCTCGTGGTTGATGACGCCATTGTTGTCGTTGAAAATGTTCACCGCCATATCGAGCATGGGGAGAAGCCGCTCGATGCGGCGATCGCGGGCATGCGCGAGCTGACCTCGGCGGTCATCGCGATGACGATCACGCTCGCCGCCGTGTTCACGCCGATTGCGTTCATGGGCGGCCTGACCGGCGCCTTGTTCCGCGAGTTTGCGGTGGCGCTCGCCGGCGCTGTTCTCATCTCCGGGCTTATTGCGCTCACACTGTCGCCGATGATGGCCGGCCGTATTTTGAAGAGCGATGAGAGCTCATCGAAAGGCTTTGCCGGCTGGCTGGACCGCCGTTTTGAGAGTGTTCAAAACGGCTATGTGCGCCTGCTCGACAAGTCGCTCAATTCGCGCTCCGTGATTGTCGCCATGGTCGCCGTGTTGTTGGCGACGGCCGGTTTTCTCTTCATGCATACGCCCAGTGAGCTCGCCCCGCCGGAGGACCAAGGCGCGGTGCTCAGCCAGCTTCAGGGCCCTCGTTATGCGAACACGGCCTATATGCGCAAATATGTCGATGAGTTCAGCAATCTCGTCGGCAACCTCCCGGAGGCGAAGACTCACTTCACGATCAGCGGCGCCAATGGCGACAACACCGCGCTCGCGATCTGGACTCTCAAGCCGTGGGATCAGCGCAAACGCAGCGCCCAACAGCTACAGCAGATCCTTCAAATGAAGCTTGGGCAATTGCCCGGTGCGCAAGGCTTTGTCTTCAGCCCGCCTTTGATGCCGGGCACGCAAAACAGCAATTCGATCGACTATGTCGTGCGCTCTCTCGGCACGCCGCAGGAGGTCTATAAGGTTGCCGAGGATGTGAAGGCGAAGGCGCTCGCCAGCGGCAAGTTCCAGGTGGTTCAGAACTCTCTTGCGTTCGACGTGCCGCGCGCCAATGTCAAGATCGATCGCGAGCGCGCAGCAGCGCTGAATACGTCCGTCGCCGATATCGGAACGACCCTCAGCGTGCTTCTCAGCAATGGCCGCATCTCGCGCTACGATCAGGACAACCGCAACTATGATGTGATCGCGCAGGTCGAGGACAAGGACCGCATCAATCCCGACAACCTCAACAACTACTATGTGCGCAGCGGCTCCGGCGACATGGTCCCGCTCTCGGCGGTCGCCACCGTTACGACGAGCGCGGGGCCTGTCGACATAGAGCAGTTCAATCAGCTTAACTCGGCCACGCTTCAGGCAAACCTGAAACCTGGTGTTTCCGAGGCGGATGCGATGGCGACGATGAAGCGTATTGGCGCTGAGGTGATGCCGGCCGGCTTCTTTGACGATTTCGCCGGCTCCGCCCGCGTTGCGATGCACGAAGGCAATACGTTGGCGACCGCTTTCGGCCTCGCTGTGCTGGTCATCTATCTCGTGCTCGCCGCGCAGTTCGAAAGCTTCCGCGATCCGCTTATCATCATGATGGCGGTGCCATGTTCGATCTTCGGTGCGCTGGTTCTGCTCAATATCGGGTCCGGCCCGCCACTGAGCTGGGGTTTCGCATCGCTCAACATCTACACCAAGGTTGGCTTGATCACGCTTGTCGGCCTGATCACCAAGCACGGCATCTTGATGGTGCAGTTCGCCAATGAGCGCCGCGCGGGCGGCGTATCGCGGCGTGAAGCGATCGAAGAGGCGGCACGCGTGCGCTTGCGGCCGATCTTGATGACGACGGCTGCGATGGTGATGGGCGTGATGCCGCTCGTCTTCTCGTCAGGCGCCGGCGCAGCAGCACGCGCGGCGATCGGCGTGGTGATCGCATCGGGCGTAGCCATCGGCACGCTTTTCACGCTGTTCGTCGTGCCGACCTTCTACACGCTGATCTCAAAGGCCGATCGCCGTGCAGAGGCGCCTGGCGCCGTCAGGGAGGAAGACAAGCGCGGGCACGTTGCGGCGAGCGGCAGGGCTGCGGAATAGCTATTTCTTGCCGAAAGGCTTGATGCCGGGAGAGTTCGCCTTCGATCCGGCGGACCCATCTTGTGCCGGCTTCTTGGCGAACGCCTTGAAGCCCTCATTGAGGCCCAGCTTTGCCTTGGTGCCCGCCGGGCGTGCCTCACCGACGCGGTCTTTGATCTGCTTCCACTCGCGTTCCGAGGGTGCGCCCTTGACCTTGATCAGCAGGCCCTCGAACCAGGCTTTGAGCGGCGAGGCGCCATTGATGCGCGCAACGGCAGAAACGATCTCGCTCCAATCTTTGTTCGACGGCCGGCTCCTGATGCGGGTCGTGAAGCCTTCGAACCAGGCAATAAATTCTTCGTTTGTCATAAGGCGTGCTCCAAATCGAAGCCCGTGATCACGAGATCCTAGCGCTGTGTGCTCCACAGATAGAATGCATTGCCGTCTTCATCATGCAAATAGGCGAATTTGCCGATATCGTCGACGCCTGTTCGCTCAACCTTCACGCCACGCTCGGTGAGCCGCTGAACTTCCATGCCGAGCGAGCCCGCCACATGCAGACCGAACAGCACCGCCCCATTCGTCCCCGGCACTGGGTGATTGGGCGATTTCTCGTGCAGCCCGATGGTGAGCCCGCCGCCAGCACTCAAGGTCGCCCAATGCTTGCTGTGTCGCTTGGTGAGCCTTAAGCCCAACAGCGTCACGTAGAAATGCAGCGCCTTTCCGACGTCGGAAACGAAAATAGTGATATTGCCGCCTCTGATCATGTGACATCCCCCATGCGCCCAGCTGTCTAGCGTCGAGTTGAATGATACAATGACAGCGCGTTGAATTCGACCGGCAGGGTGCGCGAGGGCAAACGCGAAAGGGGAAGCTGGCATGACCGGAGAAAAGCCGCTCAAAGGTCAAGTTGCCCTTGTTGCTGGTGCAACGCGCGGTGCCGGGCGCGGCATCGCACGCATGCTGGGCGCGGCGGGCGCAACCGTCTATTGCACCGGGCGCTCAAGCAGGGCGCATGGACCTGCAACCGAAGGCCGGCCCGAGACGATCGAAGAGACGGCGGAGCTGGTCGACAGCGAGGGCGGCAAAGGTATTGCCTGCCGCGTTGATCACACGGTCGAGCGCGAGGTCGAAGCGCTGATCGAGCGCATCAAAGCTGAGCTAGGCCGGCTTGACATTCTTGTCAACGACATCTGGGGCGGAGATGCCTTGATGGATTGGTCGAAAAAATTTTGGGAGATCGATGTCGGTGTGATGCGCACGCTTATGGAGCGCGCAGTTTTTTCGCATCTGATCGCCGCGCGTTACGCCGCGCCGATGATGATCGAGAACAATCGTGGCCTCATTGTCGAGGTGACGGATGGCTACACAGAAGGTTATCGCGGCGAGATCATCTATGACCTCGTGAAATCCTCGAACATGCGGCTCGGCTATGCGATGGCCTGGGATCTCGCGCAGACCGGCGTGACCGCGCTCACCGTCGCTCCTGGCTTCTTGCGCTCCGAGCATGTGCTCGACCATTTCGGCGTAGCGGAGTCCAACTGGCGGGATGCCATTGCGCAAGACCCCTTCTTTGCCGAATCGGAAACGCCTTGCTTTGTCGGCCGCGCTATCGTTGCACTCGCTTGCGACCCGAATTTGCGCTGTAAAGCCGGCCGCACCTATTCGGCCTATGAGCTCGCTGAAGAGTATGGCTTCACCGATATAGACGGCCGCGTGCCTGCGATCTGGCGCAAGTTTGATTCCGCTACCGATGAGATGTTGGCGCGCGATGCGCCGCTTGAAGGCTATGATCGCTTCTTCCTCTTGTCGCGCTATTGCCAAATTCACCGCGATCGCGCGCAGCACGCTCGCACTGCCAAGCTTTCCGAGCGGCTCGGCATTGCCGATGCAGGTATCGGCTTACAGCCTGTAGGGCCATGAGCGTGGGCAACGCCGCGATCGGATTCAGCGCGCATATGGGCTGGGCCGCGGCCGTCGCTCTTACGCTGAAGGATGGCGTCCCCCAGCTCCTGCTCTCCTCCATCATCGCAACTGCGCCGGAAGGTGATCGCATTGCCAAGGAACCATATCACGTTGCCGCTGGTTGGGACGGGCTAACGCGCGTGCCGCCGCATCCTGATCCGGCGGCTGCAGTGGCGCAAGGACGCAAGACTCAGGAGCGCATGGCATCGAAGGCTGTCGCCGATATCGTTGGCGACTTGAAAGCGAGAAAGTTGAAAGTGTCCGCCGGCGCGCTGCTCGCAACACGCGGCTTGCACAGCTATACGTTGAAGGAAGCGCTCAGCCATCACGCCCATATTCATGTCGCGGAGGGAATGTCTGTTCGCGATGCCGTTCGCTTTGCGCTCAAAGCGAACAAGATTCCTGCGCGCGAGTTTGACCAAAAGTCGCTTTATGTTGAGGGCGCCAAGGCGCTGAAGCTGACTGAGGCGCGCCTTAAGCAGCAGTTGACCGAGCTCAAGGGCACGGCAAAGCCCTGGACGCAAGATCAGAAGCTCGCAGCGCTTGCCTCCTGGCTCGCGCTTGCGGGAGCAATCATGCCTTCGGGGGCTTGAAAGCGTGCCGCCCTTAAGTCAGACGTTCTGTAGGCGGATTAAATCGCTCAATGGGCGAAGGCGAGGGCAAAAGCTCGCTCACAGCTAGAGAAGTTTACAGAATGGCGAGTGCAGCCTGCAAGAGCACAAACTCGGAGGATTAGTTCTTGCCCTTTTCAAGAGGCGGCGGGCGATGACTTGGGCCTGGATTTCCGCGGCGCCCTCGAAGATATTGAGAATGCGTGCGTCACACAAAACGCGGCTCACCGGATATTCGAGCGCAAAGCCATTGCCGCCATGGATTTGCACGGCATTGTCGGCGGAAGCCCAGGCAACGCGCGCCGCTAGCAGCTTCGCCATGCCCGCTTCGAGATCGCAGCGCCGGCCTTCATCTTTCTCGCGCGCGGCGAAATAGGTGAGCTGACGCGCGATCATGATCTCGACCGCCATCATGACGAGCTTATTGGCAACACGCGGGAATTCGGCGATCGGCCGGCCGAATTGCTTGCGCTCCAGCGCATAGCGCAGGCCGAGATCGAGCGCCGATTGCGCAACGCCAATCGCGCGCGCAGCGGTTTGAATGCGCGCGGATTCGAAAGTGGTCATCAGCTGATAAAAGCCCTGGCCCTGCTTCCGCCCAAGAGATTGGCGGCCGGCACTTCGAAACCATCAAAGCCGATCTCGTATTCTTTCATCCCGCGATAGCCGAGCACCTCGATCTCGCCGCCGCTCATGCCTTGCGCGGGAAACGGATCATCGTCCGTGCCGCGTGGTTTCGCGCAAGCAACATCGAAAGCCCGCGATGATCTTTAGATGAAGGATCGGTACGCACAAGCAGCGTCATAAGGTCGGCGCGCGCGGCATGCGTGATCCAGGTCTTGTTGCCATTGACTTTGTAGGTCTCGCCTCGAGCGTCGGCGCGGGTGCGCAAGCGCGCCGAGATCGCTGCCGGTATTCGGCTCGGTGAAGACCGCCGTCGGCAACAGCTCGCCCGAGGCGATCTTGGGCAGCCAATGTTGCTTTCTGCTCGTCTGTGCCGCCGCCGAGGATAAGCTCGGCCGCGATCTCGCTGCGCGTGCCGAGCGAGCCGACGCCGATATAACCGCGGCTCAGCTCCTCGGAGACCACGCACATCGCCGTCTTACCAAGCCCGGCGCCGCCGAACTCTTCGGGGATGGTCAGGCCGAACACGCCGAGCCCGGCCATCTCCTCGATGACATCAAGCGGGATGAGCTCATCCTTCAGATGCCACTCATGCGCGAAGGGCGTGACGCGGTCGCCGGCGAAGCGGCGGAACTGATCGCGGACGAGGTCCATGTCCTCATCAAGGCCGAGCGCGCCGAAATGATCGGCCGAAGGATGCGTGAACAAATGCTCGGCGATCGCGCTTTGGTCTCGCGGCATCGCTCCACGATGGACGAGCCCGCCCGCGGCTTCCATGTACCGTCCGATCTCCGATGCCGGTTGCGCCGATCTGCCCAGACGCGCGCAAGCTCGCCCTGGCTCATCGCGAATGCCGCCGGGTGATTTGCGCGAAGATATTCGCGAACAGGCGATTTGCAGGAGAAGCTGCTCGAACTCGCCGAACTTGCCTTGTTCGTCCAGCCGGCGTGCCCAGCCGAGCATCTGCCGCAGCGCCTCGACATAGGTCGCGATCCAGGCAAGCGCATGCGCTTCATGTTGCGCTTTGTCGATGCCGCCTGCCGCAATGACTTGGACGGCGCACGGCTTCACGGTGTCGATGCGAGCAGGCGCTCGGCAGCAGAGACGGCAGTTGCGACAGTCGCCGCGTCGTGAAGTTGAACCGTTGTATCCATAGCCATTTGCGTCACCATAAAGGTTCGATTCAGCCATCTTGCCTGCGGGCTGGCTCAAGCGTTCAATGCGCGAGAGCAAAGCCAAGGGGAACTGGAATGAGATACATTCTGGTGATTGCTTTGTGCGGCCGTGGTGCCTTCGCTTGCCTGGGCCGGGCCGACCGAAAGCGTCGTCGCGTTGCTCGCCAAGATTCCGGCCGTACCTGGCGATGCCCAGGCCGCTTATGCTCAGTGGACGGATGATAAGGGCTCGATCACTTACGGTCCTGCGATTCAGGCTTTGCGCAAGGAGATGCAGGACGCGGCCGATGCCAGCAACACGATGCCGCCGCAGCAGGGGCCGGAGGTCACGCCTTCCCAGGCCGACATCGCGCTCTCCAATACGATTGGGCCATATCCGGATACCGACGCTGCCGGACAAGGTCAACAATCTGATGGACCAGGTCGGTCAGACGGACCAGGCATGGCAGGGCGACGAGACCAAGCTCAATGATCAGCGCACTGCGGCGTTCAAGCCATCAAGCCCATGTCCGCCGGACACGAATGTCCGTCCGGTCGCCAGCTTGCAGCAGGTGGCCGAACCAATATTCCGATCAGCGCTTTGCGCTTGCCAAGACCAATCTTGCCAAATTCGCGTCGCTGCAGACCCAGCTCATGGCGTCTCGGTCAAGCCCGAAGCGGCGCATGCGGATTGATGGTCGCGGACTGGAACAAGCTGCCGAACTCGTCCATGAAGACCATGATGTATAACGCGGTCAAGAACATCTATGCCGTTGCGGTTTCCGATGTAAGCCAAGTGCTCGCGCTCGAGACGATTGGTTCCCGCCGCGCTGCGCAAGGTGTCGCCGACAAGGGCGTGGTCGACGGCAAGCTGAAGGTCACAACCGCCTGCACCTGGATTCCGTGAGGCCATTGGCAACTAAGACACGCTTGCGGCGATGACATCCTCGAATGTGCGCATGCCCGGCGATTGCGCGTTGACGAGCACGGCCATGTTGCCGGGCAGATGCTCGTTCTTCCACATCTTCATGTGCGCCTTCGGAATCTCCGCGCCAGGGAAAGACTTCCGACATGCACGGGTCGAGGCGCCGCTCGACCATCAGCCGGTTGGCCTGGCTCGCTTGCGCAAGATTGGCGAAGTGCGAGCCTTGAATGCGCTTCTGGCGCATCCACACATAGCGCGCATCGAAAGTGATGTTGTAGCCCGTTGTGCCGGCGCAGAAGACGACCATGCCGCCGCGCTTCACAACGAGGCATGAGACCGGAAAGGTCGCTTCGCCCGGATGCTCGAAGACGAAATCGACATCATTGCCCTTGCCGGTACGTCTCCCAGATCGCCTTGCCGAACTTGCGCGCTTCCTTGGTCCATTCGACATATTCGGGCGTGCCACCGTGGGCATTTGGCCCCAGCACTTGAAATCCTTGCGATTGATCACGCCCTTTGCGCCGAGGTCGAGCACGAACTCGCGCTTTGCCTCGTCGGAGATGACGCCAATCGCGTTCGCGCCGGAGACCGCGCAGAGCTGAACCGCGAATGAGCCGAGCCCGCCGGAAGCGCCCCAGACCAGCACATTGTGGCCGGGACGCAGGATATGCGGGCGATGGCCGAAGAACATGCGGTAGGTCGTAGCGAGCGTCAGCGTGTAGCAGGCCAACTCTTCCCAGGTCAGATGTTTCGGGCGCTCCATCAGCTGGCGGTCTTGCACGCGCGCGAATTGCGCGAATGAGCCGTCGGGTGTCTCGTAGCCCCAGATGCGCTGGGACGGCGAGAACATCGGATCGCCGCCATTGCACTCCTCATCATCGCCGTCATCTTGATTGCAGTGAACGACGACCTCGTCACCGACCTTCCAGCGTTGACGGCGCGCCAACAGCCCAGACAATGCCGGCCGCATCGGAGCCGGCGATATGATAGCGGATTTTTGTGCCCGTCAATCGGTGAGATCGGCGTGCCGAGCGCGGCCCAAACGCCGTTGTAGTTGACGCCCGCCGCCATCACGAGAACGAGGACATCGTGGCTGTCGAGTTCCCAGGTCGGCACGACCTCGAGCTGCATCGATGTCTCGGGCGGTCCGTGGCGTTCTTTGCGGATCGTCCATGCATACATCTTCGATGGGACATGTCCGAGAGGCGGAATCTCGCCGATCTCATAGAGATCTTTGGGCGCGGGATCGGCAACAAGCGGCGTTGCGGTATTCGCTGCGGAAGCTGGCATATCTAATGTCTCCTCTCGTTCAAGCCTTCCGGCTGTTCCTCCGCGCCTCACGGCGAGCTTTGGTGCGCCCGCTTCAATTGATTTGTCACATGCCTCACGAGCCCATGGGGCCCGGCTTGATCCGGTCGGCCGGAGCTTTGCCCGGCAATGCTTGTTTTCAGCTTTAGCCCCGGGTCCTCCGCGTCTGCGCTTGGAGATGGCCCCTGGGGCCATCCCAAGCATATTTCGGGCAAGATGCCGCAGTGCCATAGCGGGACACGCGGGCCTCAGAGCCAATCTTTGGCTGGTCTTGTGCGTTGCAGCAATACCCAAATTGGGTTCCGGCCCGGGCGAGAGCGTGTAGTGCACCTGGAATATGGGTATTCAGGTGGACAGGGGCGGGCTGGGCCCATCAGCGGCCTAGCCGATCTTGAGCAACCGCCGAACGACGGGCTGAAGGGCGCGGGCCGCCGGGTGGCCGCGCATCTCGCGGATGAGCTGGGATTGGCGCAACCGCTGGAGGAGTGAGCGCGGCGTGCGAAAGATCGCGACATCCGCGCCGAACATTTCGCTTCTTCTGAGGAAGCGGCTTTGCGGCAGCTCGCTCTCCAGCTGCTCACGATATCGGGGGGCATGGTCCGGGCGGCTCATAAAGATCTTGTTGTCGCCGATCCCAAAAGGATGCAGCGCGCCTTCATGCGAAAGCATGAACCGGTTCACGCCCTCAGAGACGGCTGGCCACTCGGCATTGAAGTAATCATCGATGATGACGACGCCTCCAGGCGCAAGACCCGCCTCGGCAATTGCCAAATCATGTTCTGCGTTCTCTGCGCGATGCCCGCCATCGACACTGAAAAGTCGTGCCGGCCCGCCAAAGCCGGCCGCAATCATCTCCCAGTTCAGCTCAAGCGAGTTTGCGCGCTTGATCGTGATGCGACCCTCATCGATGCGGAAACGCGCGAGATTGCGATGAAGCACCGCTTCGTCGCCGAAACCGGAGAGATCCAAATTTTCGTTCTGATCACCGAACAGATCGATTGCCATACCGCGTTCCGTGCCGCGAAGCAGCATGGCAAGGAGAATGAAGAGCTTGCCGTGATGAATGCCGATCTCGCCCACCGGGCCATCAACGCCCAGCTTCTGTTGCGCCCGGTCAATGGAAGCGATCGCCAGCGCATCCAGCTGCGATAGCCAGCCATCAACCAATCCATGCCGGTGCGGATATACCGATCGACTGCCCGCGCATCGGCCATGCGAACCACTCCAACCCCAACGACGGGCACGATACTTGCCCCCATCACAGGTGAAAATCCACTGGATGTTGTCAGGCATCGATGCCGCCCTAACCGATTTTCAGTGTATTTCGGGCTATGACATCCCGAGCGGCGCGGGCAATCAACAAGCGGGCTAGGAGGGCAGGTGCCCCAACTGACAGTGGTAACGCCCTCCTATCGCGAGGCGCAGAACATACCGATCCTGTTCGAGCGGCTGAAAGCCGTGCTGAGCGGATTCGACTGGGAGCTTATCGTCGTTGACGATGATTCGCCCGATGGGACGTCGGATGTCGCACGCAATCTCGCACAACAAGACAAACGCGTGCGCATCATTCAGGGCTTTGGCCGCCGCGGCCTTTCTGGTGCGGTGATGAAGGCATGCTCGCATCGAGCGCGCCAATTTTGGCTGTGATCAATTCCGACTTGCAGCACGACGAAAAGATCCTGCCCGAGATGATCCGCAGGATCGAATCGGATCCAAAGACCGAGCTGGTGATTGGCTCGCGTTACACCTCGGGCGGAAGCGTGGGCGAGTTCAAGTCCCACCGTGCGGCCTATAGCAAATTCGCAACGCGCCTCGCGGATATGGTGACCAAGGCCCACGCCTCAGACCCGATGAGCGGCTTCTTTGCCATCCGGCGTGAGACCTTCATGCAGGTGGCGCATAGGCTTTCGAATGAAGGCTTCAAGATCCTCTTCGACATCATGGCGTCCTCACCGCGCCCCCTCTGCATTGCAGAAGTGCCTTACCAGTTTAGTGAGCGCATGCATGGTGAGAGTAAGCTCGATACGGCGGTCGCTTGGCAATATATCGAGCTGCTGCTCGACAAGCTGATCGGCCAATTTGTGCCGGTCCGCATGATCAAGTTCGGCATGGTCGGTCTTTCGGGCGTCGCCGTTTCGCTCGGCACCGTCCTCATCCTCTATAAGGTCTTCGGCGAGAACTTTGATTTCAGCCAGGCGATCTCGACCCTCACAGGCATGACCTGGAATTACTTCCTGAACAATGTCTTTACGTTTAAGGACCGCCGCCAGTCCGGATGGCGAATCCTGATCGGGCTGTTGTCCTTCTATGCCGTGTGCTCGGTCGGTGCATTCGCCAATATCGGCGCTGCGGCCTATTTCTTTCATCAGCAGCATCGGGCTTGGGGCGTGCGCAGCATTTCGGGTATTCTTGTCGGCTGGCTGTGGAACAGAGTGTCGTCGCGCATACATGGGGCCAGGGCCGCCGCTAGGGACGGAAACGAAAAGTCGAAAGCGGGTGCCGTAAGGCCGGCGAGAACATTGCGCGGCCGGGGTCATTGAGCAAAGACGCGCCCTGGATCTTCCGCACTTATGCCGGCCATTCGACGGCGAAAGCCTCGAACGAACTCTACCGCACTAATCTCGCTAAGGGTCAGACGGGCCTGTCGATCGCTTTCGATCTGCCGACGCAGACCGGCTACGACGCCGATCATCCGCTCGCCAAGGGCGAGGTCGGCAAGGTCGGCGTGCCGATCTCCCATCTCGGCGACATGCGTGCGCTGTTCGAGGGCATCCCGCTCGAATCGCATGAATACGTCGATGACGATCAACGCGACGGCCGCCTGGTTGCTCGCGCTCTATGTCGCGGTCGCCGAGGAGCGCGGCGTGTCGCCGGCGTCGCTGCAAGGCACGACGCAAAACGACATCATCAAGGAATATCTGTCGCGTGGCACCTACATTTATCCGCCCGCGCCATCGATGCGCCTGATCACGGATATGATCAGCTATTGCTATCAGAGCCTGCCGAAATGGAACCCGATGAATGTGTGTTCCTATCATCTGCAGGAGGCAGGCGCGACACCGGTCGAGGAGCTGTCGTTTGCTTTGGCAACGGCCTGCGCCGTGCTCGATGCGGTGAAGGATGGCGCGCAGGTTCCGGACGGCGATTTCCCGATCATCGTCGGGCGCATCTCGTTCTTCGTGAACGCGGGGATCCGCTTCGTCGAAGAGATGTGCAAGATGAGGGCGTTTGTCGATCTGTGGGACGAGATCTGCGTCGAGCGCTATGCCGTCACCGATGAGCGCCACCGACGCTTCCGCTACGGCGTGCAAGTCAACTCATTGGGTTTGACCGAGCAGCAGCCGGAGAACAACGTCCCGCGCATTCTCTTGGAGATGCTGGCGGTCACACTGTCCAAGACGTGCGCGCGCCCGCGCTGTGCAGCTTCCGGCATGGAACGAGGCGCTCGGCCTGCCGCGGCCTTGGGATCAGCAGTGGTCGCTGCGCATGCAGCAAGTGCTCGCCTACGAGACCGATCTTCTGGAATACGACGATATCTTCGACGGCTCGCCGGTGATCTGGGCCAAGGTCGAGACGCTCAAGACGGAGGCGCGCGAAGAGCTCAGGCATATCGACGAGATGAGCGGCGCGTTGCGGCCGTCGAGAGCGGCTATCTCAAAGCAGCGTCTCGTCGAATCCAATGCGCGGCGCGTCGCCGCGAATCGAATCCGGCGAGATGAAGGTGATCGGCGTGAAGCTTCACGGAGACGGCACCATCGCCGCTGCCGACGGGAGAGGGCGCTTTCGTCTCGGTGGGCCCTGAGGTCGAGGCGGAGCAGGTCGCCAATCTCGCCCGATGGCGCGCCGCGCGTGACGAGAAAAAGGTCAGCGGCGCTGCTCGCGCTCGAGCGCGCGGCGAGCGAGGGGAAAACATCATGCCGCCGTCGATTGCGGCGGCGAAGGCGGGCGTCACCACCGGCGAATGGGCGTTGGCCTTGCGCTCCGTGTTCGGCGAGTTTCGCGCGCCGACCGGGATCTCGGGCGCGGCGCGGCCGGCCAACAGTGAAGCGCTCGCCGGCTTGCAGGCCCGCGTCGATTCGTATCTCGGTCAAGCTCGGCACGCGACTGAAATTCCTGATCGGCAAGCCGGGCCTGGACGGCCATTCCAACGGCGCCGAACAAGTCGCCCTGCGTGCGCGCGATTGCGGCATCGAAGTCGTCTACGACGGCATTCGGTTGTCGCCTGAAGACATCGTGAATGAAGCGGCGAAGCGCGGGACGTGCATGTGATCGGGCTGTCGATCTTGTCGGGCTCGCATGTTGCCTTGACCGAAGAGGTGATGCGGCAGCTCAAGGCCGCGGGGATCGATATTCCTGTGGTCGTCGGAGGCATCATCCCGCCGGACGATGAGGCCAAGCTCAAAGCGGCAGGTGTCTCGCGCATCTACACACCCAAGGATTTTCAGCTCAACATGGTGATGGGCGAAATTATCGATTTGGTGGAAAAGTAGCCCGCGCCTCTGCTGGCCACATCGCGCGCGCGCCTCTATGATCCGCTGCAATAGGGCCAAGGAGGGAAGGGAGACAACATGCTCAAATGGCGGATCGGTGACGTGACGGTGTCAAGCGTTGTCGAGATGGAAATTCCGATCCCGTGGGGCCCGGACCACGCTTTCCTCAAACAAGCGACGCCCGACGCGCTCAAGACCTGCCCTGGCTTTTTCCGCATTTCTTCACGCCCGAAGGCGCGATCAAACTGCCGTTTCACGCGCTGCTTGTTGAGTCGCCGGGCATGAAGCTTGTCGTCGACACTTGCATCGGCAATGACAAGCCACGCAAAGAGCTCGGCATGCAGGCACTTCACACCGATTTTCTCGACAATGCACGGCGCTGGGTTCGGCCGCAATGAGGTGACGCCGTGGTATGCACGCATCTGCATGTCGATCATGTCGGCTGGAACACCATGATGGAAGACGGCAAATGGGTGCCGACTTTCCCGAAAGCGCGTTATCTGATCGGCCGCAAGGAATATGAGCATTGGCTGTCCGAAACGACGACGAAGCAATCTGGCAATTCTCGCCGATTCCGTAACACCGATTTTAGATGCCGGCCTTGCCGAAGGTCGAGATGGATCACCGCGTCTCGCCGGAGAGTGCGCTTGATCCCGACAGCCGGACACACACCCGGCCATGTCAGCGTGTTGATCGAGTCCAAAGGCAAGACGGCGGTGATCACCGGCGACATGATCCATCACCCGTGCCAGATCGCTCATCCCGATTGGTGTCCCGACGTCGACGTCGACAAGGACGCCTCGACGGCAATGCGCCGCGCGATGTTGAAAGATTGGGCGGATCACCCCAACTCTTGTCATCGGCACGCATTTCTCGGCGCCGACCGCCGGCCATATCAAGAGTGACGGTGACGGCTATAGGTTCGATGTTTGAGAACGCGGGGGGAACTCGGAGAAGGCAGCCTTCCGGGCAGAAGCATCGATATGTCATTGGCGCGCCGAAATCCATGGCCGACGGGCCATTTTTGCCGGCCACTCAAGATTTAAGGCTGATACTAGCGGAGACATCGATCACGCCACAGCTTGCCGTCAACGGCGCTAGCCACGGCTCAAGTCGGCGCAGAGTGAATGAATACGTTAGTGAAGATCGTTGCGGCGTGTGCTGTGCTCTACCTGGTCGTGTTGGTCGTCATCACGGCGCTGCAGCGATCGTTCAATCTACGTTCCGAAGAGCGTGTCGATCGGCGACCGTCAGACTGCGCCGATCGAGGAGCGTGTGCTCACCGCTGCCGACGGCGCGCGGTTGATCGCCTGGTACTGGCCCCCGCGCCCGGCAAACCGACGGTTCTTTACTTCCATGGCAATGGCGCCGGGCTGATCGCGCGCGGGCGGTCACTTCGCGCTGTTCCGCAAGGCCGGCTTGGCCTCTTCATGCTGAGCCTATCGCGGCTATAGCGGCAGCTCGGGAAAGCCGACCGAGAAGGCCAACATCTCCGACTGCGAGCATGGCCTGGGAAGCGTTGATCGCACGGCGTGGACCAGCCGGCCGACATCGTTGTCTATGGCGAGTCGCTCGGCACCGGGGTCGCCGTTCAGCTGGCGGCAAGCGCCAGCGCCGCGCGCGCTGATCCTAGAGGCGCCCTACAGCTACATCGTGGACATCGGCGCTTGGCGTTTTCCGTACCTGCCGGTCGCCGGATGATGGGAGCGCGCAATGAATCACGTGATTATCGACAAAGTGACGCGCGCCGATTCTCGTCATTCACGGCGAGGTCGATGGCATCATCCCCATCAGATTCGGCCGCAAGCTATTCGCGGCCGCACCAGCGATCGCAAGCGATTCGTCTGCTATCCCCGTAGGGCCACATAGAGACTTATATCACGGTGCTCTCGACGACGATCCTGCAATTCATCGCCGCCGCTGATGTGTCGGTAGAGGTGATGTCATGGCGGCACGACAACAAAGATCGGTAGTCCCGCGGAACTGTCCAGTAAGCGAACGGCAGCGGCTAATATATCGAATGTTAATATGGTTTGCGGCTCCCGCATTCAGCTAAGGTTCAGCTCCAATCGGCGGAAAATCCTTCGAACTCAAAGGGATATCCGACCAGCGGCCACTTGCCTAATGGTCGGAACCGCGGTTAACCTTTATTTGGGGCGGAGCAGGATTTCGCCGGAGACTTGTGTTCGATCAGGCGAACCTATGCGCTCAAGACCCCTCTGTTCGGTTGCGTTCGAGTAATGGTCATCACTTGCGTTCGGCGCAGCTAGCTTGAAGCAGCCCTCAGATGGCTTGGCTACATGGCCTGCTCCGGCGCCTGTCGAGAGGGGCTGACGCATGCCGTTGAGCCCTACACATTATCCCAACGTGCATGATGAGTTTTACTCACCGGCCGGGCTCTCATACCGCGAGAAGAAACCGATCCGCAAGGTCGGCTACGACATGGGGCTTAAGGGCCAGCGTGTCACGCAGGAATTCTTGGACGATCAGGCGCAGGTCTATCACGGCCGGCTCAACTCGGCCCTTCACACGATCGATCAGCGCGCAGACATCGTGCGTAATCGCGCCGACGACAGCTTCCGCAACACTTCGCGCTGATCTTGCGGTCGGCGGGCTTGCTATTGTCGGTCTCGCGCTGACGGTCGATTTCCGCATCCTGCAGGACTTCTGGACGACCATCTACCAGAACAAATTCCTGCAGGTGCCCGAGTCGCTGCAGCACAGCGTTATGTTCAAGAGCCTGCAGGTCCTGTTCGCGGTCATCGCGATTCATTTTCTGATTTCGGCGCGCCGGGCGTGTTAGGCAAGGCGATTCGCGGCGTGTTCATGGTCGGCGATCGGCGTCATGGTGCATCGCCATGCTGATCGGTCTTGGTTATCTCGCCGCGCAAATCGACCTTGCCGGCGGACGCGACGTTCAATGGCAAGCCGGTCTTCACCAGAGACGCGGCGACCGTGCCGTCTCCAATGATGAGATTCTTGCGCGGCCTGGGCTGCCGGCCGTCGACCGGACGGCGGCCCGGCAGGGCTTGCAGGCCTGATGAGCCGGTGCCGCGCCTGCAAAGAAGTCGCGCGATGAAACCGAGTATGGCAATGCCGAAGCGGCAAGGTCGACATCGCCTGCAAGACCGAGCTTCGGTCAGAGCGCTCAAGGGCAATCTCGGATTCGACAAGCACGGTGGTCTACTTCGCGACCTTCTCGCTGATCTTCCTGTTCGTCTCGTCGGTCGGCGCGCTGTGCATGCACTACTCGTTCAAGCTCCTTCAACGCGCTGTTCGGCGGCATTTCGCCGGAGCACCCGGAGCATGCCATGCCCGACCGGTCTGCACGGCGTCGCCTATTGGGCGTTCGGCAAGGGCGAGTGGCGCCCACGCACGCGCAAGGACCTCGCCGACCAGCGCCTGCGGATTTCCATGCCCAAGTGCTTATCGGCGATCCCGGCTATCGCGAGGAGCTGATGCAGCGTTTCTTCTCGGATTTCTCGGCGGGCTATATGGAAGGCTTGCATGAGCGCGATTCGAGCCCGCTTAATGTGACCGGGCCGAAGTTCGAAGACTTGCGCAACGAGATGCGCACCGAGCTTGCCGAGGCGCGCGCGGAGTGGACTGCGGCGGATATCGCCGAGCGGCTTCCAAGCGAAGAGCTTCGTCAATCGCTCGGCTATGATCCCGAGGAGCGCAGGCGCGCAAATCCGTTCGGCTACGTCACCAATCTCGTTACCGGCCGGCACCGTGTCGGCGACAATGACGTCATCGAGAATCGGCGCCTTGCCGACGCGCACACCTTGCCGTCGCCGTCATCGGATAATGTCGTACCGATGGGCGGTGATCGCACGCGCGACACGAATTCTGTGTGATAGACTGGTGATCGAAGAGATCTGGCCAGCGGCGAAAATCCTTCGTCGCTGGCTCTCTTTGTGGGAAGGGGGCAGAACATGTCGAAGCAAGCTCAAAGCTTCTTGTCTCTCGCAGCCGCCGTGGTGCTTGTCTGCATCTCGGGCGTCGCGCATGCCGCACTGGCTGACGATGCAGGCGACGAAAACAAAGGCCCGCCTCAGCTCATCGTAATCGGTCTCGATCTTTCGCAGTCCAATCCGCTCGTCAGCAATTCAAGCTATGCAGCTTCGGCAGGTGCCTTGGTCGGCGAGACCGTCAAGGAGCTGCCGATGGCATCGAAAGTCATGCTGCGCACCTTCGGCAGTTATTCGGGGCAGAAGAACACCTTGCGCATCGATAGGGAGATATCTTCGCAGAAGGATGAAAAGCCTGCGGCGGTGGCAAGCCTCGTTGAGGAGATCATATCGAACGTGCCCAAGCTGGTGCGCGAAGGAACGCTCCAATCGCAGGACAAGACGAACATCCTGCCGTTTCTTGAAGACATGGCCGAGTTTGTCGATTGCTCGAAAATGGATACGACCGTCATCTTGGTGAGCGACGGGATCGAGGACTCCGAATATGCACGGCTCAAGGATAAGGATGAGTCCCTGCCAGTGCCCAGCTCGGAGCTCTACCGCGGCTGCTCGGAACTCTTGATTGTGGGTCTCGGCCAAGGTGGCAATAGCCCGTCCCTCACCGAGCGCTTACGCAATGACTGGGGTGCCTGGTCAAAAGCCGCCGGCTTTCGCAACTTCGATGGCCTCAGCGATTGGTAGTTTCGGCTGCAGCGGCGAGCTTTGCGATATCGGGCATTGGCGGAAGCGCGGCGCGAACGCGCGCGGCATCCCAGCCTGCGGCGCGCAGTTCCCTGATCGATCTGGCGTCGTCGCGCTTGGCGAGGCGCTTTCCCGCTTCATCACGCACAAGCGGATGATGGCCGTAAGCCGGCACCGGCACATCGAGCAAGCGCTGAAGCAAGATCTGAATATGCGTCGCGGTAAGTAAATCCTCACCGCGTGTCACGGCATTGATGCCCGAAGAGGCGTCATCCACGACAACGGCGAGGTGATAGCTCGCCGCGCCATCCTTCCGCGCAAGAACGATATCGCCCCAAATCTCCGGGCGCGCCTCGATCTTTGCCGGCTCGGGTCCGGCCGCCCAGGCCTCGATGAATTGCGCCGGCCATATGCCGTGTGCTTCGGCATGAGCAATCGCGGCAGTGCAATCGAGCCGCAAGACATAACGCGCACCGGCCGAGATGCGCTTGTCGCGCTCTATGTTGTCGAGCGTACGGCAAGTGCCGGGATAGGGCGGCGGCAATTCACCATGCTCGCCCGGATGCGGGGCACCGCCGGCTGAGGCAATCTCGGCCGCGATTTCGCGCCGCGTGCAAAAGCATGGATAGGTGAGGCCCGCGGCTTCGAGCCGGTTGAGTGCATCGGTATGAGCATGGCTTCGTGTCGATTGTCTGATTGGCGTTTCGTCCCAGCTAAGACCAAGCCATGCGAGATCTTCAAAGATAGCGGCTTCATAGTCCGCGCGCGATCGCCCGCCATCGAGGTCCTCAATGCGTAACAGAAACTTGCCGCCGGTGGTGCGTGCCGCTTGATGCGCCACAATGGCCGCGTAAGCGTGCCCCAAATGAAGCGGCCCGGAAGGGCTAGGCGCAAATCGCGTGATCAGTGAGAGCACAGTGGGCGTTCGAAAATGGAAGACGCCGCTCAATATCATGTTCCATGGCGAGATTTGCAAAGGCGCGCCGAGCGATTAGCTTGGCTCCGTCGCAATACGCCGACCAACAGCGGGAGAATTCAGCTGACCGAACAGACAATTGATGGGCCGCGTCTTGCGCCGATGAGCGGCCGCGCCGATTCGCTGGTTGTGTTCCTTCACGGCTATGGTGCCGACGGCAATGATCTCATTGCGATTGGGCAGATGTGGCAGGAGGTGATGCCCGATACCGCTTTCGCCGCGCCGCATGCGCCGAATCCATGCGAGCAAAACCCGGCGGGCCGGCAGTGGTTCGGCTTGACGCGGATGAATCCGCAGCTCTTGGCCGCGGGTGTCCAAAGCGCGGCTCCATCGCTCAACCAGTTTCTCGACACCGAGCTTGCACGCTATGCGCTGCCGCCCGAGCGGCTGGCCCTTGTCGGCTTCAGCCAGGGCACGATGATGTCGCTGCATGTCGGCATGCGGCGCCCGGCGCTCGCCGCCATCCTTGGCTATTCGGGCCTTCTCGCAATGCCTGAATACCTCGCCGCCGAGATGAAGTGCCGTCCGCCGGTGTTTCTCATTCACGGCGATGCCGATATGACCCTTCCGGTGGAGGCGACCTATGCCGCCGCAGAGATGCTTGGCGCGGCGGGGGTGCCCGTGCAATTCCACACTTGCGAAGGTTTGGGTCACGGCATCGATCAGGTTGGGCTCGCCGAGGGAGCGGGGTTCCTCGCTGCCGCGCTGGCGGGCGCATTTGCCGGCGCACAGCCGGCCGAGCCCTTGCGGTGACGCAACTGGATGGGCCTTCGCCATTCCGTCACACAGAATATTGTATAATTTTCGTGCGGGAATCAGCGGCCGGGCCGCCTTCCCGCGCTAGGATTGCTTGATTTGCAGCAGGGTTTCGCGGCAGTCTTCGGCATGAGGAGTGGGTAAGCCTATGCCAAGTGGCGTGACAGATCGGCAGCACGCCTCCACGCGAACGTGGAGGGCGGCATAGTGCAGGCGGCGGGCGTTAGACATTTGGATTCCTGCCCCGCGCTCGTCCTCAATGCGGACTATCGGCCGCTCTCCTATTATCCCTTGTCGGTTTGCTCCTGGCAGGAAGCGCTGAAAAACGTCTTCCTCGACCGGGTCAATGTCGTCCAGGAATATGATCAGGTGGTGCGCACGCCGACACGTGCCTTCAAGCTACCGGCCGTGGTCTCGCTCAAGACTTTCGTCAAGCCACCGCGCCAGCCGGCCTTCACGCGATTCAATGTCTTCCTGCGCGACCGGTTCAAGTGCCAGTATTGCGGTGCCGGCGATGATTTGACCTTCGATCACGTCATTCCGCGCTCCAAGGGCGGCCGCACGACTTGGCACAATGTCGTCACGGCCTGCGCACCGTGCAATCTTGCCAAAGGCGGGCGCATGCCGCGCGAGTCCAAGATGCAGCCGGCCAATCCGCCGCGCCAGCCGAGCGTATTCGAGCTTTACGAAAATGGCCGCCAATTCCCGCGCGGCTATCTGCACGAAAGCTGGGCCGACTATCTCTACTGGGATAGCGAGCTCGAGCCGTAAGGCAGCTGACGTGGGCGCAGCCGGGCGGCGCAGCGGCTGAATGAAAAACGGCACCATCACCGTCAATGACAAGATGCAGCGCGGCTATCGCTATGAGCGCAGCGCGCGCTCCGGCCGCGATTTCGATCCTGCGTTTCATCCTGAGCTGACACCGAAAGAGATGCTGGCGCTTGGCGTGTTCGCCGGCAAATACATGACCGATTGCAGAGCCGAGTTCCCGGCCGATTGGTTTACGAGCGCCAAGCTTGCCAAGGGTAAGCGTGATCCCAAGCTCAACTTTTTCGGTGTCGATGCCAGCCAGTCCTTGAGCGAGTGGCAGCGCAAAGGCTGGATCCATGAGGAGGATCCGCGCGGCTGGTTTCAGTGGTATTGCCGCTACTATATGGGCCGGCGCACCTACGACGATGCGCGGCAGATTAAAAGGTGGAAGGCGATGCGCCGCCACATTGCGCAAATCAAGGCGAATTGCGCGCCATACGATTTCGCTTGCCGGCCACGCCAACGCCAAGCTTTGCTGCATTGGGCTTATGACAGCCGCAAGATCTAAAAGGGCCTTTCGTGCCGGCTTTTGATTGCGCGCGGGCGCGCGCCTAGAATGGCAAAGCAGCCGTCAAAGAGCCGAGGGGGTGGAGGAGCGCTATGGGTGTGATCGAGCCCGCCGACAAGAGCGTCAAAGAACTCAAGGGCTTGCATCTCTATCACACCGGCCGCTCGACATGCGCTTCGCGCGTGCGCCTGTTGATCGAAGAGAAAGAGCTGCCTTGGACAAGCCATTATATTGACCTCTATCTCAAAGAGAATGTTACGCCCGAATACTTTGCCATTAACCCGAAGGGCGTCGTGCCGACGCTCATCGATGATGGCCAAGTGATCGTCGAGTTGAACGAGATTCTCCTTTACTTGGAAGAGAAATTTCCCAGACCTTCATTCACGCCGAGGTCGGCGACGGACCGTGAAGCGATGAGGGCATGGCTTGAGCGCTCGGCCGATATCCACATTCCTGGCGTCAAGACATTCGCTTACGCCAAGATGAATGCAGCGCTTGTTCAGAAGACGGAGCAAGAAGCGGCGTTCTATCGCAGCCTTCAGAAGGATCCGGATCTTTTGGCGTTTCATGCCAAGCACGATCCGGGCAAGAGCTTTTCCGATGAGGATGTCGACGGTGCGGCGGCGCTCTTGCGCGTCGCGCTCGGCGAAATCGAGGCAAATATTGCGCGTAGCGGATGGATCGCCGGTGACAGCTATTCGCTCGCCGATATGTCTTGGGCAACGAACATCGCGACGCTGAAGCGCGCGAAGTTTCCGCTCGAGGATTTCCCGAACCTTCTGGCGTGGCACGAGCGCATTTCTGATCGGCCCGCCTGGAAGCGCACAATCGATGATTGGGAGGAGCCGCGGCGCGGCGTTGTCGTCGTGCGTGCGTGATGCCCTGGCCACTTTGCTTTCATGTTGAGTCGCCCCGCACTCGTCGTGGCCGGGCGTGCCCCGGCCATCCAGCACATCAAGCCCTCTACAGCTTCTCGGCGATTTTGATCGCGAGCCGGCAGCCCGCTTTGATGAGACCGCTCATCAAAGGATAGGCCGGCGCCTGCTCGGCACCTTCGGCAAGCCCGGTCTCCAGATGTTCGAGCTCTTCATTCTTGAGCTCGGTGAGCGTTTCGGCGAGCGCGGGCTCGCTCTCGGCGATCTCCTCGGCTTGCCGGCTATAATGCGCACCGATCACTTCCTCGACCGCGACCGTGCATGCCATCGCGGCCTTTTCGCCAAGCATGGCTGTCGCCGCACCGAGCGCAAAGCCGGCAGCGCTCCAAACCGGATCGAGAAGGCTTGGCCGCGCGCCGCGCTCATTGACAAGCTCATCGAGCAAGGCTTTGTGCCGCACTTCCTGATCGGCCATATGACGCACGATGCCGGCGGCAGGTGAACCCTCAAGCACCGCGAGCTGGCCTTGATAGATACGCACCGCACCAAGCTCGCCGGCATGATCGACACGCAAAATCTCATTAAGCCGACGCGCAGACGTTGCGGCGCCGGGGAGGCGATCTGCCATCTTCGTAGTGCGACTGCTCACTTGCCTTGGCCTCGCATCTGCCTGAACGGAACGCTCGCGGCAAGCGCCGCCAGAATTGCCGAGACGATGAAGTTGTAATTCGTCAGCGTCAGACCAAACAGGAACGGCCGTCTCTCATCGCACGGCACGATCGGGCCCTTGCCAATGCTTGAAAGCATGTCGGTAACGGACGTCTTACTGCTCCCACCGGAACATGTGCTCATCCACCAATGATGCTCAACGCCGATATGCTGGACGGCAAGGCCCACGCCAACCAGGAAAGTGATCGCGGTTGCTGCCATCAACAGCGATGAGATGAATGCAAGATTGAGGCGGGGCAGGGCCGCTACTGCCGCGGCGAGCGCGATGGCGGCGCCAATCCAATAGGGAATGCGCTGCCGCAGGCACAGCTCGCACGGCACCCAGCCATAAGCCTCCAGAATATGGACCGTGGCCAGGATGGCAGCTGCCGCCGCAGCGATAATCCAAGGCAATATGCGCGGCGATAACGCCCACCGCATGAAAGGCTCCAACTCGCTCATGCGGCATATTTGGGGGCCGCTCGCGACCAAAGCTAGTGGCACCGCGGCCGAGGGGAAAGACACTAGTGTGGTGGATTTGAAGTTCCTGAAAACGCCTGCCGCACTGGTCGCAGGAACTTCAAATCCGAAAACCACACTAGAAATATGATCTTACTAGTGTCCTTTCGATTCGTAAGTTCGTCCACAGTCGGCCGCTTGCTCCAACGAACTTACGAATTGGGACACTAGATTGCGAGGCGAGGGGCCCTTATAGTCCCGGCCCGCTTGGAGGGCCTCGCCTTTCAGGCGGGCGCCGCCCTGGGCGGCAAGCCTTGTGCGGGTGTGGCGGAACGGTAGACGCGGCAGACTCAAAATCTGTTGTCCGCAAGGACGTGGGGGTTCAAGTCCCTCCACCCGCACCAGACACGTCGCCACCCATTCGGCCCGGTCCACCACCAGGACGATCGCAGCGCGCGCGTTTTGCCGTCGGCAGAACGGGCTGGATATCAGCCATCGTTCCAGAGGCATGCGACATGCGAGCAGACGCATGCGGGAGGGCCGGATCTGGATAGAGCGATCCGTTGACCTGCACTACATTTTGAGCTCGCAAACGCGGGCGGCGGCATTTTTTCGGGGAGATGCCGTCGCTCCTTCAAAGGAACGAGAATGATGACGGGCCCCGACCGATTTGTAGATTTCGTGCGCCGGTTCGGCGCCGCTGCGCTTGGCATCATTCTTCTCACGCCGGCAACATCGCTTGCGGCGCCCGCAGTGGGCGAGACAAAGCTCATCATGCTGGGAACCGGCGGTGGACCGGTCATCAGAAGCGATCGCGCCGAGCCCTCAACGCTTCTCGTTGTCGACGGCGTGACCTATCTGATCGACTGCGGAACGGGGTCGCTGCGCCGCTTGGTGGAAGCAGGGTTTCAGCCGCAAGACGTGCGCGCGATCTTCATCACGCATCATCACCCCGACCATGATCTCGATCTCGCCAATATCATGGCGAGCGATTTCTTCAGTATCGGCGGGAGCGAGAACAAGACGATCTGGAACATCTACGGGCCGCCGCGTACTGCGGCGTTTGTCGATGCGGCCGCGAAATACATCGGCGTTGCATTCAACACATTCGCTGCCGAGGGGCTGACTGGGGGTGAGGAAGATATTCCGCCGCACTTTGCCGCCCATGACATCGCTCATTCAGGCCTCGTCTATAAAGACGATAAGATCAGTGTCACGGCGACGGAGAATGCGCACTTCGCCCTGATGGATGCCAAGTATAATGAGCAGATAAAGTCGTTCTCCTATCGTATTCAAACGCCGCATGGTGTTGTCGTCTTCACCGGCGATACCGGCCCCAGCGACAATGTGAGAAAGCTTGCCAAAGGCGCCGATGTGCTGGTCTCGGAGGTGATCGACTTGGATCTTGTGCTGGGCCCGGGAGGATCGACTTCAACGGATCAATGGTCGGATGAGCGCAAAGCGGCCCTTAGACGCCACTTGGAGAGCGAGCATCTCGTGCCCGCGGCCGTCGCCAAAATTGCGAAAAAGGCGCGCGTCCGCTCCGTGGTGCTCTATCATTTCGTGCCCGGCACTGGCGAGAAAGAGGCGATCGCGAATGCCGCTGCGGTCAAGGCTGGCTATTCCGGGCCGGTCATCGCCTCGCGCGATCTGGCGCACTATTGCGTGAACGCCAGGAAAGGCGAGGTGCTCCCCCTCTGCGATTGAGGCGCGTACATGTTGCGCGGCGGCTCGTGTCCGACTCTGAAAGCCTCTTCTTATCTCCGGTCACAAGGAGTCAGCCGGTTGCCTTCGGGCGGCCGTGTCAAACCATGACGCAAACGCAAGCACTCGACGAGGAAACCCCCGATGCCCGACCCGAAGTGGAAGAGCTATCCCAAGCCGCTGATGGCCCCCAAGGGCGCTCCTAATGTGCTCTTGATCATGTCTGATGATGTCGGCTTCGGCGCCGCCAGCACATTTGGCGGGCCGGTTCCGACACCGGCTTTCGATGCGCTTGCCGCCGCGGGCCTCAGATACAATCACTTCTATACCACGGCGATGTGCTCGCCGACGCGCGCTTCGCTGCTCACGGGGCGCAACCATCACGCGGTTGCCAGCGGCTCGATCGCCGATATCGCGGTTGATGAAGAAGGCTATACCTCGGTCATCCCCAAGAGCGCGGCCACGATTGCGCGCATCCTCAAGGACAATGGCTACGACACGGCCTTTGTCGGCAAGAACCACAACACGCCGACTTGGGAGAACAGCCCGGTTGGCCCGTTCGATCATTGGCCCAACGCCTGGGGCTTTGATTATTTCTATGGCTTCAATGGTCCTTATACGGATCAATTTGTGCCGGACCTTCTGGAGAACCGCAATCCGGTGCGCGCGCCCGATGATCCCGATTATATTCTCGACCGTGATCTGGGCGACCGTCTCGTTAATTGGCTGCAGATGCAGCGCACGCTGCGGCCGGACCATCCCTTCTTTGCCTATTTCGCTTCCGCCTCGACCCATGCGCCGCATCAAGCGCCGCGCGAATGGATCGACAAGTTCAAAGGCAAGTTCGACCATGGCTGGGACAAGCTGCGCGTTGAGATTTATGAGCGGCAAAAGAAGATGGGAATCATTCCCGAAGACGCCGGATTGAACCCGCGTCATGAAGGACTTCAGAACTGGGATGATCTCTCGCCCCGCCTCAAGCGTGCTTATGCCAGCACAATGGAGGCGTTCGCCGGCATGCTCGCCTATATGGATCATCAGATCGGGCGCGTCTTGGAGCAATTGAAGAAGACCGGTCAGCTCGAAAACACGATGGTGATCTACATTCAGGGCGACAACGGCGCCTCGATGGAGAACATCTCAGGCTCGATTCCGGAAGCGCGCATCGAGGCGATGTCGGAACAAGAATTCGAACAGGTTGTCGCTGATCAAGGCGGCCCTTATGTCTTCGGCCACTATCCGGCTGCTTGGGCCTGGGCAACTAATGCGCCTTTCCCATGGGGCAAGCGTGTCGCGTCGCATCTTGGCGGCCTGCGCGACGGCATGGTGATCAGCTGGCCGGCCCGCATCAAAGCCAAGGGCGAAGTGCGCACGCAATTCGGCCATGTCATCGATATCGCGCCGACAATTTATGAAGCTGCCGGCATCACGCCGCCGGCGTCGGTCGACGGCACCACGCAGCAGCCGATCGACGGCGTGAGCCTCCTCTACACCTTCGATAACCCGGATGCGCCCGAGCGCCACAAGGAGCAATATTTCGAGATGCTCGGTAACCGCTCCTATTACAAGGATGGCTGGATGGCCTCGACGACGCCGGGCCGTCCGCCTTGGATTCAAACCGCAGGCGCGCCGGACCCCAATGAGTTCGAGTGGGAGCTCTATAATCTGAGGGAGGATTATTCGCAGGCGAATGATCTGGCCAAGGATCATCCTGAGAAACTCGCCGAACTGCAAAAGGCATTCGATGTCGCGGCCAAGAAGTACAATGTCTATCCGCTCAATGGCGACATCATCGCGCGCATGGCGCCGAGCTACCGGCCGAGCCTGACCGGCGGGCGCACCAGCTTCACCTATTATCCGGGAGAGACGCGCTACACCGGCACGGCATTTCCCAGCATGGGGCCGGGCTGGAGCTTGATCGCCGATATCCGCGTGGGCAGCGGCGCGGCGGATGGCCCGCTCTTGGTGCAAGGCGACAATATGAGCGGCCAGGCGCTCCTCCTCCAGGATGGCAAGCCGATGTTTGTCGCCAAGCCGCAAGGCGAGCGCGGCCCCCCGGTGATCTTGCGTGCGCAATCGAAGCTTTCGCCGGGCGATCACAAGATCGAAGTGAAATTCTCGGCCGGCACCGGCATGGGCATGGCGCTTCAGCTTGTTGTCGATGGCAAACCGGCGGCGGAGGGCAAGGTCGGCTTCTATCGGCCCGGTCGCGGCGGCATCTATGTCGGCCGCAAAGGTCTTACGCCATTTCTAATCGAAGGCGCGCCGATTGCCGACAAATGCAGCTGCGAGCTCAAATCAATCACGATCGAGCAGGACGATGCTTCGCGCTGACTAAAGGGCACCCTTGGCGCGCGAAGTTTTGCGCGTGAGGCGCTTGGCGAAGAAATCGCTAAGCGCCTCGACGCGTTTCGGCCTGGGGCCGCCAGGCGGCGTCAGCCAATTGACGGCGCTTTGCGGTAATGACCACTCAGGCAGAACGATTTCGAGCTGACGCGCGCGAAGCGCATCGCGCACGATGAATTCCGGCAATACACCGAGCCCGATGCCTGCAAGCAAGGTCGGCAACATGGCTTCACCATTGTTCACACGCAGCGGCCCTTGCGGGCGGACCGAGGCCGTCTCGCCTGACTTTTTGCGGAACTGCCAGATGTCTTGTGTCGTTTGATAGGCATAGCCGAGCCCGACATGCTCGCTGAGGTTCAAGGGATGCTTGGGCCGGCTATGAGCTTTCAGATAAGACGGCGCCGCGACCAGGAGCAGCGGCATACCGCAAAGCCGCCGCGCGATCAGCGATAAATCGGGCAAAGCCGCAATGCGTATCGTGGCATCGAAGCCATCGCCAATAATGTCGATCTGCGCATCGCTCAAATGCAGATCGATCGACACTTCGGGATAGGCTTTGAAGAACTCCGGCAACAGCGGCGCGACATAAAGCACGCCAAACGACATCGGCACGGCAAGCCGCACCAGGCCGCGTGGGGAGGCGGATTGCGAAAGCGCTACGCTTTCGGCGGCTTCGCCTTCAGCCAGCATCGCCGCGGCGCGCGCGGCGAGGGTGCGACCTGCATCGGTCAGCGCAAGGCGGCGCGAGGTGCGGTTGAAGAGCCGCGTGCCCAGCCTGGCTTCAAGCCGCGAGACCGCTTTGGAGACCGTGGCCTTGGAGAGCGCCAGCTCACTGGCCGTGGCCGAGAACGAGCGCAGTTCCGCCACTTTGGCGAAAATCGCCAGGGCTTCGAGATCGGGCAGCTTTGCCATGGCCAAAAAAAGGAAACAATAAGTTTCTATTATTTCTATTTTCATTCAGCTCGCGCCGCAATACCTAAAGCACAGGCAAGGCGGGAGGGGCCCGCGAAAGGAGACAGAGATGATTGAAGTCAGACCCTATGAGGAGCTCGGCGGTGCTGATCATGATTGGCTCAAGACCAAGCATCATTTCTCGTTCGCCGACTACTATGATCCTGAGCGCATGCATTGGGGGAGTTTGCGCGTCTGGAACGATGATGAGATCGAAGCCGGCACTGGCTTTCCGCTTCACCCCCATGCAAACATGGAAATCATCACCTATGTGCGCGAAGGCGCGATCACGCATCGCGATAGCCTCGGCAATGAAGGGCGCACAAGCGCGGGCGACGTTCAGGTGATGAGCGCTGGGACGGGCATTCGTCATTCGGAATACAATCTCGAGCCGGAACTCACCAAGATCTTTCAGATCTGGATCATGCCGCGCGCATCGGGTGGAGCGCCGACTTGGGGCACCAAGCCGTTCCCAAAGGGCGATCGCTCCGGCAAGTTCGTCACGCTGGCCAGCGGCGTTGATGACGATGAGGATGCGCTGCCCATACGTGCCGATGCGCGCGTGCTCGGCGCAACGCTCAAAGCGGGCGAGAGCGTCGAATACAAACTCGGCGCAGGCCGCCATGGCTATCTCGTTCCGGCCAAGGGCGCTGTCGAAGTCAATGGCGAGCGCGTGAGTGCGCGCGATGGCGCAGCGATCAGCGATTTGGAGACGATCAAAGTTAGGGCCGTTGAGGACTCCGAGATCGTTTTCGTCGACGCCGCCTAAACTTCAGATGCCGGCCCAGGGTCGCTTGGGCCGGCATATTGTCCGCGCGATGCGCCCGGTGTTATCTCAGTTGAAGTGATCCGGGGTGCGCGATGCGGGAATTCTTGCCAGCAGATTGGCGCAGTGCAACATTTCTCGGCCGCTGGGATGCCGGCGAAGGGCCGGCGCCGATTCTTGTTCGCGGCGGCATTGTCGAGGACATTTCGGCCGCTGCACCAACTGCAAGCGATGCGCTCGCGGCGTGGGGGGCAAACCTCAAGGGCAAGCCGGTCGGCGATCTGGCAAGCTTCCGCTTCACGCGGCGCTGGGAAGGTGAGAGCACGCCGCGCTTGCTGGCGCCCATTGACCTTCAATGCATCAAAGCTGCGGGCGTCACCTTTGCGACATCGACTATCGAACGCGTCATCGAAGAGCGCGCGCGCGGCGATTCCAGCAAAGCTCATGAAATTCGATCTGCACTGGCATCGCGCGTCGGCGGCGATTTGCGCGCCGTAAAGCCGGGCTCGCCGGAAGCCGCGCGGCTCAAAGTGGCGCTGACCGCCGATGGTTTGTGGTCGCAATATCTCGAAGTCGCGATCGGGCCGGATGCGGAGATCTTCACCAAGGCGCCGGTCTTGTCCTCGGTCGGCTGGGGCGATGACATCGGTGTGCGCTCGGATTCCACCTGGAACAATCCTGAGCCTGAAGTCGTCATTGTTTGCGACCGGAAAGGCCGCGCACTTGGTGCAACGCTCGGCAATGATGTCAATTTGCGCGACTTCGAGGGCCGCAGCGCTTTGCTCTTGAGCAAGGCCAAAGACAACAATGCGTCCTGCAGCATTGGCCCTTTCATCCGCATGTTCGATGATAGGTTCACGATGGATGATGTGCGCGCGGCCGTCCTCGAGCTAGAGATCACCGGCCGCGACAATTACCGCCTGGAAGGCAAAAGCTCGATGAGCGAGATCAGCCGCGATCCTTTGGACCTCGCCAAACAAGCGATGAGCGAGCATCAATATCCCGATGGCTTTGTGCTGTTCCTGGGCACGCTGTTCGCACCGACGCAGGACCGCGACGAGCCCGGCCGCGGCTTCACGCACAAGGATGGCGACATCGTGCGGATCAGCGCGCCCAAGCTTGGCGTTTTGGAGAACCGCGTGACAAGCTCGAAGGCGGCGGAGCCTTGGGCGTTCGGCATTGGCGATTTGATGCGCAATCTCGCTGCGCGCGGGCTTTTGAATTCAGGAGCAGGAAAATGACGGAATCGCTCACGCATCTGATCGGCGGCAAGCAAATCGAAGCGCCGATGCCCAATGAAAGCATCAATCCGTCCGACACGCGCGATGTCGTGGCGCGCTTTCCCGATGGCGGCAAAGCCGAAGTGGATGAAGCGGTCGCCGCCGCGCGTAAAGCGTTTCCGGCTTGGTCGAATGCCAGCCCGGAGGTGCGCTCCGATGTGCTCGACAAAGCGGGCGCGCTCATCTTGGAGCGGCGCGAGACCCTCGGCCGTCTGCTGTCGCGCGAGGAAGGCAAGACGCTCGCTGAAGGCACGGGAGAGGTCGCGCGCGCCGGGCGCATTTTCAAATATTTCGCGGGCGAAGCGCTCAGGCGTCACGGCCAGAATTTGGAATCGACGCGCCCTGGTGTCGAGGTCGCGACCTTCCGCGAGGCCGTGGGCGTTTTCGGCTTGATCACGCCGTGGAATTTCCCCATCGCCATTCCGGCATGGAAGAGCGCGCCTGCACTCGCCTTCGGCAATGCCGTGGTCCTCAAGCCGGCGAGTGCAACGCCGGCCACCGCGCATGCCATGGGCGCGATCTTGCTGGAAGCAGGCGTGCCGGCTGGCGTCTTCAATCTCGTGCTTGGCGGTGCCCGCGTCGGCGAAGCGATTGCAAATCATCCAGGCATTGACGGGCTTTCTTTCACCGGGTCGCAAAGCGTCGGCGCTGGTGTGGCGATTGCCGCAGTGAAGCGCCAGGCGCGCGTACAACTCGAAATGGGCGGCAAGAACCCGATGGTCGTGCTCGACGACGCCGATCTCGATCGTGCCGTGCAATGCGCGTTAGACGGCGCATTCTTCTCGACCGGCCAGCGTTGCACGGCGTCCAGCCGCATCATTGTGACGGATGGTGTTTATAAGCGCTTTGTCGAGGCGCTTGCTGCTAAGGCTGCCGCGCTCAAGGTCGGCGATGCGCTCGATCCGGCAACGCAAATCGGCCCGGCGGTGAGTGAGCAGCAGCTTGCGCAAAATCTTTCCTATGTCGATATCGCAGTGAGGGAGGGTGGGCGCCTGGTCGTGGGCGGCGAGCGCCTCAAGCTTGAAAAGCCCGGCTTCTATATGAGCGCCGCTGTCATCGCCGACACGGCGCAGAACATGCGCATCAATTGCGAGGAGGTGTTCGGACCGGTCGCCAGCCTCATCCGGGTCAAGAATTACGAGGAAGCGCTGGAGGTCGCCAATAGCGGCGAGTTCGGTCTCTCCGCCGGAATTTGCACGACGTCGCTGAAATACGCGCGGCATTTCCAGCGCAATGCGCGCGCCGGCATGATGATGGTGAATCTGCCCACGGCGGGCGTCGATTATCATGTGCCGTTCGGCGGCACTAAGCGCTCGAGCTATGGCGCGCGCGAGCAGGGCTTTGCCGCTGTCGAGTTCTACACCCAAACCAAGACAGCCTATTCCTGGTCTTAAGCGATGTCCTCCGCCATATATCCAAGCCTAAAGGCCAAGCGCGTCGTCATCACTGGCGGCGCGAGCGGCATCGGCGCCGGAATCGTCACGGCTTTTGCCCACCAGGGCGCTGAGGTGATGTTTGTCGATGTTATGGAAAGCGAGGCGCAAGCGCTCGAAGCCTCATTGCGTGATGTGCCCATGCCGCCGAAATTCCAGCGCTGCGATCTGACTGATCTCGGTGCAGTTGCCGAAACATTCAAGCAAATCGGTGCGGTCGATGTGCTGGTGAACAACGCCGCGAATGATGACCGCCACCGGATTGAAGAAGTAACGCCCGCCTATTGGGATGAGCGCATGGCGGTCAATCTGCGCCACATGTTCTTTTGCGCCCAAGCCGTGATCCCAGGCATGCGCGCGGGAGCCGGCGGCGCCATCATCAATTTCGGTTCGATCTCCTGGCATCTCGGCTTGCGCGACCTTGCGCTTTACGAAACCGCCAAAGCCGGCATTGAAGGCATGACACGTGCGCTCGCCCGCGAGCTGGGCGACGACGGGATTTGCGTCACAGCCGTCATTCCCGGCAGCGTGAAGACGCCGCGCCAGGAGCGCTGGTATTCGCCCGAAGCCGAGAAAGAAATCCTGGCAGATCAATGCTTGAAAGAGCGCATCCTGCCGGAGCATGTCGCTTCGCTCGTTCTATTTCTGGCGTCAGATGATGCACGGCTGTGCACAGGACATTCTTATTGGATCGATGCGGGCTGGCGATGAGCACAAGCGAACCGGAATGCATGTGGGCACTCGGTGCCGAGCTTGGCGAGGGCCCGCTGTGGCGCGCGCCCGAAGATGCGCTTTGGCTCGTCGACATTAAGAAGCTGCAAATTCATCGCTTCGATCTGGCGAGCGGCGAGAAGAAGAGCTTCGATGCGCCGGCACAACCCGGATTCTTAGCGCCACTGCCGGATGGCAAGCTCATCGTCGGGCTTAAAACCGGCTTGCACACTTTCGATCCGGCGAACGGAAGCTTCACTTTGCGCCATGTCGTCGAGCCGGATCGGCCGAACAATCGCTTGAATGACGGTGCGGTCGATGGCACGGGCCATCTCTGGTTCGGCTCGATGGATGACGGCGAGAGGGCAGAGACCGGAAGGCTCTATCGGCTCGATGGGCAGGGGCCGCAGCCGAAAGATGATGGCTATTGCATCACCAACGGCCCGGCTTTCTCGCCCGACGGCAAGACGCTCTATCACACCGATACGCTGAAGAAGATCATCTACGCGTTCGATTTGCGCGATGATGGAACGCTTTCGAACAAGCGCATCTTTGCCGAGATCGAAGATGGCGCGGGTTATCCGGACGGCCCTGTCGTCGATTCCGAGGGCTATCTGTGGAGCGCATTATTTGCCGGCTGGGCGGTGCGCCGTTATTCGCCGCACGGCAAGCTCGTCGCGAGCGTAAAATTCCCCTGCGCCAACATCACTAAGATTGCTTTCGGCGGCCCGAAACTGACAACCGTCTATGCGACCACGGCGGGCAAGGGCTTGCACGAAACGGCACGCGCCGCGCAGCCTCTGGCGGGCGGGCTGTTTCGTTTCGAGGTCGATGTGCCAGGCCAGCCGCAACACGTGGTGCTCTACGGCTGAGCGAGCGGGAAGCGTTGTCTTCGCCTGCACTGGGATAATCATCCGAGGTGCCCGCATCGCCGCTTGCGGTTCTAAGGGCCTATCAATAGGCTCTGCGCGGGGCGGGGAGAACGAGTGGCCACAAGAGCCGATGCGCCGCCCGGAGGAAGCGGGAGAGGGTATGGGCGGCGTCACCTTTTCGCAGCTGGACTGGCTGGTCGTCGGTCTTTATTTCGTTGTCAACACGGCGATTGCGGTCTGGACCGCGCTCATGCGCGAGAAAGACACGGCGGACTATTTTCTCGCCAGCCGCAACGCCAGCTGGCTGATGATCGGCTCATCGATTTTCGCCTCCAATATCGGTGCCGAACATCTTGTCGGCCTCGCCGGCTCCGGCGCCAGCTCCGGCATGGCGCTCGCGCACTACGAGCTTCACTCCTATCAAGTGTTGATCTTGGGTTGGATCTTCGCGCCATTCTATCTCGGCACGAAAATCTTCACGACGCCGGAGTTCTTGGAAAAGCGTTACACGCCGGCAACGCGCACCTTCCTTTCCTTCGTGTTCCTCGTCAGCTACATCCTCACCAAGGCATCGGTCACGATTTTCGCCGGCGCGTTCGCCATTCAGACCGTGCTCGGCATCGACACATTCAATCTGCCAGGCTTCGGTGCGGTCAATTTCTTCTGGTTCGCGGCTTTCTCGCTCGTCATCATCACCGGCATCTTCACCATCATCGGCGGTATGAAATCGGTTCTATGGACCGAGGTGATGCATGTGCCTGTCCTGCTCATCGGCTCGATCGTTCTCTTGTTCGTCGGGCTTTCGAAGATCGGCGGCATTGACGCGTTACGCGCGGCAAACCCCGAGACGATTCATCTTTGGCGCCCGCTTTCGACGACACCGGCGACGCAAGGCTTTCCCGGCTTTCTATTCGATCCGAGCGAGACGCCGTGGCTCGGCATCATTTTGTCATCGCCCTTAGTTGGGCTTTGGTATTGGTGCACGGACCAGTACATTGTTCAGCGTGTGCTGACCGGCAAGAATCTGCGCGAATCGCGCCGCGGCACGATCTTCGCGGGCTATCTGAAGCTCTTTCCCGTCTTCATCTTCCTGATCCCGGGCATGATCGCCGTTGCGCTGTTCAAGCAAGGCGTTCCCGGTTTCGAGGCGGTCGGTAAGAATCCGCAAGGCGCCTTCCCGATCATGCTTTCGCATCTTTTGCCCAACGGCCTGCGCGGGCTCGTGCTCGCCGGAATGCTTGCCGCGTTGATGAGCTCGCTGGCCTCGCTCTTCAACTCGACGGCAACTCTGTTCACCGTCGATTTCTACAAGCGCATTCGCCCGCAATCTTCCGAGAAGCATCTGGTGACCGTCGGGCGCTGGGCGACCGTCGGTGTTGTGCTCGCCGGCATGGCATGGATTCCGTTTCTCGAGCAGATCGGCAAAGGCCAGCTCTACACTTATCTTCAGCTCATCCAATCGCTGCTGGCGCCATCGATCGCCGCGGTGTTCATGCTTGGCATCTTCACCAAAGGCGTCACGCCCATCGCCGGTCTTGTCGGCATCGTCGTCGGCTTCTTCTCGGGCATGGCGCGCCTTGCGCTTGTCGTCGCGCATGACAATCATGTGGCGATGGCGCCTTGGCTCGATACACTCGCGCGGATCAATTGGCTCTATTTCAGCTTCATGCTGTTTGTCGGCACGTGCCTTTTGATCTTCTTTGTCAGCCTGGTGACGCCCAAAGCGTCGGAGGAGAAGCTCTCCGGTCTCACTTATGGCTCGATGAGCGCTGAGGAGAAGGCGGCCGTGAAGGCAAGCCACGGCTTCTGGGAGATCTTCCACACGATTGTTATCCTCGGCATCATCGCCGCGATCTACATCTACTTCTGGTGAGCACGTGGCGCTGGGCACTCAGCCCGGCACGTGCAGCATTTTGATGTTCTTGTAGTACTGCAGATCATGCGGCGGCTTGGAGACACCCTTTGGCAGCGGCCGGTGCGAGATGGATTGGAAATAGGCGATGCAGGCATCGCGCCACCATTTCGCTTCCTTCTCTTGAATCGCTAAGAAGCTCTCGGTTTCAGCGTAGCGCTCGGCGTCGACATAAGGCTTGAGCTTTGCCCAGGTCGCGCGCATCGCTGCGACCTCATCCACGCCATGCTGATAATGCAGCACAAGCTCGTCCCAGAGCGTGCGCCCGGATCTCATTTTATAGTCCCAGGGCACATGGTGAAACCACAAGAGGTATTTGTCCGGAGTTTTGTCGAGGCTCGCGAATGTCTCAGCCACCGGCGGCGCATATTGCGCGATCGCGTTCGTGCCCGCCGCGGTGCGGTCAACGCCGATGCCGTCTTTGTCGGCGCGGCTGTAATAGACCGGGTTCCATTCGGGCCGCCCGGTGTCGTCGACCCAAGGCCCGGGCCCATAATGATGGCCAGTCGCCATCTGATGCGCGAGACCGAGCGGGGTCATGTAATCGACCACCGCTTCGCGCGAGGCCATCATCATGTCGACGACCGGATCAACGAAGCGCGAATCATTAGTGTAGGTCATGCGTACCCAATCGCGCGCAATGTCACGCGAGGATTGCATGGGCTCCCAGGCGAGCCGGCCGAACGCATACCAGTTCGCGCAGTTGAATTGAGAGCCGCACCAATTGCGGTCCGTCCCGATATTCGCAACGCCGGCGATCCCGGTCTGTTTCGAGCCGAACATCGTGCCGTCGATAACCTTTGCCACCGTCGAGCCGGGGCCGCGCGCATAGGTGTCGGCATCAAGCACTTCCTGGAACAGCGCGCCGAGATAGACAAGATGCGTCGCAAAGCCGAGATACTCCTTGGTTATCTGCAGCTCCAGCATGGTGTTGGATTTCGGCAGCGCGCCGAACAACGGATGAAACGGCTCGCGCGGCTGAAAATCGATCGGCCCGTTCTTCACCTGGATCAAGACGTTATCGCGGAATTTGCCATCGAGCGGCACGAACTCGTCATAAGCTTGTTTCGCGCGGTCTTCCGTGTTTTGGCTCGAATAGACAAAGGCGCGCCACATCACGATGCTGCCATGCGGCGCAATAGCATCGGCAAGCATATTGGCGCCGTCGGCGTGAGTGCGACCGTAATCTTGCGGCCCCGGCTGGCCCTCCGAATTCGCTTTGACGAGAAAGCCGCCGAAATCCGGAATGGCGTGATAGATCTCGTCCACCTTTGCTTTCCACCACGTACGCACTTTCGGGTCGAGCGGATCCGCCGTCTTCAAGTCGCCGATTTTGATCGGCGCCGCCCAATAAGCGCTGAGATAAACCTTGATGCCGTAAGGCCGCAGCACATCGGCAATCGCCGCAACCTTGGCGAGGAATTGCGGCCGAAGAATATCAGGACTCGCATTCACATTGTTGAGAACGGCGCCATTGATGCCGATCGACGCGTTGGCGCGCGCATAGTCTGTGTAGCGCGGATCGCGGTAGTCCGGCAGCTTCTGCCAATCCCAGATCGAAGGGCCGGCATAGCCGCGCTCGACCGTGCGATCGGGATTATCCCAGTGATCGAGAATGCGGTGCCGTATCTTGGGTGCGGAAACGATATCGATCGCGGCAATATCCTGGCGCGTTTGCAAAAGGCTCAAGAACCGGAACACGCCATAAAGCGCGCCAATCTCGCTGTTGCCGGCAATGATGGTGACGCTATGCCCGCCGAGCTGCGCGCTGCGAATGACGAAACCCTCGCGCCCGATCTTGTCAAACGATAGACGAAGCGCAGCGAGCGCAGGAAGTGTGCCGTTTAATGCAACGACAACCGTCCCGTCATGCGTAACGCTATTATCATCGCTGATTACTTCATCAAGAAGGCCGCCGAGCCCGCGCAACAGCTCCGTGCGGGCCGCTGCCATAGTGGGCGATGTGCCGGCAATAAAGATGCGCGATGCAAGCGGGCGATATTGCGCGCGCCATTCACTCTCGACCGGGTGATATCGCAGCCACAGCTCGTAGCCATCTTCAGCGCGCGCCCCAGAAATCGTCGCCAAGATCAGCACTCCGAAAATCAGCGCCTGAACCAGTCGCGTCATGACATCTCCGCTTGCGGCAGGGTATGCCCCTGCACATTTTGCGACGCACCATGATCTGCAATGCGAGCGAGGCGCGGGCGCGGATATCTCCTTGCCAATCGGTGAGGTCAGCGTTACCACCCAAGGCAAGCTGGCTCAATGAAAACGACAACGCTTGCGAACGGGGGAAACGATGGGGCGGAAACTCAATGGTGGGCTCATTAGCGTTGTTGCCTCGGCGGCCCTGATCCTTTCTCTCACCAACGCTTCGGACGCACAGGCCATGGAACGCTATAAGGATTCTTCCGCACCAATCGATGCGCGCGTCAATGATCTCATGAGGCGCATGACGCTTGAAGAGAAGGTCGCGCAGATCATCGCTGCGTGGCAAACAAAGAGCCCGCTTCTTGACGACAAGGGCGATTTCGATCCGGCAAAAGCCAGCGAGGTCTTCCCGCACGGAATCGGTCAGATCACGCGGCCGTCGAATCTCCTCAGCACAGGGTCCGGCATGCTTGGGCGCAATTCGCGCGACGCAACGAACTTGATCAACGAGATTCAGAAATGGGCGATTGAAAAGACCCGTCTTGGAATTCCTGTCTGGTTCCATGAAGAAGGCTTGCATGGCGCGGTGATTGTCGACGGCACCAGTTTCCCGCAGGCGATCGCGCTTGGGTCGAGCTGGGATCCTGATCTTGTCATGCGCGTCAATCAGGTGACTGGCCGCGAGCTTGCCGCGCGGGGCATTCAAGAAGTTCTCTCGCCCGTCGTCGACATCACGCGCGATCCGCGCTGGGGCCGCGTTGAAGAGACTTTCGGTGAGGATCCCTATCTCGTGAGCGAGATGGGCGTTGCCGCGGTGCGCGGTCTGCAAGGTGATAGCCTGCCGCTTGCGCCCGGCCATGTCTATGCAACGCTCAAGCACATGACCGGGCACGGCCAGCCGGAAAGCGGCAACAATGTTGCTCCCGCGATGCTTGGCGAGCGCACGCTGCGCGAGGATTTTTTTCCGCCCTTCGAGCAAGCCGTGAAGCGCACGAATATCCGCAACGTCATGGCTTCCTATAATGAGATCGACGGCGTACCCAGCCATGCCAATAAATGGCTGCTCGAAGATGTGTTGCGCGGCGAGTGGGGCTATAAAGGTGCGGTCGTCAGCGACTATTTTGCGATCGAGCAGCTGACGCAGCTGCATCATGTCGAGCCGGACATTCCTTCGGCTGCGATCCGCGCACTTGAATTGGGCGTCGATGTCGACCTGCCGAATGGCGTGTCATTCTCGACGCTTGTTGACTCCGTGCGCGCCGGCCATGTCAGCGAGAAGCTGGTCGATAAGGCCGTGCGGCTGTTCCTGACGCTCAAATTCGAATCCGGCGAGTTCGAGCATCCGTATCATGATCCCGAGGCGGCCGATAAGCTCACCGGCAACGCGGAGGCCGACGCGCTGGCGCTGGAGGCCGCGCATCGCTCGGCGGTTCTGCTTAAGAATGACGGCACTTTGCCGCTTAAGCCGAATGCGGAAACGCTCGCTATCATCGGGCCCAACGCCAACACAATTCATCTCGGCGGTTATTCCGGCTGGCCGCGTCACACGGTCAACATTCTCGAAGGCATCAAGGCCAAGCTCGGGGCGAATGCGAAAATTCTTTATGCGGAAGGCTGCAAGATCACCGAATCCAGCGAATGGAGCGCGGATCCGGTCAAGCTTGCCGACCCTAAGGAGAATGAGAAGCTCATCAAGGAGGCGGTCGCTGTTGCGAAAAAAGCCGATAAGATCGTTCTTGTGATTGGTGATACCGAGCAGACAAGCCGTGAAGGCTGGGCGCCCAATCATCTCGGCGATCGAGACAGCCTCGATCTTCCCGGTCAGCAGGATGAGCTGGCGAGCGCTTTGTTCGCCTTGCACAAGCCGGTGATCGTCATCTTGAACAATGGCCGCCCGCCATCCATCGTAAACATCGCCGAGAAGGCCAATGCGATCATCGAAGCCTGGTATCTCGGCCAGGCGACCGGTACCGCGATGGCCGACATTCTGTTCGGCGATTACAATCCCGGCGGCAAATTGCCGATCACCTTTGCGCGCTCCGTCGGTCAATTGCCGGTCTATTATGATTACAAGCCGAGCGCGCATCGCGGCTATCTGTTTGACAGCAATGCGCCGCTGTTTCCGTTCGGCTTTGGTCTCAGCTACACAACATTTGAGATCAGCGCGCCGCGCCTTTCGGCGGCGACGATCAAGCCGGATGGGGTGGTCGAGGTGTCGGCGGATGTCAAGAACACCGGCAGCCGAACCGGCGACGAGGTGGTTCCGCTCTATATTCACGATAAAGTCAGCTCGGTCACGCGGCCGATCAAGGAGCTCAAGGGCTTCAAGCGCGTAACGCTCGCGCCCGGTGAATTGCAGACTGTGACTTTCAAGCTCGGGCCGGAGGCGCTGCGCTTCTGGAACAAGGATATGAAGCGCATCGTCGAGCCTGGTGATTTCGACATTATGGTCGGGCCCAATTCGGTCGCTCTGAAGACGGCAACATTGACGGTCGTCGAATGAGCTGAATCTCAAATAATAAAGTACTTTACAAAACAAAGTAGATCGGGCAATCTCTCTTCCGAGAAGGAGAGAGGGCTGCCATGAGGCTTGACGACATCACACCCATTGGGTGGCTGCATACGGTTGCCTGCCTTGTCGCGCTCGGTGCCGGCGCGTTGCAGCTCATTCGCACAAAAGGCACGCCGTCTCATCGCGCTATCGGTATCACCTACGTGATCGCGATGATCGTGCTCAACCTATCGAGCCTGTTCATCTATCGCTTCGACGTGCTGCCGCCGAACAAGTTCGGCCCGCATATCTTTGGCCTGTTTCACTATGGTGCGCTCCTGACGCTCGCCATCGTGCTTGTCGGCTGGTTCGCGGCGTCAAGGCAACGGCATGGCTTCTTTGCATATCTTCATCCGCTATGCATGGTGATAAGCTATTACATGTTGCTCGCGGCATTGGTGAATGAAGCCTATGCGCGAATCAATTGGCTCCGGCGCGCGGCAATGGCGATGTCACCCGGCGTGCGCAACTTCAATCAGTGGCGCCTGGTGCAGATGACTCACACAACGCTGATGCTTGTGACGGTGATTGTTCTCATTGCTTTCATGCTGAATGTCGCCTACTACCGCGGCACGCAGCAGGCCAAGGGGTGAGCGCAATGGCCGGACAGCTTGACGCGATTAAAGACGACATCTCGTTCCTTAAGTCGCTCGCGCATGAGGGTCGCGGCGCGGCTATGGGCGGCTCGGTGCTCGTTCTCGCCGGCACGCTTTATGGCTTGGCTGCGTTCTTCGATTGGATGGTCGCCGTGCGCCTCGTTCCGCTCGGCTGGACGTGGATGAGCTATAGCGAGCTCATCGCCACCGCCTTGTTCATCCCGGCCCTCATTGTTATCAACCGGCGCCTCGAGCGGAGACGTCAAGCCGGGCCGCTCCACCGGCTGATCGCCGCTGCCTGGCAAGGCGTCGGCTATGCGATCTTCGCGCTCGCCGCCGTCTATGAAGTCGTCGTCTGGCGTACCGGCGACTACAAGGTGTTCTATACCTTTGGCGCGCTTGTGCTCGTGCTCTATGGCGTTGGCTGGCTCGTCTCGGCCGTCGCGACCGCGACGCGCTGGATGCGGCTCGTTGCGCTCGGCTGTCTTGCAGCCGCTTTGGCGCTTGCCTTTACCGCCGGCACGCACTGGGCCAATCCCATCGCTGTGATTGCACTTTTCCTCTTTGCCGTCGTGCCGGGCATCGTGCTCATGCGCCGCGCGCCCAAGCAGGCGTAAGATCGCGGCATGGGCCATTTCGATCTCGATTCGCTCGATGAAGTAGTTCACGGACGCGTGCGGCTCGGCGTGATGGCCTATCTCTCGACCGCCGACACCGCCGACTTCAACGAGCTCAAGCAGCAGCTCGGCCTCACCGACGGTAATCTCTCGGTGCATCTACGCAAGCTGGAAGAGGCGGGCTATATCGGAATCGACAAAGGCTTTGCCGGCCGCAAGCCGCTCACACGCATCCGCCTCAAAGCCAAAGGCCGCGCCGCCTTCGTCCGCTATCTCGATGCGATGTCTAAGCTTATCGATGACGCGCGGCCTTGAGGACGGCGAGGCGATTCCCGCTTGAATGACGGCGGCGTAGATTGCATCTGTAGCTGTGCAGTCTGCGCAAGAGGTGAGCCTATGCCCGAGCTTGATTTCATCACCGCCGACGTCTTCACCGACCGGATGTTCGGCGGCAATTCCTTGGCTGTCTTCCCAGAGCCGACGGACCTGCCGGACGATGTGATGCAGAAGCTCGCGCGCGAGCTGAACTTGAGCGAGACCGTGTTCGTTCAGCCAGGTGACGGCCCAAGGCAGCGCCGCCTGCGTATCTTCACGCCCGCACGCGAGGTCCCGTTCGCCGGTCATCCGATTGTCGGAACCGCGATTATTCTCGCGGGCGAGGGCTTGCTCGGGCCGATTGAAGGCACGGCGGAGATCGTGTTCGACGTCAAGGCCGGGGCGGTGCCCGTCAAGATCAAGCGCCTGGGAGCACTTTTCCATGCCGAGTTTACTGCGCCGCAGCTTCCGCAAACGGTCGCAACCCCGCTCACGCGTGAAAGCTTTGCGCAAGTGATAAGTCTCGATGAGGAGAGGCTCGCGCGCGGCATTGCGGGCGCTGCTTACTCTTGTGGCTTGCCGTTCGTTTTCGTTCCGGTTGCTGATCGCACGGCTTTGTCGCAAGCGCGCATCGATCCCGCAGCCTATGACCGCTGCATCACGCCCGGTCCGGCCAAGGAAGTCTATGTCTTGACGATGGACGATTGGCAGAGCGGGCGCGAGGTCTATGCGCGCATGTTCGCGCCGGCCGCGGGCATCACCGAGGATCCGGCGACCGGATCAGCTGCCGCAGCGGCCGCCGGGTTTCTTTGCGCGATCCAGAAGCCCGGTGATGGCACTGCGCATTGGACGATCGCGCAAGGTGTCGAGATGGGCCGGCCAAGCCTGATCTCGGTCTCGGCGCGAATTGACGGCGGCAAGATTCAATCGGTCGAGGTCGGCGGATCCGCCGTTATTGTCAGCCGTGGCTCGTTTTCGATCTAAGGGGTTGAAACCTGCCGGCTTGCCACCAAGTCACTATGATGTGCACGAGCCTTGCTCGCCGATGAGGAGAAGCTGCTTTCGAAAATTCACTCGCAGGTTAGAAAAAGTTGTTTTCGGGTGCTGAAGACACTGGCTTTCACCGAATAGGAGAGTGCGTTCAGCCGCGGATGCGGATGCCGGCGTAAAGCGCCGCATCCGAGGTCGCAAAGCCGGCGACTTCTTCGTATTGCTCATTGAAGATGTTGTCGCCGCGGATGAAGGCCTCGATCTTAGGCGTCAGCTTGAAGCGCGCCGAAATGTCGAGGACGCCATAGGAATCGAGCGGCACGCGAAACGCGCCAAAGCCGTCTTCGGTTTTCGCCGCCGAACGCAAGGTCAGCGCCAAATTCGCGCGGTCTTCCCCGAAACCGAGCGTGAGCGTCGATGCTGTCATGTAGCGCGGGCGGCGGATGCGCGGAAGGCCATTCTCGGCATCGGGCGAATGCACTTGGCTGTCGGTGTAAGTAAGCGCGGTTTGGAGATCGATGGCGGTCAGGAGGCCGAGTTGCACGGACCGCCGCCAGTTGCCGCTGATCTCGACGCCGCGCGCGAGCGATTCCCCTGGCTCCTGGAAATAGCCGGTGAAACCCACATTGTCATAGCGGATCTCGTTATGGATCCACTGCTGGAAGAAGGTGACATCGATTGTCGCGGCGTGACCTACAAAGCTTTGCTCAACACCGGCATCGGCCCCGCGGCTATCTTCTTCATGAAGCGTGGGCAATCCCGCGGCTGCGTTCGTCGCGCGCTCATATGGGCTCGGCGCTCTGAAGCCGGTGCCGTAGCTCGCATGGAATTTGGTAATTTCACCGTCGAAGACCACCGGCAGCCACGCGGCGGTGGCGCGCCCGCTGAGATGCGTACCGAACTTGTCGTTATCGTCATAACGCAAACCGCCGGTCAGATAGATCGACTGAAGAAATGCGCTTTGCCATTCGCCGTAAACGCCCGTGTCGTCGCTTTGCTCTTTGATCGTGTCGGTCTTGGCGCTCTGGTGCGTGTAATCGGCGCCGACAACAAGCGTCTGGCCGTGTGCAACGGCGATGGTAGAGACCAGCGATGCCTGATGGCGGTCGCCATCGAAGCGCGAACCGAAGGCGAAGGGCCGGCCGTTATCCAAGTCGTCGCGGCGCGAGGACGCAATGGAATAGGAAAGTTGGGTATTGATGCCGCGCCAGCCATGATGGTCGATCGCAAACCGGCTGTCGATCTCCTCGCTGTTGAGCACGCGGTTGGGATCGGCGGGGGAGTAGGGTGGAAACGCGCTTGCACCATCAAACTTATTATGCGCCCGCGTATAATGTACAACGGCTTCAAGGCCGAAATCATTGTTGGGCTCGGCGCGCACAACGCCGTGCAGCGCAAGCAGGCGCTGACCATCATCGTCGGCGAGCGCTGGATCGCCGACTTTCTGCGTGAAGCCGACATCTTGGCGATGCGAAGCGCTCAGCAGGGCGCCGAATTTGTCCGCGCCGTAAGCCAGCGATCCCGATTCGGCGAATGTGCGGTAGGAACCTCCTGAGGCCTCACCGGTGTAGTGCAACCCTGTAGGTGGCCGATCCGTAAAGATCTGAATGACACCGCCAACCGCATCCGGTCCGTACAGCAGGCTCTGTGGCCCGCGCACAACCTCGATCCGCGCAACATCGGAAACCAGAAGGTTGGCAAAGTTGGTCGCGATCTGCGTGCCGGCGGGATCATCGATCCTGATGCCGTCGAGGAGCACGACAGTGCGATAACCTTCCTCGCCTCTGATGCGCACGCTCGATTGCCCGCCCGGGCCGCCGGATTGCGAAATGCCGACGCCCGGCAGTGTTCTTAACGCATCATCGACATAAGAGACGCCGAGATTTTTAATATCCTTATCTGTCAGTACACTGACGGAAGAGCCGAGGGTCGAGATTGGCGTGGGCGTGCGCGTTGCCGTGACGACGATCGTGTTCGCTTCGGCGATGGACTGGCTCGGCATCAGCACAAGCGCGCCGAGAATAAGACAGACAATTTCCGCCCGCATTACGGACCCCTCATGGCGACACGTGAGAAGGCGGGGCCGGAGGAACAAAACCTCAAGCCAAGCAACCTCACACCGGTGTCGCCACGACGGGAAGATCCGCGCCCCCGATTGATCCCGATCGGCGGACGGGCGACTTGGGTGGCAGGTCTTCTGGCTTGGGGCTCGAACGCTTCTTCCGCGCGCCTTCCCGAAGCTTCACAGCCTCAGTGGCATGTGCGCGGCAGCTTGCCCTTTACAGTTGCGGGTACAGCCCGAGATGAAAGCGCTTCACGCTTTGCTCGGTTCCCTATTCTCTCCTCATCGGAGCACCGCCCAGGCTTGATGCTATGCGACGCGCAAGGCCACTTGCAACGGCAATCGTCAGTCCGTCCACCGGCGATGCAGCCACAACCATTCTTGCGGCTTTGCACGAATGATCTTCTCGAGCACTTGGTTGACACGCACCATCGTCTCTTTGATGTCGCGCTCGCGGTCGCCCGTGTCGATGAGTTCGATCGGCTCATGAAGGCGCATCACGAAGCGTGGCCCTTTGATGCGTTCGATCGATGCCGGCACGATCGGCACATGATGCCTCAGGCTCAGTTGTGCGGGCGCGGCAGGCGTCATGGAGGGAATGCCGAAGAACGGCACCTCGACGCCGTCGCTCATGCGTTGATCGACCAACATTGCGACCAGATGCTTCGAGCGCACGACATCGATGAGCGCGCGCACGCCTTTGGGCCCTTTGGGAATCTGATTGGCGCATACATATTTTCTGCGCAGGTCCACAATGTAGCGATCGACATAAGGATTGTTCGCCGGCCGGTAGACTTCGCCGCCGGGGATCCCAATCTCCTTCATGATGTTGGGCATCAACTCCCAATTGCCGAGATGCGCCGAGATGAGGATCGCGCCGGAGCCGCCTGCGCGTATCTTCTCGATAACTCCGTGCTCATCAAGATCAACGCCGCCGCCGGGCTTGAAGGGGCGAAACTTACCGAGATGCGGCAGCTCGGCGATCGTGCGGCCCAGATTATCCCACATCGCTTTGAGGATACGCTCGGCGTCGCCGTCCGAAGTGTCGGGCATGGCGCGCTTGAGCCGTAGCTTGGCGCGTTTGTGCTGCGAGGTCATCGGGCCGAATGTCCGCGCGACGAAGCCACCGAAGGCCGAGGCGCCGTTGAGCCCGAGCAAGCGCGAGATGCCGACGAGCAGAAAGAAGCCTGCTGCCTCGATGAGATATTGGAGTCGCTGCGTGAACGGCATCAGTGGATCTTATGGAGTCGCGTGCGCGTCCTTGTGGGACAAGCCTCGCTCGGATGCAAGCTTGTCGATCAGGAATCGCCCAAATGCCTCGCGCGAGGCAATGGTCGCAACAACGGGCAGAACATCGATCTTGGAGCGATGCTCGGGCGAAAGGCGCACCGCGTCCTTTGCGGTCGTGATGAGCCGTGCACCGGCGCCGTGCGCGCGGGCGAATAGGTTTTGAACTTCTAAAGCCGAAAACACATGGTGGTCGGGGAACGATATACGGTCAATGAGGTGCACACCCAGCCGTTCCAGCGTTGCGAAGAACTTTTCCGGCCGCGCAATTCCAGCGAACGCAATGTAGGAATCTGCAGCGAGCGCGCTGGCATCGGGCTCGAGATGGGCATGGAATACGGGGCCGGCCCAGCTCTTGATTTGGGCGCGTGTGCGCTCGCTTTCTTCACCCATGAGGATCAGCGCATCGGCGCGCGCAAGACAGCGTTTGACCGTTTCGCGCAAAGGCCCGGCGGGAATAACGCGACCATTGCCGAAGCCGAGCCCACCATCGACCAACACGAGCGAGACCGCCTTGGCAACCGATGGATTTTGTAGCCCGTCATCCATGACGATGATGTCGGCGCCCGCCGCAACGGCTTCTTCGACGCCCGAGCGCCGGTCTTTGGCGACCCACACCGGGGCGGCATCGGCGAGCAATAGCGGCTCATCGCCGACCTCCAATGCCGTGTTGTGTTTAGGGTCGACGCGTATCGGTCCCTTGGCGCTGCCGCCATAACCGCGCGTGACGATATGCGGGCGATGCCCGAGCGCACTCAGGCCGTGTGCGAGTGTGATCGAAAAGGGAGTCTTGCCCGTGCCGCCTGCCGTGACATTGCCGACGCAAATCACCGGCACCGGCGCGCGATAGGGATGCGCCATTGAAAATCGAATACGTCCGCCAAGATCATAAAGCACGCCAAGGGGTGAAAGCGCAGCAATAGGCAGGCGCGATCCCAGCCCGCCCACGTCGTGCGCATACCAAAAGTCAGGCGCGCGCACGGACCGGCGTGCCGGAGAGCGAAGCTGCCGGCCCTTCGAGGCTTTGAGAAAGCAGCGGCTCAAGCGCGTTCATGGTGCGGCCGATCACACTGTCGGCTCTCGCGCAAATCCTGATCGCGGCTTCGGACATGCGCGCGACCTTGGCGGGATCGGCGAACAGCGCGGCGACTTCGCGTGCAAGCTGATCGCGCCCGATCACCTGGGTCGCCGCCCCGGCCGCGGCAAGCTCGCGGTAGATCGTGATATTATTATCTGTGTGCGGACCGTAGAGAATGGCACTGTTGAGCCGGGCCGGCTCGAGCGGATTGTGCCCGCCATTCGGCACCAGCGTTGCGCCGACAAAGACGATGTCGGTGGCACGATAGAACAGGCCCAGCTCGCCCAGCGTATCGGCGATATAGATATCGGTTTTGGGTGTGATCGGTTCGCCCCGCGAGCGCAGAGCCACTCTGTGCCCCATATCGGCCAGAAGCTCGGCGATCTCGTTGCCGCGCGCCGGATGCCGCGGCACAAGCAGGGTAAGCACTTCCGGCAGTTGCTCTTTCAAGCTTGCATGCACATGGCCGGCGATCAATTCCTCGCCCTCATGTGTGGAGGATGCCAACCAGACAGTGCGGCCGCCGATCACGCTCTGCAACTCTTCCAGCGCGCTTTCATCGGACGAGAGCGGCGGTGCGGCGTATTTCAAATTGCCGATTATGGAGACATTGCGCGCGCCGAGGCTCTCAAGCCGCCCGACAATGTCGGTGTCCTGCGCAAGACAAAGATCGAAGACCGAAAGCATGACTTTGGCAGGCCCGCGCGCCTTGAGCCATCGGTTGAATGAGCCCTGCGACATGCGCGCGTTCAGCAGCGCCATGGGAACGCCTCGCTCGGCCGTGCGTAACAGCAAATTGGGCCACAATTCCGATTCCATGAATAATGCCGCGTCCGGTTGCCAGTGGTCAAGGAAGCGGCCAACGGCGCTTGGCGTATCGAGCGGAACGAACTGGTGGAAGGCGCCTTCAGGCAGGCGTTGCGACAGAAGCTTCGCTGATGTCAATGTTCCGGTGGTCACCAACACGGATGTGCGCGGAAAGCGCGCCCGCACGCGGTCGATGATCGGCAGGGACGAGAGCGATTTGCCGACGCTTGCACCGTGAATCCACACAAGTGATCCCTCGGGTCGTTCGAGCCCGGCATGGCCAAGGCGCTCGCCCAATCGCGCGGGATCTTCCTTGCCGCGTTTGACGCGTGCGTTGAGCCAATAGGGAATGGCGGGGGCCAGTGCATTGCTGAGCGCCCGGTATAGGCTGAGGCGCAGCGAAGGTGCACTCTGCCGGCCGATCAGCGGCGCGCTCATGTCGCGCTCGCTGCGAATTGGCGAGCGACGGGAACAGGGTCGGGTTCGATCGCTGTTACACCGACAATGCGGTCGGCCTCACGCGTTACGCGGTTGATTTCGGCTTCGATTGCTGTGCGCGCCTGTTCGATGGCGTCGAGAATCGGCATCGCGCCCTACAAAGATCGGGTCGCCGATCACGAAGGCGCCACGTGAAAACGGCAGCGGAACGATAAACCTGTCCCAGCTCGACATCACACGGCGATTGCTGACCGACACGGAGATCGGAAACACCGGAAGCCCAGTCAGTCGCGCAAGCGCGACTACCCCTGCGTTCGCGCGCATGCGCGGTCCGCGCGGGCCATCGGGCGTGATGGCGAGGCCTTCACCGGCTGCAGCAAGCTTGGCCATGTTCAGCATCGCCTGCACGCCGCCCTTGGAGGATTTCGCGCCGCCCTTGGCTTTGTCACCCGCTGAACCGCGGACTGATTTCACACCGAAATGTGTGATCATGTCGGCGATCAGGCTGCCGTCGCGATGATTTGAGATCAGCATGTTGAGCGGCATGGTCTTGGTGCGCCAGCCATAGGGCATCATCGCGAGGCGGCCATGCCAGAACGCGCCGATAATCGGTTTGTCGTTGTCCCAATAGGTGCGCGCCGGCGCTTCGTTGACGATCGTCCAGCTGCTTGTCGCATGAACAAAGCGGATATAGCTCGCGAGCAGCCAGCAGGCGAGATCATGCACGAGCTTGCTCTTGAAGAGCTGCTTGAGAAATCTGGGCGAGCTGCGCTTGACGCGCACGCGCGGTCGTTTGAGTGGCGTGGCGCTTTGTTCCATCAGAGCGCCACCAGCGCGCGAGGTCCCGTTTCGGGAGCTTCGGCGTCCTTGCGAAATTGGCTCTGATAGAGCGAGGCATAAAGCCCGCGTTGTTTGATGAGCTCACTGTGTGTGCCGCATTCGCGAACAACGCCCTCGTCGAGGACATAGATTCGGTCGGCGGCGAGAATGGTCGAGAGCCGATGCGCGATAACGAATGTCGTGCGGCCCTTCATCAGCTTTGCGAGCGCTTCCTGCACACGGGCTTCGGACCGGCTGTCAAGCGAGGACGTGGCTTCATCGAGCAGAAGGATCGGGGCGTCGCGCAGAAAGGCGCGGGCGATGGCGATGCGTTGGCGTTGCCCGCCTGAGAGCTGGCCGCCGGCCTCGCCAACGCGAGTCGCATAGCCGCCCGGGAACGCGGATATGAACTCATCCGCTGCCGCAAGCTCGGCGGCCTCGACGATATCGCCTGTGCCGCCATAGGCAATGTTTGCTGCGATCGTGTCATCGAACAGTGTTGCATCCTGTGCGACGAGCGCCATGCTCGCGCGCAATGATGCGATCGTCACGCCACGGATATCCTCCCCGTCAATGCTGATCCGTCCCGTGCCAACCTCGTAGAAGCGCAGAAGAAGATTGAGGATTGTCGTCTTGCCTGCGCCCGACGGGCCAACCAGCGCAACCGTCTCGCCGGGCTTTGCCTCAAGGTCGACATGGCTCAGAGCAGCGATCTCACGCCCGTATTTGAACGACACGTCCTCAAAGCGCACATGCGCGCCGCCGTGCGAGGAAAGCACAAGCGGCTGCGCACCGGCCTGATCGGCTATCGCAGGCTCAATATCGATTTGGCTGAACAGAGCTTGTCCGCCGCACGAAGGCCTTGTGCCATTTGCGTTGGCAACGCGCTGATAGTCCGCATCGGCTGAAACGCCAGCAACATCGTGGTGATGAAGGCCATGAAGTGTGCGCCGTCGAGATTGCCAGCAAGCACATTCGTGCCGCCGTAATAAAGCGCAGCGGCAATGCCGACGCCGGCCAGCGCATCGGTCATCGGCGCAGCGCCATAGCCGGCCTGCTGCGCTTTGAAGAAATAGCCCGTGCGCGCGTCGATCAAAACGCCGGCGCGATCGGTCTCGCGGTCTTCTTGGCCATAGGCTTTGACGATGCGGATGCCAGCCAATGTCTCGGCGACTTGCTTCGCAAGCTTGTTCGTGCTCGCGATCGAGTTGCCCATTGCCTTGCGCGCGACTCTTCGAGAGCTGGCGCGTCATCGTCGCAATCAGCGGCGCGACGATGCTCGCGGCCAAGGCAAGCTTCCAGTCGGTCCAGAACATCAGGCCGATCAAGCCGGCCGCAGTGGGGATGTCGCGGAACATGCGCGATGAGCGATTGGATAATCGAAGTGCCCAGAAGGCTCGAGTTCTGCAAAAAGTTTGTCTGATGCGTGCCCGAGTGATCCGCGCCGAGATGCGCCAGATCGGCATGCATGAGCGAGCTGTAGAGGCGCTTCTGGATACGCACCACGCATCTTCGCGAAACTTCCGCGAGCAGCACGTTTTGGGCATAGCCGGCCGCCGCTCTCGCCAGCGTAACGCCGAGCATCGCGAGCGGAATGAGCAAGATCATACGCCGCTGGTGGGCAATGACGCTCGCCTTGATCGCCGGATCGAGATGCCTCACATCGGTAAAGATTGATTCGAACGCCGGCAGCAGCAGGCGAACCGTGGCGAGAGTCGCGCCGGTTACGATCAGCATGCACAAGATTGCAATGCCAATGCGTGCGGCCTCGGGCTTCAAATATTGGCGCGCAAGGCGGCTGAGCACCGGCCAGCCGCCACGCTCCGGGGCCTTGGGGCTCTGATCAAGCTCTTTCTGTGTCACGCCCTAAACTTTTCCGAACCAATGCGCCGCCAAGCCTAGCATGCACCGGCCGCACTCAAAAACCCATTGATATTCCAGGTTAATTTTTCCCGTCAGGGGAGCCCTTCTTCTGCTCGAGCATCGGGCTCCAGCAGCCTGTGCAGGTGAACGATGAAATACCGGGTCTGGGCATCGTCCACGGTCCGTTGGGCGGCGCCACGCCAAGCCTTATAGGCCGCATCGTAGTTGGGGAAGATACCGACGATATCGAGCTTATTGAGATCGGCGAAGGTGATGTTGTCGAGGTCGGCGAGCTTGCCGCCAAAGACGAGATGCAGAAGTTGCTTCGCCATGCTGCCTCCGTCAGGTACGGGCCCTTTGATCCACGCGCCGCTTGAGCTCTGGATACAGGCCGGGGCCGGCGGCAATATAGCCGCGTAGGATCGGGTTCGGCTTGTTATAGAGAAGAGCCTCGCCGTCAAGCCCGGTCATAAGGCCGCCGGCCTCGCGCACGATCAAATCGCCTGCAGCGATATCCCATTCGTGGCAGGAGAATACGCGTACGCTGCCGTCGCGCGCGCCATTTGCGATAAGACACAGCCGGTAGGCGATCGAACCTGGATTATCGAGCACCATTGTTTCCGGCCAAGGCTCCGGCCACGAGGAATGCGTGTAGAATTCTTTAGGGCCCATGAGCCGTGCGTGATTGAGCGCGATGCAATCCGATGCCCGCAGCGGCTCGCCGTTGAGCTGCGCGCCGCCACCAATCGAGGCAACAAAAGTCTCCTCGGTCATTGGATTGACGATGACCCCGGCAATCGGCCTGCCATGCTCGATCAAAGCGCCGCACACCGTCCATTGCGGCCTTTGGCGTATGAAGGCACGCGTGCCGTCGATGGGATCGACAATCCAGAGCTCTCGCCTTGCCGATTCGCGCCGCGTCATCAGCCGTCTCTTCCGAGAGCCAGCCATAGTCCGGCCGTGCCTCGCGCAGACGCTGCTTGAGAAGCTCATCGACCGCGAGATCAGCTTCGGTAACAGGTCCCTGGCCGCGCTCTTTATCCCATACGCGCGCGCCTTTGATGTAGTAGTCGCGCGCAATGTCCGCTCCGGCCTCAACCGCACTTTGCAGGAGCGCAATATCGTCCAAGGAGCGCTTCGCTCACGTGCCCGCGACCGTCATGCCATCGATGCGCAAGGTCGGCGCGTTTACGCCGCGCCGGAACTCGAGATCGTTCGCCTGCGTCATATTACGAAACATTTCCTTCAAATTGCCGGCGACGGTTATTTCATTGACCGGATAGGCGGGTACGCCGTTCTCGATCCATAGCCCCGAGACGCCAACGCTGTAGTCGCCGGTTACAAGGCTGACATTGGGCCCGAATGTCGAAGTGATGTAGAGGCCGGATTTGATATCTGCCATCAGCTCCTTGGGCGACATCTTTCCAGCCACCATGTGCAATTGGTGGGCGATGGGTGCGGCGGGCCGCCGGTTCCGCGGCCGGCTCTGCCATTGCTCTTGAGACCGAGCTGGCGCGCCGAAGACGAATCGAGAATCCAGGTCGTAAGCGTACCCTCCTCGATCAAGGTGATCGGTGCGACAGCGGCGCCTTCGCCGTCGAAGGGTTGTGATCTGAGCCCGCGCCTTCTGCAGCGGATCGTCGATAATGGTGATGTGCGTCGCCAAAGATCTTCGTGCCGAGAGCGCTCTTCAGAAAGCTTGTCCCGCGCGCGATCGCTGTGCCGGAAATGGCACCCGAAAGCTGGCCGAGAAACCCGCCAGCCAGCCGGTTCTCGTAACACGATCGATGCCGATTGGCTCTTAACCTTGCGTGGGTGAAGGGCGCGCAGGGCGCGTGCGGCAGCGGTGCGGCCGATTTCTTCAGGTGACGGCAGGTCACTTCCGAAGATCTTGGCGATGCCCTCGCTCTCGACCTGCATGTCGGCCCCTTCGCCGGCAATGACGGAGCAGCCGATCGACGAGGAGGAGCTGGAATAGGCGCCCCTGAAGCCATCCGAGGTTGCAAGCGCGATCGTTCCGCGCCCCCAGCTGGCGGATGCGCCTTGTGAGTTGGTGATGCCCTCGGTTTCGAGCGCCGTGGCCTCGGCCGCTTTGGCGCGCTCGACCAACTTTTCAGACCTGGGCTCGGCCGGATCAAAGAGATCAAGATCCGCCACCGATTGTGCCAGGAGCGCCGGATCGGCCAGGCCGCAGAACTTGTCCTCCGGTGCGATCCGCGCCATGTCGACGGCGCGCGCCGCCAACTCGCTCAACGCCCCATCCGAAAGATCCGTCGAGGACACAAAGGCTTGGCGTTTGCCGATGAACACTCTGAGGCCGCAATCCCCGCTCTCTGAACGCTCGAGGTCCTCCAACCGGCGCAACCGGTAGGAAGTCGCAACTGACACGCTTTCGTAGATCAGGGCATCGGCGGCATCGGCCCCCGCGGCCTTCGCGCGTGCGATAAGCCGGTCGAGGATTTCGACCAGGTGCTTCTCTTCGAGCTTGGGATCCTCATGCATGCCTGGATTCCCTCGGTTGGATCGTGGCTGACGGCCAAGCTTTGCACGACTTGACGCACCCGCGACAAGCCCAGGTACCGACGGCAATTGTTGGCCTGAGCCGTTGATAATATGAGGCGTCTTGAGACGCCGCGTTCAAGTGCCTTGTTACGTTTGCAACGGAGCCCATATTTGGGTTCCATGTGAGCCAATAACGGCCGGAGGATCCGGCCAATGGTTATGAGGGGAGGATGAAGCATGCGGAATTTTCGCTCTTGGATAGGCTTGTGCGCGGCGCTGGCGCTTGCTGCTTGTGCAGCCGCTGGTCCCCTCTACGGGCCAGCGCAGTCGAACCTGTCGAGTTCACTCGGGTACCGTGATCAGGAGCTTTCTACCGGCGCCTATCAGGTCAGCTTTGTCGCGCCTGAGTCTGACAAGTCCATCGGACGCACAGAACTACGCAATTCTGCGTGCCGCAGACCTAACCTTAGCCAAGGGGCACACCTGGTTCAGGCTCCTAACGGCGACGACCCGGAAGGTGGAAGTCCAGCCGCCCACACAAAGGCTACAACCGACCACCGCTCAGATGACATGCAATGCAGGCAGGACCCCCGCAGGCATGGGCTGCTCCTATGCTGACCAAGACAACACGGTTGCTGGCGTTCAGTTCGGCGCTGTTACCGGGGGGCTCAGCCGCATCGTTGCAACCGTGTCGCTGGTTATGGGCGATGGTACCAAGCCGGCCGGCGTCCAAGTATATGACGCGCAGGAGACTGCGACACGTTTGGCAGCGTTGAAGAAGTAACGCCCCCAAGAGGCTTGATCCGGCGTAGGAAGGCTGGAAGAGTTGCGCGCCGGTCATGCGGCGTTCAGGTGCGGCCGTGTACGAGCCTGGACCGATTTCCAGTCGCTTCTGCGCGTCGCCCAGAAGCAGGAGGCGAGTTATGCGAAACATTCGCGCGTTTGCGGCCCTCTTTGCTATGCTTCTCGTTGCAGCGTGCGTCTCCAGCGCAAGTCTCTATCGTCCGGCGACCTCGCCACGAGGTACCGGCTTCAGCGAGCAGCGAGTTCGGAGACCAATCGCTGGCGCGTGACTTTTACCGGAGGCACCTCGACGCCGGCTGGCGCGGTTGAGGATTTCGCCCTTTTGCATGCCGCCGACTTGACCCTGAAGATGGGTTTTGAATGGTTCACCGTGGCGGGGCGTGCAACCGTGCCGCAGACTTCGAACTATGGCCCGCGTTATTCGGGCCTGTATGGGCCGCCCTGCGGTGCCTTCGGTTGCAGCAGTGCGATCTACGGCGGCTTTTGGTACGACGATTACGAAAATCGCCTGTCGGCTTCGCTGGATATCGTCATGGGCAAAGGGCCCAAGCCGAGTGGTGCGGCCACCTATGATGCGCGCGATGTCGCCGATACGATCCGTGCCCGCACCCGCGCCGGCTATTGAGCCGTCGCCGCATCGCTAAGCGACCAGCTTGGCGCGCATGAAGCGTTTGAGCATTTCAAGTATCAGGATCACACCGGCGGCTGCTCCTAAGGAGAGGGCTAGATCGTGGGCGTGAAAGGTGCCGAAGCCGAAAAGCCGCTCGGCCGGCCCCCAAGTCACGGCAGCGCTGAGCGCGAGTGCAACGGCTGCCGCGATCAAGCCGAGCGCTAGATTGGGCCGGCGCAATTCGACCATCAGATTGCTTGCAAATGAGCGGTTGACCCAGACCAGTGCGAGATTAACGAGAACCAGCGTGACAAAAGTGAGCGCGCGAACATCGTCCGCAGGCATCTGACGCACAACCCCGAAAAGATAGACCGCCGCGACGGCGGTCAGCGCAAGCAAGCCTGCACAAGCCCCCATAGCACGACATTGCGTGACAAAAGCCGGCTTCGTGGTGAGCGCGGCGGCCGATTCATGATGTCGGCTTCCTCACGCTCCGCTTCAAAGACGATCGAGCACACGGGATCGATCACCATTTCGAGAAACGCAATGTGCACGGGCAGGAGCACAATCGGCGCACCGATGAGCAGCGGCAACAGTGCGATGCCGGCGATCGGAATATGAATGGCGAAGATATAGGTCATCGCTTTGCGCAGATTGTCGTAGATGCGTCGGCCGAGGCGCACCGTGCGCACAATCGAGGTGAAATCATCATCCAGCAGCACGATCGAGGCGGCTTCGCGCGCGACATCGGTGCCACGTCCGCCCATGGCAATGCCGATATCTGCCGCGCGCAAGGCCGGCGCATCGTTGACCCCATCGCCGGTCATGGCGACGACTTCGCCATCGCGCTTGAGGGACTGGACGAGGCGCAGCTTTTGGTCTGGCATGATGCGCGCGAACACCGAAGTCTGTTTGACCGCATCGGCCAGCGCCGCGTCATCGAGCGTAGTGATTACCGAGCCTTCAAGCGGGCTCTGCGCATCGAGACCGGCCTGCGTCGCGATCGCCTTTGCGGTCTGCGCATAGTCTCCGGTGATCATGACGACGCGAATGCCGGCATTACGGCACTGCTGCACGGCGTCGGGAACGGTCTCGCGCAACGGGTCGGCAAGGCCGACAAGCCCCAGAAAACGAAAGTTGAAAGCGTGCGGTGTGTCGGGTAGCTCTGCGACATCGCGTGCTTCGGCAATTGCAAGAACACGCTCGCCTTGCGCCGCCATTTCGTCGGCCTGCGCGCGGACTTTATGCCGCCTCGTCGTCAGGCAGCCGGCAAAGCGCGATCAGAGTTTCCGGCGCGCCTTTCACCGATACAAGGTGGTGATTGTTGCTGGTATCGCGCCACGCTTGGGTGACGGCCAACAGCTCGGGCCGCACCGGATAGGCTTGACGAGCTCCAGCGCGCCATCGGACTCAAGGCCGGTCTCATCGTGGAGCATATGAAACGCACGCTCCATGGGATCGAACGGCTCCGGCGCGCTCGCCAGCTTGCCGCGGTCGATGAGTGCCAGAAGCGATTCGGAATAAACATTGCTCGCGTCCGACAGCTTGAGCGTCTCATCCGGTCGTGCGCAGCTCCACAATTGTCATGCGGTTCTGCGTTAGCGTGCCGGTTTTGTCGGTGCACAGCACAGTGACGGAGCCAAGCGTCTCGATCGCCGGTGCGCGCCGCGTGAGCACGCGCTCGCGCGAAAGACGCCACGCGCCCATCACCATGAAGACGGTGAGCACAAGCGGAAACTCTTCCGGCAGCATCGACATGCCCAGCGCAATGCCGGCCAGAAGCGCGTTGAGCCAGGAGCCCCTGAACAGGCCGAACAGCACAACAGCGAGCGAACAGCAGATCAGGCCGATAATGGCGAAGGCGCGCACAATCGCGCGCGTCTCGCGAGTCAATCGTGGTGTTGACGTCTCGATGCTGCCAAGGCTCTGGCCGATCTTGCCGATCTCGCTTTTGGGGCCTGTGGCCGCAACGAGTGCGGCGCCTTGCCCGCGCACAACAAGCGTCCCGGCGAAAACGGCATGCGCATCTTCGCCGCCCGGCGCAGGCATTTTGGCGTTGTCGGCATCCAGGGCACTTGGATGCTTGCGCACCGGCACCGATTCGCCGGTCAGAAGCGATTTATCAACCTCAAGATCACTACTCTCGATAAGCAAAGCATCGGCGGCGATGCGGTCGCCCTCTGCCATTAGGAGCAGATCGCCGCGCACCACCTCGCGGCCCGGAACGCGCACGCGCTCGCCATCTCTGATGACCAAAGCGCGCGGGCTTGTCAGGTCGCGTAGTGCCTCGAGCACATGCTCGCTTCTGACTTCCTGAATGATCGTGATCACAACTGAGATCGAGGCGAATCCCAGAAGAAGCAGCGCTTCGGTCTTATCGCCCAGCAAGAGATAGATGGCGCCCGCCGCCAGCAGCATACCGAACATCGGCTCACGCACCACGCTGAACGCAATGGCGGCAATTGAGCGTGCTCGCTGGCGCGGAAGCTCGTTCGGGCCTTCAGCCTTAAGACGCGCGGTGGCCTCAGCCGTGCTAAGCCCTCTCGCTCCCATGCCTTGTGTCATTAACGAACACTTTCAGTCTGCAGCCGATTTCGGCAGCGAGCATGCCGATTCTCATTGAAGAGTGAGGTGAGGCAGATCATATCTTCAAGGGCCATGGGCAAGTGGGAGTAACCAGAGGTGAGCGGAACGGATGGTGAGGGGCCACTCACCTTTCTCGAAGTGCTCGACACGATCGACGGTGCGGGCAGCGCCGACAAGGTGCAGCTGGGCGAGATTCTCGACAAGTTCGGGCGCCGCGCTTTCGGTCCGTTTCTTTTGGTGCCCGCCCTTATAGCCATTTTGCCGGTGATTGGCATGCTGCCCGGCGTCTCGCTGGCAATGGCGGCCATCGAGATTGCGGTGGCGGTCGATCTTGTGCTGGGCAAGCGCGGCCTTCATTTGCCGAAGCGGGTACGCTCGCTCGCTGTGCCGCGCAAGGCCTTGTCGCGCTCGCTCGCGCTCACCAGGCCGTTTGCGCATTGGGCGGGCCGCTATGTGCACACGCGGCTCACACCCATTGTTCAAGGCGAAGCACGTTTCCTGGTGGGTGTGCTTGCGCTCTTGCTCGCCGTGCTCATGTTGATCGGCGCGCTCGTGCCAGGCGGCATCGTTGCGCCGGCGATTGCGATGATGATTCTCGGGCTCGGCCTCACTTCGCATGATGGTGTGCTGATCTTGGTCGCCCTTGCGTTGGCGCTGGGCAGCCTCGGCCTTGCGACGTGGTGGTTCCTGCTGCGTTAGCCGCCGCGCACCGCCTATGCCTCGCGGTCGGCAGGATGCTGGAAGCAGATTGTGTATCCATCCGGATCGCGCAACGTAAGCTGCTTCATGCCGTAATAGCTCGTGGCGGGGGGGTCGGCGGCAACACCTCTTGAGCGCAGATATTGATAAGCCTCATCGACCGAGCGGCAGCTGAAATAGAGCGTCACATCGCGTTCCGTCTTGATGCGCCCGGGGTCGGGCTCAGCCGGCCGGTCCTGCGGTTCATAGAGCGTGTTGAGCATGAGCTCTATGGTCTTCAGGCGCAGCCGCGCCCAGCCATATTCGTCGGCCACCTCCTTCTGCCGCGTGCGCAGCCATTGCTGCACCTCCGGCGACCATCTAGCGGCCTGCATGATCTTGAAGCCGAGCACATCGCGATAAAATGCGATGGAGGCCGGCATATCGAACACCCAAAGCAGCGGCGCCATGCCTTGAATGTCGATCGGCCTCGGTTCGACATGGGCTTTGAGCGCGCGCCAGCTTGGAAAACCATAACGGCGCGCGATCTCGAGCTGCGCATCGGCGAGCTTGGCTTCGGGCTGCTGCGCTTGCAGAGCCTTCAAGTGCGTTTTGGCCTCGCTTTTCAGATGCTCGAGGCTCGCGTGCTGCGGCAACGCTCGAAGTTCGCGTGTTGCTTTGGAATGTGTGGTGTTCAGCGCTTGGGCCATGGCAAGACCTTCCTTCCTCAAGACGCCCGAGGTCCGCGATCGCCGGGCAGGAAGCAAGGCAAGATGTCGTAACCGACAAGATCGGTGGGCTGTGCCCTTCACGCGGACCGTTGGCCGCCGCTCCGGCCAAGTACAACTTTAGAGGAGCGCTCGACCGGTTGACAAGTAAGGGGCGGCCTTTGAAAGCCGCCCCTCGCAGGTCAAGCGCCGCTACGCTCCGGCTCATCGCGCTCGCGCAAGCGCACGAGCGAGGTGAGCAAAGCATCGAGGCCCTGCCCGGCACCGGCATGAAGGTCGATACGCCCGACCTTTTCGGTCACGCGCTCGAGCGCCTCCAGCTCCTTCAAGCGCAGGAGCGTCGGGCTTTCCTCCATCAGCCGCGCGGTGTTGAGCAGCGAACGCGTCGCTGCCGTTTCCTCACGGCGCCGGATGATATTTGCCTGAGCGATCTTTTCGGCCTCGACGACCTTGTTGATCAGCTCACGCATATCGCCCGGCAGGATCACGTCCTTGATGCCAAGCTCGGTCACCGCGACACCGATATCGCCGAGCGTCTCACGGACATGCCCGACGATTTCGCCGTCGACGCTCTCGCGGTCGTTCAAGACCTCGTCGAGCGTACGCCGCGCCACCGCCTCACGCACCGCGAACTGCACGAGCTTGTAGACATGCTCGGTGAAGTTCGGCGTTGCGAGCGCGGCCGTCTTCGCTTCGGTCACCTTGAGGAACGCCGTGAGCGTCAAACGTACCGACACGCGGTCCTTGGTCAAAATCTCCTGAGCGGTGATCTCGACCGGGGTCGGACGCGTATCGATCTTCTGCACGCGCACGGTGCGGCCCACGAGCCAGAAGCCATGGCGCCCGGGCTTCAATTCCTCGACAAGCTCGCCGTCGAGAAATAGAAGGCCCACCTCATGCTGGGCGATCTCCACGATCTGAATGAGCGCACGCCGTCCGCTCGCCGGCACGGTCTCGAGCGCAGCGACATCGGCGCGCGCAAGGCGCGGCGCATCGGCCACGTCGATCTTCCGTACCGTGACGGTCTTGAGCTCGCTCCAGAACCGCAAGACTTCGCCCGGCCCCGCGACAAGCGCCGGCAGCCCGTCATAGCTGATGACGGCAACCTCGCCCGGCGCAACGCGCACGGTGATCAGGCGCCCGCTTGTCAAATCGATTTGCGCGCGCTCGAGCACCTCGCCCCAGTTCGACTTGAACAGGGGATCGCGGATATCGAAGATTTCGGTAATCAGCCGCTTGGCTAAGTCCAGGAACTGGTGCTTGCCCGGTTCGAGGACTTGCGCAATGCGGCCGTCGCGCACCAAAATGGCGCGCTCGTGCTCTCGCACGATGACGGTCTTCCACATGACACGTATAAGTCCTCCAAGTGCTTCCCTTCACCATTGAAGGGGCGCGGAACATATGTATGCGATGCAGCAAATGCAAGCGCTAATTTTGCAACGCCTACGGATGATTCTCTCACTTCGTCATGGCCGGGTCGTCATCCCGGCCATCCATCGCTCAGCGCGCGCTGTCACTCGAACTGAATCCGCAGCGTTTGTGGATCCATGGATGGCCGCCACAACGGGGCGGCCATGACGAGTTAGATAGGAAAAGGCGCGGCCGGAAGCGTTCCATGAAAGCGCGCGGGCCCGGTTTTGAGCGCGCAAGCGGCGATGCCTATCTCGATCGCACTATCCGCCGCCATGGCTGCGAACTCTGCAATCGAGCCTTTTCATCGCGCTCACGCGCGGTATCCATCCGTGCGCGGGGCCCGATTTCATGTGCGAGAGATCCCGTCCCCGCGCTTTCGAGCTTTGCTCTCTGGCGCTTTCGCGTGACCTCACGCTGAACAACTCCCGGCCTTGCCCATCGTTCAAGAATGGAGAGGGAATCGAACCCTCGACAAACCGAATTCAGAGTCAGTCGCTCTACCTGCTGAGCTATCCAATCGAATACCGATTTGCGTCGGCAATCTTGGCTTACCAGGCCAGTCCTCTTCAGGAACACGTTGGCGGCATCGCCGCCCCGCGCCTGCGGGAGCAGAAACCCCTGCAAGAAGAGGGACGCGGGAGATAATCGCTCCACGCGCGGAAATCAAGCCTCGAGTTGGGGGAGCTGCGCTTGCAGCTTCTTGGGCGCGACGCACTTCCAGGCCGTGGTGATGAGATGTTTCAGCTCGGCTGCGCGCAAATTCTCCACCTTCACAAAGCTCCAATAGAGCTTTCCCGCGATCATGGGCGAGAAGGTTTCGGGGCGCGTCTCGAACAGCACCAGCTCGAGCTCTCTTGGCAGCTTGAAGACCCAGCGCTGCTCCCGGTCGCCATAGAGGATGAAGGTCTTCTTGCCGACATTGAACCAGTGGCCGCCATAAAGCACCTCATGCGCGCCGGGCAGCGCGAGGGCGATTTTTTTGATCGCAGCATATTTCTGCGGGCTCTTCATCCCAAGCTGTCGATGATCTTGGCCGGCACGACAATCCCCGTCGCATTCATCCCTTCGACCTGATGTGGTTTCGTCTTGAACTTGGTCATGACCTGTTTTCCAAGTCTTCAGTAATCGAAGTTTAACTCTGTAACGCGACGATAAATTGGCAGCGAATAGATGGTGTCCAAATGGGGCATCCCAATCATCGTCCGGATTGTAAGGCAAGACTCTTTAGCACCTCGTGCCAGGCATGTGGGAAGCCTGTGTTCGTCTACCATTGCAGCTGCCTGAGTCACGCCGTATTCGATCACGATGGTCCGCCCTGGCCCGAACACGTATGCAAGAAAGGCGCTCAACCGTCGAAGATTAGATTCACGCAAGCGCGGGGCGGCTGGCTCATAAAGAAGGGAACTGCCGCAAACAGGTGACTGACGAAGAAGATTGCCAAACGATCGACGAGAGGATAGTTGGTGTCGTCACTTCCAAATGGCCTTGCCCGTTCCGGGGAGGCCGAGGCGCGGCCATTTTTCGTCGATCGTCTTGATCACTTCATCCGACATGCGGATTTGGCGGCCCCATTCGCGCGCTGTCTCGCCCGGCCATTTGTTGGTGGCATCCAATCCAATCTTGCCGCCGAGCCCTGAGACCGGCGATGCGAAATCGAGATAATCGATCGGCGTCGTACTCGACCACTGTGATGTCGCGCGCTGGGTCCATGCGCGTCGAGATCGCCCACATCACATCCTTCCAGTTTCGCGCGTCGATGTCGTCATCAACCACGATCACCCATTTCGTGTACATGAACTGGCGCAGATAGCTCCACACCGCCATCATCACGCGCTTGGCGTGGCCGGCATAGGCCTTCTGTCATGCTGACGACCGCGATGCGATAGGAGCAGCCCTCGGGCGGCAGCCAGAAATCGACAATCTCGGGAAATTGCTGTTGCAAGAGCGGAATAAAGACTTCATTCAGCGCTTCGCCCAGCACGCTCGGCTCATCCGGCGGCCGCCCGGTGAAGGTCGAAAGATAAATCGGCTGGCGCCGCATGGTGATCGCCGTGATGGTGAACACCGGAAAGCGCTCGACGGAATTGTAATAGCCGGTGTGATCGCCATAGGGGCCTTCATCGCCGTAATCATCGAGCGAAACCGTGCCTTCGAGCACGATCTCGGCTTGCGCCGGCACTTGCAGGGGTTGCGAGACGCAATCCACCAGCTCGACCTTCTGTCCACGGAGCAATCCGGCGAACTGATATTCACTAAGCGTGTCGGGCACAGGCGTCACGGCGGCGAGGATCGTTCCCGGATCGGCGCCGAGAACGGCAGCGGCGGGGAAGGGCTCGCGCTTCGCCTTGCCCCAGCGGGCATGATGTTGCGCGCCGCCGCGATGCTTCAGCCAGCGCATCAGCGTTGTGTTTCGCCCGGTCACCTGCATGCGGTAGATGCCCAGATTGTAATTGTCTTCGCGCTTGTCGCTCGGGCCCTTTGTGACGATCAGCGGCCAGGTGATCAGCGGCGCCGGCTCGCCGGGCCAGCAAGTCTGAATCGGCAATTGCGCAAGATCGATCTCGTCGCCGCGCCAGACAATTTCTTGCACCGGCGCATTGCCGACGCTCTTCGGTTTCATCGCCATCACTTGGCGCGCCAGCGGCAACAGCTCGAGCGCATCTTTAATTCCGGCCGGCGGCTCGGGCTGGCGCAGGAAAGCGAGCGTCTCGCCCACTTCGCGCAATTCCGCAGCGCTCGTGCGCTCCTTTTCACCAAGCGTGACGGCACGCGCAACGCGCGTCACCGTGCCGAAAAGATTGGCGAGCACCGGCATGGAAGAGGCTTGCCCATCGGCGCGCGCGACATTCTCGAACAACACGGCCGGCCCGCCTTCAGCCAACAGCCGCGTGCAGATCTCGGTGATCTCGAGCACGCTCGAAACCGGCTCTTTCACGCGCACAAGCTCACCCTCGGCTTCGAGGTGCTGGATAAACTCACGGAGCGAGCGGTAGGCCATGGCGGCGGTTATTGCTTGTCCGGGCCCTTGCGACAAGAGCTTTAATCTGCCTCCTATCGTAAATCGATCGTCAAGCCGAGTGTGCTTCCCCAAATGGAGAAAGCGAATGAGCCAGCGGCACCTGCATCCTGAACGCCACGCGATTGAGCGCATCGGCTGGCTCCGCGCCGCGGTTTTGGGCGCCAATGACGGCATTGTTTCCACCGCAAGCCTGATTGTCGGCGTGGCTGCCGCCGCCGCATCGAAAGACACGATTCTGATGACGGGGGCCGCCGGCTTGGTCGCGGGCGCGATGTCGATGGCGGCGGGTGAATATGTGTCGGTCAGCTCGCAATCCGATACCGAGCGTGCCGATCTTAGGCGTGAGAGCCAGGAGCTGAGCGCGAATGTCGAGGCCGAGCATCAGGAGCTTGCGAATATCTATATCGGCCGGGGCGTCGAGCCTGAGCTTGCGCGCCAGGTCGCCGATCAATTGATGGCCAAGGACGCGCTTCAAGCACATGCGCGCGACGAGCTGGGCATTTCCGAGATGAGCACGGCGCGCCCGGTTCAGGCGGCGCTCACATCGGCCGTGACATTCGCGACCGGCGCGGCCTTGCCGCTCATCACCGTGCTGCTTGCGCCAAGAGATGTCATGCTTCCTGCTGTCTCTGTCACCGCTTTGGTTTTCCTTGCGCTGTTGGGGGCTGTCGGCGCGCGGGCGGGCGGCGCCGGTATTATCAAGGCCGTGATGCGCGTGACGATTTGGGGCGCGGTTGCGCTTGCCGTCACCGCCGGGATCGGCCTTGCTTTCGATGTTGCGCCATGAGCGCCGCGAAGAGCGGTTGTTCGCGATGCGCCCTGTGATACCGTTGCGGCGGAAAGCAAGACGAATAACCCCCGGGAAGACTCGCATGGAAGATACAGAGCGCCGACTGCGCGCCATTGAAGACAAGATCGAGATCTATGAGCTGATGATGCGCTACGCGCTGGGCCTGGATACCTCAGACCCGGATCTCTATGCATCGGTGTTCACCGACGACGCATATCTCAACGTGGCGGGGATCGAATACACCGGCCACAAGACAATCAAGGATATGATCGCCGGCTTTCGCGAGCGGCTGGATCTTTCGAACCGGGTGCCGGATCCGCACGGCTTCATCTTCGGCCCGGTGCGCCATGTCGTCACCAATCTCAGCATGAATATCAAGGGCGATACCGCAACCGCGGAATCCTATTCCATTGAGATTGCGTCGGGCGGCAGAAACGAGAAAGGCGAGGGCCAGTTTCAAAGGATCATCAATGTCTGCCGCTATCAGGATGATCTGGTAAGAGAGGGCGGCAAATGGCTGATCAAGAGCCGGCTCATCATCGGCGACCTCTACGGAAAGATCGGGCCGATCGATATGACGATTTGGCCGCACACCAAGGCGCCGAGTGCGCTCAGCCCGTGATCGAACGAACTAGCCTTCGCTCTCGACCACACGCTCGGCGGGCAGGACGATCGTGACCGTCGTGCCCCTGCCGGTGCCTGAATTGATTGAGAGCTTGCCGCCGAGCAGCTCACTTAAGGAGCGAGCGATCGGCAGGCCGAGGCCAGTGCCTTCATAGCGCCGCGTCATGGAGTTATCGACCTGCTGGAACGGCTCGAGTGCCTTCGCGATTTGCGAGGTCGTCATGCCGATGCCGGTATCTTGCACGATAAAGACGGCCGCAGAGCCAGGCTGTCGATGCGCCTTGAACGTAACTTTGCCGCCGGCCGGCGTGAATTTCACCGCATTCGATAGAAGATTGAGCAGCACTTGTTTCAAGCGCTTGGCGTCCGCTCGCAGCGTAAGCGGCGCTTTCGGCATACTGATGTCGAGCGTCACCTCGTCACGATGGGCCGCCTCGGCAATCAGCCGCGCACATGAGCCCATGATCTCAGCGACATCGAGATGCTCCTCATGCATCTTGACGTGACCATTCTCGATCTTAGTCATGTCCAAGATGTCATTGATGACTTCCAGGAGATGCGTGCCGCTCGAATGAATGTGGAGCGCATATTCTGCATAGCGCTCATCGCCCATGGCGCCCAGGAGCTGATCCTTGATGATCTCGGCAAAGCCCAGGATTGCGTTGAGCGGCGTTCTCAGCTCGTGGCTCATATTCGCCAGGAATGTCGACTTTGCACGGTTGGCGGCCTCGGCCTGGATCTTGGCGACGCGCAGCTCGTTTTCAGCGACCTTGCGCGCGGTTATGTCTTCGACCGTGCCCTCGTAATAGAGGAGCTTGCCATCGGCATCACGCACCTCGCGGCAATTCTCGGTGATCCAAATGACGTTGCCGTCCTGACGGTAGATCTCCGATTCAAAGCCGGAGAGCATCTTTCTCTCATTCATAAGGCGGACGAATTCGCCGCGACGGTTCGGGTCGACATAGAGCTGCCGCTCGATATTCGTGAGCAGAGAGAGCATTTCCTCCGGCGAGTCATAGCCGTAGATTCGGGCGAGCGCGGGATTGGCCTGCAGATATTGGCCATCAGCCGTGGTCTGGAAGATGCCCCAAAGCGCATTTTGGAACATGTCCCGATAAAGGTGGAGAGCTTCGGCTTCGGTGTGCGGTTGCACCAAGGAGTGTGAAGCGCGTTTCTCAGCACGAAGCGACATAACGAATTGCTCACCCTTATGACCAGGGCAAGATAATATCGAGGCCTTACAATGGCGTAAAACCAATCATTTTGCCGATGTCGCGAATTGGTGCGGTGGCGAAAATTGAGGCAAGCGTGAACAGGTTGCTAATGCGATGCCTCAGCCGGTCAAACGAAACACACTGGTCTCGCGCGTCTCTTTATCTTCAAGATCGAGGCTCGTCCGAATCGAATATTCGGCAACGCGCTGGAGGCCGGACTTCGGTAAGTAGCTGCGGCCGGGATCCGCCAGCAAAACCACCGAGCCTTTTTCAGCAAGCTCGCTGAGCCAGGCGATGGAGCGGGACGACATAACGCGCTCGTAGCAGATATCGCCGGTGAGCACCAAGTCTGGAACGAGATCGGAGCCGATAAGATCCTCGGTCGTCGTCTCGACCGCGACATGATTTCGCGAGCCGTTGAGAGCGCACACTGCGGTGGCCAGAGGGTCGATGTCCGAGCACAGGACTGAGAGCGCGCCGGCCTGAGCCGCCGCAATCCCCGCAATGCCGCAGCCGGATGCGAAATCGAGCACCGTTCGTCCACGCGCAATCGCCGGCTCGTCGAGGATATAACGCGCGAGTGCTTGGCCGCCTGGCCAAGCGAATGCCCAATAGGGTGGTGCCAGCCCCTGCTCCTCGAACTCTGACTCGACAAGCTCCCAGAGCGGAATAGCCATATTGCCCAAGAGGAGCTCGATCTCCGGTACGAGCGGCGTCCGGCTCACCCGTGTATTGCGGGCGATGAATTCCTCCGGCGCTTCGGTGGATCCAATTGTCGTGTTGTTCTGCATGCCCCGTTCACTCTGCGTGCGGCGAGCGACACACACAAGCAATTAATCGCTGGTTCAGAACGTCATGAGCGCATAGCCGCGGTTTTGATATGTCATGAGCGCGATGAGCGCATCGCTCGCGACGGTCACGTCCGGCCCAAGCATCGCGGATGTGATGCCGTCCGCGCGCATCTGCTGACCATCGACGAAGATCTCGGCGCCTTTTCTCTTGAGTTCGGCAATCGGGGCGAGATTTGGGTTGGGCACGCCATGGCGCGCCTTGTAGCTCGCATCATTAAGCGCTGCGTCGATCGCTTCGCCGTGAAATATGATGGCGAGATCGACATTCTTTGCCGGCACTCCGCTTGCGCCAAGCAGCGCATCCTGCTCGATCCCGAGCATGCGAACCCCGGGCACGACCTTGTCCGGAAGCTCACCCGCTTTTGTGGCATCGAAGATCGCCTTGTAGACTTGCGTCTTGTCGGGCCCCACGGCCGCCCCCGGGATTGGCACATAGCGCTCGGGTTGAGCCGGCGGCGGCGTTATCAAGGGCGCTTCGGCTGCCGCGACAAGCCCGGGAATGAACCCAAGCAACAGTATGAGCGCTGATGCGCGCATGATCTCCCCCACCGCGAAAGCCTGCTATTTTAGAGCCAAAGCCCGAGCACGAGCCCGATGAACAAGATCAGCCCCAAATCGCGGTTGGATTTGAAGATCATCAGGCAGTTCTGCGGATTGTCGATATCGAGCCAGCGGATCTGCCACAGCAAGTGGATGCCGACAGACAGCAATCCGACATAGGCGAAGAACCCGTCATTGGCACTGATGATCGCGCCCAGAAAGGCGAGCCATGCGCACGCCATAAAATATGCGCAGCCAGAACTTGGTGCGCTCGGCCAGCTTGATCGCGCGAGTCGATTTCACGCCGATCAGCGCATCGTCTTCCTTGTCTTGGTGCGCATAGATCGTGTCGTAGCCGATGGTCCAGAAGATGCCGCCGGCATAGAGCCAGAACGCCGGCGCACCGAGCGTGCCGGTGACGGCCGTCCAGCCGAGCAGCGCGCCCCAATTGAAGGTCAGGCCGAGCCAGATCTGCGGCCAATAGGTGATGCGCTTCATGAACGGATAGGCGGCGAACAGGCACAGCGCGCCAAGCCCGAGCCGGATCGTCGGTCGCGTTGAAGGCGATGAGCACGAGCAAGGCCGATGCAAGCGCTGAAGCACCATCCACGCGATCGCGCGCTCGAACACTGACTTGCCCGAGGGCAATGGGCGGCTCGCGGTGCGCGCGACCTTGGCGTCGATGTCGCGGTCGACAATGTCGTTGTAGGTGCAGCCTGCGCCGCGCATCACGGCGGCGCCGATCGCGAACAGCGCAATCAGCTGCACGATCGGGAAAATTGCCGTCGCCTCGACCGGCAGCGGCCAGCGCAACGCCCCACAAGCAGGGCCATAGCAGCAGCCAGGTGCCGATCGGCCGGTCGGCGCGCGACAGGCGCAAATACGGCCGCACGCCCGCCGGCATATAGCGGTCGACCCAATTGCCCGCGCCGGCGTCGGCGACCTTGTGGGTTCGGGCGCCGTGCTCGACATTGCCACTCCTGGATCTTGCGCGCGTCAGGCCGTATAGCGGAATGTAGCATGGTGATGACGCGCGCGAAGACCAAGTTCCGGAATTTGCCAGGATCCGCCTGTTCGTGGAGAGCGAGCTTGCAGCGGGCGGCGCGGATTCGCTCGTCCAAGGATCAGTCGCATTATCTGCGCCACGTCATGCGGCGCAGCGTGCCGGCGAATCCGTGCGCGTGTTCAACGGCAGGGACGGCGAGTGGTCGGCCGCGGGTAGGCGGCGGCGATCACGATGTCGAGCTTGAGACCCTGATGTGTCTGCGGCGCAAGACCGGGACTGCCGACATAACGCTTGGCATTCGCGCCGATCAAGAAGTCGCCGATGGAATATCTGGTCGAGAAGGCAACCGAGCTCGGGCGTCGCGCGCCTGCAGCCGGTGATCACGGAGCGAACGCAGGTGTCGTCGAATCTCAATGTCGAGCGCTTGCGTGCCCATGCCGTCGAGGCGGCGGAGCAATCCTGGCGCCTGTCGGTCCCCGAGATCGCCGGGCCGGCGAAGCTCGGTGCCTTTCTCGATGAATGGGGCAAAAAGATCGCTTCTTTATTGTGACGAGAGGCGGCGCCGGCACGCAGTGCGCGCCTACGTTAGAAGCGCTCCGAAGCGGCGCGCCATGAACCGGGCCATCGGCGATTCTGATCGGCCCGGAGGGCGGCTTCTCACCACGATGAGCAGGCCCGTCTTGACGCATCGCCGAATGCGCTTGCAGTGTCGCTCGGCCCGCGAATTGTCAGGGCCGAGACCGCTGCTGTGATGGCCCTCACACTTTGGCAGGCGGTCTTTGGCGATCTCGGGGTCGAGTGCGCGATTGAGACACTTGTGTGGGGGAAGCGGGTCATCCTATAGCCGAAGCCGCTGGACCCAAAGACCGCGCTCGTTCAAAGAACAGGGGCGGAAGTAGACGCTGATGTCCGTGCCACAAGAAGGCGGAGCGCCCATCACTTCGCGCGATGATCTCGTGCGTTATCTCGAATCCGGGTGCAAGCCCGAGGCGGATTGGCGCATCGGCACCGAGCACGAAAAATTCGGCTTCAACAGAGCGGACAATTCGCCGGTGCCCTATGAGGGCGAGCATGGCATTAGAGCGATGCTCGAAGGCTTTAAAGAGTTCGGTTGGGAGCCGATCTTGGAGGGCGCGAATATTATCGGGCTCAAGAAAGACGGCGCCGGCGATCAGCCTCGAGCCGGGCGGTCAATTGGAGCTTTCGGGCGCGCCGCTCGATGAATCTGCATCAAGACCTGCGAAGAGATTCAGACGCATCTCTATCAGACCGAGACGATCGGCAAGCGCCTTGGTCTCGGCTTCTTGGGTGTCGGTTCCTCGCCCAAATGGAGCCTGGCTGAAACCCCGATGATGCCCAAAGGCCGCTACAAGATCATGCGCGATTACATGCCCAAGCGCGGCGGACATGGGCTCGACATGATGTTCCGTACAACGACGATCCAGGTGAATCTGGATTTCGCCTCGGAAGCCGACATGGTCAAGAAGATGCGCGTCGGCCTCGCGCTGCAGCCGATCGCAACCGCGCTGTTCGCCTCATCGCCTTTCATGGACGGCAAGCCGACCGGCTTCCTCTCGACGCGCAGCCAGATCTGGAAGGATGTCGATCCCGACCGCACCGGCATGCTGCCCTTCGTGTTCGAGGACGGTTTCGGCTTCGAGCGCTGAGGTCGATTATGCGCTCGATGTGCCGATGTATTTCGTCTATCGCGACGGCAAATACCGGGATGCTGTCCGGCCGCTCGTTCAAGAAGTTCATCCAAGGCAAGCTCGAAGGCTTCGAGGGCGAGGCGCCGATGATGAGCGATTGGGCGGATCATCTGACGACGATCTTTCCCGAGGTGCGGCTGCAAGAAGTTCATCGAGATGCGCGGCGCCGATGGCGGGCCGTGGGCGCGCATATGCGCGCTGCCCGCTTTTTGGGTCGGGTTGATTTACGATCGGGGTCGCGCTCGATGCGGCTTGGGATTTGGTAAAGAGCTGGACGCGCAAGGAGCGCCAGCAGCTGCGCGATGATGTGCCCGCGCAGGGCTTTGCCGCAAAGATCCGTGGCCGGAGGTCCTGGATCTCGCCCAGGAAGTCCTGGAGATCTCGCGCGCGGGGCTTGTCGCGAGGAAACGCGCGGACCGTTCCGACAATGAAGCCTTGTTTCTCGATCCCCTGTTCGAAACGGTCGAGCGCGGCACCACGCATGCCGAAGAGATGCTCAAGAAATACGACGGCGCATGGAACAAGTCCGTCGAGCTGGTCTTCAAGGAATACGCGTATTAGGACGTATTCGCTTCAGGCCCTTCGCTTTTCCTAGATTTTTTAACCAGCGAGTGATTTTCGTATTCTCTCCTCTCTCTTCAGGCGAGCCCGCTATGGTGCAGCCTCTATGAGGTGGTGCTTGGAGCGCGCGGGGTCAAGAGCCGGCCGCCTGCGCGGCCTTTGCCTTAGGGCCCGAGATCAAGCACGGGCTGTGCACCTGTGTCAGCAACAAGCGCGACAAGCAGATTATTGACGAGCCGGCTGCGCTCATCGGCATTGAGCTCGACAATACCGCCTGTCTCGAGCGTCTTGATCGCTTGCTCGACAATATCGACCGCATTGGCGGTGATGATCCGGCGCGCGCGCACGACGGCTTCGGCCTGTTGCTTGCGCAGCATCGCAACCGCAATCTCCGGCGCATAGGCAAGGTGTGAAAGCCGCGCTTCCAGCACTTCGACGCCGGCGATCTCCAGGCGCTGCGCCAGCTCGTTCTGCAAATCGTTTGAGATCTGCTCGGGCGAGCCACGCAATGACTCCTCGCCTTCTTCGGAGTCGTAAGGGAAGCGGCTGGCAAGCGAGCGCACCGCAGTCTCGCCCTGAACCGAAACGAAATCCCGATAGTCAGTCACATTCAGCACCGCACGCGCCGAATCCTTGACCCGCCAGACGATCACCGCGGCGATCTCGATCGGGTTGCCGGTTTTATCGTTCACCTTCGTCGTATTGGTATTGAAATTGACAACGCGGCGTGAGACGCGCTGGCGCGAGGTGAACGGAATGATCCAGTAGAAACCGGTCGAATTGACAGTGCCGAGATAGGAGCCGGCGAACAACAGCACGAGCGATTTATTCGGCCGGATGATGACGAAGCCCGGCACGATGAAAATGAAGAAGAAGATCCCGGCGAGAATCACCAGCGGCGGAAATTGGAAATAGAGATCGATGGCAGCCCGGTAATTGATCAGTCCCCAGATCGCGGCCGCGATAATAACGCCTAGGATAAGGAAACCAGAAATCGAGGGCGTCCAACGATCTTGGATATCGCGCGTCTTGGCCATATTTGCCTCCCACCCCACACTTCAGAGATAAGCGCATGACTGCTAGGTCTCAACCCCTTGAAACCTACCTTGCCGGCGACTAGCAAGGCAGCCCGATTTCGCGACTGTAACACGGCAAATGCAACGGATCGTCATCATCGGCTGTTCGGGCTCAGGGAAGTCGACGCTCGCGCGCGAGCTAGGGCGGCGCCTGGACTTGCCCGTCACACATCTGGATGCACTGTTTTGGCAGCCCGGCTGGAAGGAGCATCCCGACAAGGCTGCGTTTCAGGCGCGAATCCGCGCGATTGCGAGCGGCGAGCGCTGGATCATCGATGGCGGCTACGCTAAAGGCAGCCGAGCTGCGGCTCTCCCGCGCCGACACCGTTGTGCTCTTCGACTTGCCGACCTGGCTGTGCCTGTGGCGGATCATCCGGCGTGGGCTGACGCTGCTTGGTAGGACGCGTCCTGACATGGCGCCGGGCTGTGTGGAGAAGCTGCCGGATCTTGAGTTCCTCGATTATGTGCGCACCTATCGCAAGTCCAGGATCCCCCGGCGCGAAGCCGAGATTGCGCAGCATTTCAGCGGTGAATTGATCCGCCTGCGCACACCACGGGAGGTTGATGATTTCATCGCTTCTTTGCCCGATCCGCGACAGGCAGGTGCTAAGGTGGCGCTATGAGAACCTTTAAGGAGATCTACGCAATCGCGGCGAAGCGCCATGGCGGGCCGAAGGCGCTTGAAAAAGCACTTGGAGAGCACAAGCCCAAGTCGCGTGCATCGCTCGCGAAGATCGCAGACGACCGCTGGCTTGCGATGATGACCAGATGCGTGTTTCAGGCTGGCTTCTCCTGGAGGGTCATCGAGAACAAATGGCCCGGCTTTGAAGCGGCGTTCGATGCGTTTGATGTCAAGCGCTGCGCGATGATGAGCGAGAAGAAGATCGACGCGCTTTTGAAGGACACGCGCATTGTGCGCAATGCGCGCAAGATCATGTCGGTGCCGAAGAATGCCCAGCTTCTCGTTGAGCTGGCAAAGGAGCACGGCAGTGCCGCAAAGTTCTTCGCGGCTTGGCCGGATGAGGATTATGTCGGCCTGCTCGATTTTTTGAAGAAGCGCGCGAGCGGGCTTGGCGGCGGCTCGGCGATGTTCTTCTTGCGCCGCATGGGCAAGCCGAGCTTCATGGTGTCACGCGACGTGGTCGCGCGATTGATTGAGGAAGATGTGGTTGATAAGGAGCCGTCCGGCAAGGCGGCGATGAACAAGGTGCAAGCAGCGTTCAATAAATGGGCCGAGCAATCGGGGCGCGATCTAACCGCGATCAGCCGCACGCTCGCCATGAGCACCGGCAGCTAGGGAGAAGTCCATGTTTCCACATGCATCAACGGCGCTCAATCGATTTACCGTGCTTGATCTCACGCGCGTGCGCTCAGGGCCGACATGCGTGCGCCAGCTCGCCGATTGGGGCGCGAACGTCATCAAGGTCGAGATGCCGGAGCATTTGATCGAAGGCGAGCCGATGGGCGGTGCGCGCGACAATTCCGACTTTGAGAATTTACATCGGGGCAAGCGCAGCCTGACGCTCGATTTGAAGTCGCCGCAGGGTGTCGAAGTGCTCAAGCGCCTCGCCGCCAAAGCAGATGTGGTGGTCGAGAATTTCCGTCCCGATGTGAAGATGCGCCTGGGCATCGACTATGCGGCGCTGTCCGCGGTCAATCCGCGCCTCGTCTATGCCAGCATTTCCGGCTTTGGCCAGACCGGGCCATATGCCGCGCGCCCGGGCTTCGATCAGATCGCGCAAGGCATGGGCGGGCTCATGTCGATCACGGGATTGCCGGGGCAGGGGCCGGTGCGCGTCGGCATTCCGGTTGCGGATTTAACGGCCGGCCTCTTCTGCGCGCTCGGCATCATGGTCGCGCTCTTGGAGCGCGAGAGCTCCGGCAAAGGTCAGATGGTCGACACTTCGCTCCTGCAAGCGCAGATCTTCATGCTCGATTTTCAGGCCTCGCGCTATCTTGTCAAAGGCGAGGTGCCCGGCCAGGCCGGCAACAATCACCCGACGAGCGTGCCTACGGGCGTCTTCAAGACCAAAGATGGTCATATCAATATCGCCAGCGCCGGCCAAATCATGTGGGAGCGCTTATGCAAGACGCTCGATAGGGCCGACCTTGCGGCACGCACGGAATATGCGACCAGCGAATTGCGGCTTCAAAATCGCGATGCGCTCAATGGAGAGCTGGAAGAGATAACGAAGACACGCCCGAGCGCCGAGTGGGTTGAGCTGTTGAATGCTGCCAGTGTGCCTTGCGGGCCGATTTATGCGATGGATGAGGTCTTTGCCGATCCGCAGGTCAAGCACTTGCATGCAGCCGAGAGCGTGACTTTGCAGAACGGCAAGCCGATCGATTTGCTCGCGCAGCCATTTTCGCTTTCACGCACGCCCAGCCACCTCGCCGCGCCTCCGCCGGCGCTTGGCGAGCATACCGACCAAGTGTTAAGCGAGTTTGGCTTCAGCGATACTGAGATCGCCCAGCTACGTGAATAACAAGGTTGTTTGAGCGATCGGGGACGGAAAAGATGCTGTCCAAGAAGGACGGCGCGCTCGGCTGGATGATTTTCAACAACCCCGAGAAGCGCAATGCCGTCTCGCTCGATATGTGGGCGCGCGCTGCCGAGATTTTGGATGAGTTCCGCAGTGACCCGAATGTGCGTGTCGTTCTGCTCAGGGGCGCGGGCGGCAAGGCATTCGTTTCGGGCGCCGATATCTCGCGCTTTGAAAACGAGCGCGCCAATGAAGAGGCCGCCGCGCGCTATGGCGAAACTGTCGAGCGCGCCTGCCAGACGCTTTACGACTATCCCAAGCCGACAATTGCGATGATCGAAGGCTATTGCATCGGCGGCGGTGTCGGGCTCGCCGTGTGTTGCGATATGCGGATTTGCTCGCAGGGCTCGCGCTTCGGCATTCCGGCCGCGCGCCTAGGGCTCGGTTATGGCTATGTCGGCGTGAAGCGGCTGGTCGATCTCGTTGGTCCCTCATTCGCCAAAGAGATTTTCTTGACCGCGCGTCAGTTCACCGCTGGAGAGGCGTACGCGATGGGGCTCGTCAACCGCGTGGTGCCGGACGCCGAGCTTGAAGAGTTTGCCAAAAGCTATGCGGCAGCGATTGCCGAGAACGCGCCACTCACCATGCAAGGCGCCAAGGTGGCGGTTGGTGAAGTGCTGAAGGACGCCAAAGATCGCAACATCGCTGCGGTCGATGAGATCGTGAAAAAGTGCTTCGCCAGCGCCGACTACAAGGAAGGCCGCACCGCCTTCCTGGAGAAGCGTAAACCTCTCTTTCGCTGGATGTGACAGACCCGCTTTTTAAGCTGCGGTGCCGCCGACAGTGATGCCGTCAACGCGCATGGTCGGTTGGCCAATGCCGACCGGCACGCCCTGGCCGCCCTTGCCGCATGTGCCGATGCCGGGATCGAGCTTCATGTCGTTGCCGAGCATCTTAACGCGCGTGAGCACATCCGGCCCGTTGCCGATCAAAGAGGCGCCCTTGATCGGCGCGCCGATCTTGCCGTTCTCGATCATGTAGGCCTCGGTGCAATTGAACACGAACTTGCCGCTCGTGATGTCGACCTGGCCGCCGCCGAACGAGACGGCGTAGATTCCTCTGTTCACGGATGAAATGATCTCGGCCGGGTCCTTGTCGCCGGCCAGCGCATAGGTGTTGGTCATGCGCGGCAGCGGCATATGGGAGTGGCTTTCGCGCCGGCCATTGCCGGTGGGCTTCTTGCCCATGAGGCGCGCATTCAGCCGGTCTTGCATGAAGCCGACGAGAATGCCGTCCTCGATGAGCACATTGCGCTGCGAGGGCGTGCCTTCATCATCGACGGTGAGTGAGCCGCGCCGGTCGGGCAGGGTGCCGTCGTCGACAATGGTCACGCCCGGCGCCGCAACGCGCTGGCCCATGAGGCCCGCGAACGCCGACGTCTTCTTGCGGTTGAAATCGCCCTCAAGCCCGTGGCCCACCGCCTCATGCAGCAGCACGCCGGGCCAGCCTGGGCCGACAACCACATTCATCTCGCCCGCTGGCGCCGGGACCGACTTCAGATTGACAAGCGCCTGGCGCAGCGCCTCATCCACCGCCATCTCCCAGTTCTCGGGCGTCAGGTACTGGTCGTAGAGAACGCGCCCGCCCATGCCATAGCTGCCGGATTCCTGCCGGTCGCCCTCGCCGACGACGATCGAGACATTGAGCCGGACCAGCGGCCTGATATCCCGCCGGATCTCGCCGCCCGGGCGGACGATCTCCACAGCCTGCCAGGAGCCCGATAGCGAACACGAGACTTGGCGCACCCGCGGGTCCTTGGCGCGGGCATAGGCGTTCATATCCTCAAGCAGCTTGACCTTGGCCGCGAAGGCAACGCCATTCAGTGGGTTGTCGTCGATATAGAGCTTGGCGTTGGTGCGCGGCGGCGGCTCGGCAAAACGCCATTGTGGCCGCTCTTGCACAGCCTTGATCGTCGGCTGCAGCCCGCTTGATCGCGTCTTCTGAAAGCTCCGAGGAGTGGGCGAAGCCGGTCGCCTCCCCGGCAACCGATCGGAGGCCGAAGCCCTGAGTGGTATCGAAGCTGGCGGCCCTCAGCCGCCCATCGTCGAAGGCGAAGGTCTCGGATTGCCTGTACTCCAGGTAGAGCTCGCCATCATCGCCGCCCCCGACCGCATCATCCACCAGCCCCTCGACGCGCTTTCTGTCGAGCCCGGCACGATTGAAAAAGATTTCATCGGTCGAAAAGGTCATGGCGCTTCCTCGGAAATGGCCGCCGACGGTTGGGGATGTTGGCTTTGCTCAATCTAGCGGACGCAGGGCAAAGGTCAAAAATTGCAGTGTCATGGCCGCGTTACGCCCGCCTTAAGGCGCGCTGCCGGACCGCCGCGAAGGGTGCTGCCCGGTGGGCCGCAATGGGCAGGCGAGCCTGTTGGTCGCAGGGGTTAACCGCTTGCGGCCTCTTTTGATTTGTGGTGAGACACGGTTCCAATACCAATAGGGCCCCTGGCCCCGGCTCACCCAAAGCAACAGACCGAAGAGATGATGACACGGCTCAAGGCGCGGGTTTTGAAGTTCCTGGCGGCGCTCTCGTTATTGGTGTTCGCCCAGCCGGCATTCGCCGACTACCCACACGACAAGGCGCTCGGATTTCAGGCACCGGCGACGCCTGTCATGGTCGAGCTTGAGAACTTTCACAACTACATATTGCTTCCCGTTGTTGTTGGGATCGTGCTCCTGGTCACGGTCCTCTTGATCTGGTGCATGATCCGCTACAACCGGAAATCGAACCCCACGCCCAGCACGTTCCACCACAACACATTGCTTGAAGTCGCGTGGACCGGCATTCCAGTCCTGATCCTGATCTTCATCGCGATCCCCTCGTTCAAGCTGCTCGCTTTCGAAGAGATCACGCCGAACAGCGACTTCACGATCAAAGCGATGGGCTCGCAGTGGTATTGGGATTACGAATATCCCGATCAGGGCGACTTCACCTTCACCTCAAGAATGCTGACCCAAAGCAGAGGCGGAAGCGCAGGGCAGGCCATATAAGCTCGCGGTGACCGAGCCGGTTTATGTGCCTGTCAATGCGACGGTGCGCGTGCTGGTCACAGGCATGGATGTCATTCACTCTTGGTCCGTTCCGGCTTTTGGCGTGAAGATGGACGGGATACCTGGCCGCGTGAACGACACTTGGTTCCGCGCCGACCAAAGAGGGCGTCTATTACGGCCAATGCTCGGAGCTTTGCGGGGCCGACCACGCCTTCATGCCGATCGAAGTGCATGTCGTGTCCAAGCCGGAATTCGATGCTTGGGTCGCGAAGATGAAGCAGAAATACAGCGCGCTTGACGTCGCTCACCCGACGCAAGTCGCCGACAATCGCTAAGGAGAGAGAGCTCATGGCAGCGCACGCCGACGCTCACGAGCACGAAGAAGAGGCCCATCACCCGACGGGCATCACCCGCTGGCTGTTTTCGACCAACCACAAGGACATCGGCACGATGTATCTGGTGTTCGCGATCATCGCCGGCCTGATCGGCGGCGCCTTTCGGGGGTTATGCGCGCCGAGCTGCAGCATCCGGGCATGCAGATCTTCCCCGATAGCGCAGGCAGGGCTACGCAGCTCTACAACGTGTTCGTCACCGCGCACGGCCTCATCATGGTGTTCTTCATGGTGATGCCGGCGCTGATCGGCGGATTCGGCAACTGGTTCGTGCCGATCATGATCGGCGCGCCCGACATGGCGTTCCCGCGGATGAACAATCTCTCGTTCTGGCTGCTTGCCGGCCTCGTTCGCGCTGCTCGTCACCTCGCTGTTCGTTCCCGGCGCGCCGCCGGGCAACGGCTTTGGCGGCGGCTGGACGATCTATCCGCCGCTCTCGACCAGTCGGCCATCCGGGCCCGTCGATGGATCTGGCGATCCTGTCGCTGCACCTGGCGGGCGCCTCATCGATCCTCGGCGCGATCAACTTCATCACCACGATCTTCAACATGCGCGCGCCGGGCATGACGCTGCACAAGATGCCGCTGTTCGTCTGGTCGCAGCTCGTGACAACGCTTCCTGTTGCTGCTCGCGCTGCCGGTGCTCGCCGGCGCGATCACCATGCTGCTGACCGATCGCAACTTCGGCACGACCTTCTTCGATCCGGCCGGCGGCGGCGATCCCTTGCTGTTCCAGCATCTGTTCTGGTTCTTCGGCCACCCCGAAGTCTACATCATGATCCTGCCGGCCTTCGGCATCATCAGCCAGGTCGTCTCGACCTTCAGCCGCAAGCCGATCTTCGGCTATCTCGGCATGGCCTATGCCATGGTCGCGATCGGCTTCATCGGCTTCGTCGTGTGGGCGCACCACATGTACATGGTCGGCCTGTCGCTCGACGCTCAAAGCCTATTTCATGTTCGCGACCATGGTGATCGCGGTGCCGACCGGCATCAAGATCTTCTCATGGATCGCGACGATGTGGGGTGGCTCGATCGAGTTCAAGACGCCGATGCTGTGGGCGATCGGCTTCATCTTCCTGTTCGTCATCGGCGGCGTCACCGGCGTTGTGCTGTCGAATGCGGGCGTCGATACCGCTTTGCAGGATACCTATTACGTCGTCGCGCATTTCCACTACGTGCTGTCGCTCGGCGCGGTGTTCGGCATCTTCTGCGGCTTCTACTACTGGTTCCCGAAGATGACGGGCTACAACTACAGCGAGTTTCTCGGCAAGCTGCACTTCTGGACTGCAGTTCATCGGCGTGAACCTGATCTTCTTCCCGCAGCACTTCCTGGGTCTTCAGGGCATGCCGCGCCGCATTGTGGATTATCCGGCTGCGCTTCGAGTTTTGGAACAATGTCTCGTCCATCGGCGCTTACATTTCGGGGGCCGGCATCCTTGTGTTCCTTTATATGTTGTTCGATGCCTTCTTCATCTATCGCAGCAAGGCTGCGGACAATCCGTGGGGCGAGGGTGCAACCTCTCTCGAATGGACGCTGTCCTCGCCGCCGCCATTCCATCAATTCAACGAGCTGCCGGGCCGCGATCTCGTCGATCGTCAGGCCGGCCTGACGCACTGAGTTGATGGCAAGCGATCGGGCCACATGCTTTGCCTTCCCCTTGCGGGGAGGTTGGTCCGCCGAGGGCTGATCGAGGTCGGCACAATGAGCGTCACTGAGATCAAACAAGTTCCAAACACCGCCTCGCTGGGCGATTACATCGCCTTGCTCAAGCCGCGAGTGATGTCGCTTGTCATCTTCACGGCGCTGGCCGGCATGATCGTTGCGCCGGGCATGCATGATCCGGTTTTGCTTATTGCCTCCCTCATCGCAATTGGCGTTGGCGCCGGCGCTTCGGGCGCGCTCAATATGTGGTACGACGCCGATATCGACCGGTTGATGAGCCGCACCGTCTCGCGTCCGATCCCCGCGGGGCGCGTCGGTGCGCCAGGAAGCTGCTGCGCTTGGCTTCGTGCTGTCGCTGTTCTCGGTTTTGGCGCTCGGGCTCGCCTCGAACTATCTCGCCGCCGGGCTGCTCGCATTCACGATCTTCTTTTATGCCGTCGTCTATACGATCTGGCTGAAGCGCTCGACGGCGCAGAACATCGTGATCGGCGGTGCTGCCGGCGCGCTGCCGCCGGTGATTGGCTGGGCGGCAGTCACAGGCCATGTTCCGCTCGCCGCGTGGTCGCTATTTCTCGTTATCTTCCTTTGGACGCCGCCGCATTTCTGGGCGCTCGCGCTGTGCCGCAGCGCCGATTATGAGCGCGCCGCGTGCCGATGATGCCCAATGTTCGCGGTGACCGCTCAACGCGCCGGCAGATCTTCGCTTACGCCGTGCTCCTCGTGCTCTCGACCGCGCTGCCGCCCTTGCTTGGCGTCGGCGGCATTGGCTATGCGCTCGTCGCGGCGGCGGGCGGTATGACGTTTGTCGTCTTCGCCTGGCGCTTGCTGAAGGCATGCGCCTGCACAGCTTCGTGAGCGTGCCATGCGCCTGTTCACAGCGTCGATCTTTTATCTCTTCCTCCTGTTTGCAGCGCTGCTGATAGAGCGGCTGGCTGGCATGGCGCCGCTTGCATAAATGTCTGAGGACGAATTCAGAGCCCACGCCGCTGACCGAGGCGCAAGTCACAAAGCGCCGCCGCGGCAACCTCGTGATCGCGGTTGCGCTATTTGCTTTCGTTGCCTGGTCTTCGTCGATCACGATCGTGCGGCTCGGGGGGCACGTCTTTGACCAGCCCGGGTTGCTCATCCAGCCAAGCATAACGCCCAAATCGCCACCTATCTGATCTGGACCGATTGCCGCGATGGTGGCTGATCACTTTCGCTGCCGTGCCGCTCTATAGGCTTTATGTCAAAGCCACCGGCTATGGCGGGATCGGCCGATCCGCTGCCGCGATGCCGGGCGCGGTCTTGAAGCGCAAGGTGACGTTGGAATTCGATTCGAACACATCGCCCGATCTGCCTTGGACCTTCAAGCCGGTTCAGGGCGCCGAGACCATACGCATCGGCGAGGTCGGGCGGGCGCGCTTTCATGTGCAAAACAACGCCAAGACGCCACTCACCGCGGTCGCCAGTTTCAATATTCTTCCCTTTGCCGCCGCGGCCTATATTTCGAACCACCAAATGCTTTTGCTTTACCGAGCAAACCTTGGCCGCCCGGCGAGGCCAAGGATTTCCCGGTCTCCTACTTCGTTGATCTGGCGTTCGCCAAGGACAGGCAGCTGAGTGGGGTTAAGACCCTGACGCTCTCCTATACCTTCTTTCCGCCGCGACGATCTGGTGGTTGACAAGTGAAAGCTGCGGGCGCGATGGTCGCCCGCGCGAGCTAAATCCCGTGGGAGAACAAGGCGATGGCCCACGCTGAAGTGAAGCACGATTATCAGCTTCTGCCGCCTTCGCCGTGGCCGGCAGTCGGCTCGCTCAGCGCCTTCACTTTGGCGATCGGCGCCATTATCGCGATGAAGGGCTTTGCCGGCCCCAAGGCCACCGGGTTTATCGAGTTCTTGTTCGCCAAGGGTCACCCGTGGATCCTCTATCTCGGCTTCCTCATGGTCGCCTTCACCATGTTCTCGTGGTGGCGCGACGTGATCGAAGAATCAATTGCTGGCGAGCACACACCGGTTGTGCAACTCAGCTTCCGCTACGGCATGATTCTTTTCATCGCCTCGGAGGTGATGTTCTTCGTCGCTTGGTTCTGGGCATATTTCTCGCCGGCGCTGTTTCCGGGAGGTGCCGTAGAGGTTGCGCGCGCTGCCTACACGCACGGCGTCTGGCCGCCCAAGGGAATCGAGAACTCCGGATCCGTGGGATGTTCCGCTCACCAACACCTTGATCCTTTTGACCTCGGGCACGACGGTCACCTGGGCGCATCACGCCATTCAGAACGGCAACCGCAAGGGCCTCACTTGGGGCTTGTTGCTCACCGTTCTCCTCGGCATGAGCTTCACGGCGCTGCAGGCACTTGAGTATTCGCATTCGTCCTTCGAATTCTCGGGTGGCGAATATGGTGGCGCCTTCTTCATGGCGACGGGCTTCCACGGCACGCATGTTATTATCGGCACGATCTTCCTCACGGTCTGTCTCATTCGCGCGCTGATCGGTCAGTTCACGAAGGAGAAGCATTTCGGTCTTGAAGCTGCCGCTTGGTATTGGCACTTCGTCGACGTTGTCTGGCTGTTCCTGTTCGCCTCCATCTATGTATGGGGTGCCAGTCCATCGACGGGCGGGTGATGCTGTTTCGCTGCCCGCGCTGTGGCGTTGGGCCCCTGTTTCAGGGTGTCTTGAAGCTTGCGCCGGGCTGCCCGGCTTGTGGCCTTGATTTCAGGCCATACGACCAGGGCGATGGGCCCGCGGCATTTGCTGTTTTCTTCGTTGGCGCAATTGTCGTCGGCTTGGCGCTCTGGGTGGAGTTCACCTTTCACCCGCCTTGGTGGGTGCATGTGATCCTCTGGGTGCCGACGACTTTCGGCATCACGATCCTCATCCTGCGCGTCATCAAGGCGTGGCTGGTGCAACAGCAATATCGCCACTTGCCGCCACAGGAGCCGGGCGCAGCACCGCCGCAATGATCCGTTTTCGTCCGTTACCGGTGTTGACCGTCTGGACGCTCATCGGCATCGCGCTTTTATGTGGGCTCGGCCAGTGGCAGATCTATCGCCTGCATTGGAAGCTCGGCCTGATCGCGGCGGCACAGACGCGCTCGCACGCGCCACCCGTGCCCCTTCAAAGCCTTCTGGACAAGCCTGAGCGCAAGGTCGAGTACACCCACGCAGAGACGCAAGGGACGTTCATCGCCGGCCAGCGCGCCTATCTGTTCTCGCAGCTCGAAGACGGGCGCATCGGGTTTCAGGTGCTCGAGCCCCTGCGGCTTGCCGATGGCCGCGTGCTCATTGTCGATCGCGGCTTTGTTCCGCAAGGCGACAAGGATATGCCAGCCGCGAGCGCGCCGGCGCCAACCGGTGCGACGCAAATCGAGGGTCTTGTCCGCGGCGAGCAGAAGCCGAACCTGTTCACTGCGCCCACAGATCCCAAGAACAAGATTTTCTATGTTCGCGACATACCGGCGATTGCGGCGGCAATGGGCGTGAGCGGCGCATTGCCGGTCATGCTTGCCGAGGATCGCACCGGCCCGCCCGGCACTTATCCCGAGGGCGGCCACACGAAGCTGACCTTCCGCAACGAGCATCTGCAATACGCCGTCACCTGGTTCTCGCTCGCTTTTGTGCTTTTGGTTATGTACTTCGTCTACCATAAGAACCGCGGGCGGCTGAGCTTCGGCCCGCGCAAATGAGTTGAGAGAGCAGCCTTGCGCTATATCAGCACAAGAGGAAATGCGCCGGCGGCGAGCTTTAGGGATGTGCTCCTGCGGGGGCTCGCGCCCGATGGCGGTCTCTATGTGCCGCAGAGCTGGCCGCAGATCAGCGCTGCGGAATTCGATGTGCTCAAAGGCCGTCCGTATGCGGATGTGGCGCTGCGTGTGATCAGGCCTTTCGTCATCGATGAGATCGACGAGGCGAGCCTTAGAGGCATGATCGCCGAAAGCTACGCTTGTTTTGATCACCAGCTCGTTGCGCCGCTCGTGCAGCTCGGCCCATCGGATTGGCTTCTGGAGCTCTTCCACGGGCCCACGCTCGCTTTCAAGGATGTCGCGCTTCAATTACTCGGCCGCCTGTTCAGCCATGTACTTGGCGAGAGCGGCACGGAGCTGACCATCGTCGGCGCGACATCAGGCGATACCGGCTCGGCGGCGATCGAGGCGATCAAAGGCAGGCCCGGCATGCGGATCGTGATCCTTCATCCGGAGGGCCGCGTCTCGGATGTGCAAAGACGTCAGATGACGACTGCGCATGAGCCAAATGTCATGAACATTGCCGTCACCGGCACATTCGATGATTGCCAGCGCATCTTGAAGGAGCTGTTCGCCGATACGGCATTTGCAAGCGAGATCGGGCTTTCGGGCATCAACTCGATCAATTGGGCGCGCATCATGGCGCAAGCGGTTTACTACGTGACTGCCGCTCTTGCCCTTGGAGCGCCTGAACGCAAATCCACATTCGTCGTACCGACCGGAAATTTCGGCGATATCTATGCCGGCTATGTTGCTGCACGCATGGGGCTGCCGATCGAGGGCCTGGTCATCGCGACCAACATCAACGATATCCTGGCGCGCACGATTGCGAGCGGCCGCTACGAGATCAGAGGCGTCACGCCGACAACCAGCCCCTCGATGGATATCGAGGTCTCCAGCAATTTCGAGCGTCTGGTGTTTGAGGCAACAGGCCGCGACGCCGCCCGGACCAATGGGCTGTTTGCGTCGCTGCGCCAGTCAGGCAGCTTCGAATTGCCGGCGAAGGCGCGCGCCGAAATTGCGAGGACGTTCTCGGCTGAGCGCGCCACTGAAGACGAGGTTGGGGCCGCTATAGCGCGCGCCTACGGAAACACCAGGCGGCTCATCGATCCGCATACCGCCGTTGGCGTTGTCGCGGCGGAGAAGGCGCGTGGATCTGGGGCGCTCGCCGCCGCGGCCCCCGCTGTCATCCTGGCAACCGCCCATCCGGCGAAGTTTCCCGATGCGGTCGAGAAGGCGACCGGGGTACGGCCCGCTCTTCCCTCACGGCTCGAGGACCTGATGACCCGGGAGGAGCGGTTCGAGACGGCGCCCCCCGAGGCGGCGGCCATCAAGGCGCTGATCCGGAGCCGATTGCGCTGACGGCTCGGCTTTCCGGCAAACTTGGTCGAGGCCGGAATCAGAAGGGGCTGCCGTGGCGCTCTTGAGCACCAACAATCACTCGGAAAGCGATCGCCAAGTGGATTCGGGCGCGGTCTATCTGCGCTATCCGGCACCCAGTGACTATCAGCAATGGGCCGAGCTGCGTGAGCAAAGCCGGAACTTTCTTGTGCCGTGGGAGCCGGTTTGGCCGATCGACGATTTGACCCGCGCAGCGTTCCGCCGGCGCCTGCGGCGTTACGCGCGTGAGATCAGAGACGAGATCGCCCATCCATTCTTCCTTTTCCGTTCGAGCGATGATGCGCTGGTCGGCAGTTGTATTCTCAGCAATATCCGGCGCGGCGTCGCGCAGGCCGGCACACTGGGCTACTGGATCGGCGAGCGCTACGCGCGCAGAGGCTATATGAGCGAGGCGGTGAGAGGCGTCGTCTCATTTGCCTTTGATGAACTGAGCCTGCACCGCGTGGAGGCCGCGTGCTTGCCGACAAACGAGCCAAGCCGGCGCTTGCTCAAGTCCGTTGGTTTCACCGAAGAAGGCAAGGCGCGCGCCTATTTGAAAATCAATGGCCGCTGGGAGGACCATCTGCTGTTCGCGATTGTCACCACGGACCCAAGGCCGTAACGAGATCAAGCGCGGCGATAGGGAAAGCAGCGATCGTGCGTCAGCTCGATTCCGAAATGCTGGCCAAGCGCGATGATCGCTGCCTCATGCTCAGGATAAGGATCGGCATTGCCGGCGGCGACGATGATGATACGGAAGTGTCCGTCATCGTTTCCTCCGGGCGGCAGCATGGCGGTTGCGAGCGCATTGCCTTCTGAATCGCGCAAAGTCAGAAACAGCGGCATCTGCTGGCGTAGATGCGCGTTAAGCCCGATATCACGCTCGATATAATTTGTCGAAGTCGGCTGATAGCTCTCTTTGGCCTTCTCGCGCTCGAGGCGGAAGTGTTTTTCGACGGCGTGATTCATCGCGCTCGAACTCAAGCGCCGCTTCACCCTCCGTCTCGATGCGAAACCAAGTCTTGCCGGATGGGGCATCGCAGATGAATTGCATTCCGTTCATCCTTGTTGCGAAAGAGTGAACACCATCATGGCACCCGCCGCGCCTCCATTGAAGGTGCGGCGCGATGAAATGTCCATTACGCAACAACCACACTTCTGTTGAATTAGATCACCCCGGGCGCGTTGGAAGTGATTCCTTCAAGGATTCATAGGCCCGCCTTGCGTGAACGAATTCTCTATCACTCGCGTGTAGCTTCTCGTATTGGCAGCCGATTGGGGCATCGCCGCCGCGGCAATATTTCATTCAGGGCCTTGATTGGTTATGGCGTACCTGCCCGGGACCAAATGCCTTAGCCCAGCAGGATTGTTGGGCTTTTTCGCTTGCCTTGTGATGTTTCTCAGCTGCGCGGGAACAGTCAGCGCCGCTCCGGCGAGCACCCCGGTACGGATCGACGGGCACCACGCTGTTCAAGACATTACCCAATTCCTAACGCCGATCCTGACGCCCAAAGCGACGGACGACCAAGGACATATCGCTGAGCCCCGGCCGCGCGCGCTTGCGCTTGACGATGCCTTTTTGGGTTGGTCGTCAGTTACGCTTGAAAACACCTTGCCCAGACCGGTCACGCGCATTCTGGTCTTCAGCTATCCGGCGCTTCCGAGAGCGAGCGGCTTCGGCGCGCCATTCGCGCATCCGCGCATAAGCGACATCCGCGCGGTCGATGGTGAACTGCCGTTAGAGGACGTATTTGCTCACGTCAATAATCGCTACGCGACCTTGCGCGTGACATTGCCGCCGAATGGATCGCGGACCTTGGCGTTTCTGACAGAGGGTGGCGCACGGGCGACAACGGTGCGCGCTTGGGACCCGAGGACTCTATCGCGGTTCGACTCTTTTCTTCTCATCACAATAGGTTTGTTCTGGGGCATTCTGTTCATGGGCGCGGCGCTCATGTTCGCGTTGCGCTTGCTTGCTGGTGGGCCCGGGCTCACGGCAGGCGGAGCGTTTGCCCTTGCAACACTTGCCTTTGAGGCAATCTGTTTTTCCGCCGGCGTGACATCGGGGATGCCGTGGTTCCTTCGCCTGGTCGCCGCTGGCTCGTCGCGCTTGATCGCGCTTGTTCTCGTTTGTGTTCTAGGTCTCGCATTTCTCCGCCAGGTTTTGATGCTTCGCGATGAGTCGCCGATAGCGGATCTGATTGTGCGCGTCGTGCAATATGCCCTGCTGATAGCCATACCAATGATCTTCTGGTCGATCGGCCCGCCGGCCGCTCGCATCGCGGTGGCAATCACTCTGGTGACGTCCGGCGCGACCGTCTGGCATGCACGCCGCACAATGCCCGATGCGTTGCAGCTGGTGCCGCCGGGCTGGTGGCTCATTGCGTTTTCGGCCGCGGCGGCTTTTGCGATCAGCGCAACGGGATATTCGGGCGGCGGTCCGCTCACCGAAATCCTGCTCCATGGCGCCTTTGTCGTGGGCGTGACGATTCTTCTCTTCTCCGCTGCCGTGCCCGCGACATTTTCCAATGGTGTGTTCGAGTATGCCGCGCCGCAAGCGCCGCCGGTTCAGGCATTTGCGCGCGATGGCAGCGATCTTCCCGAGCCTGTTTCGCCGGCTTTGCCTGCCAAACGGTCACCCTCGGGCGAAGGCAGCTACCAAGGACTGTGGGATTGGTCGATCGCCGAGGACCGGCTTTATATATCGCCGTCGATTGAGCGAATGATGGGCCTTCCCGAGGGCGCCATCAAAGGCAAGGAGCGGCATTGGATTGCTCGCATTGTCGAGGAAGACCGCAAAGTCTATGTCGACACCTTCCATCATTACGTCGAGCAAGGCAGCTCGTCTTTCGCTCTTGAGTTTCGGGTTCATCACGAAGACGGCGGCATCAGGTGGCTGCAATTGCGTGCGACAGGGCTTGCGGGCGAGGGCGGACGCGCAAGCAGAATCATCGGCATCGTCACTGATATCACCGCTGCGAAAGTGGCCGAGCAAAAGCTCGTGCACGATGCCTCGCATGATCCCCTGACGGGCATCGGCAACCGCATATTCCTGATCTCGCACCTGGAGTGGGCGATTGAAAATCGCCGCGGGCATCCGCTGATCGATCTCAAGACCGGCCAGCCGATCAATCCGGTCCTGATCCTTCTTGATATCGATCGCTTCAAGTGGATCAACGGCGAATTTGGCAGGCCTGCAGGCGACAAGCTGCTCAAGCAGATTGCGCGATTGATCGAGCAATCGCTGGGCGCGGGCGACTTTGTCGCGCGTATTGGCGCTGATGAGTTCGCCGTTCTCCTAACACCGCGTGCTGGTGAGGCAGGTCGCCCGCCCGCAATGAGAGATCCCCGGGAGATGACAAAGCTCTTGGGAAAGGTCTTTGCTGAGCCGCTTGAGCTTGGCGAGGAGACGCTGACGCCCTCGGCGGCGATTGCTTGTGTTGAGATCGATGAGCAATTCGGCCAGGCCGGAGAAGTTCTGGCGCAAGCCGAGTATGCCTTGAGCCGCGCGCGTCGTGACGGCAGCGAAGCCGAGCCGGCATCGTCGAGCCGGGCTTTGGTTGCGCCGAAACAAATGCACCCGACAGGTCTGGCAACAGCAGCAGCTCTGGCGCGCGCCAATTCGGCCAAAGGCCTTGACCGGGTGAAGCGCGAGCTGACGGCCGAGGAGCAAGAAAACGCAGTGTTCGAGGCGGATCTGCGCGGCGCCATACAGCGCGACCAGATCAGCATCGTGTTCCAGCCGATCATCTCGCTGAAGGATCGCTCGCTCGCCGGTTTCGAGGCCATGATGCGCTGGCAGCACCCGCAGCGCGGCGTTGTCTCAGCCGACAAATTCATTCCACTCGCCGAAGCGACCGGCCTCATCGCAACCCTTGGCCGTTTCGAGCTGTCGATGGCGGCCATGCAGCTCGCGCAATGGCAAAGCTTTTTCCCGCTCAGCCCGCCGCTCTTCATCTCGATAAGTGTATCGAGCCGACAACTTTTGGGGATGGAGTTCGGCCGCGACGTATCGGCTGTGCTGAATACGCTCAAGCTTGCGCCGGGCTCGCTCAGGCTGGATATGCCGGAATTGCTTGCCTACGAAGATCAGGTGCAGGTTGCCCAGCTGCTCGACGCAATCAAGTCGGATGGCGTTTCAGTGGAGCTCGGCGATTACGGTCACGGCGGCTCCAATCTCGATCGACTTCGTGCGTTGCCGCTGTCCGCAGTCAGAATTGATCGCGATCTAACCGAGGGCCTGGGCACCAATGCGCGTGCCGATCAGATGTTGCGCGCAACCATCGCTGCCGCGCGAGACATGAAGCTACCGCTGATCGGTCAAGGCGTCGACACCGAAGCCGAGGCGCAAGCCTTGTCCAGATTGGGTTGCGATTTTGCTCAAGGCAATCTGTCCGGCGTGCCGATGAACGCGAGCGATGCGCAGCGCTTCATTGCTATGCATTGGAAGGTCGAAGCATCCGCACGCAGCAAGATCGCCTGATGCTGATCAGGCGTGTCCTGCTTGGCCGGAAAGATGTTGCGGCTGAAACCCGAGCGTGTTGATCGCACGCGCCCACTTCGAATCGAGATCCTGATCGAACAGCAAGTCCGGATCTGCGTCGCAATGCAGCCAGCCATTGGCGAGAATTTCGCTCTCGAGCTGTCCAGGACCCCAGCCGGCATATCCAAGCGCCAGCAGCGCTTTTTCGGGGCCCTTGCCGGCAGCAATTGCGCGCAGGACATCGAGCGTTGCGGTAAGTCCGATATCTGAGCCGATGCGCAGGGTCGAATCGTCCATATGATAATCGGATGAATGGAGCACAAATCCCCGGCCAGTCTCGACTGGTCCGCCAACTTGGATCGGCACATTGAGATCGTTGCGCAGGATCGGCTCGATATTGAGCTGGCTGAGAAGCTCAGGGAATGTGATGTGCGTTGCCGGCCGGTTGATGATCAGGCCCATCGCACGCTCCGAGGAGTGCGAGCACAGATAGATCACGCTGCGTGCAAAGCGCGGATCATCCATTGACGGCATAGCGACAAGCAGCTTGCCGACCAGAAAATCACTGGATTTGCCGCGGTCCGATCCTAAGTGCAAAGAGATTTCCGACAAGCCACCCTCCACCGACGCAAGACCTTTGGTTACATATTAGCGGACTTGAAGCCGCTTTCTATGGGACCGGCCCAAACGTGTGTGAGTAAGGCAAGCCCTGTGCCATCGAAACATCATCTCTTGCGCCCAACTTAGGGTCAAAGACCGCGCGGCGCGAGGGTCCAGCCGGTTCCATTCTCGTGAGGGGCGAGCTAAATCTTTCAATGGGATACAGCTGCGAAAGGAAACCGCCATGACCATCAAAGTCGGAGATAAGCTGCCACAGGCCACATTTACTACGATGACGGCGGAGGGGCCGCGGCCGATGACCACATCCGAGGTGTTCGGAGGTAAGAAGGTTGCATTGTTTGCCGTGCCCGGCGCGTTCACGCCGACATGTTCAGCAAAGCATCTGCCCGGCTTTGTCAACAACTTCGATTCGCTCAAGCAGAAAGGCATCGACCGAATCGTCTGCGTGTCAGTCAATGACGTCTTCGTCATGTCCGCCTGGGGCAAGGACCAGAAGGTCGGCGACAAGGTGCTGATGCTTGCTGATGGCAATGGCGAGTTTGCGAAAGCGATCGGTCTTGAGCTCGATGCCAAGGGGTTCGGCATGGGAACACGCAGCCAGCGCTATTCGATGATTGTCGATAACGGTGTTGTGAAGCAGCTCAATGTCGAGGCGGGCGGTGAGTTCAAAGTCTCTGCCGCGGAATACATGCTTGGCCAGCTTTGAGAATTGGGAACAGGCAGTCGGCAGTAGGACGCGGTTCTTTCTCGACTGCCGATTGCCTACTGCCCGCTGCCCAGTGCAGAGATTGCAGCACGAGCGAGTTCGTCCGCCCGCTCGTTCAGCAGATTGCCGTCATGGCCTTTGACCCAATGCCAGCGCACATGGTGCCGCTCCAAGAGCGGCTCCATGCGCTGCCATAGATCGACATTTTTCACCGGCTTCTTGTCGGCGGTTTTCCAACCGCGCGCTTTCCACGCCTTCATCCACTCGGTGACGCCGCGCTGGAGATATTGGGAATCCGTGTAGAGGTCGACTTGCATCGGGCGCTTGAGCGCTTCGAGCGCTTGAATTGCCGCCATCATTTCCATGCGATTGTTCGTCGTCTCTTGCTCGCCGCCGGAGATCTCCTTCTGCGCTGAGCCGTATCTCAGAATCGCACCCCAGCCGCCGGGCCCGGGATTGCCGGAGCAGGCGCCGTCGGTGTGAATCTCGACCTGCTTGGGCGCGGAATCAGACATCGAGGCCGTATTCCTTGGCGCTTTTCACGTCCTGATGAAATTGTAATTTGTGCAGATATTCGAGCGGATCTTTGGGCCGAACCAGCGCACCAACCGGCTGCTCCAGCCAGTCATAGGCTCTAGTCAGCAAGAAACGCAGTGCTGCGCCGCGCGCCAAGACCGGTAAGGCCTCGATCTCGGCTGAGCTCAAGCCCCGCCGTTCCTGATAACCGGAAACCATCGCCCGCGCCTTCGTAACGTTGAATTCGCCTTTGCGTTCGAAGCACCAGGCGTTCATCGCGATCACGAGATCGAGCGTAAAGAGATCGTTGCACGCAAAATAGAAATCGATGATGCCGGAGAGCTTGTCATGCAGGAAGAACACATTGTCGGGGAAGAGATCGGCGTGGATCACGCCACTTGGCAGATCAGCCGGCCAATGTGCCTTCAAGTAGTCAAGCTCCGTGCCAATCGTGCCCGCGAAGTCCGGGCGAGATCTTGTCCGCGCGCGCGCCGATATCGTGCGCGAGCTTGTGCCAGCCGGCGGGACCCATGGCGTTCTCGCGGCGCAGTGCGTAATCCGAACCCAACTGGTGCAGATCGGCGAGCGCGCCGCCGACCGCGCGCGTCTGCTCTGCACTGCCGCGCGAGACCGACATGCCGTCAAGAAAAGTCACGATCGCCGCGGGCCGCCCCGCGAGCTTGCCAATTGCCGAGCCGCTCCGCAGCTTGACCGGAAGCGGGCAGGGCAGACCGCGCGCAGACAAATGCTCAAGCAGGCCGAGAAAGAACGGCAGGTCGCCTTCAAAGACGCGCTTTTCGTAAAGCGTCAGGATGAAGCGGCCGCGCTCCGTCTCCAGCAGATAATTGGAGTTTTCGACGCCCTCGGCGATGCCTTTGAACGAAAGCGGCGCACCGATGTCGTATTTCGCCAAGAACTTGACGAGCGCCTCTTCATCGACATGCGTATAGACGGCCAAAGGCTTCCCCTTCAGGCCGTCAATGCGCGAGGCAATTTGAATTGCACGGTTTCACGAGTCACTTCGATCTCGTGCACCTCGATCTGATAGCGCGCCGCGAACGCATTCAAGACTTCGCTGATCAGCACTTCCGGCGCCGACGCACCCGCGGTGATACCGATGCGTGAAGCGCCCGCGAGTGAGGACCAATCGATTTCATCGGCGCGCTCGACGAGACACGGATTGCTGCAGCCCGCGCGGCGCGCGACTTCAACCAGCCGCACGGAGTTCGATGAGTTGGGCGAACCGATCACAATGACATTGTCGCATTCGGCGGCGATGCGCTTGACCGATTCTTGGCGATTGGTGGTTGCATAGCAGATGTCGCCCTTACGCGGCGCTATGATATCGGGGAACCGCGACTTGAGCGCATCGACAATGGTTCTGGTATCCTCGACCGAAAGCGTTGTCTGCGTGATATAGGCGAGCCGGTCAGGCGATTGCGGCGTGAAGGTGAGCGCATCATCAACCGTCTCGATCAGATGGATTGCGCCGGGCGGCAACTGCCCCATTGTTCCAACGACCTCCGGATGGCCGGCATGCCCCACAAGCACGAGCTCGCAGCCATCGCCATGAAGCCGTGCGGCCTCGACATGAACTTTGGAGACCAGCGGGCACGTGGCATCGAGAAAATTCATCTTGTGCTCGCGCGCAAAGGCCGGCACGGATTTCGGCACGCCATGCGCTGAAAAGATCACCGGGCGGCCCGGCTCGACCTCATCAAGCTCCTCCACGAATACTGCGCCCTTGGCTTCGAGCGTCTCGACCACGTGGCGGTTGTGGACGATCTCATGGCGGACATAGACGGGGGCGCCATATTTCTCGATTGCCAGCTGAACGATCTGGATAGCCCGTTCGACGCCCGCGCAGAAACCGCGCGGCGCGGCGAGAAAGATCTCCATTCTGGGGTCGGGGTTCGGTCACGGGGGCTTGAACCACGACTTGACGGCTAAAACAAGAATATAGGGTGTTCGTTACTTGTTTGGGACCATCCTAGGCCATATGGTCGCGCCCGCTGGCCGCTCCCGCGAGCCGGTCAGCCTTCGCAATCCATCCCTTGGGAGCCGTTCATGGCCGACCCCACAATCGCACAACGTTCGCCCTATGCCGTCGAGGTTGAGGCCGGAAAGCCCTATTTCTGGTGTGCTTGCGGCCAATCCAAGAATCAGCCTTTCTGCGATGGGTCCCATAAGGGAACCGATTTCACGCCGGTCGCCTTCAAGCCGGCTCAGTCCGGGCGGGTATTCTTCTGTGGCTGCAAGCATTCCAAGAATCGCCCGATGTGCGATGGGACGCATGCCAAGATTTAAGCTGGCCCGGCTGGCTGCGGCGCTCGTGGCGATCTTTACCGTCTCTGCCTGTCACACGCCAAATCCGATCAACGAGCCTTGCCCCACCTTTGGCATCTTGGGCGATGCCGAGCGGGCAACGACGTTCAGCGGCACCGGCCATGACCTCACTGATGTCGCATACCGGGCGAGCCTCTCCAGCGCCTCGCTGAGATGCCATTACACGGAAGACAAGCGGCATCCGGCGGTCAAAGGCACGCTGAAAGTGAATCTGTCCGTGGATCGCGGGCCGGCGCTCTCCAATACCGAGATCAGAATTCCGTATTTTGTGGCGATCACGCGCGGACAAAAATATGTGCTGGCGCGCAATGAATTTTCGCAAGTCTTCAATCTCAAAGCGGGCACGCGCGTGGGTTCTGAGGAAGAGGTTCCAGTTTCGATCCCGCTCGCCAAGAACATGAAGGGCGACAACTATGAAGTCGTCGTCGGGATCATCCTGACGCCGGATCAGCTCGCTTACAACCGCGCGCAAAAGGCGGCGCGCTGAGTATCGCAATGAGCAGTGAGGAGCTTGAGCGCCGGTTCCGGCAAGCGGTTCTTCGAAATCCCAATAACTGCGAAATTCTCGCGCGCTTGCACAAGCTTGCGCTCCCCGATGCGTGGCTCGTCTCCGGCTGTCTGTTTCAGACCGTCTGGAATGTCTTGGAAGAGCGCGAGCCGACTTACGGCATCAAGGATTATGATGTCTTCTACTTCGATCCCGATACCTCGTGGGAGGCGGAAGATCGGCACATCAAGGCTGCGGCGGAGCTGTTCGCCGATCTGCCAATTGAGATCGAGCTGCGCAATCAGGCGCGCGTTCATCTCTGGTACGAGCAGAAATTCGGCGTGCCGTGTCCACAATTCCGCTCGGCTTGCGATGGCATCGATCACTTCCTCAACACATTCTCGATGGTTGGCGCCTCGCTGAGCGATGGCGATATCAAGATCTACGCGCCTGTTGGGCTTGAGGACGTATTCGAGCGTATCATGCGCCCCAATCCCCGATGGAGCGGCGCATCACGGCGCGAGCGCTATGAGGAGAAAGCCGTACGCTGGAAGTCGCTCTGGCCCAGCCTGAGCGTGATGCCTTGGGAGATGGCCGCTTAGCGGTTCCGCAGCTGCTTGGGCAGATCGGCGATTGCGCTGTCGATCAGGCGCCCCGAGCGCGCTCGTCCATCTGCGAAGCGATCAAGCGGCGCGCCGCACCGACCGAAACAGAGCCGGCATAGGCTCTGATGTCAGCTTCCGCCTGCTCTTGGGCACGCGCGATCTTCTCTTCCGCTTGCTTGCGGCGGCGCTCGATCGATGCTGCCAAGATCCGCCTTGGCTTCCTCGCCGGCGCGCTGCGCTTCGGCCCGTGCCTCGGCGATGATCTGCTCCGCTTCCGTGTTGGCTTGCTTCTGGCGGCGTTGCTGCTCAGTGAGCAGGGCTCTGCGCTTCATCGCGCAGCCGGCGCGCCTCGTCGATCTCTGTGCGGATGGAATTCGCGCGCGTCGTCCAGCGCTTTCGCCGCCATGCCCGGCACTTTGAGCACGACGAGGATCAGCAGGAAGACGACAAGGGAGAGGGCGACCCAAATGCCGGATCCTTGAGGAGTTCCATCCTGGCCCTCACGCAGCTCTAAGTTCGTCATCGACGACGCGCGACAGATCAGCCGCGGAAGGCCGCTCATGCAGCACCTTCTCGACGATCGCGCCCGCGACCTCGATGGCGACTGTGCGTACGCCGGCGATCGCGCGCTTCTTCGCCTCGGCGACTTGCGCCTCGGCCGCCTCGACCTGCCCGCAAGCTCGGCGTCGATGGCAGCGCGCTGCTTGTCGGCCTCGGCCTTGATGGCCGTGTGCGCCTCCGTCGCGATCAAGGCCGCTTATGCGCGCGCATCCGCCATCGATTTCTCGTAGGCTCTCAAGCGCCGCTTCGGCTTCCTTGCGAAGCGTTGCGCGGCGTTGAGATCGTCTGCAATGCGGCTTCTTCCGATCGCGGATCACACGCTCGATGCCGGAAGCGCCATGCGCTCGAGCAGCGACATAGAGCAGCGTAAACACGACCGCGAGCCAGAACAGCTGCGGCACGAACGTCGTGGCATCGAGCGGCGGGAAATCATTGCCCTTCCGCGGCGGCGGTGCTCCGGTCTCGGTTTGCATCTCGGCCATAGCGCGCGAGCGTTACTTCGTGGCGAACAACAGCAGGAAGGCGATCACGATGCCGACGATGCCGAACACCTCGGTCACGGCGAAGCCGAAGATCAAGTTGCCGAACTGCTGCTGCGCAGCAGCCGGATTGCGGATCGCGGCTTGCAGATAATTGCCGAAGATAATGCCGATGCCGATTGCGGCGCCGGCCATGGCGATACAGGCAAGGCCCGCACCGATGAGCTTGGCCAGCATTTTTGCAGCTTGAACATCCATAACAGCGCTCCTGATGGTTAGTATGGTTTAGTGGCCCGGATGCAGAGCATCGCGGAGATAGATTGAAGACAAGATCGCAAACACATAAGCCTGCAAGGAAGGCGACGAGCAGCTCCAGCGCGCTCATCGCAACCGCTACGCCGAACGGCGCGGCGGCGCCGATGATGCCGAGCGTTCCGAGCCCGGCAAGGCCGACGACGAAGCTCGCAAACACATCGAGAATGAGATGGCCCGCGAGCATGTTGGCGAACAGACGCAAGCCAAGGCTGAACGGGCGAATGAGAAACGACATGATCTCGATCGGGACCACGAGAATGTAGAGCGGCCACGGAATGCCCGATGGAAAGAACAGCTTCAAAAAGCCAAGCCCATGGCGCGCAAAGCCGATCGCCGCAACCGTGATCAGAACCGCCACCGCCATCGCGAAGGTCACGATGATCTGGCTCATCACCGTGTAGGAGAACGGCAGCAGGCCGAGAAAGATTGCATGCGAGAACGAAGACAAAGAGCGCGTAGATGAACGGGAAATAGCGCATGCCCTCTGGCCCGCCGTATCGCGGATCATGTTGGCGACGAACTCATAGGACATCTCGGCGACGGATTGCGTCCGCCCGGGAACCAATGCGCGCGCTGCCCATCGCGACAGCATCAGAAAGAGGATCGACAGGACGACCGCGAGGATCATAAGAGGCTGGCATTGGTGAACGAGATGTCGATGAGCTTGCCGCCGAGCGGAATCCGGATCGGGATCAGCGGATGGATCTGGAACTGATGCATCGGGTCGAATTCGACCCCGCGCGCCAAGCTCGCGATCGCCAGAAAGCACGTCCCGTCTCCCCGGCGCACAACGCGCCGCAACTTATTCTTCGTCGTCACCCGGTGAAGTGTCGGCCGGGCCGGATCCTTCACCCAATTGCGCGTTCATCCGCCGAACCGCGCGTATCAAATTCAATGTCCCCGCAGCGGTGCCAAGCAGCAAAAAGCCGATCAAGCCCCACGGCGACGTCGCGAAATGTCGATCGACCCACCATCCGACAATGCCGCCGACAATGATGCCCGCGATCAGTTCAGTCGCCACCCGCAACGCGTAACTCGCGAGGCCGAGGGGTGGGGCTGGACCGGATGGCTGTTTATCGAGACCTGCTTCTTGGCGGGCTTTTTTGAGCCGTGAATCGAAATCGCTCATGGGCGTCCCCCGGCTTCGTCTTCCGCAATACGCCCTAGTCTCGCTGCCTCCGCGTGCCTTGTCATGCGGCCCTCGCATCGAGGCACCGACCGGCTTCAAGACAATTTGAAACCGGCGCGGACCATAAGGGCGGGCGAGGGGCCAGTCAAGGTGAAGTGCATTCGCGCAAGCCATTGAAACAACTCGCTTCCCAGCTTCCGTACGCGCCCGCGTCAAAGCGTCTTGGGTGGGCGCGCTCAGCCTGCCGCGCGCAGCGCGGCGGCGGCGGTCAGATCGACTGAGACAAGCTGTGTGACGCCGCGTTCGGCCATCGTCACGCCATAGAGCCGGTCCATGCGCGACATGGTCACCGGATGATGGGTGATGACGACAAAGCGCGTGTCGGTCGTGCGCGCCATCTCATTCGAGAAGATTGCAGATGCGGTCGACATTGGCGTCATCGAGCGGCGCATCGACCTCGTCGAGCACGCAGATCGGCGCCGGATTCGAAAGGAACACGGCGAAGATCAGCGCCATGGCCGTCAGCGCCTGCTCGCCACCTGAGAGCAGCGAAAGCGTGGCGGTGCGCTTGCCCGGCGGGCGCGCCATGAATCTCAAGGCCGGCTTCCAGCGGATCGTCTGATTCGACCATTTCGAGCTTTGCCGAGCCGCCTTCGAACAGCGATGTAAACAGCCGCTCGAAATGCCCGTTCACTGTGTCGAAAGCCGCCAGGATGCGCTCGCGCCCTTCTCGGTTGAGGCTCGATGATCGCGGAGCGCAGCTTCTGAATCGCGCCTTCAAGGTCGGTCTTTTCAGTGACCAGCGAATCGAGGCGCGTTTGCGCTTCCTGGGCTTCTTCGTCGGCGCGCAAATTGACGCCGCCGAGATTTTCCCGTTCGCGCCGATAACGTTCGAGCTTGGCTTCGGTCGCTTCCAAGCTCGGCAGCTCGTCGCCTTCTTTGCATCCGGTCTCGGCGAAAGCATCCTCCGGCGCACAGCCGAGCACATCGTGAATCTGCCCGGCAATCTCGTGGCCGCGCTCTGTGGCGGCTTCCGATTGGGCTTCAAGGCGCGCTCGCAATTCACGGGACTCAGCTAAGCTTTTCTTCGGCAGCTCGCAGCCGCCGCTCGGCTGCGCGCAGCTCGTTCTCGGCGAGTGCGAGCGCGTCCGCCGCTTCACTACGGGCACCCTCCGCATCGGCGATCGCAGACAGAAGCGCGCGCCGCTTCTCTTCAATTTGTGCCGGGATATCGGCAAGCGAATTCGATCTCGCGCACGGCTTCGCCGATGCGCGCGGTGATCGCTTCAGTATGCGCGCGCGCGCCTTCGGCCCGCTTGAGCCAGTCGGCTGATTCTTCCGCAACCCGGTTCAGGCGCTCGGCCGCTTGGCTCGCCTCGCGCTCAATTGCTTGAAGCGCTGCTTGCGCCTCCGACAAGGCAATGCGGTCGCGCTGAATTCCATCCCTCACAACGAGCAGCTCAGCGCGGGCGCCGGCGTCGTCGCCAAGGCTTGCAAGCTCTTCACGCGCTTGAGCGAGATCGCGCTCAGCCAAGGCGATGTCGTCACGCACGCGCCGCTCACTCGCTTCCAGCCCGGCGAGCTGCGATGCCGTTTGCGTGATTCCGCGCTCGACGGCCTGGGCATTCTCGCGCGCCCTATTGACCTCGGCCTGAGCCTCGCGAACGCGGCGGCGCGCAGCCATCTCAGCCTCCTGCGCCGCTTCGGCCATGCCGCGTGCGATCTGGAAGGCAGAGCGCGCTTCACTTGCGCGGCGGGCCGCACCGGGCAGCGCAGCCTGCAATTCACCGGAACGGTTGCGTTGCTCCAAGCGCTTGGCCTGAGGCGTTGGCGCTTCCGCGGTCGCGCTATAGCCATCCCACCGCCAGAGATCACCAGCACGCGTAACAAGCCTCTGGCCGGGGCCTAGCTGATCCTGCAGCGCTGCACCAAGTTGCACAGACTCAACAAGGCCGATCTGTGTCAGACGCCGATAGAGCGCCTCGGGCGCGCCAACGACCTCTGAAAGCGGCCGTGCACCCGGTGGCAGAGGAGGGGCATCGGTGAGTGGCGGAAGCGTGCGCCAGTGGGCGGGCGCCGCTTCATCGGCAGGCGCAGCAAGATCGTCGCCAAGCGCCGCGCCAAGCGCGACCTCAAAGCCGGGCTCAACTCTTACGGCATCAATCATCGGCGGCCAAAGATCGGAGCCGTCAATTTGCAACAGCCGCGCAATCGCCTCGGCTTCGGCTTCGAGAATGCCGAGCTCGCGCTCGACCTGCTGAAGCGATTCGCGCGCCTCACGCTCTTTGTTGGTGGCTTCCTGCCGCGCTTCTTCGGCAGTCTGTGTCTCGGCCTCGAGCAGCTCCTGCGCACGCAGGGCCTCGTCAAGAAGGCGTTGCGATTCTGTAAGCTTGGCCTCTTCCTCGGAGGAAGGCGCAACATTTGCGCGCTCTTGGCTCACGCTCTCAAGCTCGCCATTCATCCGCTCGATGCGCTTCGTAAGGCCCTCGATCATTTGTGCGAGCCGCGTGCGATCGGCCTCACGCTTGTTCAGCGCGGAGGCCTGCACATCAAGCTCGTGCTCGGCAGAGCTGAGCCGCGCGGATACTTCAGCGACAAGGGCGGCAGCTGCTGAGCGCTTCTCTTGCTGCCCGCCAAGCTGTGCCTTGAGAGATTCTTCTTCACCGGCAAGGCGCGCGCGCGATCCCTCTGCGTCGCTGCGCAGAAGCTCCTCGCGCTCCAAATCGCTCTTCAGCTGCGCTTGACGCGCATTCAGCTCTTGGGCGCGGGCGCGCGGCGCGCTCTTCCTCTTCTCCAAGCGCCTGCATCTCATGATTGAGGCGTTGAAGCGCAGCGGCAGCGCGTGCTTCAGCTTCGCGCCTGGCCGGAAGCTCACCGGTTCTGGCTTCGCGCTCGGTCGTGAGGCGCGCAACCTCGGCTGTCTCGCTCGCGAACGCGCCTGCCACTTCTTCGAGCCGTTCGCTCGCGGCCGAGAGCTGTGATTGCGCGGATGACCATTTCAGATGCAGCGCCAGGGCTTCCGCGCGCCTGATATCACCGGAGATATTGCGATAACGCGTCGCTTGGCGCGCCTGCTTCTTGAGACCCGCAAGCTGCGCCTCAATCTCCTGGACGACATCATTGAGCCGCTCGAGATTTGTCTCGGCCGCTCGCAGGCGCAGTTCCGCCTCGTGCCGGCGCGAATGGAGCCCGGAGATGCCTGCGGCTTCTTCCAAGATAGAGCGCCGCGCCTTGGGCTTCATGCTGATCAGCTCATTGATCTGGCCTTGCTTGACCAGGGCAGGCGAGTGGGCGCCGGTCGAAGCATCCGCAAACAGGAGCTGCACGTCGCGCTGGCGCACCTCGCGGCCATTGATGCGGTAGACCGATCCGGCATCGCGTTCGATCCGGCGGATGACTTCGAGCGCATCGCTATCATTGAACTGCGCCGGGGCTGCGCGGTCTTGATTGTCGAGGGCGATCAGAACCTCGGCGGAGTTGCGCGCCGGCCGCGAGCCGGTGCCGGAGAAGATCACATCCTCCATGCCGCTCGAACGCATGCTCTTCGGCGAAGAATCGCCCATAACCCACCGTAATGCCTCAAGAAGGTTGGATTTGCCGCAACCATTGGGGCCGACCACGCCGGTCAGGCCCGGCTCGATCACAAGATCGGTCGGCTCAACGAAGGATTTGAAGCCGGTGAGGCGGAGTTTGGAAATCTTCAAGGCGCACAACACTCTTGGCGTCGAACAAGCCTCGCGAAGCTTTCATGATTCGCGGGGTAGGTCGACTGGAACGAGGGTTAATCCAAGGTTACCAGGGCTTACGAACGCTTCTTGGCCAAAATGCCGTTCAGCTTCTTCTGCCAATCCTCAAAGGACATATTGCCCGACATCTCGCCATTGATGAAGAATTTGGGCGTGCCGTCGACGCCGTCCTTATCGGCTTGGGCGTTCAAAGCCCCAAGCCAATTCTGGTTTACCTCATTGTTCAGGCACTTATCCACCGCCTCATCAGAGAGGCCGGCGTTGTGGCCGTAGTCCTTCAGGCTCGCAAACAGCTTGTCTTTCATTTGGTCAGGCGGGGTGTCGTAAGGCACCCAATCCCTCTGCTGCCGGTACAGCATCTCGAGCATCGCCGTGCGGCGCTGTGGCTGCATGCAGGTGACGAGAAGCGCGGCATAGACATCGACGCCGTTGAACATTGGCAGCTCAAGCGGTCTGAAGACAAAGTAGACGAGCCCCTTGTCGATATAGCTTTCTTTGATCTTCGGAAACTCGATCTCCTCGAATTCGGCGCAATGCGGGCAGGCCAAAGAGCCGTATTCGATGATCGTGATCGGCGCATTGGATGAGCCGTAGGAGATCACATTGAGCGGGTCTTTATCGGAGACCGCCGTCCCTGTGCTCTTAACGTGATCTCCGGCAGGAGCTTGGCCGGCTGGGGATGATGAGGCGTCTGCGACACCGGCGCCATGATTGCTGCGCGCGATAAAGAGCATTACCGCACTGGCGCCGATGACAAGCAAAAGAGCACCAGCAATCAGCAGGTTACGAGGCGAAGCTAATTTCGAGGCTGAGCGCCCTTCGGTGTTCAACTGTGCCCTCCCGCAAGCTGCTTGATACCCGTCGAGGCTAATGCTCGCAGGGTGCCAAGACAATTGCCGCCCTTGTCACGCATCCGCGAGTCGGCAATTGGGCGCCAATCCGTCGCCCAGCAAGACCGGTAGATGCCGAGCTCCGGAGGCATGATCGGCGCAAAGTCACCACGCGTTATGAACGCTTCTTGGCCAATATGCCGTTGAGTTTCTTCTGCCAGTCTTCATAGGACATGTTGTCCGACTTCTCGCCATTGATGAAGAATTTGGGCGTGCCGTCGACGCCGTCCTTGTCGCCCTGGGCGTTCAGAGCTCCCAGCCAGTTCTGATTTGCCGTGTTGTTCAGGCACTTATCGACCGTTGCATCGGATAGCCCGGCATTGCGGCCATAGTTCTTAAGGCTCGCGAACAGCTTGTCTTTCATTTTATCGGGCGGGGTGTCGTAAGGCACCCAATCCCTCTGCTGTCGGTATAGCATCTCGATCATCGCCGTGCGGCGCTGTGGCTGCATGCAGGTGACAAGAAGTGCGGCATAGGCATCGACGCCATTGAACATGGGCAGTTCGAAGGGCCGGAAGACGAAGTGCACGAGGCCCTTATCGATGTAGTTCTCTTTGATCTTGGGAAATTCGTTGGCCTCAAACTCGGCGCAATGCGGGCAGGCCAGAGAGCCATATTCGATGATCGTGATCGGCGCGTCGGCGGAGCCGTAAGAGATCACATTGAGCGGGTTCTTGTCGGCGACGAGGGTGCCGCCCTTCTTCACGTTGGAGGCCACCGTGTTGTCGGCGGCGCCGGTATTCTTCGAACTCGATGTTTTTGGGCGCGACCGAGCCCGCTGCCTTGTCGCTGCCCGGCTTCCAATCTTGTTTGACGTTGGGTGCAGCGCTGCTCTCTTTGTCACCACCGGCAAAACCCTCGGCTGGGGTTGTGGAGGCGTTGGCGATGGCGACGCTCTTTTCGCCGCCGGACGCAAAGACGGCCACTGCGCCGGCTCCAATGACAAGCAAAATAGCGCCGCCTATTAATAGGTTACGCGGCGAAGCTAAGGCTGAAGCCGAAGTCTTTTCCGTGCTCATCTGGGCCCTCCCACAAGGTTGCCTGACAACTCAGAAGCTAATATCCACGCACTCTGAAAACAATCGCCGCCACCTCAGGCCCGACGTGAGTGCATGGCCCGGCCGAATGACGTAAGGGCGGCCTTGAGTGCGGGATCGCTGATCCTTTCGGCGCGCTCGGCAATGTGGCGCTCCTCCTGGGCGGTGAGCGCTCGCGGTTTCGGCCGGCGTGAGGTGTTACGGGGCAGCGGCCCTTGGACGATCTTCAGCCGCTTGACCAAGCGTCGCCCGCAATAAGCGTTGATGCGATCGACGAGCTGGCCCTCTTGATGGGCAAGCTCAAGAGCCGCGCTCCCGACGACTCGCAAGGTCAGAGTCTCTGTCCGCCGGTTGAGATGTTGTGGTAGGGCGAGCCCGGCCCAATGAGATCCAACGATCTCGCTCCATTGCTCGATGAGGCTGCGCTCCCCGAGGCCGTATTTGGCGAGCACCTTGCCCGCTTCCTTCAGCGCGAACCGGCCGACCGGCTTAAGCGCCATCGGGCGGCGCGGTGCCAGCCGCTCATAAGGGGCGAGCTGTGAAACCTGCTCTGGTCTCTTCGAATCCATCTTGCCGAAGCTGCCCATCCGGCCGAGCTTGGTCAATCGATGGCCCGATCAAACTCTGCTGTTCGCACCTATTCCCCCGACCTGCCTCAAGCGAGCGTCACATTGCTCGCTTGGTATGACCGGCATGCGCGCGCCTTGCCTTGGCGTGTGCCGCCCCGCAGCGGCGCCCAGGCAGACCCTTACCGGGTATGGCTCAGCGAAATCATGCTGCAGCAGACCACGGTTGCGGCGGTTGCGCCTTATTACCGGCGCTTCCTCGAGCGCTGGCCGACAATCGAAACCCTGGCGGCAGCGATCCGTGAGGATGTGCTCGCGGCTTGGGCCGGCCTCGGCTACTACACCCGGGCTCGCAAGCTTCATGAATGCGCGGTGGTGGTGGCTGGCAATTATGGCGGGCGCTTCCCCGAAACCGAGGCCGAGCTTCTGGAGCTGCCGGGCATCGGCCCCTACACCGCAGCGGCAATCGCGGCGATTGCGTTCGGGCAAAAGGCGACGGTCGTCGATGGCAATGTCGAGCGCGTGATTGCCCGGCTCTTCGCGATCGAGACGCCGCTGCCTGATGCCAAGGCGGAAGTCAGGTCGCTTACAGCGACGCTTGTTCCGGAGGACCGCGCGGGCGATTTCGCGCAAGCGATGATGGATCTGGGCGCCACCATCTGCACCACGAAGCGGCCGGCTTGCGCGCTCTGTCCTTGGACCCAAGGGTGCGCTGCGCGGCTCAAAGGTGTGGCGGAACTATTGCCCCGGCGTGCGGCGAAGGCCGAGCGGCCCGTGCGCAAGGGCGTTGCTTTTCTGGCGAGAGATAAACGCGGTTTCATTCTCCTGCGCCGGCGCGCCGACAAGGGGCTCCTCGGCGGCATGCTGGAAGTGCCGTCAACGCCTTGGCGTGCGCAAAGCTGGCAACGCAAGGCCGCGCTTGCTCATGCTCCGTTCGAGGCGGAGTGGAAGAAGCGCGTCGGCCAAGTCGGGCCACACTTTCACGCATTTTCATCTCGAGCTCGACGTGTTCGCCGCAAACGCACCGCGCGATGTCGAGATTGAAGGCGAATGGTCCGATCCGGAAACGCTTGGTGAGCTTGCGCTGCCAAGCGTGATGAAAAAAGTCATCACGCTCGGCCTGCGCAATTAATTGCCTCTCCCGCAAGGGAGGGGGATCAGTTCAAGCCGAAATCAAGCCGTCACAAGATCGGCGCGGATCTTTTGGCGCAATTCGTCAATCGGTCTTGGCCGAGCGCCTTTCGTCCTGACACACCAATACGCCCAGCCATTGCAGGCTTCCAGGCCCTGCACATGTGCCGCGATCTGATGGATCGAACCCGTGGCACCATCAACGCTCAGGCTGCCGTCCGCGCGCACACGCGCCGCGTGGCGCCCGTCCGCGCTCACAAGCGTATCACCTGGCTTGAGCAAGCCGTGTTCAATCAGAGTGCCGAAGGGAATGCGTACTTCACTACGCTTCGAGCGCGTAATCATCAGCTCGTCTTCGCCAAGTGGAACAACCTCGGCAATGCGCGCGCGAGCGGCCGCAATATAGGCGGCATCACGCTCGATGCCGATAAACCGGCGGCGAAGACGCTTTGCCACAGCGCCCGTGGTTCCCGTGCCGAAAAATGGATCGAGCACCACATCGCCTTCTTTCGATGAGGCGATCAGCACGCGATGCAACAGGCCCTCGGGCTTTTGGGTCGGATGTGCCTTGGCGCCTTTGCCGTCTTTGAGGCGTTCGGCACCGGTGCACAAAGGCAGCATCCAATCCGAGCGCATCTGCAAGCCCTCATTGAGGGATTTGAGCGCATCGTAGTTGAAGGTGTAGCGCTTTTGGCCGGCATCCCGCGCGGCCCAAATCAAGGTCTCATGAGCATTGGTGAACCGGCGCCCGCGGAAATTCGGCATCGGGTTCGTCTTGCGCCAGACGATATCGTTGAGGACCCAGAACCCTAGATCCTGCAGGATCGTTCCGACACGGAAGATATTGTGATAGCTGCCGATCACCCAAAACGTGCCCTCGGGCTTCAACAGCCGCTTGGCGGCGGAAAGCCACTCGCGCGTGAACTTGTCGTATTCGACAAAGCTGGCGAAGCGATCCCACTCTTCCTCAACGCCGTCGACCCGGCTTTGATCGGGCCTTAAGAGCTCGCCTTCGAGCTGAAGGTTATAGGGCGGATCGGCGAAGACGAGATCGACCGATTCAGCCGGCAAACGCCGCATCGCTTCGATCGCATCGCCTTGGATAATGACTTCGTCGCCGCCGGCGAGCTTGCCGGCGTCCTGCGCCTTCGACCCCATAAATGACCCCTGCAACTGGAGCTGCCGATCAAAGCCGAAGAGGAATCCGGGAGCAAGAAAATATTGGTTAACGATACTCCGGATACGGAGCATGCGCGGTGCGCCATGCGCCTTGAGAAGACCCGTTCCAGGTGAGGGCGGCGAGTCCCGCTTTCGGAATTCGCGATGAGAGACTTGGATTGCGACGACAAGGACGTGCCGGCGCGAGACAATCGCGCGCCAAGTGAGCTTGATCCACTTGGATTTGATCTGCATCTTAAGGGTTAGATTAGTTCGCCTTGCCGGGAATCAGACGCGCGATAACGCGAAATCGATCAAATTTCGAGTTGGAAATTCGCAAATGAAGGCCTTTGCATTAGCGTTTCTTACCGACGAGCGAGCCGTCACGGCGATGGAATACGGCATGATCGCGGCGCTCGTTTCGATTGCGATCATCACTGCGCTCGGCAATCTCGGCCTTGAGCTTAACAAGACATTTACCACGGTATCCCGCGCAATCTCTGACGCTAACGCGAAGGCGCCTCATTAAGGCGTTGCGCTTCTGCAAGCGCGACAGAACGTGCCGCCGGAACTTCCGGTCCGGTGCCTGCGCTTTTTTAACTTCTCTTCGACCATAATCGATCGCAACCAGGCGTAAAGCTTACCAAACGCTTGGCCACCCAGTGGAGGGGAGCAAGGAGTCGCGCATCACGCGTGGCTTACCGTTTGCAAACATCCATTTGGGATTTTTTGAAACAATTGCCGGCGATCTGGCGAGGTCAATCGTATGCGTCTGCAAAATTTGTTCACCATAGTCGCGCTCATTGCGCTCGCCGCTTTGGTCGGTCTCGTTGTGCGCTCGCTCATTCCAGCTCGACACGACGTTGCGACAAATGTATCGCGCGCCGGCCCGGCTCAGACGAATCTTCCGCAGATCTGGGTCGCACGTCAGGACATGGACATCGGCTCCTTTGTCGATCAAGCGGATTTCGAAGCGCGTGATTGGCCGCAAGCGGCGATTCTGCCCGATCAATTGCGCGTCGGCACAGTTCAGCCCAGCGATATTCAAGGCGCCGTCGTACGCGAGAAGATCAACAAGGGCGAACCGATCTTGATGGCTAAGCTCGTGCGTCCGGGTGAGCGCGGCTTCTTGGCGGCGGTTCTTCGGCCCGGCATGCGCGCAATTTCGGTGGGTGTCGATTCCGTCTCCGCGAACTCAGGCTTAGTGCTTCCTGGAGATCGCGTCGATCTCATTCTTACCCAGAATCTGGGTGGTGACGGCTCGGGCGGTCGTTCGCATGTCGCGGAAACGATCGCGCGCTCGGTCAGAGTGCTTGCTGTCGGCAAGGACATGAATGCGCCGCAAGATTCAAAAGACGTCGATGAGCGGCCGCACACCATAACGCTCGAGGTCACGCCCAAGGAGGCCGACAAGATATCCGTCGCAACGTCGATGGGTGAGATCAAGCTTTCGCTACGCAGCCTGTCCGTGACGCCCACGGACGAAGAGGAAGACAAGCTCGCGACCACGGGCGCGGATCTCTCCAAGTCCGATCATCCGGTCTTTGCCAGCGACGTTTCGAAGGCCATCGGCTGGAGTGGGCAGGGCGGCGGCGTTGCTGTGATGCGCGGCTCGGGCGATGTGAGTACGCAACCGATCGAATCAAGCCGTCACTGAGGGATTCATGCAGCGGAAGCTGCGCTGGAGGAGTGATACATGAAAGCCGTCCGGGGTTTCATCACGAGCCATCCAAGAAGTGTGGCGATTTGTTCGCTCGCGTTTCTTGCCGGCTTTACGACGTCCTATAAGGCACACGCCGCCGAAGATACGTCCGCGAAAACGCTTCAAAAGCCGCATGCGGAGCGCGTGAGCGAGGCCTATGCGCTCTCGGTGCATGGCGGCAAGCTGATCCGCCTGCCGGAAGCGGCGACAAATGTTTTCGTCGCTGATCCCGACGTCGCCGACGTGCAAGTGCCGTCGCCGACCTCGATCTATATCCTTGGCAAGAAGTCTGGTCACACCAATCTTTATGCGCTCAATCAGGCAGGAGACCCCGATTCTCGCCGCCAGCATCTCGGTCACCTACGATTTCAGGCGAGATCAATGCGCTGTTCCATCAGGAAGTGCCGAACAGCAAGATTAGCGTTCACTCCGTTCCCGGCGGCATCGTTCTCGATGGCGAAGGAAGCTCGGAAGCCGATGTGCAGCACGCGGTCGAGCTTGCACAGGGCTTCATCGGTTCCGGCGACAAAGTGATCAATCACGTCGCGGTCAACACGCCTAATCAGGTCAACCTGCGCGTGCGCATTGCTGAGATGAATCGCAGCGTCGCCAAGGAGCTGGGCTTCAACTGGAATGCTGCCTTCAATGACGGCACATTCGCGTTTGGCATCGCAAGCGGCCAAGGCGGATCGATCGCCAATCCGGATCAGGTCGTTAGCCGGCTCGTCAAAGGCCATTTCAACGTAACGTCTCTTGTTGACGCGCTCGCGCAACAAGGCGTGATTACGACGCTTGCAGAGCCGAACCTGACGGCGGTCTCGGGCGAGACGGCAAGCTTCCTTGCCGGCGGCGAGTTTCCAATTCCGGTGTCTGAGACGCCTCCGAGCGGCAATGGCTACGGCACGATCACGGTTCAGTTCAAGCAGTTCGGTGTGAGCCTCAACTTCACGCCGACAGTGCTTTCGCCTGAGCGCATTTCGCTCAAAGTGAAGCCAGAAGTGAGCCAGATTTCAAACGAGTTCTCGTTCAAGTCGGGCAATATCACGATCCCCGGCCTTCAAGTCCGGCGCGCAGAAACGACGGTCGAGCTGGGCAGCGGCCAAAGCTTTGCGATCGCCGGCCTCATGGACAACCGCACAACCAACGCGATGTCGCATCTGCCCGGCATCGGCAACCTTCCGGTACTCGGTCCGTTTTTCAACAGAGCGAGCTTCAGCGCCAGGAAGATGAGCTCATCATCATCGTGACGCCTTATGTCGTCCAGCCGATCAAAGTTGCGGAGAACCAGATCCCGACACCGGTCGATCAATGGCAGCCATCAACCGAGCTCGGCCGGGATTTCGGCCAACATCTCGCCGTGCCGCAGAAGCCTGAAGGTTCCAAAGGCGCGGTCGGCGCTGGTCGGGCCAAGGCCTTATCGGCAATTCCGGCTTTTACTATTGAGCTGCGGTGAGCAAGAGGATGAACGATCATGATTCCCCGTAATGGCTCTCTTAGTTCTGGCTGCTGCGCTTCTGACCAGCGGCTGCGTAGCCCCGCGCTCCAATTGCGGATGCGCCCAAGCAGGTGAAGGTGCAGGTTGTTGCTGACAGCTACGTCGTCAAGCTGGGCCGCGCACGGCAGGGCGATGTCGCCTGGCGAGAAGCAGGGGCTCGATAACTATCTCGCGCATCTTGGCGATCTGCATAATATCGAGTTCTCGATCCGCCGCACCCATCGCGGCATGACCTTAAAATCGCTCATGCCCGATCGAAAGAGAACTCATCGTGCGCGGTGTCGACGCCCGAAAGATCGTATCGGCTCGCTGAGATCGGCGTTGACTATCCGGGCGAGCTGGCCGATGTCGAGGTGATTGCCAAGCGCTATGTTGCGATCGTGCCCGCCTGTCCGGATCAGAGCGTGCCGGCAGATCCACTCGGCAATCAAAATCTGAACTCATCGAATTTCGGCTGCGCAACCGCTACGGCACTGGCACTTCAGAATCGCTGATCCACGCGATCTCGCGCGCGGCCGCGACACTGGCGACGCCAACGGCGCGCATTCGGCTGGCGCGGTCAATCGCTATGAGACCGATCAGGTGAAGTCGATCGATCAGACGAGCTCGACTTCGCAAAACGGAACCACGAACGCTATCAAGTAGACGTCCGGTTGGAGGAGGAGTGCGTTATGTCCAAGTCGGACAAGACAAAAGGGTTCTCGCAAATCGTCGCCTTCGTGAACGACGCGGAAACGGAGATGATCGTCTCGGCCGTGATCGAGGATCTGGGCTTCGACACGGGCGGCGGTGAAGCGCGGCGATATCGGCACGGCAATCACCTATCTCAGATCGAACTCGTCGCCGCGCATCATCTCGTCGACATCTCCGCGCTCCGAACTGCCGATCTCCGATATCAATGCGCTTGCCGAAGCTTGCGAGCCGGGCGTCGAGGTCATCGTTATCGGCGCCCAGAACGACATCGGCCTGTTCCGCGATCTGATGCAGATCGGCGTTTCGGACTATCTCGCCAAGCCGATCACGCGCGAGCTTTTGCGCCGCTCGATTGAGACGGTTCGCCAAGGTGCGCAGAGCGTCAATTTGCGCGGCCGTCTGGGCAAGATCGTCGCCGTCACGGGCGTGCGCGGCGGCGCTGGCGCTACCACTGTTGCGGCCAATCTCGCCTGGTTGCTCTCCGAGAAGGTCGGCCGGCGTGTCGCGCTTCTCGATCTCGATTTCAATTTCGGCTCGCTGAGCTTGGCGCTCGACCAAAAGGCGACGCCGGGCTTGCGCGAGGCGCTTGAGAATATTCACCGCGTCGATCAGCTCTTCATCGAGCGCACGCTCGACCAATGTCAATTCAGCGCTTGGCGCTTCTGTCGTGCGAGGAGCCGCTCGATTACACAGTGCATTTCGAGACCAAGGCTTATGACGAGCTTATCGGTCATCTCGCCAAGCAGTTCCACTATGTGATCGTCGATGTGCCGAAGGCGCCGGCATCGAGCATCAGCACGTGTTGAAGACAGCGGCGGTGCGCATATCTGGTGCTCGATCCGACGCTTGTCTTCGATGCGCCACACGATCCGCCTGCTCAAGTCGCTGGGCCAGGAGGAGATCGGCCGGCAGACGATCCTGGTGCTCAATCGCCGCTGGCCGCAATCGCGAAGGCGATCTCTCGATCGAGGAGATCGAGAAGGCGCTCAATCACCGAATCGATGTCACGATTCCGTTCGGCAAGGCCTTGTTCGTGACGGCGGAGAATGCCGGCGAGCTGGTTACTGCAAAGCCTTCGCCCGTCACCGATGCTTTCACCGAGCTGGTTCAGGAGCTTGTCGGGCCGCCCACGTACAAAGACCACGCTGCTGCAGCGGTTGATGAAGACGGCGGCCGCGGCCGTTCCAGGCACGCAGCCGATCCAACCTGATCGCGCCGGCTGACCGCGATCAGGTCGCGCCGTCGAAATCAGAGTTCGCGAGTATAATCCGGGCCGCATGCGACGCCAACGGCAGAAGGTTCGCAGACTGCCGCGCCCGCGCGCTTCGATCGTCGACGACCCTCAACGACTCGTACCAAGCAAGAACAGTACGGAGCTAGCGTCGTAATGTTCGGACGTAAACCAGCCTTCCGCGGAAAGACCGAAGCGCCGCATGCGAGCGACGCCAAGGCGCTTCCGATACAGCCGGCCGAAGACCGCTCGAGGCCGCAGCTGCGCCCGAGCGCGACGGCTGGGATGCCGCGCAGCTCGCTGAGGACATCATTCGCGAGCGCCTATTCAAGTCGATCGATCCCGGTGCCGCTTTGCGCATGCCGCGCAGCCGGTTGCGTTCCGAGGTTGTGCGCAAGGTTGTCGGAGATCGCCTCGGAAAGCCGCTTGCAGCTCAATGAGAAAGAGCAGAACGCGATTGCTTCGGATCTGCTCGACGACATGGTGGGCGTCGGCCCGATCGAGCCGCTTCTCAAGGATCACGCGGTCACGGATATTCTCGTCAACGGGCCAAACAGGATTTTCGTCGAACGTCACGGCCGGCTCGAATTGACCGGCCTTAAGTTTCGCGACGAAGCGCATGTGCTCAATGTGGCGCAGCGCATCGCGGCTTCGGTCGGCCGGCGAGTCGATGAATCGAGCCCGATGGTCGATGCGCGCCTGGCTGACGGCAGCCGTGTCAACGTCATCGTTCCGCCGCTCGCCCTTGACGGTGCGTCGATCTCCATTCGCCGCTTCAACACACGCGGCGTCACCTTGGAATGGATGGCGAACAATCAAAACCTCTCGCACTCGATGGCGCGCGTGCTTGGAGATCGCTGCGGCCAGCCGGATGAACATTCTTGTTTCCGGCGGCACGGGCTCGGGCAAAACGACGCTTCTCAACGCGCTTGTCGCGCAATATCGGCCATGGCGAGCGCGTGATTACAATTGAAGATGCCGCCGAATTGCGCTGCAGCAGCCGCATGTCGTCCGCCTCGAGACGCGACCGCCCAATATCGAAGGAACCGGAGAGGTCTCGCAGCGTGATCTCGTGAAGAACGCTCTGCGTATGCGTCCCGACCGGATCATTATCGGTGAGTGTCGCGGCGCCGAAGCATTTGACATGTTGCAGGCGATGAACACGGGCCATGCAGGCTCGATGTCGACCGTCCACGCCAACAATCCGCGCGATGCCGCTCATTCGTCTCGAGAACATGGTGATGATGGCAACGGCAAATCTACCGTCCAAGGCGATCCGCCAGCAGATCGTCTCTGCCATCGATCATCATCGTCCAAACCGAGCGCATGCGCGATGGCAAGCGCCGCATCATTCAGATGAGCCGAAGTCATCGGCTTGGAAGTCGACGTCATCGTGATGCAGGACCTCTTCGAGTATCAGACCACCGGCGAGAGCCGCGACGGCGGCTTGCAAGGTGAATTCCGCTATACCGGCGCGCGGCCGGACTTCTGGGATCGCGCTGCGTATTACGGTTACGAGAGCGCGCTCAGAACGGCGCTGTCTTAGACGGAAGAGCAGAGGGAGGAGGGAGATGAGCGCTGATTTCGTAGCCATCCTTGCTGCCGTCCTGCTCTTCATTGCGGGCTATTCCATCTATTTGCGCATGCGTTCCGGCAGGCGGCGTAAGCTATTCGGCACGCGCGCTCGTTGAGCTCACCAATGTCAGCGATCAAACGAAGGATGAAGCCGCAGCCAATCTCGACGATCTGTTTCGCCAGTTCGAGGGAGGACGCGGCAAAAAGGCTTTATCGGCGGTATCAAGAATTGGCTGCGACAATGTGTTGCGTCCTGTCGGTGGCATGCCGGCGCCTCACATTCGTTTTGCTCCTTGCTGCTGGTTCTGGCGTCGTTGCCGCTCTTATCGGTAGCCAAGGCGCTTGTCTCTGCCGCCCATTCTGAACATGATTGTTGCCGCTTCTCGCCGCCTATTTTGTTCCGAGCACCTACATCAAAGACGAAGGCGACCAAGCGGCGCGAGCAGTTCATGGATACCTTTCCGGACGCGATCGATCTTGTGGTGCGCGCCGTCAAGGCCGGCATTCCGACCTCGGAATCGATTGCGGCGGCGGGCCGCGAGCTGCCGGATCCGTTGGGCACGGAGTTCGCGCGGATCGCGCAGGAGATTGCCATTGGCGTTCCGCCGAACCAGGCTCTTTCGGAAGCTGCCGAGCGCGTCGCATCAATGATTTCAACTTCTTTGCCGTCACGCTGATGCTTCAGCGCGAGACCGGTGGCAATTTGGCCGAGACGCTTGAGAACCTCGCCGCGCTCCTGCGCAAGCGCAAGCGAGATGCGCCTTAAAGTGAAGGCGCTGACTGCGGAGGGCAAGTTCACGTCGAAAGTGATCGGCGGGTCTGCCGATACTGGTGAGTCACCGCGCTCTACTTCCTCAATCGCGGATACGTCACGCTGCTCTTCACCGACTCCACCGCGCAGATCTTCCTCGGTATCGCCGTTTCGTTCGTGATCATCGGATCGATCATCATGAACCGAATGGTCAATATGGAGCTCTGAGCCATGAACCCGACGCTCGCCTCGCTCATGAGTTCCGGCACCTTGCCCTTGGCGATCTTGCTTGCCGTGGTGGCGCTCGGCGCGATGCTGCTTGCAAAGGGCACGCGGCGTTCGACAAGCGCCGTTGGGCGGCTCAAGGATCTTGAAGCGCTGCGTGAGGGACGCGCCCCGAGTGCTCGTTATAGCGCAACGACGATGTCGCCGATTGGCGAGAACGGCGAGGCCGAGAGCTCTGCCGTCGATGAGTTCCTTGTCGGAATTTCCAATATTATCAGCCGTCTCCCCGTGCTCGGCGGCAAAGACCGCGAAAAGCTACGCGAGGAATTGCTGCGCGCAGGGCTCCGCCGCGACGATGCGCTGGGGCTCTATATTGCTTCGAAGATTGTCTCTGCGGTTCTGGGATTGCTGATCACGCTCAGCGTGGTGATCTCGCTTCATCTTTTCCCGGACAAGGGATTCCTGCGGATCGCCAGCGTGCTTGCCGGCACGATTTTCGGCAGCCTCGTCCCGGACGTTTTGCTCAAGCGGATGATCACGCAGCGTCAGATCGCGATCTTGCGCCACCTTCCCGATGCCCTTGACCTCATGGTCATCTGTACGGAAGCGGGCCTCAGCCTCGACCCCACGGTCGAGCGTGTTGCCCGTGAGCTTCGCCTTTCGGCGCCTGAGCTCTCGCGCGAGATGGCGCTTATGTCGCATGAGATGCGCATCCTGCCTAAGCGCGAAATGGCGCTTCAGAACTTCGCTGATCGTAACAAATACCGCGAAGTTGGAAGCCTTATGGCGACGCTCATCCAGACTCTGCGCTACGGCACCTCGCTTGCGCAGTCGCTTCGCATCCTCGCAACCGAGAGCAGAAATGCCCGGATGCTCGGTATTGAAGAGAAAGCCGCGCGATTGCCTGCGATGATGACCATACCGCTCATTTGCTGCATGTTGCCGGCGGTGTTCATGGTCATCGCCGGTCCGGCAGTCTCGCAAGTTCTGAAGTTAATGCACCATTAGGGTCAAGAAGGACCGGAGTAGCCCCATGTACAAACACTTGTTGTCGGCGACCGCCATCGCGCTGGCTTTGGGCCTTCAAGGCTGTGGCATGTTGCCCAGCACGCCCAAAGTCGATGCCACTGGCGCATTTGCGCAGCCGGGTAGGCCGGGCGCCAAAGGCCTTGTTGCCGAAAAGGTAGGCCTCGCCGATGCAGCGCTTGCCGCTGGTGACAGCGCCGCCGCAATTCGCATGTATCGCGACCTTGCACGCGAATATCCACTCTCGATCGAGCCGCGCATCAAGCTGGGCTCGGCGCTTCTCGCGGTGAACGCTCCACAAGAGGCCGCACGCGTTTATGAGGGCGCTAACAAGCTCAACCCGACCTATGACGGCGTGACCGGCCTTGGCCGCGTTTATCTCGCTTTGCGCCAGCCCGCAGATGCGCTGGAAGAGTTCGACAGGGCGGCCAAGATGAGGCCTGGCGATGCCACGGCAATGAATGGTCAAGGTGTGGCGCTTGATCAGCTCGGCCGTCATGTCGAGGCACAGAAGATCTATCTGGCGATTCTCGACAAGGATCCCTCGAACATCAAGGTGCGCAGCAATTACGCCTTGTCACTTGCGTTCGCTGGTAAGTACGACGATGCGACGGATATTTTGAGCAGTCTGGCTCAGGTGCCTGGTAGCGGCGAAAAGATTCGGCAAAACCTTGCACTCGTCTATGGCCTCGCCGGTAATTCGGGGCAAGCCGCGCATTTTGGCCGGATGGATCTCGATGAGGATGCCGTGAACAGCAACCTCAAATATTACAATGCGGTCCGCGGTCTGAATGCGCCTACGGAAAAGAGCCCAGAGCTGACCAAGTCTTCCGCGGCCGGACCAGTGCCGTCCGAGACCATCCCGTTCGACGCTGCGCGCTCTGAGCACGCTTCGGCGCGCGTGGCCTCTGTGCGGGGCACATCAGAGCATGACGCGGCACGAGCGCCGGCCAAGAGCGTTGAAGTGCCGAAGATTGCGGCGCGTACGATTAAGCCGCTGAGCGCGCACGCTGCTAACAAACCCATATTGGGCGAAGCCGGCATCAAACCGGTAATTGTCGCGCAGATCGAGCCGGCCGAATCATCCTCACCTGCTGAAGCAAAGCCGCCGAGCGCATCGGAGCTCGCCGAGATCTTGGCGCCCGCAAAGGTTGGGGCCAAGGCAACCAAGCAGCAAATGACGGCCGCAAAGAGCGAGAGGGCTGCGAAGAGAGAAAAGGAGCATAGCTCGCTTGCCTCTCTGCCGATGACGCGAGCCGAGGCAGCGGCTGAGCAGAACTCAGCAAGCTGAGGCGGTCAGTGACGATGTCGTGCCAATCGGCAAGCAGCCAGTGTCGAAGCACGAGCCAAATCCCGAAGCGAAAGCTCTGGCCGCAAAGCCGGCCGCAAAGCCGGCCGCAAAGCCCGTCCAATCCGTTGATGTCGCGAGCAGCGCTTTGCTGCAGGAAGACCTACAGCCCGCGCCTGCGCCAGCGGCCGAGGCGCCGCACGCGCGCGTCCCGGCGGTTCCACCGGCTGTTGTCGCGAGCGGCGTAACGGCCTCCGTTCAGCCGCCAGCCGCAGTTCCCGCGGTCAGCGCCCATGCCATATCGGCCAAGCCGGTGAAGAAGCATCGCCAAACTAGGCGCGATTCGGTTTCGGCGGCGGCTATGACAGTCGATGCCAATCCTGTCGATAGCGGGACGCAGTCGCCAGCGGTGCCCGCATTGCTCTGATCAATTCCTGGTTCGCCGGTGCCGCCTCCCTCCTCCAAGCGGCGCAAGCGACGGCCGGCGACGTGCCTCATCTCCCTCGAGCGCTCGCCGGCCGAACTTTGTCGTCCCCCCGTGTTGAGAACGTAAATCGCTCCCTTGGTTGAGGCCCGGTCGAAGGGCATAACTCTCCATCTGTGGGTCCGAACGCGGGGACGAGGATGGAGCACCTCATTGATCTGAGCGGGATTGAGCGGCAGGCGGCCGCGATCGTCCCGATCGTCGAGCACTATCTGACCTCCGCCAAGTTTCTTTGGCAGGTCGGCGTCATCATTGCCGGCGCTCTGATTTCATTCGGCATCGGGCCGCGCCTGCGCAAGTTGGTTCTCAAGATCCCGCATAGCACGGTGTTTCCGGCGTTGCGGCGGGTGTTCGTCAACGTGCTGAGCGGCATTGCGATCTCGGGACTTTGGTTCCTGCTCTTGTGGCTCACGCTCATTTTCGCCATCCAGGCTGATCTGGCGCGGCACTTCCTGACGATTGCAGTCAATCTCCTCGGCGCCTGGGTCGTCATCAGGGGCTGCGCGCGGATCGTCAGCAATCCGATTCTCTCCAACGCTATCTTCATCCTCGTTTGGGGGTTCGCCGCGCTCAATATTCTGGGCTTGCGCGAGCCGCTGTTTGCCGAGCTCAACGGCATCGGCTTTAGTTTCGGCGCCCAGAAGATCACCGGCGTCACGATCCTTAACGGCATCCTCTCCTTTATCCTGTTGCTCTGGGCGGCGATGACGGGTTCGCGCTTCGTCTCCGACCGGATCAAGACGGTCGCCCAGCTGACGCCCACCCTGCAGATCCTGCTCGCAAAGCTTGCCCAGTTCGTCTTGATCACCTTGGCGGTCGTGCTCGCCCTGCAAGTGATGGGCATACCGCTGACCGCCTTCGCGATCTTCGGTGGCGCGATCGGCATCGGCGTTGGCCTCGGTCTGCAAAAGGCCGTTTCCAACATTATCGGCGGCCTCATGCTTTTGATGGATAAGTCGATCAAACCCGGCGATGTCGTCTCGGTCGGTAACACATTCGGCTGGGTCACCTCTTTAGGCGGGCGCTATGTCGGCGTGCGCACGCGCGATGGCATCGAGCACCTGATTCCAAACGAGGTGTTCGTCACCAATGGCGTCCAGAATTGGTCTCACACTGAGCGCGCCGTCAGGCTGAAGCTGCCCTTCGGCATTTCCTACGCATCCGATCCGCATGTGGCAATTACGGTTGCGATCGAGGCGGCCAAGGGCGTCGAGCGCGTGATCAAAGTCCCAGAGCCGATTTGCCTGATCACGGGCTTTGGCGATAATTCGGTGGATCTTGAGCTCAGGGTTTGGATCAACGATCCTGAAAATGGCGTCGGCAATGTCAAAGGCCAAGTATATCTGAAGCTCTGGGACGGGCTGAAGGCGAGCGGCATCGCCATACCCTTCCCGCAACGCGATGTTCACTTCGACGGGCCGATCGAGGTCAAGCTTTCGGACGGTGCAACCCGAACCGGATGAGCTAGCGCGAGCAAGCGTCCGCGATGAGGCGTGGCATCGCCTTGATTGCGATTGCTTAGTGCCTGGCCTTCATGGACGAGGCCGAAGCGAGCGAATCCTGAATAAGGTCGAAAAGGGAATCGCCGTGCGCGGAGAGAAGGTCGCCATCCACACGCCGCCTGCGTAAAAGCGCGCGGCGAGAGGTTGCTCCCATGAGCGATCTGGACTTGTTCGAGCTTCGATACTTCACCATTTCTACCACCCCGATGATAGTAAAGTAATCTGCGAAGAGCCGCCTTGCCCTAGCGGCTTGCAACAACTTCCTCCGGATAGACAAAGCCTGCGACGGTGTTCACCCGGGCGCCCCAATGCGTGCCGGGGATGTACCAAAACTTCACCTCGCTCCAGTCGTTCCTCGGCGAGACATCGAGAACCGGTGTGTCTTTGTTGATGTTGCCCTGTCCGAGCCAATTCGAATGATCGACGATGACGATGCGGCTGTTGATGACCTTGCGCACGACGGCGACATGACCGTGCCGATTGGGTCCGGTCACGACCATGACCGCGCCGACCCGCGGTGTGGAACCGCGCCGATAGTGGCCAGCGGCCTTTGCCCACCAGAGATTGGCGTTGCCGTGAATATTGATGCCCGATTGCTCGCGTGCATAGACCACACACTGAAGTGGCGGGCGCGCCTTGATCACGCGCGGCTTGCCATAATCGAAATTGTCGCCTGTGACGATGACCCGATGCGTGCCGGAGTCTTGCCGATGAGATTGCTCATAAGCCGACGGGTAACTCGCTTCGTCGCGGTCGACGTCATAGACGTGGCTTGTCGCGCAGGCAGACAAGAAGGCCAGTGGAGCCAAGCCCAACAAACGTAATTTGAAACGCGCGTACATTCTGCACCCAACACGCAACGCAACAACAAGGGTCACGTGTGCAATGCTGGGGCCAGCCGCTCAAAACGCGTTTAAACCAACTCTTGGCATTTAAACCAAGTTTGCGCGCCAATTCGTTACGTCGGCGGCGTGCTTTACCTTAACGGATGATGCAATGCGGGACGGCGGCGAGGCCATCTTAGGTGTCGCGCAAAGGCGGATAGGCGTGCATTTCGCCAGCCTCGTCCATGATCGAAATTCGGCCACGCTCGTTAAAGACGTGCGCCCGCGCGGCGCTAACCTTACCGAGGCCGTTCGGAATGTCGATGACAAAATTTGGCAGCGCAATGCCCGAAATGCGGCGCTTCAAATTTGCATAAATTTGCTGCGCTTCTTCGAGCGGCACGCGGAAGTGCGCAGTGCCTGGGGCTAGGTCCATCTGGTGCAGATAATAGGGCTTGACCCGAAGCGTGACGAGCGTGCGGAACAGCTCTTCCAGCGCCTGAGCATCGTCGTTAACGCCGCGCAATAGGACGCTTTGCGACAGAAGCGGAATGCCGTGCCCGCGCAGTCGCGTAATGGCATCGCGCGCTTCGCTTGAAAGCTCGCGGACATGATTGACGTGCAGAACCACGAAAACCGTCTTGTCCTGTGAGCTGATCGCATCCGTGAAGTCATCGCTTACACGCCGTGGGTCGGCGATCGGCACGCGTGTATGCCACCTGATGATTTTGACGTGAGGAATGGATTCAAGGCGCCGCGTAACCGTTCGAGCCACCTTTGCGGGCACCGTGAATGGATCGCCCCCAGTCAAAATCACTTCCCAGATTTCCGGGCGGGTTTCGATATAGCCGAGCGCGGCCTCGAAGCGCTCGCCTGCCAGCGGGGCCTCGCCGCCGGGCCCCACCATCTCGCGCCGGAAGCAGAACCGGCAATAGACCGGGCAGGCGTGCACGAGCTTGAGCAACACGCGATCGCGATAGCGATGGACAATGCCCGGCACGGGTTCGTGCGTATGATCGCCGATTGGATCGGCAAGCTCTTCAGGCGCTATTTCAAGCTCGCGCCCATCAGGCACGAATTGGCGGGCGATCGGATCTTCCGGATCGCTGCGGTCGATCAGTCCGGCGATTGCAGGTGTGATGGCGACGGCATAGCGCTCGGCAACCGCATCGAGCGGTGCGCGCACTTGCCCGCGCAGGAGCCCGGCGCTTTCGAGCGCATCGATGGTTTTGAGTGTGCTGGTTGTCATTGCCGCTCTATTGCCCGAAGGAGGGCGGCGGCGTCCAGAGCACATCATCGATATTGCGCGCGCCGGTTGCGAGCATTACCAGCCGGTCGAAGCCGAGCGCCACGCCGGAAGCCGGCGGCATATGGCCGAGGGCGGCGAGGAAATCTTCATCGAGCGGATAGCGCTCATTATATATGCGCTCCTTTTCATCCATCTCGGCGGTGAAGCGCTGGCGCTGCTCATCCGGATCATTGAGCTCGCCGAAGCCGTTGGCGATCTCGACACCCGCAACATAGACCTCGAAACGTTCGGCAACGCGTGGGTCGCTCGGATGCGCGCGCGCCAGCGCCGCCTCGGGGCGGGGATATTCGTCGAGAATGACAATGCCGCTTTGAAGCTTCGGCTCGATCTTGTCCTGAAGCAGACGGCTGAAGATGTCGGACCAGAATCCGACTCCTGGACAGGCGTGCCGGCCGCGCGCGCGGCCTGGGCAAGCGCGTCGCGCAGCGGCGCGCCATCAGGCGCGATCGTTGAAAGCAGATCAATATCGGCAAAGCGCGTGAAGGCGCCCGGCAACAGTGATACGGGAGGGTTGCGCGGAGAGGTCTGCCGTCCGCCCGCGATAGCTGAGCTCGCTCACGCCAGCCGTCCGCGCGGCCAGCCGGATGATCTCGATCGTATCGTCGATCACCGCCTCATACGGGGCGCCGGCGCGATACCATTCGAGCATGGTGAATTCAGGGCGCGTTGAGCGGCCCACTCTCCCGCCCGCGGAACACCCGGGCAAGCTCATAAATCTTGGTCTCGCCGGCCGCCAACAGCTTCTTCATGGCGAACTCGGGCGAGGTGTGGAGATAGAGGCGGTGGGGGCGGCCCGCGCCGTCGGAGACCTCGGCCCGCACCGCGTGCAGATGGGCCTCATTGCCCGGAGAGGCCACGAGGCTGGAGCAGGCGGTCTCGATGAAGCCCTGGCCGTCGAAATGGGCCCTGATGGCAGCCGCGATGCGAGACCGCAGGACAAGCCGTTCCCGGCGGCCCTGGTGCCGGTCGGCGCGCCAGAACGGTGAGGGCGGCATCTTGATCCTCCTTGCGCGCAAGACTATCACGTCCGCGGAACGGGTCCCGGCCGGCGGGGCCGGAACGGTTGAGGGTTAAGCTTTTGGTCAAGATCATCGCGAGCAGCGTGCGCAAGGGCAATGTCCTTGAGCTGGACGGCAAGCTCTATGTGGTTCTCACGGCGGAGAGCTTCTTTCCCGGGCAAGGGCACGCCCACCACGCAGATTTCGATGCGGCGCATCAGCGACGGGGTGAAGAACGTCGAGCGCTATAAGACCACCGAGCAGGTCGAGCGCGCCTTTGTCGACGAGCAGACATACAATTATCCTTTATGAAGACGCCGATGGCTACATCTTCATGAACCCGGAAAATTTTGAGCAGGTGACCGTCCCCAAGGATGTCGTCGGCGATCAGGGCATCTATCTGACGGAAAACATGGAAGTGACATTGAGCCTGCATGAAGGCACGCCGATCGCGATCGAGCTGCCGCAGCGCGTGACGCTCGAAGTGACCGAGACCGAGCCTGCACTTAAGGGCCAGACAGCGTCTTCATCCTTCAAGCCAGCGATCCTGTCGAATGGCGTGCGTACCACGGTGCCGCATCACATCGTGCCAGGGACCAAGATCGTCGTCTCGACGCAAGACGGTTCCTATGTCGAGCGCGCCAAGGGATGATCCGGCGTTCATTGTGGGTCGGCTTGTATAGTCATCCTTCGACAAGCTCAGGATGACGTCATGGTGAGCTTGTCGAACCATGACGAAGCGATGCCTTGATCTGCATCCGAAGTGCTTACGTGCGAGCGCTCAGGCCGTCTGCGCGCCCTTCTTGCCGTCCTCGACGACCCAGGTCTTCAAGGTTGAGACCGTGGCTTTAGGATCTTTTGCGTCCGAAACAGTACGGAATTTCGTCGTCATCTTGCTCGGCGTGATGTCGACAGTCGTATAACCGCGCACGCGGCTATCGAAGAAATGCACATGCGGGTTGTCCTTCATGTGGCTCATGAAGGTCTCATAAGGCGGGCCGTAGGAAGAGATCGATGTGCCGACGAACTCGGTCGCAATTGTCGGCGACTGGGGATCGTTGAAATCGAGTTTCAGATCATTCGCCCAGAACGAGTGGATATCGCCGGTAACAACAACCGGATTGGAAACACCGCTGTCATGAATATGCTGAAACAAGCGCTGGCGGCTGGCCGGATACCCGTTCCAATCGTCGGTCCAATAATCGATCTCGCCGGTGGGCACGCGCTGTTTGAATCCGGCCATCAGCACATCATTGCCGATGATGTTCCACTTCTTCCTGGATTGCGCGAGGCCATCGAACAGCCATTTCTCCTGCGTCATGCCGATCATCGAGCGATCGGAATTGAGCAGCTCCGGGCAGCTCTTGATGGATTCAAGATGCGCACGGCCTTTGTCGGGCGGGCCAAAGCACGCCTCTCGTGAGCGATATTGCCGCCCGTCGATCATGGAAAGCTCAGCTAGATTGCCGAATGCAAACCGCTCGTAGACGCGCATGGCGGCGCCATGCGGCGTGGAGATGCTCGGCCTCAGCGGCATGTTCTCAAAGAAGGCCTGATAGGCCGCGGCGCGGCGGCGCATAAACTGCTTGGGATCTTCGAATGTGGGCGACCACTCATCCGCGTAGTCGTTCTCCACCTCGTGATCATCCCAAGTGATAAAGGACGGCACTTCGGCGCGAAGCTGCTGCAGATCCGGATCGAGCTGATATTGCGCATAACGGCGGCGATATTGCGCAAGCGTTGTTGCCGTCGCATCGTCGCTGTGTGTGCGCACCTTGCCGGGGCGCTCATCGATATTCTCGTATATGTAATCGCCGAGAAAGAGCATAGCATCCGGATGTTCTTCGGCAAGATGCCGATACGCCGAGAAATAGCCATCCTCATAATTCGAGCAGGAGACGACGCCGAGCTTGAGTTGCCGGAGCGGCGCGCCATCGGCGGCGAGCGTCATCGCGCGGCCAATCCGGCTTGTCGCGCCGCCATGATGGAACCGGTACCAATAGGGCCTGCCCGCATCGAGGCCGGCAATCTCTGCGTGTACCGAATAGCCGAACTTGGGGTCGGCCATGGCGACGCCCTTGCGCACGATCTTGCGCATGCTTTCGTCGGTCGCGATTTCGTAGGCGAGCTTTCGAGGCACGCCTTTAAGGCCGGCCAATCCGTCAGGTAGAGTCTTCGAGCGGCTTGGGCGCGAGCTTGCGTCCACAGCACAAAGCCGTTGCTTGAAGACGAGCCGGAGGCCACGCCGAGCTTGAAGGGGTTGCCTCCGATCCAACTAAACGGAGAGAGCGAGAAACCGCCGGCGATCACATAGCTGGTGGTTAGCGCGCCGCCTTTCAGAAAATCACGCCGTGACGGCCGGAAGACGCCGTGCTTGTTACTGTTCCCCACGCGATTAGGCCTCCCTGAGCCAAACAACCCAAAACCTACCGACCCAATATGACCATTGTGGCACGACTTTACGGTCGTTGAGCGGATTTTCAACGCCATGAAAGGGCGTCGCCGGAGGGTTCCCCGCGAGCGGACGGGCGGGGCCTCGCCTGCGCCGCGACTTCATGGCAGCGACCGGCTGTTGTCTCCGGCCTTGTAGCCGTGGGAAATTGCGCCCATATGCTTCGCGAGTCAGCAAAAGCAGTGCGATATGGCGAACGAGATCATCAATGTCGAGGCCGTGCGGCGGGCGGCGCTGCAGACGGACCCTTACCCGTATTTCACGGCATCCGAATTCATTGATCGGGATGCGGTGCCAGCGCTTCAGGCAAGTTTCCCCGACATCAAGAAGACCGGCTTTCATCCAGCTTCCGATATGACGTTCTCCGGTGCGTTTGCGAAGCTGATGCAAGAGCTCGAAAGCGATGAGTTGATCGAGGCGTTATCTCAAACACTCGGTGAGCCGCTTCAGAACACAGCGCGTTTTATTACCATTCGCAAAGTCTCGGCGGCGCATGAAGGCCGGATTCATTGTGATGGTGAAGCCAAGATCGGCAACTTTCTCGTCTACTTGAACGATGAGTGGGGCGGCCATGATGGCTGTCTGCGGGTTTTGCGCACCAAAGACAGCTTTGATGACTATGTCGCCGAGATCAATCCGACCACGGGCCATGTGTTCGGGTTTCTAAGACGCGATAATTCATGGCACGGCCATACACCCTTTATCGGTGAGCGCCGCGTAATCCAGGTCGCTTGGCTCAGAAGCCAGGAGGATCTTGATCGCAAGACCAGCCGCCACCGGCTATCGAATGTGCTCAAAGGCATTTTCGCCAAGCACTGAATAGCGCGTTAGATCCATCACTGTCGTTTAAGGTCCTCGCACGCACCTTGATGTCAAGGGACTTTTCTGCGCGTGCCACGCAACAACCAATTCGTATGCGGCCCTCCGAGCTGACGCGTTTGTCAACTTGACAATTGCAGTCTGTGGGGCATGAAAGAACGAAGAAGAAAAGATGACAAAGCAAGAGAGGGGAAACGCCGTGCGAAACGCCCTGGTGGCGGCGATGTGCGTTATCGCGTTATGCGCGAGCGCCGTTAGGCCCGCTCATGCTGCGCAGAGCTGCGACCGTGCCTGCCAGAAAGACGAAGTGAATCAATTCCTGGATGCGCTCATTGCACACGATCCCAACAAGGCGCCCCTCGCAAAGAATGTGCGCTACACCGAAAACGGCCAAGTGCTCGAGCTTGGCGACGGCTTTTGGGGCACGGCGAGCGCGACCGGCGTCTACAAGCATTACTTCACCGATCCCGACAGCGGAAATGTCGGTTTCTTCGGCACAATGAGCGAGAACGGTGTGCCCGTGATTCTCGTCGCGCGGCTTAAGATCGTGGATCGCAAGATCGCCGAGATCGAGACCATCGTCTCACGCGCTGCCGCAACGGATGTGAACGGGCAGGGGCCGGCTAAGCTCGATGCGCTCGGTAAGCCGAATCCGCTGTGGGACAAGCCGATCCCGAAAAGCGAGCGCATGAGCCGCGCGGATCTCATTGCAACGGCGAACAAGTACTTTACCGGCCTTCAGGAGGATGACGGCAAAGGTGATTATCCGTTCACGGATGATTGCTTCCGGCTTGAGAATGGCGGGCAGACCTCAGGCCCGAGTCCGATCAGTCTGTCTAATCCGCCTGCAAAGAAGCCCGCTTCGGGGACGATGGAGCAGATACCCGGCTGGAGTCAGATGGGCTGCAAAGCGCAGTTTGAAACCGGGTTGTTCCGCTTTGTCGATCGTATTCGCGATCGCCGCTTCATGGCGATCGATCCGATGTACGGCACCGTCTTCGTGATGGGCTTCTTCGATCACTCGGGCACCGTTCACGATTACAAGCTCGCCAATGGCAAGATGATCAAGAATGGCGGCACCAAAGAGCCCTTCACTTGGGAGATGGGCGAAGCCTTCAGGGTCGAGAAGCACAAGATCAGAATGATCGAGGCCGATATGACGCGCTCGCCTTATGGCATGCAACCCAATTGGCCCGAGCCTAAGCAACCTGGTGAGTGAGCAATGAAAGACATGCTGTCCAGAATTATCGCTGCAGCCTCGATCGCATCCTTCGGTCTCTTGGCGAGCGCGAGCTTGCCGGCGCGCGCTGCTCAGAGCTGCGATCGGGCGTGCCAGAAGAGCACGGTGGATCAGTTCCTCGCTGCGCTCATTGCGCGCGACCCCACGAAAGCGCCGCTCGCAAAGAACGTGCGCTATACCGAAAACGGACAAGTGCTCCAGCTAGGAGATGGCTTTTGGGGCACTGCGAGCGCGCTCGGCGCTTACAAGCATTACTTCACCGATCCCCAGAGCGGCAACGTCGGCTACTTCGGCACGATGAGCGAGAACGGCGAGCCGGTGGTTCTCGTCACGCGCTTGAAGATCGTCGATCGAAAGATCACCGAGATTGAAGCGATCGTCGAGCGCTCGACCGGGGAGTTCGGCGGCGCGTTGGATGAGGGTCCGGCGGATCTCGATAAGCTCGGCAAGCCGAACCCGATTTGGGATCAGCCGATCCCGAAGAACGAGCGTATGAGCCGCGCCGATCTTATCGCCACCGCGAACATGTATTTCACCGGCCTTCAGGAAAACGATGGCAAGGGAATCTATCCGTTCACGGATGATTGCTTCCGGCTCGAGAACGGCACGCAGGCGACCGGACCGAGCAAGATCAGCCTTTCGAACGACCTTATGCGTTTCGATAAGGACATGGAGCAGATGGTTCCCGGCTGGAACAATATGGGCTGCAAGGCGCAGTTTGAGGCCGGTGCGTTCCACTTTGTCGATCGCATCCGCGATCGCCGCTTCCTGGCGATCGATCCGATGTACGGCACCGTTTTCGTGATCGGTTTCTTCGATCACTCGGGCACGGTTCACGATTACAAGCTGACGAACGGTAAGATGATCAAGAATGGCGGCGTCAAAGAGCCCTTCACTTGGGAGATGGGCGAAGCCTTTAGGGTCGAGAAGGGCAAGATCAGAATGATCGAGGCCGATATGACGCGCGCGCCCTATGGCATGCGCCCGAATTGGCCCGAGCCCGAGCAAGTGGAGCAGTGATAATGAAAAACGCGCTTACCAAAATCATGGCGGCTGCCTCGATTGCATCGCTCAGCCTGCTGGCGCTGCCGCGGCAGGCAAGCGCCGAGCCGCCCTCGGCGAATGCCACTTCATGCGACCGGCAATGTCTTTATGGCTTTGTTGACCAATATCTGGCGGCGGTCGTTGCGCATGACCCCTCGAAGATCGAGAAGGCCGTGCATGTGAAATTCACCGAGGACGGGCAGGAGCTTGAGCTGGGTGACGGCTTCTGGGGCACGGCGAGCGCGATCGGTGCCTATAAGCATTATTTCGCCGACCCCGAAAGCGGCAATGCCGGCTTCTTCGGTACCATGCGCGAGAACGGAAATCCGGTGCTGTTCGCGGCGCGCATCAAAGTTGTCGACCGCAAGATCAGCGAGATCGAGACGATTGTGCCGCGCTATTCAACCGGGCCGCAGAGCACCGGCATTACGAATCTCGAAAAGATGAAGAAGCCTGAAGCGATCTGGGAGCAGGACATTCCCAAGAGCCAGCGCATGAGCCGTTGGGATCTCATGAAGGCGGCCAATAAGTATTTCACCGGCATGGAAGGCGACAATCCGAAAGGCGATTACTCGTTCTTTGCCGATGACTGCAATCGCCTTGAAGACGGCACGCAGACAACCAACAATCCGACGCTCTCGATGGGCAACTCAAATGCGAGCTCGGGCCTCAACTACGCCGCGCTGGGCTGCCGTGCGCAGTTTCAAAGCGGGATGTTGCAGGCCGTGACGCGCATCAGAGACCGCAGATTCCTGATCGTCGATCCGCAAAAGGGCGTTGTTGTCGCGTTCGGCTTTTTCGATCACGCAGCGCAGCTCAAAGAGATCACTTTGGGCAACGGCAAAACAATCAAGTCCGGTCTCAAGCAGCCCATCACCTGGGAGCTGGCCGAGGCTTTCAAAATCACCAAGGGCAAGATCCGCCGTGTCGAAGCTGTGCTCAAGCAATCGCCTTATGGCATGCCGCCGGGTTGGAGCGAAGATGATCTCGGTTATAGCTCGCGGCTCGGCCCCAGGTGATATGGGCGGCAAGATAAGCTGAAGCCGGCGCGAATGCGCAATTCTGAAGGAGCGCTGCCCTTGGCAGTCGCTCCTTCGCTTCTGTTGGATTTGCGGACGCAGAAATTCATGTTGACCGGCCTGGGTTAAACCGACAGCCTTTCGCCAAGCTTGATGAGCATGGGTGGGCGTCATGAGAGTTCGCATTTGCGATTGGGCAAGAAATACGGCGCTGTTGTCGTGCTGTCTTCTTCCATTTGGAGGCAGCTTAGCCGCGCATGGCCAAGCAATTTCAGATGCAGCCGCACGGACACTGACCGATTGCCGGCTTATCAAAGACGAACATGCGCGCGTTGCCTGCTACGACAAAGCCGTGGGTGCCATTGCGGTACCGGCGAAAAGCGCGAAAGGGCCCGCACCCCAGGCACCCGCAAGCGGTGTCTTAGAGGCACCGGGCGCCAAGCCCCCAATATCCGCTCAAATACAACAAGCCGTGCCTGCCGCGACCCAATCAAGCGCGGCTCCGCCGGAGCCAAAGCTGGCGCCAGCCGCCACCAATCAGGATCGTCCGCCGGCGGATTACGGCTTGCCGCCCAACAAACGTGCCGAGCAGAAAGGTCTTGCGGCGATCACTGTTCGTGTTGCTGAGACCGGCCTTGCTGCGAACGGTAAGCTGCGCATCGTTACGACAGATGGAATGATCTGGGAGCAGACCGACGGCGATCCGGCTCGAGCGCCTCACGTAGACGCCGATATCATAATCACCAAAAGCGCGCTGGGCGGCCATTGGTGCAAGCTCAACAAGTGGAAATCAATCAGGTGCGAGCGGGTTGACCAGCCTATGGAGGCGCAAAAGCAACCACTTAAACAGGCCGTGGCGCCGGAGAGCGTACCAGCGGGCGCACCGCTGGATGTCAAGTCGAGCGCTCCGGTACAGCCACAGCAAACAAGCGCGCAAGCGACATCCGCGCAGCCCTCGAAGGAGGATCTGAGAGCGGACTACGGCCTCCCACGCGAAGAAGATGATAGCAGTGTCAAAGAAGTCACGGTTGAGGTTACGAGCACTGGCCTGAGCGCGATTGGCAAGCTCAAATTGGTGACTAAAGACGGTATGGTTTGGGAACAAACAGAAGGTGATCCGGCTCAGAGCCCCAAACCTGGCACAAAGATCAAAATCACCAAAAGCATGATGGGTGGTCATTGGTGCCAGCTCGATCGGTGGCGTTCGATCCGCTGCGAGCGAGTCAAATAGCGCAAGAACTCAGGATCTGCCTGCAATTCCGGCATGGTCCATCACTAGCAAGAATTTGATTTCCCAGTGCGTTCGCAAGTCTGCGATATGGCCATGCGCACAAGATCGCCACGCCCCTTCGCGGCAATCAAGAACGTTTCCTTCGCCATCGCGGATAGGCTGAAAGGATAAGCTTGAAGCATCCTTCAAGCCTGCAATCCGTTGCTTTAAATGCGCCTTCTTCAAAAATCGGTGAAACGCGACTTTGCCGGATTGCGCCAAGCGTCAGTCGGGCAACGCCGCAGAATTCGATTGGGGAGTAGCTCAGGGGTAATCGGCACGGCGAAAGTGACCATGTAGCCCGCAGAGAGGGCAGCAAAGCCAAACGCGTTTGAAAACGGTGGCGCGATGACCGTCATCGTCGAATGCGGCCGGAGCATGTGCTTCGCGCCAAAGCTGCACTTTTGCGCGAAGCGTGGGCGGAACCGAGCCCGGAGAAAACACAAGAGGGATGGAGTTCATGTTGAAACAAGAAAGAAAAAGCCCCAGGGCACAGGCACTGATGACATCCAGCGCAGCGGCGCTGATGTTCGCTCTTGCGGTCGGCTCGGCAGGTACGGCTTTCGCACAAGACACAAGCAGCGCGAGCGACGATAGCTCAAAGGCACCGGAGATCGTCGTCACGGGCTCGCGTATCCAGCGCCGGGACCTCGAAAGCAATAGTCCGCTTGTGACAATCAACTCACAGGCATTCGAGAACACGTCAAACGTCTCGGTCGAGCGCACTTTGGCCAAGCTTCCGGAGTTCGTTGCCGGTCAGAACATGATCGGCGCAAACGCGGGCGACATTCAGGGCAGCGCTACGCACACGGTCGGCATTTCTGTCGCCAACTTGCGCGGACTGAATGGCGGCGCCAGCAGAACGCTGGTTCTCGTGGACGGGCGCCGCATGACGCCGGTCAACGGGCAAATGCAAGTGGACCTCAACGCGATCCCGTCGGCGGCGATTGACCATGTCGAGACGATCACGGGCGGCGCCTCGGCCGTGTACGGTGCCGATGCCGTCGGCGGTGTTGTCAACTTCATTCTGAAGAAGAACTTCAAGGGCATCAATATAGACACCCAATACAGCGAGACAGGAGTGGGTGACGGCCAGGAGTTTAAGGTCAACGCGCTTGCCGGCACGACTTTCGACGACAATCGCGGCAGCGTCATGCTCGGTATCGAACACTACAATCGCGACGCTGCATACCAACGCAACCGCGACTTCTACACCAACGGATGGAAGGATCCGACTGTCGCGGGCACCAACTTCCTCAGCGTATTGTGGCCAGGCTGGTACTACTCCACCGGCGCGCCGGTGGGCTCGCCCCCTCTCCAATATCGTCCATCCTCTTCCGCGGTGCAGACGACGTTTGCTGGCTCGACACCGGACCCCAACCTCTCGAACCTCTCCAACCTCCTGAACACCGCTCTCGCATATCACTTCAACGGTGACGGTACGATCTGGTTGAGCCCCGGCGCCCAGAATGCCGCGTGCCAAGCGACGCTGAACACATACACCGGCCCGATCGATAATGTGGAATGGGCCAAACAAAACATCTTTGACAACCGCTATGCCACATTGAATGGTGGCATCAGCCCGACCACGCCGCCTCCGACATGTACGATCGTCAAGGCGAACAAGACAAATTCGTGGGTCTATGCGCCGATGAAGCGATGGAGCGCTTTCGGCTCGGCGACCTATGAGATCAACGATAATCTGACGGCGTTCTTCAACTTCAATTTCGAGAAATACAACACTGAAACCGTAGGCTTCGCGTCGAATCTGCTCGGCCAGTACAGCGTGTTCGTGCCTTACGATTCCGCGTCGAACGGCGCTAACGCCGTTGATGAAAATGGCAATCCGAGCCCGCATCCGGTGCCGGCCCAGCTTGCAGCTTTGCTGAACAGCAGAACCGCCGCCGACGGCTCCTGGGCACTCAACTATTGGTCGGATATACCGCCCTACGCTTTGGTGGGCAGCCGCACCAACGCGGTTACACAAAACGAATTCGAGCTCATAGCCGGGTTTGATGGCAAGCTGCCAATTAACGATTGGACCTGGGAGGTTTATGGATCCCACGGCGAGTCTTCAAATTATGTCGATGCGCCGGGTAACGTCTCGCGGCAACGCTACAGGACGGTCATCTCAGCGCCGAATTGGGGCCAGAACTTTACGGCCTCCGGCAATGGCGGTCCGGGCACGCCGTCGCCGGGCGCTCTTTCCGGCACCGTAACCTGTACCTCGGGCTTCTATAATACGATCTTCTTCGGCACCAAGCCGTCGGCCGATTGCCTTGATGCAATCACGGTCGATCTGCAGCAATACACCAGCATCACCCAAGATGTTGTCGAGTTCGACAGCCAGGGCGGCATCATCGATCTTCCGGCCGGCCAGTTGAGAGGCTCGCTCGGCACGAGCTATCGCCGCGATACGCTACTCTATCGGCCCGACGACTTGCAGACCGGCAACTCCTTCTATGAGCAGAATGTCGGCCCTCCGTTCGGCTTCAGCACCGGTGCCATTGTCGCAGCTGAAGGTTATGGCGAGCTGTTGGTGCCGGTCCTGAAGGATCTCCCGGGTATCAAGCAATTCAATCTGGAGCTTGGCGCCCGCTATTCGACCTACAGCAACTCGCCTTCGGGCTGGACATACAAGGTCCTCGGTGATTGGTCGGTGACCGACTGGCTGCGGGTTCGCGGCGGCTACAATCTCGCAGTTCGCGCGCCGACAGTGGGCGAGTCTTTCCTCGCGCTCACGCAGTCATTCTCGGCCGGCGGCAGCACGGGCGATCCTTGCTCGTTGCAGTCGAACCAGTCCTTTGGCGCCGGCGGTGCGGACAATGTTCTGCTCAATTCGTTACCGCAAACAGGCAAGGACTCCGCTGTCTACAACTCAAATGGACAAAGTGGAGCGATCAGCACCTATGTGGTCTGCCGTGCTCTTATGGGCGACGTTCTGGCCAACGGTGCCAATCCGCTCGACCGCACGGCCAATCCGCTTGCAGCTGGCGCTGCAACTTACTACGCCAATGCTCAATTTGCGGCGGGGGCCGGAGCGCCAGGGTTCACCTACCAGCAGGGCAATTCGAATCTCAACCCGGAAAAGGCGAACACCTGGACCGCCGGCATGGTTGTCAGGTCGCCGATCAAGAACCCGCTGCTACAGCGGGCGACTCTTACGGTTGATTGGTATGACATCATCATCAACCACACGATCGCCTTCGACACAGTCGATGAGTCGATGGCAAACTGCTTCCGGGATCATCAAGTCCTGGATTCGAGTGGGAACGTCGACGGTGCTGCCCTCGCTTCCGCGCTCTCCGATATCTGGTGCAATGTGCGCAGCCAGCGCCTCAACTCGGACGGCACGGCAGCCTCCGGCTACACCGTGTATACGAACCTCGGCTATCAGCAGACCGACGGCGTCGATGCACAACTGAATTGGGGTGCCGACTTCGCAGATCTCGGCCTCCAAATGATCCCGGGCTCCATCAACGTCAATGTAATCGCGAACTATCTCTTGCATTGGCGCCAGAACACCGACGTCACAAATCCCGCGGGTTATGTTATCGACTACAGAGGCTCGAGCTTGGGCGTTCCCTATCGGATCAACACCTCGCTCAGTTATCTCGTGGGGCCGGCGACGGTTACGCTTTCCTGGCGTCACTTGCCGCCTCTGGAAGCGGCGGCCCGGAATACCTATAAAGCCGCCTCTAAGGCGATCGCGGCCGGCAATACAAACATACCCGTCCCCGATCCCATCGCGGCGATCACGCCTTTGGAAACAGCGGCGCACGATGAGATCGATCTGTCGGCCACTTACAAATTCACCAACAACATAACGCTTCGTGCGGGCATAGATAATCTCCTGGATGCACAACCGGAGATCACCGGCGCGACGCAAACAATCTACAATCCGCGCAACGGCGGCAGCTGGACTTACGGCTCAAGTGGCGCGGGTTCGACCAACACCACCTACTATGATGTTCTCGGCCGTCGGTTCTATGCCGGCATCAACTTCAAGTTCTAGACACCATGCTTGCCGATAGGGGCTTGGACGCGCCCCTATCGGAAGCATAGTCCAGCGCGAGCTGAGGGCCGCTCCCCGGGCTTCAGCTCGCGTGATCGTTTCGGACCAGAGAAAGCGCGAACTGATCGACTTGCCGCACATATTCGGACTCGAGCGCGTGCGGGCGCCGGAAGGCAAATCGGTGAAGCGCCGGCAGATCAAACCCCAGATCCACCACCAGTCCCCGTCTCAGTGCTTCGCGCGCATGTTCCTGCATCAGGCAGGCAACGCCGACACCGGCGCTGGCGAGCTGTATCAGCGTGTTGGGATGGTGTGAGCGCGTCACCACCTCAAAATCGCCGACATTCGCATCCTCCAACAACTGAATGATCGTCCGCTCAAGCACCGTGCCCGAAAGCGGCAGGAGCATGGGAAGCGGCGCGGGCTCGTGATCGCGAACCTGCCGCACAATAGGATGGTCTGGACTCGCATAAAGTCGCGGGCTGGAGGTGTTTATCAGCTCGGCGACGGCGGGCTCGCCGGGCCGCGTGTAGTTGATGATGTAGGCCAGATCCATGCGTTGCGCACTTGTCGCCCGTTGCGCCTCCTGGCTCGAGGCAAGACGGATGAATTCGATGTGCGTTTCCGGATGCTGAAGCTGGAAGTGCGCCAGATTAGGCAACAAGAGATACTCAAGAACGTAATCTCCAGCGCCCACGCGGATGCGTTGTGCGGACGGGCGGTCCGACAGCAGCTCAACTTCGCTCGCTGCGTTGAGCAGATCCGGCGCCTTCATCAACAGCGCGCGCCCGCTTTCATTTAGAACAGGAACTGTTCCCGGTCGCCGGTCGAACAGCGTGTATCCAAATTTCTTCTCCAGAGCGCGTATCTGATCGCTCACCGCTGCTGGCGAGATTCCTAGTCGATCAGCCGCCGCACTAAAGCTACCCATCTCAGCAACGAGCGTGAATGTCTCCAGTTGCTTTAATGTCATGCGCGACATCTTTGTACCCTCCCCGAGTGCGCCCGCACAGAGCTTTTCTGCGCCGACGCTGTACGTTTGTTATTTCGGCCCCTCCACTTTCTTTTCGGAGTGTGTCGATTGGACGTAGCAAAAGCTTACACGTAGCCCGCTTGATCAGGCTAGCCTCCATATGGTGCTGCATCGCAACATATCGATGTATCGGGGGCGACGGGGCGCTAAGATTGTCCCGCGCGCAAAATCATTGAAATTGCAGGCGTTGTACGACTTTGAGCGGAGCCACCTGTGACTTCAGCCTTGTTGCCGCTCCGCCACGGCACTGCACTTCATTGAAGCTCGCATCGTCCGTTGTCCGGCAAACGCCGAGCGCGACCGAACGAATTGATCCGGCCACAGAGCAATGATGAATGGTGGCTGTAGGGTGATCATTCGTGAGGATAGGCTTGGGCCGAGACGGGCCCGCCACGTGGCTAGTGGCGCTTGCACCATAATACCGGCGGCTGGCGTGCCGGAGAGGACAAAGATGCGTACTGGGTTCTTGTGATCAATGGCCCCACTTCTAAAGCCCGACGACGCGCACGTTGATCGACCTGGAAAGCCTCGGCCCATCGTTCGAAGCAGGAAAATCTCAAAGCGCGAATAGCCCACGGATATAATGGAGCAAGACGTTGCGGCGACGGTAGGTCCGGCACTTCGAGAACTCGGTAGTTCGGCGCAGAGATTCCACTTCGGCTTGGAGCGGTCAAATTCGGTATGTGCAGACGCTTGATGACTTGGTCATCCATCGCAAGAGGTCAACGCAAGTTGGCACGGTCGACACGAATGCAGCGGTAGGTCGTCCATTTGCCAATCTTGCACATCGCGCTGCCAAACATGGCGCGCTTGATCGTTATAGTCGTTCCTGGCTGTGGCGGCCGCACCGGCGCGCCGACCGTCTGATCCCATACCGCTCCTGACGTGGCGATAATGCGAAGCAACCGGTTCGACGTTTCCGCTACACGCGCAACTTTTACGGTCACTTCGTCTACCTCGATGCGTCTATTCTCGACTGTTTTCTCATGCAGTCCGAAGTTTCGTTGATTCTCTTTCTGAAGCTCTTCCCCGCTTGGATGATTGGCTGATATTGGCCGTGATGTCTTTGATGCCGAGGCAGTCACCGGCGATGCTGCCGGCTTGCGAGGCGGCGGCACAACCGCATTCGCCTGTTGACTTTGCGATAGCGTGCCGCTGACGGCTTCGGGAGCCTCACCTGACCACTCGTCATGGTTCTCGTCTCCTGACGATCTAACTTTGGTTGTTGGCAACACCGCGTATTGTGCTTGCGAAGCGTTTACGGTCTTGCTTGCGGCCGCAGCTTCCGTTGGAAGTGTCGGCACCGCGGAAGGCTGCTCTACCTTTTGAACGCTCTCGCCACTGTGCGCGCTTGCAGGCAAAGAAGAGGTAACCTTTCCCGGTAGTGGCTCTGCATGGGCGGTCGTAGAGGGACTTGCATCCTCCATTGCTCGCGGCGTCTCTTCGGGGTTCAGAGAGGATAAGGTCGGCCGGTCGACACGGATGCAACGGTAAGCCGTCCATTTGCCAATCTTACACATCATGCCACCGAGCATTGTGCGTTTGATTGTCATGACAGTGCCGGGCTCCGGTGCTCGCACCGGCGCCCCTACGGTTTGGTCCCAGACTGCCCCGGTCGTAGCGACAACGCGAAGCAGTCTATTGGAGGTTTGGCCGATACGCGCGACCTCCAACGTCACCTTGTTCACTTGCGCTTGCGTTTGCTCGGCAGTTTTTTCGTGCAAGCCAAAGTCTTGCTCGCGTTCCTTACGCAGTTCGTCAACTTTCGTGTCAACGCTGACCTGTTGTGCCTGTGCTGCAGACTGGTCAACAAGGGACGGCGTCGTCAGTGCTGCAAGCGCGAATAGACACTCACTCACTCGGCGATCAAAACTCTTCATGGCAACCCTACCAAGTGCTCTGGCCCAGGCCGCAACCCCATGCCATTGGTCTCGCATAACAATGCCAACTGGCGATAATTTTTGCTAGAGTGCTGTGTCTTTCGGGGGCTGACGGGTTGCCGAAGAAGATCGACATATCCGACGCGAGCGCTTCTGCGGTCGACGACCTCATCAAACGGTCCGATGCGGGGGACGTTGAGGCTGTGCTTATGCTCGCATCTCATCACGACGATGCGGGCCGGCATACGGAGTCGCTCCGAGTGTTGGCGGCCGGCGCAAATCGCGGGCTGATTCCGCCCAAGCTGTTGGTGGCAAAACGCCTGTTGGTGGGCTTGAACGCACCGCTGAGACCGGTTGACGCCATTCGTCTGATCGATGAGTGCCTTAAACAGGGTAGCGGAGAGGCGGCAGCGTTTGCTGCCACGCTCAGCGCTAGCGGTGCTTATGTTAAGCAGAATTGGGCGACGGCGCTGCGTCTTCTTGAGATAGCGGCAGAGAGGGGATTTGGCCCTGCACAGGGGCAACTTGCGATCCTCGCAGGCAATTCGGCGCTCACGGAGTTTGGGAGCTCTACGCATTCTCCGGAAATCTGGTCACGGATGAGGGATAAGGTTGATCTGGAATTCTGGACCAAGGCTCCAGACGTCATGCGGATCTCCTCGGATCCGCAAATCGGAAGAGTAGATGACTTCATCGATGATGCGGTCTGTCGCTGGTTCATCGACAAATCGCGTGCCCGGCTGGTGCGAGCAGAAGTCTATGATCCCGATTTGCATGCAAATCGGCCAGGAGAGACGCGCACCAACACGACAGCGACATTTGGCATGCTCGATGCGGACCTTATAAGCATTCTGACCCAGGCGCGCATGTCAGCCGCGACGGGAATCCCGTTCGATCACATGGAAGCCCTTGCCGTGCTGCATTACGCCGTGGGTGAGATGATTACCGATCACTTCGACTTCGTTGACCCACGAATACCGAACTACGCATCTGAGATTGCCCGGAACGGCCAGCGCGTGTGCACGTTTCTTGTATACCTCAATAGTGACTATGACGGGGGGGAAACAGTTTTTCCTCGGCTCGGGATAACAAACAAGGGTGAAAAGCGCGAGGGCTTCTTTTTCATGAACGCCACCGATTCGGGTGAGCCCGATTTGCGCACGGCCCATGCGGGAAACGCACCGACGCGAGGCGAGAAGTGGATCATCTCGCAGTTCATCAGATCGCGCCGCGCTATTCCGGGCGCCGTGCCAAGCTAAGAGCTTTCAAGAGCGTCGGAGAACAAAGCGGCGGGCTCGAAAGCCCGCCGTATAGTCAAATCTAGCGGGGAGGCTAGAATTTCGCCTTGGCGCCGAAGAAGAAGCGGCGTCCGATTTGATCATAGTTCGGAATTGTGAGGCCCAAGCCATTGTTTGCGCCCGGATTCGGTGCGGTTGCCGACGTGACTTGCGGATCGACATCCAGCAGATTGTCGATGCCCGCGCGAATTTCATAGTGATCTCCGATTTTCCACGTGCCGAACAGATCGAACAGATTGTAATCATTCGGTCCAAGGATCGTCGTGTTTGGATTCGCGACTTTGTTGACGTTCTCGAGCGCCGGAAGATGAATCCACCGCAAGGAAAGTGCTGCGGGCCCAACTGAGTACGACACCGTCGTTGTGATCTTGTAATCATACTGCGCACCGCCAGTCGTTACATTGCCGGTTGTCCCTGCGTAGTCCAGGAACTTGCCGCTCGGTGACGCCTGCACGAAGTAGTTCTGGAGCATGTTTGCGACGATGTTGGCCGAGACGGCGCCCGGAGTTCCTTGCATGATGTCGGCAAGGTCGGCTGACCAATCGAGTTGGAAATCGACGCCTTGAGTTTTTACTCCGCCAAAATTTGTGTACGGAGCCAGCTCGTTACGATCAAATCCAGTAAGTGCTTCGCGCTTTAGGTAGGAGCAGAAGGGATTGCCCGCAAACAAGTCGGCGCCGGTTGCAGCAGCATTCGCAAATGCTGGGTTCGATTTGCCATCAGCGTTGAAGCACTGCTCATAAGAGATTTCACCTAAGGCAACGTTGATCGCACTCTTCACCTTGATCGAGTACCAGTCGATCGAAGCCTGCAGCCGGTTCAAAAGAGGCGATTGCCACGGCGACTTGATCGTGACGCCAGCCGTCCAAGTAGTCGCCTTCTCGGGCTTGACGTTCGGATTGCCCGTGACAATGTCAATCTTGAGCGGGAAATTGCCGCCGAACAGGCCTTGATACGTGGTTGGATCATAGGCGCCGGGAGCAACCGGATCGATCAAGTAGTGGCAGAGCTTCGCCACGTTGGCGACCGCCGCAGGGTTAGTGTTTGTCGCGGGATTGACGCCCCAGTTCTGCAGAAAGTTCACCGAGCAAGGATCGCCCAAGCCGCCATTGACGGTCTGCGCTGCCCCGGTGAACAGCTCAGCAATGTTCGGCGCTCTTATGGCTTTCTGATAGCCGCCACGAACTAAGAACCAATCATTCACTGACCAGTTGCCGATCGCCTTGTAGGTATTGGAGCCACCGGACGTGTTGTAATCAGAGAAGCGGTAACCCGGATTGAGCTCAAAGCGCTTGACGAATGGCAGGTCTTTGAGAATTGGAATCGACAGCTCACCATAGCCTTCGCTGACATCGGTTGAGCCGAGCGCCTCATTGCCGCCGAAAATGCCAACGGGCTGCTGCAGGAAGGACTGTTCATCCTGCGAATCGTCCGGCACGTATTTGTAGCTTTCCCGGCGATAATCGGCGCCAGCGGCGTACCGCACTTGGCCGCCCCACGGAATGTCGAACAGGCCGCCTTGAATGTCGAGCTCCATGATATCTTGTTGCAGCTCGCTTAAGCTCTTCATGCGCGCGGTTATCAGATCGATACAATCTTGCGATGGCTTGATTGCGCCCCCGCTGAAGATCGTGTCGTAGAGGCCCGATGTACAGGTGCCGCCAAATCCCGGCGTTGCAATCGCTTGGCCGTTGGTCGCAGTGAATCCCTGACCATAGTTCGGCGCTTGAATGACCGCCTGAAGCTTCTGCTTGATGACCCACCCGCTATCGAAATCAGTAACGAGTGAGGTCTCGCCGTGCGAGCCGTAAAGGTCATACGTCCAGTCCATGACCGGTAATTTGCCCTTCACGCCCAGTGTGACTTGATACGTGTCGCCCGTCTCAATGGCGTGGCGCGGGCCGGTGAATGTGTTCTGATCAAGCTGCCAAGATGCCGCGGGATCTATCAATCTGTTATCAAGCAGATATCCAAGCTCGGTTGGAACTGGATGAGCCGCGTCGCGAGGCACTTCCACCGCCCAGAAATTGATCGCCGGCGATTGCGCCAATGTCGTTGATGTTCTGGTCTTGGAGTAGCTGCCTTGCATATAGATCGTCGCCCACTCATTCACATCGAAGTGCGATGACGTGAAGGCCGAATATCGGGTGAGCGGGAACGATACGAGGCTGCCCGTGTAGTTCTCTTCAAGATCGCCGCGGTCCTGCGTGCCCGTTATGATCTTGTAGGCATTATTGGAGACCTGATTGTTGACACCAAGAGGACCTGTGTAGCCCGGCGCCGGATAAAAGTTGCCGCCAAACGACACGCCGAATGGATCGAAGACGGTGCCGTCTGGGTTGACGCCATAGTCCGACGGGCCAGCAAAGCCGCCGAGGACTGCACCCGATGGGACTCCCTTCCCCGGGAAGGTACACGCCGGATCACCTGTTGCAATGGACGTGTCTCCTGAAAAGAGGCAGTTCACCGCGTTTTGGCTCGGCGGATTGAACGAGCCGGTCAAGAAAGACAGCGGTGCAAGTTGCGCCCAACTAATGAAGCCGGCCGGCCCAAACGCCGACGGCGTCCCGGTATCTGCGAAACCCTTGGTATAGAAGCTGCGATCTCGCTGATATACCGACCCGCGCTGCGAGAAGTTCAGGCCGACCATAACGTTGTTGTTGTCGCTATCGCCGAAATTGCCGCCGACGAGCGCGCTCAACGACGTTTCATTGTCGTCGCCGTACTGGCTCTCGCCATATTGGCCGTCAAGTTGCACGCCTTGAAAATCCTGCTTGAGCTTAAAGTTCACGACGCCTGCCACGGCATCCGCGCCATAGACGGCAGATGCACCGCCGGTAACGACCTCCACGCTTTGGATCGCCGCCGCGGGAATTGTGTTGATGTCGATCTCAAGAGATGCGTTTGCAGGCTGAACGCGGCGCCCGTCAACGAGAACGAGCGTGCGATTTGGACCCAGGCCGCGCAAACCGACAGTTGAAATACCAGGGCTTGTCGTTGCGCCCGGTTGCACATTGGCGGTGTCGAGGCCGATCTGGCCGTTTGCGGGTGAGAATTGCGGAAGCTTGTTCAGCCCAACTTCAAGACCGACATTCGACTGATTTTCCAATGTTTCGGACTGAACCGTCACGATCGGACTAGAGGCTGTAAAGTCACGCCGCACAATGCGCGAACCGGTGACGACAATCGCTGGAGGCGGCGCCTCGCTTGATTGCGCGTCCGCATCTTGCGCGAGCGCTGTTCCTCCGAAGGCGGAAATTGCCAAGCCTAAGACCCCGAGACTCGAGGTCATCAAAACACGTGTGCGAAGGGTGCTTCTAAGGATCGTCATGACTCCTCCCCGATGGCCTTATGGGCAATGTCGCCCGGCGCAAGAACCTTTTTGCGCTACCTAGCCGGTCAGTCGAGAAAGGCGTCAAGTAGTGGTGACATTAGTAGCTACGGTATTGTTGTGAATACCCATCAACATACTTAGTGGTAGTGGCACCACCGCAACGGCAACTCGATAGCAATCGGGTCAAGAAAAGTGAGTGCTGCGTATAAATCGGAGTTGGTTTCTAGGAGGGATCGCTGTGCCCCTAAGCGCGCATACATTGCGTGCGCTATACCGAGTGAAACCACATGTCTCGCGCGTACACGGCCACACGTGTCTCGACAATGCGCCAGGCTCAGCATGACTTCTCGATTCCGGACCAAATTGCTCATGGCCAGCGCCATTGCGCCGAACGTGGCTACAGCCGAGAATCCACTCCCGCCGTCACTGGTGCCCACTTTTGTGGATGGTTGGCGTCCCGGAGAGGACAAAGATGCGTACTGGAGGATCCTGGTAGCACGATAGCCGAGCCAAACCAAAGCCGCTCTGCTACCAAATGGCCTATGCACACGGTCGCAAAGCAAATGAGGACAGCAACCTCCTCTTACGTCTGCAATCAGTGTGGCCAATAGCCAGTGCAACTGTCCATTGCGGCGCCAATTCTCCCCAACGGCCTAGCGGAGCCATCGTCGAATCTAGGTTCCGTTTCCCGGCGTTGCCGGACGACTACGAATGAATTGAGAGACGATCCATTTTGGGCCGTTTAGCGGAGGCAAGCCAGCATGGACAGTGCGCATATCGGGCTCTCCCGCTACATCGATGTTGTGAAAGAATAGGCCCTCTCTCTTGCGGCCTTTGTGACGAATCTTAAGGTGCCGAAACTCGGTTTCACCGCCTTCGTAATCGTCGTTTAGGTAGAGCAGAAAAGTGGCGGCCCGCTGGCCCTGCTTTGCCAATTGCTCTTGGTAATTCGCGCTGCGTGGGTCGATGAAATCGAAGTGATCGGTGATCTGCTCGCCAGGGTCGTAATGCAAGACCGCGCTCGCTTCCATGTGATCGAACGGCATGCCCACTGCCGCCGCCATTCGCATTTGGATGTACGTGGTAACAAGGTCTGAGTCGATTAGATTGAAGACGGCGGTTGTGTTCGTTCTCGTTTCACTAACCTGCGTTGTTTGTTGCGCGGAGTTATAGACCTCGGCCCGCACCAATCGTTGCCGCGAGCGTATTACCATCCAGTCGCAGGCGGCATCCGAAACGAGCTCGCCGACCCGGCCTATGCGAGGCGCGTCGCACAAGCTCTCGACTTCGGCGGGCCGACTCCAACTGGCCGGATCAATTCCCGTCCTCAACCGCTTCCAAAGATCGGAGTGGTCCGCCCTCTCTGAAAGATAGGGCGCTTCGCCGATGCCGGAGAGAATGCGCAACTGCTGTTGGGCGTGCGTCGACCCCCGTTCCGCCGCGGTCACCAGGAAATTCAACGCTCGAGCGAAATCCTGTGACACATACGCACCGATGGCAAACACTGTCGCAAGCAAGGCTGGCGCGTCGCGATGGCCCTGATTGACGCAGTCCATCAGAAGTCCAATGGCGTCTTCAGCTCGAACAGGAACGTGGTAGCCAATCAAGAGTCGCACAGCGACCATAAATCGAGCCTGCACATTGCCCCGGTTGGCGGCACGGGAAAGCACTTCAATGGTGTCAATTGGCCGATTGGCCATATCGAGTTGGCGCGCCAGCTCGATAAGTGCCTGATGATCACCCGCTTCGGCGCTCGCTCGCAGCTCTTCCAGAGTCATTGTCGTACCAGACCGCACAACGGATCCCTCAAGTGCCAATCATAGCCGATAATGACGAAAAACGGCGGACCAAAAGGGCCCGCCGTTTCGATGAAAGCGCGTTGCCGCCAGCCGGCTAGTAGTTGATCGTCGCACCAAAGTAGAAGCGGCGACCCAGCACGTCGTAGACGCCCGGCGCTGTAACACCATTGCCGGTCGAGAAGACACCGGTAACGGGCGTGGTGTTGCTGGCAATATTCTGCGGCTGAACGTCGAGCAGGTTGTCGATACCGGCGCGGAACCTGAAGTTCTTGTTGAGAGCGTAATTGGCGCTCAGATCAAACTCATCGTACTGATTAGGTCCGTTCGCGCCGGCTGCAGCTGGCGGGGCCGGCTTTAGGGACGGCAGATGCCGCCATTTCAATTGAACATTCGCTGGACCAAGCGTATAGCCCAAGGTCGTGTAGATCTTGTAGCGGAACGAGTATGGATCCAGACCGCCCGATGTTGGACCAACGGTGCCAGCATATTGCGTGAATGGACCACCCGCCAGGGGTTGCAGCTGGAGTGAATCAAGGTGGTTAAAGAGCACATTCAGCGAAAGCGTTCCCGGGACCTTCGAGAAGCCGAAGTCCGCAACGTCGGCCGCCCAATCCAGCTGAACATCAACACCATCGGTCTTGAACGACCCAGCATTGATGTAGCTGACATTCACCGTTTGAGCCGAGCCATTGAGCTGATCGCGAATGATGGCTTGACACGCAGTCGTCGTTGGGTCGGATGACGGGTTGCTCGCCAAGTCCAAGCAATCTTGATAGACCTGATCCTGGCTCTCGGCAGTAATCAAGCCGCTTAGCCTGATGTTGTACCAGTCGATCGACATCGTCGTCCGGCTCAGCAGCGGATTGTTGAAGGGAGACTTCAACACGATGCCCGCTGTCCAGGTATCGGCCTTCTCCGAGCCCAAGTCCGGATTGCCCACCGTATTCGGTAGGGCAAGCGCAAAGCCGTCAGCCGGTTGCACGGCAGCGGGCTGACCATAATACGCGGCAGCGCCTGGCCCCATTAATGCCGAGCAAAGCGCCTTGGCCGCCGCAGCCTGTGTGGCATTTGTAGACGCTGCGGAGAATGCAACAGGATAGCTCGGATTTTGGCTGCACGGATCGCCGAAGCTGGCGAACGCGACTGTCTGAGCCTTCGCCTGGAACAATTCGCCAATGTTCGGCGCACGCGTTGCGTGGTTGTATCCGCCACGGAAGCGGATCCAATCATTGACGGTGTAGTCGGCCAGGATCTTGTAGGTGTTGACGCCGCCCACCGTATTGTAATCGGAATAACGGTAGCCAAGCTCGAAATTGAACTGCTGAACGAGCGGCATCTTCGAAAGAACCGGAAGCAGCAACTCGCCATAAACCTCTTTCGCGTCTGTGTAACCGCTCGTGTTGTTGGATGGGAACAGACCGATGGTCGAGTCGTTTGCGTTGTTCTGGCTGTCGATGTTGTCCTGTTCGTAGACATAACTATCTTCGCGGTATGAGGCGCCCAACGAGTACGATACCGTCCCAGCCCAATCGTCGAACAAGCCACCCTGAATGTCGCCTTCAACGACATTCTGCTCCATGAATGTCAGGTTTTGCAGGTTGGCCGTGATGGCCGCAATGCAATCCTTGCTGATGGTTAGTGCGCCGAAGATCGGCAAGCCGCTCGTGCAGCTCGCAGAGCCGCCGGCAAACCCGGCATTGCCAGGATTGAGCGGGCCGCTGTTGCCGAGCGCGCTGTAGCCCTTACCATAATTCGGCGAAGTGACAACCGCGCGATAATTGGCGAGCGAAGCGAAGCCCTGGTAGAGCGTGAGCTCTTCTGAGCGGCCGTGAGAGCCGAAAATTTCCCAGGTCCAATCCGTGCTCGGGATCTTTCCGTCGAACCCGAAGGTAACCTGCCAGGTCGTGTTGCTGTTGTCGGTGCCGCGCTCGGGCAAGAAGTTCAGATTGCGCGACATATCCCAAGGATCGTTCTGTGCCGAGACGAAAGATAGCGTCCCAGGATCAAACTTCGTTCGGCTGTTGAGCAAAGAATTGAGTTCAGGCGGGGTCGGAAAGACCTCCGATGCGGTGCAATATGATCCAGGCGCAGTCGCGCAATTGAGACCATAGGCCTGGCCCGCACCGTAGCCAGGAGCCAGCACCTCGCCGGAATCCCATTGGCCATTGCCGTTGGCGTCAATATACGAGCCCGGATAGGCGTAGTTGCCATGCGGGATCAAGACACCCCAGGCATTTACTGCCGGAGAGTTGGCCAACAGCGTGGTCGTACGAACCTGGGAGAAGTTGGCTTGAACAAACCCGGTCAACCAATCAGTGAAGTCATAATGCGCGGTGCCATAAGCTGAATATCGGGTGAGCGGCGTGACCGTGCTCTCGTCCGTCACGTTGGTCTTGAACGCTTGCCCCGCGCCATTGTCGCGTGGAACGACAGTGAAGCCAGTCGGTCCGTTGTAGCGATACGCGCCGCCGGCCGAGTCAATGCCGTTGCCGCCAAATTGTGGCATACCCGTATACACTGTTCCATCGGACTGGTTTACGTAAAAGAGCGCGCCGTTGGGCACTGTGCCCGGCGGCTTGGCACTAAAAATCGAGTCAACAGTCGTCTGGGCCGGACAAGCTCCCAACACGCAGACACCAAACGGCGCCGGGTTGAAGTAGGTGTCATAGCCCCAGAAGTCGCTGCCTGCGGTTGTCGGATCAAGCCAACCTTTCTTGTAATAGTCGCGGCTGGATTGAGGCGCATCGCTACGCGAGTAATGCTCGATTGACAGCGTGGCATTTCCTCTGTCATCGCCGAAGTTGCCGCCGACGATCGCGCTGGTACGAAACTCCCTATCGTCACCCAGCTCGGTCAGCGAGTATTGGCCGTCGAGCGAAATGCCTTGAAAATCCTTCTTCAATATGAAGTTGACGACACCGGAGATGGCGTCCGCGCCGTAAACCGCGGAGGCGCCGCCCGTAATGACCTCGACACGGTCGATCATCGCCGCTGGGATCGAGTTGACATCGACCAACATCGCGCCATTTGTGGGCATCGCGCGGCGGCCATCCACCAGCACGAGATTGCGGTTGGGGCCCAACCCGCGCAAGCTGACATTGGCCGAACCAGGCGTGTTCACAACGGTGTTCTGAACGTCGCCAGACGTAAACTCGGTCTGAAGCGTTGCCTGAAACTGCGGCAGCTTATTCAGATTTGTTTCGATCGCGCCCGTGCTCGTATTCTCGAAAGTCTTGGAATTTAGCGTGACGATAGGGCTGGCCGAGGTGTAATCGCGCCGCACGATGCGCGAGCCGGTTACAACAATCTCAGGCGCTTTGCACTCGCCGTTGACCATCGTTTCGCCGGCCGGGCATTGACCTTGATCTTGTGCTTTTGCAGATGTCGCAAAGCCTCCCGCCAAAGCCAAAGCCAGAGCGGCAGCGCTCACCGTCGTCAGAGAACGCAATTTCAAAATTCCATCGTTGTTGCTCATAACCTCTCCCTGTGGCGCCCTTCTTACTTTTTTTGTTCAATTCCCCGCGGGCACGCAGCTCGTAATCAGGAAGCCTTGTTCCTGCATTCGTCAATCCTGAACCAAAAGGGATAGCATAAAAAAAAATGCAGTGTTGCTCTGTTCGTTAGCTAAAGCCCACAGTTGTTCAGTCTACTGATTTTATTCGGAATGCTCGGTGCCGGTTTGTCTAGTTGCGAGCATGTTGGTTACCCTTCCGAACTAATCTATTTTATTCAGTCGCTCATAAATTATGCCATTTCTCTCGCTTAGCACTTATTTGTCTGTAGTGGATATTTTGACTCACCGATCGTTCGTATAACGAACTAACATTTTGTCAGCATGCGATCTAAGTTGCATTCTAGCTGACATTATTATGCGCGAGTGGCTGCAATTCTCTCGCACAATCGACGGATTGAGGCGAGCGACCAAGTTTGCAGCTTCGGCAGTAGCCACTCGGGTTATTCCATCGCTGCAAAATCATCCAGCCGGCTGAAACGTGGCACTCGAATCGTTCTCACACTTGTCCGGGACAAACATTCGCTGTAATTTTTGGTCTCCGTGCTGTTGCGCTTTGAAGGCGCGACGTCGCAGGAGGAAGCGGCGCTCAGGGTTTCTCCCCGGAAGCGCCGTTTTCTTTGGCGGCCATCGCCGAACGATCCATGCCAGAACGAACGTTCTTTCGGTGCTGTAGATACTTGTTGTCCTTGAACAGAAACCTAGCGGCTTCTGAACAAGCCAAGGGAGTGGAAGAAACGCACTTGCGCGCCAGCGTTTCCCAAATACGTCCTCGCGATCCGACAACGGGATCACAAACTGACTATAAAACGCGCGATTGAAATCTTGGTCGTGTTGCTCGCTTTGTGTGGTGGCCCTGACACTTTGCGGCGTACGGAAGGCGCGAAGGAGTGTTGGGCGCAGTCTCTATCGCCTCGCCTATTCTACGCGTGAGCACCGGACGGAGAGTCCAACTGTTCAGCTTGCACCAATGGCTGCCCATAGTGCCCTTACTGATCGTGACTTTCGTTCCGGGCTTTGGCGGATTTGCAGGGTCGCCATAGATCTGATCCCAGATCATGCCGTCGACCGTTATGAAGCGAAGCTTTCGCTGTGGCGTCACTCCGGTGCTTGCGACCGAGACAATGACTTCCTTTGGCTCATTATCAGCCTGAGGCGCCGGTAGGCCGTATGCCTTCCTTGTCTCGTCAGATGATAGAGATGGGGCAGACGATTTCTGCGCAGACGGAGTGCTCGCTGGTGCAGTCGTTTGCGCGGAGGCAGTAGACGGTGTCGCCGGTGCCGGGCGAATGGCGGTCTTTTCTCGCACTGGGCCCTGGGCGGCGCCTGTTCCGGACGGTCGATTCGAGCGCATTTGAACGATGTCCACTTGTTGACCTCGCACCAATGGCTACCCATTGCGCCGGCGCTAATCTTGATTTCGGCTCCGGTTTTCGGCGGCGCAGCGGGATCGCCGTATATTTGATCCCACACCATTCCCTCAGTCGTAATGACGCGCAGCTTGCCATCTCCTGTCGACCCGGTCTTCGAAACGCGTACCGTTATTAACTCGTTGTTCTCGGACTTGTCCCGCCGAGGTGGGAGGCCATAGGTCGGGCTTGCTTCTGCAGGCTCGCCGGATGTGCTTATGGCCGACGATTGTGGAGCGCGAACGCCATTGCCGGAAGCCGCGGCTGCGGCCGGGAGCGCGCTTTGCGGCGACGTGGCCCTGGGCGATTGAATAACAACATCAGGCGCCTTGGTGGCCGCACCACTCTTTGTACCGGCCTCGCTGTCTGGCAGAGCGTCGAAACAAGCCAGCCTGCGCGAAGTGTCCGTAATCTGCTTGCAGTCGTGGATGATCTGAGTGATCGAAGCGGCGCCTTGCGAGCGCGCAGCTGCTAAAGGAATAAATCCAAGACACAGGGCGACACCAAGCAGTGCCGTTGGTCTGACAAGCCGGGCGACCGTGCCCATGAACATACCTCTCCATAACTGTACTCAGCTCATAACATTCTTGCATCGGCGCGGAAAAGACCAATCGAAGATATCCGCGCGAGTGCGCACGAACAGGTCGGTTCAGGCAAGAATGCCGCGATGCGGATAAGCCGACGGCAGGATTTCGATCGACCTGCGCGCAGTGACGATGCTTCTGAGAACCAGCCCGCTTGCAAGGTCATGCGGCCACATGATGTCTTATGACCAATGTCGGGGCGATTGGGATGAACCCAAAGTCAACTCAGCACGGGGGAGATGAAAGGGAGGGAGGAGCTATGCTGTCCAAGTGGTTATTAGTCTCTGCTGTTTTCGCGTTGGGCGCGTGTGCCAATCAAGCGCCCGAGCCGCCGCCTGGCCCGCGCGATGCCGATCTCGCTGCGATCAGCACAGCTTTCAAGGGAATCGTGAGCGACCAAGTCAGCAAGGGCGAGCTTGGCGCCTCGAAGGGCAACTACCTCGAAGCCATGCTCGAAAGAACGATCCGCAGAGAGGAAGCCAACCGACGAGACGCGAATCTGGTCGGAGCCCAACGGACCCGGTTGAAAGAGGCACCAATCGTTGGGATAGGCAATGGGCTCGCAGTGCCGTCGACGCAGCCGCCGCCGGCGCGTACCTGTTTCCTTGTGAACGAACGCACCAACGGAGCTAAACAGACCTGCAGCTATAACTGCGTAACGCTAACGCTGACCAAAGAGACGGGAGCCAAGCAGTGCCCCATCACTTCACAATAGAAGAGGGTTGCTCGATGAGTTGTTGCCACTCCGCCTCTTCGTCCGAAAGTGCTTTCTTGTGGACACGGGTCAAATAATCGATAGAACCTTTATCCATAACGAAATCTAGTCGCCAGGGCTAATGGCGTTTGCCGACGCGTTCCGGGATCGGCTACGCGACACGGCCAATCCTGCCTTTTGTCGCGCGTATCTGCGCCTGATGCTGGACAAAGTGATCGTCGGCAAAGGTGCGATCCGCATCTCCGGCCCAAAGCCGTGCTCGTGCATCAGCTCACGGCCGAGAATCCGCTCCCGCCATCACTGGTACCCACTTTTGTGGATGGTTGGCGTCCCCTGCAGGGCTCGAACCTGCGGCCTGCGGTTTAGGAAACCGCCGCTCTATCCTGCTGAGCTAAGGGGACGGCGCGCCCGGTATAGCGCGGATCGGGGGCCTGGGAAATGATCACCGAGCCCGCCTTGCCATTACTTAAGGCGCGAGTGGGTAGTAATTGAGAACGGTCGTAAACTGTGATCCGTCGGCAGTCTTCACTTTCACAATATACCGAGGCTCTAACATGGAGCCGGTCCAGGTCACTGCGAGCGCGCTGCCTGCAGGGTTTTGGCTCTTGACCGGATTGCCAAACAGATCACTTCCCTCCTCAAACCGACATCGCTCTGCCCGCTGGAGTGTTGAACCCTCTGTGAGGCAACTGTGGGGCGGCGATTGCGGGGAATCGGCAGCTGTTGGGATATCTAAACCGATCAGCACCGAGGTGGCTTCATGAGCTTCGATTGATATTGGCGCACTGACACTCTCGCTTGGCGTCGATCCGCTTCTTAGGGAATCCACCATTCCACTGTACTGCGCCAGACCCTTGCTAAAGGGTGCCAAGAAGAACGCGTCAATGGATGCAACGGTAACTGCCCTATCAAGCGGGTTGTATAGGACTACTTTCCAGTAGACCGGACCTACTAGCGGGCCAGGCGTTGGTCCCAGTAAAGGCAAGGATGCCGTGACGTTGATTGGCTCCCCGAGATCGACGCGTTCAGCCGACAGCAAATCGATACGATCGCGTGGGGGACGAAATTGATTCCATGCGGCCGGAACGGCCAGTAGCAGTGCTAGGGCGGCGAGCACCGTATTGATGTTTTCATGATTGATCTGCAACCTTAGCCTCAAGTTTGCTCCTAGTCCTCAGCTGCCATGCGAGCATTATAGCCTCCTCGGGAGCCACCGCACGGTGCTTATTCGGTACTTGCGCGATAAGCTAGCGACCTAAGCGCCTGATACGGTTGTCTTTCACCTCCGCGGTCGCGCCGTTTCCTAAAACCGCGGGCCGCAGGTTCGAGACCTGCAGGGGACGCAGTGCCGGATCTGCCAAATTGGATTAAGAGGTGCCGTGCCATTGGATCTGAGCGGCGCTTCAGAGGCGACGTTCGAACCCGGGTTGGGCGGTTAACGTCGCTCGGCACTCAAATAGGCAAATAGCGCCGAGGCCATCAGGGCGCCGGCAAGCTGTGCGGCGATGAAGGGCAAGATCGAGCTCGGGGCAATTCCCGCAAACGTATCGGACAAAGCCCTGCCGATGGTCACAGCCGGATTGGCAAATGAAGTCGATGCCGTGAACCAATAGGCGGCGGTGATGTAAAGGGCGACCGCTGGCGCAACCTGGTTCGGGCGATATTTCGCCGTCATGAGTATTGTGAGCAGCAAGCCGAATGTCGCGACACACTCGGAAAGCCATTGCGCCGGTCCGTCGCGCAGCTTTGCCGAGATCTGGAGGATGGGCTCTGCGAACATGGCGTGAGCGAGCCAAGTTCCCGCTACGCCGCCGCCGATTTGTGCGAGGATCATTGCGGTGCCTTGAGCGAAGGAGACCTCGCGGCGCAGGATTGCAATAGAGGCGACGGCCGGATTGAACTGAGTCGAGATCGGCGCGAAGACGGTGATGAGGACATAGAGGATTGCACCGGTCGCGAGCGTGTTGGCGAGCAGCGCGATCGCGACATTGCCGCCGGCGAGGCGCTCGCCCATGATGCCGGAGCCCACGACAGTCGCGACCAGCAGGCCTGTTCCCAAGGCTTCCGCGGCGAGCACACGCGAAAGCGCCAAGCGTGTCGGCCGCGTCTTTGCATGATCAGCCAATGCGCTTTCCGTTCTTGTTGACACTGAGCTTTGCCTTCTCTTCGCGGGCTCAGCCCATTGCCGCATTTGTTCTGGCAGCACAAGACCAAGTCTGGGCCGCCATCTGCACGGGGTCCCATGGGCTGCTCATCGGCGGTGTATAGCTCAGGTCGAGATCGCTGACCTGCTCCATTGTCATCGCATGGTGGATGGCTGCAGCAAAAATGTCGATACGCTTGGAGACTTCGGTGCCGTAAGCGCCAATAATCAGTGCACCCAACAGGCGGCCGCTCACGCGATCGCCGGTGACGCGGATCGCCATCTCTTCCGCGCCGGGATAATAAGCTTTGTGATCCCAGTGAACGGAGTCGACCGAAAGCGGATTGAACCCATTCTCGCACGCATCGCGATCATGAAGGCCTGTACGCGCAACCACCAGCTCGAACAGGCGCACCGATTGTGTCCCCAGCGTGCCCTCGAAGCGGTGATCACCGCCAACAGCATTTTCGCCGGCAATTCGTCCTTGTTTATGGGCGGTCGTGCCAAAAGTCTTGGCGTCTTTGCCTCACAGCCGGGCGATCAACGCTCGCCAAGAGCTTCATTGCGCCAAGGAGGGCTCAGACAGCTCTTTCGCCGCCGCCCGCGTGGGGAGCAGGAATGAGATCGAGAGACAGAGGATGAGAAGGACTGCGGAGCCGCCCAGGCAAGCTTCCATGCCCCATTTCTGCATCAGCGCGCCCGAAAGCAGAATGCCCATCAATCGTCCGGCCGCGTTGGCTGCGTAATAAAAGCCGACATCCTCCGCCGCCTTCTCCGATCCGGCATAAGCAAGAATAAGATAGGAGTGCAGTGAAGAATTGACCGCGAATGCGACGCCGAAGATGAGAAGACCAATGACGAGCACAAGGTCGGCATGCGCGAGCGCGGGCAGCATGAGCGCCGGCCTGCTTTGGTGATCGCCGCGGCAAGCACGATCGGAATGAGCGCAAGGATCGCGCCCCAGACATGAGCCGCCGGAATCTCGCGTGAAAGACCGTCCTTACTGCGCGTGACCATCATCGGCGCGAGCGCCTGCACGAAGCCGTAGCCGATCGTCCAAGCGGCAACAAAGCCGGCGACTTGCATATATTTCCAGCCGAATGTGTAGAGATAAACCGGCAGCGCTACCACGAACCACACATCGCGCGAGGCGAACATGAAGATGCGCGCGGCAGCGAGCAGATTGACGCCGCGGTTTTTGGCGAAGAGCTCGCGGAACGATTTCGACGATTTCGCCTTGCCCAGCGTGCGCGGCAGCGCGGTGAGGACGAGCACAAGAACCAGCGCGAGCATGGCCGCCATCAACCACAACGCCAGGCGGAAGCCGGCAAGCTGCAACAGGAAGCCGCCGATAAAGAAGCCGGCGCCTTTGGTTGCGTTCTTCGAGCCGGTGAACCAGGCGACCCAATTGAAGAGCTGGCCTGCGCCTTCGGTCGAGCTCGCTTTGATCGCGCTCTTGGATGCCGTCTTGGTGAGATCCTTGGCGACGCCGGCAAGGCCTTGCGCACAAACGACCCAGACGACCGAAAGCGTGGCGCCCCATTTCGGGTCAAGCGCCGAAAGCATCAGAAGGCCAATGATCTGCACCGTCATGCCGCTCGCCAGCATGCGCGGAATGCCGAAGCGGCTCGCCAGCCACCCGCCGCCTAGATTAGCGAAGATGCCCGCGGCCTCATAAAGCAGGAACAGAAACGCGAGCATGAACGGCGTGTAGCCGAGCGAATAGAAATGCAACAGCACGATCATCCGAAGCGCGCCGTCCGTCAGTGTGAAGAGGAAATAGGACAGCGTGACAATCGTATAATTGCGCACGCCGCTCGCCTCGGCCGGCATCAAGTTCCCCTCGCGATGACGATATTGGCGAGATCGACCATGCGGCAGGCATAGCCCATCTCATTGTCATACCACGCATAGATCTTGAGCAGAGTCTCGTCGGTGACCATCGTGCTCAGCCCATCGACGATCGAGCTGCGCGTGTCATTGACATAGTCGGCCGAAACGAGCGGGCGCTCCTCATGGCCGAGAATGCCGGCCAGCGGCCCCGCCGCGGCCGCGCGAAAAAGCTCGTTGACCTCGGCGGCCGTCACAGGCCGCTTCATCTCGAAGACGCAATCGGTGAGCGAGGCATTGAGAACTGGCGCCCGGACGGCATGGCCGTTCAAGCGTCCCTTGAGCTCGGGATAGATAAGCGCAATCGCGGTTGCGCTGCCGGTGGTTGTCGGTTGAAGCGAAAGCATCGCCGAGCGTGCGCGGCGCAAATCCTTATGCGGTGCATCGACGACGACATTGGTGTTGGTCGGATCGTGAATCGTCGTGATCTGGCCATGCCTGATACCGATGGCTTCGTGAACGACCTTGACGACGGGCGCCAGGCAATTTGTTGTGCAGGACGCAGCAGTCAAGAGCCGGTGTTGTTTGGGATTGTAAAGGTCGTCATTGACACCGACGACGATGTTGAGCGCGCGCTCATCTTTGACAGGCGCCGCCACGATCACGCGCTTGACGCCGCGATCGAAATAGCCTTGCAGCTGATCGGGCTTGAGAAACTTGCCGGTGCATTCCAGAACGATGTCGCAGCCAAGATCGCCCCAGGCGACTTCGCCCGGGTCGCTTTCAGCACTGAAACCGATGCGCTTGCCGCCGATGACAATCGTCTCGTCGCCGGCGCTGATCTTCTCGCGCCAACGTCCGTGAATGCTGTCGAATTCGAGAAGATGCGCCGATGCGGCCGCGCCACCCTTGACCTCGTTGACGTGGACGACATCGAGACGATTGCCGGCCCGCGGATCGCCATCAGCGCGCAGGGCGCCGCCAAGCCCAGCACGAAGAGCGAGGCGGCCAATGCGCCCGAGGCCATTGATCCCCACGCGCATCTAGTGTGTTCCTTCCAGGGCCGCGACCCTTCCGCCGCCAAGCTCACTCAAGCGCGCTTTGAGCGCTTTCTTGCTGAGGCCGGAGAGCGGCAGGCTCGTGAAGATCTCAAGCCGCCGCCTGATGCTCGAATAAAGCTCGTTGAACATCGTTATGCGCTCAATCGGGCTGCCGCTGAATTTCGCGGGGTCGGGCAGAGGCCATGAAGCGCTCACCGTCATTCGGCCGAACTCCGGGCACGCCTGGCCTTGAAGCACGTCGCAAAGTGCGATGACAAAATCCATGCGTGGTGCATCGGGCGCTGTGAACTCGTTCCAAGATTTGCTGCGCGCGGCCGAGACATTGTGGCCAAGGCTGCGCAGCCGCTCGATCGCCTCGGGCATGGGCTTGCTGGCCGGTTTCGATCCCGCCGAATAGGCGATAAAGCGCCCGCGCCCAATATCGTTCAGGATGACTTCGGCCATGATCGAGCGCGCCGAATTGGCCGTGCATAGAAAAAGCACGTTGAGCGGGCGCTCGGCTTTGGGCTCGTCCAGCGGAACGGCGCCTGGATGCTTGCATGCCGCAAGCTCGGCGATTTCAAGCAGCGGTGCGCAGACTTCGGGATGCTCGCCGCAACAATTGGAGACAAGGTAAGACAAAAGCGCTCGCGTTCCCTCGAGATTGATCGCATAGAACACAGACCGGCTTTCGCGGCGTGAGCGCACGAGCCCTGCACGCACGAGCACCGCAAGGTGCGTTGACATCGTGTTGTGCGGCACGCCTTCGGCTTCGGCGATCTCTCCCGCGGAGATGCCGGCGGCGCCCGCGCTCATCAGCATCCGAAACACCCGGAGCCGTGTCGGCTGGGCGAGGGCAGCGAGGCCTTCGATCGCAATGGGTTCATCCATATGTCGATAACTATCGACATAATGTCGGATTTGCAAGGGAATTCGCGTAAAAAATGCAGCAAAACTGCTATTACATCTCCATAATAGATCGGTATTTCGCGACATATTGACGGAAATAGGAAGCGGCGCCGCATACGGGAAGGGGACCGGCGCGACTTTCATTCTGATGCCCAAGCGATGCAAGGATCCGGCAGCAAGTGATGAGGCGCTTAAATTCTTTCAGTGGGCATACGGGAATGTCGCCGGCATGGCGATGAAGCTCAACTACATGCCGATGCCGGAAAAAGTCGTATGGATGATCGAGGCGAGCTGGAGGGAGATCGGTAGATAGGAGACAGCGGGCGACACGGCCTCTTCAGCTGCGCTCGCCTTCGGCTGCTGCGGGCAGAGTGAAAGTCACGCGCACCGTGCCTTGCCCGGTAGAGCTCTGAGATGCGCCAAGAGCCTTGGCGAGCTCAAGCATCTGCGCATTCTCCTTTGCGACGTCGCCGAACACCTGGCCGATGCCGCGCGTGCGCGCGTAATCGAGAATTTGCTGCAGCAGCGCGTAGCCGATCCCGCGGCCCTTCAGGCTCGTTTTGACCATCAAGGCGAACTCGGCGGATGAAAAATTCGGATCGGATACCATGCGCGCAACAGCGAGAATGTCATTTCCGCTCCCCGAACTCAGCGCAACAAAGGCCATCTCGCGGTCGTAGTCGATCTGTGTCAGGCGGGCGGCGAGATTATGATTAAGCACTGTGAGCGCGCCGAGAAACCGTAAGCGCCGATCCTCGGGCGCCGATCCTTCGACCATTGCGATGATCGCCACTTCGTCTTCGGGGCGTATCGGTCTTGTTTTCAGCGTCTCTCCGTCACGCGTCTTGATCTCGCGCTCGAGCTCGACGGGATAGGGGCGGATTGCGGGCTCCTGGCGCTTCGCATCGGCCTTGAGCGTTATGCGTGCATCGAGCGCGCGCGCGCCCTGGGCGTTGGCGAGCAGCGGGTTGATGTCTATTTCAACAATTTGCGGATGGGCAATCACGATGTCGGAGAGCGTAACAAGCGCGTCGACAATCGCTTCTTCATTCGCCGGAGGAATGTTGCGGTAGCCGTGCAGCAACTTGGCAACACGCGTGCGCGAGATCATGTCTTTTGCCAGAACGGAATTGAGCGGCGGCAAGCCCATGGCGCGGTCGGCGACGATCTCCACGGCAATGCCGCCTTGTCCAAACAGAAGCACTGGCCCGAAAGTCGGATCGATTGAAGCACCAAGAATAAGCTCATGGGCGTCGCCCGATTGGATCTGTTCTTCGACAGTAAAGCCGGTTATGCGCGCAGATGGCAGCTTCTTCGAAACGGTTTCGAGCATTGCGCGTGCTGCGCTTTCGACATCGCCGGCGTCGAGATTGAGCCGCACGCCACCGACATCGGACTTATGCGAAATGTCCGGCGAGAGTATTTTGAGCGCAACCTTGGTGCCGACGGCACGGGCGCTCTGCGCCGCCTCGGCCGGTGTATGCGCAATGCGTGTCTCAACGACGGGGAGTCCGTAAGCGGCGAAGACAGCCTTCGCCTCAGGTGTCGTCAGCAAAGCGCGGTTGTCAGCGAGCACGGAATCGATAATCGCCTGAGCACGCAATTTTGCATTGTCGTTGAGAGTGCCGCGTGGCCGTGGCGTCTCAAGCAGCAGCTCCTGATTGCGCCGAAAATTGGCAAGCTGCATGAACGCGCGCACAGCCTCATTCGGGGTCTCGAGCGCCGGCAATCCACTTGCCGCCAGGCGTTGTCGGGCTTGCTCGGCGGTCGCGCCGCCAACCCAACAGGTGAGCAGGGGCAACTTCAGCGTCTTCGCTTTCGCGAGCACCTCATTTGCGGCCTCGCCGGCATCGGCAACCCCGGTCGGGCAATTCATTAGAAGCACGCCATCTTGCCCCGGCTCGTCTTTCAGGGCTTCCAGCGCGGCTTTATATCTGTCGCCATGCGCGTCGCCCAAAATGTCGATCGGATTGTGATGCGACCACGTCTTGGGAAGTACGGCATTTAGCTTCGCTTTGGTTTGATCCGTGAGATCGGCGAGCACGCCGCCTTCTTCTTCCAGCGCATCGACCGCCAAGACACCCAGCCCGCCGCCATTCGTCACGATGGTGAGGCGATTGCCGCCGACTTGCAGGCCTGTGGCAAGCGTCTGTGCGGCATCGAACAAATCGCGCAATTCGCTCACGCGCAAAATGCCGGCGCGCCGAAATGCAGCGTCGTAGACCGCGTCCGCGCCTGCAAGCGCGCCGGTGTGAGACATGGCTGCTTTTGCGCCGGCCTGGCTGCGTCCGGCCTTAACGACAATCACGGGCTTGGCGCGTGCGGCGATGCGCGCCGCAGACATGAATTTGCGCGCATGCGTGACCATTTCGACATAGAGCAGAATGGCGCGCGTACCTGGATCCAGCGCCAGATAGTCCAGCGTATCGCCGAAATCGACATCGCTCATATCGCCGAGCGACAGGACGTGAGAGAAGCCTATGCCGCGCCGCGCGCCCCAATCGAGCATGGTTGTGGCGATCGCACCCGATTGGGTAACGAAGGCGATGTCTCCGGCCTTGGGCGTCAAATGCGCAAAGCTGGCATTGATGCCCATTCCCGGTGACAGAAAGCCGAGACAGTTCGGCCCGACTATTCTGAGAAGATATGGCTGCGCAGCTTGTACCAGTGCTTCGCGGGTGCTGCCGGTGACATCTTCAAAGCCGGCGGTCACAACGATGGCTGCGCGGCAGCCTTGGCGGCCCAGCTCGCCTATCAGGCCGGGAACCGTTTGCGGGGGTGTTGCGATAACAGCAAGGTCGGGCGGCGCCGGCAGCTCGCTCACCGAGTGGTAGTTGAGCGTGGAGAGGATAGCCTGCTCATGCGGATTGACCGTCATGATCGGGCCATGAAAGCCGCCGCTCAAAAGATTACGCGCGATAACCTCGCCGACCGAGCCGGCTTTATTGCTCGCGCCGATGAGCGCAATGGAGGAAGGGCGGAAGAGGGCATCGAAATTGCGTGTGGTCACGATCGATCCTTCCGCTCCTCAGCTCTAATGCGCGAACAAGACCGAAATCGCGGCACTATGCATCATGTAGCGCGTCGTCCCGCCAAGTATGAGCTCGCGTATCCGGCTCCGACCATAGCCGCCCATAATGACAAGACTTGCATCGTTTGTCTTTGCGAGCGACGCGATCTGGCTACCAACCTCACCGCCGGTGAGCTTCGCTTCCACCGCTGTTGCATTAACGCCGTTTTGACCAAGATAGCGAAGGGCACGGTCCGCCGCGCCGGACTTATCGTCATCGCCTTCATGGACGTGAAGAATTTCGACCGACTTTGCCGCCGTCAAGATAGGAAGAGCACGCATCAGCGCCGTACACGATTCGTGACGGCCATCAAATGCCACGACCACGCGCTCACCGAACCTCTCATTGATGTCACCGCGCGCGATGAGAACGGGTCGCCGGAGTGTGAGCATCGTAAGCTCGATCTGCGCGGCGAGCGAGGCTGGCCCTGCGCGATCAGGCTCACCGAACACGACAAGGTCCGACAGCTCCGTTGCCTCCGTGAGCGCCTCGAGCGGCGGACCTTGAACGATTGCAAACGAGACGCCTGGCGCCGTCAGCCGGCTCGGCTTGTCGAAAACAGCAAGGCTGTTTGCGCGCGTAATACTATCGAGCTGCGACTTGGCTTTCGCTGCGAATTCATCGGCGTTCTTGAGAATCTGCTCGATGATATCGCCCGAAATAGGGCCCGCAACACTTCCGCCAAACTGCGTCATGATCTCGCTGACACTTGGCCTTATGAAGCACCCTTCAATCTGCGCGTTGAGGCGCAGGGCCAAAGCGATTGCCGCTTGAGTCGGCGCGCGGTCATGCACCGACCCATCCAGCACGAGGCTTATACGTCGCATCTGCAGTTCCTTATCCGTCCCGGCGTCTCATAGGAACACATTGCACACGACCGATCGTAGGCAGCGTTGAGCAAGGTCAAAAGCAGTGCTTCCAAGATGCATTGTCAACGGCCGCGGACGAACATTGTCGTGAAGCGGGCGGATCTAGGGGGCAGGTGCGGCACTCTCATCTTGGGATTTCTTCTGCTTCTTGAGCAGTAACTCAACAAGCGTGATCGCAAGCCCCGGAACGCTGCTTTCCATCGCTCGCAAGGCTTCCTGCCGGGTATCCCGCGCCAGCTGTAATGCGCGTCTTGAGTCGGGATGAGACGCGCGCAGCATTGCCAGCATCGCAAGGAAGATGTCAACGCCAGCAACAGCGCAAGCAGCCCACGGCTCCGCCCAATAAGATGCGAGCGCAAAGAACCCGGCGATATTCAGGAATGCAATCGCGAAGAAGATGAAGAACAAGGCGATGACGCCCAGGCCCGAGCCCGCGACCGCCTGCTTGAAGCGGATCTCGGCAATAATCGAATCGGCGCGCAGAAGCGCGTGTAAATTGTGCATGAAGTCATCGATCATGATGCCGCCTCCAAAGCTGCCCGAGGGCGAAGCCTATGCAGAGCGCAATGGCGGCGGATGCGATGGGATGGGCTGACAAGAACGCCTCAGTGTCGTCGCGCCACTTGCTGAGCCGTTCGCGAAGCTCTGCGGGCATGGTGTGATCGATCTCGTCTTTGATCCATCCGATGCCCCTCTGGGCAAGCTCTGTGGGGCGTGCGCTTGGGAGCCTTAAAGAGCTGCGCAGGCCGATGAGCTCGGCTTCAAGATCGCGGGAGGACTTCACTTGGGTGCCTTGAAGAAAGGGGTGTTCGCGGCTCTGGGCGCTCATGCATTTTCGAGCGAAATCAGACCGGCCGCGGTGTTGGAGATTGGGACATGATAGTTGCTATGAAGCTTGCGCACCCGGCCGGTCAATGCGCCGCGCATGGCAAGCCACATAACAAACTCCGCCCCTTGTGTTCCGGCGAGCCGAACAAGCTCTTTCGTTGAATAACGTGCAAGGTGTTCCGGGTCATCCACAATCCGGTCCATGCATAGCAGATCAAATTCCTTGTTTATGAATCCGGCGCGCTCGCCATCGAGTTGGTGCGAGAGTCCGCCGGTGCCGATCACCACGACCTTGAGATCTTCGGGATAGGTCGCGATAGCATGACCTAGTGAGCGCCCGAGCGCGAAGCATCTGGAAGGGCTCGGCATCGGTTGCTGTATCGTATTGATGCAAACCGGAATGGACTTGACGGTCTTGCCGGCATTTTCACCGAAGAGAAGCTGCATAGGGACGACGAAGGCGTGATCAACCTTGAGCTCCTGGCAAGTCGTCAGGTCGAACTCGTCCGTCAGAAGAGAGTTGATGATGTGCCACGAGAACGCAGGATCGCCATCGAATGGCGGCTGCGGCTGAAGCCCCCATCCTTCGTCCTCGCTCTGATATTGCGCGGCGGCTGCAACGGCAAAGGTCGGCATCTTGTCGAGAAAAAAGTTGAGCCCATGATCATTGTAGATCACGACGGCGATGTCAGGCGCTTGCTCGCGCAGCCAGCGGCGCACGGGCAAGTATCCGTCGAAGAAAGACTTCCAGTAGGGATCGCCTTGACGCTTTTGAGCGATTGCATTGCCGATTGCAGGCACATGCGACGTCGCAATGCCGCCAATAATTCTTGCCATTGTCGATGTCCTTGGGCACCTCCGAAGGCGCCAGCCCATTCAGCCTCCGGCTCAGAGCTCCGAGCACTCGAGCGTGGCCCGGTCGAGAAGCGCGATGTGCTTGCAGTTGATAAGCGAGATCGCACCCTTCCGTTCGAGTTGCGACAGCGTGCGCGAAACAGTCTCGATCGTCAGGCCGAGATAATCTGCGATATCGGTGCGCGACATTGGCAATGAGATGGACCGGCTGCTTTCCTGTTGATCGGACATCTGAACGAGAAAGTTTGCAACGCGCTCCGCGGCGGTTTGCCGGCCAAGAAGAACGAGGTGCGAGCGCGCCCGCTTCAATTCGCGAGAGGTTACGGCCCACATCCCGCACGCAGCCGCCGAGTTCTCCTCGGTTTGCTTCAGCAATGCCGACTGCCGCACCAGCGCGACCTCGGCGTTTGTCACGGCCTCCGCAGAGTTTGAGTGCTCTTCTGCAGATTCGACACCAAACACATCGCCCGGAAAGTAGAAGGCGCTGATTTGCCGCCGGCCATCATCAAGGACCCGCATGGTTCTGACGACACCCGAAAGGACTTTGTAGGCATAGTCCGCAGGCTCGCCCTCGCCGAAAATCTCTCCATCCCGGTCGAACTGCATGCTAAATGCGGGCAGCTTCAAGCCGGGCACGAACTCCACTGATTTGGAGGCTTGGTGACCTCTGTTGGGCACATAACGCGTTTCAAGGTTGAGCATTTCAGTCCCTCCGAATTGGCCCTATTGGTAAGCCGGCGCATCGCGCCTAAAAATTCGGATGCTTCCCCTAGGGGAATCTACGGAGACAATTTACGGCTTGTCAGGATTCAAATGGCCGACACCGCCCTAAGAGAGCCCGCCCCAGCGCCAAGTGGTTGGATATCAAGCCGAAATTCGTTCCTGAGGGGCCCATTAGCCGTCCTCGTGACGTTGCTGGCGATCGGGCTGTGGTATGGGCTGCGGCACGAGTTTGAGCCCAGATTTGTATTTCTCTTCCTCGCATTCGGCTTGCCGCTGAGCTTTGGGATTGGCGGGCCACGCTGGGGTGGCTTGGCGATCGTTGTCGGATTGGTTGCCGGGCTGGTAGTCGTTGCCGAAAACGGCCTCGACATTGCCGATTTCTGCCTCGCTGCCGGTTATGCCGGGCTGGGCTTGTTCCGATTCGTCTCGGAGGACCGCGCCGATATCTGGCATCGCGAGGCAGTCCGTTCGCGGCAAGCGGCAGAGGCCAGCGAGACGCATTTCCGCTCCGTTCTCGAAACTGTGCCCGATGCCATGGTCGTGATCGATGAAGTGGGAGTCATTCGATCATTCAGCCAGGCGGCTGAGCGGCTGTTCGGATGGAAGGCATCGGAGGCAATTGGCCAGAATGTGAAGATATTGATGCCCTCACCTTACAGGGAGGGCCATGATGGTTTTCTCTCGCGCTACCGCGCGACAGGAGAGCGCAGGATCATCGGCGTAGGCCGTGTTGTTGTCGGCGAACGAAAGGACGGCTCAACCTTTCCAATGGAATTGTCGGTTGGTGAGGCGAAGTCCCTCGATGGACGCTTCTTCACCGGCTTTGTGCGTGATCTGACCGAGCGCCAGGAGACCGAAGCGCGCTTGCAGGAGCTGCAGTCTGAGCTTGTGCATATCTCTCGGCTGACCGCGATGGGCGAGATGGCTTCAACATTGGCTCATGAGCTCAACCAGCCGCTTTCGGCAATCAACAACTATCTAAGGGGCGTGTTGCGGCTCAGCGAGGCAGGTTCGCTTGATCCCGAACAATTGCGCGATGGCCTTAACAAAGCCGCTGATCAGGCGATGCGTGCCGGCCAGATCATCCGGCGATTGCGCGATTTCGTTGCGCGCGGCGAGTCCGAGCGGCGCGTCGAGAATCTTCCCAAGCTCATCGAAGAGGCGAGCGCGCTTGCGCTTGTCGGCGCTCGCGATCTCGGCGTTCGCGTCAGATTCACGTTCGATCCGGGCATCGACCAGGTGCTGGTCGACCGTGTTCAAGTCCAGCAGGTTCTGCTAAATCTCATTCGCAATGCCGTCGACGAGATGGAGCGGGTGGAGCGCCGCGAGCTGGTGATTGCCACCGCGCCATACGACGACGGCCTTGCGCTCATAAGCGTTGCCGACACGGGGCTCGGCATCAGCGCGGAAATTGCCGCACAGCTCTTTCAGCCCTTTGTCACGACCAAGCGCCAAGGTATGGGCGTCGGGCTTTCAATCTCGCGCACAATCGTTGAGGCTCACGGCGGTCAGATTTGGGTTGAGTCCAATCCCGGCGGCGGCGCTCTGTTTAAGTTCACGTTGCAACGCGTAAGTCTTCAGGAGACTTGAGGTGAAAACAGCTGATCAACCAGTGGTTCACATTGTCGACGACGATTCGGCCATCCGTGACTCCCTGGCTTTCCTGCTTGGCACCGAGGGGCTCACAACAAAGGTTTATAAGTCGGGCCCTGCATTGCTGGCGGACATTAAGACAATCAAGGGCGGATGCATCATTACCGATGTGCGCATGCCTGGAATGAGCGGCATCGATTTGATGCGGCGGCTCGCAGAGACCGGCGTAGCGGTTCCGGTGATCATTATCACCGGCCATGGCGATGTGCCGCTCGCGGTCGAGGCAATGCGCGGCGGCGCCGCCGACTTCATCGAAAAGCCGTTCGACGACACATTGATCATACGCTCTGTGCGCAATGCGCTCCGAAGTGGAGCAGCAGACCAAGAACGGGCCGAAGAGCGCACCGCTATCGCTGAGCGCCTGGCAACGCTTTCCAACCGCGAACAGCAGGTTCTTGATGGGCTCGTGGCCGGTCATGCCAACAAGGTGATTGCGTATGACTTGGGTATCAGCCCACGAACGGTCGAAGTGTATCGTGCGAATCTGATGACCAAGATGAAGGCTGACAGCCTCTCTGATCTCGTTCGCATGAAACTCATGATCGGGTGAGCTTTTGATCGTCATCAAGGTCGAGGGCGCCCAGCCCTTCAGGATGTCAATATGAACGGCAAGCTGACGATGCCCGGTATCCTTGGTGTGTTGCTGGCTTTGGCGGCCGGACAGACTCAGGCTGCCGATACCGGTGATGCCGCGCGAGGGCACACGTTCGCGCGCAGCTATTGCTCGCCCTGTCATGCGGTGGAGGCACATCAGCTCAAGAGCCCCGTCCGGGAGGCGCCGCCTTTCGCCACCTTCTCGCGTTACCGGCCGCTCGAGAATCTCGCAAAGTCCCTCTCAGAGGGCATCATGGTCGGGCACAACAAATACCCAATGCCGGTCTTTCAGCTCGGTCCCGGCGAAATCGCTGATCTCATTGCCTATTTACGGACAATCCAGGCGCCGCCTGAGCCCGGCAAACTCCCGGAAGACCCTCAAAATTGACGAATTGGCAAGCTCTTGGGGGCATGCGTAGTTTTCCGTAGGGAATGCAACCGAATTTGGCGCCTGGGGCGGGCGCACTATATTCATATGGTTGTTGGGCCGCCGTGCCCAGGGAGCGAGTGATGCACCTATCAGCACAGAAGACAGTGGCGACTTTCGCTCTGATGGTTGCGCTTGGGACAATTCCAGCTTCTGCCGCGCTTGACCGTAAGAGACTGCTTCAAGAGGGCGAAGACTATGTCGTCGCCTTGCACGACACTTATGTGGAAGCGGCCAAGCGCTTGAAAGACAGCCGCTACACGGAGCTGCCGAAATTCTTCCAAGGCCGCGCTGACGAGATAGAGCAGGGCGCCGAGCTTTTCCCGACCCATCCCAGCGCCTTTCCCATCTCCGATGCGCAGATGGCCGGCCGCTTGAATTGGGCTTACGACGAGACGTTCGATCTCACGACAAGTGAGGCGGCGGATCAGCAGCCCTATCTCGTTTCCGACGTTCAAGTGGCGTATGAGCAATGGCTCATCACAATGCATTTCAACGTGCATGACCCGGACCGCGAGAAATTGGCCAAAGCGTTTGACAAGAGCCTCGACGCTTTAACCGATGTGCGCGGCGTCGCAAGCCTGACGACCTCAACGAGGATTGCAATGGCAGAGTCGGCATCGACACTGCACCAGTAAGCGCTGACCATCCGGTATCTCTTTCCAAGAAGGTGCGCGCTTGGTGTTACGGCACCAGCACGGCAGCGCCCTTGAGCGCGCCCGAGCGCAATTTTTCAAGGGCGATATTGGCGTCGGGCAAAGCAAAAGGCGTTACGCTCGTTCTGACCTTTGCTTCTACGGCCGCTTCGAAAAACTCATCGCCATCTTTGCGCGTCAGATTCGCAACCGACCTGACTTGGCGCTCGCGCCACAGCAGCGCATAGGGAAAGCTTGGTATATCGCTCATATGAATTCCGGCACAGACCACAAGGCCGCCTGAGTCGGTTGCACTGAGCGCTGCGGGAACGAGCGCACCGATCGGCGCGAAGATCAATGCGGCGTCCAAACGTGCCGGCGGCGATGTGTCGGATCCGCCCGCCCAGGCGGCGCCAAGGCTGCGCGCAAATGCCTGAGCGGCCGCATCTCCGGGACGCGTGAAGGCATAGACTTCCTGGCCCCGGCTCTGGGCAATCTGCGCCGCGATATGTGCCGCGGCACCGAAGCCATAAAATCCCACACGGTGCGCATCTTCTGCGAAGCGCAGCGCCCGATAGCCGATCAGGCCGGCGCACATAAGCGGTGCGGCATGCGCATCGTCAAAGCCGTCGGGAATGGCGAAGCAATATCGCTCATCTGCCACGGTATACTCGCCATAGCCACCATCGATTGTGTAGCCGGTGAACTTTGCGTGCTCGCACAGATTCTCACGCCCGCTCAAACAGTATTTGCACACCCCGCAGGTCCAGCCGAGCCAGGGGATGCCGATGCGATCACCGAGCTTGAGCTTCGTCACTTCACTTCCGAGGGCGTCAACCGTGCCGATGACTTCGTGGCCGGGTACCAGCGGTAGCTTGGGCTCGGTAAGCTCGCCATCGACAACATGAAGGTCGGTGCGGCACACCCCGCAAGCATGCACGCGCACGCGCACTTGGCGGGGCCCCGGATCGGGAGTTTTGATCGCCTCGTCGAGCCGAAGCGCGCGGCCCGCAGCATCCAACACCATTGCGCGCATCTTGGCCTCCTCGAGCTGGCGCATCCTCACTCAGAAATAGGCTCTTCATTTCGCCAAGCGAAGAGAGAAAGGCCTGGCCCGCAATGCAGTGCCAATACCCCTTACCTAGAGTTGATTTTCTCAGTTTCCGGTGATCCCCTAAGCCCCGCCGAAAGGCTCGAATGCGCTGGCCAGCAGACCGTACAGCATGCGCCGCGCGGCGTTTGTTATCCCACGAAAGCTTGGCGGCGGCGCAAATCCAGTCTGAAGTCACGAGTTCCGGGCCCGAAGTTCAGAAACAGCGTTCGCGAATACCCGAATTCTTCGTACCACGAAAGGAAGGCACCCAATGTCGACAAGTTCTGCAAAAGGCCGCCGCGATGCGGCGCTTCAGACACCGACGGATCTCGGCTCCGGCGCCAGCAAGGATATCGCCGCAGCGCTCAATCTGCTGCTTGCTGATGTCTTTGCGCTCTATCTCAAGACCAAGAATTTTCATTGGCATATGTCGGGCCCGCACTTTCGGGACTTTCATCTGATGCTCGATGAGCAGGCCGACCAGCTCTATGCAATGAGCGATCCGATCGCCGAGCGCGTGCGCAAGCTCGGTGCCAGAACCTTGCGTTCGATCGGTGAGATCAGCCGTCTACAGCGCGTTCTTGATAATGATGCGGAGTTCGTCTCGCCGCTTGATATGCTTGCGGAGTTGCGCGATGACAATACGCAGTTGACGAGAGAGATGCGTGAAGCGCACAGCGTTTGCGATGAGCATGAAGATATTGCGACGGCCAGCCTGCTCGAGGTCTGGATCGACGAATTGGAACGGCGCACTTGGTTTCTGTTCGAGTCCTGCCGTGCCGGTGAGGAGCCGTTGGCCTGAAGCGAAGGTGCTTTCTTGCTTGAGAATGTGATCGAAACGCGGCGCCGCGACATTGGCGGCTTTGATGTTGCGCGCGCCCTGCCTGCCGCGGCGCGGCGCATGGTGGGCCCGTTCATCTTCCTTGATCATATGGGCCCGGCGACATTCGCGCCAGGTCACGGGATGGATGTGCGCCCGCATCCGCACATTGGGCTTTCGACCATCACCTATCTGTTTGCCGGCGAGGTGTTTCATCGCGATTTGCTCGGCGTTGCCCAGAGCATCAAGCCCGGCGAAGTGAATTGGATGACGGCGGGCGGCGGGATTACACACTCCGAACGGACGGTGGGCGAGGTGCGCAAGAATGGCGGCCCGCTCCATGGCATCCAGGGCTGGATTGCTCTGCCTTCGGAACAGGAAGAAAGAGCGCCGAGCTTTGCGCATCATGGCGCCGGTGAGTTGCCATTGATCGAGGAGCGCGGTGCGCGCGCTCATTTGATCGCAGGCGAGGCCTATGGCCAAGCTTCACCCGTCTCGGTCTATTCACCGCTGTTCTATCTGGATGTCGCGCTTGCAGCGGGAGCCTCATTTGCTCTGCCCAACGAGCACAAAGAGCGCGCGGCATATATCGCCGAAGGCTCGGTCGAGCATGATGGGCGATCCTACGCTTCAGGGCGCTTGCTGGTGTTTGCGCCCGGCGATGCCGTGATCTCCGCACCAACGGGCGCGCGCGTCATGCTGCTTGGCGGTGACCCGGTCGGTGAGCGCTTTATCTGGTGGAATCTCGTTTCCTCTCGCCCTGAGCGGATTCGTCAGGCCAAGGAAGATTGGGTCGCGGGGAAGTTTCGATTGCCGACAGGTGATGATCGCGAGTTTATTCCCGCCCCCGATCACCCGCCATTGCCCTGATGGTAAGCGAAGCGCCCGGTGCGGTGACGCGGCTTCGGCGTTCGATCGACAGGAGCCGCGATCATGTTCGCGGCGGCACGGTCAAGGGCGGCTTGGTCAGCGTTGTCGTTTACGGCGATTATCTCTGTCCTTATTGCCGCAGGCTGAGGCATGTGCTCGCACAGCTGCGCGAGAATCTAGGCGAGCGTCTGGCCTATGTGTTTCGTCACTTTCCAAATGAGCGCGCGCATCCGGGCGCGACATTCGCCGCCATGGCCGCCGAAGCTGCTGCCAAGCAAGGGCGCTTTTGGGAAATGCATGATGCGCTCTATGCGCAAGACCCGCCGCTCACGCAAGAAATCATCCGTGAGATTGCCCGCAAGCTCGACCTTGATATGGCTCGCTTCGAGCAGGATCTCTCCGCAGAAGATTCCGAGCGGCGCATTGCTGAGGATGTCGCCGAAGGCCGGCGCAATGGCGTTTCCGGCACACCGACGATCTTTGTCGATGGTCTGCGATATGACGGCGCGTGGGATTTCTATTCCATGCTTGAAGCGCTTGAGCGCCCGGTTGCCGCGCGTTTGGGGCGCCAGGCACGCGTGTTCGCAAATCTGCCCGCTTCCGGCGGATTGGTGCTCTTGCTCGCTGCGGCAGGCGCGCTTGCCGCGGCGAACTCACCGTTCGAGTCCTGGTACCGGCTGCTGATCGGCTATTCGGTCGGCATTGGCCCTCCGGATGGAATGCTCTCGCTCACCATCGGCGCCTGGTCTTCCGAAGGGCTGCTCGCGATCTTCTTCTTGCTGGTGGGGCTGGAGATTCGGCGCGAGATAACCGCGGGCGCTCTCTCGGAACCGCGTGCGGCGATCTTGCCGGTGATCGGAGCCATCGGCGGCGTTCTTGCGCCGGCGGGGATCTATCTCTTGCTCAATCGTGGCGTGACCGCGTCCGGTTGGGCCGTTCCAACTGCTACGGATATTGCCTTCACGATCGGCATTCTCGCATTGCTGGGCGAGCGCGTGCCGAGCTCGCTGCGCGTCTTCGTTGCCGCGCTTGCGGTTGTCGACGACATCTTGTCCGTGATCACGCTTGCGATCTTCTATCCGCATTCGTTTCATCCCGGCTGGTTGATTGTCGCCGCCGGGTTCATTGCGTTGCTGTATGTCTTCAATCGCGCGCGCGTTTACGCAAGCTGGCCTTACGGTGTTGTCACCATCGCCTTGTGGCTTGCAATGCATGGCGCCGGCATACATGCCGCGCTCGCCGGTGTCTTCCTGGCGGCGTTTCTCCCAACGCGTCCCGCGCCTCAGGCTGGGCCGCTGTTGGCGCAGGCCGCAACGGCATTGGCAACTCTGGAGCAGGCCGAGAGCGAAGCGAAGGAAGACGGCAGGCGTGTCGATCAGGAGCCGGTGTGGGATTGGGCGAGCCGCCAGCTTTCTGCCGCGAGCCATCGTCTGCTTTCGCCTGCCGATCGCATCGAGCGCGCCGTCGCGCCATGGAGCACTTATGTCATTCTTCCATTGTTTGCATTCTCGGCAACGGGCGTCTCGTTCAATGTCGATCTAGGCACGCCTCAAGCGCACGAGATGCTTTTGGGTGTCGTCTTGGGGCTGGTGATCGGCAAGCCGCTCGGCATATCGCTTGCGTGCCTCCTGGCGCTGAAGTCGCGCATCGCGCTGGCGCCGGAGGATGTTCAGGTGAGCAAATTCATCGGTGCTGCGTGCCTGTGCGGCATCGGCTATACGGTCGCGCTGCTGATGGCGGACCAGGCCTTCCCGCTGGGTGACACCTCATCGATTGCCAAGATCGGCGTGCTTCTCGGCTCGGTTGTGGCGGCAATGATCGGCGCCGCTGTGATCCTGCTCTCGGGTAAACACGCGTCAATGACCGCAGATGTGAAGCTGGCGGCATAACGCTCGCCATGTTTCGTGTTATGAAGGGCGGCGCCGGTTCGGGCGCAATCGGACGAAGTGGGGGTGTCCGTGCCTGGGCAACGACTTACACTATTTTCGCTGCTTCTCTTCATCGCGCTTTTGATCTTCCTGCCGTTCCTGTTCAGCGAGCTGCTGGCCGGAAGCCTTCTCAAGCTGCATCTGACACGCGACCAAGCGGTGGGTCTTACGATCGCGATCATATTCGGCGGGCTCATCAATATTCCGGTTGGGCGCGTTCACCATCAAGGTGAGACCGTCAGCGATCCCATGGCGATCTTTGGTCTTTCGGGCTTTTTGCCCCAGATGCGGCGGATGAGCCACGAGACGATCATTGCGCTCAATCTGGGCGGCTGCATCATACCGACGCTTCTTGCCATATATGAGCTGATGCATTTGCAGGAGCGGGAGATGATGGTCGCGCTTGGCGTTGGGGCGATCAATAGCCTTGTGTGCTACACGGCGGCGCGCGTTGTGTCGGGCGTCGGCATCGTCATCCCCGGCCTTTTGCCGCCGCTTGTGGCGGCTCTGGGTGCGCTCTTGTTCGCGCACGAGAACGCCGCGCCCGTGGCATTCATTGCCGGCGTAGCGGGGCCGCTCATCGGCGCGGATCTCTTTCACCTCAAGGATCTCAAAGCAAGCCCGACCGGAATTGCCAGCATTGGCGGTGCCGGCACGTTCGATGGCATTGTCCTGTCGGGCGTTATCGCAGCCTATCTGGCTTAGGCGCCTGAAAGCAGCTTCCACGCAACAAGAAGCAAAACGGCGGCCAAGAGATAACGCAGCACATGTTCCGACGTGCGCGGCGCGATCGAGCTAGCGATAACGATGCCCGGCAACGAACCGATCAAGAGCGAGCCCAGCATTTCGAGATCGGGGCTGCCCAACAGCCAATGCCCGGCACCGGCAACGAGCGTGAGCGGTACGGCATGCGCAATGTCCGAGCCGACAAGCCGCACGATCGGCATTTTGGGATAGAGCAGAATGAGTATCGTCATGCCGATTGCACCGGCACCGACCGACGACACCGTTACGAGAACGCCAAGAAGCGCCCCGGTCGCGATCGTCAGGTTGCGCGTGAGCTTTGGCGAAAGATTGTGTGCGCGCTCGGCATAGACCTGCAATAACGGCCGAACGATCAGCGCAATAGAAGTGAGCAGCAAGGCAACGCCCAACACGGTCGTGATGATCGAGCTGGTTCCTGCGGAATTGATGTTCAGCAGCTTGAGGACAAGCACCATAAGGATCGACGCCGGCACGCTTCCCGTGGCGAGGCGCAGCACGACCTTCCAGTCAAGCGTCTTGTTGAAGGAGTGAACCAGCGAGCCGCCGGTCTTGGTCACGCTGGCGTAGAGCAAGTCAGTGCCGACGGCCGTTGCGGGATGCACGTGAAACAGCAGCACCAGGATCGGTGTCATCAGCGAGCCGCCGCCGACACCGGTCAAGCCGACGAGAAAGCCGACGAGAAAGCCGGACGCGACATAGGGCCAGTTGATGAGGTGAAGAAGCTCCATGCGGTTCGCGATTCCGCGCTATGCCGGCCTGTCGAAGCACAATGGTCTGCATCGGCACATCTATTGTCCCCTTTGGATCTGGATGTGTTGGTGGATCAGGCTTCGAGATAGGTTGTGAGGAGACAGCTATGGATACCGTTGCTCGGGGCTTGCTGCATTTAAGTACAGTTAGTTGATAGAGATTATATTAAATGGGGTGCGACGGCAAGCTGTCTTGAGCACCCGGTCACATGCTGTCGGGAGGTCGTGCACAAACCGAGGGATCTTGAGCATAAGCCGTCTGCCGAAGCTTGTGTATATGAGCGAGTCATGTCATCTTGACGTTATAATGTAACGCTAGCGGGGCTTGATGCCAGGGTCTCCCCGGCCACTTACAGGATCGTCTGAAGCCCGGCAGCGGGGTGGGCCTTTGCCGGCCGTCTTGGCTGCGCTCTTTGCTCTTCTGATCCAGGCATTTGTCGTTCAGCCGCACATCCACTTCGACACGAATTGGAGTGGGCTCGGCTTTGCACGCACCCACACAACGTCGACAGGCGTAGAGCTTCCAGCACCGCCTTCTGACTATGACACCAATCACTGTCCGATTTGCCGGGACCGGATGAATGGCGGCGGGCGAACGCTCCTTCTCGATGCAATTCATGTTCTTCCGCCGAATGCGGCCATTTTCGTCGCGCTTTACGCCAAGGCTTTGTGCGCGGCTTGCGGCATTATCTCCCACAGCTGGCAAGGCCGCGGCCCGCCACGCGTCTAACCCCTCAATGAATTGAGCATCCGGCCTCGCCCGTACGCGGCCCGCGCCGGAGAGGTTGCCTGATCTCGCGCTTGATCATGTTCGCGCGGCATCCGGCGGGATGTATTTCTCGGAGATAATTATGAAGTCGAAAGTGAAGCTGGCGCTTGCCTCGGCAAGTGCGCTCGCCGCTCTGCCTGTTTTTGCAGCGGCGCAAACAGATCCGCAGGCGGCCGTGCCGACAATCACCGTGACGGCAGCGCGATTGAACGAGGCGCGTATCGGCATACAAACGAAGATCGGCGCCTCGACCTACACAATCACTTCCAAAGCGATCAATGCGCAGCCGGGAGGAGACAATAACCTTCTCAGCCAAGTCATCATCCAGGCGCCGGGCGTTGCTCAGGATTCATTTGGCCAGCTGCATGTGCGCGGCGAGCATAACGGCCTGCAATACCGGCTGAACGGCATCATTATTCCGGAAGGGATCTCTGTCTTCGGCCAAACGCTCGATCCGCGCCTTGCCAACTCGGTCGACCTCATCACCGGGGCGCTTCCCGCCGAATATGGTCTGCGGACGGCCGGTGTCATCGATGTACAGACAAAGGCAGGCACCTTCACGCCCGGCGGCCATGTAGGTGTCTATGGCGGCAGCCACAGCGATCTTCAACCAAGCTTCGACTATGGCGGCTCTGCCGGCAGCTTCAATTATTTCGTCTCAGGTGATTATCTCACCAACACGCTTGGCATCGAGTCGCCTGATGGCCGGTCAAGCCCTGATCATGATCGCACCCGGCAATATCACGGCTTCGTCTACCTTCAGGACATTATTGACGGCGATTCGAGCGTAACCGGAATTTTCGGTACATCGCGCGCCCAGTTCCAAATTCCTAATCAGATTGGCTTGCAGCCATCGGGCCTTGACGGGATCGCTGGCTTGGGGCCGGGCGGCATTCTTTCCGTAAACGGACAATCGGCATTTCCGAGCGAGAATCTGAACGAGAACCAGCGCGAGATCACGCATTATGGCATTGTCAGCTATCTTCACTCGGCGGGTGCGCTCGATCTTCAGATCTCCGGCTTCGGGCGATATTCGAGCCTCTTCTTTGTGCCCGATGCGGTTGGCGACCTGCTCTATAACGGCATTGCCCAGACAGCCTTTAAGCGCGATGAGGCTTATGGCATCCAGGCAGAAGCCGCATGGCATTTGGGCTCTTCGCATACGATCAGAGGCGGCGCCTTCTTCCAGGGCGACGATTTAATCAGCAACACTTCATCTGAGGTCCTGAGCGTCGATGCGCTCGGCAACCAGACGGCGCCGGATGCGCCGGTCGGCATCATCGATAACGCGGCCAAGCACGCCTGGAGCTACAGCGCTTATATCCAGGACGAGTGGAAGCTCTTGGAGTCTCTTACGCTCAATTATGGCGTGCGCTACGACGTGTTCAGCGCGTTCGTTTCGGAAAGTCAGGTTAGCCCGCGCTTGAATGTGGTCTGGAAGCCACTTGAGGGGATGACCGTCCATGCCGGCTATTCGCGCTATTTTTCGCCGCCGCCCATCGAGTTGATCTCGAACACGAGCATTGCCTTGTTCGCGAACACAACGGCGGCACCCACCAGCCTGGTCGACGACACGCCGAGGGCCGAGCGCGCCAATTATTACGATATCGGCGTGGAGCAGAGTCTCGACAGCGGCATCACGCTCGGCTTGGACACCTACTACAAGACTTCGAAATACCTGCTCGACGAAGGTCAGTTTGGCGCCCCCATTATTCTTACCCCATTCAACTATCGCGATGGGCGTCAATACGGCGCCGAATTCACGGCCAATTATCTCTCAGGCCCGTTCTCGGCCTATGCCAATCTTTCCTATGAGCGTGCAATGGGGCGCGGCATTGTCTCGAGCCAATTCAACTTCGACCCGGCCGATCTCGCCTTTATCGCAACACATTATATTCCGCTCGATCACCAGCAGATTTTGAGCCTCTCAGCCGGCACGTCCTATCACTGGCGCGGGACGGGGTTCAGCGCCGATCTCATTTATGGCTCGGGCCTTAGAAAGGATGGCGCGACGCCCAATGGCAGCCACGTGTCCGGTTACACGCAAGTGAATTTGGGCGTCAGCCATGAATTCGATCTGGGGACGCTTAAAAGCCTTACCGTCCGCGCGGACGTCATCAATCTCTTCGATGAGAAATACGAGATCCGCGATGGCTCGGGCATCGGCGTTGGCGCGCCGCAATTCGGTCCGCGGCGGGGCTTCTTCGTCGGCATTTCAAAGGCGCTTTGAATGATTGGACGCAGCTCATAAAAAATCTTTCGCGGGGAAAACGCTGGTAAAAAGCGCAGCAATTTGGGGCGCGTTTGCATGCATGGCGGGGATAATGCTCTGCGCGCGAAGCGTCGCTTCGCGGCGCGGCTTGAAAACCGCAAGCGGCGCCGCCAATTCCTTCAGGCTGCACGGGAATCCGTTCCTGATTGATCCCGTGCGGTGGCACGGCATGCTGCTGGTCACAGCCAGCTGCTATCCGCGTCACATCGTGAATAGAGCGCCGCGCCGATCATTTGTACCGGCTTCGCTACGCTCGCAATGACGTTCAGGCGGAGCCCGCTGCCGCATTCCTTGCGTCGATTTCGTCGAGGCATTTTACGACGGCTTCGAATGTCAGAAGGTCGAGGCGTGGCGCGCTTTGTATTCGCGTACCGGCTCGAGCACTTTGCAAATCGGCCCATTTCTCACCCGAAGGCGGCGGGCCATTGCTCTTTCAGCATCGCGCGCATCTCGGCGGCAACGCGGCGCAATTCTTCAGCGGTCGAGCCGACCACATGGCTCGCCATGATCGAGGAGGAGGCTTGGCCGAGCGCGCAAGCTTTCACCTCGTGCGCGAAGTCGGTAACGATGCCATCCTTCACTTTGAGATCGACTGTCACCTCGGATCCGCATAGGCGCGAAACCGACGTGCGCTCGCATCTGGATCTTTCAACCGGCCAAGACGCGGAATATCTGCGGCCAGCGCGAGGATCTTGCGCGAATAAAGATCGTTGATCGGCTCTGCGATGGTCATTCTCATCGCATCGTTAGCTCATTGCCGGCCTGCGCCATGCTCGTGGTGGCAGTTGCGGCACAGCCCGGGCACCTCGACGACCGGTTGCTCAGCCGAGAAGCCAAGCTCACTGCGCCATATCCGCAAGCCGCGAACTCCAGCGCTAGATCGCTCACCTCCTGCGCTTCGCCGCAGCAGGTGCATAGGAAGAAAACGCAGGCATGGGTCTCGCCGATATGTGAGCAGACCGTGTAGGCGTCAGGCTCTCGACGCGCGCGACAATGCCTTGCCGGGTCAGGAATTCCAGCGCGCGATAGACGGTCGGCGGGTTGCGCGGCCGGCCCGGTGCGCGCCGAGAGGGCGTCCAAAAGTCTCATAAGCGGTCAGCGGCCGGCCGGCTTCCAGGATCAGCGCAAGGACCGCCTCACGTGTCTCGGTCAGGCGCGCGCCGCATTGGGCGCGGGCCGTGCGCAAGGCCGGCGGCCACGGCGCGCGGGCTCGGCGGCGCCGGAGCGTGGTGCAAATGGTTTCGGGCTTGTCAGCTTGCGGCTCATCTCGCATGTAAAGATATAACCCGCGCAGGGCCAAAGACGAGGGCTCGCGGGTCGGCATCAGGGTGAGGCGCCGGCATCCCGAAAATGGCGGATTTCCATGGCGGACCAGAGGCGAAAGCTACCAATTTCGCGCCCCGGCGCAGCGTTGAGGAGGTCGAGGAGGGCAAGGTTCTCGCGCCTAAGTTCGACGCCGATGGCGTGATCCCGTGCGTGACGACCGATGCCGCGACCGGTGAGGTGCTGATGCTCGGCTACATGAATGCCGAGGCGCTCGGCCTGACCATCAAGACGGGCGAGGCGCATTATTGGAGCCGGTCGCGCAAGCAGCTTTGGCGCAAAGGCGCGACCAGCGGCCTCATCCAGCATGTTGCCGAGCTCGCATCGACGATGATCAGGATTCGGTGTGGCTGCGCGTGCATGTCGCCGGCTCGGGCGCCTCCTGCCATGTCGGTTTTCGCTCCTGCTTTTATCGCGCCGTGCCGACGAAGACGGCAAATCTGCGCCGGATCAGCTCGTGCTCGAGTTCAAAGAGCACGAGAAGACCTTCGATCCGAAACAGGTCTATGGCGATGTGCCCAACCCGACGGTGCTCTAAGCCTTTGACCTTCGTTAATCGGACCTAAAGATCGCCGAATGTCGACCAAATTTTAACTGACCGCCAATAATGTTTCGCATTGCCACGGTCCCAAAACCGCGAAGATGCGCGCATGGCGATACCGAATTTATCCGCGCTCAGCGTGCTCGTTGCCGACGACAGCCAACAGATGCGCCGCCTGCTTACGGCGATGCTCAATGCAACCGGCATCTGGAATGTCGAGACGGCGTCCGACGGCCGCGAGGCGCTTCGAACCGGTCAAGCAGCATCGCCCCGACATTCTGATCACCGACGCGGACATGGGCCATATCGGCGGCATGGAGCTGGTGCGCAGCGTCCGGCGCAATCAAGATAGTGCCAGGCCCTTACCTGCCGATCATCATGGTGACAGGTCACTGCCGAGCAAAGCTGGGTCGAGGATGCGCGCGATGCCGGCGTCAACGAGTTCCTCGCCAAGCCGATCTCCGCCGGATCGCTCTATTCGCGCGTGAGCGAAGTCATTCTCAATCCCAGGCCGTTTGTGCGCTCGAACGAATATATCGGGCCGGATCGGCGGCGCCGCAGTTCACCGAGCTATCAGGGTCCAATGCGCCGCCGCGACGATGCGAGCGTGACGAGCTTCGATGACGGTGCCATCCAGTTTGAAGATAAGCGCAGATAGAGGGCGCGGGATTGATGCACGCCAAAAACAGCGCCGATGCAATCAATGTGGTCAACCGGGGTGTGATCGGAAACGGCCCGTGTCCGGAAGATATTGAGACGATCGAGCATCAACCGAACCACTTGCTTGCAAAAGTCCCGAACCCGGAGGCGCTGCACGGCGGGCCGGACCCCGTGATCTTGATGCGCCTCGAAGCGGCAATCGCGCGCGAGCGCAAAGCCTATCTCGGCGAGATGAATAAGGAGGTCGGGCGCCTGATTGATGCTTTGCGCAACGCGGCGCGGCCTTCCGAGCTGTGGCCGCTCGCGCATGAGCTGCGCTGCATGGCCGGCACTTATGCCTATCCGTTCTTAAGCCAGGTCGCGCAAGTTCTGTGCACACTGATTAAGAAGCATCAGACATCGAGCGCGCTGCCGCGTGACGAGGCTGAAGTGTTCGCACACGCGCTCCAACGCGCACGGCGCCACAAAGGCCCGATGGAGGCAAAGGAAGAGGCTGTGATTCAAGGCCTGCGCAAGGTCGTCACGCAACATCTCGCAAGGCCCATCAAATATTAGCGGCGGCTAAAGCAACGGACTTTAAATTCGCCTGAGATTGCTGCGGGCGCGGAGCGAATTTAAAGTCCAAACTTGCTTTAGAACGGCAGGATGTGGCGCTTCTTGGTATAGGCGAGATAGCCGACATTTGCGCCGAGGCGCCAGCCGACACCGGCACGCATCGGTGCAAGCGTGATGTCGCTCGCGCGCTGATAATTCACGCCGATGCCGGCAACGAAATAAGCGCTGCCCTCGACGCCGGGAAAGCGCTGAAAGATCGCCTCGCTATTTGGCAGGTTATAGACGAGCGTAAAGACCTTCGCGCCATTGCCGCCGAGATCGAACCCGACCGATGGGCCCTGCCAATAGACTTTGCGCGTTGCGCCGGATTTCATCTGCAGCGTGCCTTGGCCATAGCGCAGCCCCACGCCGATCGCACCGGCGCCCTCCGAGCCTTTAATGTAGGCATTGGGGCGGCCATTATCTTTGAAGATCCGTTGGACTGCCGCGCCGGCAGCTTCGGCCGTGACGCCAAAGAAGCCTGAAACGGCGTTGACGATCTCGCTCTCGGAATAAGTCTCGCTCTCTTTCTGGGCAGGCTGCGCAGCGATCGCTGGTAGTGTCGCGAAGACGAGCGCCAAGCATGCCGCAGATAGAACGCCAACAAGCTTCAATTGATGAGGCATCAGAGCTTCCTCCGTTCCAGGGCCACGCTCAGCTTAACACGTCGCGCGGCCAAAAGTTTGGCAAGGCAGCTTAACCAAATCCATCAACCGCGGCAGCACCGTTACTATTTGTTGACGTTTCTACGGCAGCTTTCGCAACCGCAAAAACGCGCGGGGAAACAAGCGCGGAATTCTGCGTGAAATTCATAGTCCGGGTGTGAGTGGGCAGAATGTTCCTCCGAGGATGGCGCGCATCTTTGGCGCTGGCTGCAACGTTGAGCCTGGCGCTGGCGCAAGGTGCGCATGCCGTCGGCTACAACCGGCTCAGTCTTTCGCATGAGGCGATCCAAGGATTCGATGCCGTTGCCTATTGGCGCACCGGAAAGCCCACACAAGGCAGCCGCGCCTTCCGCAATGAGTGGAAGGGTGCCGTTTGGCTTTTCGCCAGCGAAGCCAATCTCGCAGCGTTTAAAGCCTCGCCCGAAACCTATGCGCCTGCCTTTGGCGGTTATGGCGCCTATGCGATGACCAAAGGAATCAAAGCGGACATTCATCCGTATTTCTTCAAGATCGAAGACAAGAAGCTGTATTTCTTCTTCTCCGCTAGAGTCCCGCGATAAGTTCCTGGCAGATCCGGATGCCATGGAGCAGGCCAAGGATCACTGGTCGACTTTCGAGCAGCGCAGTTATTGATTGCGTCGACCCCTCACTTACTCTCACGCGCCACACCCTTCGAGCGGCCCTGATAGGACGCCCCGAAAGATGTTAGGCCTTTCAATCGGGCGCCTGCGGCGGCAGGATGCGCGAGCGAAGGGACGGGGGTTCCAAACAGAGGTTTGGGCGTGGCCGAACATGGTCAAGCGGGAGCTGCGAAGCGCGGGCTCATTTGGGCCGGTGGCGCCGCGCTCGCGCTCATCATCATTCTCGTTGCCGCACTTGTTGCGTGCTCACGTCCGCCGCTTTCCAACCGCTTGATCGCAAGCCTGCTCTCGCGGCCCGGTGCGCCTGCCAAAGTCGAGGGCGCCTATATCGGGTTCGGTGAGGCCCGTATTGATTCGCTGACAGCGGGCAAGCAATTAGCGGTTGCCGATCTTAAGGCCAGCTACGGACTTCCTGGCATTCTATTCGGCAAAGTCGATTCGATCCGTGTACGGTCTATAACGCTTGCCGCACAATACGAGGGTGGCTCGATCACTCTACCGATAGTCGGGAGAGTCGGTGGCGAGAGCAAAGCGTCCGGTGCGCTTCGCTTGCCGGCGATTGAAGCCAGCACCATTCTTGTTTCGCTCGAGGGCCTGCCGGTCCGGGCGCAGTTGAGCGGTAAGCTCGCACTCACGCCCACAACGGCTGGTGGTTACAACATCGATTTCGCGGGCAATAGCAACTTTGGCTCGGAGCTGCCCACTGAAATCTCTGCCACTTTGAACGCAAAGAACGATATCGGTTTCAAAGTGAATGCAGGGCTTTCCGGCCCCGGTGCGCCGGGCACCGAGCCGCTCGCTTCAGCGGAGCCGGGCCTCCTAATCGATCGCTTGGTAGCGCAAGGCTCACTCGCAGATGGGCGCATCAAGAAGCTCGACGCCAATCTCGATGTGCGTTCAGCGAATTTCAGAGAGGCGAATATCGGCAAGAGCACTCTAAGGCTCGCCATTGGTGCGGGGACAAAGGGCAGCTTCTCCATCGACTCCGGGCCAATTCAGTTGACTGAAGCCTATGCCAAAGAGCTCGCATCAAAAATTGAAGCGAGCTACGCCGCCGCACATTCGCAGGAAGCCAGCGCCAGCCTTGCGAGCGATCTCGATACGCTGACGGGCTTGCTGCGCGGGCGCTGGGGATTGAGCGGAAGCGGCACGTTGTCGCTCGCAAATGTCAACGGTAGCCAACGGATAGAGATAAGTCCGCTGATTGACGCAAAGGTCTTTCCGAATTGCGGAGGGGATGGCGGCCTCTTGTCATGCAACTCTAGTCCACTGCTCACGGTGGGACTCGGCTTACCCGCCAACGCGCAAGATGCCTCGCGCATTGACCTCACAATCGGCAAGCGCATCACCTACACGGCGCATGTTGGGCTTGCGATCAACGGTGCTTATCCGCCGCATGTAAAGATCGGCGCAATCGATGCGCAATCAAGCGCTGATCCAAAAGAGCTATCGCCGCTTACGCTCAACAATGTCAGCATCGATTGGCCAAGCAAGAAGGTCACTCTCGGCTTTTCCGCATCGAAAATCCACTTTGCACCGGGCGCGCAAGGCGCAGTCATGCTCGCGGATGCCAAAGTCACGGCTGATGGATTGCTATACGACGGTGTGACCGCGAAGGGCCTGGCAGCCGACATTTCGGGCACGATCAAGGATAGCGGCAAGAAGTGGACCCTCATGCCGGCTGGCGGTTGCTACAACGCTGCATTCGATCGGCTCACCATCGGCCCCGCGCGCATTTCGAACGGCGGGTTGAAAGCGTGCGCGAAACTGGACGCGCCTTTTGTCACAATCGATACAACCGGCGCCACGCCACCGCATATCGAGGCAGCACTCACCGGCATGCCTGCCGTGATCAATTCCGGCAGCATGGCGGACGGCATCAAGATCGTTTCGCTCTCCGGCGACGTGGTTGCCGACCTCTACCCGGAGCATCCGGCAGTGCATCTCTCGGCCGTGCAAGGGCGCATTGCCGATGCCGCCAAGTCGGTGCGCTTTGCGCCGCTCGATTTCTTCGGCGCCGCGGACATGGAGAATGGCAAAACCTCGGGGAGCATCGGCGCCACCGCGCTCAATCAGGTTCTGGTGTCGGCGCATTTGCAGCAGGATGAAACCGGCGCCGGCACGCTCGACTTCGATTCCGGCATGCTCGACTTTGCCGGTCGCAAGATCGAAATCCAAAAGCTGCTGCCGGTGCTCGCGGGGATTGTCACCCAAGCGCAAGGCCAGCTTCACATCACCGGCGAGATGTCGTGGGCCAAAGGCAAGCAACCCAGATCGAGCGGCAAGATAGCGTTCAAGGATTTCGGTGTCACCACGAAGCTCGGCCCGATCCAAGGCATTGACGGCACGTTTGCGCTCAACCGGCTGTGGCCCGCGCGCACCGCGCGCCCGCAGACTTTGAAGATCAAGAGCATAAATGTCGGCTTCCCGCTTGCCGACGGTTCCGCCACCATCAATCTGCCGGAGAAGTTCGAGCTTGATATCGTCAAAGCCGCGTGGCCCTGGGGGAATGGCGAGCTTGCAATTGTCGACGGCAGTTTCGTTCCGGGTCAGCAAGTGCAGCATGTCGCGATGACGGCGAGCGGGATCGACCTTGAGACCGCGACAAAGCTGCTTAAGGTTGACGGCTTGTCGGCGACCGGAATCGTCGACGGCCGATTGCCGATCGAAATCGACAAGGGTAACGCATCGATTGTGGCCGGTGCGCTCAAGGCGCGCTCGGGCGGTATCATCAAATATACCGGCAGCGCTGGTGCCGCGGCCTCCGCGCAGGGCGGCGCTGGCGCCGATCTTCTCTTCAAGGCGCTCAAGAACTTTCACTACGATACGCTGGAGATCGGTGTTGAGGGTCCGCTGACCGGAAATGTCACGATTGCGCTCAAATTGCGCGGGTCCAACCCCGACGTCTATGACGGCCATTCATTCGAGATTAATATCAAGGTCGATAGCCAGATTGCGAACCTCATACTTCAGACGACAGAGGGCCTCAGAATAGGCACCCAGATTCAGAAGGGCTTGTCGGGCGGCCAATAAGCTCTAAACTCCGGTTTCAACAGACAGACATCCGATAGGGGCATGTAGATGCGCGATACGATTGCGGCGGGAGCTTTGATCTCTTGCTTTTTGGTTGTGGCGTGTGCGCCCACTGTCAAGGTGCAGGGCGGCGACAAGCCGATCACCATCAATTTGAACGTCAAGATCGAACAAGAGGTCCGCATCAGGGTCGATAAGGATCTCGATGCTCTCGTCAAGTCTGATCCGAGCCTGTTCTAGCGGACGAGCCAAGCGATGCGGTCATCCAAGCACTGGGGAAAGACGATGTGGAAAGGCGGAATCGAACGGGGCTTAGGCCCCCTGAAAGGTGCGCTGATTGTGCTGATGCTTGTCATCGCGGCATTCGGCGCGAGTAGCGCGTTTGCGCTCGATGTGTCGACGGCAAAGGCGCAAGGGCTGGTGGGCGAGCAGGCCGACGGCTATCTCGGCATTCCCAACCCGCCCGGCAGCGACGAAGTGAAAAAATTTGTCGCCGACATCAATCTGAAAAGACGTGCCCATTACCAAGACATCGCGTCCAGCAACGGCACATCTCTGGAGGCTGTCCAAGAATTGGCGGGACAAAAACTCGTCCAAGCGGCAAAATCTGGTGAATACGTGCGCGGGACAAATGGTGTTTGGATAAAAGTGAAGTAGTCTTCGCTCAAGTTAATTATTTATGGCCGCTTGCGCCGGGTCGCAGGCGGCTTTTGCTTAATTTGCGTTCTCTGAGCATTAACCCGTCATTGGCTAGAAAAAGGCGCTCTACGTGGAACCAGCAATAGGGGCGGCGCTCGGGCGTCATGGCCTGGAAGATCAACGATCCTCAGCTCGCGGGCGAAGCGAAGCGGATTGTCGCTCTTTTGACGGGGTGGGCATGGGGCATCGCTGCGCTCGTCCTTTGTGCGGTATGCGCCGGCTTCTTCGGTTATCGCTATGAGGACAAGGTCGGTGATCTAACCGCCGACCTTGCGCGCATTGAAGGCGAAGCGCGTGCCATGTCGCGCGATCCAAGCTGGACACGCGAAACCAAGGCGCATCTTGATGAGATTCTGGAAGATACGTTCCGCTATGACGTGCGCGACGCGGATTATGCGAAAGATCATTACGCATTCTATGATTCGCAAGGCAGGCTGATTGCCGAGACCGGGACAGCGCCTGCCCGGCCCTCAATCCGCCTCTCGAAACCGTTTGAAGGTGCAAATTCGACACGCGGTGAGATTGTCGTCGAGGTCACCTATCGAGACATAATCCAGGAATCGATCTTTGTCGGTTTTGGCGCTCTCGCCCTGGCGGCCCTCGTCGTCATTGCCGTACGCGCAATCCCGATCCGCGCCTTGCGGGGCATGGTTACGCGCCTGGATGAATCGCAAAGCGCCCGTTCCGCCACGGAAGACAAGTTGCGTGCTCATGTGCAGGAGCTGGAGGAGACACGCGAAGCGCTACAGTTGTCGACAGAGCGCATGAGGACCGCACTTGAATCGGCTGCGGAAAGCTCGCAGGCCAAATCGCAGTTCTTTGCATCAATGAGTCACGAGCTCAGAACGCCGCTCAACGCGATTATCGGTTTTTCGGAGATCATGTCCAACTCATTGTTCGGCCCCATCGGCAATGAGCGCTACTGCGACTATGTCGACCTTATCTTGAAGAGTGGCCGCCACCTTCTGTCGCTCGTCAACGAGATCCTCGATCTCTCCAAGGCAAGTTCAGGCAAGCTTGATCTCAATGACGGCGAAGTCGATCTGAGCCTTCTTGTGCGGGATGTCATACGCACGATGCAGGCAACCGCGGACAAGGCGAAGGTCAAATTGATTTCGCAGGTCGGCTCCGACCTGCCCTGCTTGCGCGCCGATCCACAGCGCCTGATGCAGGTGCTGCTCAATCTCGTGTCGAATGCGATCAAGTTCAATGTCGAGGATGGCAGCGTGCGCATTCACGCAGATTTCGATCCGGATGATGGCTTCAAGATCAAGGTGATCGATACCGGCATTGGCATTGCCCAAGAAAACATTCCTAAGGCGCTCGAGCGTTTCGGCCAGATCGAGGACAGCTGGACGCGTCGCCACGAAGGCACGGGGCTTGGCCTGCCGATCTCAAAGAGGCTGATCGAGCTTCACGGCGGCACCTTGATGCTGACAAGCGCGGTTGGCGAGGGTTGCACGGTGACGCTTTGGTTCCCGCCCGAGCGCGTCATCGAAGATCAGGCGGCGCATGCAATGCCGGGCGAGCTCTGCGAGGAGCATGAAGCCAGCGGCACGGATCGCGCGCGGGGAGCCGGCTAGCTCTTCCCTCTTGCGATGAAGTGCGGGTTGGCGAGTCCGCCATCAAACTTGCCATAACGCAAAGGCGCGCCGCCCACCTCGCTTACGCTGCCGCCGGCGGCCTCAAGAACAGCTTGGCCCGCTGCGGTATCCCACTCCATGGTGCGCCCGAAGCGTGGATAGATATCCGCTTCGGCGGATGCCACGAGGCAGAATTTGAGCGAGGAGCCGGCGCTGACGATATGCGTGATACCGCGCTCCGCAAGAAACGCGTCGGTTTCGGCGTCGCGGTGGCTGCGGCTCGCAACGGCGAAAGCTTGTTTCGGTGCCGTACGGGCGCGGATGATGAGAGGCGGCGAAAGCCGGGCTCTTGCGCCGTGCGCCAACACATCGGCCGGCTCTGCCTCTTGCATCATGGCTTCATTGCCTGCACCTAGGTAGAGCTTGCCGATCGCTGGTGCGAACACGACCCCGGCAATTGGCCGCCCGTTTTCGATGAGCGCGATGTTCACCGTGAACTCGCCATTGCGCTTGATGAATTCGCGCGTGCCGTCCAGCGGATCGACGAGGAAGAAGCGAGTCGCCCGCTCGGGCTTTTTGCCGCCGGCAACGGCCTCCTCGGAGATCACTTCAATTCCGGGCGCATGCTTTTCGAGGCCCTTAAGGATCACGGCCTCCGCGCGCGTGTCAGCTTCGGTGACAGGCGTCTTGTCCTCCTTCTGCATCACCTTGACGGCGTCGCTCTCATAGACTTCGAGGATTGCCTTGCCTGCATCGAGCGCGATCAGCCGCAAGCCTTCCAGAAGAGAATCGCCCGAGCCGCTCATCGCTTTTCCTCCGAGGACGGATCGACGATGCGAAGTGCCACATGGTCCCTCATGATGACGACTTTGCCTCGGTTCTCGAAGTTGACCGTCACGCGGCCGCCAATGACTGATTGCACCTGCCCCAACCCCCAATCCGATTCGTCTGGGTGCCGGACATAGGCCCCGGGCACCAGCCCGCTATCTGCGAAGTGCCGTTCCACCACAGCCTCTTAACGTTTTCAGTGTTCAATCTCTGTTAACGCTACTGTATCACCAGTAACAGCTTGAAAACGAATCGAGGGGCCTTCCTTGTCCGATCTTGCCCATGACCTTGCGGCGCTCATGTGCTCCAAGCTTTGCCACGACCTCATCAGCCCGATAGGGGCGCTGGGCAATGGGCTCGAAGTGTTGGCCGACGAATCCAATGGAGAGCTGCGCCAGGATGCGCTTGAACTGATTGAGGCGAGCGCCAAGGCGGCCTCGGCAAAGCTCCAATTTGCGCGCCTGGCCTTTGGCATGGCGGGCGGAGTCGGCGGCACGCTCGATCTCAACATGGCCGCGCGGGCGGCCAGTGAGTATTTCGATACAACCAAAGCCAAGCTGCACTGGCAGCCCGGCCAATCTACGGCACCCAAGGACCTGGTGCGGCTTTGCCTCAATGTCATGCTGGTCGCGCTCGATTGCATCCCGCGCGGCGGTGAGGTCAATGCGCAGCTCGAATCGCAGGGCGAGGGCGGTTTTGCGTTCACCGTCCATGCGACAGGTCAGGGCGCCCGGTTGCCCGAAGCCATTAGAAACGCGATGGAGGGCGCGACCGACGTCAATGAGCTCGATGCCCGGCTGGTTCAGCCTTATTTTACCGGCCATCTATCACGCATTCTCGGCGGCAAGCTCTCCGTCACACCGGAGGATGGCGAGGTTGTGCTCAAAGTTGCGCGTGCCGCTTAGCCGTTAAACGGCATTTTAAGCACTCTCGTTAATGTTTGCCCAAAGGCGGCACAAGCCTGTTGCTGCGTCAGGGCGGTCATGGACGAACTTCTCGTCGAGTTTCTCACCGAGACATTTGAAAATCTCGAGCTCATCAACCAGGAGCTCGTGAGCTTCGAGCGCAATCCCGGCGACAAGGTCGCGCTCGATAAGATCTTCCGCCTTGTTCACACGATCAAAGGCACTTGCGGCTTTCTCAATCTCTGCCGGCTCGAGGCATTGACTCATGCCGCCGAGACAATGCTCGGTCAGTTTCGCGATGGCAGCGCCGCCGTGACTGAAGAGGCGGTGTCGCTCACGCTCAAATCGATCGACCGGCTGAAAATCATTCTCTTGGGACTGGAGAAATCGGGCGCCGAGCCGGAAGGCGACGATGGCGACCTGATCGGCGCGCTCAAAGCCGTCGGCGGCGAAACACGGGCTCTCCAAGCGCTTGAGCCTCCTTCATCAAGCGAAGAGGCAAGCGAAAGCGCGGATACGGCCAATGTCGAATTCGGCTGTCGCAAGCAAGTCCATCCGAGTCGATGTCGATCACATAGAGCGCATGATGACGCTTGTGAGCGAGCTTGTGCTCGCGCGCAATCAACTCATGCAAATGTTGCGGCGTGATGAGAGCAGCGAATTCAAAGGGCCACTCCAGCGCGTTTCGAACATCACCTCGGACCTGCAGGACAGCGTGATGAAGGCGCGCATGCAGCCCGTGCGCGCGGCTTGGGCAAAGCTGCCGCGCCTCGTGCGCGATCTTGCCAGCGAGCTTGGCAAAAAGATCGATATCGAGATGACGGGCGGTGAGACCGAGATCGATCGCCAGGTGCTCGAGCTCATCAAGGCACCGCTCATGCATATGGTGCGCAACGCCGCCGATCATGGGCTTGAAACGCCCCAGGAGCGGCGCGCCGCCGGCAAGAGCGAGACCGGAACAATCGCGCTCAATGCCTATCACGAAGGTGGCCACATCATCATCGAGATCCGCGATGACGGGCGCGGGCTCAATACCAGGCGCATCAAAGAGAAGGTGCTGCATGAAGGGTTCGCAACCGAGGCGGACCTTGCACATCTAAGCGAGAAACAGATTCAGCAATTCGTCTTCCATCCGGGCTTTTCGACGGCGGACCAGCTCACCAATATCTCGGGGCGCGGCGTTGGCCTCGATGTCGTGTTGAGCAATGTTCAGCAGATTGGTGGCGCGATCGACGTCGAGACAGCAAATGGCTCCGGTGCGATCTTCACCTTCAAGATTCCGCTGACGCTTACCATCGTGTCGGCGCTCATTGTCGAATCGGCGAACCAGCGCTTTGCTATTCCGCAAGTGGCAGTCACCGAGCTTGTGCGCGCCGGCCCGCGGGCCCAGTGCAAGATCGAGGTCATTCACAATGCGCCGGTCTTGCGATTGCGCAATCAGCTGGTCCAGCTCGTACGCCTCGATGAGGCGCTGCATATGCGCCATGATACGCCGATCGATCAGGCCGGCGAGACATTGATCGTGATCATCGAGGCCGGCGTGCGCGTCTTCGGGATCATCGTCGATCGCATTCTCGACACCGAGGAGATCGTGGTGAAGCCGGTGGCGACTGTGCTTCGGCACATCTCGGCCTTTTCGGGCAACACCATATTGGGCGATGGCAGCGTTGCGATGATTGTCGATCCGCGCGGTCTTGCGGCGGGTATCGCCGAAAATCAGGCGGCGCTGATGTCCAAATCCCTGCCGGATGAAGGCCTGCTCACCGGCCGCGACGACAAGACGGCGATGCTGATCTTTCGCGCGGGCGGCCCTGAATATAAAGCAGTGCCTCTGTCGCTCGTAACGCGCCTCGAGGAGATCGACGCGGTGCGTTTTGAAGCCTGCGATGGCCGGCACATTGTACAATATCGCGGCCGGATGATGCCAATCATTCATCTCGATCAGGAGGCCAATCTCAAGGGCCGCCGGCCAGTGCTCGTCTATGCAAACGAACATTATGCGGCCGGGCTTGCCGTCGACGAGATCATCGACATCACCGACGAGAAGCTCGATATCGAGCTCAAGTCGCAGCGTCCGGGCGTTCTTGGCTCGGCAATGATCAAGGGGCACGCAACCGAAATCATCGATGCACAGTACTTCATCAGCCAGGTGCACGGGGATTGGCTCTTGGCGCGGCTTGATGGTGCGGCTCGCGCGCTGAAAGGGGAAGCCGCGTGACGGAACCGCTCAGCACAAGCCAGGACGAAGGCGAGCAGCACATCACTGTTTCCGTTGGCGCTCAGCTCTTTGGCATCCCGGTCCAAAGAGTTCGGGATGTGTTTATGCCGCAATCGATCACACGCGTGCCACTCGCGCCACCGGAGATCGGCGGCGTGCTCAATCTGCGCGGGCGCATCGTTACCGCGCTCGATATCAGAGGGCGGCTCGGCCTGCCCCAAGGCGGCACGCAAGCCATGGCGGTCGGGATTGAAAGCAATGGCGAGAGCTATGGCCTGCTCATCGACGAGGTGGGCGAGGTGTTAACTTTGGATCCCGCGAAATTCGAGCCTTTACCGGACACGCTCGACGCAAAATGGCGCGCCGTTTCAAGGAGCGTTTACCACCTTCAAGATAGTCTGGTTGTCGTCCTCGATGTTGACCGTTTGCTCAGCATTGATGCGGCACAAGGGATTGAACAGAAAAGAAGCCCGATCGCGCGGGGAGCTGGAGGCCAACAATGAAGAGCTGTCTCGTCGTTGACGATTCGCGCGTCATTCGCACGGTGGCACGCCGAATCCTCGAGGAGCTCGAATTCGGTGTACGTGAGGCGGCCGACGGCCAGGAAGCGATCACCGCGTGCCGCGAGCAGATGCCGGATGCAATCCTGCTCGATTGGAACATGCCGGTGATGAACGGCATTGAGTTTCTGCGTGCTCTCCGCAAGGAAAGGAAGGGCACCGACCCGATCGTTGTTTTCTGCACGACCGAGAACGATCTCAAGCACATCACCGAAGCCATGCAGGCGGGTGCGAACGAATACATCATGAAGCCGTTCGACCGCGAAATTCTCGAATCCAAGTTCAGCGAAGTCGGTCTGGTTGCAAGCTCGTGAACGCTTCGGCTCGGTCCGCGTCGGTCATAACTCCAGCGCGGGGCAACCGGCCTTATCGCGTGATGATCGCCGACGACTCCGCGGTTGTGCGCGGCCTCTTGGCGCGCTGGTTGCAGCAGGATGGCGAGGTTGAGGTCGTCCGTAGCGTCGGCGATGGTGAGCAGGCCATACAGCAGCTGACGCCTTCCGGCGCCGAGATTATCGTTCTCGATATCGATATGCCGGTCTTGAGCGGCATTGATGCGCTGCCCAAGCTCTTGGCGATCAAGCCCGATCTGAAAGTGCTGATGTCCTCGACGCTCACGCGGCGTAACGCGACGATCTCGATGCGCGCGCTCAGCATGGGCGCGGCTGATTTCGTACCGAAGCCGCAAAGCGTGCGCGGCGTTACCACTTCCGACGAATTTCGCGGCGAGCTCATCTCAAAGGTCAAGATGCTTGGCGCGTTGGCACGCAGCAAGGATGCAAAAACACCAATGCGTCAGGCTCAGGCTTCGAGCGCTATCGAACGCTTGGCGGTTGTCGCGCCGGGTCCACAACAAATTCGCTTGCGGCGGGCTGCGGAGAGCACACCCAAGATTCTGGCAATCGGCAGCTCGACGGGCGGCCCTCAGGCGCTGATGAGTTTTTTCACATCGCTCGCTGGTAAGATCAGCATTCCAGTGGTCATCACCCAGCATATGCCTCCGACATTCACCGGCATTCTCGCCGAGCAGCTTGCGAAGGTGAGCGGCGTCCCCGCGAAGGAGGGCGCAGAAGGCGACGTTCTCAAGCCGGGACATATCTATGTTGCGCCCGGTGGCCACCACATGCTGTTGAAGCGTTCGGGTCCCAATGTCGTAATTGCGCTGGATGATGGGCCTACGGAGAATTTCTGCCGGCCGGCCGTTGATCCGATGTTTCGCTCGTTGAACGCTGTGTATGGCCCGGCCGTGCTTGCGATCGTGTTCACGGGCATGGGCCATGACGGACGCAGCGGCGCACAGGGAATTGCCGAGAGCGGCGGCACCATTATCGCGCAGGATCAGGCCTCAAGTGTTGTTTGGGGCATGCCGGGCGCAGTGGCGGAGGCTGGGCTGGCTTCAGCTGTTCTACCGCTTGGTGAAATTGCCCCCAAGGTGATCAGCCTTCTGAAGGGAAAGTCGATATGACGCCTTCAAACTTCCAGTTTGTATGCGGCTTCCTCAAAGCGCGCGCCGGGCTCGTCCTGACACCCGACAAAGCCTATCTCGTGGAAAGCAGGCTGTCGCCGGTTGCCCGCCGTCTCGGGCATACATCACTCGATGCGCTCGCGGAAACATTGCGTGCCGGGCGCTCGCCCACGCTCGAGCTTGCGGTCATCGAGGCAATGGTGACGAACGAGACTTCGTTCTATCGTGACAGGTCTCCGTTTGAGCGCCTGAAAGTCTCTATTCTTCCCAAGCTCATCGAAGCGCGCGCAAGCGTGAAGCGGCTCAACATCTGGTGTGCTGCCGCATCAACCGGGCAGGAGCCCTATTCGATTGCGATGGTGCTTAAGGAGATGGATGCACAGTTGCGGGGCTGGCGAATCGATATTCTGGGTACGGATATTTCAGCCGCGGTCCTGGAGAAGGCGCGCTCCGGCGTCTATAGTCAATTCGAAGTCCAACGCGGCTTGCCGATACATCAGCTTGTGCGACACTTCACGCAGGAAGGCGAGGTCTGGCGTATCAGCGCCGATCTCAGGGGCATGGTTCGCTACCGGGAGCTCAATCTGCTCGATGAGTTCGGCGGCCTTGGCCATTTCGATCTCATCTTCTGTCGTAATGTGCTCATCTATTTCGACCGTGAGACCAAGTCCGACATTCTCGGCCGTCTCGCTAGATCGATGATGTCGGACGGCTATCTCATGCTCGGCGCGGCTGAGTCGATCATAGGCTTGACTGATTCCCTGAGCACCTCGCCAGAGGAACGGGGTATCTATCAGCTCGACATGAGCCCCGCCGCCGCGCGCAAGTATGCTGTCGGGGCCCAGCGCCCAAATGCCGGCTAAGCTTCTGAAATAACAAGCTCCCTGGCGTTTGCCACGCCGCGGGACCCAATTTCCGACATTAGCGACCAATCACGAACTCGTGAGCGACTGCTCACGAGATGCCGCGCGTTATTTGCAGGGCACCTCGGCAGGACTTGCAGAACATGGCGGGCACGAACACTGGGCAATTGGCAGAAGATGCTGCCCACCCGCCGCATTCGGAGCTCAACGCTACCATTGAGATCGCTCTGGCTGATTTCGCATCGGGTCAGGTAAGCGAGGCGCTTAACCGGCTTCGGCAAATCGCTCAAGACAATCCCGAGAGTTACTGGCCGGCCTTTTTGCTTGGAACGCTCTTTGCCCGGCTTGGGCAGCATGGCGAAGCGGCCGCGCATTTCCACAAAGCGCTTTCGCTCAACAGCGCACATGTGGAAAGCCTCAAAGGCTTCGCCTTGGCGCTTGTTGAGCTTGGCCGGTTCACGGAAGCAGAATCCCCGGCGCGTGCCCTTTTGCAGCAGGCGCCAGAAGATGCGATTGCGCATGTCTTGTTCAGCTATGTCTGTGCGGCAACGGATCGCTTTGAAGAGGCGATCGCTTCAGCGGAAGAAGCACTACGGCTCAATCCAACCGAGGTCGCTGCGCTGTTGCAGTTGGCACAAGCGCTGATCTTGCTTGACCGCGATGAAGATGCGATCGCTGTCCTCACGCGTGCCAAAGGACTCGAACCGGACAACCTCATCACCAATCTACGGTTGGCAAGGGCCCTCAAATCCGCCGGTCATTTGAATCATGCCCGCGAACAGCTGGAGGAAATCCTCATCGCCCACCCGGAGCGAGGCGAGGTGTATTACGAGCTCTCGGAGATCGAGAAATTTGAGTCGCAGGATGAACGCATCGCCGCGATGGAAACCGCGCTCCTAAGCGGGCCGGCGCCCAATGACGCATATCAGCTGCATTTCGCTTTGGGCAAAGCCTATGACGATTGCTGCGACTACGACAAAGCCTTCTCTCACTTTGCTGCGGCGAATGCGTTGGAGCGTTCGGCCGTTCCTTACGATGAACCGGCAACGCTCAATCGGATCGATCGCACAATCGAGATTTTTTCACCTAGCCTCTTGCGGAGGCTGGAGGGAGCGGGTGATCAATCGGACGCTCCGATCTTCATTATCGGCATGCCGCGCTCGGGCACCACGCTGGTCGAGCAAATTATCGCCAGCCATAGTGAAGTGTCGGCTGGAGGGGAGATCGATATCTTTATGCCTGCGCTGCGCGACGTGGTTGCGCGCAGCACAACGCCGGGCTTGGCTGCGGATCTTGCGCGGCTCACCGCCGCGGACGTCACCGCGCTCGGCAGCGAATATGTCGCGCGCGTTCAAAGATTGCGGCATGGCCGGCCTCATTTGACGGACAAGCAACTGAACAATCGGCTGTTCATCGGGCTCATACATGCGGCTCTGCCGAATGCCAAAATCATTCATTGCCAGCGTGATCCGCTCGACACCTGCTTGTCCTCCTACATGAAGCCGTTCGGCGGGGGAGTTGGATATGCAAACGACCTCAGCTCGCTGGGCCGCTATTATCGCCGCTATGAAGTGATGATGGCCCATTGGTGCCATGTTTTGCCGCCAGAGCGCATGCTCGAAGTTCGTTATGAAGACATTGTCGATGATGTGGAAGGCGAGGCACGCCGGATCATCGCCCATTGCGGGCTCGAGTGGCAGCCGCAGTGTCTCGAGTACTATCGCATCAAACGGCCGATACGCACCGCGAGCGTTGCACAAGTGTGCCAGCCAATCTATCGCACCTCACTCGGGCGCTGGCGCCCCTATGAGGCGCATCTTGCGCCGCTAATTTCCGCACTCAACGGAAGCGCCTAGCGCGACCCCACCTGGCGTCCGTCCTGCCGTGCGAAATTTCGCACCGCATCGGCTTGCATCTGCTGAACTCTGTGATATAGAGTACTCTGCATATGATCGGACAAGAGGGAGTCGCTATGGGAAGGGCTGTCTTTCTAGCGTTTGTGCTGCTCGTTTCCTTGACCTCGGCGCGGGCGGCTTCAGCGGCGGGGTCTTCCCTGACGCTCGCAATCAAAGGGGTTCAATCGAGCAAGGGGCCACAAGGGCAAGCTGCCGGCCGTCTTGGTGATGGGCGGATCCGAAGGAGGCATTGGCGTCGGACAAGAAAGCGCGAGCGGATGCCTGGATTCAGACTGTGGCGTTTCTCAAATCGAGCCTCTGAACAGCAGTGCTAGAACCCGCGGGCAACTGCTTTTCGTTCAACATCAACTGGGATGGTAAATTCTCGATCATGAATTCTAGCTTGGAGAGGAAGGAAGCGGCGCACGCGCTCGATCAGATCGAGCAAGCGCAAGCAAGCGGCCGCGCGATCTCGACCTATCGCGATTCCGCGCCGCACTTCATTCTATGGGGTTTAACTTGGTTCGTCGCTAACAGTGTGACGGAGGTTTCGCTCGCCGCCGGTCTCGTCGCCTGGCCCGTCGCGGGTGCAGTCGCCGCCGTAGCCAGCAATCAAATGGCCAAGCGGCTGCGTCGTCGTCGAAATAGCCGCGAGGGATCCCAGCGCAAGATCGATTGGCATGCCGGCGCGTGCTTTTCGCTACTCTTCGTCTTTGTAATCCTGACGGGCTTTGTTTTTGCGCCGGTCAGCTATCGCGAGCTGAGCGCATTCATCTCATTGATTGCCGCTTTTGCTTACATGGCCGCCGGCATTTGGCTGGGGACGCAACTCTTTGTGATTGGCGCACTGACCGCGCTGTTGATCCTTGCCGGCTATTTCGGTCTTAAGGACTATTACTATCTCTGGCTAGGCGTTGTTGGTGGCGGTGCGCTGATCGCGGGCGGGCTCTGGTTGCGAAAGGCCTGATGAGCAATGCCGTCGCCGGACGAGATTATCCATCAAACGACGCGCCTCAAAATCGTTAGCGTGCTGAATGGGCTCGGCACGGGCGAAGCGCTTGAGTTCAATCGGCTGAAATCACTGCTCAAAGTGACGGATGGCAATCTCGGCGCCCACCTCGCAGCCCTCGAACGCGCCGGTTACATTCGCATTGAGAAAGACTTTGCCGGCAAGAAGCCGCGCACGCGGGCGTCTCTAACGAAAGAAGGACGGCGTGCATTCCTGCGGCATGTCGAGTTCCTGCAAAATATAATCGATGGAGTGGAGGAAGGGGATGAGTCTGAGCCTGAGCGAGACAAAGGCCGTCATCGACGCCGAACGGCATCGTAATTATGTCCATGCAGGTGGCGGCGTAGCGCTACCCGTCGCCGGCGCTCTCTATTGGCTCGGCCTCTGGCTCGCCGGGCACTATCTGAGCGATCGGCAGTGGTGCCTTCTTGCGTTCGCGTGCTCCGGGCTTATCTTTCCGCTCGGCATGCTGCTGCAACGCCTCACGCGGTCGAGCGTGATGACAAAGTCTGCATTCGGCATGTTGCTATTCGCCGCGCTGTTCTCGATGCTGTGCTTCTGGGGCGTGACGATCCCGCTCTTCTATGAGGCGCGCGCCTTTGTGCCGCTCTCTCTCGGCATCGGCATGTCGCTGCATTGGCCGGTGATCGGGTGGATGTATGGCCGAACGATATTGTTCAGCTTGCACACGGCCATACGCGCCGCAGCAATCATCGTGCTCTGGTATCTGTTTCCACAAGAGCGGTTCACATTCATCCCGCTCTCAATCGCGGCGATCTATCTGTTGACCGCACTGGCGATCGCCATTGATGTCGCGCGCCTGCGTTCGGCCAAATGAAGAGGGCGGCGCCCGTGAGGCACCGCCCTTGTTATCCACCGTACGCAAAGACTGGATCGGCGTTTCCCCCGCTGACTTCAGCGTTATGCGGCGCCGCGCTCGGCCACGGGATCGCGTAGCACATAGCCGCGGCCCCAGACGGTCTCGATATAGTGATCGCCACCGGTCGCGACCGCGAGCTTCTTACGCAGCTTACAGATGAACACGTCGATGATCTTGAGCTCGGGCTCGTCCATGCCGCCATAGAGGTGGTTGAGGAACATTTCCTTGGTGAGCGTCGTGCCCTTGCGGAGCGAGAGCAGCTCCAGCATCTGATATTCCTTGCCGGTCAGATGGACCCGGGCATTGTCGACCTCGACCGTCTTGGTGTCGAGATTGACCTTGAGCTTGCCGGTCGCGATGACCGATTGCGAATGGCCCTTGGAGCGGCGCACCACCGCATGGATGCGTGCGACCAGCTCGTCCTTGTGGAAGGGCTTGGTCATGTAGTCGTCGGCGCCGAAGCCCAGGCCGCGCACCTTGTTCTCGATCCCGGCAAGGCCCGAAAGGATCAAGATCGGGGTCTGGATCTTGGCGACGCGCGAGCGTCTTCAGGACTTCGTAACCCGACATGTCAGGCAGGTTAAGATCCAGCAAGATGATATCGTAGTCATAGAGCTTGCCGAGATCGACGCCTTCTTCGCCGAGGTCGGTCGTGTAGACATTGAAGCCTTCGGACTTAAGCATCAGCTCGATCGATCTGAGCTGTCGCGCTGTCGTCCTCGATCAGCAAAACCCGCATTTCTATCCCCTCTCGGCGGCGTGGGCCGACTTCGCCGGCCGTAAATCTTGTTGGGTGAATGAACTACTCTGAACGCCATTCATGGTTAATCGGCCAAGAAGTTAATATGAAAACCTTGCGTAAAGATTAACCGTTCACGGGGCGTGAGCATCTTGACTCCACGCCCCGCAGCTTGCCCCGCGTGCGACACAAGTGATTCGCGTAAGAATTTACCGTGATTTAATCCGAGAGGCAAAATGCTGATTGCACGTGTGCTGATAAATTCTGTCGTATTGGATTCGCCCGTGCAATCGCTGGAATCGCGTATCGAAACTGTGCCGCGCACCCGTGTCTTTGGACGCGTCGCTAGCGTTGAGGGGCTCAAGGTCGAAGTCGAGGGTGCGGGTTCCGCGCTCGGGCTCGGTACCGAGCTCGAGATCGAGCTGGGTTCGGGCCGCCGGGTTTCGGCCGAAGTCGTCGGTCTTTCGGATACGCACGCGCTTGCGCTCACGCTGGGTAACCTTGACGGCATAAAGCTTGGCGCGCGCGCCTTCGTTTCAACTGATGGTCAACAAATCGCGCCAAGCCAGGGCTGGCTTGGGCGCATTGTCGACGGGCTCGGCCGGCCGATTGACGGCAAAGGCGCCCTACCGCATGGCGAGATGCGCTCGCTCGGGCAACCCCGCTGCCAGCGCACCTACGTGGTCGTGTCGGCACGCGCATCGATCTCGGCGTGCGCGCTCTCAATAACTTCATAACCTGCTGCGAAGGTCAGCGCATGGGTGTTTTCGCTGGCTCGGGTGTCGGTAAATCAATTCTTCTTTCGATGATGGCGCGCTTCACCGAGGCCGACGTTAATGTGATCGGCCTGATCGGCGAGCGCGGCCGTGAGGTTAAAGAGTTTCTTGAAGACGATCTTGGACCCGAGGGCATGGCGCGCTCGGTGGTTGTTGTCGCCACGTCTGACGAGCCGGCGCTGGTGCGCCGCCGGGCCGCCTTATGTCGCCATGACGATCGCCGAATACTTCAGAGATAGAGGGCTTAAGGTGCTTGTGTCTCATGGATTCGATCACGCGTTTTGCGATGGCGCAGCGCGAGATCGGACTCTCCTGCGGCGAGCCGCCGACGACCAAGGGCTACACGCCGACCGTATTCGCGGAGCTGCCGAAGCTCCTGGAGCGCGCGGGGCCGGGACTTGCCGGCTGCGATGGCTCGATCACTGGGCTCTTCACCGTGCTGGTCGATGGCGACGACATGAATGAGCCTATCGCCGATGCGGTGCGCGGCATCTTGGATGGCCACATCGTGATGGAGCGCGCCATTGCCGAGCGCGGCCGTTATCCGGCGATCAATGTGCTCAAATCCGTCTCGCGCACCATGCCGAACTGCAATGAGCGAGACTGAACAGGAGATCATCAGCTCGCGCGCCGCTCGATGGCGACCTATGACGACATGGCGGAGTTGATCCGGCTTGGCGCCTATACCAAGGGGGCCGACAAAGAGGTCGATCAAGCCATCGCTTATCAGCCCTACTTCGATCAATTTCTCAATCAAAACAAGGATGAGCGGAGCGATATTCAGACCGGATTTGAAGAGTTGCAGAACATCCTCTCGACCTATCAGCTCAAATAACGGCCAGCGTCACACCGTAGATGAAGACCTACAACCAGCTCGTTCGCCTCCACGAGTATCGCCTGCATGAAAAGCAGAAGGCGCTGGCCATGCTCGAAGCGGAGGCAAACGAGATCAAGCTCAAGGCAGACGAGCTTGCTGCCGAGATGCTGATCGAAGAGGCGCGCGCAGAGGAAAGCCAGCTCGGTTCGGCAGCATTTGCGGGTTACTTTGTGCGTGCGAGTGAGATGCGCCGCGCGCTCGGCGAGGCGAAGAGTGCGATCGATCGCAAGATCCTGGCGGCGCGGCATGAGCTGAAGCACGCTTTCGATGAGCTCAAGCGTATCGAAACTCTGCGCGACCAGAAGCAAGCCGAGCTCGAGGCGGAGGCGCTGCGCACTGAGCAGGCGCAGCTCGACGAGGTTGCCATCGCCCAGCACCACCGCCGCAGCCGCGCCGCGCCGGAGCACTAGGCCCGCCGCTTCACCAGCCGCCGCCACCGCCACCGCCGCCGCCGCCGCCGGAGCTACCGCCGCTCATTCCGGAGGATGAGCCGGGCGCTGTTGCAGCAGATGCGGCAGCGGTCGAGAGCGCACCGCCCAGCGCAGCGGCAAATCCGCCGCTCGTAATGTGCGAAAGGCGCGGGCCCGAATACCAAGTCGGGCTGTAGCCGCGCGATCCCGGCTCCTGAGCGGCTTCGGCGAAGACACGCTCGAAGCGCTTATTCCATTCATTCTCGACATCGAGTGCCATCGCATAAGGCAGATAGGCTTCGAACAATTGCGGCGTTTCTTTCGGCGGCGTCAGCGCATCGAGGCGGTGTTGTTCAGCCGTGCCCAGATACATGCGAAAGCCTTCGATCTCGTCCATGATCTTGCGCCCGGCAATTGTCGGCGCCTTCATTAGCTCGAAGAAGACGGCATTGAGCCCGGCTGTGCAGCCGACAAGAAGTGCTGCCCATAGACCGAGATTCTGCGCAAGCTCCTTGCCGAATAGCACTGCGGCAAATCCGAACGGAATGAGGAATATCAGCAGGAAGACGACCTGAAAGACACCGAGCACCCGGGCGCCAAAGGAGTTGGCGCTGCTTTGGATGCGCTGAAGCACACGCAGGAAAACGAAGGCTGTGACACCGATCCAAACGGAAAGCGTCAGGGTGCCGCCTATAGCTTCTCCAGGCGATGGGCTGACAAAGGCCGTCAACGCGCCGATGCCGATCGTCAGAAGAATGCCGAACCAGAAATAGCCCTGATTACGCACGAAGACGGACTTGCGATGCTCGTTTTCGAGGGACTCACGCAAGCGATTTACCGCGGCACCGAACTCGACATAGTTGCTGTGCTTGTTGGTCATCTCGATCTGGGTCTCGCCACCGGCAAAGAGCGCGCCGGCAATGCGGGCCTCGCCCGAGGACAGACCACTCGATGAAGCGCCCGTCTTGATGAGCGTAAAGCTCGAGCCATCGTCATCGATCTTGAGAAAGCCCCTGACCGCCATATCAATGAGCGCGGCCGTGAAGGCTTTTCGGTCATAGCCCATGCGCCGGATGAATCTGACCGCAGCGGGTGAAAGATCTTGTGGTGGGTGATAGAGCGGAATGATCGTGCCAGCAGGTGGATCCTTCCCCACGCGCAGCCACGCCGACATGTAATATGCGAGCACGCCGGCAAAGCCGAGTCCGGCAACGAAGATCGGCATGTTCTGCGCGAGAAACTGCTGCGCGCGCTGGGCTTGCGTTGGCTCGGCGACAATGCCCTTCGGCCAAGTGACGACGATTGTCAGATTTTCGTGTGGGTTGAAGGGGCGCGTCGTCGCAAAAGAGATATGCGTATCGCTGGTGCGCCGCGCGGTGAAATCCTTTTCGGTTGAACCTTGCGCGCCGGTGTAGCCGGTGTAATCGAGAATGTGCGCGCCACCCGGCAAATCGACATCGGCTTCCACGCGGTCAGTGTCGAAGCCCCAGCCGGTGCCGTTCACATTCCAATAGAGCTCGTCATAGTTTTTAAAAAAGCCGAGCTCGCCCGCGACGTCATAGGTGATCTCGTATGTGTGCGGGCCATTCGAGACGAGCGTATCGGCACTGCCGATGCGTACGCGTTTTCCGTTGGAAATGCCTTGTACGATGTAGGGCTCGGGATTGCCGTCACGCTTGACCGAGATCACCCTGAAGCCGACGCGATAATTGACGCCTGTGCGCGAGCGGTAAAGCGTCGGAAAATCGCGGTAAATGCCATGTTTGATGGCGCCGCCTTCGGCTTCGACGGCAATTGTCTCGACAACGCGCATCGAGCCATCTTGATGAACCTCGATCGACGAGTGAAACAGGGTGATGCGCTCATTGGCGAATGCCGGCGACCCGATGAAGACAGTGAGCGTCAGCAAAGCCGCAAGAATGGCGCGCATGAACGTCATGCCGATCGCTCGCCGAGAGATACCTTCGGCGCCTGGCGGTCGGTATCATCTTCAATCTGGAAAAACTCGGCAGGCTTGAAGCCGAACGGCCCCGCAATGAGCACGGTGGGAAAGGACTGAGTGCCGATATTGAACTCGCGCACGGTGCCGTTGTAGTAGCGCCGCGCGAGCTGAATATCGTCCTCGGTCTTGGCCAGCTCGGTCTGCAGTGCGAGAAAATTCTGATTGGCTTTGAGGTCGGGATAATTCTCAGCAACGGCCATCAGCCGGCCGACGGCAGCGCTAACGCCACGTTCGGCCTCACCGCGCTCATGTGCGCCTGATGCCTGCAGGCTCTTCGTGCGCATCTCCGACACCAGCTCGAATACCGTGCGCTCATGTGCGGCATAGCCCTTGACGGTCTCCACGAGATTAGGAATGAGATCGGCGCGCCGCTTGAGCTGCGCTTCAATGCCGGCCCAACCTTCCTTGACGAGATTGTTCTTGCGAACAAGCCCGTTATAGGCAAGGGCCACCCACGCCGCGACGACGACAACGGCGCCAGCCAAAACCCATAGAAGCGTCACCTTGCACCTCCCCTGTGCCGTGAAGACGCAAAAGCCGCCGTTCGCTTGGGAGCGAATTGGCGGCTCATGCGATCATCACTAGGAGCGATGTGCAATCCTTTAGGCGCGGCGGAAGGCCGAGCGGAGCAGGAACAACACGGCTATGACGACGATGAAGGCGACATAGCGGATGATGGGCAGGATCCAATTGGTCTTGACCGCGTCGAGCACGCTCACCGCATCCGTGCTGACTTCCGAAACGCCGCGCGTTTGGACAACGCCGACGATAACCGGCCAGAAGGTGATGATCACAAGCGCGATCAGCGCCCAAATGATCACTTGAGGTATGCGCTGCGTGAGCAAGGAGCAAATAACCGCGAGGATAAGCGCTGTCAGCCAGGTCAAACCCGGAAATGCTCCCATTGCCTGATTCATGATGTCTTGCACTTGCATGCGTACTCCCCCAATCTTAGCGAGGCCCCACTTTTTCTGTTTTTGGGCCACGAGGGGAGGTTAACACGGATCACGCATCCGCCCAGAGGGCGACTCGCGCCGGCCTCTCAAGTCTTTGAAATTTCTATGCTTTTTCTGTCCTGGAGCGAGGCGGCCAGAGCCTCGATATCGTGCGCAGCAGGGCTCTGCGGATAACGTACGAGCAGCGGCGTCTGTTGCCGGATCGAATCTTTTACTTGTTTGTCACGCCGGATGATTCCGGCGAGTGGCGGCTCTTGTCCCAAGAAGCTGCGGCATGCATGTGCCAACGCTTGATATGTGCGCCGTGCATGGCTCGGTCCTTCGGCGAGGTTGACCACGATCTCGATCGGCGTGGTCTCGTCTCTGATCTTGAGCACCTTGGTCAGCGCATAGGCGTCGGTCAGTGAAGTCGGCTCGTCGGTCAAGATGATGAGAACCAGCCCGGCGATGGAGCACATCGAGCGCACCGGCGCATCGATGCCGGCGCCAAGATCGAGCACGACATGGGTATAGGATTTCGAGAGCTCCTCGATCAGGCTGACGACGTTTTGAACCTCCTGCGGCTTGAGCGCTGAGAGCGCGCCCGAGCCCGAGCGGCCCGCGAGGACATCGAAGCCGCGGCCTGAGCGCGCACCTCCATCGACTTGGCTGATCGCATCCTTGAGCGGCACCGTGCCGGCAATCACACCAGCAAGATCGTATTTGGGCGTAAGGCCAAGCTGAACATCGACATTGGCAAGGCCAAGGTCACCGTCGATCAGCAGCGTGCGCCCGCCCGCGCGCGCAAGCACATGACTAAGGGTCGCTGAGAACCACGTCTTGCCAACGCCGCCTTTGCCCGAGGCGACCGCAATCAGATTACGGATGCGCGTGGGTGTGGCGAGCGCATTGGTTTGAGGTCGCGATGCGTTGGACGCTTTGGACGCGGCGCTCATGAGAGAGTCTCCGGTGGTATCGTTGAATCAAGATCGTCCGTGCGCGGATTGCCGCCGCCAGGCTCGTCGAGGAGGAGCCGCGCAAGCGACATCGGGTTCATGGCCGAAAGCCCGCGCGCGATATAGGGCGTCATGCGAAAACTGGGCGAGACTGAGCTTGCGCCGAATCCGCAGCGGCGAGGATGCTGCCCAAGCGCCGCGCGGCATCAAGGCGCGTCATGATCATGCGGTGAACACCCAGCGTTGCAAAAATATGCGCGATGTCGCAGAGCTCCGCGGCATCTGTGCCTGCCGCCGCGACCAACACGGGCTCCACATCCAAGGCCTTGACGAATTTGCGCAAATCCTTGAGCTCGGTGTGCGAATAGGGATTGGTGCCGGGCGTATCGATAATGCAGGGCCGCTTGCTTTTCTTGTCCTTCAAATCGGCGAGATAGGCTTCGAGCTCCTCGGCGTCATTGATCGAGATCAGCTGTTCTTTGAGGATCGAGGTAAAGCTCTGCATTTGTTCGCGTGCGCCCGCGCGCAGCGTGTCGGTGGTGATGATATCGACGCCGCGTCCGAGCAATACCGCGCGCGCTGCAAGCTTGGCGGCCGTCACAGTCTTGCCGACGCCCGGCTGACCGATCAGCATAACGGGGCGGCGCGGGAGCGCGGCGATCGGATCGAAGGACAGGCGCATGTCGAGCGCATGAGCCAGCGCGCTGGCCGCATCTTCGGAATCCACGCCGCGTGCGATGCGCAACAGATCTGCCTTCAGCAATTTCGGGACGCCGTGAAATTCGAGCGCGCGTGAGAGCCGTATCGTCTCCGCGTTCGGCTTGCGCGGCAAATCGGCTGCGTGGCCGTTGATGCGGGGCTTGGCCGGCGCCTTGCCGTGCAGCATGCGCGGATCGGGATCGATCGAGCCAGGCGCGCGAATGCGCCGGGCGACGATGCCCAACGTGCCGGTGCGTACCCAGCCATCCTCGCGCACTTGCGCATGGCCGATTTGCGGCTCGATGGCTTCGCTTGCAACGCGGCCATGTTCTGTTGCAATGCGCTTCTCGCTGCGCGAGCGCAATGTCTCGGTACGGATGACGCCTAATAGATCCTCGCGCAAGCGCCGCTCGAGATCGGCCTCGTGAGCGATGGCATCGGCGGCGTGATCTTGTTCTTCCTTGCGTTGGACCGTCGACTCGACAGCCGCTTGCATCTCGATGCCGGCATCCTTGATCTCTCGCGACGACAGAATGACGGCATCAGCGCCGAGCGCATCGCGCACGTCCGCCATCACGCTCTTCATGTCGGGGCCAGAGAAGGTTCTTATGCGCATTGCCTAAGAGCCCTCAAATCTGTCCGACCGTGCGCAAGCGAACCTGCGCGTGGACTTCGTTTTGCGAGATCACCGCCGTTTGCGGCCTTATGCGCTCGATCAACGAGCGCACGAAGGGGCGCGCTATGGGACTTGTCAGCAGGACGGGCAATCTCGCCCTCCATCGCGGCCTCTTCGAAACGGTCTCTAATGAGGCCGATGAACTCCTGCAACGCAGAAGGCGCCATGGCGAGCTGGCGGTCTTCGCCTTGGCCGATCAAGCTTTCGCTGAAAGCTTTTTCCCATTTCGGCGACAGCGAGATGATCGGCAGAATGCCTTCAGCGTTGGTGTTGGCGAAGGTGATCTGGCGCGCCAGGCGGGCACGCACATGCTCGGTGATCGTTGTGATGTTTTGTGTATAAGCAGAAGCTTCGGCGATGCCTTCAAGAATCGTCGACAGGTCACGGATTGAGATGCGCTCCTTGAGCAGCGATCTGCAGGACGCGCTGCACACCCGAAACCGAGATTTGCGAGGGCACGATATCCTCGACAATCTTGGCCTGATCTTTCGGCAACTCATCAAGCAATTTGCGCGTCTCGGCATAAGAGAGAAGCTCCGCCATGTTGGCGCGCAGGATCTCGGTGAGATGCGTCGTCAGCACCGTTGCGGGATCGACTACCGTGTAGCCGCGGAACTCGGCTTCTTCGCGCAAGCGAAGCATCGATCCAAGTGGCCGGCAGGCCGAACGCCGGCTCTTTCGTGCGGGTGCCGTTCAAGACGACATCGCCGCCGCGCGGGTCCATGGCGAGGATAGTGATTGAGCTGGAGCTCGCCGCGCCCGGCGTTCAGCTCTTTGACAAGGATCGAATAGGCGTTGGTCGGCAGCTGCATATTGTCGAGAATGCGCACGGCCGGCATCACAAAGCCCATCTCGCCGGCAAGCTGACGGCGCAATGCCTTGATCTGATCGGTCAGCCGATGGCCCGCAACATCGTTGATCAGTGGCAGCAGGCCGTAGCCAAGCTCGAGGCGCAGATGATCGAGCGCCAGGGCAGAGGTGATCGGCTCTTCGGTCGGCGCTTCCGCTTTCTTCTGTTCCTCGGCAGCGGCGCGCGCTGCCGCTTTCGGCTTCTCGTTGAGCTGCGCGCCAGGCGAGGAAGCCCGCGCCGAGCGAGATCGCCATAAACCACACGGTAGGCAAGCCCGGCAAAAAGCCCATCAAGAAGATGACGGCCGAAACGAGCCCGAGCCCTTGCGGATAGCGCGAGAACTGTTTGAGCAGCGCCTTGTCCGCCGCGCCCTCGATGCCTGCCTTGGAGACGAAAAGGCCTGCGGCGGTGGAGACGATCAGCGCTGGCACCTGAGTGACGAGGCCGTCGCCGACTGTGAGGATCGTGTAGGTTTCGAGCGCGTGCTGGAAGCCCATGCCCTTGTTAACCGCGCCGATGACAATGCCGGCGACGACATTGATCACCGTGATCAAGACGCCGGCGATTGCATCACCGCGCACGAATTTGGATGCGCCATCCATGGCGCCGAAGAAATTGGACTCCTCTTCGAGCTCGCGGCGGCGCACGCGTGCCTGGTCTTCGTTGATGAGGCCGGACGAGAGATCGGCATCGATCGCCATCTGCTTGCCGGGCATCGCGTCCAAGGTGAAGCGCGCCGCAACTTCGGCGATGCGGCCCGAGCCCTTGGTGATGACGATGAAGTTCACGATCACCAGAATCGTGAAGACGATAATGCCGACCAGCACATCACCGCGCATGACGAACTTGCCGAACGCCTCGATGACGTGACCGGCGGCGCCGGTGCCCTTTTGACCTTCCGTCAGGATCAGGCGTGTTGAAGCCAAATTGAGCGCGAGCCGCGACATGGTCGCGATGAGCAGGACGGTCGGGAATGCGCTGAATTCCAGCGGACGTTGAATAAATAGCGCCGTCATCAGGATCAAGACGGAAAAGCTGATCGATGAGGCAAGTGCAAGGTCGAGAAGCATCGTTGGCATCGGTGCCAGCAAGATGCCGAGAATGATGATGACGCCGACAGCAAGATAAAGATCGCCCGAAAGGACCGCTTTCAGCGCTCCCTCAAACGGCGATGCCGCTGCTGCCTGGTTGTTTGCCTCGCCCGCCATCGGTTAGCCCATGCCTCAGGCGACCGATGGACGGCGTTCGTTGCCGCTGCCGCTGCCCGGCCCCGGAACCATCACGCCCTCGTCCGAATATTGCTTGAGCTTGTTACGCAAGGTTCGGATCGAGATGCCGAGAATGTTCGCGGCATGCGTTCGATTGCCAAGGCAGTGATCGAGCGTGCCGAGAATGAGGTCGCGCTCCACATCGGCGACAGTGCGCCCGACAAAAAGATTTGCTGCGTCGTTCGCCATCGCCGCGGCCCGCGTCGATACATCGCTTAGCCCATGCGGCTGATCATCGACGCGGCTGCCATCCGGCAGGCGGATGGCGCCGGCGGCGATCTCCGGCCCTTGCGACAAGAGAACCGCGCGATACATCGTGTTCTCGAGCTCGCGCACATTGCCGCGCCACTCGTGACGCAGCACGAGCTCTTGTGCGTCTTTCGCCAACGGCCGTGCGGCGATTGCGTTGGCGTCGGAATATTTGCGAATGAAGTGTCGGGCGAGCGCGAGAATATCGTCGCGCCGCTCGCGCAACGGCGGAATCTTCAGATTGACGACATTGAGACGGTAAAGCAGATCTTCGCGGAATGTGCCTGCCTTGACTTCACCTTGAAGATCGCGATTGGAAGTTGCGATGATGCGAATATCGACTGTAATCGGCTTGTTGCCGCCGACCCGATCAATCACGCGCTCCTGAATCGCGCGCAAGAGCTTAGCCTGCAGGCGCGTATCCATCTCGCTGATCTCATCGAGCAGGAGCGTGCCGCCATTGGCTTCTTCGAATTTGCCGATACGCCGCGCGATGGCGCCGGTGAAGGCGCCTTTCTCGTGGCCGAACAGTTCCGACTCCAGCAGGTTCTCGGGGATCGCCGCGCAATTGACGGTAGATGAACGGCTCTTTGGCGCGCGTGGAGCGTTGATGGACATAGCGCGCCATCACCTCCTTACCGACACCGGATTCACCGGTAATCAGGATCGATGCATTGGAGGGCGCGACTTGCTCGGCAAGTGCGACGACGGACTTCATCGCCGGGTCGGTGAAGACGGGGTCCGGCGCATCCGCGCAACCGCAGCGAGAATGGCTGCGATCAGCTCCGCTTCCGGGCGGAAGCGGAATGTATTCCTTGGCGCCGGCCTTGATCGCATTGACGGCGGCGCGTCGCATCGGTGCCGATGCCGCAGGCGACGACCTGACATGTGTATGCGCTCCTGGGCGAGCTGATCGACGAGATCGGCGATGTCCTCCCCGACATCGACCATGAGAAGGTCGGCGCCGCGTCCGGCGCGCAGTGCGGAGAGCGCGGCAGGGACGCTTTCGACATGACTGACGCGCGCGCCCTTTTCGATCGCGATCTTTGTGGCTTCCGTGAGCTGGCCGCTCAAGTCGGCCGACAATCATCAGACGCATGTTCTCTCTCCCGGCCTTCAAGGCCTTACTCACTGCATTCCGCCCTTGACGATTTCCGTCATGGTCATACCCAGCCGGTCTTCCACGACGACGACTTCGCCGCGTGCCACCAGGCGGTTATTGACATAGATGTCGATTGCTTCGCCGATCTTGCGGTCAAGTTCGACGATGGCGCCGCGCCCGAGCTTCAAAAGCTCGCTCACTTCCATATTGGTCTTGCCGAGCACGGCCGAGACGCTGACGTGAACGTCGTAGACGGCCTGAAGGTCGGTCGCGAACTTTTGTGCACCGTCTTCGTCGTCCTCACCCTCGGCGGGTGGATCCGCAGCAACGGCTTTCGCCTCGTCGCTCAGATCAGGAAGCTCGACTTCGCCTTCGTTGTTCTCATTGGGGTCTGCCATCTTTCGCTCTCCCTGGTCCCTTAAGCTGTGGCTTGCTGAGGCTCGGCGTCTGTGCCGGTGCTCAAAGCGGAAATGTGGTCTTCAATGATTTGATCGATGCGGCCGAGCGCATCTTCGAGCGCGATCTCGGCGCCGCCGCTCTTCCATTGCAGGCTGCAGGCAACGCCTTTAAGTCCTTCGTTCTCGACAACGCGCATCGCCATGTCGAGCTGGTGCTCGTGCGCCATCGTTTAGCCGCTCCTTGACGCTTTGCGGTGCGCCGGCCGGAATGTTGATGACGATTTCAGGCTCGCGGTGCACGAGCTCGAGGCATTCCTCGATGCATCGCTCGAGATAAAGCTCAGGCGCGTGCGCGATCATGTGCTCGACGAATTTGCGTGCGATCTGAGCGCGGCAAGGCGCGTCGACTCATCCCTGATCGATCATCGAGCTCGGCGCGCGCGTGAATTGAGGACGTCTTGGACTGCTGGTCGCGAGCATGCGATTGATTGCGGCCGCCTGCTTCTCGATCTTGACCGAAGAGCCGATTGCTCGCCCGCCTTGAACGCTTCCGCGCGCGACGGCCTCGACCTCGTCCGGCTCTGAAGCTGCGACGCGCCCGCGGCGGCGGCTCGGTAACGCCGCCCTCCGTGCAAAAAGACGCGATCGAAATGGAACTTCTGCATGCGCTCATCAGTAGATCAGCTCGTCTTCGCCCTTGCTTTCCATGATCATGATCTCGCCCTTGTTCGCGAGATCCTTGGCCGTGTTGACCATCGAGGTCTGCGCTTCATCGACATCCTTAAGGCGCACGGGGCCCATCACTTCCATGTCTTCACGCAACATCTTCGCCGCGCGCTCGCTCATATTGGAGAAGAAGAGGTCGCGCAGCATGTCGGAAGCGCCTTTGAGCGCGAGCGCGAGCTTGTCCTTCTCGACCGCGCGCAGCAGCGTTTGCACGCTGCCCGGGTCGAGCTTGGCGAGATCCTCGAAGGTGAACATCAGCGCCTTGATGCGCTCGGCGGATCGCGGTTGCGCTCTTCCAGAGCGGCGATGAAGCGGCCCTCGGTCTGGCGGTCGAAATTGTTGAAGATCTCGGCCATCATCTCGTGGCTGTCGCGCTTTTGCGTGCGCGCGAGATTGGACATGAACTCGATGCGTGAGCGTGTTCTCGATCTTGTCGAGAATGTCCTTCTGCACGGGCTCCATGCGCAGCATGCGCTGACGACTTCCAGCGCGAAATCCTCGGGCAGGGCGGCCAGCACGCGCGAGGCATGCTCCGGCTTGATCTTCGACATCACGACTGCGACGGTTTGCGGATATTCGTTCTTCAGATAGTTCGCGAGCACCGCCTCGTTCACATTGGCGAGCTTGTCCCACATCGTGCGGCCGGCTGGGCCGCGAATCTCTTCCATGACCTGGCCGACGCGGTCGATGGGTCGAGGAAGCTTGAGAGCAGGCGCTCGGTCGCATCGAACGAGCCCATGATCGAGCCCGTCGCCGACATCTGCGAGACGAAGTCGATGAGCACACGATCGACCAGCGCGGAGCTTACGGTGCCGAGCGTCGACATGACCTGAGACAGCTCTTTGATCTCCTCCTCGTCCATGAGTTTGAGGAGCTGCGAGCCGTGTTCTTCGCCGAGCGCAAGCAGGACGATCGCCGCCTTTTCAACGCCGGTCGTACGGCTGACATCCTCTTTGATCTTTTTGGGTGCCTTGGCCATAGCCATCATCAGTCCGCTTGCTGCATCCAGCTGCGCAGGATCGCGATAGACTCATCGGGATGATGCGGAAACCACTTCGCCGACCTTTTTCACCGAGCTTTCCTTCACCTGGCCTTCGATTTGTGCGAGATCGATTTGCGAGCCGATGCCCGGCACATGCGATGAGCTGGGGCGGCGGCTCGCCGCGCGCGATAGCCGCTTGCTGTGCTGCGATGAGTGCGGGTGAGGCTGCACCGCCCACGGTCAGACGCCCCCGGCACCAGCCGCGGCGAGCTTGCCGCCTGCCATCGCGAGCGCCGCTCGCTGCGCGCAACAGCCCCATCAAGACCGGGCGAATGACGAGCAAGAGAAGGAGCAGCGCAAGAACAAAGAGGCCCGCCGATTTGCGCGATATAGATGTAGTCGGGCTTGGTAAGGCCGAGGAACGGCTGTTTGACATCGCCGCCTTCCGGCACGGTTAATTGCGCGAACGGCAGATTGGCCACAGTCACTTGATCGCCGCGCTTGGCATCGAAGCCGATGCCGGCCTTGATCAGCTCTTTGATCTGATCGAGATCGCTTTGCTTGACGCGGCTTATAAGTCTTCTTGCCGTCCTTGCCGGTATCATAGGTGCCGTCGACAAGAACAGCGACCGACAGGCGCAAGAGCTTGCCGGGCTCGGTGACTTCGGTCGAGACAGTGCTCGAATTTTGATACGGCGGTCTGCTCTTCGGTGCGCGAGCGGTTTGACGATGAGGTGCCGCCACCTGATCCGCTATCAGCAGGGGTTTGATTGTTGGGAAGGCTGTTCGAAACCGAGACGGTCTGCGCGTTGTCCTGCTTGTCGCTGCTGGTTTCATGCTCTTCGGTCGAGGTGGTCGAGGCCACGACCTGCGTGTCGGGATCGTAGACTGTGGATTGTTTTGTCACCCGGCTGAAATCGAGATCGGCGGCGACTTGCACCTGGGCGTTGCCCGTGCCGGTATACTTATTGACGATCGACATGATCTGGTCGCGCAAGCGCTCTTCATAAGCCGCTTGCTTATCGTCAAGCGATACCGTCGCCATCGCGTCTTGCTCGGACTTGCCGCCCGAAGCGAGCGAGTGCCGCGCTCATCGACAATCGATACATTGGAAGGATCGAGCCCTTCGACGGCCGAGGCGACGAGATGCTGAATTGCGTCGACCGTTTCCTTATCGAGATAGCCGCGTGTCTTAAGAACGATTGAAGCTGTCGGCGGCTTCGCATCTCGCTCGAACAGCTCGTGCTCCGGCATGGCCAGATGCACGCGCGCCTGATCGATCTTGGAGATCGAGCGGATCGTACGCGCGAGTTCGCCCTCGAGCGCGCGCTGCTGATTGAGATTTTCTTGAAAGCTGGTCTGACCGAACGAGTCTGCTCTTATCAAAGAGTTCGTAACCGACATCCTGGCCCGCTGGCAGGCCCTGTGCGGCCATTCTCATACGCAACGGCGCGACCTGCGATTGGTCGACATAGATCGTCGTGCCGTCACCCTTGAGATCGAAGGGAATATTTTGCTGCTGCAGCTGTTGGGTGATCGACGCCGCGTCAGTCGCGCTGAGATTGGAGAATAGCAATCCCATCGGCGGCTTGGTGAGCTGGCCGGTGAGATACACGACGCCTAGAACAACGCCGCCGGTGACCGCCGCGATCACCGAAAGCCGGGTGACGCCAAGCTCATTGACGAGACGCACAAACGGATTCGTCGTAGCTTGACCACGGCGCTCGGCCGCATTCACATCAGTATTTGCCATAAAAGCCCAAATGCCCGTGAGGATCCAACTCACCCCGGCTCCCATTGACCGAGGTCCATCCCATGCACTAGGCAAGATTTACCGAGGTTCCCGTAAATGCCGACTTAAGCTCGCGACATATATTTCGAACGAAATCGTTTGGGGAATAGGCACGAATGAACAGGACGCCCGCGAGGCTCTCGCAAGGCGTCCTTATTTGGAACAGTTGGGGTTGAACGCGACGCCTAGCGAATGTCGTCGCGGTAATGCTGAATGCGCGTCGCACGCAGACCCGGCATACCGTATTTCTCGATCGCTTTTTGCCAAGCCGAGAATTCTTCAACGGTCAACGTGTAGCGTTCGCACGCTTCTTCGAGCGTGAGCAGGCCACCGCGGACTGCGGCCACCACTTCCGCTTTGCGGCGGATAACCCAACGTTTTGTTTCCGGCGGCGGCAGGTCCGCTTTAGTGAGCGGATTCCCGTCAGGTCCGACCACATAAGCCGCCGAGGTCAGTGTCTGCACCATCTCAGCGTGCACTCCTTACTCAGATACACGGCCATGAGATTAGACTTCGCGCTTTAAAATTCACCTAAGTGATGAGGTAAACGCCTGACTAATCTCGACAATTTTAGCTATCGGGAAGTGGCGAGCGGTGAGTGCTGAATGAACAAACAGAAACTGCGTTATTACTTACCACTCTCTATCCCCTACTTCCTCTCTAGCGCTTGATCTGCATGAGCTCCTGAAGCATCTCGTCGGCGGTCGTGATGATCTTCGCTGACGCGGAATAGGCGCGCTGCGTCGTGATCAAGATTGGTGAATTCGGTGCCGAGATCGACCGTCGATGCTTCGAGCGCTTGCGATGCAAACGAGCCTGCGCCGCCGGTCTTCGCTGCGACAAAAGTTGCGGCACCGGAATCCTGGCTCTGCAGATAGGCATTGCCGTTCGATTCCGTGAGGCCATCGGGATTCGCGAAAGTCGCGACGGGAAGCTGGTAAACCGCGCGCTGAACGCCGTTGTCAAACACGGCGATCACCTTACCTTGAGCATCGACGTTGACGCCGCTTAGGCCGCCGAACAGCGCGCCGTCCGCACCCGAGGATGTGATGGTCGAGGGCGAGTCGAATTGCGTTGTGCCGCCGACCTGACCAACCGTGCCGAAGGTGACGGTGACCGGCTGTGAGGCGAGACCCGAGGCGGCGGCAAACGGAATATTGAACGAAGCCGAACCGGCCGCGGCGCCATCCACAGTCGCAAGGGTGCCGTCGGTGCCGAAGGTCAATGTTCCGGAGTGGACCGGGTTAGTCGTGACATCCGCTGCGGAGCCGTTGTAGACGACTTCATATTGCCACGTGTTGGGGCCAGTTTTCAGGAAGTCGAGATTGAGCTGCCGTGCGCCACCCTGACTATCGTAGAACTGGACTGGCTGCTCGAAGCTTGGCTGAACGCCGGTCGCCGGATTCGCATCGTAGGCCGCCATATCGCCAGCGGCGTAAGCGCCGCCGTAGGCCGTTTGGCTCGACTGAAGATTGGCTTGCAGGGTCATCTGCGTTGTCGGCTGCGCCGTGCCGGTGAGATCATTGAGATTGATCGGAACCAGCGCCGAGGGGTTGGCCGGCGGGTTGCCACTGGCGTCAAGCGTCCAGCCGAGCAGATAGAGCCCGCTCGAATTGCGCAACAAGCCGTTGCCGTCGGGGCGGAAATTGCCGGCGCGCGTATAGTAGGTTTGACCTGGGTTGTTGACCGGATCGCTTGAGTTGGTGGTGATGAAGAAACCTGCACCATTGATCGCAAGATCAGTTGAGGCGGTGCCCGACTGAATCTGACCCTGTTGAGAGATCGACTGCAGCTTGGCTGCCTGCACGCCACCGGCAGCGAAGGTATTCGTCGAGCCATTCGTGGTGAGCAAAGTTGAGAACGACGCATTGTCGGTCTTGTAGCCAACCGTATTGACGTTGGCGATGTTGTTGGAAGTGGCGCTCAGAGCGTCGCTCATCGCGTTGAGGCCTGAGATGCCGGTAAAGAGGGCGCCATAGATAGACATGGAAGAGCTCCTGGTGTGTACGCGTGACTAGGCGCTTGGCGGCGCCGAGATGCTGATGATTTCGGCGGGGCTGATATCCAAGCCGCCCACTTTCAACATTGTGGCTCCGTTCTGGATGTCGACCGCACTCACCGTTCCGGTGACGCTCGTCGTTGAGGCAACTTCCTGGCCGTTGCCACTCGTGGATTTGATCGTGATCGCGTAGGTGCCGTCGGGTGCGGTCGTTCCGTCGTTCTGACGGCCATCCCAGGCAAAGGTGTGAGCGCCGGCGCTTGTCGCTCCCTTGGTTTGATAGACGACATCGCCGGCTGCGTTCTTGACTGTGATCGCCGTATCGGTGGCATCGGAAGCAAGCGAGTAGGCCCACTGCGCCTGGCCACCGGCAAGCTGTGCGTTATCGCCGCCAACTGTAACCTGGCGTCCGATATAGCTAGCCGCCGACGAGGTCGAGTTTGCGAGCGAATAATTGACGAGCTTCTCGAGATTGGAGTTCGTGTTGATCTGTTGTTCGACGCCGGCGAACTGGACGAGTTGCTGCGTGAACTGATTTAAATCCATCGGCGCGGTCGGATCCTGGTATTGCAGCTGTGTCGTCAAGAGCTTCAGAAACGTCTGAAAATTGCCGGCGATCTGCTGGCCGGCTATTTGAGAAGCCGACTGGCTGGCAGCCGAATTCTGAGTCAACGCATTGAGCGCGGCGGGGTCCATGTCCGGTTCCTCAGATCAAAATGTCGATGCGGGTTGGATCGATGATGCGGGCACGCACAGGCGTGATGGTTTCCGGGATGTCGTCTTCGCTGCCGCCCCAATAACCGCTGGGGTCTGGTCCATTGCCATTCCAGCTACCGCTACCGCGGTTCCATGCGCCGCTGTCTTGGCGCAGTGAAAAGTTGAGGCTGGTCTTGAGGCCGCTGTTGTTGAGTGCGCGCTCGAGTTGGCTGGAATCGCGTTGCAGCAGATTGAGCGTGTCTTGGTGGTCGGCCGTAAGATGCGCCTTGGCCTGGCCATCGCTCGAGACTTCAATCTTGACGTCGATGCGGCCCAGATCGGGCGGATCTAGCCGAATATTGAAGTGATCGACGCCTGCCGATTGATGACGGCGAATCTGCAGCGCGACTTGTTCCATCGGCAGGGTCAAGCGCGGCCCATCCATCTGCGCTTGGACGGTCGGCGCGCCTTGGTTGCCGGCGTCGCCCGCGTGAATGATGTGGGCTGTGATGAAGGCAGAGTTCTGCGTCTGTGGATCGCCCTGCGCCGCGCCCTGCGTCGGCACGTTCTGCTGTACACCTTGCGCGGCCGCCTTGAGCGCCGCACTGGCATCGGCTGCGTGGGCTTGGGCCGGCGGGATATTGTTGGCGGGCTGGTGCGGCGCTGGCTTGTCTTGCGTGGCGGCGAGGGTCTGTTGCGCATCGCCATCGGACTTGGGCGAGGCCGCATCCGTTGGCGCTGCCGCGAGCTTGTCACCCACCGGCGCTTTTGTGGATGACGATGCAGTTGTGACGATCGCGCCTGGCGTTGGCGGGGTCTTGCCGTCACCGGCCTTGTCAGATTGGCCCGCTGGCTTTGACTGTGCGGCGCCAGCTAATGTTCCGGAAACGCCGATAAGCGCGTTGGTGTTTGCGCCCGCTGCCGCCTCCTGCGACCCATTCTTGGGCGCGTCGTCTTTCTTTGCGCTGGCTAGCGCGCTTTGGCTGGCGGAAGCGGCCGCATCTTTTGGAGTCGCGCCCTTAGCGTCTGCCGTCTTGCCTTCGGTACTAACGCTGAGCGCGGCACTGGCCTCGTTGCCCGCGGTGCTTTCCTTGCCGCCGTCTTTCCCCTTCGATTTGACGCTTTGCTGGGTGGTGGGCACGCCATCAACGGCCGGCTTAACCGCGGCGAGGTCCGCAAGTCCATTGCCTTGCGCTCCCGGCTTTGCGTTCTTGTCCGCCTGCGGCAACGCCGCGCCGGGTGCTCCTTTTGCTTGCGCCGAGTCCGATGCTTCGGCGACGCCAGCTGCATCGGCAGCCTTCTTGGTTGCACCATCAATTGTAGCGGCCGCCGGCTTTGCAGGTGTTGCGCTCGCCGCCACCAAACCTTGCTGCGCAGCCGCTTCACTCTTGTCCTTGTTGTCCGCCTTGGCGTCAGCCTTCTTATCTGGCTTTCCGCTCTTGTGGCTTTTTGCTGTGGAGTCCTTGTCAGCTGGCTTGGAATTATCGACAGACGCGGTGCTATCGTCTTTGCTCTTTGCACTGTCACCCGACGGCTTTGCGTGCTTGCTTTCGCTCGAGTGCTTTGGTGCACCCGACTTGGGTCGTGCCTTGTCTTGCGCGTTTGTGTTGTCGTGAAGTGCCATGCTGAATGCCGAATCCCCATCAGCATCACTGAGCTGATCGGATGGCGCTGAGCTTTGCTGCCGTGGCGAGGGAACCATTGGCGCGATTAAAGATGCGGCGTCGGTCATCAGAGCTTTGTTGTCGCGTTCAAAGCGCATTCGACGCCGGGTGAACTCCGAACCCTTAAGAGCAAGGCTGAGGCCAACCCGATGACAACGCACAACAGCTTGATTTCATGAACAAAAATGTGAATGACGGTGTCATCCGGAAGCGGCAATTCGTGCCGGGCGAGGCAAGTTCTGCCGCGCGACAAGCGCTTATCTGCACGGCCCTTGGCGTGGCACCACGTTTGCAACTTCGGTGTCCGAAGAGAGGCAGCACGACCGCTTAATCGATCAGTCTACGGATGAATGTGACTTGCGCCGAAAGCGGAAAACAGAGGCAAAGCGGAGTTTGTTCACGCCAATGCCGGCTGGGATGCAGATGATGCAGACGCACGCCAACGCGCTTGATGCGCGGCAGAATACGCCTGGCCTCGGCAGAATTTGCCGGCCTGTGAGGCTCTCATGAGCATCAACGCGATCATGTCGAGCGCGACACGGCACTGGCGACCAGCCAGACTGCGCTGCAGACGACCTCGACCAACGTCACCAATGTCAACAATCCGGATTATGTCCGCCGCCAGGTCGTTCTCGAGGCGCTCACTATCGGCGGCCAGACCGTCGGCGTGCAGGTCGCGCAAATCCGGCGCATCGCCGCCGACATTCTCCGGGCCAGGTTTTAAGCTCGCGCGCGACCGGCGGCACCTTCGATGCGATGAGCGGCATCCACGATCAGCTGCAGAGCCTGCTCGGCGCGCCGGATGATCGGCTCGATGCCGAGCCTGGTCAATCGGGCGCTCGCTTACGCATCCGAGCTGACGCTCGACCCGGTTTCGACCTCGCGCCGTCCGGCTATCTGCAGCAGCTGCAATCCGCGCTCGGCTCGATCTCCGATTTGTCGACCCAAGTGCAGCAGATCCGGGCGGACTCGGATAACTCCGTCGCCACAGCGTCTCGACCGCGAACACCCTGATCAGCGATCTCTTCACTCTCAACAACCAGATCGTCAAGGCGCAGGGTCGGGCCGAGTGCCGGCGCGCTTCAGGATCAGCAGGCGGCGGACTTGCGCCAGCTGTCCGACATCATGTCGATCAAGACGCTCAATCAGCAGAACGGCGCGGTGTAGGTGACGACCGATGACGGGTTTGCGCTGGTACCGAGAACAAGGTGCAGCTGAGCTATCACGCCGTCTGCCGCGAGCGGCACCGACGTTGTCTATGCGCTGATCACGGCGCAGAGCATCAACTCGAATACAGGTCAGCCGACCGGTCTGCCGTCGGCTTCGATGCGCATATCTCGCAAGGCGCCTGCGCGGCCTTCTTGACCATGCGCGACACAGAGCTGCCCAATCTGCTGCAGCAGCTCGGCGAGCTCGCCGGCGAATTTCTCCGATCAGCTCAATGCGGTTCACAACAATTCGATCGCCGTGCCGCCCGTCGAACACACTCACGGGCCGCAGTACCGGGCTGCTCTCAAGCGATGACTGCGAATTCACGGGCACGACGACGCTTGCGGTGGTTGACGCCGGCGGCACGCTGGTGCGCAAGATCGATATCGATTTCGACGGCGGAACCGTACATTCGACGACATGGCGGCGCGGCCCCGAGCTTTCCCATCGACGATTCAGGATGTGGTTACGGCATCAACACGGCGCTCGGCCCTGACGGCTCGGCGAGCTTTTCCAACGGCCGCTGACCATTTCGGCAACCGATCCGGCGCAAGGCGTCGGCTTCTCGCAGCCCGATACGAACGGGTCGAGCCGCGGCGGGCGCAGCTTCGGCCAGTTTTTCGGCCTCAACGATCTGGTTCAGGCGGAGGCGCCGAGCCACTTCGATCCGGCATCACGGCCGCGGCCGCCGCGACGGCTCCGGCAGGTTCACCTCCGGCCAGGAATTCAATCTCGTGCTGCGCGATCCGAGCGGCAAGGGGTCAAGCAGTTCACTTACACCGCGACCGGCTCCGAGACGCTCGGCGACGTCATCACCGCCATCAACGATCCGACCACGGGCCTTGGCAATTACGCGACATTCGCGCTCGATTCCAATGGCCAGCTTGTCTCGACGCCCACCTCGGGCAACGAAAACGATGTGATCGACGTCTCCGGCGACACGACCGATCGCGGCGGCACGGGGATCTCGTTCACGGCGATGTTCGGGCTCGGCCGGCGCTATCAGATGGATCAGGCGCAAAATCTGCAGGTCTCGGCATCCGGTGGTGCAAGCAGCCGGTAATTTCGCGCTGGCGCATCTCGACATCGGCGCATCGACCCTGCCCGGTGCCATCGTGGCCGCGGCAGGCGACAGCACCGGCGCGCAGGCGCTCGCTGATCTTGCGACCAACAACATCGGGCTTCAGCGCGGCAGGCGATATTCGCTCGGCTGCGTCGACGGTCGGCGATTACGCTTCGCTTGTGTCAGTAATGCGTCGAGCCATGCCGCCTCGGTCGATCAGATGGACAAGTGCGGCCAACTCGGTCAAGACCGAGGTGGAAAGCCGCCGCTCGAGCGTCGAGGGCGTCAACCTCGATGAAGAGCTCTCGAACATGATCGTCTACCAGCAGGCCTACAACGCCGCGGCGCGTCTGGTGACGGTCGCCAAGGAATCTGTACGACACACTTCTCCAGACAGTGAGCTAAGGGCTTTGCCATGACGGTGACGCGCGTATCCGATTTCACGCAAAATCAGCTGCTGATTGCGGAGCTGACCAAGGCCAATCAGGCAGGAATCCAAGACCGAGCTGCAGGTCTCGAGCGGCAAGAAGGCGCAAATTTCAAGGACTGCCCGATCAGACTGGCGTGCTTTGTCCGCCAAGGGTCTGTCGACCGCAACACGCATTACACGCAGACCGTGACAGAGCTGCTCGCAGCGCCTCGGCGTGCAAGGACGGCAGCCTAAGCAGTCCTCGAAGGCTCGCCGGCGATCTCGCGCAGAACGTGCTCGATGCGGTCGCAAACAATTCCGGCCTGTCGCTGATGGATCAGGTCGACGCCTCGTTTCAGCAGGCCGCCTCCGCACTCAACACGCAGGTCAATGGCCAATATATTTTCGGCGGCACGCGGACCGACACGCCGCCACTGAACATTTCGTCGATCGGCACCTCGTCACCAGCACTCCGCCGACCGACAGGGCGTGTCGATCGCGGGCATCTTCCAGAACAACAACACCCGGTACAATCGGCGATCGTCAATGACGGCGTCAACATCACTATGGTTTCACCGCAAGCGATCTCGGCACGCAGCTGATGACGGAGATCCAGGCGATCAAGCAGTACAGTGACAACAACGGCCCATGGCGGGTCAGAGCTTACCACAGCACAATCAAGCTTTCTGAGCGGCGAGATCGCCAATCTGCAAAACATCGTTTCGCAGATTACCGCTCAGGCGGCGCACAATGGCGTGGTCTCGCAGCAGGTCGACCACAGTCCAAGCAGCTGGCAAGCACCAAGACTCAGGCGACACAATTTGTCTCCGACATCGAGGATGCCGATCTTCCGACGGCGCTTACGAATTTGCAGCAGGATCAGCTCCAGCTCCAGGCCGCGGCACGCATGGCGGCCAATATCGGGAAGATGTCGCTGCTGAATTTCCTGCCAGCCGGCTAGCTGCCCGCTTCAGCCACAAAATCATTGCGGCCACCGGCGTGCTCCGGAGTGGAGGAGCGCCATGCTCCAGACCGCCATCATCGACCGTGAAGCTTTGGGCCGTTGGCCGCCTTCCGGCCGGGGCCCGCATTGTCGTCGCCATGTCGGGCGGCGTCGATTCATCGACAGTTGCGGCGTTGCTCAGCGCCCAGGGCTATGACGTCGTCGGCATCACCTTGCAGCTTTACGATGATGGCGCGGCCCGGCGGCGGCCTGGTGCCTGTTGCGCAGGTGAAGATATCAACGATGCGCGCCGCGTCGCCGAGGCGATCGGCATCTCGCATTACGTGCTCGATTACGAGGCGCGCTTCAAGGCCGCGGTGATGGATGACTTCGCCGAGTCCTATATGCGTGGCGAGACGCCGATCCCGTGCGTGCGCTGTAATCAGCGAATCAAGTTTGCCGACCTCATGGGATGTCGCGCGCGAGCTCGGCGCGGATGCGCTGGCGACCGGCCATTATGTTCAGCGCCGGATTGAAGGCCGCCACGGTGGTGAGCTTCACCGTGCCGCCGATGCGCGCGCGACCAGAGCTATTTCCTATTTGCGACCACGCACGAGCAGCTCGACTTCCTGCGTTTCCGCTCGGCGGCTCAAGAAGAGCGAGACCCGCGCGCTTGCGGAACGCTACGGGCTGTCGACGCGGACAAGCCCGATAGCCAGGACATCTGTTTCGTGCCCGAAGGGCGTTACGCCAGCGTGATCGGGCGACTGCGCCCGGCGCGTCGGAGCCGGGCGAAATTGTCGATTCGCGGGGCCGCGTCCTCGGGCGCCAGACGGCATCATCAACTTCACGGTCGGTCAGCGGCGCGGGCTCGGCTTGTGCGTCGACCGCGGCGAGCCGATGTTTGTCGTCAAGCTCGAGCGTGCGCTCGACCGCGTGGTGGTCGGGCCGCGCCTGGCGCTCAAAGTGGGCGCGCATTGCGGTCGGCGAGGTCAACTGGCTGGGCGATGTGCCTTGGACGATGGCGAGCTCCGGCGGCATTGCCGGTCCTCGCCAAAGTGCGTTCGACACGCCGCCGGTCGGCGGCGCAGTGTTCGGGCGCGGAGCGCCTCGGGCGAGGTGGTGCTTGATGAGGGCGAGGAGGGCGTCGCGCCCGGCCAAGCCTGCGTCTTCTACGATGGCGCGGCGCGGGCCAGCCGGGTGCTGGGCGGCGGCTTCATTCGTTCGGCGCACTAGGCGGCCACGTCACAAAAAGACGACAAAATATGTGTTCCGGGGGTGACAGTGGGCGTCCCAAAGCCCCCTGGACCCCGCGGTTACCCAAGCTTTAGCAACGCCAAGCTAGCTTGGGCGGGCCTGGCAAACTACCATCCGGCCACGCCGGCTTTAGCCGTTCGCATGTAAGGTGGGGGTCATGCTTCGATTCTTGTTGACGTTCTTGCCGTCCTTGTCGGCATGTTCCTGTTCGTGGTGGTGTTCTTCATGATGCTGGTCGGCATCGTGGCGGGTGCGGCAGGCGCGAAGAAGCCAATGCCCAGCCAAATCGTCCTCGAGCTTGATGCGCGCCAGGCAATCTCGGATTCACCCAGCTCGGTCGATGTGTCGGCGAGCCTTGGCGGCTCCAACCTTACGGTCGTGGGCATCGTCGAAGCGCTCGAAGCCGCGAAGAAGGATCCCAACGTCAAAGGCCTTTTCATTCGCGCCGATTCATCACTGGGTGTTGAGCCGGGCCAAGCGGAGGAAATCCGCGCTGCTGTGATGGATTTCAAGAACTCCGGCAAATTCGTCATCAGCCATGTGCAAGACCTCTCCGATCCCGGCATTGGCGGTTACTATCTTGCATCCGCGGCAGATCAAGTCTGGCTCTCGCCGGGCGGCTTCGTGTTCAGCCAGGGCGTTGCTTCCAGCGGCACCTATTTCAAAGGCACGCTCGATAAGCTCGATTCAAGCGCCCAAGTTCTCAACTATCACGAGTATAAAAGCGCCGCGTTTCCATTCATCAATACGGGGCCGACCGACGCCGAGCACGAAGAGGACATGGCGCTCATAACCTCGGTGTTCAATTCCTTCACTGGCGCAATCGCCAAATCGCGCGACATGACGCGCGACAAATTCGTTGCCATGTTGGGTAAAGGGCCGCTGACCGGCGAAGAGGCGAAGAAGGCGGGCTGGATCGACAAGGTCGGCTATGAGATCGATGCCGAAGACGCTGCCAAGAAGCGTGCGGGCACAACGGATGATCCGGTTGATATCGCGGACTATCAGCGGAAGAAGGGCAGCCCCTATAGGTCGGGCGCCGTGATCGCCTTCATTCAGGGCCAGGGCGAGATTGTCGACGGACGCACCGCGCCCAGCCTGCTCTCACAGACCAATCAGTTCGGCGGCGACACGTTGCGGAGGCGTTTGAGGATGCGGCGAACGACAAGAGTGTGAAGGCCATCGTGCTCCGCGTGAATTCGCCGGGCGGATCGCCCACCGCGCCGGATCAGGTCTGGGATGCGGTTGCGCGGGCCAAGGCCAAGGGCAAGCCCGTCGTCGTCAACATGTCCGGCGTTGCGGCTTCCGGCGGCTATTGGATATCGATGAATGCCGACAAGATCATTGCCGAGCCTTCAACGATCACTGGCTCGATCGGTGTCGTCGGCTACAAGTTCATCTGAAGGGTCTTTACGACAAGCTCGGCGTGACGACGAGTGAGATGTCTGTCGGCGGCGATAAGCAATTCATGTTCTCGGACCAGCATCCGTTCACGCCCGAAGAATGGCTCGCCTATCGCAAAGTGTTCGATGTCACTTACAACGCCTTTGTGACCAAGGTTTCGGAAGGCCGCAAGATTCCGCTAGATACTGTCAAAGATATCGCGCGTGGCCGGGTGTGGTCAGGCACCGATGCTAAGGATCGCGGGCTGGTCGATACGCTGGGCGGGCTCAAAGTGGCGATCGCAACGGCGAAGGATCTGGCGCATATCGCCAAAGATGCGCCGGTCCAGCTGAAATCCTTCCCGCCCGAACAGAATTTCGTTGAGCAATTGTTCACAGCGTTGGGCGCTTCGGCGGAAGTCGCTCACTCGATGAGCGTGTTTGCGGAAGTAATGCACATGGAGCCAACCACCGAGATCATGAACGCGATCAAAGCGCGCGAAGCGCAGGGCAAGGATCCGGTGAGCGCCCGCATGGCTCCGCTTGAAGTTCACTAGTCGCTTAGCGCACTCTCTCGTCACCATCACGGCCGGGCTTGCCCGGCCATCCGTTTTCATCCAGCTCCACGTAAGGGCCTTGCCGGACGGATGATCAGATTACGGATGAAAGATAGGCCGGCGCTTCAAGTGTTGCCGGCGTATCGCCGATCTTAATCGTGGCGCGGTCGGCATCGGCGAGGCGGTCGAGCCGCACAAGTGCAAAAGCCGTATCCGCGCGCGCGCCGACGACATTGCCGAGCTCACGGCCATCAGCGGTCACATGCGCATCCGGCGCGATCGCGGCGGAAACGCGAAACGGCAATACGCGCTTCTTAAGCTCGGCCTTGCGCTTCATGCGCGATGTTAGTTCCTGGCCGACATAACAGCCCTTCTTAAAATCAACGCCGTGCAGCTCCTCGGCATTGGCTTCGAGCAGAAACACTTTCTCGATGCCCAGCTCGCTAGCACCTTCCGGCACACCAAGCGCCACACGGTCGGCTTCATAGCCCTGTTCTCCGGCTTCGACGGCGCCGGCCGCCGAAAGCGCCGCCCGCAAAGCATCGCCCTTGCCATAGGCGCGCAAGCCGAGCCGCGCGTGGCGCGGATCGTCGACCACAAGGGCGAGCTTGGGCAAATGCGTGTTTGTGCGATCGCCGAATATGGCAACGATGTCCAGCTCAGCCGGATCGATCGCCACTTTGGCCCGCAAGCGATAAAGCTTCAGCTTCTTGATGAGCTCATCCCGACGTACGGCCTCGACATCGAGTAGATAGCCAGCGCCATCTGCCAGCACGATGAAGTCGAACTGTATCTTGCCTTGCGCCGAAAGCAGCGCAGTAAAGATCGCGTGGCCAGATGTCGCCTTCTCGATGTCGTTGCTGATCAAGCCCTGCAGAAAATCCTTCGCTTGTTCGCCGGCGATGCGGACGAGCGAGCGGGAGGGCAGATCAGCAAAACGGAGGGCCATGGAAAATCGCTTGCGTTGGGGCTCAGTCTCAATATAGAGGCGCCCCTACGCAATTCCACGTCTTTAGCACTTAGACGCGAGCGCTGCTAACAATTCAATGAAGCGTGATCTCGGTGCCGAAATGCCTGAGCTCGAAACGCGACAGCAATGGCGCAGCGGCGACGCGCACGGAATGCAGCTTGCCGTCTAAGGAGATCCTGCCAAAAGTCGAGGAATTTGTGCAGCTCGGGAAATTTCGGCGCAAGATCAAGCGCCTGCCAGACATAGCTTTGCAGAACCGCCGGATGATCGGGCATATGGTAAAGAATTTCGGCCGTCGTAAGGCGATAGCCGGTAAGCTGACTGCGCGGACGTTTCATTAGGCACCCACTCGAAAACCGCTCCAAAGCGCCTGATGGCCTCCTTATAAACTCTGCCTTGCGTCCCTTTTGGGCCTGGGCCAGTCGTCTTTCCTCAATAATTCAAAAGGGTAACTGCAGCTCTTTTGACTTGTCGATAATTTTGCCCGAACAGTTTTAGTGATCGCCTAGGCTCAAACATCTAGGCCGCTCGCGCCTGCTCGCAACCGCTTCCCCAGCACGAAGGGACCTTTCATGGCTGAAGAATTTCGCGCGCTTCTCGTCGACAAGACCGATGCCGGTGTCACCGCATCGATCCGTCAACTGACGGATGAGGATTTGATGCCTGGCGATGTCGATGTGCGCGTCGAATACTCAACGCTCAACTACAAGGACGGGCTCGCAGTGATGGGGCGCCCCGGCGTGATCCGCAAATATCCCCTCATTCCGGGCATCGATCTTGCAGGCACCGTGATCTCCTCGAAGGACAGCGCCTTCAAGCCGGGCGATGCAGTTCTCGTTAATGGCTGGGGCATGGGTGAGAACCACCATGGTGGCTTCGCCGAGCGCGCGCGTGTGCCCGTCGGTTGGTTGACGCGTGTTCCTGCAGATATGAATGCACGCAATGCCATGGCTGTCGGCACGGCCGGCTATACGGCCGCGCTCAGCGTGCTCGAATTGCTCGCGCAGCACGTTGCGCCGCCGGCCGGCCCGATCATCGTCACAGGCGCTGCTGGCGGTGTCGGCTCGGTTGCGATCGTGCTTCTGGCATCGCAGGGCTATCACGTAATTGCGCTTACCGGCCGCCCGGAGGAGGGGGATTATCTCAGGGATCTCGGCGCAAAGGAGATCATGCCGCGCGCAGAGCTCGAGGTCGATGTCAAGCCGCTCGCCAAGGAACGCTTTGCCGGTGCGGTCGATTCCGTCGGCTCGAAGATTCTCGCCAATATTCTTTCAATGACCAAGGCCGGTGGCACCGTGACGGCTTGCGGGCTCGCGGCCGGCATGGATCTGCCGGCGAGCGTTGCGCCTTTCATTCTGCGTGGCGTCAGGCTTTCGGGCATCAACTCGGTTTATGAGCCGGCAGCTAAACGTGACAAAGCCTGGGCAATGATCGCGCAGCATCTGGATAGAGCAAAGCTCGCCGAGATGACGAAGGAGATTTCGCTTGAAGACGTGCCGGCAGCTGCGAAGGACATTCTCGCCGGCAAAGTCCGCGGGCGGACGGTTATTCGCCTCACCGGTTAGCAAAAGCTTGGATTTCAAGCCACCAAACCCGTCATGGCCGCCCTGTTGTGGCGGCCATCCATCGTTCAGCATGCTGTTGTGTTTTCAATCGGAACGCTGGCGTTCGCAGAAACATGGATGGCCGGGATAACGACCCGGCCATGACGCATAAGTGAAGACCCGCAATGAATCAGCCCGGGCTGTCGCCGGTGTTGACGGCGTTCGAAAGCATTTGCGAGAGAGCCTCGCCCTTTTGCGCCGTGCTGATGGCAAGCGCGTGCGCCTCTGCCGTGCAGGTCGTGAACGTGCTCTGCGCGCTATTGTAGCCGGTATTGAAGGCGTTGATCAGCGCGTTCTGCTGCTCGCGCGATGGCTTTTCGAGCCGGATCATCTCCTGCATGCGCTCGCGCCAGAAATCCTGATCCTGCGGCGAGCATAGGGATTGAAGCATCTGCATGGTGCCCAAGAGGCCCGCGAGTTGGCTCAGCCGGCTCTCGACGCTTCCGCTCCCGCTCTGTTGAGGTGCAGTTTGCTGCGCGCTTGCCGCAATCGGCGCGAGCAGCAAGGACGCGGCAAGGAGTACAATCGCTCTACGCATGTGAATTGCCCCAGGTTACGGCCGGATTCAGCCAGAGCGCTACGGCCAAATCAAGGCGAGATAAAGAACTTCCTGGCAGCGCGGATGACGCGCAGGGTCTCGCTCCAGATCCCGAGCGCCTCCACAGCATCGGCAGCGACCCAATGCGCTTCACTCGCATCATCGCCAGCCTTGAGCGTGCCGCCTGTCATGCGCGCCGCAAAATCGATGAAGGTGAAATGATAATCTCTGCCCGCGTCATGATAGATCGCATCGACGACATCGATGAGGCCGAGAATCTCGGCGTCCAGGCCCGTCTCCTCCCTAAGCTCGCGCAGCGCGCACTCGCGCACCGTCTCGCCCCATTTCTGCCGCCCGCCCGGAATGCTCCATTGCCCTTGCAGCGGCGGGCGCCCGCGGCGAATCAACAAGACCTCAGCGCCGCGCCAGACTACGGCGGCGCAGCCGATCACCGGTACCGGCCCGCTTTCGCTCATGTTTTTGCTCCCAAGCGGCGCAGGGCCAGAATCGTCGTAGCGTGCTCCCAGATATGCCCTGAGGAGCATGGCATGAGCGATGCCGCCGCGGCCATTCCGTTGCCGCTGCCGGAGCCCGAGCCGCCGGAGCGCGTGAAGGCGAGCGAGCCCGAGGCGCCTTTGACTGCGCCCGAGCCTGCGCCAGCACCGGAACCGTCACCTGATGAAATGAAGATTCATTGGGATCGCGGAATCGCGGCCGATTGGCAGGCGCTGCTTGCTGGCGTCCATCATTCAACGATCGAGCAGGCTTTGCCTTATGGCGAGGCGATGCGCCGCCGGTTGTTCGTGCCACGCCGCGGCATCATCGAAGTCGGTGGCGAAACGGTTGGCCTGGTGCAAATGCATGAGATCGACACGCTTGGGCTCCATTGCGTTGTCATCGAGCGCGGTCCGCTTTGGCTCGGCGCCGATCCGCCCACGCGGCTATGGCAATTGTTTCTCGACCTCTTCGCTGATGAGACCTATCCCCGGCTCGGCCGCTTCCGGCGCTTCCTGCCTGAAATGCCCGCAAGTGAAGCGGCGGGGCGCATGCTCGAGGGCGCGGGGTTCGAGCCGGCGCACGCCCATGAGATCCAGCGACGCTCGATCTGGGTCGACCTTGCTCAGGGTGAAGAGCTTCGGTTTCGCGGCTTGCGCGCCGATTGGCGCCAGACACTCATCAGCGCCGGCAGGATCAAGGTCAAGATCGAAGCCGAGACCAGCGGTGCTTCCCTCGGCTGGCTCATCGCGCGCGCCGCCGAGAGCAAGAGCGCGGGCATTGCCGGATGGTCGCTTGGTTTCACAAGAGCGCTCGCCAATGCGCATTTCACCGAGGGCACCGGCACGCTATTCAAGGCGACGGGCGCTGGCGGGCCGATTGCGGGTGCGCTCTTTGCGCGCCATGGCAATTGCGCCACCTATCTGCTCGGCTGGGGCAAGAGAGAAGTCCCCGGCGCGCTTCACTTGCTGATGTGGCGCGCCATGCAGGAGCTTGAAGCGCAGGGCGTGAAGGCGCTCGATCTCGGCGCATTCACGGCGCAATTGCCTGAAGACATGATCGCGTTCAAGCGCGGCATGGGCGGCGAGCCCTGCGAGCTTCTGCCGGCATTTCGTTGACGGATTAGCCAGCCGCCATCGGTTTGACGCCGAGCTTCTCGAACAACGGGGCATCATGCGCGGTGCCCGGGTTCTTGGTGGTTAGAAGCTTGTCGCCGACAAACACGGAATTGGCACCGGCAAGCAAACACAAGGCCTGCATCTCATCGGACATGTTTTCGCGTCCGGCAGAGAGACGTACCACACTCTTCGGCATCATGATGCGCGCGAGCGCAATCGTACGGACGAACGCGATCGGGTCGATCGGCGCAGCACCGCCAAGCGGCGTGCCTTCACCCGGCATCAAAGCGTTGATCGGCACGGAGCCGGGATGCTCGGGCAAATTGGCGAGCGTCAAGAGCATGCCGATGCGATCGCTTTCATCCTCGCCCATACCGACAATGCCGCCGCAGCAAACTGAGATGCCGGCGCGGCGCACGCGCTCCAAGGTCTTGAGCCGGTCATCGAAGCTGCGCGTCGTAATGATCTCGCCGTAAAATTCCGGCGAGGTGTCTATATTGTGGTTGTAATAGTCGAGCCCGGCCTCGCCGAACGCCACCGCTTGCGCCTCGCTCAGCATGCCGAGTGTCATGCAGCTCTCGAGCCCGAGCGCTTTGACCGACTTTACCATCTCGATCAAAGCCGGCATGTCGCGCTCTTTCGGTTCGCGCCAAGCTGCGCCCATACAAAAGCGTGTTGCGCCGTTTTGCTTGGCGCGCTTCGCTGCGGCCGCAACGGCTTCGGGCGACATAAGCTTTGAGGCTTTAAGGCCAGTGTCGAAATGCGCCGATTGCGAGCAATAGGCGCAATCCTCGGTGCAGCCGCCAGTCTTGATCGACAAGAGCTCCGACATCTGCACTTCATTCGCGTCGAAATACCGGCGATGTACCGATTGCGCGGTGAAGATCAAATCATTGAATGGCGCGCCGATGATTGCCTCGGCCTCCTCGCGCGACCAATCATTGCGCGGCCCAGCCTTCGCGGCTTCGGCGAGCAAGCGTGAACGATCGATCATCTCAAAGGCTCCGGCGGCGGTCAGGCGGGCCAATAGAGCCGGGCGCTTGGTGCTCGGTCAACTGCCGAAAGCGCGGCGCTTTGGCTGCGGCGCTTCGAGCGCGGCCGTGCGTGCATCTTCAATCTCGGCGATGGTCCGCAAGATCTTTTCGCGCATGCGGTCCGGGCTCTTCTTGGCGGCGAGATGACTTGCGGCCCAAACCTCGATCGGTGTCCGGCCGTAGGAGCGCATCTCGGCCTGAAACGGATTGACGAGGTCGGCGCTGCCGAGCACCGGAAAGACATTGCGGTGGCCGCGGTCCGCCCAAGCGCTTTCGAAATTGAGCAGCTTGCGCAGCACATCCTGGTCGACGCTCTTGTCGAGCGTTGGCCTTACCAGGAAGTTTTCGGCTTCGGCAGTTCCGGCCATGAATGGAATATAGGCGCTCGCCGTGTCGAACATCATGTGATGGCGATTGGCGATAAAGCCGCCTTGGCCATAGCCGGCGACGACACGCAGGCTTGCCTCAGCAACGCGCCGTGACTGCAACAGCCGCTCCGTCGCGGCGATCGCAACCGCCTGCATGGCGAGATGGATCTCAACCGACATTGCCGCAACGCCAGCGCCCGAGCGGTCGTCATGGAACGGTGCTTCGATCAGGAAGATCGCTAGATTTGAATCGAAATTGGCAGGAAACATCGCGCGCAATGTCTGCGCCGGCGGATATTCACCTGCGTCATGATGGTAGATCAGCACGGGCGAGTCGGCACCGCCCAGCGCATGAACATGAACCGCGGCGACCATCTCGCCGACCTGCGTGTCGACCTCAAAAGCCATGCGGCCGGGCTTTGAAAGCTTGGGCAGCTCGAACTCAAGCGCACCCAGATGCGCCGAAAGCGGCACCGACCTCACGCCGCCATTGAACAGCGGCTTCCGGCATGCGCGTGCATGCCAGAGGAAAAACCGGTCATCCATCATTTGGCGCTTGATCGGCCGCATCGAATCACTTTCTCCGAAATTTCATCGTGCCACGAAGGCTTGGAATGTCCACGGCGCCCCTGTTGCATTTTTGCGACGGCTGAGGTCCTTAAGGACCCGTTTCCCCAATCAACGCGCCCTTATCCTGTGTATGGCTGGGAAAGAGAGTAAGGCGCGCGCGAGGACAAACGAGCGCGAGGGAGCCTTCCGGTGGTCGTCGATATTCTGGTCATCCTGCTATTGATCGCGGCCAACGGACTTTTGTCCTTGTCTGAGATGGCGCTTGTCTCTGCGCGCACCGCACGGCTCAAGGAGCTTGTTGACGCTGGTGATGACAAGGCCAGGGGCGCGGCGCGTGTGCTTAAGCTGAAGGAGCAGCCGGGCCGGTTTCTTTCGACGATTCAGATCGGCATCACCTTGATCGGTATCGAGTTCAGGCGCTTTTGGCGGCACGCAGGTTTCGGGGCCGATTGCGCATCTTCTCGAAGGTGTGCCGATGCTCACGCCCTACGCCGAAGAGATCGCGATCACCTTCGTCGTCCTGGTGATCACCTTCTTCACTCTCCTGATGGGCGAGCTGGTGCCGAAGAACTTTGCGCTTTCAGCGCCGGAATTGATTGCTTCGCGTGTTGCGCACCCCATGCAGCTCATTCAATTCATTTTGACGCCCGGTGTTTGGGTCCTCGACACGGTGTCGCACGGGGTGCTGGCCATCTTCGGCCGCGCTGGCGCCGGCACGGCAACGGTGACTGAAGAGGAGATCAAATACTTCCTTGCCGAAGGCGCGCAATCCGGCGCGATCGAGGAGGGCGAGCTCGACATCATCTACAAGGTCATCAAGCTCGGCGACAAGACGGCGGAGGATCTGATGACGCCACGCGTCAGGATGACCGGGCTCGATATCGATGCGAGCGATGAGGAGAACTTAAGACGCATGCGCGAGGCGCCGACAACGCGCTTTCCCGTCTACAAGGGCGATCATACGAACATCATTGGCGTGGTTGGCGTGAAGGATCTGATTGATGAGCTGCCGGGCCCGGACATCGATCTCTTCAAGAAGCTTCATCCGCCGGTGTTCGTTTCGGATAAGACGCCGTCCAACAAGCTTTTGCGGATTCTGCAATCAACGGATCTGCGTATGGCTTTCGTTGTCGATGAATACGGCACGGTAAAGGGCCTCGTCACGCTTTCCGATATTACGCGTCCAGTGATCGGCACGCCGATCCAGGGCATAGCGCATGGTAGCGCGGGGCTGATGAAGCGGCGCGACGGCAGCTTGCTTGTCGATGGCCTAAGGCCGGCAGATGATCTCAAAGAAGCGCTCAAGCTGAGCCATTTGCCGCGCGAGCGTGAGGAGACGTTTCACACCGTCGCCGGGCTTATCATCGCCAATCTGCACGAGCTGCCGAAAGAGGGCGACAGCTTCGATTTCGCCGGCTGGCGCTTCGAGGTGATCGATATGGACGGCCAGCGCATCGACAAAGTGCTTATCTCGCCGATCACCGCGACGGAGGTGAAGGAGACAGCGGCATAGGCCGCAGGCGATTGACAAGGCGAGCGAACAAGCGGATTCTTTCTGCCGGCCTGGATACGGCCCGCCGCTTGCGCCTTCGGGTTCGGTGAACGTATCCGACTTTTCCCTATCCTTTGCTCGGCGGGCATGTCGGCAACGCAAGCACTAACTCATCGTTCGCCGTGAGGCAGAGGAATTGATCATGCGCGATTTCCGCGATGCTAAAGCCATGGGTACGTCACTGCGTAAAGCGCTGGCTGCGCGTAGCATCCCCATCACCCACAGCGACAGCCTGGAGCTGATCTCGAACGCGTTCGGCTTCGACAACTGGAACATTCTAGCCTCCAAAATAGAGACAGCCGAAAGGCCTGCGCTGGCGACTGCGGCGGCGCCGTCGAAAGCGGGCGATGCGCCGGGAACGCTCTATTGCTCGTTCTGCGGCAAGTCTCAGCATCAAGTCTTGAAGCTGATCGCCGGACCCAAAGTCTTCATCTGCGATGAGTGTGTCGCGCTATGCGACGGCATTCTTGAAGAAGAGGATTCAATCGGTCAGCTGCTCAAGGAAGAAAGTGCCGGTCGGAGCTTGTCCGAGGTGCTTGCAGAAAGCTCCGACAATGAGCTCCTGCGTATACAAGGGTTTGCGGCAAAAGCTGCTGAGCACGCTGGCAAGACGTCGCGAATTATCCAGGCCATCCTTTCGGGCGCGCAAAACTCATCGATCCCGGCGGCGGATCGTGTGCTGGAAATGGTCTTTAGACAGCGCTCCGAGAAGGCGCTCAAAAAGCAGCTCAGCGATATGACGGAGCGCAAGGCGGGTGTCGATCGGCTATTGGCTGAAATTACCAGAGCCCTCGCCGCGCGCGGCCAGTAAGCTGGACCCGAACGCAATCGCGATCTCAGTCAAGCATATGAGTGAGATCGCGCTCCAGCTCCTCTTCACCTTTGAAGTGATGGGCCGCGCCGCCTTGGGCAATCCAGCCCCTGAGGTTCTCTTGCTTGTTGTCGATAAGCAGGCATTCGCTGCGCGTGAGAGGAAGGCCGAGCCGGACGATGGCGATGTCGCACAGTATGGACTTATCCAAGCTGCGCTCCTCCCAGGAAGTGACGATCACCGGGAAGCGCGATTGAAGCTCATAGTGCGGTACGACGATAGAGCTGAAGATATCGCAGTTGATTGTAACGATTGCTTGCGGTAGCGGGCTCCGCTGAACGAGGTCCATCACGTGCGGGAAGAACGTCAGCTTGCGACAGCAGGCTTCCATATGATCATGGATTGCGCCGGCCGATGATCCGAGCTTGTGCGCGAAATCCTGAACCACATCACGCGAGGTGGCCCGACCGATGTTCCATTCGTCGGCGAGCGCGGTCGCGCCGAACCCACGATAGGCTTCGGCCCAGCCGGGAACGCCATTCAATGGCGCTTGCATCCAGCGCTCATCCGCGAGCGTGTCGCCGAAATCCCAAAGGATTGCTTTGATTGCCATGGCTAAGGCAACAGAACTTTGCCGGGGTTCATAATGTTTGAGGGATCAAGCGTGCGCTTGAGCGTGCGCATTAGCTCGATCTCAATGGGCGATTTGTAGCGCAGGATTTCCTCGCGCTTCATAAAGCCGATCCCGTGTTCGGCGCTGATCGAGCCGCCAAAGCGGTGGGCGATCCCGTGCACGATGTCGTTCATCTCCTGCCAGCGCGCGAGGAAGGCTGTTTTGTCGGCGCCATTCGGCTGGCTCAGATTGAAGTGCACATTGCCGTCGCCGACATGGCCGAACGGAACGGGGCGGATGCCAGGCACAGCGTGCTCGCAGGCTGTGATCGCCTCCGCAATGAAATCGGCGATGGTCGAGACCGGCACGGCGACATCATGCTTGATCGAGCCGCCTTCGAATCTCTGCACTTCCGAAAGCTGCTCGCGCAGGAGCCAAAGCTCGGCGCGTTGGCTTTCGCTTTGTGCAATCACCGCATCCGCAACGAGCCCGGCTTCGGCCGCGGCGCCGAGGGCTTCCTCCATTGTGGGATCGAGCGAGGCAGGTGAGCCGGACGATATTTCGATCAGCGCATACCAATCGTGGCTTTCCGGCATCGGATCGCGCGCGCCTTGAGCATGCTTCACGACGAAATCGATGCCGATGCGCGGCACAAGCTCGAAGGCGTTCACCAGCCCGCCCGAGGCCGCTTGCATGTGCGAGAGCAGCGGAACGATCGCCGCAAGCTCGGCGAGCGCAACGAAAGCGGTCGAAACGCGGCGCGGGCGCGGCCACAGTTTCAGCACCGCCGCCGTGATGATGCCGAGCGTTCCTTCGGCGCCGAGAAAGATTTGGCGCAAATGATAACCAGTATTATCTTTGCGTAGACGTTTTAGGTCTTCCAGCACGCGCCCATCCGGCAGCACGACTTCAAGACCGAGCACATGCTCGCCCGCGGTGCCATAGCGCAGCACATTGATGCCGCCGGCATTGGTTGAGAGCAGGCCGCCAATCTCGGCCGAGCCTTCGCTCGCGAGCGAGAGGGGATAAAGCCGGTCGGCTTCGGCGGCGGCGCGCTGTATGTCGGCAAGGATGCAGCCGGCTTCGACTGTGATGGTGTTGTCGGCGGCATCGACGCGTCTGATCTTGTTCATGCGTGAGAGCGATATGAGAACTTCGCCGAATGGAATCTGTCCGCCGACCAATCCGGTATTGCCGCCTTGCGGAACGAGCGGCGTCTTGGTCTCGGCGCAAATTTTGACGATCGCGGCGACTTCTTCGGTCGAACTCGGACGCACGAGCAGAGGCGTCTCGCCTTTGTAGCGGTCACGCCATTCGACGAGATGCGGCGCGATCTCGGCCGGATCGCGCGTGGCGCCCTTCGGCCCTACCGCCGCCTCGATGCGCTTCAGCACGCTCTCGTCGATCACCTTCATCCGCGCTTTGCCGCTACGGAAAGGAGTTCGGTCTTGAGCGTGTCCATTTGCGCCACACGTTCGGCGATCCGCCACTTGCCGTCGGCGCAGCGCTTCAGCTTGTCCATATAGCGCCCGGTCGAGACCAGCTCGGGCACGCCCTCGCGTTCGAGGAAGAACACGATGACGCTCTCGGCCGAGGCTTGGTCGCCATCGACATCGATCAGCGAATTGACGGTGACATGCTTGGGCGAGATGTCCCGGCCCGGGCGATTATCATAGAACTTTTCCAACGCCGCCCGGCCCACGACCGGCTTGGTCGGCTGGCCGCCCGGCGAGGCCCCGGGCGCCGGCCTCGTCTCGAGCACCGCATCCTCCGCCCAGACGTCCAGCCACATCTCCTTGCGCTTACGGTCCGTGCCCCAGCAATAGCTGTAGAGCACTTGCTCAATGGCGCGTTCGTCTTCCAGGCGCTGCACCCGCTTCTCGATCGGTTCCATCATCGCCTCCCTTTGTTGTCCCCAGCCTACACCATGCGGCGCGGCGCGGCCGCGCGCCGAAGCCGGTCATTGATCGCTTCGCCCAGCCCGAATTCTGGGATCGGCATGACGGCGATCGCCTGTGCCGGCGGCGCATCGAGCGCGCGCAAGAAGCCGAAGAGATTTGCCGCCGCTTCGATGAGATCGCCTGACGGGCTGAGATTAAGCATGCGCGCAGCACCTTCCGGCACACTCGGACCAAAGGCGAGCAACGCTTCGCTTGGCGCCACCTCCACGGCGTTCAAGCGCAATGCCCGCTCGGGCGCGTAGTGACTTTCCAGCATGCCGGGCGACGCGATCTTGTCCGAGGCGCCGCTAAGCGGGCCAGTGATGGCGGCGATGTCCTCGCGCGCCAGCGCGCCGGGGCGTAAGAGGGCGGGTTCGTCCGTGGTGAGATCAATGACGGTCGATTCAATACCAAACCGCGTGACCCCGCCGTCGAGGATCATCGCGACTTTGTCTCCAAGCTCTTCGGCGACATGGCCGGCGCTGGTCGGCGAAAGGCGCCCGGAACGGTTGGCCGAGGGTGCAACGATCGGCCGTCCTAACGCACGGATCAGCGCCTGCGCCACCGGGTGATTGGGTGAACGCAAAGCCAAAGTGTCGAGCCCGGCACTCGCAAGCAAGGAAACGCGCGCATCGCTCCGGCGCTTCAGGACGAGTGTCAGCGGCCCCGGCCAAAAGCGTGCCGCAAGCGCTTCAGCCAAGGGCGTGACAACGCCCTCAGTGCTGGCTTCGGCAATTCCCGCAACGTGCGCGATCAACGGGTTGAAGCGCGGGCGGTCTTTGGCGGCGAAAACGGATGCAACCGCCCGGTCCGACATCGCATCGGCACCCAGGCCATAGACGGTTTCGGTCGGGAAGGCGACAAGCCTGCCCTCTGCCAGAGCCTTTGCGGCCCTATCGATCGCGGCAGAATCCGCGGCTATCGGCTCAATGCTCATAACTGGCAGGTTGGCCAGGCGCGCGCCCGGGTCAAGCCTGTGGGGCAGGGCACACATGGCCCCGAATACTTTGCCGGCATGGCCGTTCCCATTGTGTACCTGCGGTAGCTGCATTAACCTTGAAGGCAAGCGAATTACTGTTGGAGGCGAATATGGCCAATGCGGTCGACTGCCCGGTTTGTCACGGGTCCGGCATGGTCGGCGCGTCTTCCTGCGCCAAATGCCGCGGCACCGGATCGATCAAAGCCACACCGGAAATGGAAACCGGCGAAACTGCGGACGCGCTTATCGAACGGGTTGAGCCGCGGCGCGCCAAAGTGCATCACGCACCCACCAAGCTTTCCTCGGCCGGAAAGAAGACCGGCAAGGGATTAAGCTTCAAGCGCTAGGGTTGCGTTTGCTTCAGAATTGCATTGTCCGGCGGCGGAGCAATCCGCCGCCTTTTTCGTTGGCGCCCCTTGAACTGGGGCGTACACGAACAAATTTGCGCATCGTGTCGCCGGCGCTTCACAATACCGCTTGCGTTTCCTTCGACTCCCGGCAATGTGAATCGCGGGTGCGCTTGGGGATAAAAAACTCTATCCGGCGACCCGCGGTCCCCGCGGGACCGTCAGCTAGGAAAAATTGGCGCCGGCCTACCGCCGGCAATGACAACCCGAAAAGGATCTCTCTCCCATGCTGTTGGTGGAGACATTCGTTGGCCCAAGTAAGATAGAAGGAGTTGGCGTCTTTATCCTCTCGCCCATCGCCAAGGGCACCAAAATCTGGATGCTTGATTTCAGCGTTCGATCGCATGATTCCCGAGGCCAGCCTCGGCGAGCTTCCAAGGGAGATGCAAAACTTCGTCGAGAGATATTCCTACCGTAACCCCGAATTCCCCGGCCAGTTGGTGCTCGAGACCGACAACGGGCGGTTCATGAACCATTCGATCACGCCCAATGTCTGTTTCTCCGACCAGTATTCGGGCTTTGCGGCCTTCGATATCGATGCGGGAGAAGAGCTCACCTGCGACTACAACGAGCTTGAGCCGGGCTTCAAGCTTCTGCCCTCGCTGATGAGCATAACGCTTCGCAAGCCCAATGGACGCCGCGTTCAAAGGGTGCCGCGCGGCGGGGCGAAGGCGGCCATCCTGCTCGAAAAGCGCTGATCGGAGCAGCTTGGGCCGGCCTTTTGAGCCGCGGTCGCGGCGCCGAGCTTTCCTAAAGGAAAATCAATGCTACTCGTGAAGACGAGGCTTGGGCCGAGCCCGATTGAGGGGCTCGGCCTATTTGCCGCCGAGTTCGTTCCCAAGAACACGGTCGTCTGGAAATTCAATCCCCTGCTGGATCACCTCGTCGACCCGGCGGATGTTGAGCGGCTGCATGCGGTCGAGCGCGACTTCATGGCCCGCTACGCCTACCTCAATTCGCGGACAGGCAAGTGGGTCGTCTGCGTGGATGATGCGCGCTTCATGAAATCATTCGGCTAAGCCAAACCTGGTCAGCCTCTATCCCCCCGGGGAGCTTGAGGGGATCGATGTCGCGGCATGGGATATCGCCGAGGGTGAGGAGATCACCACCGACTACCGCACCTTCGATGCTCATGCCGGCAACAAGCTGGGATTCGCGAAGCCCTAAGCCAAGCGCGAATTGACTGAGCAGCCGCGCTGGGGGCGGACAGCAGGGTCGGCAAATATTGCCTGCCTTGCCCGGCCACACACCGTTATCATGTTGAGCCTTGAGCTTAGCACCACGGCATCGCGTTCCATGTCGACAGCGTTGATTACACACCCCGCCTGCCTCGAGCACGATCCCACGCCGGGACACGTCGAGTCGCCGGACCGGCTGCGCTCGGTACTCACAGCCCTGGGCGCCAAAGAGTTTGCCGGCCTGATGCGCGAGGAGGCGCCGCTTGCGACGGTGGACGATGTGGCCGCCGTTCACGACCGCGAGCTGGTCGAGGCCATCCTCGAAGCTATCGGGCAGCTCGGCGCGCGGGCACGCTATCTAGAGATCGGACCCGACATCATCGGCTCGGCTGGATCGGCCGAGGCGGCGCTGCGCGCATCGGGCGCTGTGATCCGCGGCATCGATCTCGTCTTGGCGGTCGGGCGCAGGAATGCGTTCTGTGCCATCCGTCCGCCCGGCCATCATGCGACGCCGACCGCGCCGATGGGATTTTGCGTCTTCAACAATGTCGCCATCGGCGCCCGCCTATGCCCGGCGAAGCAGGGCTCGCCGCGTATGCGATCGATCGACTTCGATGTGCACCATGGCAACGGAACGCAAGACATTTTCGAGCCGATCCAGGCGTGCTTTACATCTCCACCCACCAATCGCCGCTCTATCCGTTCACCGGGGCGCGAGCGAACATGGCGATGTCGGCAATGTCGTCAATCTGCCGCTGCCGCCGGCTCGGGCTCCGATAATTCCGCAGCGCAGTCACGCTCATGGCGCACTGCCTGCGCTTGGAACGCTTTCGCCCGAGCTCGTCCTGATCTCGGCCGGGTTCGATGCGCATCTCCGCGACACGAGCTGGGCGGCCTTGCCGGCCTTAACATGCGATTGACCGAAGACGATTATGGTGGATGACCCAGCAGGTCATGGCGGTTGCCGGACGCGCCTGCGCCGGCCGTGTTGTCTCGACGCTCGAAGGCGGTTATGACCTCACCGCCTCGCCTTGAGCGCCGATGCCCATGTCGCGGCGTTCATGGCCGAATAGCGAAACGCGCCAGAGTCCGCCAGGAGCTCGTTGCTGACCAAGCCGATCGCCCCAGATGCGCTGAAGGGTGCCGTTCGGCCCGCGGGCGTGACCGCCTTGCCAGCTCGTTCTGGTTCGCCACGGCAAGCCGGCGCTCAGCCGCGATTTCCACATCGACTGGCGCGCTATCACTCTTGGTGGGCGGCTTATGGCGAATCCGGCTTGGCCGAAACGGAAGCGCCGCCGAGCGAGCTAGCCGAGCTTGCGGGGCGTGCGGACGTCATTCATTGCAAGCCCGCTGCCGCGTGCTTGGCGGGACGGCGCAAGGCACTGTCAGGTGGACGCGACATCATCTGTCGACGAGCGGTTCGTCGAGGCGCCGTTGCCATCACCGCCGATCCCATTCGTCCGGCTGACCCCGACTTTATGGGGCGTGCTCTCCCGTGATGCTTCTGGTGGCTTGGCTATTCCGGAACCGGCGAGTCGCGCAAGCATGCCAAGGTTCGGGCAAACTCGGCCGCCGACCGGTTGATCGGGCTCGCCCGCGACCGCGAGCTTGTCGTTCTCTGTGCGTCATGGCTGGTTCAATCGCATGGTGCGTAAGGTTTTGCGTCAACGCGGCTGGCAATGCATCTATGATGGCGGCGATTCTTACTGGGCCTACCGGCACTTCGATCCGCCGCGAACGCAAGGTACAACCGAGGCCGCATGAGCAGCGCAAAGACCAACGAAGCCGAGCTCGACGGGCTTACATTCGAGGCTGCGCTCGAGCGTCTTGAAGCGATCGTGCAACGCTTGGAATCGGGCGAGGTCAATCTTGAGGAGTCGATCCGCATCTATGAAGAAGGCGTCAAGATCAAGGCTTTCTGCGAGAAGAAGCTCTCTGAAGCGCAGGACCGGGTCGATAAGATCGTGCTCACGCCGGATGGCAGCCGTAACAACAGAGCCGACAGAGATCTCGTGAGCGTGACGGGCTCCGAAGTGCCGGCACGGCAGGATCAGCTCAACCGTGCAATGCAAGCCGCGGCTGGCGAGGTCGAAGCTGCGCTCGAGATGTTGCTGCCCAAGCCAGTCGGGCCCGAGGCGCAGCTGTTCGAGGCGATGCGCTATGCGGTGCTCGGCGGCGGCAAGCGCTTGAGGCCATTTCTCACCATCCAGTGCGGCCGTCTCTTTGATGTCGGCGCGCCGCCGATTGCAATCAGGTCGCGGCCGCGGTCGAGTGCGTGCATGTCTTCTCGCTTGTCCATGATGATCTGCCGGCAATGGATGACGACGACATCCGGCGTGGCCGCCGACGGTGCACAAGCAGTTTGACGAGGCGACTGCAGTCCTTGCCGGCGATGCGCTCTTGACGCTTGCCTTCCAGATTTTGTCGCGATCCGACACGCATGCCGATCCGTTCGTGCGCTGCGAGCTGGTCACGCGCCTGGGCGCCGCTGTGGGTGGGCGCGGCATGATCGGCGGGCAGATGATGGATCTCAAAGCCGCCGAATACGACCACACGATCGAGGCGATCACGCGTCTTCAGCGGCTGAAGACTGGGGCCCTGATCGCCTTCTCCTGCGAGGCCGGCGGGGTTATGGCCAAGGCGAGCCCCAAGGCTACGCACGCGCTCAACGCCTACGCTCACGATCTCGGGCTGGCCTTTCAGATCGCCGACGACCTTCTGGATGAGACGGGCGATGAGGAGCGTGTGGGCAAGGCCGTGCGCAAGGATGCCGCGGCCGCCAAGGCGACTTTTGTCGAAATCCTCGGTGTCGAGCGCGCGCGCGACCAGGCGCGCCGGCTGGCCGAGCAGGCTGCGTGCCACCTTGATATGTTCGATGAGCGCGCCAATCTTCTGCGCGCGGTGGCCGAATTCGCCGTGGCGCGCGACCATTAGTATCGCCCGGTAAGGGCGCTGGAGCTCAGAATCGTCCAAATAGACAAGAAATGGCCTAAAACTTTAATTGCCCTGCCACGTGAACGTCATTGACTTGCCTGGGTTTCCGGCTGGAATCTGACATATTGTTCGCCGTGGATGTTTAATGGGGGTCAAGGTGGGGGCTTCTCGTTCGAAGGTCAGAGTACAGACTATGTCGAAAACGCCATTGCTCGATACAATCAAATTCCCTTCCGATCTGAAGGGGCTTTCGCGGGCCAAGCTCAAGCAGCTTGCCGACGAGCTGAGAGCCGAGACGATCGATGCTGTCTCGGTGACGGGCGGGCATCTGGGCGCTGGGCTCGGCGTGATCGAGCTGACGGTTGCGCTCCATCATGTGTTCGACACGCCGGACGACAAGCTGATCTGGGATGTCGGCCATCAGGCCTATCCGCACAAGATTCTCACCGGGCGCCGCGACCGCATCCGGACGCTGCGCCAGGGCGGCGGGCTTTCCGGTTTCACCAAGCGCGCCGAGAGCGAATACGATCCGTTCGGCGCCGCGCATTCCTCGACATCGATCTCGGCCGGCCTCGGCATGGCGGTTGCGCGCGACCTCAAGGGCGAGCAAGCGCAACGTCATCTCTGTGATCGGCGATGGTGCGATGTCGGCGGGCATGGCCTATGAGGCGATGAACAATGCCGGCGCGCATGGATGCCGCCTCATCGTCATCCTCAACGATAACGACATGTCGATCGCGCCGCCGGTCGGTGCAATGAGCGCTTATCTGGCGCGCGTCGTTTCCAGCGGCACCTATCGCGGCTTCCGCAAATTCGGCAAGCAGCTGGCGCAAGATGCTGCCGAAATTCCTCTACGACAAAGCCGCCAAGACCGAAGAATATGCACGCGGCATGGTCACGGGCGGCACGCTGTTCGAGGAGATGGGCTTTTATTATGTCGGCCCGATCGACGGCCATAATCTCGATCATCTTCTGCCGGTTTTGAAGAATGTGAAGGACGATGGAGACACGGCCCGGTGCTCGTCCATGTCGTCACGCAAAAGGGCAAGGGCTACGAGCCTGCCGAAAAAGCCGCCGACAAATATCACGGCGTTGTCGAAGTTCGATGTCATCACCGGCGCGCAGGTGAAGGCCAAGGCGAATGCGCCGGCCTACACCAAAGTGTTTGCGAAAGCGCTGATCAAGGAAGCGGAGAAGGACGAGAAGATCGTCGCGGTCACCGCCGCCATGCCTTCCGGCACCGGGCTCGACCTCTTCGGACAGAAATTTCCGAACCGCACCTTCGATGTCGGCATTGCCGAGCAGCACGCGCGTGACGTTTTGCGCGCGGGCTTGCCGCCGAAGGCTTCAAGCCGTTCGCTGCGATCTATTCGACCTTCCTGCAGCGCGCTTACGACCAGGTCGTCCATGATGTGGCGATCCAGCGCCTGCCGGTGCGCTTTGCGATGGACCGCGCCGGGCTTGTCGGCGCCGATGGGCCGACCCATGCCGGCTCGTTCGATATCACCTATCTGGGCACGCTGCCGGGCTTCGTCTTGATGGCCGCGGCCGACGAGGCCGAGCTCGTGCATATGGTGGCGACGCCGCGCAGATCGATGATCGCCCCTCGGCTTTGCGCTATCCGCGCGGCGAGGGCGTCGGCATCGAGATGCCGGAAGAGGGCATGCCGCTGGAGATCGGCAAGGGCCGCATCGTGCGCGAAGGCTCGCGATCGCGCTTCTGTCCTACGGCACGCGCCTGCAGGAGTGCGCTCGCGGCCGCCGAAGAGCTGGCCGCGCACGGGCTCTCGACCACGGTCGCCGATGCGCGCTTTGCCAAGCCGCTGGATGAGGATCTCATCCGCCGCCTCGCGCGCGAGCATGAAGTGCTGATCACGATCGAGGAGGGCGCGGTCGGCGGCTTTGCCTCGCATGTGCTGCAGTTCCTCGCCCGCGAGGGCGCGCTCGAATCCGGCCTCAAGATCCGCCCGATGGTGCTGCCGGATGTGTTCATCGATCAGGACAAGCCGGAGACGATGTACACGCAACGCCGGCTTGCGTGCGGCCAGCATCGTCGCAACCGCGCTCGAAGCGCTGGGGCGCACATCGGTCTACGCGCCCGCGCGCGCCTAAACGTCCTCTGTCGTCATGGCCGGGCTTGATCCGGCCGGTTGCAGGTACTAATGGGAAGTGCGCGCGGATCAGCGTCTGGTCGAACTGGGGCTGGTGCCGAGCCGGGCACGCGCGCAAGCTGAGATCCGAGCCGGCAATGTCACCTGCGACGGCGCAGCTTGTCACGCCCGAGCGAGCACAGTCGGTCGCCGGCCGATGCGAAGCTCGAAATTCGCGGCCAGCGTAAATCCCTAGGTCTCGCGCGGCGGCTTGAAGCTCGACGGCGGCGCTGGATCGTTTTGGCATCGATGCGAGCGGCAAGGTCGCGCTCGATCTCGGCGCATCGACCGGCGGCTTCACCGATGTGCTGCTCTCGCGTGGCGCAGCGCGCGTTTACGCCATCGATGTCGGCCATGATCAGTTGCATGACAAGCTGCGCGCCGATACCGCGTGATCTCGCGAGAAGGCATCAATGCGCGCGACCTCGATCGCGAGCATCGTTCCGGAGCCTGTCGATCTAATCGTGGCCGATGTCAGCTTCATCTCGCTCAAGCTGGTATTGCCGCCGGCGCTCGCGCTCGCGGCGCCGAATGCGTCGCTCGCCGCGTCTCATCAAGCCGCAATTCGAAGCCGGGCACAGCCGCGGTCAAGAAGGGCGTCGTGCGCGACGAGAAAGTGCATGAGCGCGTCTGCGATGACATGACGCAATGGATAACGCGCAAGGCTGGCACGTGCTCGGCACGACGCCGAGCCCGATCGTCGGTCCGCGAAGGCAATAAGGAGTTTCTGCTCGTCGCGCGGCGCGCATGACGGCATAATTGAAACAAAGAAGGAGCAGCGCCGATGAGCGAGACCGAAGAAAGGCTGCAGCAGCTCGAAGACCGGCTTGCCGTCGAGCACCTTCTCGCCGAATACATCACGCTGATGGACGCCGGTGACTACGCGGCTTATGCGGACCTCTTCACCGAGGACGGCGAGCTGATGTTCCAGAACGCGCACCTCAAAGGCTCGGCGGCGATTCGGGAAGCGCTGTTAGGCGCAAGCCGGGCGGGTCCGGGCGGCAGCAATCCGATGGCAAAGCTGCGCCATATGATCGCCAATCTTCTCATTCGTGTCGACGGCGACAGAGCGATGAGCAGCGGGCGTTGGATCACGATGTCGCCCGGCGCCGACGGGCGGCCGGTGATCGGCGGCACCGGCGCTTATCAAGATACGCTGCGCAAGGTGGATGGCGCCTGGAAGTTTGAGTGCCGCGTCATCACCAACGATATTCCGTTCATCGAGGTTGCGGCGCTCAAATGGTGACTCTGCTTCCGAACAAGAGATCGTGATCGAGCGGCTCGGCCATCTGGGCGACGGTATCGCCGCAAATGGTCACGGCGCGCTGCAAATTCCATTTGCGGCGCCGGGCGATGTGTTTGCGCGCGAGGGTGCCTCGGGCCTTGGCGTCTCACGCAAGCGGGCCCGCACCGTGTAACGCCGCCATGCGCGCATTACGGCGTTTGCGGCGGCTGCAATCTGCAGCATGTCTCTGCCGAAACCTATCTCGCAAGCCAAGCGCGAATGGGTGATCGCCGCGCTGGCGCGCCAAGGCATCGAGACCGCTGTCGATCAGCTGGTCCGCATCGCGCCGGGCACGCGGCGGCGCGCGGTGTTCGCGGCGGCGCGGCGGATCGCGGCCGGTGATCGGATTTCACCGCGCGCGCAGCCACGACATCGTCGAGGTGCCGCAGTGCCTCGTCGTCCGGCCACGGATGATCGGTGCGCTCGGCGCCGTGCAGAGACATCCTTGGTCCGCGATTGCCGCGCCGAGCGCAGGAGGCGCGCGTCACGATCACCGAAGCCGATAACGGTCTGGATGTCGCGATCGAGTCCGAAGAGCTTGCAAGCTCGATCCGCTCGGTGCTCCCGAGATCGAGAGGCGCGCTGCATCGTTGGCATCGTGCGCGCGACATGGAACGGCGAGCTGCTCTACGCGACCGACACGGTGCGCCTGACGATGAGCGGCGTGCGCGTCGAGCTGCCGCCGGGCGCTTTCATTCAGGCGGCGCGCGAATCCGAACAGGCGCTCGCCGCGCGGGTTGCCGAGGCGCTGTCGGGCGCAAAGAAGATCGCCGATCTCTATGCCGGCGCTGGCACATTCACCTTCGCGCTCGCCCGCAATTCGCGGCGGTGGATGCTTACGAAGCGCGATGCTGCCGCGGTGACGCGCTCGTGACGGCTTCGCGGCGCGCCAGGGCCTCAAGCCAGTGACGGGCGCGATGCGCGATCTTGCGCGCCGGCCTCTCATGGTGGCCGAGCTCAAGCCTACGAGGCGTGGTGCTCGATCCGCCGCGCATCGGGCGCCGAGACACAAGCGCGCCAGCTCGCGCGCTCAAATGTCGAGCGCATTGCTTATGTATCATGTCATCCGGCGAGCTTTGCGCACGATGCGACGGCTCTTGATGCGATGGCGGCTATAAGCTAAGCGCGTCACGCCGGTCGATCAGTTTCTATGGTCGAACCACGTCGAGCTTGTCGGTGTCTTCAACGCGCTAGACCAGCGCGCGAATTTTCATCCGTATATCCATTCGCATTTCGAAACTTTTTCTAACCAGCGAGTGATTTTCAACCCTCCGTATTCGTCTCACAGCAACGCACTATTGTCGCCGCGATTACGATGTGGCCGGGACGGCCGTATGCGAAATTCGAGTCGTAATCTAAATCACCGGGCCGGTAGCGCCGGTTTGCGCGCGGTGGCGAGCGCATGATCCGCAAGCACAAGCGCCATCATCGCTTCGCCGACCGGAACCGCCCGGATGCCGACACAAGGATCGTGGCGCCCCTTGGTGACGATTTCGGCCTCCTCGCCTTGGCGTCGTCGATGGTTTTGCGCGGCGCTAAGGATCGAGGAAGTCGGCTTCACCGCAAAGCGCACCACGATCGGCTGGCCGGTCGATATGCCGCCTAAAACTCCGCCCGCGTGATTGGAAAGAAATTTCGGCCCGCCGCGGCCCTTTGCGCATCTCGTCGGCATTGTCTTCGCCGGACAGCGCGGCGGCCGCAAAGCCCTCGCCGATCTCGACGCCCTTGACGGCATTGATGCCCATCATCGCCGCTCGCAAGATCGGCATCGAGCTTGCCGTAGATCGGCGCTCCGAGCCCGGCGGGGATGCCTTCTGCAACGACTTCGATAATCGCGCCGACCGATGAGCCGGACTTGCGCACGCCTTCAAGATAATCCGTCCACTGATTGATAACGCCCGGGTCGGGGCAGAAGAACGGATTCTCGTCCACTTGCGCCCAATCCCAGCGCTCGCGCTCGATGATGTGGTCGCCGATCTGCACAAGCGCGCCGCGGATGACGGCCTTCTTGTAAAGCGATGCGATCACTTTCCTCGCAATCGCGCCCGCCGCGACGCGCGCGGCCGTCTCGCGCGCGGATTGCCGGCCCGAGCCGCGGTAGTCACGAACGCCATATTTGGCGAGATACGTGTAGTCGGCATGGCCGGGGCGGAATTTGTCCTTGATGTCGGAATAATCCTTCGAGCGCGCATCGACATTTTCAATCATCAGGCTGATCGGCGTGCCCGTCGTCACCTGCGTGCCCTCACCATTGTCGAACACGCCGGAGAGAATCTTGACCGTGTCGGGCTCTTTGCGTTGCGTCGTGTATTTCGATTGCCCGGGCCGGCGCTTGTCAAGTAAGGCTGAATATCGGCTTCGCTGAGCGGGATGCCGGGCGGGCAGCCGTCGACGACGCAGCCGATCGCCGGCGCCGTGGCTCTCGCCCCAGCTCGTCATGCGAAACAGCTGGCCGAAAGTATTGAGCGACATCAAAGCTCCGCCCCTCCAAACTTGGCGATGGATCCCCCGCGACAAACGGAATGACGCAATCCTGCGGCGAGTGAAGTGCGCTCATCTGTTCGATGGCTCAAGCCGAAGGTGATTGCCGCGCAATACCCGCCCGAATCTCGCCATGCGAGACGCGAATGTGTTGTCGGTTCAGATCTGCGAGCCAGGATCGCGCTGCGGGTCGCCAGTCGCGCGAGCTCTCGCCGCCCGGCGCCGGGGCGTTCCACAGGTCGGCGCTCGCGCGCTTCCCAGATCTCGCGATGGCGCGCTTGAACTTCCATCCAGGTCAGGCCCTCCCAATCGCCGATATGGATCTTCGGCGAGCCGATCGATCCGTACGTAGCCATGACGCGCAGGCCAAGCGTTTGCAAGAATGATTTCGATCGTCTGCGCGGGCGCGGCCCGCCGGACTGGAGACAAATCGTGGCGGCGCTGCTGCCGTCGATATGCAGTCGGCAAGAAGGCGCCCGACAGGCGCGCGCTTGATCGCGGCCGCGCGGCGTCAGCGGCAAATCGCTTTTGTCCTTGAAAACGACGCTCGACGTTCCATTCCGTTTCGCCGTGGCGCAGAAGATAAAGCGTGACTCCGGGCGCAAGCATCTACTCACCGAAGAACTCGGCGTGGCCGGCTTTCACGCGCAAGACGCCTTGATTAGGCGCATTCCACGCCAGCGTCTCTTTCGGCGAGAGGCCGATCGCCAGTGCGCGGAACATGCGCAAGGGATGAAAATGCGCAACGATCACGCTATTGCGCTTCACGGTTTCAAGAAAGCCTTTGATGCGCGCATGCACCATAGCAAAGCTCTCCTTGCCGCCGCGCGCAAAATTCCAGGGATCAGCATCATAGGCGTGCACCTGCTCGGGCATCGTGCGCCTTGCTTCCATCATGCTGATGCCGAACCATGTGCCGACATCGATCTCTTTCACGCGCTCATCAGTGTGATAGCCGTGGGCGGGCAGGCCCGCGCCCTCGCGCACAAGCTCCATTGTCTGCCGCGTGCGCTCCAAGGGGCTGGCAATGAAATCGAAGCGCGCGAGATCAGGCTCGAGCCGCGCGCAGAATCTCACCGCTGCGCCGCGCTTGTTTGAGCCCATTGGGCGTCAAAGGCGAATGCATCTGGCCGGTGAGGCGCCGCTCGACATTATGTTCAGTCTGGCCGTGGCGGATGACGTAGAGCGTGATGCCAGGCGCAATCACTCTTTAACCACCGCAATGTCAGGTGCATCGACCGCCTTCATGCCGACCACGTGATATCCGGAATCGACATGTAGATTCTCGCCGGTCACCGCCTTGCCGAGATCGGAAAGCAGAAACAGCGTTGCATTGCCGACCTCTTCGATCGTGACATTGCGCCGGAGCGGCGAATTCAGCTCGTTCCATTTGATGATGTAGCGCACGTCGCGGATGCCCGAGGCGGCGAGTGTGAGGATCGGGCCGGCAGAGACTGAGTTCACGCGGATGGCCTTTTTTCCAAGGTCTTCCGCCATGTAGCGCACGCTCGCTTCGAGCGCCGCCTTGGCGACGCCCATCACATTGTAATGCGGCGTCACCTTCTCCGAGCCGTAATAGGTGAGCGTGACCATCGATCCGCCATTCGGCATCATCTTCTCGGCGCGCTGCGCAACCGCGGTGAACGAATAGCAGGAGATCTCCATCGTCATCCGGAAGTTGTCCGGTGTCGTATCGACATAGCGGCCGCTCAGCTGCTCCTTGTCGGAATAGCCGATCGCGTGCACTAGGAAGTCGATGCTCGGCCATGTCTTCGCAAGCTCGGCGAAGGCGGCGTCGATCGAGGCCTGGTCCGAGACATCGCAGTCGATCAGCGCTGCCGGGTTGAGCGGCGCGGTGAGCGGCGTAACGCGCTTCTTGAACACATCGCCCTGATAGGTGAAGGCCAGCTCGGCGCCCGCCTTATGCAGCGCTTCTGCAATGCCCCAGGCGATCGAGCGGTTGTTGGCTACCCCCATGATGAGGCCGCGCTTACCTGCCATAAGGCCGGATGCCATAGTTGTCCTTATCCCCTAAGGGCTTAGTTGCGAACCGGAGGCATCCTACACATTGCCGGGTGCGCGTCAAAAGCTTCGGCGTCGCTGCTGGCAAACGGCCGGGCCGGGAGCCGGTCTCGACGTTTGAGCTCACGTTTGAGCCCACAATGTCCTTGGCTTCCGGCGCCATCTCCAGTGGATCCGGCCCGGCAGAGCTGGCACGCAGGCTCCAGGCAAACGCAGATCGAATCATCAATTGACCGATGTCTTGTCCAGACCAATTGTTCCGCGTAGGCGCGGGGGCGGGGGGAGCGGCGCGGTCGTTAGATCAAAGACCTGCGTGGAGCTGGTGACGACCGCGCCAGCAGCGGGTGAAGCTTTGCTTCCCGAAACCGAGTCGGCCCGGCCAGGCGGAGCGGCCGGATGACGTCCGCGAGCGTCGAAAGCCGGGCACGAGCCGGCTGATATCCGCCCTCAGCGGCGGCGGCGTACAGCAGTTTTGCCGCTTTGAGATTGGCTTCGATCGCCCTGGCCGCGCTCGAACATGCCCGCGAGCTTGAACATGGATGGAAAATGTCCGCGCCGCGCCGCCACCATCAGCCAGTGCGCAGCCTCGGCATAGTTCTGCTTGGTGCCAACGCCCTTGTAATACATATCGGCGAGGTTCACTTGGCAGCCGAGATGCTCCTGCTTGGCGCATTGGCCAAAGAAGCTCAGCGCACGCGGCAAATCTTCGGGGATGCCGCGCCCATCGCGCAGCATAAGCCCGATATTGAACAGCGCCGCGAGATCGCCATGGCGCGCCAGCGGCAGCCAGATATCGTAGGCCTGCGCATAATTGCGCGCATCATAGGCCGCAACGCCCTCGGCGAATCGCTTGGGGTTCGGCTTCTTGTAGCTCTTAAACTCGCTCGCCCGCGCGCCACCAGCAGTGAGCGCGCTCACAAGGAGCACCGCAATAATAAGATGCCAAAGCGTTCTGCTGGCTTTCTGCATGGCGCGCAATATAAAGCTTTGGCGGGGGCATGTGATAGCCGCCGAGATCGCGAGGCCCTTGATGACCGACAAGACTGACCCGATGCTCGCGCCCGATTTCCTCAGTGAGACCGAGCCGTTCCGGCTCATCGAGGCCTGGTGCCGGGCAGCGGATGAGAAAGAGCCGCGCGATGCCAACGCCATTCAGCTCGCAAGGGTGGATGAGAGGGCATGCCGAACATTCGCTCGGTCTTGGTTAAGGATCGCGGCCCCGATGGTTTCATCTTCTACACCAATTTCGAAAGCGCGAAGGGGCGAGAGCTGTTGGCCTCGCGCAAGGCCGCAATTCTTTATTACTGGAAAAGCCTGTCGCGGCAGATTCGTGTTCGTGGGGCGATCGACATCGTCGCGGATGCAACTGCCGATGAATATTTCGCGACACGTCCACGCGATTCGCAGCTTGGCGCATGGGCGTCGCATCAATCACATGAAATGAAGCAGCGTGCCGACTTCGAAATACGCGTGAAAGAGATGCGCGAACGCTTCGCAAACGCAGATGTTCCGCGGCCGCCCTATTGGTCTGGCTTTCGGCTTGATCCTTCGTATATTGAGTTCTGGCAGGAGCGGCCCTTCCGTCATCATGATCGGCTCGCGTTCGAAAAGACCGGAAACGCGTGGCGGAGAAGTCTGCTTTATCCCTGATGTGGGTGAAGGATGACAGCCGGCGCTGATTCTAAAAAGCACAACGAGCAATGCAACCGCCGAGCGGCTAATGCGCAGCGTGACTTTGTTCGCGCTGATCGTGGCAATCACATTGTTCCTCGCCAAAGTCGTGGTCTATTTCGCCAGCGGGTCGGTTGCGATGATGGGATCGTCGATCGATTCCGGGCTCGACATCTTGGCGACGGGCTTTAACTTCATCGCCGTGCGCCAGGCATTGCAGCCGCCGGATCATGAGCACCGCTTCGGACATGGCAAGGCGGAAGCGATTTCCGGCCTCGGCCAGAGCGCTTTCATTTGCGGCTCAGCTGCCTTTCTGATGATCGCAGCGATCGGGCGCATGCTGCACAGGCATGAGCTCGATTTCGCGCTTGCCGGCATTATCGTCACTCTGTTCTCGATCGTCGTTACCGGGGCGTTGGTGCTTTATCAGCGCTATGTGATTGCGCGCACGAGATCGCTCGCCGTCTCGTCCGATGAGGTACATTATCGTAGCGATATCATCCTCAATCTCGGCGTGCTTTTGGCGCTGGTGCTGTCCGGCCCGATGCTCAAATGGCGGCTTGCGGACCCGATCCTCGGCGGGGTGATTGCCATCTATATCGCTTACAGCGCCACCAAGATTCTGCGCCAGTCCTTCAACCAGCTCATGGACCGCGAGTTCGACGATGCGGAACGCACGCGCATTGCCGCGATCGTGCGCAGCCATCCTCAGGTCGTTGCGCTGCATGATCTGCGCACGCGCCGCTCGGGCCGCGATGCCTTCATCCAATTTCATCTGGAGTTGCCGCCCGGACTGGATCTCGTCGAAGCACATCGCATCTCGGATGAAGTCGAGGCGAATGTGCTCGAAGCATTCCCGGAAGCCGAAGTGCTGATTCATGAAGATCCGGCCGGTTTTGAAGTGCCGCAAAGCCCGATCGGGCGCGTTGCCGGCGCGCGCTGAGTCTTCCGCTTCGTTTTTTCTTTCGCTATCGCGCGCTCGCATCTAAAGTCTCCTTACAAAAAGAATTTGGGAGGCAACGGTGCTTGGGCTCATGCAGGACTGGCCGCTACGGCTTCATCGCGCGCTCGATCACGCGGCGAGCGAGCATGTCGATACCGAGATCGTAACGCGCTCGGTCGAAGGGCCGATTGTGCGCGAGACTTATGCCGAGGCGCATTTGCGCGCGCGGCAATGCGCACAAGCGCTCGCGCGATTAGGCATCAAGCCCGGCGACCGCGTCGGGACGCTGGCCTGGAACACGCACCGCCATTTCGAGGTGCTTTACGGCATCGCCGGGCTGGGCGCCATCTATCACACGATCAATCCGCGCCTGTTCCCGGAGCAGATCGCCTACATCATAGGTGACGCCGAGGATCAGCTCATCTTCACTGATCTCACTTTCGTGCCTCTGCTTGAGGAGCTGCAAAGTCATCTTTCGACTGTGAAGCACTTCGTCATCCTGACGGACGGGGCGCATATGCCGGCGACAAGCTTGCGCGGCGCAGTCTCCTATGAGGAGCTGATCGGCGCGGAAGATGGCGATTTCGCTTGGGCCGAGGTTGATGAGCGCGCGGCCGCCGGGCTTTGCTACACCTCGGGCACGACGGGCAACCCCAAGGGCGTGCTCTATTCGCATCGCGCTCTCATCCTGCACGCAATGGCGCTTAACTCGGCTGATGTAGTCGCTCTGCGCGCCGCCGATGCCCTGCTGCCAATTGCGCCGATGTTTCATGCCAATGCCTGGGCGATCCCGTTCAGCGCGCCGATTGCGGGCACGAAGCTCGTATTGCCGGGGAGGAAACTCGACGGCCAAAGCGTTTGCGAGCTTCTCACCACGGAGAGAGTGACGGTCAGCGCGGGCGTGCCGACCGTGTTTTTGATGATGCTCGATTATCTGGAGAAGGCGGGTGCGAGCGTGCCCGATCTTAAGCGCATTATGATCGGCGGCGCGGCGGTGCCGCTTTCAATGCTCGAAACATTCGAGATCAAGCACGGCATTAGCGTCATGCAGGCCTGGGGCATGACGGAGATGTCACCGGTCGGCACATACTCCACGCTTAGAGCCAAGCACGGGGCCATGCCAATCGAGGCGCAGCTGAAGCTCAAAGCCAAGCAGGGCCGCGCGATCTTCACCGTCGACATGAAGATCACGGATGATGACGGCAAGGAGTTGCCGCACGACGGCAGGGCCTTTGGTCATCTCAAAGTGAGAGGGCCGGCGGTTGCGAGCAGCTATTTCAAGGGCGAGGGCGGCGATGTACTCGATGCGGATGGGTTCTTCGACACGGGAGACATCGCAACGATCGACCCCGACGGCTATATGCAGATCACCGACCGCGCCAAGGATGTGATCAAATCGGGCGGCGAGTGGATCTCATCGATTGAGATCGAAAACACCATGATGGCGCACCCGGACGTCGCCGAAGCCGCGGTCATTGGGGTCGCTCATCCCAAATGGAGCGAGCGCCCGCTCCTGATCGTCGCGCTCAAGGACGGCGGGCAGCCCGCAAAGGAAGAGTTGCTCGGCTTTCTTGAAGGCAAGATCGCCAAATGGTGGATGCCCGATGATGTGGTGTTCGTGAAGGAGCTGCCGCATACCGCAACCGGTAAGCTGCAAAAGCGCGATCTCAAAGAGCAATTCAAGGACTACAAGCTGCCCACGGCGTAACGTGCAGTGAGTGTCGGCGCTTCATCGGTGCGGGCGCGGCTTTCGGCGATCAGCTTTTGAAGATGCGCAAGCACGGAAAGGCTCGCCGCGGGCCACAGCCGTTTGTCGGTGTCGGCGTAGATGCGCGCGACCATTTCCGGGATTTGCGCAAGCCCATCTTTCACGCACGCCAAGACTTGCGCCTCGCGCTCCTTGCGATGCGCGATCATCGCACGCAAAAACGGCTTGAGGTCGGTAATCGGTGGGCCGTGCGTCGGCCACAACACTGCATCATCGCGCGCGAGTAGCTTAGTCAAGCTCGCCATATAGGCCGTCATGTCCCCGTCCGGCGGCACGATCACGGTCGTCGACCAACCCATGACATGATCGCCAGTGAACAATGCGTGCTCCTCGCGGAGCGCATAGCACATGTGATTGCTGGTGTGGCCGGGCGTGAACACGCACTCGAATGTGTAGCCATCGCCGCCGATCACCGCGCCATCAGTCACGCGCACATCCGGCGTGAACGACATATCGCCGCCTTCTTCAACGACGATGCTTTCTTCGGCTTTGCCGCTGCCATGCGGACCATAGCCGAATATGCGTCCGCCGCGCTTTTCCTGTAGCCGCGCGGCGAGCGGCGAGTGGTCGTTGTGCGTATGCGTGATGAGGATGTGCGCAATCCGCTCGCCATCAAGCGCGCGTTCGAGCGCCGCGAGATGCGCCTCGTCCAATGGCCCGGGATCGATCACGGCAACTTCGCCGCGCCCGACAATATAAGTCCCGGTTCCCAGATAAGTGAAAGGCGAGGGGTTGTTCGCTGTCACGCGCCGGATCAGCGGCGAGACCTGATCCACGCGGCCGTACTCGATATCGAGCGCACGCACAAAAGGGACGATCGTCGTCATGGTCAAACATATGTGCACTGCATCCAATGCCGCGCAAGCGATGGCCCCTTGTGTTCGCCGCGCGAAGCCGCCTACCGTCCGGCAAACAAAGTGAGGAGGCGTGCCATGAAGTTCTACAATTCAGCTCTGGGTCCCAATCCGCATGTCGTGCGGATATTCATGGCCGAAAAGGGCATCGAGATTCCCAAGGTCGATATCGACATCGGCAAGGGCGAAAATCGCCAAGAGCCTTATCTCTCCAAAAACCCGATGGGCACCGTGCCGGCGCTCGAGCTGGATGATGGCTCTTTCATCAGCGAAGTCACGGTCATCTGCGAGTATCTGGAGGAAAAGCACCCCAGCCCGGCACTGGTCGGCGCTACGCCTGAGGAGCGGGCCAAGACGCGCATGTGGATGCGCCGGATCGATCTCAACATCGTTCAGCCGATGACTGATGCATTCCACTGGGGCGAGGGCCTGCCGTTGTTCAAAGACCGCATCTTCTGCATCCCTGAGGCGGCCTCGGGGCTCAAGGAGCACGCCCAGCGCAATCTCACCTGGCTCGATAAGCAGATGGGCAAAAATGAGTTCATCGCGGGGGCGCGCATCAGCCTCGCCGATATCCTGCTCTATCCCTCACTCGTTGCCTTCGGCGCCGCCGGCCAGCCCCTGAACAAGGACAATAAATGGCTCGCCGCCTGGTTTGAGCGGATGTCGGCACGCCCCTCAACCAAAGCCTGAGCCGGTCTGTGGCGGCCTAGCCACAGGCGCTGGGCGCACCCGGGCCGGTGGCTTTCCCGCCAAGGGCGAGTAGGATAGGTTAACGGCACGGGTGCGACTGGGGGTTCAGATGGCACATCGGCTTTTGAAGCTGAGCCTGCTGGCGGCGGGCGTGTTCGCTTTGGCTGCCGGCTTTGTTGCGTGCGACAAGCAAAGCTCGAGCAGCCAAAACGACAATCCGTTTGCGAAAATCGCCGCCGAGCGTGGCGGTGCGGCGGGCGATCAAGGCAGCGCTCAATCCGCATCGGGCGATAGCGGCTCGGGCACCGTCAGCTCGCCGTCTTCGGGTTCCGACACGCTGCTTGAAAAGATCACGCCGCAGGACGTCACCGACGCGCTCGATGCGCTGAGCATCGGCTATGAAGTGCAAACCGATCCGCGCGGCTTTCCGATGGTGGTGGTCGATCCGCGCAAATTCCCGGCGCAGCAATTCAATATTCTGTTCTTCTCGTGCGACAAGGTCGAAGGCCAGTGCGACGACATCGCTTTGTGGGCCTGGTACGACAAGAGCGGCGAGGTGAACGATAAGGCGATCTATGCGTGGAACGATCCGTTTCAGGCGCGCCGCTGGTCGACCGCTTATGTCGACAAAGACAATGATCCATCGCTGGTGATGAACATCAACGCCACCGGCGGCATCGGCGAACGCGCACTGCAGATTCTCGTCAACACCTATGTCGAGGATCTGTTCGCGTTCAGCGATCTTCTGAAAGCGAACACATCGCAGAAGACCAGCGATAATTCGGACTCGTCTTCATCTTCGGTCAGCTATTCGGCGGATGATACATCGGCTGCGGTCGATGGCGACATCATCGCGATGACCGATCTCATCAAGGAATATGGCGGCTCGACTTATGAGCACGTCAAACAGGATGAGAAGAAGGATTAGCCAGCAGCTATTGGTTGGCGGTCTGATCGTTGGCTTACTGTCAGTCGCCAGCTGCTCTGAGCATTCGAAACCCATAATCAATATCGGGCACTTTCCGCCTCCGGATCGAGAACCCGTTGCAGTAGATATTTCCGCTCCTACCTATCCTTCCGAGAGCAAACGGAACTGCGAACAAGGCGCGGTTTTCGTGACTATTCGTGTCACCAATCGAGGCGATGTGTCGGACGTTAGGCTCTTTAAAACAAGCGGCTACGGTGCACTGGATCGGTCGACTTTAGCTGCCGCGCGGACATGGCGCTTTTCTCCCGCCATTAAGGACCACAAGGCAGTTGAAGGTGACATCACGCTCAAGGTCGTTTTCGATCTCAAGCAAGAGCTATCAGAGCAGCAATATGCCGAGTGCCTGCGTAGATGGGGGCAGGCTTCACCGGGGCAGTAGCCGATCCAGATTGTTCAAAAGTGCCGTTTTGCGAAAGCCCGGCCGGAAGCTGTCTTCAGATAAGCTTCGAATGCGTCTGCTTTCGCAATCACGCCGTAGCTGAATTTTGGCTTCGCCAAAATTAGCGAAGGCGGATGGTCGGAGTGGCAAGATTTCGAACTCTGCGGCCCCCGCCTCCCGAAGACGGTGCTCTACCAGGCTGAGCTACACTCCGATCCGAGGCGCGCTTATAGCCCCGCCAGGCCCCGCCCCGCAACGCTTTAACAGCCCTCCCCTTGCGGGAGGGCTGAAAAATCGGCGAGCGGAGCGATCGATTTTTCAGGAGGGGTTGTCGAGAGTTCCACCCCTCCCCGAATTTTCCTCGCAAGGGCTGGCAAATTCCGACCCTCCCGCAAGGGGAGAGTGGTCTCTTCCGATATGACGTGAGCTCAGGCGATCGAGCCGCCGCCATCGAGATAAATGGTCGAGCCGGTCATGAACGGGTTGGTCATGCAGGCAATGATCTGGCGGGCGATGTGCTCGCTCTCGCCGACGATCCCGGCCGGGATGGTTTTCTTGGCCTCGGCCAGCATCGCCTCCTTGCGCTCGCCGAACCGGTCCAAGAGCGGCGTGTTCACCAAGCCGGGCGAGACGCAATTGACGCGGGCGGGCGCAAGCTCGAGCGCGAGGCCGCGCGACAAACCTTCGACCGCGGCATTGATCGCGCCCTGAAATTGCGCTGCCTTTGCGCGGGCGGATCGAGAGATAACCGGAAACCAATGTCAGCGAGCCATTGCCCGAGATGCGTGCGGCGCGCGCGATGCGATAGGCGCCCCAGAATTTCGAGTTCATATTGGCGTAAGCCACATCAAGCGGCAGCTCCTTCACGGCCCGGCTCGTCGTCTCCGATGCCGACACCACGACATGATCGAACGGCGCTTCGCCGCCAAAGAATTTTTCGATCGCGCTCTCATCGCGGGTATCGAGCACATGGCCCAGAGCGCCATGGCCGATCAGCTCCTGCGCTGCGCGCACTTTGTCCGCCGAGCGCGAGGCGACAGCGACCTTGCCGCCAAGCGCAGCCGCCAATTGCGCCGTGCCAAGGCCGATGCCGGATGTGCCGCCAACAACAAGAACGCGTGCGCCGTTGAGCTCGAACATTGCGGGGGACCTTCCATGTTATTGGCTGAGCATCGCCCCAAGCGGCGTGCGATATCAATTGCCGTCTCAAGGCGTATGAGCGACGAGCAAGCCCGGGAATGCGCCCTCAAGCCCCTCGATCACGAACTGAATGGCAAGCGCGGCCAGGATGATTCCCAACGTTCGCCCGATCACATTGATGCCGGTAAGGCCGAGAAAGCCCATCAGCCGCGAGGCGGCAAGGAAAGCGAGATAGGTGAAAAGAAGCACGCCGAGCATCAGGCCGATGACGATCCCCTGCATTTCGAGATTGCCATGCGCCCGCTCGATCAACATCACCGACGATGTGATCGCACCCGGCCCGGCAATCAGCGGAACGGCGAGCGGAAAGATCGCGACATCGCTTCTGTGTTGCGCTTCGGTCTTTTCAGCTTCGGTCGTCGAGCGCAGGCCGCTGTGACGCGCAAACACCATCTCGATCGACAACAGCAACAAGAGAATGCCGCCGGAGATTTGCAGCGCCGGCAATGTGATTCCCAACAGCGGCAGAAGTTGATTGCCGGCGATCGAGAACAGAGTGAGGATCGCAGCCGCCGCGAGGATGGAGCTCAAGGCCGTGCGCGCGCGCTTCTCGGGCGGTTGCTGATAAGTCAGCGACATGAAGATCGGCACGAGCCCAACGGGATCGATAATCACGATGAAGGTAACAAGAACGGTTGCTGCTTCAGCCCACATGCGAACACTAAGCTCTACACCCTCTCCCCTTGTGGGAGAGGGCAGGGTGAGGGGTTGAATCAATAACTCTTTGCCGACACGACCGCAGCAAATTAAAGGATGGGTCCGCCGATCAAGTCGGCGGACAGCAGCTCTTCTAAATTCGCTTTGCTCATTAAGAAGAGCTAGCTGGCTGGGGCGGCAGGGATCGAACCTGCGAATGACGGAATCAAAATCCGTTGCCTTACCACTTGGCTACGCCCCAATGCTTGGCGGGACCATATATAGAGGCCGGGCGTATCGCGCAACGAGGCCAAGCCCTGAAAGCAAAGCGCCTCCGCGAGGCTTCCCGCGGAGACGCAAGGGATACGCTCTAGCCTAAAGGATTACGGCTTGGCTGGTGCGAGGCCGATCCCCATCGCCGTCCTGCTGCCATCGGCATTGGTCGTCGAGAACACGGTGACCATGGAGCCGACTTTCACATCCTTAAGTGCCGCGGCTTCGATCACGGTTATTGTTGTCGAGGGCGGGATCAGCACGTTTGTCGTGCCACCCTTATAGGACACTTTGATCGTCTTGCCGTCGCTGACGCCGGCAAGGCTTTCGACATTGCCGTTGGTCATTGTCGTCTTGGCTTGATTGCCCCAGGGATAGTGGCCTTCGCCGGTTCCGCGCATCGATTCGGGGAAGATGTGGATCTCTTGCGCACGCAATTTGCCGTCGGGGCCTTCAACGGCTGTGCAGCCGATGAATTGTCCGGCTTTGACATCGCCAAGCGTGCCCGTGCGCGTTTTGGTGACGCCGACATTTGGCCCCAGCGCGAACTTGGCTTCCTTACCGTCTGCTCCCTTCACCACCAGCGTTGTGGGCGAGATGCTTGTGACTGTGCCGTTGACGGGCGCAACCGGTGGCGGCGCCGGGGCGTCGGCAGCAAAGGCAAGAGCCGGCGCAGCTAATACGAATGCGATTGCGGCGAGGATTGAACGCACTGGCATGAAATGTCCCCCTTGTTGAGGTGTTCGGTCTTGGGTTGATCCAGACGGAACCAGCGTCTCTGAACGGCTGGACGCTAGCTGGCGCGTTCGTGCCACGCAAATTTGGCCGGTTTGGGGCGGCGCTCCGGGCAACTGATTTGATGTCATACACAGCAAATATTTGGGCCATAGACAGGAACTGCGGGTGTGATTCTCGCAACCGCAACAAGTCTCGCTTGGCAGATGGATGCTTGGAATTGAACTGTCGCGACAAGACATCAATAGTCCACCTAAGTGGAGCGCAAGAGTTGCTCAAAGATTTGCAGAGCACATCGCAAAATACTCTTGTTGCAACGCAGCATTGCATCCTTGAGAGCCGCAAGGAGACTGACGGTTTGCCAAATATTAACCTTGCTAGAAGGTTGAACTAGTGGATGATTTATGGAAGTCTCTGCCGCCGTGCAGGGTCGGCCGAGGGGTTGCCGGTTTTGCCTTTTATGCGGGCGGACTGGCAGAAGGTCGCGTTCGGTTGTCATGAAGATCCGGGAGCGCCGGACAGGAGCATGTTCACCAAGCTTCCTGTGAAGCTCGTGAAGTAGGTGAGTTATGGATCGTTCGGTCCTCGGCGTCTTTTGGGGAGGGAATGGGGAGCGATAAGGCGGATGCCGCCGTGTTTCTGACAGTACCTCGCCATTTTGGCGGCGTGATTGCGGATCATTCTTTTAACTAAAATGCCTGTATCCAATGGGGCGGCTTTTGGGGCCGCCAACGAAAATTCGACGTTTGGAGTGAGGGAGTTGATGCCGACGCATAACCAGACGCCAGGAGCGGCGCACAGCGCGGTTTCGGGTGCGGCTGCAAGCCGTCAGGGGGCCTGCTGATGGCCTATCGCATTTCAAAAGGCAACGGCCCCCGCCTCACGATCGCGATTGTGATTGCGGTGATTGTGAATGTTGGTTTCATCCTGGGGCTGCAGGCGGGCCTGATTCAAAAAGCTATCAGCCAGCTCGAAACCAAGGTCGAAGCGGTTAAAGAGCCGCCGCCGCCGCCGCCCGACCAAGCGCCGCCGCCGCCGCCGCCACAGGTGGATGAGCCGCCGCCTTACGTGCCGCCACCGAACATCGTCGTTGCGACGACCACCGCGCCGACAACCGCAATTCAACAGGTGACGACGACCAAGCCGGTTCCGGATCGTCCGCCCCGCGGCACAGATATTAGAGAGCCCACCTATCCCGAGACGTCGAAAGACAACTGCGAGGAAGGGACGGTAACTCTCCTGCTTTCGATCGATGAGAGCGGACGCGTGACGGATGCGAAGATCACCAAATCGAGCGGGTATCCGGCGCTTGATAATTCAGCGCTCGAAGCCGCAAAGCGGTGGCGCTATTCGCCCGCACGTAAGGATGGCAAGCGCATCGCCACCGATCTTCCGCAGGCCGTCAAATTTCAGCTTCGCCATGACGATCCCGAAACCAGGCAAGCTTACGAAGAGTGCGCGAGAAGAAAGCGGAATCAGTAAACAACGTGAATGCTAGAGGCAGTGCCGACAAGCGATCTAAGTAGACAAAGGACAGTCACATGAGCACGGGTAAGAGATTTGGAATTCCGTTCACTGCGGTCTTGATGCTGGCAGCGGTCGCCTTCGCGGCGCCGGCGCTTGCGCAAGACACGTCCGCGCCGCCGGCTGATGCGGCGGCCGGAGCACCGGCTGCGGGAGCACCGGATGCAAGCGCTCCCGATTCAGGTGCGGCGCAGATCGATCCGGAGACGGGCTTGCCGGTGGATCAGAGCGCGGCGCCGACCGACCAGGCAGCGCCTGGCGCGATTGAACAGACCACGCCTGAGAAGCCGGCCGAGAACCCCTATGGTCTCGGGCACATGTTCAACCTCCAGCATCCGGACCCCGTGACTTTCGGCGTCGGCGGCGTGTTGGGAATCATGATTTTGGGCTCCTGGATCGTCTTCATTACGAAGTTTCTGAGCTCTGGCGGCCTGATCTCGCAAGCCAAGTCCGCCGGACGCGGCGACCCGAAGGGCGCATTTCTTTCGCTCGCCGAAGATGCGCAGGCGGCCGCGGCGCAGCACGCGCAAATCGGCAGCCAGGTGTCGCTTGCGGATTGGGTCGGCAGCGCTCTCAACCGCTCAATCGACAACATCAACTCGCAGCTTCGCGGCGGCAACTCGTTCCTTGCGACGGTCGCCTCCTCTGCGCCGTTCGTTGGGTTGTTCGGTACGGTCTACGGTATCTTGAAAGCCCTTCTGAGCATCGGCCTCTCGGGCCAGCCTTCGATCGACAAGGTTGCGGGTCCGGTCGGTGAGGCGCTCATCATGACCGCCATCGGCCTGTTCGCAGCCGTTCCCGCGGTTATCTTCTATAACGTGGTCGTCGGGCGGAACCGCCAGGTGACGGACGCGCTGCGCAGCTACGCCAGCGATCTGCAGGCCCAGGCGCTCGGCGCGTCGCCGAGCAGCACTGGCCGTAGGAGATAAGCATGGCGGTTAACGTCTCATCCGGCGAAGGCGACGACGACGTATCACCGAATATCAATGTGACGCCGCTTGTCGACGTGATGTTGGTGATGTTGATCATCTTCCTGCTCACCATCCCGGTGGTGCTCACGCAGATCCCCGTGAGCTTGCCGCAGGCGAATGATAGGCCGACACAGACCAAGCCGATCGATATCCGGCTGGCGATCGACGCCAACGGCAAGATCTACTGGGGCACTCAACCCGTGCAGACGACCCAGGAGCTCTCGAACCGCATGGCTGCTGCCGTCAAGCAATCGCTCGCCGAAGGGCGTCCGCTTCCGGCGTTACATATCCGCGCCGACAAGGACACGATGTTCCAGAATGTCGGCAAGGTGATCTTCATTGCGCAGCAGAACGCAATCCAAGAGATGGCGTTCATCATAAAGCCAGTCCCGAAGGGATGATGGTGGGCGGCGCGGCGGATGTGACCGCCGCGTCCTGATGACAGGTTTCATGGAGTGGTTTTATGGCTGGTGGCGTAGGCCCGTCCGTCGACGAAGGCGATCCGATGATGGAGGTGAATACCACACCTCTCATCGACGTCATGTTGGTTCTGATCGTTATGCTGATTGTCAGCCTGCCGATTCAGATGCATGGCATTAAGCTCGAAAATCCGCCGAATAATCAGCCGCCGCCACCGACTCAGCCGATTGTCGTGAATCTCAATATTGATTTCGGCGGCGCGGTCACCTGGAACGGTACGCCGGTGCCGGATACGGCGACGCTCGACAATTATTTCCGCGATGCAGCACAGGATCCCGATACGGAGATCCACATCTACCCTGACGCCGTGACCAAGTGGAACTATGTCGCCCAGGTGCTGGCGTTGGCGCAGCAGGACCAAGTTCAAAAGATCGGCTTTGCTGGAAACGAGCGTTTCGCGCAATAGCTTATATACTGACACACTGATGACAGCTTGAGGCAGATCATGAGCGTTCGGCGTCAGTCTCGTATTCTCCTTCTTGGTGCAGCGCTTCTAAGCGGTGGCGCCGCGGCCACGCTTGTGGTGCCGACGGCGGCGATTGCCGCGCAGACGGTCAGCGCCAAAGTCGGCAAACCTTTGAAGGAAGCGCAAGACGCCGCAAAGGCCGGTAACTTCAATGAGGCAATCGCCAAGGCCAAGGAGGCTCAGTCGATCCCAGGTCGCACCTCGTATGAGGACTATGTCATCAATCAGTTCCTCGCCTACGCCTACAATTCCAAGAAAGACTATAAGAATGCGATGGCGGCGACCGAGGCGACGCTGAAATATTCCGGTTTGTCCAAGGCGGATCGGGTCAAGCTGCTGAAAGCGCTTGCGCAGCAAGCCTATCACATCAAGGACTACGCTAAGACGATCGACTATGCCGATCGCTACCAGCGCGAGGCGGGTGCTGATACCGGCATGCAGCTCCTCGTCGCCAATTGCTATTACCAGCAACACAATTATAAAGCGTCGCTTGCAGGCACAGAGGCGATCATCAATTCAACGGAGCGGGCCGGGCATGCGCCGCCGCAAAATGTCTATGGGCTGTTTCTCTCGAGCGCCTATCAGCTCAGGGACAGCGCGAACATCAAGCGCGGGCTCTTCGCGCTCGTCACGCACTATCCCAATGACGGTTATTGGAACGCGCTGATCAAGCAGATCAACAGCCAGGGCGTAAATCCTTACGGGCAGCTCGACATCATGCGCCTCCAATACCAGAAGCATCTGCTCAAGACGGATGACGATTGGTTCAATTTCGCCAAGCTGGCGTTTGCGCTCAATCTGCCGGGCGATGCCAAGTCGATCCTCGATGAGGGCTTCAAGGCGAAAGTTTTAGGCAATGCGCCGGCCAATCGCGATCAGCGCCTGAAGCAGGTCGTGGATGAGGCCGTCACCAAGGATAAGGCGATCCTCGAATTGGATGATGCGACGACGGCCAAGGGAACGGCCGGCGACAACGACATCATGGTCGGCCGGCGCTTTGCCAGCTACGGCCAATATGACAAGGCGATTGCCGCCATCACGCGCGGGCTCGCCAAAGACGGTGTCTCCAACCCCGATCAGGCGCGCCTTGATTTGGGGCGGATCCAGATGGTAGCCGGCCATGTCGAGCAGGGCCGCAGAACGCTGCTGTCGATCAGATCCGATAGTTCCGTCAGGGATATCGCGCGGCTCTTCCTGATCGCGGGCGTCAGCTGATCGTCCATTAACGCGGGGCGTGTGAGTTGACGCGTGCCCGAGCGCCGCGCGACAAAGCCTTAGCGATTCCCGTTACCGGCGAGGACGCCATGGCACTTGCACCCAATTCGCGCGCCGCGCGCGACGTCGCCCACATTCTTCACCCAGTCTCCAATCTCGCGCGCCACGAGGAGACGGGCCCGTTCATTCTTGAGCGCGGCAAAGGCATTCACGTCTATGACGACGAAGGCCGCCCCTATATAGAGGCGATGGCGGGCCTTTGGTGCACGGCGCTCGGTTATGGCGTTGAAGAACTCGTCGAAGCGGCTGCCGCGCAAATGCGTAAGCTGGCTTACTCGCCGCTGTTCGCTTCCAAGAGCCACGATCCGGCGATCGAGCTGGCCGAAAAGCTGAAGGCGATGATGCCGTTCGCGGCGGGAAAAGTGTTCTTCGGCAATTCCGGCTCGGATGCCAACGACACGCATCTCAAGCTCGTCTGGTACTACAACAATGCGCTCGGCCGGCCGCACAAGAAGAAGATCATCTCGCGCCAGCGCGGCTATCACGGCGTGACGGTGGCAACGGCCAAGCTCACCGGCTTGCCGATTATGCAGACCGACTTCGATCTGCCTGTCTCCGGCATTCTTTATACGGACAATCCGCATCATTATCGTGCCGCCGATCCCGGTGAGAGCGAGGAGGCGTTTTCGGGCCGGATGGCAAGAAATCTCGAAGCTTTGATTGAGCGCGAAGGTCCGGAGACAATTGCGGCGTTCATCGCCGAGCCCGTGCAAGGCGCCGGCGGTGTCATCATTCCGCCGCAGGGCTATTTCGATGCGATCATGCCGGTGCTCAAAAAGCACGACATCATGTTCATCGACGACGAGGTGATTTGCGGCTTCCACCGCACCGGCAAGCCCTTCGGCTGCGAGACCTTTGGCTTCACGCCCAATGCGATGACGGTGGCCAAGGCGCTCTCATCCGCTTATCTGCCGATCAGTGCGAGCGTCATTTCCGATGATGTCTATCAAGCGGCGGTCAATGAAAGCCGCAAGCTCGGTATGTTCGGCCACGGCTACACCTACACCGGCCATCCGGTATGCGCGGCGGTTGCTCTGCGCAATCTTGAGCTCATGGATGAGTGGAAGATCGGCGATCATGTGCGTGCGGTCTCACCGCGCTTCCAGTCACGGCTCAAGGCGCTGGCGGGGCACGAGCTTGTCGGCGAGGCGCGCGGCGTTGGGCTGGTCGGCGGCATAGAGCTGGTCGCCGACAAGGCCTCGAAGCGGGCTTTCGCAACGAAAGCTGGCGTTGGCGCCTATCTGGCGGCGCGGGCGCAAGCGCATGGCATCATCGTGCGCGCAATCGGCGACATCATTGCGGTGTGCCCGCCGCTGATCGTCAAGGAAGCGGAAGTCGACGAGATCTTCGACCGGCTGCAAAGTGCTCTCGATGATACGGCCGCGCATGCCGCCAAGGAGAACTTGCGCGCTTCGTGAACGCTAAGTCGTGGCGGGTGAGGGGATCGCAGGCTCGTCCGCCGTCTCTCTGATGAAGGCGCCCTGCTTGCGCAGCTCGCCTTGCAACTCGGCGACATGAACCGCACGCGGCTCGACGCGCGACTTCACAGCCAGTGCCGCCGCTGCGCCTGCGGCATGACCGGTAAGCCAGCATTGCGGAATTTCGCGCATGAAGCCGTGCGAGTTTGCATCGCACGAGATATGCCGCCCGCAGGCGAGAAGCCCATCGAGCGTTTTGGGCACCAGCGCGCCATAAGGTACCGAGATCACTGGAAACTTGGGGGACACTGAGGGGCTCACGCCGACCTCATCGGCAAATGGCACGCCCCGGCCCCATTGCGCGCGCTCGATGCGGCCAACGCCGCCAAGCCTGCGCGTGTGGCGCACGCCAAGCTGCGGCGCGCTTTCCATCATGAACGCACTCTCAAAGCCCGGCGCATTTGTGCGGAAGAAATCGCAGTGCCGCTGCATGAACCGGTGCGAGCGAATCTCCACCTCGGTCATGTCGTCGACATCGAGGGCCGAAAGGCCGGATTGCCGGGGACCCAGAAACAGCGCAATGTCATTGCGCCAGGAGACGTAAGGCGGCTGGAAAAAGCCAAGTTCCTCGCGTCCTTTCTGCATGAATTCCTTAAAGCGCTCCGGCTCGCCGCGCCGAAACGCGAGCCAGCGATTCATGTCGACATTGCCGAGCATGAAGGCGGTGTTCATGCTGTGATGCACATCGCCTTCTTCGATATCGGTTTCGAACGCCGCACCCGCGCGGGCAAACACATCACCATCGCCCGTCGCGTCGACAACGACATTCGCGAGCAGCGCCTGCCGGCCCATCTTGCTTTCGAACAACACGCCTTGAACGCGTCCGTCTTCGACAATCGGCAACGCGGCCCAGCCATGAAACACCAGCCGTACGCCGGCCTCGAGCAGCATCTCTTGTGAGATCAGCTTCAAGCGCTCGGGATCGATCGTCGGCGCCCAGGAGACGATGCCGTGAAATGCCGAAGTGCGTTGCCCCCAATAGGCCACTTCTTCGGCATCGCGCGAGCCCCAGAGATGGGGCCGGGCCCGGCAACACCTTCGCGTGGAAAGCGCGCAAGGATTTCTTCGGCGAAGCCACGGATAACCAGCTTGCCATCCCAATCGGTCATCCGATCGATCCAGATCACAAGGCCGCCAGTCGAAAGCCCACCCAGATGATTGTAGCGCTCGAGCACGGCGACGTCGGCGCCAGCGCGTGCCGCGGCATAAGCCGCGGCGGTTCCCGATGGCCCGCCACCGACCACGAGCACGTCGCAGCGGTGATAGATGGGCACCTCACGCGCCACTTCTTGAATGACGCCGGTGCCGTTGCGCGGCGGCAGCGCGCGCCTGCGGCCCTCGAACACATCAGAAGCAAGAAACCGGTCCGTCGTCTGGACGACGCTTTGCACCCGCGGCTTTTCGTCTTCGGCCATGATTTTGCTCTTTATTGGCCTCTTTGCGTGTCGACTCTAGGCGTGGAGGCGGCTGAGTTAACGTGCGCGAAGACCTCGGCTTTGCGCGTCTGTCACATTCTGCAGCCAAACTGCGCGGGCTGGAGGGCATCCGATGATCAAAGCGTGTCTTACGGGTGCAGCGCTCGCATCCGTTCTTATAGCGAGCGCATGCACCAAAGCGCCAACCTCGAAGGCGCCGGCCACTATGCCAAACTATGCGCATATCTATGTGATCATCGAGGAGAACCACACTTTCGATCAGGTGATTGGCCAAAAGATTGCGCCCAACTTCACCAGGCTCGCGAAACAATATGGCTTGGCAACGAATTTCTACGGCGAGCGGCATCCGAGCGAGCCCAACTACATCGCCATTCTGGGCGGTGACACCTTCGGTATCCACGATGACGCCGCCTATTATTGCAAGCCTTCCGCCGAAGGAATTGCTGGATGCGACGGTGTGTCTTTCCCGGGTTATGCCGATCACACGATTGCTGGACGGAGCCTCACCGATCAGCTCGACGAGAAAGGTCTCACTTGGAGAGGCTACTTCGAGGACATTCCGGAGGCGGGGTCCAAGGCGATCATGTGGCCGAATGCCGACGTATCAGACCAGCACGGGCCGAATTGGCTTTACGCGGTCAAGCATAATGGCTTCATGTCCTTCGGGTCCGTACAGGATGATCCCAAACGCGCGGAGAGGATCGTCGGCTTCGATGCATTTTACGCTGACGCGGCGGCGGGCGATCTGCCGAATTACGCGCAGATGATTCCCAATCAATGCAATGACATGCATGGGCTCAAGGGAAATTATGTGCCCGAGGATTGCGACAGGGACAACGAGGCGGGCTTGATCGCTCGGGCCGATCGCGAGCTGGGTAAGATCGTTGATGCGATCATGGCGGGGCCGCAATGGAAGGCAAAGGATAACAGCGCGATCGTCATAACCTTTGATGAAAATGATCAGTCCGACGCCGGCGGCCATGGTGACGGCTGCTGTGGCTCTGCGCCGGATGATGAGTACAATCCCGGCGGCGGCTGGATCCCGACAATCGTGATCACTAATCACGGCCCGCGTGGGCTAGAAGACCCAACGCCCTATAACCACTACTCGTTATTGCGCACGACCGAGGATGCGTTTGGCATCAAGGAGCATCTGCGCCACGCCGCAGACGAAGACAAAGGCGTTGTTGCGATAACGCCGCTCTTCGCCATCACCAAGCCGTGAAGACGGAGCCTACGCGCCGCCGCCCTTAAGACGCAATTCGACCAAAATCGAGCCGCTAGAGTTCCGCCCCCACACGGTTTGGACGGACATGAGCGACAATCCCAGCAGGCGTCGGTTGTTCTGGCGGTGCGCTGCTGGTGCGTTTGTTTTGTCATTGATGATCTCTGGTGCGCGTGCCGAAGCGTTTCCGCGCCCGGATGCCCAAGGCACGGTCGAGGTCTCCGTAAAGCCTCGCACACACTCATTCTCTTCCTGTCGGGCGACGGCGGCTGGTGGGGCGATATTGACGCGCAGCTGGCGAACCGGCTCGCCAAGGAGGGCTATGCGGTTGTCGGCATAGACACTCAAATCTGGTTCGGGCCGGAGCGCCCGGTGCCGCAGATCGCCGCGCATCTGTCCGATCTCGCCAACACATACACGGCACGCACGCACGCCAGGAAGATCGTTCTGGTCGGCTATTCCTATGGCGCGGACGTGCTGCCGCTTGCCTTGCGCACCACGAGCCGCTCGATTCGATGCGGAGATCGCCGCGGTCGTCCTGATCGCGCCGCAACGCGAGACCATGCTGCAGGTGACGCTGCTCGAGCAAACAGGCATCGATCCCGGCGATATCGTGCTGGCTCCGGCTTTTGCCGCGCTGCCGGAGCGGGAAACCGTGTGCGTCTACGGCAACGACGAGCAGGACGACAGCGGCTGCACCGAAGCTGCTCTGAAGGGCGCGCAGCTGATCGGCTTGCCGGGCGCCCATCACTTCGACGATGACGTAAAGACGTTGTTCGACAGCGTCTCCGCCGCCGTCAGGGCACGGGCAAAGCCTTAGCCCGACTCGACTCTCTTCACCCGCTCGCGGGGGAAGTGGCCTGAAGGGCCGGTGGGGGTGCCGCGTTACCCCCTCCGTCGCATCGCGACACCTCGCCCGCAAGCGGGCGAGGAAACTCACTGCGCCTCGTCCGCAATCAACAGCGCGAACGCGTAGGCGAGCGCATCGTCCTTCAGGGAATCGAAACGCCCCGATGCGCCGCCGTGGCCGGCTTCCATATGGGTCTTGAAGACGATCAGATGATCGTCGGTCTTGTTGGCGCGCAGCTTCGCCACCCACTTCGCTGGCTCCCAATAGGTGACGCGCGGATCGGTCAGGCCCGCCGTCACCAGCATGTTGGGATAGGCATGCGCGCCGACATTGTCGTAAGGCGAATAGGAGCGGATGTAGTCGCAGGCCGCCGGATCCTCGATCGGGTTGCCCCATTCCTTCCATTCGGGCGGCGTCAGCGGCAGATCTCCATCGGAGATCGTGTTGAGCACGTCGACGAACGGCACTTCGGCGATGATGCCGAGAAACAGCTCGCGGCGCCATATTGGCAACCGCGCCCATCAAGAGCCCGCCGGCGGAGCCGCCTTGCGCGATGATCCGTCCCGGCGCGTCAGGCCTGCGCGATCAGATGCTCGGCGCAAGCGATGAAGTCGGTGAACGTGTTCTTCTTCTGCTGGCGGCGGCCTTCGCCGTACCAGTGATAGCCCTTGTCCATGCCGCCGCGGATATGCGCGATCGCATAGATGAAGCCGCGGTCGACCAGCGACAGCCGCACCGTGCCGAAGCTTGCCGGCATGCTCATGCCGTAGCTGCCATAGCCGTAGAGCAGCACGGCGCTGAGCCGTCGAGCGGCGTGTCCTTGCGGTAGAGCAGGGTGATCGGGATCTCGGCGCCGTCGGTGGCTGTGGCGTGAATGCGGCGCGCCACGTAGTCGCGCGCATCATGGCCGGAGGGGATTTCTTGCGTCTTGAGCAGCGTTCGCTCGCGGGTCGATCATATTGTAGTCCCACACCTGCGCCGGCGTTGTCGGCGAGGCGTAGGTGAAGCGCAGGCGATCGGTGTCGAACTCGTAGCCGGACGACATGCCGAGCGCATAAGCTTCTTCGTCGAAAGTCGATCTCGAATGCGCTTCGCCGAGCATGACTGGCCCGGCGCTTCCTCGTGCAAGCGGCGCGATCCAGATTGCGGCAGTGCGTTCTCGCGCTCGAGCCAGGCGAGATGGCGCGCGGTGACGTCGATGCCGAGCAAAAGCCGCCCGCGCCGATGCGCGATGAGCGGCCTGCCAATTCTCCGGGGCCGGATTATCGATCGGTGCCATGACCAGCTCGAAATCCTCGGCGCCGTTGGCATTGGTGACGATCAGAAAGGTCTTGCCGAACTGCGAGACACCATATTCGACATCCTTCCGGCGCGTGGCGATGAGCTTGGGCGGCGCCGTGGGATCGTTGGCGCGCATGAAAGCGACTTCGCTCGACGCGTGATCGTGCGAATCGATGAACAGATACTCGTCCTGTTCGGAGACGCGAGATGCCAACGAAATAGTCCGGCTTCTTCTCCTCGAAGATCAGAAGAGTCGCGCTCGAGGCAGCGTGCCGAGCTTGTGATAATAGACCCTGCGCGTGCGGTGATTGTCGTCGAGCTCGCACGTAATAGAAGCCGAGGCTGTCGGGCGACCAAGCGAGGCCGCCGCGACATCCTCGATCACATCCGGCAACTCGCGGCCGCTCTCGATCTCGCGCACGCGCAAAGTCAGAAACTCGGAGCCCTTGGTGTCGGTCGCATAAGCGAGCAGCTTGTGATCGTAGGCTATGATCGGCGTCCGCGAGCACGAAATAGCTGTGGCCTTTGGCCTCGGCATCGCCGTCGATCAGAATTTGCTCGCGTGCGAAATCGTCATCGCCGCGCGGCCGGCGGCAGACGATCTGATGCTGGCCGCCGGTTCGAACCGTCCGTAATATTCGTAAGGGCCGTCGGGGTCTGGGACCGAGGAATCGTCTTCCTTGATGCGGCCCTTCATCTCGCGAAACAGCTCATCCTGCAGCGGCTGCGTTGGCGCCATCACGCGCTCGAGATAGGCATTCTCCGCATCGAGATATTGCTTGATCTCGGGCGACAGCGTCTCGGGCTCGCGCATGACGCGTTGCCAATCCGGATCGCGCAGCCACGCATAAGAGTCTTCGTCCTTGATGTTGTGACGAATATGGACGGCCGTCTCGGTCTTGGCGACTGGCGGCATTGCGTTCGCGGGCGGTTTGATCACTTGTTCTCCGGAATCCTTGTCGAGCTTCAGGGCGGTGCCGTTCATGCAATAGCGCAGGCCCGTCGGCTGCGGCCCGTCGGGGAACACATGGCCGAGATGCGAATCGCACTTGGCGCAAAGCGCTTCGATGCGGCGCATGCCATGCGAATTGTCTTCCTCTTGTGGCAACGGCGCCGTCTTTGATCGCCTTGTAGAAGCTCGGCCAGCCGGAGCCGGAATTCATATTTGGTCTCGGAGCGAAACAAGCGGCTCGCCGCAAGCGATGCACTTATAGGTGCCGGCGGCTTTCTCGTTGACATAAGGGCCGGTGAAGGCGCGCTCGGTCGCCGCCTGGCGCGTCACGGCATATTGCTCGGGCGTCAGCTCCTTGCGCCATTCTTCCTCGGTCTTCTTGACTTTTTCCATTAATGTCCTCGTTCTGTTTTATCCTTTCTCTCCCCTTGTGGGAGGTCGTCATGTTACGCAATGCCAGTGGTGGATGGTAGAGGACGTCTAATAATGAAGGGTGCCAAAGTAACACTTGCGCGCTTTAGAATTTCGAAGGCATATAGCATCATTTTTCGTTTAACGGTCGGACTATTACTTGTGCTCTTAATGATACTCCTTGGTTATCATTACGGCTATTTGGCTCACCCAGAATTGATCAGTACAAGGATATATTTTCCGATCTCTGTCGCAGCAGGTTGTGCTGTGATTGTTCGTATCATTCTGCTGGAGGCACTATTTCTTTTCCGGATGATATTCGACAAGGCCAGTGCCGTATGGATCCAGGACGGTCGCATTGTTTATCTGAGTAGTCTAATATTCTCGGAGAAATGTAGCGAAGTTGCACTTATCTCTCCCGGGCGCTTTTCGCGACTGCAATCGTCTCGTAAGCGTAAGACCATTAAGCTCACTCTCAATGACGGTAGCGAAAGACATGTTCCGTGTGGCGCCCTCGTTAAATCCGACTGTGACATAGCTCAGGCACTCAGAGCCCACCTCGGAATATGAGGGTCAGCCTACGCTGCCGCCAGCACCAGCTCATACCTCCCTTGTGGGAGAGGGCTAGGGTGAGGGGTTGAATCAAAGACCGTTGCTCCACCCTCACCCGGATTGTTCGGCTATGCCAAACAATCCGACCTCTCCCATCGAGGGAGAGGTGATGTGGTTATCCTTCATCGCCCGCGATCTCGCGCACGCGCTTGGCCAGCTTGTGCATCGGCCCCGACGTGACGCCATGCGTTTCGAGCGCTTCGACGGTGTTATAGAGATAGTCGCGGTTCTTGCCGAAAACACCCTGCGCCTTGGCGATCATTTCCGCTTGCTTCTCGAAGCTGTGCTTGCCGACATAGCGATTGTGCTTGGGGTTGGCGGCAAAGCTGAGCGAGCGGATGCGCGTCTCGCCGATCTGTGTGTCGAGCCAGACCGGCCGATAGGCGCCTGACAGCATCTCGCGTGTCCACAGGATGCGCGTCTCGGTTGCGGCCTCCGCGGCGGGGATGCGCATGGCGACGCCATTGCAAGCGCCGCCCGGCATCAGCGCGAGCATGAGGCCGGGAAATTCCGGTGAGCCGCGCCCCATCAGAAGCGAGAGACAAAACGCGCGATGAAAGCCGCGCACCTTGGCGAATTGTGCTTCGGCGACATTAAGCGCCGGGTTCCACATCAGCGAGCCATAGCCGAAGAACCAGAGGTCTTCACCCTCGGGGTGCTCACTCATCATCTGTGCGTGGGTGGCGTTCAGCTCCTCCTCGGAGAGCCACGGGTCCTCGCCGCGCTCCTTGGCAGCGCGCCGCATTGCCTCGATAAATTTGGGGTCGAAATCGCCGCGGCGGACCTTGCCGTCGCTTTGCGGCCGGATCGGCAGGCCCTGGCCGCGGCCGCGCAAAATGGCGTCCGCGATCTGATCGATCTGCTGCTCACCCTTCGGCTGCTCAGGTTCATCGCCCATCGGACACCTCCGCAAAGGAGCCTATCAGCCTGCCGGGGAACCGCGAAAGTCGATGGTCTCGCGCTCCGTCATCACAAAATCGAGGCGCTCATCATGGGAAGAAGCGGGCACCAGCGCGGCTTCCTGGGCGGCAAAAGCCAGGCCCACCGTCACAAGGCTCTTGCGAGCCTTAAGACCGGCAATCGTCATGTCGTAATAGCCGGCGCCATAGCCAATCCGGTCGCCCTTTCGGTCGAACGCGGCGAGCGGAACCAGCATGATATCGGGGTCGACCTCGCCGGCCTCTGGCGGTGGTATCTTGATGTTCCACTGTTGTTCGATCAGCTTCTCGCCAAACGCCCAAGGCCGCATCGCGAGCGGTTTGCCGCGGCCAATCACGACCGGCAGCGCAAGTTTTGCGCCCCGCTCCGCGAGATGCTTCATGAGTGGAAGCGGATTGATCTCGCTGCCAATCGGCATGAAGCCGGAGACAATCGCGCCCGGCGGCACGGCGATGGGAAAGGCGCGATCCGAGATTGTTTGCGCCGCGGCTTGGCGCGCATCAGCAGGCATCGCATCGCGCGTCGCAAGCGCGTCTCTGCGGATCAGCTCTTTGGCGGTGTTGTTTGGTTCTGCCATTCACGCCTTCTGTGGGCGTTCGAAGTGCCACATTCTCGTAAATATAACCATTACGGCGCAGACGATAGTGATGCCGAGCGCGGAGACAAGCACGGCGCCGCGCGATCCGAAGAATGCAATGAACTGGCCGGCAAGCAGCGCGCCGATGGGATAGCCGCCGAGATTGCCAAGCGTCAGCACCGCAAGAATGCGCGCGCGATGCGATGGCGCGGCGGATTCCTGCACGACCGCGCGCGAGAGGCTCTGCCAAGCGCCGTTACCTAAGCCCCACACAACGACGAACGGAAACAGCACATAGAGCGGCGGCGCGAAATGCACGACAACGAGCGCCAAGACGCCGCCGGCCAATGAAAGCAGCATGGCGCGGCCTTGGCGCTGCACCGCGCGGCGATATGTGAGGTAAAGGGCTGTGATCGCGCTGCCGCCGACAAAACAGAAGTTCAAGAGAGCAAAGATGACCGCATCGCCATGATAAATGTCGCGCAGGATGATCGGCATGATCACCTGTATGGCGGCCATGCTGAAAATGCCGATCACGAACGCGCACAAAATCATTGTGCGCAGCTTTTCGGCAGCGAGCACTTCGCGGAAGCCGCCGGTCAGAAGCGCTATCATCGGCTCGCTGGCGCGTGGCTTTTGCTCCGAGTCGGCCGTTCGTTGTGTGCGAAGCGTGCAGCCCGCCGCGAGTATTGCCGCCAGCGAGAAGCCGAGAAGCAACGGCACGGCACCGGTGCGTTCCGCCGCTCCGACCAGCAAGAAGCCGCACAATTGTCCGCACAGCTGAATGAAAGAGGCGGCAGCAACCGCGCGCGGAATGTCGATGCCTTGAGCGCGCTCCGCGACACTGGTGAGAAGTAAATCGCGCGCCGGCTGGACCATGGACTGCACGACGCCGATCGCGCAGCCGTAGATGATCATCGCCACATAGCTCAGCTGGCCCATGCCAACGACAATCGCAAGAATGAACGGGGGCACCGCCAGCAGCAATTGCATGCGGGCAAGATGCCCGCGCAGCTCTGAGCGGTCCGCCGCTGCACCGCCGAAGAGGACGGCAATGAGCAAGGGGATCATCATCACGGACTGCGCGAGCGAAAAGCGCCCGGCGCTTTCCCGCAGCGCAACCACAAACAGATATGGCCCAAGCACCTGATTGATGCCGAGGCCGAGGAAATAGGCTCCATAGCCCAGCATGTACCAGCGGAATTCGCCCATCCGTTTGGGCGCGGCAGAGGCGGCCGCGCCTTGCGTGACGCTGGGATCGGTCTCGTTCATTGAATGGCGCCGTTCCGGCTTCCCCGCCGTCCTGAGCGTGACTCCCGGCCGGCCGCATGTGCGTAGGGCGCACGGTTGGGCCGGTCAAGCCGGGCCGGTGTGAATAAACCTGGAACTAGCTACTTTGGCGCGGGCCAAAGCTCGGCTAAACATAGCTGAGTTCGATCTCGAGGGGAGGAACAACAAAATGAAGCGACTTATACCCTGGGTTATCCTGGTGGGCGCAGCGCTGATGACGCCCGCTTACGCGCAATTGGCCGAGCCCGTGGTGGGCGTCGCCAACCCGGATGCGCTGTTCACCAGCAAGGACCCGACGCTAAACACCAACAAGCAGGCAGCCTATCACATCGTGAAAGACTTGCTCGAATGCGGTCATTGGGATGAGGCCGGCAAATGGCTGACGCCCGCCTATCACCAACACAATCCGATGGCGGCTTCGGGCCTGGATTCGGTCGTCAACTTCTTCACCAAGGTGATGAAGATGAAGCCCAAGCCGTGCCCCGCGAAGATGACGACCAAGATCGTCGCAGTCATTGCCGAGGGCCCTTATGTCACGGTGATGACGCCGCGCGAAATGAAAGTCCCGAGCGATCCGTCGAAGACCTATACCACGACCTGGTTCGACACGTGGCGGTTTGTCGATGGCAAGGCGGACGAGCATTGGGATCCCGCAGTGCTGAATGCGCCGCTTCCGGCCTCGCCGTAACCTTCCAGAAATGCAATGTCATGGCCCGGTTTATCCGGGCCATCCAGAACTCGCGTGCGGTCCAGGTGATTCTGGATCGCCCGAATAAGTCGGGCGATGACGATCTTCATATTCAGCCTGCGCGAACGCTCTTTGGCATTCACACCGTCTTGGTTTGCCGCCGCGCAGCCACTTCGTGAACCTGGCCGTCGATGCGCAGGCGCCATAGCGGCGTCGCAATGACTGAGATGATCGCGATTGCAATCGCCAGCGTGCCGGGAAACATGAGCGTCTTGTGCGGCCCGAAGGCGCTGGCGAGGAGGCCGAGCGTCACCGCGCCAACCGGCCCGCCGACCATGAAGGCGAAGGAGAACACGGATAAGATCCGTGCACGGAGATGTTCCTGCGCGAGCTCCTGCACAATGCCGCGCCCGAGCGTGATCAACACGCCGTTGGCGATGCCCCAGAAGAAGTTGAGCGTACAAAACACGGCAAAATGCATTTGAAGCGTCTCGACCCAAAGCAGTGAGCCGCCCGCCACGGCCGCAACCAGATAGAGCCGGCCCCGGTGCCGAGGCATGCCGACCCGTACAAGCGCCGTGGCGGTGGCGATCGTTCCAAGCCAGAAGCACAGGTTGAAGATCGCCAGCGCCGAAGCGATCCGCGGCTCGTCGGCGGCGGCGAGATTCGCCGGGAAATAGGACCTGACGAGCAGCGGCATCAGCACTTGCATGCTGCCGGGCAGGCTTGCGCCGATGCCAAAGGAGACAATTGTCAGGGGGCCGATGACCGGTGAGCCGAACACGGCTTTCAAACCGGCGCCAAGCTCGTTCCATGCGAAGACGAAGACATTGCCTGTGCGGTCGCGCTTAGGCGGGGCGGGGCGCGGGCGCAAGCGTTGGGCAATCGCGGCGCCGCTGCCCATCACCACGACCTGGAGAAAGAACAGCGGGATGACACCGAAGAAGCGCGATCCCGCCGCGATCGTCATGGCGATGATCTGGCCGGAGAATTGCCCGAGCGACGCCAGCGAGACGGCGCGCTGAATGCCGCCACGCTCCGGGCTCGGCGCCATGCGCGCCAGCAACGCATCGCGTGTCGGCAAAGTGAAGGCGCCGATCGCCCCGACGCTCAGCGCATAGGCGATCATCAAGGAATAGGAGAAGGTGTTGAGGATCAGAAGCACGCCAAGCAGCAGATAAGGGATTGTCGCGAAGGTGTAGAGTCGCGAGATTTGGCGTTTGACGTCCACGCGATCGGCGATCAGCCCGCCGACGAGAACGAGAAATGTCGCCGGCAAGGTCAGGCACATTTGCGCAAAGCCGAGCTGCGCCGCGCTGCCTTTGAGCTCGACCGTGACGAGATAGGGCAGCAGGACGCCTTGCAGCCCATTGGTTAGAAACCACGCGCCGTGCACGAACAGATAGGAGCCAAAGCGGGTGTCGGCGAGGGTTGTCGGTGTGGCGGCGGTTGCCCCGCTCGATGCATTCCCTGTTGCTTCGGCCATATAAGTTGGTCGCTCCCCCGACCGCTCTTGTTAGCATGAGAGCGCAGGGAGCGGGCAATGTTCAGAGCGCACTTAATTGCCCAAGGGGCCGCCCTTCTTCTGCCATACCGTGCTCGGCTCGGCGTAAGGGTCGTTCTGCGTTGTCGGCGAGCCGCAGTCTCTGAAGCCTTTGTTCCAGCCGCGCTTGTAGTTTGGGTCCTTGGCGTAGGAGGAATCGTCACGCACGATGGAGCGGTCGAAGATCTTGGAGCGTTCCGTGGCAGTCTTGCAGCCATCGTTATAGCCGCTTTGAAAAAGGCCGTTATCCGCCAGCATCGGGTCGATCGGTTTTGTTGTGCAGGCGCTCAATGCCAGCGAGATGCTGCCCGCGAGAAATAGCCAAGACCATTTACCCATTTTCGTTCCTCCACGCCCCAACAGTTCTAATCTCATTCGCGCGGCGACAAAATCAACGCTTCGGCACCGCAGCCGGCGGTTTTTCGGCCCAATGGTCGCATTTGCCACAAATGAAAGCGGCATTTTCAGCCAAGTCGCGCATTTAGCGTGCGTTAAGAGCTTGCCGCTGAAAGTCGCTCGCAAAGGTCCCATGGGCACGGGTGCGATCGAGCCTGAAGGATCACAAGGTTGGGTTTTGGACGGGCGAGACGGTCGTTTGCGGCCGCTCGCACGGGAACAGTGGGGCTGGCTATGCGCGTCATTGTACTCGCATCGCAAAAGGGCGGATCGGGCAAGACGACCCTATCCGGTCATTTGGCAGTGCAGGCGGAGCTTGCGGGCGATGGGCCCGTTGCGCTCATCGACACCGATCCGCAAGGTAGTCTTGCGAAATGGTGGAATGTGCGCGCAAAGCCGACACCGGCTTTCGTGCAATCCGTCTTCTCGAATCTCCTTTACGATATCGAGCATGTGCGCAATCAGGGCTTTGCGGTTGTCATCATCGACACGCCGCCCGCGGTCACGCGTGCGATCGCCGAGGTTGTGAGCTTTGCCGATCTGGTGATCCTGCCCGCACGGCCAAGCCCACATGATTTGCGTGCCGTCGGTGCGACCGTTGACATTGTCGAAGCGCGCCGCAAGCAAATGATCTTTGTGCTGAACGCCGCTGCGCCGCGCGCCAAGATCACGTCCGAGGCCGCTGTTGCGCTTTCACAGCACGGCACTGTCGCGCCGGTCACGCTCTATCATCGCGTCGACTATGCCGCGAGCATGATTGACGGGCGCACGGTGATGGAAACCGATCCGGAAGGGCGCTCGGCAAACGAGATCAGGGAGCTTTGGGCGTATATCGCCGACCGGCTCGCGAAAGCCGAGCCTATCGAACCGCCGCCCTTGACCGCCGCAACGCCGGTTTTGCGCTCGGCGCCGATCCAAGTGAATGCGCTCGGCCAACGAATGAGAAGCTTTGGGCGGAGGGCCGTGCAATGAGCAGCCAGACCAATAAGCTTGCCGAGCTCGCAGCGCCCCAGCGCGGCCGGGTTAAATATGCGCCGCTGACCGCAGGATTGCTTGCGCGTAAAGGCGAGGCGGTTCCGGCAACGCCTTACTATGCCGCCGAGGCGCTCGATCTGCACACGGCCGGGCCGATCGTGGTGGCGCGCCATGAGCCTGCAAATCGCAACGCTCTTTCGGCCGCCGCTCAACATAGCCATGATGCGGGCGCCGAATCGCTGCAGCAACGCGTCAGAGCCGTGCAGATGCAAACCTGGCGCATGCGCCGACCGGTGCCGCAGCCCGAACCGGTGGATGATTCGGAAAATCATGCCAAGGCTGAAGTCAAGCCTTCTGTTGATCACACGCGCGAAGTTCCGAAACCGGAAGTGGCTTCGTCTTCGGAGGTAGGGCATATTCGGCGCATGGCGCTTTCGCTCGAGTTCGATCTCGACCTGATCGCGCGCCTTGCCTTGCATGCGCAGCACGCGTCGAAATCGCCAACACAATTGCTTGAGGAAGCGCTTAAGGAACATCTCGGGCATACTGCGGAATTCTGCCCGACCTGCGCGCGCTCACTTGGCGAACACAATTCTTAACAGCGATTAATTCGCCCCATTCGGCGCGGCGTTGCTTCGCCCCGCGTCTTGCCTCACCATGCGGCCCGCGCGCCCGCGGCCCCGCGGGCGATTCCTTCCGATCCCGGATGGACGCATCCTGGTGAGGCATGCTGGTAGCCATCGCATCCGGATATCTGATTGCGGCGTTCGCGCCATTATTGGCGCGCATGTTCAGAAGCGCTGCGGGACCGGTGCTCGCTATTGTGCCGGCATATCTGCTCGCCTGGTTGCTGCAATTCGCTCCCGAAGCGGCCGAGGGGCGCATTTGGCGCTTTGCATTTCCGTGGGGCGGTCCGGGCGGACTTGAAGCCGTCTTCTCGCTTGACGCGCTTTCGCTGTTCTTCGCCGCGATCATCACTTTGCTGACGATTGCCGCATTGCTTGCTGTTGGCGGGCTCGCACTATCGCCGCAAGCGCGCGGGCGATTGCTTCTGGCAATGCTTTCGCTCATGAGCTCTGCGCTCGGCTTTGTTCTTGCCGACACGCCCGTGCTGGTCATGGGATTTTCGGTTCTTGCAACGCTTTCAACGTTCCTGCTTATAACAGCGCGGCGCGGCGCCGTTGCGCGCGCCCGCCGCACGCCGGTGCTGATGGCTTTGTTTGCAGGCGATCTGGTATTGATTGCGGCGCTCGGCGGCGTGTTTATCGGCAGCGGCGCGCATGGCCTTGCCGATCTCACATCGCACGCGGCTTTTAGCTCGATGGCTGTGCGCGTTGCCGCCGCGCTGCTCGTCGTGGCAGGGCTCGCGCGTCTGATCCTGATCGCTGTGGATCTGCGCACAGCGCGGAGCGGCATGATGAGCGAAGCCGCGATCCTGCTGGCGCAAGGCGGCGCCTATTTGCCGCTCACGCTCTATATGGCGCTGCGGTTCGCGCCCGTCTTCAGCGCGGCTCCGGAGGTTCGTCTTGCGCTTGGCATTGCCGGTGCGGCGCTGCTCGTTGCCGGCGCAATCATCGGCTTGGCTGCACGGCGAGTCCGCACAGTATTGGCGAGCCTAAGCTTGGCCTTTGTGGCAGCCATCGTCATTCATCTCGCGGCTTTTGGCGCACGCGCCGTGAGCGCATCGCTTCTCTTGATCGCCACACATGCGTTCGGTCTCAGCGCGCTCCTCTTGGCATCGCAACTTTTGTCGCGCGGGGACAACTGGCTGCGTCTCGATGGGCTTAATGCGGCAACCCGCAGCCGGCCTTTTGTGCTCACGCTCTTTGCGCTCGCCATTATCGCGCTCACGGGGCTCTTGCCCTCGCTGGCGACGCTTGACTCTGACGCAATCGCTTGAGGCCGGGTTGTTGCCACACATCAATCCCGCGGAGATCGCATTCACGATCAGCGCCCATGCGATCATCGCCGCGCTGGTGGTGCTGATCGCGCGCAACATCCTGCGTCCGGGTGCAACGTCAGCCGTGAGCGAGGGCAAGCTCTCAGTGGCGGTGACAATCGCCGCCGTCATTGCGTTGGCTTTTCTTGTCGTGCCGGGCTGGTTTCCGCTTGTGCTCGAGCGGCTTTTTATCTCGGCAGCGGCGGCGCGCAGCGGAACGCCGGTTCCACTTGGCGCCATCTGGCCGCAAGGCATCGCGATTGCTTTTGCCGTCGGCGCGTTTGCCATTGCGGGCGTGATTGTTTGGTTCGATCGCCGCATCAGGCGCTCTCTCGATTGGTGCGCGCCCGCATTGCCACGCCGGCCGGAGCGATTGTGGCGCGGATTTCTCGTTCGCATCGTTGCAGGCGGGAGGTTTGCCGCCGCGGTCGCCGGCAAGATCGGCTATCGCCCGCTCGCCGCGTCGCTTGCCGCAATCATCTGCCTTTTATTTGGCTGGCTCGCGGTCAATCTGCTCACCGGGCCGCGCCCTGTGATTGCGCTAGACCTCGTGCCTGTCGGCGCATTTGCCATTTGCGCCGCTGCCGCTGTCTTGGTTGCGGTTGTGCAACCTGACTGCAAGCGGCTCATCGCTATCCTTCCAATGGCATCGCTGCTCGCGGCTCTCACATTGCTGGCCGAAGGGTTCGCCGATCTCGCCTATCTGCTCATCCTCGTCCTCGTCATCGAGACGGCGATCCTGCTCGTACTTTCGGGGCGCAGCGCTGAGGCGCCAACACCCACGGATCATCCACGCGTCGCGCAAGCCGTGCGCATTGTGCTTTCGCTCGCCGGCGGGGCCGGCGCGACGCTGACGGGCCTTGCGGTCTCCAACCTCTCGCTCGAGTCCACGAATTGGACGCGGTTCGATCAAATCGAGCTTTGGGCGAGCATTCTCGTGCTCATGCTTGTCTTGGGCGTCATCGCCACAGATCTCAATCGGCGCGCGAGGCAACCACAATGATGTCCTCGATTCTGCAACGCGCCATCACGCCGCTCTTGGTCGCGGTAATTTGGATCTTTGCGATCTTCACCATGGCAAGCGAGCCGATCGGCGGTCTTGAGCCTTTGTTCGCGGGGCTCATGGGCGGCGCGGCATTTTTGCTTCAAGCTTTCGCGGTTGGCGCCAAGGGTGCCGGCGTGCGCCAAGTGTTTGGATTGAAGGCGCCGGTTGCCGCTGGCGGCGCGCTCCTCGCCTTCGTGTTGGGCGCTGCTTTGTCGCTAGCGTCCGATCCGGTGCTTGCGGCGCAGCCGATCTATCACTTTGGTCAGATCGCAATCTCGATTGCCGGCATATCGAGCTTTCTCATCCGGCTTGGCATTGCTCTGACGATTGCCGCCGTTGTTGCACAATCGAGCCTCGTGCTATTTGCGCAGGCGAGGTCGCAGTCATGATTGTCGCCTCTATTCTCAGCGGCGTGTTCATGGCGTGCGGCATCTATCTGGTGCTTGCCGGCGAGATGTGGCGCCGGCTCGGCGGCCTTGCCTTGATGGGCAATGCTCTTGCGCTCATGTCGATCTCGACCGGCGCAGACGCTATCGCCTCGGTGCGCATTGGTGTTGCGCTGGTTCTTGCCGCATTTGCGCTCTTCCTCGTGCAGGCCTCTTTCGTGCGCGGCGCGCGCCGGGTGCGGACAAGTCAAGATGCGCGCGATGGCGAGCCAAGATAATGCTAGCGGCTCTCTCCGAGATCTTGCCATGGGCGCATGAATTCCCGAGCTGGGACGCAATAGCGATCGTGCTTGCCTTGGTCGGCGCGGGGGCGTGCTTGCTCGCGCGCGATCATCGCAAGCTTGGGCAGCTGCTTGCAGGGCTTTCATGGCTCGCGCTCGCGACTGCCATCACGCTGGCCTTGCGCGGCCGCTTGCCGGTTTCATCGACGCCGATTGCCAGCCTCGACGGCGATCCCAATTCGATGCTCGTTTCGATGGGCGTTGCGATCATAGGCACGTTCGTTTGGCTGCTTGGCGGTGCCGCGGCGATCGAGGAAGACCGGCGTAAATGGCTTGCGCCTCTTGCTTTCACGCTGGCGGCGAGCGCGATCGGCGCGATCACGGCGAGCGATCTTCTCGTGCTCGTCATCTGGCAATTTGCGCTGGGCGCAAATGTCATGTGTCTCGTGCTTGTCCTGCGTCCATCGAACAGCACGCGCGAGCTTTCATCGCTTCTGTCGATCGAGGCCATCAGCCTGCTTTGTGCCGCCGCCGCTCTAGCGATCTTAGGGATAGGATTGCCTTCCGACGCAAGAAGCATGGGCTTTGCCGCTATCGGCCTTGCGATGCTGCTGATTCTTCTGGCGGCACGGCTCACGAGCCTCATCCTTTCATTGCCGCTCGTCATCAAGCCTCGAGGGTCGGCTCTCGCGCTGGAGATCGCCATCATCGGCATGGCGGTGCCGGCAGCGCTTCATCCTTTTATCGCCTTGGCGGAAGAGCTGCGGACATTGCTGCCGGAGTGGTTCGTGCTCGCCCTGTCGTCGGCAGCTTCAGTGCTCTTGCTGGGCGGCGGCTTGATCGCGATTGCAGTTCGTGAGCGGGGCCCGAGAATTGCCGCGCTGACGGCGAGCTTGATCGGGCTCTGCGTTCTTGGCGCTTGTGAAGCCTCCAAAACGGCGATCCTGTTCGTGCTTTTGTGGCTCGGCCCGATGCCGGCATTTCTGGCCGCTTCGTCAATTGCAAGGCGCGTTGGCGAGGGCGCCGGCGCAATGATTGAAGGCGCCCGCCCGCCGCAAGCCGATGCCATCAATATTCTTCTCGCGCTTGCATGCTTGGCGATTGTCGGCCTGCCGCCGTTTGCGGGGTTCTGGGCGCGGTTGATCCTCATTCAGGCCGCTTGGGGCACGGCTGATTACACTGTCATTGCCGTCACATTGTTATCGAGCTTGGTCCTCGCGCTTGCCTTGGCGCGCCGCTCGTTCGAACGTGTGCCGCAGACAGCCGATCCCGAGCGCCGCAACAGGGGGCCGAAGATTGCCCTGCCTGAGCTCTTGGTGCTCGGTATCACCAGTGGCGTGTCGCTCGCCGGCGGGCTTTATCCGGCGCCCTTTATCATTATGAGCGGCGCGACCGCCGTGCATGGCGCACCAGTCCATGACGAGCTGACGGTGGGCCGATGACGCCTTTTGCCTTCAACATCGTGCTCGCAGTGATCTGGGTCGTGCTGATCGGCCGCATCGATGTCTTCAACTTCCTGCTGGGTATGGTGATTGGCGCGATCGCGTTGTTTCTGTCGCGCGGCATTTGGGGCGGCGCGGGCTATTTCCGGCGCATCGGGCGCACGCTCTCACTCGTCGCATGGAGCGTGCTTGAGCTGGTGTCGGCTGCGATCCTGGAGGCCGTGAGGGCGTTTCGCATTGGCAGGGCACCTGAGACCGTTCGTATTGAAGTCCCCCTGACAATTGACCGCGATTCCGAGATCGCTTTGTTATCGAGCTTGATCTCGCTATCGCCGGGCACGCTTGTCGTTGGCGTGACGCCGGATCGTTCGCGGCTGATCGTCAACACCTCCGCCAAGCGGCGCGGCGAGATTGAAGTTCGCATCAAGCGGCGGTTTGAACGGCATATTCTGGAGGTGATGCGATGAATGGCACGGGCATCACGGCTGCAATGGCGACGAGCTCACTGACCTGGGCGGTCAATATAGGCTTTGCTTTGTTGCTTACAGGAGAGCTTTTCACACTTTTGCGCGCCGCACGCGGGCCGCTCATGTCCGACCGGCTTGTTGCGCTGGCGCATTCCTGGCTGATCGGCATCGGCTCATTGTGCTGCTCGCCCTCAAATCTCATAACTGGCATACGCTCGATCTTGCGCTGGCGCTCGCATTGCTCGGCGGCATCGTGCCGTTGGCGTGGTCATGGGCAAACCGCCGCGCGCCCTCAGAAAGGGCCGAGCCTCCGGTTGCCGAACAGTCTGAGGGTGGAGGCGACAGTGTCGGCACTCATTGATTCCGTTCTGGCAATTCTTGTGGTTGCAGGCTCGCTGCTGCTCTTTGCCGCAAGCCTTGGCTTGGCGCGCGGGCGAGATATGGTCGCTCGCATCCAGGCAGTCACAAAGGCAGGTACCGTGGGGGTGATTATTCTGCTCCTAGGCGCGGCAATCGCGGCCGGGAACCTCGCAATCTTCATGCGCGATTTGACGGCCTGGGCCCTTATTTTGATAGGCGCCGCGCTCGCGTCGCAAATCCTTGCGGAGACAACTGATCACTCGCAAGACTAGAGAGACTTTATTGGCACAATCCAGCGTGAGTGCAAGCCGGAGAAATTCCTCTATTGAACAGACTAGTGTTGTCTCTTAGCTTGTCGCCCTCTTCATTGAAGTAGAAAGGCAGGCGGCAGTGGACGAAACGGCCGAATACATCAAGATGACTGCCGAAGTCGTCTCCGCCTATGTCAGTAACAACAATCTCGGCCCGGCCGATCTACCCAACCTCATTCGCGGCGTACACGAGGCTATTTGCGGCGCCGTCAACGGCTCGGGCCAAAACGGAGCCGCTCAGGCGGCCCCTGCGGTGCCCGTCAAACGATCGGTGACTAGGGACCACATCACATGCCTTGAGTGCGGTAAGCAGTTCAAATCGCTCAAGCGTCATTTGAACACGCATCACGGCTTGAAGCCGCCGGACTATCGCGAGAAGTGGGGGCTGGCTTACGACTATCCGATGGTGGCCCCCAGCTACGCCAAGGAAAGGTCCAAGCTTGCCATCGATATGGGACTCGGCAAGAAGCAGACGCCGCCCCGCCGCCGGCGGCGGGCCCCAAAGACTCCGCCTTCGTCATAAGCGCCAAATCGTTAACACATGTGACAGCGCTTTTCGCGCACCGGCAATTGCATTTGGCGCGCGAACTCGCTCAGACTGTGCGAATCGCATTTTCACCCTAAGGGCAACAAGGCGGGGGGAGTAATGAGCGCGGCCGATCTTGCTTTTCGCGCCCAACTCGTCATTCCGGAGCAGCGGCAATTGTTCGACTATTGGCGCTCCAAATGCGACGGCCGCGCATGGCTTCGCGCGGTGACATCAGGCCGGCCGAGATCAAGCGGCTGCTGCCCTACATCACACTCATCGATCTTGTAGGCGAGGGCGAACGCTTTCGCGTGCGGCTCGCCGGAACGCAGCTTCGCGAGTTCTTCGGACGTGAGATCACCGGCGCCTATCTCGACGATCTCGATCTCGGCGGGCGTCCCAATTATTGGCATGCCGCGAATGACCGGCTCGTGCAAGGATTGCCGGCACAAGGCATTCTGCCGGTTCCCCGTCCGCGCGGAGAGTTCATAACACGCTTCTGGGTGAGGCTTCCGTTTTCAAGCGATGACGAGCGCGTCAACATGGTTCTGGGTCATGATGCGTTTATCTTTGCCTCCAAGCTCGGTGCTCTGAGCGGCCGCGCCGGGCTCGCCAGCGGTTGACAATTGGCCCTTCGGCGCGACATCGGCAAACTGCGCGAACGCCTGAAGACGGCCGTTAGGAGCCAGGGCCTTGTGCTGTTCGCAGGCGCTCTCCTTGTCTTGATTATCGGTCTTATTGCGGCGGGCGCGGCTTTGCTTCACCCCAAGCCACTGCCTTCTGCAAACCTGGAAAGGCCGGGCTTTTGCCGCCAATGCGCTGCGCTTTCGCGGCTTGAGAACACGATGAAGGCAGTGCTTGCGAAAGAGGATGATTTCGGATCGCCTCTGAGCAAACAGGATCGCGCTCGCATTATCGGCGAGATCGCGGGCTGGCAAGGACGTTGCTCGACGCTGCTTTGTTTGGCGCCCGAAAAGAAAGGCGAAGGGCTTGCGTGCACCGCGCCTTCCGCCTCGCTCTTGACCGAGCTCGCCTCGATCGATGCGCTTTCCGAATCGCTCTCGCATCGCACGGCGCTGTGCTCCCAAGGCGGCTGCCAGTCGGCGAAATGCACGCAAGCCAATGCTGCGACCAAGGCATTCTCAAATCTCGATGGAGAGCTTCGCAAGCTACTGCACGATCCTGCAGCGCTTGTTGGCGAGCATCATCAAGTGGCGAGCGGCTTCTTGTTCGATCAGCTCGGCACATTGGATGAGACCGTTCTCGCCGCGCCCGGCCTTATCGCGGATGACCGGTTCGCAGCGGCGGAAGCGCGCCTGCTTTATTTGCGCGACCAGGCTGTCGATTCCGAAGCGCAATCGCCGGACAGCGCTGAAGGCGTGATTGCCGATCGCCTCGGGGAAGTGAGCGCTGCGATCGAGGCGCTTGCGCAGGCGCGGCGGTCCGGTGTCAGCGGCTCTGCTTTGGTCACTCTCTGGCAGGGGTTTGCCCAGTCTGCCTCACGCTTGCTCATCGAAGCGGCAACGCTCAAGGCGCAAACCGAGACGCGCCCCAATGTGTTCGAAGCAATGGTTCATCCCGAGGACTTGACCGCGAGCTCTCAAGGCAAAGTTTGCGCGGGAACGGTTCGCCTGGTGCAGGCAACGCAGCAGCGTGTCGCGCAAGCTCTGCAGTCACTTGGCAGCTGCAATCAACGTGCAGCCTGCGTTACTGATGAGGGCGACGATACGACGGGAGCGATCGCTCCGAGCGGGCAGTCGCTGCTTGAGTTCTTGGCGAATGACCGCTCCGCCGCAGCGGCTGCACTGCGTCCACTGACATTTCAGCGTGATCCGGATGTCCCCTTAACCACCGATCTCGCGCAGTACTTTGCCGGTGAGGCGATTGCGGTGGGCTCGCGCGCTGAAAACAATCGCTGCCTTGCTGATCGCAGCTCGCATCTTGTGCTTGCCCGTGCCGGGGGGGAGAGCTCACCCGAGCACGGGATCGAGGCGCATGCGCTCGATCCCGCAGACAGCGCAGCTTGGCTTTTTGCGGCGCCCCGCGAGCCGGGTACCTATCGCTTCGTGCTCGACACATCGAAGGAGAGAGGCGAGGGGCAGTTTGGTGCAAGCCCGGTCTTTGCCGTCTCGACATCGCCTGCCCAGACCTGCTCGGGCTTCACCGGGCAATGGCAGAGCGACTTTGGTGTGCTGACGCTTTATGTGCGCGATGGCATCGCGCGCGGCAGCTACCGGCGCAAAGACGAGCGGCCGGGTCTGCTGGTTGGCTCGGTCGATGGAACCACTCTGACCGGCAAATGGAGCTCCGAGCTTGGCGACGGCGGGGCGCGGCTCACGCTCGGCTCGGATGGCCACAGCTTTCAGGGTACGTGGAGCCAATATGCCGACCGCTTTAGCGGCGCCGGAAAATGGGATGGAAAATGCCTGAGCGCGGCGCCCGCCCAGCCGCCCCCCTAAACCGAGCCGCTGGCAGATAGAATTTTACTTATACCGTACAATTTTTACAGCTAACCTCAAGCCAAATTTCGCATCCGAATTACCAATGGTGCAATCCAGTCAACGTCTTGCTCATAGAGAATTGTGCTCCGGGGCTCGGGTGGAACGAGGGTAAAGCGCGGTCCCGCGCCGATAACGCGCGCCAGGATCACGCCGCCCGCCTTCAAAGCCACGATGCAATCCCGGCCGCTGCCGCTCGCCATGGTGGTGCCTCTTAGGCGCTCGCCGATCAGGCGCTCGCCGGCTGAATAAATCCCTTGCGAAGTGCCGATCTCGATTGCCACAGCGTCATTTGCCGGCAGGTCGAGCGAGACCTTGTCGTCGCCGCTATCGATGACCCGCCCGTTTCGCCCTGCCTTGCCAAGCACTTGAATGGCTGGCCGGCTGCGCCGTTCGAGCAGATCCGAGGGATGCACATCAAGCGCCGCGGCGAAACGGTCGAGCCACTCGGTCGACACCGTCATCTGGTCTTGCTCGAGCCGGGACACCGTCGCGGCAGTTGTCCCCACTTTCTGAGCAAGTTGAGGCTGAGTGAGCCCCCTCAAAAGCCGGACCTGCCGGATCAGATTGGTCAACGCAAATGCCTTCTGCCAGCTGAGGTTTTGAAGGCGGCGGGAACACCAGCGCCGCGTTTCGAGTCAAATAGACTCAATTACCTATTTGGATAGTTATTCACATGAAAGTCAAGTATGAGATATTACGTATTATGTACTTCCACAACGCGAGGTTGCGTAATGCGTTCTTCTCCCCCGGGCCACCGGGCTGCGCGGCCGCGGACGCCGCGGCTCAATGCTCCCGCCATCAGCCACGCCACGCTGGGCGTCGTCTCAATCGCACTTGGAATTTCGCCTTCAGTCATTCTGTCGAGTTCCAGATGCGCAGCGGCAGTTTATGGCCGGCAATTGGCTATGTATCTGCTCAATACGACTTTCCGGATGACCCACAGTCATATCGGCCGGGCCCTCGGACGAGACCGCACCACGGCGAGCTATGCCTGCCGGATCATCGAGGATCTGCGCGACGATCCTTCGGTCGAGACAGTGCTGACGGCGTGCGAAGCCTCGCTGGAGGGTCTCAGGGAGTTGGCCGCTCATCCCACGCCTGCGCCGCGGCGGCGGCGCGCACTGATTTCGCAAAGCTCCGATCAGGCGCGCGCACAATGAGCGATGTCACAAGCGCGCGTCTTTCAGAGCACCGGGTCCAGCGCGAGGCCCGGCGTGTCCTGCCTCATCTCAAAGGTATCTCGCGCATTCTCGCGCCCCATGTGGGCGATGAGTTTGGAGTTTTTGCGCTCAGCGGAAAGCCGCGCCATCCCTATGTTGTAACGCCTGTGTCATTCGTTCGCCATTGGCTGCGCGGTGAGCTCATCGAGCTGAGCGCCAACGTCAAGCTCAATAAACAGACCGGCGGCTCGGTCTTCGTTCTGACGGAGCTCGGCAAAGCCTTCGTCGCGCGCGCAAGCGCGGGCGACGACAAATTCGCTGTACAACACCGCACGCTTGTACCGTCTAAAATCCAAATCGCAGATGATCCACCTCCCAAGCTCAATGCCGCTAAATCGCCGCTCGCTTGGCTCAGGTTGCGCAAAGACGTGCGTGGCGCGCCATATATCAGCGAGGCGGAGTTTCTTGCCGGCGAGCGATTGCGCAAAGACTTCACGCGCGCCTTGCTAACGCCGCGTACAACGACGAGCTGGCCGATGGAGCGTGTCGATTGCTCACGCCGCAGCGGCTCTTCGCTGGCGCTTGAGAGCGACGCAGCCATGGCGGCGCGCGCGCGTTTTTGGGCGGCGCTCGATGCGGTGGGCCAAGAGCTTGCAAGCATTTTGATCGGCGTGTGCTGCCACCTCGAAGGGCTTGAGGCATTGGAATCGCGGCTTGGCTTGCCAAAGCGCTCGGGAAAGACGGTGTTGAAACTGGGGCTCGGCGCGCTCGCGCGCCATTACGGGCTCGCGCGCAGCGAAGGGCGCTCTCGCATTCGCTCGTTCAGCATGGGCGAGTTGCCAGCGGAATGACGCACGGACTTCCGGCTTAGACGCCTTGTGCTTCGAGCGCACGCGCGGCTTCGGCTCTGATGCGATCAACCATCGCAAAAAGCCCGTTGGAACGCTGCGGCGACAAATGCGTGTCGAGCCCAAGCCGATGCAGAATTTCACGCGCATCGATCGCCAGGATCTCCTTTGCGCTGTGGCCCGAGTAGATCGATAGCAGAATAGCGATCAGCCCACGGACGATATGCGCATCGGAATCACCTCTGAACGTGATCTTGGGATCGCCCCCGGCGCCGCGCTCGCTGACCAGCCAGACCTGGCTTACGCAGCCGCGCACCTTGGTCTCGTCATTGTGCTCGGCCGCAGTCAATGGGCTGAGCGTGCGCCCGAGCTCGATGACATGGCGATAGCGCTCCTCCCAGTCCGAGAGCAGCTCGAAATCGTCGATGATCTCCTCGATCTTTGCCATACCGAGGAGATATTCGCTTCGGGCCGTTCGGGCAAGGCCAGGCGAGGTCAGTCTTGATGGTGCTTGTCGAGCGCCTGGGAGACGGAGTGTGCGGCGGCGCTGGCCTGTCCGGCGGCGAAATCGAATGTGTCACCGGCGATCTCGCAAGCGCCCTTATGCCGCTCGCAAAGACCGCTCATGCCATGGACCGCGCTCATCACATTGGCGGCCGACTCGCGCGCCGAGGCCGGAACATGATCGCGCGCGGCGGACGGCAGAAAGCCGCCGTTCAGCAAGAACGACACGGCGACTATCCAAAAAGCGGTACGCAGCACGAAAAACACAGGCTCACTCTACTTACATTAGAGTTGCGGGACCGTAACAATCGGCCCCGCAAATCGATGCAACTCCTCGTGATCGGATCAACTCGCCGGCAGAACCGCCTTGCTCCAGCATTGCGAGCGGCTGCTGATGCCTTCTTCGCTTAAGCAATAGGCACGCTCTGAGTTGTCGCGTGCAGCGGCGAGGCACTGTTTCAGATTGAGATCCGACCAGCGCAGGCACTGATCGTTTTCCTTGTCGGCCGCAAGGGTTGCGGCAGCCTCAGTCGCCTCACCTGGATGACTCTTGGAAAGATCCATAACTGCACCAAGCGCGAGAATCTGCACCATCATCGGCGAGACGGTCTTAACCGAGTTCCGGGTGTCCTTGACGGCCCCGGTAACGCCGCCGTCACGCGCCTGCGCCTGGTGCGCATATTCCGCTTCCTTCGCGGTGTGGCCATAGGCGATCTGGCTCAAGCGGAAGCTGAGAGACTGCATCGTCGCGGCGTCACGCTGGACCGAGCTCATCACGCCTTGTGCGGCCGATTGCCAGCCATTGATTTGGAAGACGAAATTGGGTTCCGCTTTGAGCTTCTTGATCAGGCCGTCGGCGCCGCCATTCTTTCGTGCAGCGCGTTTTACGCCGTCAGCGAACTTGTCGTCCTGGGCTGCCACGTCGCTGCATTGCGCAACCCAGCCATGGGACAATTCGCGCTCATCATGCGCAACCAGAAGGTCGCGCGCGCGGTTGATGTTCTGCGGCTCATCAAGGCGCAGCTTCGAGATCTGCGCGATCTGCTGTTGAAACGCGCGGTAATCTTCAGGCGTCACAGTTTCATTCTGTGCGGCCGATGAGGATTTGTGCGCCGAAGCCAGTGTTGGGAGGCAGATCGCGCTCCCAAGAATTGTTGCGGAAATCAAAGTGATCGAAAGCGATGAACGCGCAGCACGCAACATAACGCCACCCATACCCGATTGAGACCCGGGTGGACGTTACGCACACCGCCTTTTCATGACGCTAAAAGCGTTCTCTCAAGTTGAGGTGAATTGCGCAAAAGTCGCGGCGGAACTTAGCTCGCGGCGCCCAGCAGAATGCTCCAGCATTTGACGCGCTCGTCAATGCCTTGCTTACCAAGACAATAGGCGCGCTCGGAATTGTCGCGGGCGGCGGCCATGCATTGATTGAGATTGAGCTCCGCCCACTTCATACACTGATCATTATCCTTATTTGTCTCGAGCATTGCCGCCGCCGAATCCGGCTCCGGCTTGGGCGTCTGATCGGCCAGATGCATATGCGCCCCCAGTGCCAGCATCTGGGTCATGAGCGGCTTGGCGCGCTCGCTCAGTGTCGGCGACACCGAGGCCGGCGATGGGCTGCTTGCGGGCGCCGCCGAAGTGAGATCGCCTCTATTGGCCTCCGCGGCGAAATGCGCCTCACCGCTGGAGCGGCCATAAGAAATCTCGCTCAGGCGGAATGAGACCGACTGCATGAGACGAATATCCTTGGCGAGCTCCTGGCGAATGGCGAGCGAAGCGCTTTGCCAGCCGCTGATGTTCATCACCGAGCTTGGTTGCTGCTCAATATTGCTATTGAGCTGGGCGGCGCCGTCGGCACCCGCTGCTTTTTCCACGCCGTCGACGAAGGCCTGTGAGTGCGAGGCGATCTCCGCGCATCTCGCAAGCCAGGCGCGCGTGAGTGAAATGAGGTCGGATTTGACGAGCAGCGCCTTGGCCCGCGCAAGATTTCTCGGCTCATCGAGCCGCAGTTTGGCAAGCGTGCCAAGCCCGGCAATGAAGCTGCGATAGGCTGCCGAAGTGGCCGCGCCCGGCTTTGGCTTCACGGCTGTCACAGGCTTGGCTTCCGAGACAGCTTGCTCGGGGCCCGGACGCAGACGCGGCAGGATCATGGTCTCACGGCTTTCGCCTTGGCCATTGGGTTCCAGCCGCCGCAATTGAAAGGCTTGAGCGGCCTCTTCGGCGGCGATGCTGTCCTCTGGCGCCAAGGCGACGGAAACCGGATCCGCGCCGCCCGGCGTTGCGATGAACGGATCGATACCGTTCTTCTGCAGCACATCGGCGATCGCGCTGAGGCTGGAAAGGCCGGCGCAGCTGAGCGCGGCCGGGGCCGCTAAGGCCGGCGCGATACCCAAAACAAACATACCCGCAAATGCGAAGATCGACCGGCGTGCGGCTCTTAAGCGGCCAAACATTGAGGACCCATTTCCGCGGCACTTAACAGGCTGGGTCGCGAGCGGCACCCAACGCACTTTGGCGTTCACTATACCGATAGGGCCTATCCTGGCAACGAGGCGCGCATCGCCGAGCGCCGCGCTCTTCGCAGCTGCCGAAATGACGGGAAGTTAATGCCATGTTTCCGCCGGGTCGGACGCTTCAATGTTCCTTAACGATGCTTAGGCGATCCTTGCGCTTAAGAGAAGGTTACGCTGACGCATCATGTCCGGCCCGCAGTTCATCAACACGCTCCGCGAGCGTTGGAAGGCGCTCAGCCCTGAAGGGCGCGGCTTTACGCTCACACATGCGTTGGGCGGTCTTGCCGGCGTGGCGGGGGCGGCGATCTGGCTGATATTCGGCGAGCCGCGCTCGGCCCTTGAATGGTGCGTTTTGATCTGGCTGGCGAGCCCGCTTGCGCTTGCCGGGCTCGCACTGTCCGCCGCGCCGATGAAGCTGCTTCAAGCGGCTTCCGCGCTGGGCGGCGTCGCCTTGCTCACCGGGCTTGCCGCGTTGAGTGGCGGCGTTCACTCGCTATTTCTGCCCTGGCTCGTTCTGGTGCCGGCTGAAGCGGCGTTGAGCCGACGCCCGCTGTCGCTCTTGGCATCGATGCTCGCAGCCGCCGGCGCGGTGCTGCTGCTTGCAAGCTCCGCAAGCGCGTTGCCGGCCCTTGCGCTTCCGTCATCGCTCAATATCAATCTCATGTCGGCGAGCCTGATCGGCTGCGTGCTCTATGCCGGCGCGCTGGCTCTCAATGTGCGTGCCGTTCATGCCAGGGCCGGACGCGCGCTTGCGCGAAGCGAGGCCTCCTATCGCTTCCTTGCCGACAACGCGGCCGATCTTATTCTACGGCTCACAGCGAACGGACGCGTGCTCTATGCATCGCCGGCCGCGGAGACGCTGGTCGGCACGCATCCGAGTGCGCTTAAGGATGCGGATTTTGTTTCGCTCATTTGTCCCGATGACGTCGCGAAAGTGCAGCGTGCGATTGTTCGCGCCGGCTATTTCGGTGAGGAGCTGGCGATTGATTGCCGCGTGCGCGATGGGCAGGGCGAGCCGAATTGGATCGAGCTGAAATGCCGCCCGGTGCATCGGCCTGAAATGGCATCCAAGCGTTCTTTGTGGAATCGTCTGTGGCGTAAGGCGAAGCCATCGGCGCAAGGCATGGAGATCATCGCAATCGCGCGTGACGTCACCGCCCGCCACCGCTACGAGGAAGAGCTCAAGCACGCGATCGAGCTGGCCCAGGCGCATAGCCGCGCCAAGAGTCGGTTCCTGGCCAATATGAGTCACGAGCTGAGAACGCCGCTCAACTCGGTCATCGGTTTTTCCGAAATGATCTCGCGCGAGATGTTCGGCCCGCTCGGGCATGAGCGCTACCGCGAATATGCCGGGCTGATCGGCGAGTCCGGCCAATATCTGCTCAACCTGATCAACGACATCTTGGATGTCGCCAAGATCGAGGCGGGTAAATTCAAGCTGTCGCCCGAGCCGGTCAATCTCGCACAAACGCTTGAGCGCACATTGCTCGTGATGATGCCGCAATTCCGCGAGAAGGGCGTCGATTTGCGCGTTGCGGTCGCGCCGGATCTTCCGGTCATCGCGGCTGATGCGCGCGCCATGCGCCAGATCCTCTTCAACCTCTTGTCCAATGCGCTGAAATTCACCCCGTCCGGCGGCCAGACCGAAGTTCGCCTCGCGGCCGAGGGCAAGACTGTCTTGCTTGAAGTCGCCGATAGCGGCATTGGAATCTCGGAGGCCGACCTTAAGCGACTGGCGCGGCCGTTCGAGCAGGCTTCAAACAGCTATGCGCGTGCACAGACCGGCACCGGGCTCGGCCTCTCGCTGGTGAGATCGCTTGCTGCGCTTCACGGTGGCGGCCTGAAGATCTCGAGCGCCGTCGGCAAAGGCACGCGTGTCTCGGTCCGCTTGCCGATCGGCCAGGCGGATATGCAGACTTCCGCGGCACGTATTGCGGCGGCAGCATGACATGGAGCCACGTCTCAAGTCCGGCATCTGGGTTGCCGCTTATCTGCGGCGTTGCGCAAGCGAGAATGCGTTCGCCGTTGTCGCGCGCAAGGGCGATGAGACGGCAGGCAGCGTGATCGTCAAGGTCAATTTGCTCGACGGCCGCGCCCGCGTCTTCGCGACCGCCTATGACGATAAGGGTGAGCGGGTTTGGATGGCTGCGCTCAAGGAAGATCCGGCAAGCGATGCCGATGCCGAGAGCTATATCGAGCGTGCGATTTCGCGCGATCCTGACATTTGGGTGGTTGAGGTCGAGGACCGCACGGGTGATCCGCATCTAGAAGGCTTCTAAGGGTCGCTTTGCGACGTCTGAAACACCGGATCGTTTTCCATGGCTTTCATCCGACCAGCGGCATCGGCGGGGATAATGCGATAGCCCTCGGGCTCGGCGCGCATGAAGAAGCTGGCTCTCGGCCCTTGTTTCGGCTCATTTGCTGGCGCACCGGAAACGACGATACGAATGATTCCGGAAAGCTCGGTCGGTTCGCTATCGAGGTAATGATACCCCACCGGAAACGGACGTTTGATTGCGCCCTCGGGCGGCACGGCGAGGCTGCCGTTGAAATAAGCGCCCGAGGAAATTTGCTCGGGCGTCACGCTCGAATAGGTGAAGTCGTAATAGCGTGCGAGCTGCTCCCAACTTCTCTTCGCCATCATTTGATTGGATTTGATCACCGCTGCCTCCGGTGAGGCAAAGAACGCGGTAACGCCGTCAGGCCCCGCAGCCCTCAGCTCACGCGCGATCTCACCGTGAGGCGCGCTCTTGGAATAGAGCCAAGCAAACAGGCAGAGTCCGACAAAGATCCAGACGATCGTGCCGAACAGGCTCCTGGGCTGTGGCGATAAACGAAAGCTCGACATGACCAAATACGCGCCGGGTGAGCGGCTGCGATCCTTACGGATGCGATGGTTGGTTGCAACACGCGGCGAGGAGTTTTGAACCGTTAAGTCGCGTCGTTACCGCCTCCTCAGCGGGAACTCTGCTCCTGCCGCTTCTTCCGGCCGAAGATTCGCGAGCGCATATCCCGGCTTTCGGCGATCGGAGCAGCGGGAGGTTGCATCACGCGGTCGGCTGGCTTGGGCGGTGTTTGCGGCGCAGCAGGAGCGGGCAATGGAGCGCGCTGCCATTCGAGGGCGAGCTGCCGTGCACCATCCTTTGAAAAGCGCTCGAACTGCGAAAGCAAGGCCGCGGTGCGGTGGCTGGCCTCTTTTGTCTCCCCGCGCGCAAGCAGCACCAGCGTTGAATAGGTTGCGCGCGAAATGCCGAGCCCGATGCAGAGCACGGCGAGCGCCTCGGCCGAGGGATCGCGCATTACGCGCTCGACAGTCGTCTCGGAAAGCTTCCAATGGGTCTTGAAGGCCCGCAAGGCGGCCGCTTGATCGCCGGCTCTTACGGCTTTGACGAGCGCGACTTCGCCCGCGGAGTTTTCTGCTGGAGGAGCGGGCGTGCGCTCATTGCTCTTTGCCAAGCTGTGCGCAAGAGCCAAGCGGCCTTCCGTCTTGAGCGCGAAGAACAGCTCGGCAAGCGCCGCCATCGGGACATCTCCGCGCGCGGCGAGGCGGCTCGCAATCCGTTCATCACTCCGTGCACGGATGATGAGGGCGTTCAAGACATCGCTTGTGAGCTCGAAGCTCTTGTTCTGTAACAGTGTCGCAATGGCTTGGTTGCTGCCGCTTCTGATGATCGCGGCTTGAAGCGGCTTGGAGAGAGTGGTGCGCTGGGAGAGCGCTTTGAGCCGCTCGTCGCCGCCCCTGTTTGCGGCGTCGATCAGCTCCGGTTCCGAAAGGAGCAGGCTCGCCGCAAGCACGGGCGCCGCAACCGCCGGAGCAGGATCGCCCGCCAGCTGCCGGATCAGATAGCTTGGCGCCTCCTTGAGGCTGGCCAGACGCTCGGCAAGAAATGTGCGGTCTGCCGCATCAAGGCGCGGAAGGATGCTGGCCAGCGCTTCGCCAAAGCCTTGGCGCTGGCGCGGCGAGGCCGGGCTCTTGTCGCGAAAGAGCTGGCTGACCTCGGCAAGCATTGTCCGCCGTTTGTTGGCAGAGCGCTCCTGCGGCAGCGCCAAGAGGCTTTCAACGAGCTGCTGTTGCGGCGGCATCATCGCTCACATTTGCGTGTGCCGTTTGCCGCCGCGGGAGGGCTAGGCTTCCCCCAAGCCCGGCGGCAGCACGGCCGGATCGGTTATTTCAACCATGGTGTCGGGATAAAACCCGTTAAATTCCGTACGGTTTGAGTAGGAATAGGCGCCGATCAGGCCGAATTCGATGAAATCGCCGAGCTTGATCTCTGCCGGAAGATCAATTGTCTGCGGTAGCACATCGAGTGAATCGCAGGTTGGCCCGTAGGTAACGAACGGGCGCACCTCGCCGGCCAGCTGGCTGGCCTTGCCATTCTCCACCCGGTAGGCGCGCACCGGATACATGATCCGCGAATTCGGGATCATCATCTCGGAGAAGCTGCCGTAAACACCGTCATTGATGTAGATACGGTCGCCGCGCCGGCCGATGACATTGGTAACGAGCGAGGTGCTGTCGGCGGAAAGCCCGCGGCCGGGCTCGCAGATGAGGCGTGTCTCTTTTGGCAGCTTGAGCGATTGGGCCGCAGACCTGATGCTCGCAAAGAAGGTCTCGAGCGCCGGCGCATGCGCACCGGGATAATGCGCAGGAAATCCGCCGCCGACATCGAGCGAGACGATGTTCACGCCCGAGAGCGCAAGCACGTTCTTACAGATGTCGATGGCGCGCGCAAAAGCGTCGGCATCGAGGCAAAGCGAGCCGACATGAAAGGCAAGCGCCGGCCGGCAGCCAAGCTCTGCCACGCGCTTCAGAAGCCGCGCAGCGTCCGTCTCGTATGTGCCGAACTTGCTCGAGAGCTCCATCACCGCGCCGCCGACATCGGCTTTAAGGCGCACATAAAGCGTGAGATCTCGCGCGCGCGTCTCCGAGAGGATCTTTTCCAGCTCTTCATCGGAGTCGAGCACGAAATCGCGCACGCCATAGCTCTTATATGCTTCCCCCGATGCACCGATGAAGCGCACGGGCGCCATGAAATAGCAGCGCGCATCGGGTAAGCGCCCTTTGATCTTTTTGATCTCAGGGATTGACGCCGTGTCGAAATGGCGAACGCCGGCTTGATAGAGCGTATCGAGCAGCGGCAGCGCTGGATTGGCCTTTACCGCGTAAAGTACATCGCCGGGGAAGCCTTCCAGGAAGGCACGCGCATTGGCGTGCGCGATGTGACGATGAAAGCAATAGATCGGCGCACGCGGCATCGTCCGAGCGATCAGCTCGGTCGTGCTGGCAAATGCGGTAAGGGATGGTTTCACGGAATGAGTATCGAGGTGCTGCATCTCGATCAAAGCCCCATTGCTAGGTTGCCCTGGCCGAGTGAGCTTGGCGCTGCCGCCCCCCTCGCGTCCGATTTGTAAGTCGCTATTTGGGGCGAGATTGCCCCGACGTCAATTCCTTATTTGGGCAACATGGCCGAAAGTCGTTCCGCGATCGTTAATATTGTGATGTTTCGCGCCGAGTGCCGCGCGCGATCCGTCCGGACCCGTCATATTTCAAGCCTGCAGAGCTAGCTCAGTTGCCGAGCGTCGGCTCGGGCATGTCGAGCGATGCGCTGATCGAGGTGAGCGCTTCGGGAGTTTCGGCCTCGATCGGCATCTGCAACGTCTCGCCTGCCGGCCTTATCGCTTGCGTGACGCCGGCGGGCTTCGCCTTCTTGCTCTTCTCTTTCCTCTTGATCGAGCCGGTGACGCCGGACGGCGCAGGTTTCGACGCTATCGAGGCAACCTTGGAGCTCTTGTCGGCAAGGCCGCTGACGGCGGTGGCGGCAACGCCGGAGGTGCAGCACTCGTCGGCCCTCGCCTGCGGCACCGCCGACTTGAGGCGGCATAGTGCGGCAGGGCTCTTGTCCGCCGGCTTGATGTAGCTCCACGCGCGGCACTGCGAGTCTGCGGCGCATGCGGCGGCGCAGGCCTCGGCTGAGCCGATCTGGAAGCGCTTGTAATCGGAGCCCCAGCGGCTGGTGTTATTCTCGATCTTGAAATCCGCGCTGAACCCAGAAATCGGCAATAAGCTCACCAGGAGCGCCGCGCTTGCGAGCAAGCGCCAGCTCCGCTTCGTCATGACCATAGGATCTTCCTCCGTCAGAATTCCCCTCGGATTCTGGGCGATTGAAGTTGACGGCTGATAAAACCACAAATTCAAGGTAAACTATGTAGGTGCCGGCTTTCTATCGTTGGAAACTGGCCATTTTCGGCGGGCAGGGTGTAGATCCGGCCCGAGGGGTAGTGGGGATTTCCGCATGGGGTTGCGATCAGCCTTGGCTGTCGCGTTCGCCATCGGCCTATCGGTGGGCCCGGCGCACGCCGATCCATATCAGCTACTGAAAAGCTGCATTGCAGCATCCGACGCCCCGTGCATCGAGAAAATCGGAGCGCAACTTGCGGGCACGATTGCCGATCCGCGCAAGAAAGCACTGATGATTGAGCGCTTTGGGCTTATCGATTGGGCCTCTGGCAACAAGGTCGAGGGCAACACGCGCTTGCTGATGGCATGGAGCCACCTGGAGGCGATTCCCAACAAGGGCTGCATTCCGCGCATCGATGCGACCTTTGCTTTCGAGAAGCTTGCGGCACAGTTCAACAATCAGCTCGCCTCGCGCCTGGTGCTTCGCAATCTCGTGAAGGAGGCAGCAGGCTGGCCCAAGGATGCCAGCGTGCGCTGCGCCCGCCCGGATGATCAGCCAAATTGGCTGATGCATGTGGCCGCGCGCCAGCACGATTTGGGCGACACTTATGGCCTTGCCAGCACGCTCGCGCTCGCCAAGAGCTGGGCGATGGACCCGAAAATGGCTGCGCTCAGCTATGCCGCGCGCCCCGATGACGCCGCCAAGCTCTTGGCGACCTACGGCGAAGCCGGCGATGCGATCGAGCTTTGCGATGCCAGCCGCGCGCGCATTCGGGCGGCGCTGGATGCCTCAGCCACACCACAAGACAAGGCCGATGCCGGGTGGCGCGCATTGCAATGCTACCGCGCCAGCGGGCTCAAAGTACCGGCGCAAGCAGCCTACAAGGAATTTGCAGAGGCACGCCTTGACGCTCTTGGGCTCGGCGATCCCAACAAGCCGGCACCGGCGGGCACGGATTCCGATGCTTATGGATTGGCGCTCTGGGACATCGCCCAGAGTGTCGGCTGGCACGATCCGATCTTCTTTGATCCGCCGCCAGATGGAACGATCGTCGCGCCGCGCGAATGCTTTCTGCATCCGTCCGCGCAATGCCTCGCTGTGAATCTGATGAACTTCGTCGACACCGAAAAGCGCAGTGCGCGCAGGCGTATCGGCAATGAGACCATTCCGGATTTTCATTCCACCGGCGCTTTGGATGGTGTTGCGCGGTTTCTTGTTGGTGCGGGCGGCGATGTCGTCGGTGATCAAGCGCGCACCTGGTTCCTCGACGAGGCGCAGCAGGCGCCGCTGGAGGATCTGCGCACGATTGTCGGCGATGCTGCGCGTGCTGGCGATCTCATCTGGGCGCGCCGCATCTTCTATTCCTGGTATGAAAATGGCGGCGAGAGCTATTTTCACCATTTGGCGGACCCCGATGCGAGCGACAAGCGCGGCATCGAGGAAGATGCTTGGCCGCTTCACGTCGCCTGGTCGATTGCGCTCATTGTCGATCAGCTTTCGCCGGCCTTCGAGCCGGAAGAGCTTTCGAACTTTGCCGCGACGGCGTGGGATGACGGCATCACGCAGATGCCCTCGCTGCACGACATCCCGCCGACCGAGCTGATCGATACCGACGAGCGCAGCGGCGAGCATCTGCTCAATCTGTGCTTCCGCGATGCGTTTGGCGAGTGGGCGGCGCGCCTGTTTGCGCATGCGCATTTGCCGGACCGTGCGCGTCAGGCGCGCGATTTGCTTCCGGAGGCGGCGCGCGATTGCGCCTTCGCCAAGCGCTCGATCGGGCCGATCTTGCGCACGGCCGAGTGGTTTGCCGAAGAGGGCGACCGCGCGCAGACGCGCTCGCTGCTGCTTGAAGGCGCCGACCGTCTGACACGCCCGCATTATCACGTCTACGAAGATTCCGATCCGGCGCTCGGTGGTGCGGCGCTCGCCGCGATGGCGCTCGGCATTCAGAAGGGCGTGCTTATCGCGCCACCCTACGACAGCGTGTTTTGATTCTCGAAGATTGCGCGGGATGATACGGGAGGCGAGAATGGGCGTGACAGGGATCGGCGGCTTCTTCTTTCGCGCCAAGGATCCGGAAGCGTTGCGCGCATGGTATGTCGAGCATCTCGGTGTCGGCTCGGTGCCCTACGGCGCGTGGGATACGAAGGCGGGCCCCAGCGTTTTCTCGCCGTTCGCCGCCGACACGGACTATTTCGCTGCCGATCGGCAATGGATGCTCAACCTGCGCGTGGACGATCTCGACCGCTTGTGCGCGACGCTCCGTGCGGCTGGGATCGCGGTGACCACCGACCCAGAGTGGGATATGCCGGGCGTCGGGCGTTTCGCGCGCATTCATGATCCGGAAGGCAATCCGATCGAGCTGTGGCAGCCCGACGAGTCCAATTGAAGGCTGCAGCGCGCGCCCGATGTCCCCAACTACTCCGCAGCTTGCGCGGGCGCGTGTGCGCCGGGGCGCATACGGAGGGCCGGTGCCGTGCCGCGTGATGAGCGCGGATTCTGATAGCCGACCGTAAATTCGCGGAACGCCTCGGCATAAGGCTCGAGCCGCGTTTGTGGCTTCACTTCAAGCGAGTTGACGCCACAGCGCGCAAGGAAGAATGCCTGATCGGGCAGGATGTGGCCGGTGGCGCGGATCTCGCCCCTATAGCCATAACGCTCGCGCAAGAGCCGCGCGGTCGAAAAGGCGCGTCCATCCTTGAAATAGGGCAGCTCGACGATAATCAGAGCGAAGCTCGCCGCGTCCGCGCCGATCTCCTTGGCCAGCTCTTCCGCCTTCAAGCGCACGCCCAACGGCGCCTTGCGCGCCAGCAATTGATCACGATCCGCGTTGTAGCGCTTGAGCGAAACCGTAACCGCGCCGTTCGCCGGCACAGCGTCTTCATCGGCGAGGTGCGTCCAGCCGTCCTGCGACCACTGACCGTTTTTAATGATCGGCATAGAGGCGCTCCTTAAAGGGGGCGATGCCGGTGCGGCGAACGAGCTTCAGGAAGCTTTCACCGGGCTCGCGCAGTTCGAGATAAGTGCCGACGATCTTGTCGATCGCGTCGGGCAATTCTTCTTCTTTGAAGGCATGGCCGACAATCTCGCCGATCGAGGCGTTCTCATCCGCCGAGCCGCCAAGCGTCACCTGATAGAATTCGGTGCCTTTCTTATCGACACCCAAAATGCCGATATGGCCGACATGGTGATGCCCGCAGGCATTGATGCAGCCCGAAATCTTGATCTTCAGCTCGCCGATGTCTTCCGCGCGATCGGCCACGCCAAACTGCTCGGAGATGGTTTGCGCAATCGAGATCGAGCGCGCATTGGCGAGATCGCAATAATCAAGGCCCGGGCAAGCGATGATATCGGAGATGAGGCCGATATTGGGCGTCGCAAGCTCCGCCGATCTAAGCGCGTCATAGACCGTGAGCAGATCCTTAAGACGCACATGGGGCAGCGTGAGATTTTGCTCATGCGTCACGCGCAGCTCGTCGAAGGAGAAGCGCTCGGCAAGATCGGCAACAAGGTCCATCTGCTCATGGCTGCAATCGCCGGGTGTGCCGCCGATCGGCTTGAGCGAGACGTTGACGATCACATAGCCCGGCTCCTTATGCGCCACCGTGTTGAGCTTGAGCCAGCGCGCGAAATCGGGGTCGACCAAGGCGCGCTTCTTGACCATGCTGTCGTCGCCGTCGAAGGCTTCGAAAGCCGGCGGTGCGAAATAGGCCATGATGCGCTCGAGCTCGGGTTCCAAGCGCTTCAGATCACCTTGCTTCTCGATATGCGCAAATTCTTCCTCAACCTGGCGCGTGAACTCTTCCGCGCCCAGCGCATGCACCAGAATTTTGATGCGCGCTTTGAACTGATTATCGCGCCGGCCGTGCTGGTTGTAGACGCGCAGGATTGCCTCGAGATAGCTGAGCAGATCGTCCTTGGGGCAGAAGGCGCGGATCAGATGCGCGATGAAAGGCGTGCGGCCCTGGCCACCGCCGGCCCAGATCGCATACCCGATTTCGCCGCTGTCGTTCTTGACGATCTCGATGCCGATATCGTGCAGCCGGATCGCCGCGCGATCGTGATCCGGCATGCCGGTGACAGCGATCTTGAATTTGCGCGGCAGGAAGGAGAATTCCGGATGCAATGTCGACCACTGCCGGATCAGTTCCGAGACCGGGCGCGGATCTTCGATCTCGCCGGCGATCGCGCCGGCATATTGATCCGCGGTCACATTGCGAATGCAATTGCCGCTGGTTTGAATGCAATGCATCTCGACATCGGCGAGCGCATCCAGGATGTCCGGCACATCGACGAGCTTTGGCCAGTTGATCTGCAAATTCTGGCGCGTGGTGAAGTGGCCATAGCCCTTGTCCCAGCGCCGCGTGATCTCGGCGAGCGCGCGTAGCTGGCGCGATGACAGCGTGCCATAGGGCACCGCAATGCGCAGCATATAGGCGTGCAGCTGCAGATAGAGCCCGTTCATCAGCCGCAGCGGCTTGAACTCGTCTTCGGTCAGCTCGCCCGCAAGCCGGCGCGTTATCTGGCCGCGAAACTGCGACACGCGCTCGCGCACCAAAGTCTCATCGAACTCGTCGTAACGATACATGGCTGCCTTTACGCGTGCGCCGCCTGCTTGCCGAGATCGAGCCGGACTGTCGGGCCCTTGGCGCGGATCTTCTCGCGCACCGATGCAGGCACGGCCAAGCCGTCTTGCTCGGCAACTTCGAAAAGATAGGGGTTGATGACCAGCTGCGCCTCGACATCTTTGTTCGCGCGGGCGAGCGCGGCGTCGGCGTCCGGCTTGGTGTAATAGACCTCGGCATCGTCGAAACGCTCGGCCCAGCTGCCGTCGGCGCGGGCGTAGAGGACGTCGCCGCTTCTGAGGTGCACAGCGGTCACCGCCCAGGCTTTGGCATTCTTCTCGAGCTTTTGCATTGCTGGTCCAACGGCCCATCTAACCAGCTGGAATATGGGGTTCGGCTCATTGTCCGTCAACTGGCCGGAAAAATATTATAATTACATAAAATAGATGTGATAAGGAATTATTGGCCGATCTGGCTTTCGTGCCAGCCGCCAAGCGCCCAGCGCTCCAAAAGGCTTAAAAGGCCGTAGAGCACAAGGCCCAGAGCGGTCAGCAGAAACAGCGCCGCGAACATTGAAGGGATCTCGAGGCGGTTGCCGGCCTCGATGATACGAAAGGCGAGGCCCTGGCTCGCGCCCGAGCCGGCAACGAATTCGGCAACGACCGCGCCCACCAGTGCGAGCCCGCCTGAAACCTTGAGCCCGGAGAGCACATAGGGCAGGGCGCTTGCGATCTGCAGGCGCATGAAGCGCTGATAATTGTTCGCGCCATAGAGCTGGAACAGCGCGCGCAAGCCGGGGTCGGTCGCGCGCAGGCCGGTCATCGTGCTGGCAAGGACCGGAAAGAACGCAACGACGGTGGCAAGAATGAGCATCGCAAGCTGCGGCCGGTCGATGCCGGTCCAGACAATGATCAGCGGCGCGATCGCAACGATCGGCGTCACTTGCAGTGCGATCACAATCGGGAAGGCGGCGGCGGTGAGAATGCGGCTGGCGGAGAATGCGAGCGCAATGCCGACGCCGGCAATGATCGCGGCGATGAAGGCGCCGAGCGTGATCTTGATGGTGACGAGCGCCGAGCTTGCGAGCAATCCGGCATGCGCGATGAAAGCGTTCCAGATCGCGCCCGGCCCGGGAAACAGATAGACCGGCACATGAAACGCTCGAATAACAAAGGCCCAAAGCGCGACGAGCGCAATCAACAAGATCACCGGCGCGGCACGTTCGACGATTGTAACGTCACGCGACACGGCGCTCTCCCATCGCGCGGGCAAGCGCCGCCGAGATGTCGCGGCACTGATCCGTATAGCTTGGCATGAAGCGAAAGCCCTGCGTGCGGTCCTCCGGCGCTGCGATCGAGAAGGTGTCGGTGATGCGGCCCGGCCGCGGCGAGAACACCGTTACGCGATCGGCGAGGTAGACCGACTCGAAGACGGAGTGCGTGACGAACACGATCGTCAGCTCGCGTTCGGCGCGCAGCCTGAGCAGCGCATCGTTGAGCGCGTGACGGGTGATCTCGTCAAGTGCAGCGAAAGGCTCGTCGAGCAGAAGGATGGATGGTGAGGTCGAGAGCGCGCGGGCGAGCGAGACGCGCATTCGCATGCCGCCGGAGAGCGTGCGGGGAAGCGCGCTTTCAAAACCTTCAAGACCAACGGACTTGATGAGCTCCGCCACCTTGGCATCGCCCGCTGCGGGTGCGCCGGCCGATGAGATCAAGCGGAAGAGTGATGTTCGCCTCGACGCTGGCCCACGGCATCAGCGTCGGTTCCTGGAACACAAAGCCGATCTCGCCGGGCTTCGGCTTCGCTTCGTCGAGGTCCGGCCAAGAGATGGCGCCGGCGGAGGGCACATCGAGCCCGGCTATGAGGCGCAGGAGGGTGGATTTGCCGCAGCCCGAGGGGCCGAGCAGCGCAATGACTTCGCCGCGCCCGACCTTGATGCCGATACCGTCGAGCGCGCGCGTTCCGGGGAACTCTTTGGCGATTCCATCGAGGCGAAGCAGCGGGCTCATCTTATTCCCTCTCCCCTTGTGGGAGAGGGTGCCCCCGACCTGATCGGGGGCGGGTGAGGGGATGAACGGAGAACTTGCTTGTTGCCCCACCCTCACCCGGATCACCATCGGCGCGACCGCGCCGGGCGATCCGGCCCCTCCCATCAAGGGAGAGGCGATAACTGTCGGCCGCTGGCTTTGTCATTTCTCCGTAGGCGGAAGAAAATCGAGCGTGTAGGCCTTCTTGTAATCGAAGTTCTTGGGATAAAGCCCCTCAGCGCTCATGGTGTCGTAAAAGCTTTTCCAGCGCGCATCGTTCATCTGGCCGATGTCGGCAACGCCGCCTTGCGCCGGAATGACAAGATTGCTCTCGCGCATCTTCTGGATGGCTTGATTGAGAATGTCGTCGGTCATCTCCGGGTTGTCGGCTTTGATCAGCTTGTTGGCCGGTGTCGGATCGCCGGTCGAGATAATCTTTCCAGCCTTCGATCGATGCCTGCACGAACGCTTTCACAATCTCGGGATGATCTTTGATGAGATCATCGCGCGCGAGGATGAAGCCGGCATAACCGGGGTAGCCGTAATCGGCGAGCAGGAACACCTTAGGCGCAGTGCCGCTCGCTTTCTCGATCTGGTAGGGCTCGCTGGTGATGTAGCCTTGCTGAATTGCGCTCGGGTCGGAAAGAAAAGGCGCGAGATTGAATGTGTATTTGCGGATCTGGCTGTCCTTAAAACCGAACTTCGATTTCAGCCAAAGCCACAACGAGCCGACCGATGCATCCGAGATCATGATCGGCTTGCCGGCCATATCGGCGACCGAGTTCACATCATCACGCTGATGCGTGATGAGAACCTCCGGATCCTTCTGAAAGGCTGCCATCACGGCCTTCGCCGGCACGCCCACTTGCGCCATGTTCATGGCGATGAACTGGTTCGAGCCGATGCCGAAATCGATCGCTTTTGCGCCCAAAAGCTGCGGGATATTCACGCTCGGCCCGCCCATCTTGATCTCGACATCGAGCCCCTTGGCGGCATAGAGCCCGAGCGCCTTGGCTTCATAGAAGCCGCCATGCTCGGCTTCGGCTTTCCAATCGGTCGCGAGCACAACGTGCTTGTGGTCGGAATGCTTGTGCGGTGGCTTGCCGATCAAATCGCTGGTGATGCCGATGACAATGGCAATCGCCGCGAGCACGCCGATCAGCGGCAACAGAATATTTCGCGGCATTGGAGATTCCCTCTGGCGTGACGCGTGAGCTTGTGGCCCGCCACCTCTCTCGCGCAGGCGAAAGTCTAGCGGCGGCGGCTCATGCGGCCAAGCAGGGTTGTTGAGAAGAAAAGCCCGCCGCGTGGGCGAGCTGAAGAAAGATTACGCAATCGCAATAACACAACCCTCCCCCAATACTCATCGGGGGAGGGGTGGCCACGGGCAAATCCGCTTCTCGCGGAGTTAGATGGCTTGCTTCAAGTCTTTAGCGACGCGGAAGGCGACCTTCTTGGACGCCTTGATCTTGATCGCTTCGCCGGTCGCCGGATTACGGCCCATGCGCGCGGCACGCTTTCTGACTTGCATAATGCCAAGGCCGGTCAGGCGGACCTTGTTGCCCTTCTTGAGATTCTTCACCGTCAGATCGACGAAATCGTCGAAGATGGCGCCCATGGCCTTTTTCGGCATGTCGTGCTTGTTGGCCAGCTCGGCAACGATCTTGGACATCGGCACGGTCGGTTGGCTCGCCTTCTTGGCGGCGGCAGCAGTTTTCGTAGCCATTAGATTTACCCCGTTGGCTGTTTGAGGTTTGAAGTACGAATCAATTTCGCCCTCCTCCTTAGCGTATCCAAATTGGAGCGCGGTATCCCTGTTGACGGCTTTTTACACACATCCCAATTTCAATCTGGGGGAAGTTGGAGGGACGAAATGATCAAGCATAATCGCATTCGCCAGTGCGCCCGCCTAGCGGCAGTTACGGTATTTTGTGCGTTTCTCACCGCTTGTGTGAGCGAAAAAGGCGGTGGCACAGGCATTTTCGGGCCCTCGCCCGGTGCGGGCGCGCCGATTTACGGCCTCGAGAAGGGCTCCCAATTCGGAACAACCATGCCCGGTAGCGACCGCGAAGCGATTGCCGACGCCGCTCGTGACTTGCTCGCTTCGAGCCAGCCGGATGCGGTCCGCAACTGGTCGGGCGGTGGTGATTCGGGACAAATCAGGCTCGGCGACGTGCTCCTCGTCGGGCTTGATGCCAACTCCGGCGCGCCGATTTCGGCCCCCGCTGGCATCGACACATCGCTCCCGCTCTCGCCCGCCTCGGGCAATTACACGACGCTCAAGAACGCCAATGTGCGCTTGGGTCCCTCTGAGACCGCGATGGTGAGCCAAACCTTGAGCACGGGCACCACGGTGCGCGCCTATGGCTTTGATAAGACCGGCAACTGGTATCTCATCGGCGGCTCGGAAAGCATTATGGGCTATGTTTCCGGGGAGCTTCTCAAGGCGGAAGGCGCAGAGGAACCGATGCTCGCTGGCGGCTTGCCGAAGCGCCCGCGCCTCTGCCGCGATCTCGAGCTTTCGATCACCACGGCGGATTCGCGCTCAGATTCCTGGAGCGCGATTGTGTGCAGCACGCCGACGGGCTGGGAAGTGCCGGCCGAGCGCGGATTGAATTGACGCTCTAAAGTGTCATCCCGTGCGCATCGCAGCATGCCCGGGCCTGACCCGGGCATGCTGCGATGCAGATACGGCATCCCGGTCGCAGTGAGATCCCGGATCAGCGACCGGCTTCGCGCAAGGCTGCGCCGGTCTAACGGACGCGAAGTCCGCCGAAGCTTGGCGTAGGCGGAAGCGGCATTGCATGCCGCATCGCGTCCGGGATGACGGAAAATCTGTAAGCGGAAGATCAAGCCGTCACGGGCTTGCGCATGTTCATGCCTTCAAGTGAGAGCGGGCCCGGGCCGACACCGACAATGAACAGGCACGCGCCCACCATGACGATGGTCGACATGTAAAGATGCATCACGGTCTGCTGCATCGCGCCGGGGTCCATATTCCAGAAATGATTGAAGATGGTCGTTGCGATAATCGAATAGCCGGCAAGGACGAAGGCGCTGATGCGTGCCTTATAGCCGGCGATGATCGAAAGCCCGCCCACGATTTCGACTACGATCGCTGCCGGCAACAGAACCGGGATCATCGGCATGTGCTCCGAAGCCATATATTGCCCGGTGCCGGCATAGCCGGTGATCTTGGTAACGCCCGAAATGATATAGATAACGCCGATCAGGAAGCGCCCTGCCAGCGTCGAGAGTGCAGATAAGTTCATTTCCATCCCCTGTGGTTGGACCTTTTGGGCCCCTTCGTTGGTTGCGTATTGTAACATAATCGCCGATGGCAGGTCGCGGGGCGACCGGGGTTTGTTCGCCGCCACCTTCATGCGGGGCGGCAAAAGCTATTGTCGGGACTTCGGCTGGACGACAAACGTTAACTTCAGCTTCGATCCGGCCTTGCGCGTAACTTCCTTGAGGAATTTGTCGACCTTTTCGAACGGCGTGTCAGTGTCAACGCTGAAATGAACCTGTGCGATCGGCTCGACGCCGAGCGCGACCTCAAGGCACTTATCAAGATCATCCATGCTCTTAAGCTTGACATCATTCCACGTGACTGTGCCGTCGATCTGGAGGCGAACGTAATTGTCATTCCTGGCGGCGCAGGCATGCCGCAGCGCGTGCCCGTGAAAGCTCGCACACGATGTCAGCGCGAAGACGGCAATCAGTGCCGTGCGGGCGCGTGTCGGCAAGTTCATTTCAGCGCCCTTGTTGCTTGTCTTGCGTTATGGCTTGCGCTCGAAAGTGTTGGCGCGTGCACGTTGCGCTGACTTCATGATGGCAACTTGTGCCATGAGCGGAGCGCCGGGATCCGCCTTGACGTGAAATTTCGGCTCCGGCGAGAGCGTCATGATCAATTCAAAGCAGTGGTCGAGCGCGGCCTCATCCTTGAGCTTCTTGCCGTTCCAGACCGCGGCACCGTCGCGCGTGACCTCGATATCGATATCCGCGACGTGACCGGCGCTATCGCGCTTGAGCGGACAGTCATCCGCACGAGCGCAGGAGAAAGCGAAAACGCCGCCGCCCAGAAGGACGACGGCGCCGATTGTCGAGCGGATCAGCCGCGCTGCCATCATTAGATGCTCAAGCCATAGAGCTTGGCGGCGTTGTCGTGGGTGACCTTCTTCACGATCGCGGGATCAATGCCCTTCATCGTGCGCTCGATGGTGGCGCGTGAGTTCGGCCAGATTGAATCGGGGTGCGGATAATCCGTCGCCCACAAGAGATTGTCGCCATAGAACTCGGTCAGCCGCATCGTCACCGGGCTCTGCTGGAAGGTCGAATAGATCTGCCGCTTGAACAGCTCGCTCGGCTTGGTCTTGTAGGGAATGCCGCCCTTGTCCTTATAGAACTCTTCGGCTTCCCACAGACGCCAATGGCGGTAGTCGAGCTCCTCGACTACCCAAGGCAGCCAGCCGGCGCCCGATTCGGCGATGACGACTTTCATCTTCGGATGGCGCTCCAGAATGCCCCAGGCGAAGAGATCAACGAAGCTGTCGAGGAACTGCGTCACGAAGCTCTTCATATGCGTGAAATTGGCCGCCATGGTGCCGCGCGCCGGGTCGCCCTCGGGCGGAAACAGCACGGTCACGTGCCAGGAGAGAACGATGCCTGTCTCTTCGAGCGCGTTCCACAGCGGCTCCCAGCGCTTGTCATGCAGGCGCGGATGCACTGCCGCGATTTGCAAGTTCACTTGCTTCACACCGCCTTGCTTGCCGAGGCGCAGAACTTCAGCGGCTGCCGCTTCCGGATTTTCCGGCAGGATGCGCACACCGAGCAAGCGGTTCGGCGCGACGCTGCACCAATCGCGCAGCCAATCGTTGTAGACGCGGTGAAGCTCGTCGGTGAATTCCTGATCCTTGGCTTTGATTGAATTCACCGGGCCGAACACGACATGGGTGTAAAGCCCATCGCGGTCCATATCCTTGAGCCGCAACTCGGCGACCGCCGGCCGGCGCTGCGAAAGATCGAGCTCGCCGCCGCGATCAAGCCCGGTATAGATCGGCTTTGGTGCGTTGGATGGTTTGGTGCGGCCATTCCAGCCGCCCCAGTTGATGCCATCGCAAACCCACATTGCGCGCCCGCCATCGCTGGCTTCTTCGATATGAGGCGCACGCTCGCGCAAGGCGCGCGGCAACCGCGACGCCCACAGGTCCTCCGGCAGCATATTGAGGTCCAAATGGTCGTCGCAGGAAATAAGATTGTAATTGAGATCCACGGGCCGGTTCCTTCGCCTGACATTTCCTCACCGCTTCCGAGTCAACCACCGCTGGTTGGGACCGTCAACGATGCCGTCGTCGCGGCGTTTGCGCTGCAGCAGGGGGTGGCGAGGCCGGGTAGCGAGGCGCCGCCCCTTGACAGTAGGCGGCCGCAACCGACAATTAACGCAAGGCGCGCGAGATTTCGCGCCGGACTGGATTGGGCAGCGTGCCTTGAAGTTGATGTTGTCGAGCAATGGCATTGAGAACCGGGGCGGAAGCCTGCGGCTCCTTGCGCTCGCGCTTCTTCTTATCGGCCCCTGAGCGCCGACCAGCCGGATCTTGCCGGCGGGCACTCAGGGGGACCTTGCAGTGGCAGCCAGCAACCGATCCGAAGAAGGAAGTTCCCAATGACGTACCCAACCGACCCGGCCCATGTCCGGATCTTCGACACGACTCTGCGCGACGGCGAGCAATCGCCCGGCGCCTCGATGACCCTCGAAGAGAAGCTGAAAGTCGCCGAAGCGCTCGAAGCGCTGGGCGTCGACGTCATCGAAGCGGGTTTTCCGATTGCCTCGAATGGCGATTTCGAAGCCGTGAGCGAGATTTCGAAGCTCGTCAAGAATTCGGTCGTCTGCGGTCTTGCGCGCGCCGGCTTCAAGGACATCGACCGCGCGGGCGAAGCCTTAAAGCCGGCCGAGCAGCGCCGCATCCACACCTTCATTTCGACGAGCCCCGTGCATATGAAGCACAAGCTGCAAATGGGCCCGAACGCGGTGCTCGATGCGGTAGGCGCATCGGTCGCGCGCGCGCGTCAGTACACGGATGATGTGCAGTGGAGCGCCGAAGATGCCACGCGCACCGAGCGTGATTTTCTCTGCCGCTGCGTCGAGCTCGCGATCAATTCGGGCGCGAGCACGATCAATATTCCCGATACGGTCGGTTATACGACGCCGCAGGAATATCTCGAGCTCATCCGTATGTTGCGGGGCAAGGTGCCGAACGCCGACAAAGTCGTGTTCTCGACCCACTGCCACAATGATTTGGGCCTCGCGGTCGCCAATTCGCTGGCCGGTGTCTTGGCTGGCGCACGCCAGGTCGAGTGCACCATCAACGGTATCGGCGAGCGCGCGGGCAACGCCGCGCTCGAAGAGGTCGTCATGGCGCTCCGCGTGCGCCGCGATGCGATGCCCTTCACCACTGGGATCGACACCAAGCTCTTGGCGCGCACCTCCAAGATCGTGAGCCAGGCCACGAGCTTTCCGGTGCAATACAACAAGGCCATTGTCGGCAAGAACGCCTTCAGCCACGAGAGCGGCATTCATCAGGACGGCATGCTCAAACATGTCGAGACCTATGAGATCATGCGGCCCGAGGATGTCGGCGTGAAGGAGACATCGCTCGTGCTGGGCAAGCTCTCCGGCCGCCACGCCTTCAAATCCAAGATCGAAGAGATGGGCTATTCGCTCGACGATGCCGCGTTCGAAGATGCCTTCAAGCGCTTCAAGGATCTCGCCGACAAGAAGAAGCATGTGTTCGACGACGACATTGTCGCGCTCATTGACGAGGCGGCGATGGAGGAGGGCGAGCGCATTCTCGTCAAGCGCTTGCGCATCGTTGCAGGCACTGATGGTCCGCAAGAAGCGGATCTAACGCTCATCGTCGATGGTGTGGAGCGCGCGGTCAAATCGACTGGCAACGGCCCGGTTGACGCGATCTTCAATGCCATCCGCGCGATTTTCCCGCACGAAGCCAATTTGCAGCTCTATCAGGTGAGCGCGGTAACCGAGGGCACGGATGCACAAGCCGAGGTGAGCGTGCGGCTCGAAGAAGGCGGCAAGATCGTTGTCGGCTGGGGCGCCGACACCGATACTCTCGTTGCTTCCGCCAAGGCTTACATCAGCGCGCTGAACAAGCTCATGTTGAAGCGCCAGCGCACCGCGCCGCCGGACGAGGTACCGCAAAAGCGCCTCAAGCCCTAGGGTCTCCTAGCCGGGCATTACGAGGCTTCAGGTCCGCAATGCCCGCTAGCCGCCGCACGCGACGAGACCGACCTCAAGATCGGCAGTCTCTTGCGCGCCGGTGCAGCACGGCATCGCGGTCGGTGCATCGGCCGCGCAGACCGGCCTGCAACTGATCCTTTGCACCGCGCCCATCGAGATGTTTTCGCTCAGCACCTTGAGGGGCGGCGTGACGCAGATCTTTTCCCGGCGCGCGAGACAATCGACGTCCTTTGTGGCGGCGCAGGCATAGAACTGGGCGCTGGTGCCATCCTTCAGCCGATAGCCCCAGAACACGAACTCGCCGCCGACCCTGCCATTGCGCTTGGTTTCCTTGGCGCCGCCAAGCAAAGGTATGATCTGCGCGACCGGCTGATCGAACACCGTCTCAGGCCCTTGCCTCACATTCATCTGGCGCTTGGGTGCTGGTGCCGCGGCCAACGCGACGCTCGGTAGAGCAAAACTCAAAGTCACAAGACGCAGGACTTTTATCGTTGTTTTCGTCATGAGCCCCTCCTTGCGAGAGTGGCTGCATTCTAAACGCCTAAGGGCGCGGCAATCATCAGGGGCCGCGTCAAAAAAGTGACATCGGGTCAATTCGCCTTTGCGTCGCCTTTGCATTTGGACTGCGTCGCGCGAATACTGCCCCCTCAGCGGGAAGGGGAAAGCGCATGCGATTGCTGGCAGCTCTTGGTGTTGCTCTGGTTTTGGCAACGAGCGCGCAAGCGGAGGCGCCCGCGCCAAGCCCTGATCGCGTGGTGTTGCCGGCGAATGTGGTGCCTGAGCACTACGATCTCTCGATCCTGCCGGAATTGAACCAGCTCGCATTCACCGGCAGCGTCAAGATCGACATAGATGTCAAATCGGCGACGCGCGCCGTCACGCTCAACGCCCTCGAGTTGAAATTCCTGAGCGCCAAGATTGATGACACACGGGCGCAAGTGACGTTCGATAAAGCGAGCCAAACGGCGACACTGAGTGTCCCGCTACCGCTCGCCCATGGTCATCATGTTGTTGCGATCGACTATTCCGGCAAGATCAATCGCAACGCAGGCGGCCTGTTTGCGCTCGATTATGATACGGCGGACGGCAGGAGGCTCGCTCTCTTCACGCAGTTCGAGAATTCCGATGCCCGGCGGTTTGTGCCGAGCTGGGATGAGCCGGCGCGCAAGGCGACATTCACGCTCACCGCAACAGTTCCGGAAGATGACATGGCCGTCTCGAATATGCCGGTCAAAGTCACCAAGCCCTTATCCGACGGTACGAAGCGCGTCACCTTCGAGACGACACCGAAAATGTCGTCCTATCTTCTGTTTTTCGCGATGGGAGATTTCGAGCGCGTGTCGCGCAAAGTCGGCGGCGTCGATGTCGGGGTCGTCGTCAAGCAAGGCGACAAGGCAAAGGCGGCTTATGCGCTCGATGCCGCGGCGCATCTTCTGCCTTATTACGAAAGCTATTTCGGCGTGAAGTATCCGTTGCCCAAACTCGATCTGATCGCCGGGCCCGGGCAGAGCCAGTTTTTCAGCGCTATGGAGAACTGGGGCGCAATCTTCTGCTTCGAAGACGCTCTGCTCATCGATCCGAAAATCTCCACCGAACAAGACCGGCGCGATGTCTATATCACGATCGCTCATGAGATGTCCCATCAATGGTTCGGCGATCTCGTCACCATGGATTGGTGGGATGATCTGTGGCTGAACGAGGGCTTCGCCTCATGGATGGAGAACAAGGCGACCGATCACTTCCACCCCGAATGGCATTTGTGGCTCAGCTCGATCGGATCGAAGGATTACGCCATGCGCATCGATGCGCGCAAAGGCACGCATCCGATCATCACCCCGATTCACGACGTGCTTCAGGCCAATCTTGCGTTCGACGGCATCACCTATGAGAAGGGCCAGGCCGTCATTTGGATGCTCGAAGACTATCTCGGCGCCGATGCATTTCGTGCTGGCGTGCGCGCCTACATAAAGGCGCATGCTTACGGCAACACCGTGACTGATGATCTTTGGCGCGAACTCGATAAGGCGGCCAAGCTCGATGTCGCCAGCATCGCGCATGACTTCACGCTGCAGGCGGGCGTTCCGCTTATTACGGCGACGTGTGAGAGCGATACCCTTCGGCTGACTGAGAGCCGCTTCGCTGACGATGACTCAGGTAATACGCCCACCAGCTGGCGCATTCCCGTCACCGTCAAAATCGGTAGCGCGAAAACGCCCTGGCGCGGCATCGTGACGAGCGATCAACCGGCGGAGATCAACCTGCCCGAGGATGCCGATGCCATCGTCAACGCCGGTCAGAGCGGCTATTTCCGCACCGCTTATGCGCCGGACTTGTTCAAGGCAATCGTGGCTGAATATGCCGGCCTCAGCGCGCAGGATCAGCTCGGCATTGCCGATGACACCCGTGCGCTCGGTTTCACCGGCACGGTGCCGCTCAGCGGCTATCTGGATATTGCGTCAAAGGTTGATGCTTCGACGGATCCTTTGGTCCTGCGAACCGTGATCGCTCAGCTTCAGGGCATCGATCGGCTCTACAATGATCTGCCCGGACAGGCGGCGTTTCGTGCTTTTGGACGCGAGCTGCTGAGGCCGATCTTCGCCTCGGTCGGCTGGAACGCGAAGCGGGGTGAGGATCAAAATCGGGGGCTCTTGCGCGCTTCGCTCTTGAGTGCGCTCGCCGAGTTCGACGATCCGCAGATCATTGCGGAAGCGCGCTTGCGTTTTGCCGCCTATCTGAAGGACCCCTCGGAGCTTGGCCCGGCCAAGCGGCGGAGCGTCCTTGAGATCGTTGCCCATCATGCCGACGACGAGACCTGGGATCAGATCCACACGCTGGCAAAAAACACCAAGGATTCTCTCCAGAAGCAGGAGTATTACGAGCTGCTCGGCAATGCCGACAATAAGGCGCTCGCAAGTCAAGCGCTTGCGCTGGCACTGACCGATGAGGTTGTCGTCACGACCCGGCCGTCCATCATTGACGAAGTGTCGGGCCGTTACCCCGAGCTCGCCCTTGATTTCACGGCGGCGCATTGGCCGCAAATCGTCGACATGCTCGATCCCAACTCGCGCTCCGGCTATGCAGCGGGCTTGGCGAGTAGCTCGGGCGAGCTTTCGACGATCCCCAGGCTCAAGGCGTTTGCCGAGGCGAATGTTCCCGCCAATGCGCGCCAGGATGTGGTCAAGGCCGAAGCCGCGATCGCGTTTAATGCCCGGGTAAGAAGCGAGCGCCTGCAGGAGGTCGGCGACTGGCTGACCCATCGCCGCTGATTGGGGCGGTTCCTCCACGCAAATAAAGCTTTGCCGGCTAATGAAAACGCCCCAGGAACGGCCTATATTGCGTGCTGCCGGGGCGCCTACCCACGTGGGGCGGTAGGCTTCGGCCAACCCATTATCGTCGGCTGAGGCCCTTGCCTGACTTCGCCGGATGGCAGCACAGGAAAGGCAGAGGCGGCTGTCCCCTGACAGGCAGCCGGGTTAACCTTCTTATTGACAGTGCGTTCATACCTTTTTGGCATGGTTACCTCGATCGAATTCCGCAGGATTTTGGGGCTTCGCCGCGTCTCGGCGGGGCTTTGGGGACAAAGCCCGGTAACGCTCCGCCGGGCGTAAGTAAGGCAGGGTTAGATGTTGTCGAACTTCTTTGGGATGCTCTCCGCCGACATGGCAATCGATCTCGGTACGGCGAACACGCTTGTCTATGTCAAAGGACGTGGCATCGTTCTCAATGAGCCTTCGGTCGTTGCAATCATCGAAAAGGGCGGCCGCAAGCAAGTGCTAGCGGTTGGCAATGAAGCGAAGCAGATGCTTGGCCGCACGCCCGGCAACATCGAGGCGATCCGCCCGATGCGCGATGGCGTGATCGCCGACTTCGAAGTCGCCGAAGAGATGATCAAGCACTTTATCCGCAAGGTTCATAACCGCCGCAGCTTCGCCAACCCGCAGATCATCGTGTGCGTGCCGTCGGGCTCGACCGCGGTGGAACGCCGCGCGATTCAAGAAGTCGGCGCTTTCGGCCGGCGCCCGCCGCGTCTTTCTCATTGAAGAGCCGATGGCGGCTGCGATCGGTGCCGGCTTGCCCGTCACCGAGCCCACCGGCTCCATGGTCGTCGATATCGGCGGCGGCACCACCGAAGTGGCGGTGCTCTCGCTCAACGGCATCGTCTATTCGCGCTCGGTCAGAGTCGGCGGCGACAAGATGGACGATGCGATCGTCGGCTATATCCGCCGCCATCACAATCTGCTGATCGGCGAGGCGACCGCGGAGCGAATCAAGAAAGACATTGGCTCGGCCTCGCTGCCGCAGGACGGCAATGGGCTGACGCTTCAGATCAAGGGACGCGACCTGATGAACGGCGTGCCGAAGGAGATCACGATTTCCGAGCGCCAAGTGGCCGAGAGCCTTGCCGAGCCGGTCGGCCAGATCGTCGAGGCGGTCAAAGTCGCGCTCGAGGCGACCCCGCCGGAACTCGCCGCCGACATTGTGGATAAGGGCATTGTGCTCACCGGTGGTGGTGCCTTGTTAAGGAATTTGGACCAAGTGTTAAGGGACGATACCGGCCTGCCGGTCTCGATCGCCGATGATGCGCTTTCCTGTGTCGCTTTGGGGACGGGACGTGCGCTCGAGAATCTGCGATTGATGAAGTCCGTGCTCTCGACGGTTTACCACACCTAAGCTAGGGCACATACTGAAGCAGGCGGCAAATCGGGCCGGCGGAAATGCGCCGGCCATGGTGTTGATGGCGCACCTTTCGCGCCGGGTGCAGGTTCAAAGGTGAGACAAAGGCCCACCGGTCGCGTTCTTCAACAAGTCAGCGGGCTTTCGTTCCGCGCGGTGCTGATCGTCTCCTTTGTCGTTGCGCTCGGGCTCTTATTCTTCGGCCGCGGCAATGGCGCGATCTTTGGCGGCGCGCGCGGGCTCCTCGATAGCGCGACGGCCGGCCTCTATTCCTTTGTCGGGCCGCCAATCGCCACCGGGCGCCAGATCATCGGCAATGCGCTGCGCATCTTCGAGGTCTACCGCGAGAACGACCAGCTGCGCGCCGAGAATGCCGAGCTGAAAGCCTGGAAGGCGCAAGCGCTGTCGCTTCAGCAGAAGGTCACGCGCTTCGAGGCGCTGCTGCAATTGCCGCTCGAGCCGGATATTCAATACCGCACGGGCCGCGTGATTGATGACCCGGGCGGGCCGTTCGTGCGCACCTTGCGGATCAATCTCGGCAAGGCCGAAGGCGTGATCGAAGGCCAAGCGGTGATTGATGCAACCGGCTTGGTTGGGCGCATTGTTGCCGCCGGCAAGCACGGCTCGCGGATTTTGCTCATCACCGATCTGAACAGCCGCGTGCCGGTGATGGTCGAGCCGCAAGGCATCAGGGGCATGCTGGTTGGCCAGAATGACGGCGCGCCAACGATTGCCTATCTCGCGCGTGATGCGCATGTGACGCCCGGCAGCGAGGTGGTGACCTCGGGCAGCGGCGGTATCTTTCCGCCCAATATTCCCGTCGGAAGCGTCTCGAGCGTGAACAGCGAGGTCGTCGCCGTGAAACCCGCTACCAAGTTCGACAGATTGATGTATGTGCGCGTGCTCGACTATACCGAGCCGGTTCATGGTGTGCCTTACACGACCGATGGCCCGCCGGTTCTTGACGGCAAGCCGATCGATCCTAATGCGAGCACGCCCGCGCCGCCGATCGTAGCGGCCGAGCCGGAGACGAAGCCGCCTGCCAAAGCCGTGGAAAAGCCGAAGCCGCCGCCCGTGGCTAGCCGTGAGAGTGCGCCGCCGGCAACGGCGAGTGTGCAAGCGCCCGCGCATCGCAATACGACAACCGAACCTTCGACAGAGGCAACCGCGCCGCCGGCACAGATCATCAGCGAGCCGATTCCGCCGGTATCCGCGTCGCCCGCAACCGATAACGACCCCAATGCCGCCGACAATTCGGATCCGGATCAAGAGCCCGACACTGGAGGGCTCGAATGATCTCCGGCGGCGCCAATATCAATCCATGGCGCGCGGGCGCGTTTCTCGTGCCGTTCGTCAGCATTCTCATCGCTGTCTTGATGATGCCGCTGCCGATCGCCTTCAAGTTCGCCGGCTATTGGCTGGTGCCGTCATTGCCGGTCATCGCCATCTTTCTTTGGACCATGTACCGGCCTGATCTTCTGCCGCCGCTTGCCGTGCTCGTGCTCGGCGTGATCATGGATCTGTTGATCGATGCGCCGGTGGGCGTCTCTGCGCTGGCGTTTCTCACCGCCTACACCATCGTCGTGTCGCAGCGGCTCTATTGGATGACCCTGCCGCGCGGCGGCATTCTCGTCGGCTTCGTCATCGTCATGCTCTCATGCGGTATGGTTACCTGGCTCGCGACCTCATTTATCTATGGCAAATTTGTGAGCCCCGTTCCGGTGCTGTTTGAGGCTATAATATCCGTTGTTGCGTTTCCGGCTGTGCGATGGTTGTTCGAGCCATTGCAGCGATTGGCCGGTCCGGCGCTTTGAAGGAAGTTCGCGCCGATGCGTCGAATTCGTAGTGATCAAGACGAGATCAAGCAGCTCAACCGGCGCACGGTGTTGCTGACCGGCGCCTCGGGCCTGCTGTTTCTTTCGATTGCGGCGCGCCTCTATGATCTGCAGGTCATCGAGGAGGAGAAATACGCGCAACTCGCCGAAGACAACCGCGTCAACCGCCGGCTGATTGCGCCGACGCGCGGGCGCATCATGGACCGGTTCGGCCGTGCGCTCGCAACCAACGATCAGAATTACCGTGTTGTCATCATCCCCGAGCAGACCGCTGACGAGAACGGCCAGTTCCATCTGGGCGACACGATCGACCGGCTGGCGACGCTTTTGCCGGTCACGACACACACGCGCGACAAGATCATAAAAGAGGCGCGGCACAATCCTTCGTTCCGCCCCATTCTCGTGGCCGAAGGGCTCAGCTGGGACCAGTTCAGCCGCATCAACATCCTCACGCCGGACTTGGCGGGCATTCAGCCCGAGATCGGCGAGCAGCGCGAATACCCATATGGCACCGAGATGTCGCATGTGCTGGGCTATGTCGCGCGCGTCTCGGACGCGCGACATCGAAGCGTTCCGCCGCGCCGCGCGCGAGCACAATCAGGATCTCGATCCCGAGCTCGAAGAGACATTGCGGCTGCCGACTTTCCGCATCGGCAAGAACGGCATCGAGTGCGGCATTCGAGGATCGAGCTGCGCGGCACGGCCGGCGCGCGCCATGTCGAGGTCAATGCGTTCGGCCGCGAGATCAAGGAGCTCGGCCGCACCGACGGCACGCCCGGGCTCGATGTCGAGTCTGACGCTCGATGCGGAGCTGCAATCCTATGTGATGGCGCGGGTTGAGGGCAAAAGCGCCGGCGTCGTCGTGATGGACATCTGGACCGGCGACATTCTGGCGCTTGCGTCGGCGCCCGGCTTTGATCCCAATCCGTTTTCGGATGGGCCTGACACCTGCAGCAATGGGCGGCGCTGCGCGACAACGAGCTCAATCCGCTGATCAACAAGACGATCGCCGGCCAATATCCGCCTGGCTCGACATTCAAGATCGTCACCGCGCTTGCCGGGCTTTCATCCGGCGCCGTCACGCCCGAGCAGACCTTCTTCTGCAGAGGCGCCATGCCGTTCGGCAATCACGTCTTCCACTGCTGGAAGAAGGGCGGCCATGGCGTGCAGAACATGCATCTGGGGATCAAGAATTCCTGCGACATCTATTTCTACAATGTCGCGCGCCTGACCGGCATTGATAAGATCGCCAAGGCGGCGCGCGCACTGGGCCTGGGCACGAACTACAATTTCATCTTGCCGGGCACGAAGTCCGGCTTGCATCCCCGACAGCGCTTGGAAGCTGAAGAGATACGGCATCCTTGGTATCGACGGCGAGACTCTGAGCGTCGGCATCGGCCAAGGCTATGTCACGGCAACGCCTTTGCAGCTTGCCGTCATGGTTTCGCGCCTTGCCAATGGCGGCAAAGCGATCATGCCGCGCTTGGTGCGCGCTGTCGGCGAGAAGATGGACCTGAGCGCGCCCGCGGCGGAGATCGGCTTCGAGCTGGCGGATATCGTCGGTCGTCAAAGGCGGCATGAACGGCGTCTCCAACGAGCCGGGCGGCACCGCCTATAGAGCGCGCATTACCGAGCCGGGCTTTGAGCTGTGCGGCAAGACCGGGTCGGCCCAGGTGCGCCGCATTAGCGCCGAAGAGCGCGCGCACGGCGTCATCAAGAATGAGGATCTGCCCTGGAAGCTGCGCGATCATGCGCTGTTCGTCGCTTTCGCGCCGCGCGATGCGCCGCGCTACGCAATCTCGGTTCTGGTCGAGCATGGCGAAGGCGGCGCCAAGGCCGCCGCGCCGATCGGGCGTGACGTTCTGCTGTTCGCGCAGCAGAAGGATCCGCTTCGCGCAAGCCTTACGATCCGCTCAAGCCGCAAACCTTCGCCGCGCGCGGGGAGGTGCTGTGATGATGATGGACAGTTACGGCCCTACGGGCCGCGAGCTTTCGATCACGCAGAAGCTCTTCGAGATCAATTGGGGCCTTGTGATGCTGCTGGTGGTGATCGCCGGCGTCGGCATTGCGATGCTCTATTCGGTCGTCGGCGGCTCCTGGCAGCCCTATGCGCTCGCGCAGCTCATCCGCTTCTCGATCGCCATCGTCATCCTCATCGTCGTTTCGCTGGTCGATATCCGCATCTGGATGTCGCTGGCTTATCCGGCTTATGCGATCGGCCTTGCGCTCTTGATCGGCGTTGAGATCATCGGCGATACCGGCAAGGGCGCAACGCGCTGGATCACGCTTGGCCCGCTTAACGCTGCAGCCTTCCGAGATGATGAAGATCGCGCTGGTGCTGGCGCTTGCGCGTTATCTGCAATGCGCGCCCGCGCGCGGCGATCAACAATCCGCTCGTGCTTGTCCCGGCGCTTCTGATGATCCTCATCCCGACCGCGCTGGTGATGAAGCAGCCGGATCTCGGCACGGCGATGCTTCTGCTGCTATGCGGCGCCGGCATGCTGTTTCTCGGCGGGCTTTCCTGGTGGTACATCGCGCAGCGCGATCATGGGCGCGATCTGCGCCATCCCGGTCGCTTGGCGCGTCTTGAAGGACTATCAGAAGGACCGCGTGCTGACATTCTTCGATCCCTCGCGCGATCCGATGGGCGCGGGCTATCATACCTTGCAAGCGAAGATCGGCTTGGGCTCGGGCGGCGCGTTCGGCAAGGGCTTCTTGCATTCAACGCAAGCGCGGCTCGATTATCTGCCCGAGAAACACACTGACTTCATCTTCACCATCCTGGGTGAGGAGTTCGGCTTTGTCGGCACGCTGACTTTGCTCGTGCTTTATGCGTTCGTGTTGTTCTACGGCATGACAGATCGCGGCATTCGAGCAAGAACCAGTTCGGCCGCTATACCGCTTCGGGCATGTGCCTCATCCTGCTGCTCTATGTGCTCATCAACACGGCGATGGTGGTCGGCCTCATCCCGGTGGTCGGCGTGCCGCTGCCGCTCGTCTCCTATGGCGGCACCGCGATCATGACCATCATGTTCGGCATGGGGCTTTTGATGAGCGTCCATGTCCACCGCCACGTCGAAATGAAGCGCGCCTGATCCAGGCCGCCGCGCGTTCCGCTGAGACCAACTGTGTGCTAAGCCTATCCCCCACAATAAAATGGGGGGGAGAGATGACACGCTATTCGGCGATTGCGCTAGCCTGCATGGCAATCTGCTTGGGGGCTTGTGGTCAAGAGACAGTCTTAGTGCAGGGCAACGGCTCAATTCAGTATCAGCCCGATATGGCGACGATAACGGCCTCGGTAATCGCAACGGGCGCATCCACGCAAGCGGCTGCTTCCGAGGTTAACAAGCGAACACTCACGGTGCTTGACGGGCTGAAGCAGCTTGGCCTCGATCCGAAGACCTTTGGCGCAGAGAGATTTTCGGTTGATCGGCAGTGCTACTATGACAACGGAAAGCAAATCTGCAGTGGATACCAAGCAAGCGACAGTGTGGTCATAAGAACGACCGACCTGACCAGACTTGGAGAAGTGCTTGGAAGGCTCGCTGAGCTTGGCGTCGACAACGTTCAGCCTCCGGACTTTGACGCAAAGGACTCCGCCAAGTTTGCGGCGCAGGCGCGCCAAAAGGCATTCGAAGACGCAAGACTTCAAGCGAAAGCTTATGCCGAGGCGGGTGGCTGGCACCTCGGCAAAGTACTCGCTGTTGAGAGCAGTTCGGCAGTCGGCTCCGAATACAGCAGCCTCCGCTATGTTCGTCCCCCGCCTGTTCCGCAAGCGATCAATGCTGCACCAATTCGCGAAAGGTTAGCTGCCCGGATAACGATATGGGCTGATCGCCCGAGTACGCTCACAATCAACGACAGCATCTTTGTAAAGTTTGAGTTGAAAGGATCATTGGATCCCCTCGGTGACAAAACCTGGTGGTAGCAAACGCTATGGGTGCGAGCCACGCGGTGACGATCGCTGCAGATGATCAACTCTTCGGGGTTGCGGGGCCGGATTGGCCATAGTGCCAGTCGACATCGACGATCTTGTCGTGAAACTTGACCTCTTGATCGATCTGCTGTTGGCGGATGCGCGCCGCATCGGCCTCGGTGCTTTCGACGCAATGCCCGTTGAACGGAAGCGGCAAGGCTTTGATCGCTTGCTGCCATGCCGGGTTCACGGTTCGCTGAATGAAGGCACCTGTAATGTCATAGGGCCAGCTCTCGCGCATGACGGGCGTTACATAGAGTGTCTTGCTGCTGCCGCCGATCCCGGCGATGCAGAAGTAATAGGCGTCCGGCGTCGTCCGCGCGGTAGACCCCGGCGCAGGGCCAGAGGCTTTGCCACTGTTGTTGATCGGCGTCTCTCCCGCTTGCACCGGCGCCTGCGGCGCCAAGCAGACCGAGGCGAGCAGGGCGCCCGCCAGTGCATATTTGTTGGTGTTCATTTGAGTTCCCCAAGATCGAGCCCAGACGCTCCGGACGATCCAACATTACGCCATCCATCGAGATGACGGGACGGGCTCGGCGCCAGGATTAAAGCGTGTGTGAGAAAGCCATCACACTGACCCGATGCGCAGGCAACGAGCGCTGCAAATCTTTCAGCCCGCTTGAAGCGCCCTGTGGGCGAACTTGATGCACTTGCCGAAATCACCCTTGGCTTGATGGTCGCGCGCCTTGGCGAGGAACCTCTTGACCTCTCCCTTGCGATCCGTGTTGAAGTCGACCGCGTTCATCTTGTCCACGGCATCTTGAATCGCCGACGCGCAATGTTCAGCCGTCACCGGGCCGATCGGGATGACCGGCGGTGGCGGCGGCACGCAAGCCGAGACGGCCATCGCCAGAATCAGAACCAAAAAGCGCATGAGCCGTCCCCTGCTAACGGTCTTGGAAGTGAGCTTATCATCAGGCGCGGAAATGTGGATGGGCCCATAAGGCTGGAGCGGTTGGTGGGCGGACGGATCTTGTGGCCATGACGGGTATTTGAGGGGGTGCGGAAGACCGGCCGGCTCGTTCGGGCGCGGTGATATGCTGGGCGCTCGAATTCGGGGCGAGTAACGTGCGCAATCAAGGGCTGGACCCACAAGCCGGTCGCCGCATGATGAAGCAGAGAATTACATGAGTTCCATTCCGTTGATGCGGGTGCTCGCCAGCCGCTCCTACCTCTTTGCTGCAGCCGCAATCAGCATTGCCGTCTTCTTTGCAGCATGGCCCTGGATCCCGAGCAACATCACGCGCGCGCTGATCGGTTGGAATATAGGCGTCCTTGTGTATCTGGGCATGGCCTTCAGCTTCATGACCAATGTTGACATCGAGCGCATGAAGGGGCGCGCCCTCAGCCATGATGAAGGCGGTCATGCCATCCTTGTTGTAACGATCCTTGCGGCGGTGGCGAGCATCGGCGCGCTGGTTGCGGAGCTATCCGATGCCAAGGGGCATTCGGGCGCCGGGATGCGTGTTGCTCTTGCTGCGATGACGGTCGTTTTGTCGTGGCTGTTCATGCAGATCGTCTTCGCCATGCATTATGCCCACCTCTATTACCTTGCCGAGAAGCAGGAGCAGCCGAGAGGCGGCCTCGACTTCGGCGAAGAGGGCGAGCCCGACTATTGGGACTTCGTTCATTTCGCGATCGTGATGGGCGCCACCGCGCAGACCGCGGACATAACCTTCAGCTCGCGGCACATGCGCCGGATCGGCACGCTGCATTCGCTCGTCGCCTTCGGCTTCAATACCGCCATTCTCGCGACCATGATCAACATCGCCGCCAGCCTGTTCTAGGGCAAGCCGTGGCCCTTCGGCTCTGCGAGAGACAGTTTCCTCTCTCAAGGTTGCGCACCATATCCAAGCGAGGCAACACATTGCCGCCTCAGCCTGCAGGTTAGGCGCGCGATGGGCCGGAGAGGGGGGTGCCCCGGAAACTTGATAACGAATATTGGGAATTTGACCGCGAAGCCAATTGGTTAGCTTGTGCATCGGGCCGGCTTTGAGGTCTTTGCCCAAGTCCGGCGCGCTCCAAGAGCGCACACAGGCTTGGCGCGGGGCAGGTGCAGCAGAACCTTCCGGTGGGCGAGGCCCTCACGCAGCTGATCGCCGGGCACACGAAAGTGGACGGCCGGGCTCGGCTCTGCTAACAAGCCCGCCTGCCGTAAGGGGGAGCCCCGTGCGCGCTGGCGGACCCTCGGGCCCGCGGCCATATTTGCCGAAACCGCGTTGGGTGATTAGCTCAGTTGGTAGAGCAGCTGACTCTTAATCAGCGGGCCACAGGTTCGAGTCCTGTATCACCCACCAATCAATTCAAAGGCTTGGGCGGGAAGAGCGCGGGGCCCGACGGGTCCTGAGCGATATCGTCCGTAGGCTGATGAATCTCAAGACGATTGCTCTGACCTCGGCTTCGGGTGGAAAAGCTTGTCGGCGACTTTCCTTCAAGACTTCCGGCCGTGGCGCCTGCTAGTCGAATTCGCTTAACGTGAATCGACGCTTGTCGTCCGACATCAAGAAGATAGCTTCCAAGCGATGCCCGCCTGATCGCAACCGTATCGCCGATATGAGGCGGTCGGAACAGAGGGCGAGAGTCCGTTAGCCGCCAGACGGAACCATCTTGCATCTTAAATTCCCAATACCCAGGGGTAACCTCTCGCGTCGATACGACGACGGCCGTGATTCGATTGAGCTTCTTCGTCTTGCTCCTTTCGTCACGCTGCGCATCACTCAGACCGAAATCCGCGTGCCGATCGGCTTTGCTGTCAACAGGCGGCTCGACTTTTGCGAGAGCCGGCTTGACAGCAGCGGGTTGCTGTTTGGCTTGTGGTGCCGTCGCGGGAAGCGCCGCGGCGCTCGGCAGCGGCGGCTCGGCCTTGGCGATAGGCGGTGCGACAGCCAGGGCCGCCTTCGCCGGATGTTCCGGCTGTATAGCAGCGGGCCCTGCTTGAGCCTCCAACTCCGCGCGCGCAATTTTGTCGTAGCAAGCAACGCGGGCATTGACGTCCACTATAGCAAGACAACGCGCAAGACCTGCTTCGTGCGCGCGAGCAGGCGCCGAACTCATAGCTGTCCCGGCCAATAGGATTGTGATTGACGCTGCGCGCGATGCTGCGGGCGGGCATCTTCTCGTCTCCCTTTCACCGCTCCATCGTAATGCCCACAGGAAGCGCGGCAAGCCCTATTCCGCCATTTGTTCCATTAGGGCCGGAGGGGATCTGAGATGACCGCGATCCCAAGCACAGCCTTACTCAAGATGCGAAACGCGCCCAAAGAGCATGAGCTTCTCCTGACGGGAGAAGCCCATGTCTGGGGAACGTTTAGAAGTTGACGGTTGCGCCGAGATAGAAGCGGCGGCCCTGTAGATCATAGAAGTACGAGTTGATCGGATTGCCGCCAATGCTGTTTGCCAACCCGGTGGAAGAAGCGTTGTACTCAGTGAGCGGAGGATCCTCGTCGAACAGGTTGTCAATGCCTGCCCGCACGGTGACGTCCTTGGTCACGGAGTAGCTGCCGCTGAAGTTGACCAAATCATAGGACGGTGCACCGATAAACGGCGTCGCATGATTGCTCGGATAGCTAATCGACTTCGCCGAAGGCAGATGCTGCCATTGCAAGGAGAGCGTCGTCGGCCCCCAAGCATAGTTGAAAGTGTTCAGCATCTTCCAGCGGAATGAGCCGGCATTCAGGCCGTTTTCAGCAATATCGCTGCTATTGGCCGCGGGGCCGAGCGTACCGGCATATTCGGTCTCCATCACCGTCGGCAGGCCGGCGGACTTTAGCGTGATCAGATAGTTGATCACGGAATGGAAGTTGAAAGTGCCAGGTCCCACATCGTACGACCAGTCGATCTGCGTATCGATGCCCTCTGTCCTGAAGCGGCCGCTGTTCAGGTAGGTCACCTGAACGTTACCGAGCGCACCGTCACCGGCGACGCGGCCGATGGCCTGGCAGAATGGCGAGGCGGCAGCAGCCGTTGGATTGGTGGCGATCGCCGGGTTGTAGTAGGGGTCGAAACACTGCAACTGGGCCGTATCGAGCGTCTGCGGCCCGATCGCGTCATCGACGATGATGTCGTAGAAGTCGATCGACATATTCAGACGGCGAAAGAGCTCGTTCTGCCAAGGCGACTGAATAACAGCGCCAAGGGTCCAAGTTTTTGCTTTTTCCGGCCTGAACACCAGAATTGCCGACCAGAGTTGGGAAGGCAAAGGCCGGGCCGACAGCATTGTAGAATTGCGGATCTGAATAGAACTTCGCCGATGTCCCTGCAATCTGCGCGTCCATCAAGATCTTGCAGACCGCGAGCACATTAGCCGCATTCGCGTTCGTTGCGGGATTCGATGAGTACGGCAAGGTGTTGTTCGTCCTGCACACATCGCCGCTGCCCGCCGCCGTGAAAGTCTGTTGTGGTGCTAGGTAGAGCTCGGCAACGTTGGGGGCACGCACGGCCTTATTGAAGCCACCGCGAATCCGCAGCCAATCCAGCATTTGCCAATCACCGGAGGCCTTCCAAGTAAAGCTGCCGCCGGTTGTGTCGTACTCGGAATCGCGCAGACCGAGGTTGATTTCGAACTTCTTCACCAATGGCAGGTCGGACAGCACCGGAATGAGCAGCTCGCCATAACCTTCATTGACATTGATCGTGCCACGCGAGCTGCCGCTCGGATAAATGCCGATCGTTTGATCCTGGAACGAAACGCCTTGGCTGGTCAGCGTGTCGTTCTGGAAGGTGTACCGGTTTTGCCGGTGCGTTGCGCCGAGCGATCCGCGAACTTCACCCGCCGGAACGTCAAAGATACCGCCTTGAGCATTAAATTCCCAAGCGGTCTGAGTCATCACCGCGCGGTTTTGCAGGTCACCTCTGATCGCGTTGATACAGTCTTGAGAGATTGGAACGGACTTATTGAACGGATCAAAGCCACTCGTACACGTGGCCGAAGATGCGCCAAAGCCGCCAAAAGCAGGATTGCCTTGTGCAGAGAACCCTGCGCCCCAGTTAGGTGATGCGACAACAGCGCGGAACCGATTGAGCGAAGCGGTGCCCGTGATCAAGGTATCCGTCTGCGATTCGCCTTGAGAAGCGAAAAGCTCCCAGGTCCAATCTCTGAACGGAAGTTTGCCGTCAAGACCTGTTACGATGTTGTAGGTTGTGACGTCGGTTCGCGAGACGCGATTAGCGTAGTCTAGATAATAAGTGAGCTGCCAATCGCAGGTGGCGCCTGAGCCGGGTGTACCGGGGACCGCTGTCGGATCGCAATTTAGGGCAGCCTGTTGCGCAGGCGTGGTCGCGGCATCGAGGACTCGGCTGTTAAGAATCGTGCGGAGCTCGGTAGGAACTGGGTTGCTAGCCGGAACGAACGCCGACCAGCCATTCACTGAAGGTGACGGCTGTTGAACTGTTGAGGTCGTCACGCGGGAAAAGTTCGCCTGCGTAAACAGCGAGACCCAGTCATTGATGTTGTAGTGGCCGCTCTCATAAACGTTGTAACGGCGCAACGGTACCGTGAGCAGCTCGTCAGTGAAGTTTTGCTTGAGTGCACCATCGGCCGTCTGGCCCCATTTGGGCCCGGTCAGATCCTCGTTAAACCGGAAGGCGCCGCCCGGCGGGCTTTGGAAAAAGCCGGTGAAGGCCGTACCGTCATTGTTGAAGTAGATGCGGCTACCGGCTGCAACAGCGCCAGTGCCGAATATGCCATCGAGCGTGCTTTGCGTCGCGAGAGGCCCCCCCGCGATAGGCTGATAGGCAGAGAAGTGCGGAAAGAACTCTGTTCCGACGAACCGCGGATCCTCCCACGCCTTGACTTGCCACGGACGATCGATGCGCTTTGCGGAATCGCGATCGTTCGTCGAGAGAGCAATGGTGATGTTACCCTTATCATCAGCGAAGTTCGTGCCCATGATGCCGCTGACATTGTATTCAAAGCCATCGTTACGTTGAGTAATGCCCGTCTTGGCATCGATTTGCAGACCCTGGAAATCTTTCTTCATAATAAAGTTGGCGACGCCCGCGACTGCATCGGCGCCGTAGACGGCTGAAGCGCCGCCGGTGATGACCTCGACGCGATCAATGGCCACAGCCGGGATCGTATTAATGTCGACGACGCCAAGGGCGTTGGCCGGAACTGCGCGGCGCCCATCGATCAGGACCAAGTTGCGGTTTGTTCCCAGGCTGCGCAGAGAGATCGTTGCGGCGCCTGGCGTGGAGGTCGCCGTTGGCTGGATGTCGCCGCCAAGATTAGGTGTTTGAACCGGCGTGAACGCGGGCAGCTTATTGAGATCGTTTCAATTGCCGCGGTCGAGGAATCCTGAAGAAGACTCTTGGTAGCGGTTACAATCGGGCTGTTTGCCTGGTAATCGCGGCGTGCAATGCGCGATCCGGTGACCACAATCTCGGCGGCTCCTTCTCCCGACTGCGACGTGTCGTTCTGCGCCTGCGCGCTTGAAGTTGCAGCAACAAAGCAAAGAGCGCTGGAGCAAACCAGAGCCACGCGAAAGATCTGCGACCGTGATGGGACCATATCGAACTCCCCCCCGAAAATTGTTTTGATCCGCTAGTCTTTCTGACAAGCGAGCCGACCCTGAACAACAAGCAGCTGAGCGACCTTGTGCGAAAGCACGTCAACCCAAGCCACATGACCGAGACCAGCAGTGCGAGAATTACCTATCAAGTTAGCTATTTTCAATATCCGGTTGTGACACTTTATTCAGTGTGTGCCAAATTCCGACCGCCATAAGTACAACTGCAACAGGTGAACGCAGATAAACCTGCTTGATACCCGGCTCCGTCAGGCGCACCGACCGATCCGACAACGATGGGCAAAGCAATGTGGCGCTCAAGACGCGAGCGCAGGGTTTGCCTCGAACTGGGAGAGATAAGTGAGCAAGCGACTAAACACGGTCTCTCGACCCAGAAAAGACCCAAGGCACAGCAGCGTGAATCGCAGAGCGCGGAGCAAAGGCATCAAAGTATCCGGAGCGTGCGACTCCAAGGACGATTATTTCGACCAATGGATCACCTTCTACAACGATCTCTATCCTAAGGGCTCACGTCTCGACCGCGAGTTCCGCCTTACGAGAATGCTGATTTTAGCAGGGCGCAGTTGGGTAAATCGCATCGACAACACATTGCGGATCGAGACCGGTCAAAGCAGGGCGCGCTGGCAGGTGCTCTTCACGCTCGGCTTTGCAGAGCAACCCGTCACGATGACCGAACTATGCAAGCGGGAGAGAGTCCAGTGGCCGGCAATGGTGCGAGTTATCGAAGCAATGGCGCGCGAGGGCCTCGTGCGGCGGAAAGACAATCCCTTAGACGGCCGCTCAAAGCTCGTCTATCTGACCGAGAAAGGCCGCAAGATGATGAACCGCATCCAACCCGTCCTCGACCGCGAGCGGGCAATGATATTGTCGCGGCTTACTTTTGATGAGCTAAAAGCCTGCTATGGCATGTTGGAGCGCATTTTCGAGGACGCCCTTACTCCTTGAGTGCTTCAGACTTGGGCGGTTTCGGAAGACGCAAGCTGCTCTGAAGCGCATCTGAAGCACAAAGCGCGTCATGAGATGTGTTCCGGGTGACTTGCCACTCACCTGGACATCTTGCCAAGATGGTTGGTAGGTCAACCATCCTGCAATTTCAAAAAGAGGTCGAGGGAGGATCCGATATGTCGTTAAGCCGCAGAGGATTTCTGAAATCAGCCGGGCTGACTGCGGTGGCAGTGCCTTTCATCCGGCCGTCTTTCGCCAGCGCTGTGACGTTCGCTCCGAGGCCCGGGCCAGTGCGGAGCTATGAGCTCACCACCCGCATTGATATTGCTGCTCCGAAGGGAACAACCCGGGTCTGGGTCCCGGTTCCGGCGCGCAATTTTGCCGGCTGGTTCTGGTCTCATGGATCGACCTTTTCAAGCAACGCAAAGGATGCGGCGCTTCGCACGGACCCCAGTTCAGGCGCAACCTTCATAGAGGCTTCATGGGCCGGCGATGCGAAGCCCGTCCTCGAGGTGGTCAGCCGTGTTTCGACACGCGATCGCTCGGCCGATGTTTCAAGCGGGGGCGATGCAAAGCCTCTCAGCGATGTCGCACGCGCAGCGTTCTTGAAGCCGACCAAATTCGTGCCGCTCAACGGCATCGTGAAACAGACCTCCGACAAGATCGTTGCCGGCAAGACCACTGACCTCGAGAAGGTGCGTGCGATCTATGAATGGATCGTCGACAACACGTACCGCGATGCTGCCGTTCGCGGCTGTGGCGCCGGCGACGTCACAGCGATGTTGACGGGTGCGAGGCCGATGGGCGGGAAATGCGCTGACATCAATCCGCTATTTGTCGGGCTTGTGCGCGCCCAAGGCATCCCCGCGCGCGATCTTTACGGTATCCGGGTTGCACCCTCGCAGTTCGGCTATAAGAGCCTAGGTCCGAAGATTGGTTCCGTCACCAAGGCGCAGCATTGCCGTGCCGAGGCTTATCTCGACGGCATTGGCTGGGTCGCGATGGATCCGGCCGACGTGCGCAAGGTCGCGCTCGAGGAGCCACCGGGCCATATGGCCATGACCAACGAGAAGGTGGTTGCCGCGCGCAAGGCGCTGTTCGGCGCATGGGAGACCAACTGGATTCCCTACAACAGTGCGCAGGATGTGCGGCTCAGTTCTGGTGAGCAGATCGCGTTTCTTATGTATCCGCAGGCTGAGGTCGATGGCGCCATGCTTGATTGCCTCAATGCCGATACATTCCGATACACGATCACTTCTCGCGAGATCTCGATCTGATTGCCCTCAGCACGCCGGTCTGAGATCGGTGCGCTCGCTCAATTGCGTTTGCGAAGGAGTGTCGGCCAATGAGCGCGTCTCAAGTTCGATTGACGAGTCTTGCGCATGGTGGCGGATGCGGCTGCAAGCTTGCACCGTCTGTCCTGCAAGAGCTGTTGGCAAACCAACCCTTGGCGCCGGCCTTTCCCAATCTGCTTGTTGGTACCGAGACCGGTGATGATGCTGCGGTCTATCAGCTCGATGGCGATACGTGCGTGATCGCGACAACTGATTTCTTCATGCCGGTGGTCGATGACCCGAAAGATTTCGGACGCATTGCCGCGACCAATGCGATCTCGGATGTCTATGCGATGGGCGGGCGCCCGGTAATGGCACTCGCCATTCTGGGCATTCCGCTCGGCAAGATCTCGTCCGATGTCGTGCGTGAGATCCTGCAGGGCGGCTCCGAAGTTTGCGCGCGCGCCGGGATTCCCGTTGCCGGAGGCCACTCGATCGATGCGCCGGAGCCGATCTACGGCTTGGCAGTGATCGGCACGTGCAAAACGAGCGAGCTCCGCCGCAACTCCGGCGCCAGGCCTGGAGATGCGCTGATCCTTACCAAGGCAGTCGGCGTCGGCATCTATTCGGCCGCGATCAAGAAAGAAGCGCTCGACGCGGCTGGCTATGCCGAGATGATTGCCTCAACGACTCTGCTCAATAAGGTTGGCGTTGATCTCGCGCGCGAGGAAGCCGTGCATGCAATCACCGACGTGACGGGCTTTGGCTTGCTCGGCCACGGCCTTGAGATGGCGCGCGGCTCCGGTCTTCGCCTTGTCATCAAGGCGCGCGATGTGCCCTTGCTTTCACGTGCTGCTGAGCTTGCCAAAGACGGCTTCATCACCGGCGCCTCTCATCGCAACTGGGACAGCTACGGGGACGCGGTCGACTCTGCCGCCGGGCCTAGCGGAGTGGCGCCGCCACCTGCTTACTGACCCTCAAACATCGGGCGGTCTGCTCGTATCGGTCGATCCGGCGCGTGCACAAGCCATGTTGAAGATGATCCGTGATGCCGGCTATCCCGCCGCGCAGATTGTTGGCGAGGCACAAGCCGGCCAGCCGGGCATTCAGATCGACGAATAACTGGAGCCATCAGCGTGAGTGAAGAAATCGACATTGCGGTGATTGGCGGGGGCATTGCTGGCTTGAGCGCAGGGCTCACAGCTGCGCGCGCAGGGCGTACAACGGTAATCTTGCCTGGCGGCCTCCTGGGCGGCCAGCTTGTGACCATTAATGTGATTGAAGGTATTCCCGGCTTTCCCGAAGGCGTGCCGGGCTATGATCTCTGCCCCATGGGCCAGGAACAAGCCGATGCCGCCGGCGCGAAGTTCATCATGGCTGAGTGCAGCGCCCTCACTCAGGAAGGTGATGGTTGGCACGTTGCCAACGCTGAGGGCGATGTTGTTGCGCGCGGCGTGATCATTGCGACGGGAACGGCGATGGCTAAGCTTGAGGTTCCTGGCGAAGAGACATTCGTTGGCAAGGGCGTTAGCGAGTGCGCGAGCTGCGATGCGCCACTGCTTCGCGACAAAGTCGCGGTGGTTGTCGGCGGCGGCGACAGCGCAATGCAAGAGGCGCTGACGCTGATCGAACATGTCGCGAAGGTCGTGATGATCGAGCAGGGCGAATCGCTCACCGGCCAGCCGAGCTATCAAGAACGCGTCATCGGCAACCCGAAGATTGAGATCAAATACAAGACAGTCGTGACCGATATTCTGGGCGACAATGTCGTAAAGAGCGTGCGCATCAAGGATGTTGGCTCAGGCGTTGAGTCCGATCTCGCCGCGGACGGCGTCTTTGCCTGTATCGGCCTTGTGCCGAACACGGCGATCTTCAAAGCTATCGTTTCCCTCGATGCGACGGGGCGCATTAAGGTCGATGCTGCCATGCGTGCTTCGGCCAAAGGAATTTGCGCCGCAGGCAATGTGCGCGCAGGGCTCGCCGCACCGCGCCGAGCGCCGCCATGGGCGACGGCGCCACCGCGGCGATTGCGCTTGACCGCTATCTTGCGACCGGCAAATGGCGCTAGCCATTGCCCAAGGCGGGCAAACAACGAGAGGCGGATAACGTCGTGGATCAAGCGGCGCGCGACTTCCATCAGTTGACGCAGTGTTGCGCTCGGATGCGGCTGCGGCACTGATCGAGCGGTTCGGCCGTTCGGCAAGCGCCGATGCGGTTCGCTCTGCCATCGCTGATGCGCGCTCTGAAGGCTCGCCACTCACTGAGGCGGCGGCGGCGCACGCCGCGTTTGCGCAGCTCGAGGTCACGCATGCTTCCAAGCTAAAGTCCGTTTTCAATCTCACGGGCACCGTGCTGCACACGAATCTCGGCCGCGCGCTTGTCGCTGAAGAGGCAATCGAAGCCGCGGTCACCGCAATGCGCAATGCCGTTGCGCTCGAATTCGATTTAGACGGCGCCAAGCGCGGCGAGCGCGACAATGTTCTACGCGATCTCCTGCGCGAGTTGACGGGTGCTGAAGACGCAACTGTCGTCAACAACAACGCGGCGGCCGTGTTGATCGTTCTCAACACGCTCGCAAAAGGCAAGCACGCGATTGTCTCACGCGGGGAGCTGATCGAGATCGGCGGCGCATTCCGTATGCCGCAAATCATGAGCCGGGCCGGTGCGAAACTGATCGAGGTCGGCACGACCAACCGTACGCATAAGCGCGATTACGCGGATGCGATCGATGAGAAGAGCGGCCTTGTGCTTAAGGTGCACACATCGAATTACCGCATTGAGGGTTTTACCGCAGAGGTACCGGCGCGCGAGCTTGCATCGCTTGCTCACGCACACGGCGTGCCACTGGTGGATGATCTCGGCTCCGGAACGCTAATTGACCTTGCGCGCTATGGCCTGCCGCACGAGCCGACGGTGAAAGAGGCCATCGCGGCGGGCGCGGATCTCGTTACCTTTTCCGGTGATAAGCTGCTCGGTGGCCCGCAGGCAGGGTTTATCGTCGGCCGTAAGGATCTCATCGCGCGGATCAACAAGAATCCGATGAAGCGCGCCCTGCGCATCGACAAGATCAGGCTCGCCGCGATTGAAGCGACACTGCAGCTCTATCGCGATCCGGATCGGCTCGCACAACGTCTGCCGACGGTGCGTGCACTTGCGCGCAGCGAGCGCGAGATCGAAGCTTGCGCACGACGGATTGCGCCTCTTCTTGAAAAGCACTTCGGCGAACGCTACTGCGTCGACGTGGTTGGGTGTGCGAGCCAGGTCGGTTCCGGCGCTGTTCCAGTCGTGACGATGAAAAGTGCTGGGCTCTCAATTCGCCCGGCAAGCGAGAAAGGCTCGGGGCGAGCGCTTAACGCTCTTGCGGTCGCATTTCGTCATTTGCCGATGCCGGTTATCGGCCGCATTTTGGATGGCGCGCTGATCTTGGATCTCCGTTGCCTCGAAGACGAAGCAGGTTTTGCGCGCAATCTTGCCGCGCTTGATGCCGTTGGCGGCAAATCATGATTGTCGGCACCGCAGGTCATATCGATCACGGCAAGTCGGCGATTGTCCGCCGGCTGACGGGTGTCGATCCCGATCGGCTGAAGGAGGAAAAAGAGCGCGGCATCACCATCGATCTTGGCTTCGCCTATATGCCGGTGGGTGACGGTTCGATCCTCGGTTTTGTCGATGTGCCAGGTCATGACCGGTTTGTGCGCAACATGCTGGCAGGCGCAACTGCAATCGATTTCGTATTGCTCGTCGTTGCTGCGGATGACGGCGTCATGCCGCAAACACGTGAGCATCTTGCCATTATCGACCTTTTAGGTGTCACGAGCGGTCTCGTAGCGCTCAGTAAAGTTGATCTCGTTTCGCCGGAGCGGCGCGCGGCCGTTATCGACGATATTCGTGCACTTCTCGAACCGACCGGCTTGTCTTCAGCGAAGGTTCTTCCGGTTTCCGCTGTGACGGGCGAAGGAATCAATCGATTGAACGACGAGCTTCTCGCGGTGGCACGCGGCTTTAAGCCGCCCAAGACGCAAGGACGCTTTCGACTTGCGGTCGATCGTTGCTTCAGCATAACCGGCGCAGGCACGATCGTAACCGGCGCGGTGCTCTCGGGCAGTGTCTCTGTTGGTGACAATGTGACGATCAGTCCAAGCGGCCTTGGCGCGCGCGTGCGTTCAATTCATGCACAAGACAAGCCCGCGAAGCACGGTTCGGTCGGTGAGCGTTGTGCGCTCAACCTTGTCGGCGACGGCGTGACGAAACAAGCCATTAGCCGCGGCGATGTCGTTTTGGACCCGTTTCTCCATGCGCCTGCTGATCGCATCGATGCGAGATTTAAGTTGCTTTCGAGCGAAGCCAAGCCGCTGAAGCACTGGACACCGGTTCATTTGCACCATGCGGCGAGCGAGGGCCCGGCGCGCGTTGCCTTGCTTGAAGAAGCGCCAATTGTGCCGGGCACGAGTGGGCGTGTTCAGCTTGTGCTCGAGCATCCGGTTGCGGGGGCGGCTGGTGACCACTTTATCCTACGTGACACCTCGGGATCGCGAACACTTGGCGGTGGCCGATTCATCGATTTACGCGCGCCGCACCGCCGCCGTCGCACACCGGATCGCCTCGCGCAGCTCAGCGCGCTCACGCTGGAAGATCCTAAAGCGGCGTTTGTGGCTTTGCTTGATCGCTGGCCCTTCTTTGTCGAGACGACGGCCTTCGAGCGTGATCGCGCCCTCAGCGATGCGCAAATGCGCGATGTCGCGAATGCCGTGCCGCACAAGCGGATCGCTGTGGCAAGGGAATCATTTGCGTTGTCGCCGGCGACCTGGCGGCAGTTGACCGAGAGTGCGCGCACCGCACTTGACGCGTTTCACAAAGAGAACCCAGGAAGCAGCGGCATTGCAGCTCAACGTCTTGCCTCTGTGTTGAATCCGCGCCTGCCGGCAAGAGTCTCAGCTGCGGTCGTCGCCGAGCTCGTGAAGTCTGACGAATTCACTTCCGAAGGCGGAGCGATCAGAAAGCGAGAGCACCGCTCCGGTCTTCTGGCGCGCGATCAAGATTTGTGGGAACGCATAGCGCCGTTGCTCTCGGCCGATGAGCGTTTCCGGCCGCCCCGCGTGAACGAAATCGCGACGCTTTTGAAAGCGCCCGAAGCCGATGTGCGCCGGGTCCTCAAAACGCTGGCGCGTCAACATGAGGCGGTTGAGGTTGCGCCCGATCATTTCTTCCGGCGCGAAACGGTCGATGAGATGGCTGGGATTCTCACAGATATCGCGCAATCGCAGAAAGATGGCCAAATCTCTGCCGCTCAATTTCGCGATCGGCTGAACAACGGACGCAAAGTCGCCATCCAGATTCTGGAATACTTCGACCGCCAGGGTTTGACGGCGCGGCGCGGCGATCTGCGCCGCATCAATCCGAGACGTCTCGAAATCCTTCAAGCGTGCGCAGGAGCCTGCGCGCGCTTGAGGCCTAAGGAGGAGAATCGTCCCCGGTGGGGCGTCCGGACTTCAAATCCGGGTGGGGCTGTCAGCCAGTCCTTGGTGGGTTCGACACCCACTCTCCTTCGCCACTTACCCGCGTTGTTCTTTGGTCAAACAGGGCTCGCTTGGTTTTTGATCGCCTTATTGCGAAGTCCGCAAGCTTAAGTTGGCCTCAGTGCCTGCTTTGCGCTGACGAACCGCAGCAATCGCCAGCATCGCCAATGCGAACACAATTGGGCAAATCGCGATCACTGCAAACAGATGCCGCACAGGCATGGCACTGGCCAGGATCATGCCGCCTACTATTGGCCCGGCGATAGAACCGATCTTCGCAATCGCAGAGGCCAGCCCTGTGCCGTTACCGCGTATTGCGCTGGGATAGAACACGCCAGTAATGCTTGTGATGCCGTAATGGGAGCCGCCCAGGCAAATGGTCGTCGCAAAGCTGAGCGCGATGAACGCCGGCAACGATACGCCGCCGAAGGCAGTAATGAATAGCAGAGGCACGCTCGCTGCAGCCATGACTGCGATGCTCGTCGGGCCCAGCCGGTCGGTGAAGCGCATCAGGATGAGCCCCCCGGCCATCCCTGCAAGCCCGTTCAAGGACGTGACCCAAGCCGCATCGTCGCGGCTAAATCCGACGCCCTCAAATATGATCGGCCCCCAGGACGACATGAGAAAGGTCGAAACCGAGCTGAACAAATAGCCGATCCAGATGGCTGGCGTTATCCAGCGCAGCGCTCCTTCGAAGAGACGCTTTACGACAAATCCCTCACGCGAGGTGTGTTCATCCACCAGAACATAGTGCGCGTCTTCCGGTAGTGGCCTGTCGGAAATCGCCGCTGCGGCGGCGACAATTTTGTCGGCGGGCCGCTTGTTCACCACAAGAAAGCGAAGCGATTCTGGTAGCCATAGAAAGAGCAGGAACGCGGAGAGCAATGATGCCAAGCCGCCGAACACAAAGACACTGGACCAGCCGAATTTCGGTATCAGGAAAATGGCAATCGGCCCCGCACAGGTAACGCCAAGCCCATAGCCGACCATGATCACCGTGACGATCGTGGCTCTAAATCGCACCGGCGCATACTCGATGTTGAGGGTCCAGCTGAGTGGGATCGCCCCGCCGAGTCCAATTCCGGCTACGAAGCGCAGCACGAGCCACTCTTCGTAGTTCTTCGCGAACACCAAGCTGAGCGTGAAAACGCTGAAGGTGAGGACGGCAAAGATAATGGCCCGGCGACGGCCAAACTTGTCGGCCAGATATCCGAACAGAAAGGAACCGATCAAAATGCCGAAAACGGCAGCCGAAAAGACATTCCCGAGCATCAGCTTGTCGAGATGTAAATCCGGTGCGAGATAGGGCGCCGCAAATGCGATGACGTTCATGTCAAAGCCGTCAAAGAACGTCACCAGCCAGGAGACGAGCACAAGACGAATGATAAATCTGCTAAGCTTTTGCCGTTCGATCAGCTCGGCAATGTCGACCGTAGGTCCGGATGCCATGGCAATTCTCCCTTATCGGCTCTCATGACCGCCGGCACGGAACCTTATCCTAACGTTAGCATGCTTGTCGTCTTTGGAAAGCGTGCAATGCGCTCGAGAGTGGAGCCGCCGCGCTTGGAGATGTGTGACACACCGCGCTGCTAGGAGAGGCATCGCGCAGCCCGCATGCCTGCGAGCTGGCCACGCAGGCCGATATCGCGGACCTGGCGAACAACTCCACCGCTTCACTTTGGATGAAGGCTACGAGCCTACCGCCAAGCGTCGATCAGTCCGGGCGGTGAGCCCGAATGCGTCGCTCCACGGCCGCCATATGAGCCGCCGACAATCTTGAAACCCGCCTGTGTCTCGCCACCGAGAACGACAATGTGAATGCTCTCGGGCGTGAGAAGGGTGATCATATCATCGGGTGCGGCTTTGAGCCGGCTCGCATAAGGCTCTATGCCGGCGACAGCAAGGGGGCGTAACAGATGCGCGTGCTGATCGTCCCAGTAATCGGCGGCTCTGATCTTTACATTATCCGCGAACCACTGGGTGAGAGATTCCTTGGTGTAGCCCAGCGCAACGAAATCGCGCGCAACAAGAGGATCCATAATGATGAGCGGTGGACTGAAATGTTCGATTGCAAGCAAGGTACGTTTGAACGTCGCCTGCCAATTGTCGCGCGGACCATAACCGGAAATTGTGTACCACCCGCCCATGAACACGCTGACCGTCGAGTCGGTCGGCTTGAAACCCTGATCGACGTGGAACGGTCCCCAAGGGCTGCGCTCTTCCGCTTCGGGATAGCATGAAGAGAAACTCATGCTGTTGCCTAGCGCGCCCATAAAGGTTTCGCCGGGCACTGAGCCGCCTTGACAATTCTGGCTCGTGAGGTTGAAGGCGCGGCCGATCGTAACATTGGCCTCATTGTAGGGGCCCATCGCGCCGATGCCGTCATTCATACCGAGCTCTTTGCGGATCGGCCCATTGACGATCGAGACCGTGGCAAAGCTTGTAGTGCTGCTCGAACGCGAGGTGATTCCGCTCGCCGCCATCGCCAACACGACCGGAAGATACCCGGGTTGCGCTCCCGCCATCACGGAATTGACGGCGACCTTCTCGACGTCGAACTCCCAGAACTCGCGGAACGAGGTTGGCCGCAAGCGCCCGACAATTTTATCGGCGGCCGCCTTGGTGCCTTTGAGCATCGCCTCGACGCGTTGCTCCGTAGGCAGGATGACCGGCATATAGTCGGTCCAATGGTTTTCGATGAAGAGCCGGCGGAGATTATCCTCGGTGTCGGGCTCAAGCAGGCGCGGCGTCGATCGCTCGAAGGTTGCGCCCTTCAGATCTTCTTCCGTGAGAGGCTGCGTTAATCCCTCGATCACGCCCTTCATGAAGGGCTGTTTCGAGAATCGGGTCGGTGCCCTCGATGTAAGCGCGCAGTTCGGACGTCGTGCGCCCAACGACGGGCTGCGGCACAAAGACACCGCGCGCTGTCGGCATGCCCTCGGCAAGCGCCGTCGCTTTAGCGAGCCTTGCAAATACGTGCGTGTTTACCGGGACGGTCGGGACGCCTTGACGTTCCAGTGCTAGGGCCAGCCCCACGACCGTGGGGCAGCAGGTGCTTCAAAGCCCGACACCTAAGATTGCGGCATCTCCATTCGCCGCGATCTTGTTGCGCATGTCGGGATCATCGACCCAGCTGCGAAAGGGCTTGATGATCGGCGTCTTCACCGACGGCATATGCTCGCCGAACCAGAGCTGAAGCTGCTCCATAAACTCATAGGAATTGTCGAAGAGACAATCGACGAGATAAATCGTCTTGCCATCGAGGCTTTCGAGCCGGTTCGCAAGGCGCTTGCCGGTCACCTTAGGCGGATAACCGCGCGGATCGTGAACTCTAATCTTCTCCGGCATGAGCGCTCCTCAGGGCTCTTCAGAGAAGCAGAGCAGATGTTTCATTCGAACTCAAGCACCATGGCGAGTCCTGTACAGTTGGGATTCCCCCCACATTGGAACGGCAGCGTTTGCCGCTGTTCGCTGGGGCTGGGCGTGAGCTTTTCCCTCAGGAGGTCCACGACGGTTCCCCTGGGCTGGTACCAGATAGGTATCAACAGGGGGCATTTGAGACCACTTAGGTCGGCTTTCCGGATGGGCCCGAGTTGGCTCAAAGGCGTGGAAAGCCACGGCAAAGCACGCGAAATCACGAGCTCTCGCCGGCTGGGTCAGAAAGTCTTAATCAGTGGGCCACAGGTTCGAGTCCTGTACATCCACCAAAGGGTCCGGCATTGGAACCCAGCTGCCTTCGGCCCTTCGAGCTAATACCAAATACCTAGCAGGAAACCCGAACCGGGCCCGCCCAAGATTGAAAAATCCGTCCGTCTACAGATTGTCTTCGGCCGTTGGCGGCCCTTGCTTGGATCAATTCGCAAAGCGAGTTGACCGGCCCGAAATGCTCGACCATAAGCGTGTTGTATGGTGAAGGCGGATGAAGCTCCCCCCGAGATAGGTGACTACGCGGCAATCGGCGACAGCCGGATCTGCGCACTCATCTCGCGCACCGGCTCGATCGATTGGCTGTGCCTGCCGCATTTCAGCGGGCCCTCGGTGTTTGCCGCGCTGCTGGATGCAAAGCGCGGCGGGCGTTTTCGCATCTCACCCCCGCAATGGACCTCCATCGAGCGGCGTTATGTGCCCGAGACCAATGTGCTTGAAACGGTCTTCGACACGCCGAAAGGCCGTCTGCGAATCACCGATCTCGTGCCGATTCCCGATCACCGCGGACCCGATGCCGAGCTCGAGCCGGACCGTGAGCTGCTTCGCGTTGTCGAGGCGCTGAGCGGCGATCCCGAAGTCGAGATCATCTATGAGCCGAAGCCGAACTATGCGCGCAGTGCCACATCGCTGCGCGATCGCGCCGGCTTCGGCTGGATTTGCGACACCCGGCAAGGCGCTCTGATTCTGCGCTTCTGAGATTCCACTGGAAGCTGGGCCGGACGGCACCACACTGCACGGGCGCGCAACGCTGCGGCAAGGCGAGCGGCGCGCGCTATCACTTTCCTGCTCGGATGATCATATCGCCGTGTTTCCGCCACTTGGCGAGGCGGTTCCCGAGCGGGTGGAGGAAACTTGTGAGTGGTGGAGACAATGGTCGTCCGCCTGCACCTATCACGGCCCTTGGCGTGAACAGGTGCTCAGGAGCGCACTGGCGCTTAAGCTTCTTGCTTACGCGCCCTCCGGCGCGGTGATCGCAGCGCCGACGGCCTCGCTACCTGAGTGGCCAGGCGCAACGCGTAACTGGGACTATCGGTATTGCTGGCTGCGCGATGCGTCCATGACGCTGACGGCTTTGATGGATGTGGGCTTCAGAGCCGAAGGGATCTCGTTCTTCGAATGGCTCTTACATTCGACACGTCTGACTTGGCCGCGCCTTCAGGTCATGTACGACGTCTATGGCCGCACCGATCTCGACGAGCACGAGCTTGACCATTTGGACGGCTATCAAGCCTCGCGCCCCGTGCGCATCGGCAATGAGGCGGCGCTCCAACGTCAGCTCGATATCTATGGCGCCGTAGTTCTTGCCGGTTATCGCTATGTGCAAAGAGGCGGTGCGCTGGACCCTGCCGATGGGCGCGCGCTTGTCGGGTTTGGGCACGAGGTAGCACGCACCTGGCAGCAGCCCGACAGCGGCATGTGGGAGATCAGAGGCCAGCTGCGCCACTACACCACATCGAAAGTGCTCGCCTGGGCTGCGCTTGAATGTCTGATCCGCCTCGATAAGTGGGGACACTTGAAAGCACCCGTGCGTCAGTTCGAGCAGCACCGCGAGGCCATTCGCTCGGCAATCGAGACGAACGCCTATTTCGCCAGGACCAACAACTATGGGCGTGCCTTCGGTGATAGCGATATCGAGGCTGGCCTTCTGTTGTTGGCGCGCTGCGGCTACATCCAACACCACGATCCGCGCATGATCTCGACGGCGAAGCGCATCCAGAGCGAGCTCGGCAAAGGGCATTTGCTCTACCGCTATCCGCATGGATTTGATCGCTTTGAGGAGCCTGAAGGCGCCTTCGGGCTGTGCAGCTTTTGGCTGGTCGATCACCTCGCGCGGCGCGGCGACCTTGATGAGGCGCGCCGGGCCTTCGAGGAGTTGTTGGCCTATTCCAATGATGTTGGCTTGTTCGCTGAGGAATTTGATCCTGAAACCGGCGCTTCGTTAGGGAATTTTCCACAAGCCTTCACGCACTGTGCCCTCATCGAGGCCGCGCTCACGCTGGAAGCAGCCGAGCACGGCACGCTCGAGGACAAGCCGTGAGATTGTTACAAGCGTTGGCGCAAGATTTCGACCAGATCCTGCTGTGGGGCCTCATCGCCACGGCCTCCATGACGCTGTTTCTGGAACTGGGCCGGACCTTGGGGCTCACGCGCATGAGCCTGCCCTTTCTGTTCGGAACGTCCTTCACGGGACATAGGCGGCTCGCCACCGCGCTCGGCGTTGCGCTCTACACGCTTGGCGGCTGGATCTTCAGCATCGGTTACGCGCTCGTGTTTCTAAGCTTGGGTTGGTCCACTTGGTGGCTGGGCGCGGTATTGGGCGCCGTACACGGACTATTTCTGCTGATCGTTTTCCTGCCGGTGCTGGCAAGCCTGCATCCGCGCATGGCGACCGAGCATGACGGGCCGACGGCCGCTAGAAGGCTCGAGCCGCCCGGGCTGATGGGGCTCAATTACGGCCGTCAAACGCCGATTGCCACCATGGTCGGCCTGACGGCATATGGCACGGTGCTCGGCGCGTTCCTTCCGCCGGGCCACTCACTTACTGCGAGCCGCCCGCGGCTGCCGATCGCACATCATCGCTCGCTATCGCCGGTCCGGGCACGATTTGCGCGCGATTGCGCGGCAGCGCATGCGGATATTCTTCTTGTAGAAACTCGAGCATCTTCTCGCGCACCAGACAGCGCAGGTCCCAGGCATCGGACGAGTTTTTCGCGCTGACCAAAATGCGCACCTGCATGCTGTGCTCGGTCGTGTCGGTAACCTGAACGCCGGCCACCTTCTTGTCCCACAGCGCTGTTGCCGCGACAATGTCATCGAGCTTTGCGCGCACTGCTGCCAGCGGCACGGTGTAATCCATGTAGAACAAGACAGTGCCGAGAAGATTGGCCGACTGACGCGTCCAATTCTGAAACGGATGGTCGATGAAATACTTGATCGGAACGATGAGACGGCGCAGATCCCATATGCGCACAACGACGTAGGTTGCCGTAATCTCCTCGATCCAGCCCCATTCGTCCTCGACAATGACGACATCGTCGAGTTTGATCGGCTGGGTGATGGCGATCTGAACGCCGGCGACAAGATTTGCCAATATGGACTGGAGCGCAAAGCCCAGCACGAGACCGGCGGCACCAGCCGATGCGAGCAAGCTCACACCGAATTGACGCACGCTGTCGAAAGTCATGAGCGAAGCGGCGAGCGTAATGATGATGATGAGCGTGGCGGCGGCGCGTTCAAGGATGCGGGTCTGGGTGACGTGCTTGCGTGCAGTCAGATTGTCGGACGCATCGAGCTTGAATTGGCGCGTATAGATGACCATCGCGATATGGAGCGCGATGATTGCTGTCCAGCCGACGAGAACGATGAAGCCGACTTGGACAAAGTGGCCGATGGGCCGCGCCTCAACAGCGTTCAATGGCGCAATTGCTGATGCGATCCCCATCGCCAAAACGAGAAGGGCTGCGCGTGCAAGGCCGCGCGTGCGCGTGACGAACGAACGTTGAAACAGACCGGAATTGCGCACTGCGCGCGCGAGTATGCCGAACGCGATCCTATGCGTTACGAGAGCAAGGAGCCCCAGGAGAGCGAAGATGCAGATACTCACGCCCCAGTCGGGAAGCCAGCCGATCTGTTTGTCGATCTCTTCGAAGAATTTTGACGGGGTCATGAAACCAAACTAACAGTGTTCAATATCAGGGCTCGCCTTTGGAAGCGGCAGCAGGATGGGGGACGCTCGAGAGCGGTGGGGTCAGCTTTTCGAGCGGCACGCCTTCCGCCTTGATGCCGAGCGCGGCTTCAACGATTGCCGCAAGAATCATCAAACCGCCACCAAGCATATAGCCCCACATGATCTCGCCGCGCGCGCCGGATTCGATGAGCGCGCCGAATAATGCGGGGCCGCCGATTCCGCCCGCCGCCGTACCGACAGAGTAGAAAAAGGCGATGACGATAGCGCGCGTCTCGAGCGGAAAGCTCTCACCTACGGTCAAGTAGGCGGCGCTCGCAGCGGCAGACGCGAAAAAGAAGATCACCGTCCAGGCGCTGTCTGCGCTTCCGCGCTCAAGATGCCCTGTGCGAACAGATAGCCCGTGATGGCCAAGAGAATGCCCGCAAGCCCATAGGTTGCGGTGATCATCACCTTGCGCCCGATCGTATCGAAGAAGTGACCGAGCAGGAGCGGGCCGGTGAAGTTGCCAAGTGCGAAGGGCAGCAGGAACCAGCCCACTGCGGCTGCCGGCACATCGTAGAACTTCGTCAGGATCAGCGCGTAGGTAAAGAAGATCGCGTTGTAGCAGAAGGCCTGGGTCGCCATCAGTGTAAGGCCAAGCACAGTACGTTTGGGGTAGTGCTGGAACAGAGCGCGCGCGACCGCGACGAAGCCGGTTCGGTGACGGCGCACCAGCCGAATGCTCTCGATATCTTCCGGCTCGAGCGTCAGACCCTGCTCATTGGCGATCGCGCGATTCGATCTCCTCGACAATGCGCTCGGCCTCCTCGGGCCGGCCATGAGTCATCAGCCAGCGGGGCTCTCGGGCAGAAATCGCCGGATGCAGATGATGACGAGGGCAAGAAGGCCGCCGATAATGAAGGCGAGCCGCCAACCGAGCCAGACCGGGAAGATCGCCGGATCGAGAACGACAATGGAGCCCAACGCACCGATCGCGGCGCCGACCCAGAAGCTGCCATTGATGACAAGATCGATAAATCCGCGCCGGCGTGCCGGAATGAGCTCCTGAATTGCCGAATTGACGGAAGAGTACTCGCCCCCGATCCCTGCGCCCGTCAGCACACGGAAGAAAATGAACGACCAGAAGTTCCAAGAAAGTCCGGTGAGCACCGTGGCAACGAGATAAAGCCCGACTGTTATCGTGAAAAGCCGCTTGCGCCCGAACCTGTCGGTCAAATAGCCGAAGAGGACTGCACCCAAAACCGCACCGAACACATAAGCGCTGCCGGTGAGGCCAATTTCGGTGCTTGTCAGGTGAAGCGCTCGCTGATCGGTCAGAACAGCGGAGAGCGAGCCGACAATCGTAACCTCGAGCCCATCGAGAATCCATGTGACGCCGAGAGCCGTTACCACCAGCCAGTGAAAGCGGCTCCATGGCAGACGGTCCAGGCGCGCAGGAACGTCTGTGGTGAAGATGTCGCCCTCTGCGGAGCCGGTCTCAGACATCGTTTCTCTCCCCAATTCGTCGAGTGAGCCTCGCTCATTTGCGGCCCGTTCGTAACGCTGGCCATATCCTCATCTGGACTAGATCATCTCTGTCAGCTTACCGAGAAAGACGCCGACTTCTTCAGGGTCTTTCAGCCGGTAGTCTGCCAGTGTCGGAATCTTCGAATCTGCCACGAGAATGCTGATGCCGCGACCTTTGAGTGCCGCGAAAGCGTCCTGATCCGTCACATCATCGCCAATATAGAACGCTGCGGCGGGATGATCGTCCTCGGCCATGGCCTTGAGGAGCCACGTGACGGCTTTGCCTTTGTCCCAATCGAGATCGGGCCTCAGCTCATAGACCTTCTTGCCGCCGGCCTTTCTGAGTTTGGGGTAGGTCTTGAGCACTTGATCGACAATCTTGTCGACCTCGCCAACACGCGCCGGATCGACGAGCCGGTAATGTACGGCCACGGTGTAGGTCTTGTCCTCGATCAGCGTTCCTGGAATTGGCGCTAGCGCGCCGCGCAGCTGTGCGGATGCGCCGGCGATCATCGGCTTGTAGAGCGCGCCTTCCTCATGGTGAATGCCCAGGGCCGGCGGACCAGCAATGTCAAAGCCATGACTTCCGGCATAGACGATGTCTTTCAGCGCAACGAGCTTTTCGACATCGGCGCGCGCACGGCCGCTGATAATGGCAACCGCGCAGCGACGGCTAAGCTTCTCAACGATCATGCGCATCTCGTCTGATAGAATCGCAAGCTCGGGCCGCGCGACGATCGGTGTCAGCGTGCCGTCATAGTCGAGAAATACGGCCAAGCGCCGGCCGCTAATCCAGGCCCGTATCTCGTCCATTGCTTCAAGCACCGGCGGCGCGAGGGCGAGCTCGCCGGGCAACAGCTCAAGCTCCGCCAAATGCGCGACCACAATATCTGCACCCGCGCGCATCAGCGTATCCTTCTGGCCGATCCGATCGACGCCGATGACGAGGCCGGCGCCGGCCCGCTTGCCGGCTTCAACGCCGGAAATAGCATCTTCGATCACCGCCGTATGGCGCGGATCAACGCCAAGACGCGAAGCCGCCTCGCGATACATATCCGGCGCCGGTTTGCCCTCAAGCCCGAGCCGTTCAATCTCGAATTCCATCGACGCGCGTATCGAAGACATCTGTGAGATGGACACTCGCCAAGACTTCAGCGCAATTGCGACTGGACGATATGACCGCAAGCTTCAGGCCGTGAGCCTTCGCCTTGTGCAATAGCGCCACGGCGCCTTTGAAGACCTCCGCGCCTTCATCGCGCAACAGCGCGTGATAGCGCTCATTCTTGAGATTGCCGAGCGCGTGAACCGTATCAAAGCCGGGTGCATCTCCGGCCGTGCCTTCGCGGAGCGAGATATGTCGCGACTTGAGGAATGAGCGGACACCATCGTAGCGCGGCTCGCCATCGACGTATGCGCGATAGTCGTTCTCGATGTCGAACGGGCGCTGAACCTCACCGGCCCTGCGCGCCAAGCCCTGCAGGAAGTCATCGAAAGTCGCCTTCCATGACCTTGCATGAAGCTTGGCTGTTTGAGTTACGACGCCATCGAGATCGACGAGAAGCGCAAGGATCTTCCGGGTGTTGATGACCGGCATTCAATCAGGCTTGGTTTGTGGCGTTGCGGATGTGCGGCCATCGTGCCCGGCCGCGGCGGAGCGAGCAATAGATCGAGCTATGTCGGAGGCTCGCTGATAGCCTGCATCTTCGCTATCTCTCAAGCCCCAGCTCATCCGCCTCGCCGATGCTGTGCTTGATTCTGGGCTGGCGCTCCGGCGCCTTGGGCGGGCTGGATTTTGTGCGAGGTGCGGCTTTCGACGTAATGTGCTCTGCACGGCGGGGTGAAGGCGCCACATGGCCGGCTGCTTTGGCAAGCTCCGCCAGGAACTGCGTGCGCCAGTGATGGACGTCATTGCCGCGTAACCTCGCCATCATGGCGGTCCAGCGCTCGGTGCGCTCATCGAGCGGCATCTCAAGAGCTATGTGGATCGCTCTGGCGGTTGCAACCACGTCATATGGATTGACGATCAGGGCTTCCTTGAGCTCTTCGGCCGCGCCGGCAAAGTCAGAGAGCACGAGAACGCCGGGGTCCTCGGCATCCTGCGCCGCGATGAACTCTTTCGCGACGAGATTCATCCCGTCGCGCAAAGGCGTCACAAGCCCAACCCTACTGAATCGGAACAACGCGGCAAGGCGTGTCGGGCTGAATGTCTGATTGAGATAAGTCAGCGGTGTCCAATCGATCTCCGCATAATGGCCATTGATCCGGCCTGAGATGCCCTCCAGCTCATGCCGCAAGTCTCGATACTCCGGCACTGACTTGCGCGACGGCGCCGCAATCTGAACAAGCGCGACATGCTTGCGATAGCTCGGCTGGGAATTCAAGGAAGTGCTCGTAAGCTCTCAGCCGATAGATAAGCCCCTTGGTGTAGTCGAGGCGGTCAGCGCCGACAATCGCAAGCTGGCCGTCCATGTGCTTCTTCTGACTTTCAAAATATTTTTTGGCATTGCTGGAGGTCGCCAGCGTTGCATAGCGCTCCGTATCGATGCCAATCGGGAAAGCGCCGACTGCGAGCTTGCGGCCGAACACGCGTACGAACCGCTCGGAGATCACCTCGCCTTGCCCCCGCCGCACGACATACTCGTGAAAATTGCAAACATCGTTATGCGTCTGGAATCCGACGAGGTCAAATGCCGTGAGCGCTTCAACAATCTCGGCGTGCCAAGGCAGCGTCGCAAGAAGGTCAGCCGGCGGAAACGGGATATGCAGGAAGAAGCCGATCGGGCACTTGACGCCGAGTTTGCGCAGTTCGCGCGCGAGCAGCAGGAAATGATAGTCGTAAATCCAGACAACATCGCTGGCTTCTAAATGCGGTGCGATCAGCCGCGCGAATTTTTCGTTGACGGCGCGATAGCAATCATACTCCTTCAAATCATAGTGCACGAGATCGATGCGGCCGTGAAACAGTGGCCAGAGCGAGCGATTTGAGAAGCCGAGATAAAAGCCCAACTCCTCAGCCTTAGACAGTGTGAGCGTGGCGAGCGCATAGCGGCCGAGATCTTGGATGCGCAGCTGTTCGCTCGGGCCCGGCGCGCTTTCGGCGCTTGATCCGATCCACAGGCCGCCATGCTCTTCCAGAGCGGGCCGTAAGGCCGCTGCAAGACCACCAGCCGCATGCCGGCCCGTCCCGAGGGCGGGCACTCTATTGGAGACGATAATCGTCCGGTTCACGAGAGTTTTCACCTCCCACGTCCGGTGTCACACAGCAGAAAGAACTACATCCAAAGTCATGGGACCCACCGGCATGGCCCCCATGTAGTTCAAATACTTGCGTTTCCAACTCTAATGCGTTGATACAGATCAAAGTTGCGCATCTTGCGTGTGCCTGATACGGGCTCTAGCACATTGAGCCCGGTATTGAAAGCTTCTCCACATCTTGAAAAGGCTCAAATTCGTGGAAAATCGGGCCCATAATTGTTCCTTAGGCAAATCAATTGTACTGAATGAGTTTGTTCCGCTATGAGTGATTGGTCCCTCATCTACGACGAATTTGTGCCCGAACAAGAGGGTCTGCGCGAGGCATTGTGCACGCTCGGCAATGGATATTTCGCGACACGTGGCGCCGCAGATGAGGCGCAAGCAGACGATATCCACTATCCGGGAACCTATGTCGCAGGCGGCTATAACCGACTCAACACCGAGATTGCCGGCCAAGTTCTCGAGAACGAAGATCTCGTCAATCTGCCGAATTGGCTCTTCCTGACTTTCAGGCCAGAGGGTGGAGATTGGTTCAACTTGCGTGGGGTTGAGATTCTCGCTTATCGCCAGGAGCTCAATGTCAAGCACGGCATTCTCAGTCGCACCGTGCGTTTCCGTGATCATGGCGGCCGAGAAACATCGATGCGAACGAGGCGGCTCGTTCACATGCGCAATCCGCATCTCGCCGCAACGGAGATGCAAATTCGCCCGGAGAATTGGTCCGGTAATCTTGAGGTACGCAGCGTTCTCGATGGCCGCGTTATTAATGCCGGCGTACAGCGGTATCGTGAGCTGAATAGCAATCACTTGGCGGTCTTGGAGCGTGCACAGCTCGATGATGAGACAGTGCTGCTCGTTACTGAGACCAGCCAGTCTCGCCTGCGAGTCGCTCAGGCCGCAAGGACGCGCGTATTTAGCGATGGCATTAGCATCAAGGTCGAGCGATCGACGCATGAAGATGGCGGGCATATTGCCCAAGAGCTGCGTTTCCCCGTCAAGCCGGGTGAGTGGGCTAGGATCGAAAAGGTCGTTGCCTTTCATACGTCGCGTGACCGGGCGATAGCGGATGCGCGTCTCGCCGCGCACGGTCAGATCGCTCACGCATCGGACTTCGACGATCTTCTCGAGTCTCACACGCAGGCTTGGCGCCTCCTATGGGACCGATGCGATATCATCGTCAAAGATGGCGGCACGACGCAGATGGTTCTCCGCCTTCACATCTTTCACCTGCTTCAGACGGCCTCTCTCCATTCGGTTGATCTTGACGCTGGCGTTCCGGCGCGCGGGCTCCATGGCGAAGCTTATCGCGGTCACATCTTCTGGGATGAGCTTTTCATCCTGCCGTTTCTCAATATGCGCTTTCCTGAGATCAGCCGCTCGCTCCTGCTTTATCGCTATCGCCGCCTGCCGGCCGCGCGCCGCCTCGCCAAGGCGGCCGGCCATCGCGGCGCCATGTATCCCTGGCAAAGCGGCAGCAGCGGGCGCGAGGAAAGCCAGCTCATGCATCTCAATCCGCGTTCGGGACGATGGACCGAGGATAATTCCCATCTCCAGCGCCATGTTAGTGCGGCAATCGCCTTCAATGTCTGGCGTTATTGTGAGTGGACGGGCGATGAATCGTTTCTATCGGACTACGGCACGGAGATGCTGATTGAAATCGCGCGCTTCTGGGCGAGTGTTGCAACCTATAACGAAGAAGATAAACGCTACGAGATTCGTGGCGTGATGGGTCCTGACGAATTCCACGATCAATATCCATGGAGCGAGGAGCCTGGACTCAATAACAACTCCTATACCAATGTCATGGCGGCTTGGGTGCTCTTGAGGGCTGCTGATGCGCTGAAGGCGCTTGGAATCGAGCGCCGCCGCGAGCTCGAAAAGACACTTGGCCTCGATAATGCCGAAATCAAGCACTGGCGCGAGGTCGCCTCGAAGATGAAGCTTGTCTTTATCGACGGCGGAATACTGGCGCAGTTCGAAGGCTATGACCGCCTTGAGGAATTCGATTGGGACGGCTACCGAAAGAAGTATGGTGACATTCAGCGCCTCGACCGCATTCTCGATGCCGAGGGTGATAGCGCCAATCGCTATAAGGTCTCCAAGCAAGCCGACGTCTTGATGCTCTTCTATCTGTTCTCATCGGACGAGCTCAAGAAGCTGTTCCGAACGATGGGCTATGACTTCGAGCCGGCGATCATCGAGAAGACGATCGAGTACTATCTCAAGCGCACATCGGATGGCTCGACGCTTAGCCGCGTCGTGCACTCCTGGGTCGTCGCGCGTCAGGATCGCGTTCAATCCGGCGCGCTGTTTGACGAGGCCCTGTTGAGTGACGTCGCCGATATTCAGGGTGGAACGACGGCGGAGGGCGTTCATCTGGGTGCGATGGCGGGGACGGTTGATCTCATTCAGCGCGGCCAGCTTGCGCTTGAGATCAGCGATAGGACTCTCTCAATCAGCCCCTGCCTGCCTGAAGAGCTCAGTACGCTGCACACCAAGATTCTATACCACGGCTCTTGGCTGCATATTGAGGTCCAGCGTGACAAGCTGCGTGTCTCGGCGCCGCACGGATGGAACGGCCCCAAAAAGATCCGCGTTCGCAACGTGACCCATCCCTTCCGCGCCGGGCATGTTCTGTTGTTTGATTGCCATCTCTCGTCCGGCGGATTTCGTCCCAAGCCCGACGAGCCGGAGCGGCAGGAGCTGAAGAGCTAGCTCCGTTCGGCGATTCACCACGCGTGATCTGCTCTTGCGTTTGCCCGCGCTGAGAGGCGGCAGGCTCGGATCAGGGTATTACGATAACCGGGCGCGGCGAGAGACCGGCCAGTTTCTGTGACACGCTACCGAGCAGCAAACGCTCAAGCGTTCCAGCGCCACGCCGGCCCACGACAATGACATCAGCCTGATGCTCTTCCGCGATGTCGAGCAGCGCCTTGGTTACTTCGCCCGCGCGCGATTTAAGCTGAATAGCACTGGCACCATGCGCTTTGGCGCGATCGCGCGCTTTGGTCAGTATGTCGGCCGACGCGGAGGAGAGGAGCTCATCGAGCCACGCATTTTGCGCTTGGGTGAATTGCCTGACGACAGGGCTCGGCAGGCCATATCCGCCTATGGCATAGGCGATGATAAGCTCTGCCTTGTTGTCCTTCGCTAGGCTCGCAGCGTAGTCGACCGCTCGGCCGGCACCATCCGATCCATCGGTTGCCACTAGAATGCGCTTCATCTTTCACCTCGCGAAGTGGGTCGCGACAACGCCAAGCCTATCACAATTGCGGAGCGTGCGTGACAAGCGGGCGCTCGACGCGTTCGAGATGCGAGGCCTGGCGGCGTATGTGGTGCGTGAACACATGGTAAGCCATGATCTTGAAGACGCTGTTGATCAGAAACCACGCGAGCGCATAGCCCCACACGATGCCGGCCTTGCCCCAGCCGATCGGCGTGATGAACCAGCCATAGACCGCCGCGAGCGTGCCGATGAGCTGCGTCGTCTCGGTGGTGAGAAAGAGCCTCCAGCTCGGCCAAGGCTTCTGCCAGATCGCGCCCTTGTTGCGCGTGAGATAGATCGTGAGATGACCCGCCACCAAGAGTTTCAGGAAGATCAGGGTTTGGATTTCCTCGCGCGGCAAATGCCAATAGTCGCGCGCAATCCAGAACAATCCGAAGGAAGCCACAACGCCAAGTATGCCGAGCAGCAGTGACAAAAGCAGCGTGACATGCATGTCCCAGCGTACCGGACGCGGCGCGATCGGTGCATTGTCGTAGGCGATCATCATGATCGGCACATCATTGAGGAGCGCCAGCAGGACGATCATCACCGCCGTTACGGGGTAGAAATTGAACACCAGGATCGATAGTGTCATGAAGGAAAGCACGCGAACCGTCTCGCTGATACGATAGATCGAGTAGCTCGTCATGCGCTCGAAGATGCGCCGGGCTTCTTCAATGCCGGTCGTGATGACCGAAAGACCGGGCGCGGTCAGCACGAGATCGGCCGCTGCGCGTGCAGCATCAGTGGCGCCGTTCACCGCAATACCGACATCGGCTTGCTTGAGCGCGGGCGCATCGTTGACGCCGTCTCCTGTCATTCCGACAATGTGATTGCGGGATTGCAGCTCTTTGACGATCGTGAATTTGTGCTCGGGGAAGACCTGCGAATAGCCGTCCGCTGCTTCGATTGTAGAAGGGTCGACGGCACCAGTGCCGGTCTTGAAGGCCTGATCGGCAGGCAGAATATTTTGCCCAAGCCCAAGCGTAGCCGCGATCTGGCGCGCAATCGCCTGATTGTCGCCCGTCACCATCTTGACATCGACGCCCATATCTTCGGTGCGCTTGATCGTTGCCGCAGCGTCCTCTCGCGGCGGATCGAACAGCGGAAGCAGGCCGAGATAGCGCCAGCGCTGGTCGTCATCGCGCCGTGCGACGCCGAGCGTACGGAAGCCCTTGGCCGCAAAATCATCAACCGCTGTGCGGATCTGAGTGGCGAGTGATGCGTCGGGCTTGACAAGATCGAGGATGACTTGGGGTGCGCCCTTGGCAACCGTGAACGTCTCGGCGCCATGCGTAATCTGCGCCTCGCTGCGCTTGATCACCGGATCGAACGGCTTAAACGACTTCGTCTGATAGGCGGCCAGAGCGTCGTTCGATTTGAGACCGGCCACGACGGCTTGGTCGATGGCGTCGCCGCCATCGGCCCGTGAAGCCAAAGCGGCAGCGAGAAGCAACGCGTCCGCATTCGGCGCCTCAAATGTCTTGGCCTCGCCCAGTGTGAGCTTGTTTTGGGTGAGTGTGCCTGTTTTGTCGGAGCATAATGTGTCCATGCCCGCCAGCTCTTCGATCGAGACAAGGCGAGAGACGATCACTTTGAGCTTGGCGAGCCGCTCGGCGCCGACCGCCATTGTGACGGACAAGACCGCGGGCAGCGCAACAGGGATTGCCGCAACCGTGAGGATAAGCGCGAAGAGGATCGTCTCGACCCACGGATCACCGCGAAACAGCGCAACCGTCAGGATGACGGCTACAAGCCCGATCGTCGATAGAATGAGAAAATTGCCGATGCGCAGTACGGCGCGCTGGAAATGCGAAACCGTGCCGGCGCCTTCGACCAGGCGCGCGGTTTTGCCGAAATAGGTGCTCATGCCGGTCGCCGTAACGACGCCCGTCATCTCGCCAAGCTTCACCGCGGAGCCGGAATAGGCAACATCACCCGGCTTCTTGTCGACCGGCAGCGACTCGCCGGTGAGTGCGGATTGATCAACGCTCAGATAGTCGCCTTGCGCGAGCTTGAGATCCGCCGGAACGATGCTGCCAAGCCGAATGCTAACGATATCGCCCGGCACCAAATCGCGCGCGGGAAGATCCTGCCACTTACCGTCGCGCAACACGCGCGCCATGAGCGCAAGGCGCTGCTTGAGCGCGGCAATCGCGCTATCCGCCTTGAACTCCTGCCAGAAGCCGACAGCCGCATTGAGCAAAAGCATCACGACAATGATACCGAAATCCGCCCAGTGCTGGACCACTGCCGACAACACCGCGGCGATCTCGATCATCCATGGGATCGGCCCCCAGAGGTAGGACAGCAGCTTGACGAACGTGCTGACGTGCTTTTCCTGGATGACATTCGCGCCGTATTGCGCGAGGCGCTGAGCGGCCTCGGTGCTGCTAAGACCATGGCTGAGGTCAGCCGCCGCTGTATTCTCAGGCGAAGCGGGCGCACTGCCCGCATCCGCCTTCAAGAGATCAGCCTTGGAGCGTTTGGCGCCTTGAAGCATGTCCAGCCTCTTGGTTCAGAGGAAGATGGATTGGAAGCTGCTTTCGTCCTCAATCCTTGCGCACACGAGTCTACTTAAGTCGGCAGGGGACATCTCGAATCCTTACGGTCCCCTAGGTCAAGATTTTGTGTTTAGCTGTATTGCCGCACTTCAAATCTTTCCGTTATAGCTCAAAGCTCTCCCCCAACGCGGGCCGGTGGACTTGAGTGCCGCTCAACGCCGATGCAAATGCGCTCATGACATCCTCATCGCCGTGAACAAGAAATGTCTGACGTGCGCCAGTCTGCTTGTGCCAATTGAGTAGCTCATCGCGATCGGCATGGGCAGAAAAGCCGTTGATTGTGTATAGCTGCGCACGCACCGGCAGCTCTTCCCCGAAGATCTTAATATGCTTGGCGCCGTCAATAATCTTGCGCGCCATGGTTCCCCGGGCTGCGAATCCAACGAACACGATGCTTGCCGTGTCTCGTGAGATATTGTTGCGAAGATGATGGCGCACGCGCCCGCCCGTGCACATGCCCGAGCCCGCCATAATGATCGCGCCGCCTGAAATTCGGTTGAGTGCCTTCGAATCCTCGGTCTCGCGTACGAAATGCAGGCCCGGAAAATCGAAAGGGTCGAGCCCGCCGCTGAATAACGCTTGAGTCTTCGGATCGAAGCATTCCGGGTGACGCCTGAAAATCTCCGTCGCCGAGATTGCCATCGGCGAATCCAGAAACACTTGCATTGAGTTCGAGCCTGCCTTGCGACAGGCCCTGATGAAGCACGAAGAGCAGCTCCTGCGCGCGTTCGAGTGCAAATGTGGGAATAATCACATTGCCGCCGCGCTTGAACGTGCTGGTTATGGCATCCCAAAGCTCCTCGATCGAGAGGTCCATGGCGCGGTGAAGGCGGTCGCCGTAGGTGCACTCCATAACGACGACATCGTTGCCGCCAGGTGGATTGGGATCGCGCAACAGCGCGCGGCCGCTATTACCGATATCGCCGGAGAACAAGACATTGACCGACCGTCCGGCCTCCGAAAGCTCAAGACGGACGCTGGCGGATCCTAGAATGTGCCCGGCATCGAAGAAGGTGAATTTGATGCCGTCACAAAGCTCGACTGGCTCATCATATCGGGCGGTTCGTCCGAACTGATCCAGCGCATTAAGTGCATCTTCCACCGTGTAGAGCGGCGCGGCTTCTTCCTTGTGCCCGCGATGCCGCTCCGCGCGTCGGTTTCGATAGCTTGCTTCCTCCTCCTGGAGATGCGCTGCATCGAGAACAACAAGCCGCGCAAGCTCACGCGATGCGGCGGTCGTGATGATCTCGCCTGTGAAGCCGCGCTTGGCAAGAAGCGGCAAGCGTCCGCAGTGATCCAAGTGAGCGTGCGTGAGCAAGACATAGTCGATTGTGGTGGGGTCAAAGCCAAACGGTCTCGCGTTCTCTTCGTCGAGCTCATGACCACCCTGATAAAGACCGCAGTCGATCAGAATGCGCTTTCCGGCGCACTCGATCATGTGGCACGAGCCGGTTACACCGCGGTCAGCGCCATGGAAAGATATTCTCAGGACACGCTCCTAAAGATCTGGCAAAGGTGATGCGGCGGTGCCGTGTATCGACGGGCCGTATGTCTTGTGCCAATGCTGGATATCGCTCCAGATATCCTCGGCGGTTTCGGCGAACCAGAACAAGTCGCGGTCCTCCGGGTCGATCGTGCCTTCCTCGACGAGGAAGTCAAAATCGACGGCGCCGCGCCAATATTCTTCGCCGACAAGAACAACCGGGATTGGCTTGATTTTGCGCGTTTGTATCAAGGCAAGCACCTCGAACAGCTCATCAAGCGTGCCATAGCCGCCGGGAAATGCGACGAGCGCTTTTGCGCGCATCAAAAAATGCAGCTTGCGTAGCGCGAAATAGCGAAAGCTGAGGCAAAGCTCAGGCGAGACGTAAGGATTGGGGTATTGCTCGTGCGGCAGGCTGATATTGAGGCCCACGGTCTTTGCCCGGGCATCGAATGCGCCGCGGTTTGCCGCTTCCATGATTCCCGGGCCCCCGCCGGTCATGACCAGAGTGTGATCGTGATGGGCCTTGCGGTTTTCTTCGCTCACGAGGCGGCCGAATTCGCGGGCAACTTCATAGAAACGACTCTTCGCCAGAACGCGCTCCGCAATCCTTAGCTCCCGGGCCAATTCCTTATCGTCCGATTGTTTTTCGAGCGCGGCTTTCAGAGTCTCGACATTCTTGCGCGCGGCTGCCGGCTCGCAAATGCGTGTGCTGCCGAACACGACGACTGTGTGCGTCACCTGATGCTCTTCGAGCAACAGCTCGGCCTTGGTATATTCCATTTGCAGGCGGACACCGCGCATCTCATCGCGCGCAAGGAACGCCGTATCCTCATCGGCCCTCAGATAGTTGGGGCTCTTGAGGATCGCTGCGATACGCTCGGGCGCGCCTGCATCCTCTTCTGCTGGTTTGGGCGTTTGCCAGGGAAGCGGTGTCTTGCGGGAGAGGGCCTTGGCTGGATTAGGGACGCGGGATTGTGTTTTTTGCATTCGCGCTGCCTTGAGGATGCTTGTGTCTGCTGGAGTAGGGCTTCATCCAGGTCAAGGCAAGCAGGGCCAGGGCCAGGCGTGGCCGAAGAAGCGACGAGACTGGGCGATATCGACCAGCCGCAGTAACCGCCGGGCAGTCGTTTTCAGAATCGTTAACAAAACATTGCAAATCAATGCCCTTGCGGGTTCCTCAACTACGCCAACGGCTAAATCGGCCAGCTGGCAGAGCTCTCCGTAGCGATACCAATGCGCGCGGTCTCTCAAAATTAAGCCCTCTCTTTTACGAACTCTTTGTGGGACGGATTCGGGGGGTGAAGTACCCGATTTCCGGCAACCTAACCGGTGCGAGAGCTCGTCGAATGACAAGTGCAAGCACACCGCGGCTGATCCGGAATATGCCGGATCCGCAATCGATCAGCGGCGTGGAAGAGGCGCGCGCTCAGCTCTGGCTTTTGTGCCGAACAGGCTCGCATCGTTTCGTATTGCCGATTGCTAGCGTGGTGGAAACCCTGCGCGCACTTCCCATTGAGGCGCTTGCCGATGCGCCGCGCTTTGTGCTTGGACTTTCCGTTGTTCGCGGCACACCTTTGGCGGTCCTCGATACCGGGGCGCTATTCGGCAATCCCGCAAAAACGCACGGGCGGTTCGTTACCGTGCGCGTCGGCAGCCGCACAATCGGCCTTGCTGTAGAAACGGTGGTTGGCGTTTACGCGCTGGCGGCGCAGTCTTTGGCACAATTGCCGGCTCTGCTCGGCAATGTCGAGACGATCGAGGCTATCACCACGCTGGATCAAGAGTTGGTGTTCGTGCTGCAGGCGGCGCGCGCCATCCCCGATGACTTCCTCGAGAAGGGTTCGGACGCGGTCGGCGAGGGGGGCTGCCAGCGACATCTTGAGCTACTTTGCTTTTTTCCAGACGGGTTGAACAGGCAAAGCTGACTGCCCCCAAAGCAGCTCGGTTGCGTGACTTAGCAATACGCTCGGCTTGATCGGTTTTTTGAGAACGGCATCGGCGCCTAAGCGGTGCGCGATGGCCAGGAAGTCGTCAATCTGCTTCCGGCCGCCGCTGCTGATCATGATGATTTTGGTCTCGGGATACTCTTTCTTGAGCTGAATAAGTGTCTCGATCCCTTCCTTCTCGGGCATGAGAACGTCTAAGACAACCAGATCTGCACGAGTCTCGGCCATTTGGACAATAGCGTCGGCGCCGTCCACGGCGTCCGCAACATGCAACCCGACGCGCTCGAACACCTCGCGAGTCATTGTACGCACAAGCTCATCATCATCGACGATGAGTACGTGCTTGCGTGCGTTTGGCGGCTTTGCCTGGTCCTGCGATCCAGTTGTCATAAGCCCCCGCACAATGCCTGGGTCCGGTATGCTTCGGTAAAATCCTAATATCTGAGGGTTACTGCGCCGTGAAAACTTGCGAATGCGTCTCCTTTGAGGGCGCATTGGCGCATTTGGGTTAGTTAACGCACGCTCGTCTTCATCAAGGGTGAGGGACATAAACAGCTCGGCCGTCACCTTGATATGCTGAAGAGCAGCACCGCCTCTTCTTGAAAGCCGCAAGCGGCAACTCGCTGAAGGCGCTCGGCGCGCCAAACTGGGGCTTGGTTTACGGCGGCGCGGGAAACCTCTTCACCAGCTTGATCTTCAAATCGGATTGGCTGGCCCCCGCGGGAGAGCTTACGCTGGTGCGCGGCGCAGGATACCCAAAAGGACTTCCTTATCCCCACCCAGAGGGAGTCGATATGTTGCTTGCCTGCCCGGGGCCGCTCAATCGTGCCCCGCCGGGATAGGGAGCAGGAACAAAAAATGAGATCCGCCTCGATACTTGCCAAGCTCAAAAGATCCGCGTCGGCTTTGGCTCTCATAGGGGCTCTTACTTGTTCTGCGGCGCCCACGCTTGCGCAAAATGCACCCGCACCTTCCGAGCCACATTGGAAATATTACCCGCAAGAGCCTGAGGCGCCGGCCGGTGCGCCCAACGTGCTCCTGATCATGACGGACGATGTTGGTTTTGCCGCCTCCTCGACATTCGGCGGGCCGGTGCCGACGCCGACCTTCGATCAGCTGGCCAAAGAGGGCCTGCGCTACAATGAGTTTCACACCACGGCCATGTGCTCGCCGACGCGCGCGGCGCTTCTGACGGGGCGCAATCATCACGCCGTGGGTAATGGCGGCATCGCCGATGTCTCAATGGACGAGCCAGGCTACACTTCGGGCTTCCCCAAGAGCGCGGCGACGATCGCCAAGGTGTTGAAGCTCAACGGCTACGACACTTCGATGTATGGCAAGAACCACAATACGCCAACATGGCAGAACAGCGTCGTCGGGCCCTTCGACAATTGGCCCAATGCCTGGGGCTTCGATTATTTCTACGGCTTCAACGCTCCGTTTGCGGATCAATTCCATCCGGACCTCGTCGAGAATCGCAACTATGTCCGGCCGCCGGATGAGAAGGACTATATTCTCGACAAGGATCTGACGGACCATCTCATTCATTGGCTGCAGATTCAGCACAATCTGCACCCGGATCATCCGTTCTTCGCCTATTTCGCCTCCGGATCGACGCATACGCCGCACATGGCGCTGCAATCCTGGATCGACAAGTTCAAGGGCAAGTTCGACGAAGGCTGGGACAAGATGCGCGAGGCGAGCTTCGCGCGGCAGAAGAAGCTGGGCGTCATCCCGGCGAACGCCGTGTTGACGCCGCGACCGAAGGGACTGCCGGCCTGGGACAGTCTCTCGCCGGAGCTGCAGCACGCTTATGCGCGCACGATGGAAGTGGCCGCGGCCCAGCTCGCCTTTTTCGATCATGAGATGGGACGCGTCATCGCTGATCTCAAACAGTCGGGTGAGCTCGACAACACGATGATCATCTACATCCAGGGCGACAACGGCGCGAGCATGGAGGATATGCACGGCTCGAACAACGAGCTCGGCGGTCCGGAGACCGACGCGCAAATCATCAAATATATCGGCGAGCATGGCGGCCCCAATTCATTCGCCGCCTATCCTGCCGGTTGGGCGTGGGCGACCAATGCACCGTTCCAATGGGGCAAGCGCGTCGCTTCGCATCTTGGCGGATTGCGCGACGGCATGGTGATCAGCTGGGCCGACGGCATCAAGCAAGTTGGCCAGATTCGCTCGCAGTTCAGCCATGTGATCGACATTGCGCCGACCATTTACGAGGCCGCGCACATCACACCGCCGAAGGAAGTGGACGGCGTCAAGCAGCAGCCGATCGACGGCACGAGCATGGTCTACACCTTCGACCATCCAGACGCGCCGACGCGTCATCGCGAGCAGTATTTCGAGATGCTCGGCAATCGCGCCTACTACAAGGATGGCTGGATGGCTTCGACGATCCCAGGCATTCCGCCCTGGACATCAAGCTCTACGATCGACCCCAACACCTTCAAATGGGCGCTTTATGATCTGAACACGGATTATTCGCAGTCAAAGGATGTGTCGGCCGAACATCCCAAGATGCTCGCCGACCTGGAGAAGGACTTCGATAAGGCGGCGAAGAAGTATCACGTCTATCCGCTGCATGCGAATTTGGGTGGCATGATGGGGCCGCAATACCGGCCGAGCCTGTTGGGTAACAGAGAGAGCTACACCTATTATCCGGGCGACACGCGCTACACCGGAGTATCCTTCCCCAGTCTGTTCCCAGGGCGCGAGATGATCGCGAAGGTGCATGTGGACAGCGGCAAGGCAGACGGGCCGATTGTTGTTCAGGGCGATCTTCTCGGCGGCGCGGCGCTCGTTCTCGATGAAGGCAAGCCGACCTACATCAACAATCCATCCGGCCACCAGCCGGTGCTGAGGCTGCAAGCATCGAAAGCGCTGACGCCGGGCGACCACGAGATCGTATTGAAGGTTACGCCCGGCCCCGCGCCGAAGCCCGAATCCGGACCGCCCAGCGCTCTGCCATTAGGGCCGCGCCGCGGCGCAAAGATTCAAATTCTGGTCGACGGCAAGGAAGTCGCGCAGACCGTGGCGTCGCCTTATCGGCCCGCGCGCGGAAGCGCCTATATCGGCGAGCGCGGAATCGGCCCGCTGGTTTACGACGCTCCGCGCTTGGCTCCGAAATGCGACTGCACGATTGGCTCGGTGACCATCAAGACAACGTCAGCACCCTGACGATTCGCTAGCGGCTGATCGCCTGTGGACAACGGATGCGCTCGCAGGGGTCGCGCTGCTCGTTGATAAGTCACGACGTAGTGGGCGTGAATTTGTCTCCGCGGGGCCCATTCGTCCACAGATAAGCCCCAAACCAGCTCTGTGCCGCGCCTTCGCGCTTGCAGCAAGAGCCTTCCGCCGGAAGCGTAACCCATATTGACCGGCTCAGGAGGAACCGACAGGGTCTGGCCATGGATCCGAGTCAGGGTGGGTTGTACCCAATGGGAAGTCGCAATCGCAGCTGGAAGACGCTTGCTGCTCTGCAGTGTCTTATATTTGTGCTCGGGACGGGCGGAATTGCGTCCGCCCAACAGCCGGCCGGTGGTACAGGGGCGACGATCAGCGATTGCCGCCTGATTCAAGACGAGCATGCGCGGCTGCTTTGCTACGACCAACTGCCTGGAGCCGCCCCGGCACCAGCAAGCGCCGGCAAGCCGAAGCCGCAAGCACCCGTCAGCGGGGTCGCTGAGTCGCCAGAGGCAGCGGCGCCTCCAGTCCGGCCCCCCGCGCCCGTGCAGCAGATCAATCCGGCCGCGCAAAATAATCCGTATAAGGATTATGGCCTGCCTGCTAGCGAGCGCGGCGGCGCAAAGCCCCCCAACAGCATTACGGTCAAGGTTGCGCAAACCGGGCTTTCTGGAAATCGTAAGCTCAGAATCACCACAACAGAGGGCATGGTCTGGGAGCAAACGGTCGGCGTGGTGCCGGAGGCGCCGGCGCCAGGCACGGTGATTGTCATCAGGAACGGCTCTGTGGGCGGCCATTGGTGTCAAATCAACAAATGGACAGCCGTCAGATGCCAGCGTGTCGATCGGCCAACAGAGACTCGGGCCAATGCGGCGCAGCCCGTGGCTTCGCCATCTGCTGCAAGCAACCCTGCACCTTATAATACTGCAGCGCCGACGCCGGGCGGTGCGCCGGTCCAAAGCAGTTCGAGTCCCGCGCTCCCGCAACAGCAGGCGGCCGCACCATCGCCGGCAAGCAGCGCGCCTGTGGCGGGTGAGCTGAGAGCGAGCTATGGCCTCCCGCACAGCACAGCCAAAGATCTCAAGGAGATTACAGTCAAGATCGCAAGCACTGGGCTGAGCGGGAATCGAAAGCTTAGATTTACGACTACCGATGGCATGATTTGGGAACAGACTATTGGACCGGTTCCTGAGGCGCCAAAGACGGGCGCGGAAATAGTGATCAGGAGTGCGGCGATGGGCGGGCATTGGTGCCAAATGGATAAGTGGCACGCAGTTCGCTGCAAGCGTGTTCAATAGGTCTCGTGCGCTTGGATTTCCAGCGGCACAACCACTAAGCCGGTTGCTCGTGCCCGCATCCCGCGCACCTGCCGGGCGTCTTATTTTTCGTGGCGGCCACTACGGCGCACAGGGGAGGTAGCTTGAAATATCGTGATGCGATCGCCGTCGCATACTTGTGGGCCGCGCTTCCGATCTCGGCCTTCGGCCAAGCCAATGAGGCCGTTGTAACGAAGGCGGATGATGCGTTCGGAGAGCGCATTGGTGTTGAACACATCGGGCTCTACAGCGAATTCAGGTGCGCGGTTTTAGCCTGCAGGACGCCGGCAATTTCCGTATCAATGGAGCCTACTATGTGCGCGTTGCGTCGCCGACGGATCCAACGATCGGAGGCGTAACGACTTGCGTTGGCATCAATGCCTTGAGCACGGACTTCCCGGCACCTTCGGGCATTGTCGATTATCACCTGCGTGAGCCCACGGGCCGCTCGCAGGCGACCATCGAGACCGGCGTGCTCGAATACGAGGCGCCTTATGTGAACCTCTCGGGCGAGCTTGCCTCAAACGATGGAACGCTTGGCATCGTTGCGGGGCTCGAAGCCCAGCCGGAGCTCAATTTCGGCGACGACAATCCGGCGCAGCAATACGACTTCGGCTTGGTTACCCGGTGGAAGCCAAGCGCGAATACGAGTCTCACCGGATATATGGGCGTGCATATTCTTCAGGTTGCCGGCGACTATGCCTTTATAACGCCCGACGCGGCGTTGCCGCCCGTGCCGTATTTCCCACGCAAATACGGTGCCTCATGGGGCCAATCGCACTTTGTTAGTTACACCGGTGGAGCAATCGCCAAATCGCGGCGAGGTCCATGGGACCTTCAAGCTTCGATTTTCTATTCGGATGGTGAATCTCTGCATTCCGATTTCACAATCCTCAACCTCAATAGCCAGGGAATTGGCGAGGCCATTGGCATACGCTCGCGAGCCGGCGACAATTATGCGACCTCTGCGGAGGTCAAGCTCGCGCACAAATCACAACGCCAGCGCCTTTACGCATCATTACGTCTGCGCGATAGCGAGAACGATGTGCGGCCCGGCGTTCCGATCGATCTCGGCTCGGTCGACGAGCGGTTTCGCACACCGCCAACACCATTGCCGCAAATCGGTTCGGCACCGGCCGATTCCGATCATGTCCGCCAATATACGATCGGTATCGGAGACGAGATTGCGGTGACGCGCGCCTTCGACATTCGCCTCGGCCTTCAAGACACACGCTATGAGCGGACCTTCGTCGTGCCCGGCGTCAGCGAGACCGTGGATACTGAAAATCACGTGCTCTACGATGCAGCCGCGATCTACCAGCCCTTTCCACGCCTGACGATCTTCGCAACCACGACGCGCGGCTTGGAAGAAACCGGCTTGGCGCCGGCCAATGCCACGAACCGTAACGAGGCTCTGCCGGCCGCGCTGGCCACGCAATACGAGTTCGGCGCGCGCTGGCGGCTCAAGCCGCATCTATCGTTGATCGGCTCGCTTTTTCAGATCCAGAAGCCAACGCCGGGGCTTGATGCCCAAGGTGTCTACCGGCTTCTGAATCAGGAACGTCATCGCGGTATCGAGCTGTCCCTCGCCGGTGAGGTCGCAAAAGGCCTCACGGTCGTTCTGGGCGCCGTTGCGCTCGACCCAAAAATATCGAGCCCGCTGGTGGCGAGCGGCGCGCAATCCGACCGCCCTGTTTCAGTCGCACGCGTGCTCGGCGTCGCAAGCTTTGGTTATGAGATTCCGTGGGTGAGCGGTCTATCGATCGATAGTCAAGTCAGCTACCAAGGGCGCCGGCCGGTGCACGCTTCGGGCGATCTCACAGCGCCTGCCTACGCGCTTGTCGATATAGGCGCGACCTATCGCACTGTGATCGCGCACCGCGACATTGTCGCTCGTCTCTATGTGAGCAACATCGCCGACGACAAGTATTGGATCGTCCTGCGCTCGGAGCTCTTTTATCGTACCGATCCACGAGCCTTTAGAGCAACGATTACGGTGCCCATTCACTAGGGCGGCGCTAAGCGCACAACCGATACGAATAAGCGGGCCCTAGTGGCCCGCTCGGGTTTGTTGTCTCGCGCTGAGCGGCTTCTTATTCCCATCCCGTTGGCGAGTTATAGGGCGCCATGAAGCCCATCGCCTCGATCTCGTGAATTTGATGATCCCGCACCTTGAAGATGTGCAGGGCCGGAAGGTCGAACGGCTTGTAATCCATCGTTCGCGTCTTGACGCCAGGCACGCCCACAATTGGGAATACCTTCTGCTTCATCTCATGATGGAAGTGCGAGAAGTCGGCGACGAGACCCGTCACCGGATCAGCCACTTCGACACGGCGGTCGCCGATTGTCGTGATGTAAGTGAAGAGCTTGGTATCCAGCTGACCCTTGCATCCCATGTGCAGGAAGTCGGGTTTCTTCAGATCCGGCTTTAGCGGATTGGCCAATTTAGGTGCCACCGTCACCATGCCGTTTTCATGGCGTTCGCAATCAGCGGCGAATGGTGCAAATGAGCCGTCATTGTCGTCGAGCGCGTTATAGTAGGCGGCGGCCTCCTTGATGAGCTGGTCGCGCGGCTCGCGCTCGGAGGCAGGAACTGTCGCAAGGAGGCCTGCGCGGGGCGCCGCGAGATTGGCCGCGCCGCGATCGGTCACCGGAGCGATTATGTGCTCTGCCCGGATGATCTTATGGTCCTGGTTGAGCTTCAAGCGGATGCCGACCTGAGCAGGCTTGCCGTCATTTTGCATCACGCCCATGAGCACGACCTCCTGGGAGACAGGATCGGGCACATAGATCTCGAAAGTTGTAGGCGGGGCAGACGCAGTCTTCCAAAGTCCCTCACCTGGCTCGATCGGCTTGATGTTCTCAACCGTCTTGATATCCGCAGCAAGTGGGCCTTGCTCGGGTCATGAGCGACAAGAGCAGCAACATAGGTCTCTGCAACGCCGTCCAGGCATGCGCGATCACAGGCAAACAATGAAGTCGCGGCTGCCTGAGGCCTGCTCTCTTGGGCCGTGTGTGTGCAACTGGCTGTCGCCACTACAGCGAGCACGGCCGCCGCAAGCCGTCTATGTTTCATAGACCTTTCGCTCAATCGTTTTTTCTTTGTACGGAGGAGCATCCTCTTAAGACAGAATTAACTCTCACGTCGAGTAAATGACCGAATTGATATTGAGTTTGCGTCGCAGCTGATTTGCATCGTTCGTTGCGTTGTCCGCAGGATCTCACGCTGCCCTGTTGGTGCAGTGCGAAAATGCGGGACACTTTGTCGGTCGTGTGTCTTTGACGTAACAAGATGAACGTAATGAGGCAATCCAATCGGCTCCAAAGGTTCATTTTACCTACCATAGTCCTTGACGCCGAAGGGCGACGCGGGCAATCGTCAGCCAAATTCAACGCACATGCGACGCTGGTGCGCAGGCGGCAGAGAGCGTGTGTTTCGGGGAGGAGTGAATGTCAGTGACCACAAGAGTAAAGTCGCGCGTGCTCATGACGTCGAGTGCCGCTGTTCTAGGGTTTGCGCTCGCCAGCCTCGTTGCGGGCAGCGCGGCCGCTCAGGATCAGTCGGGACAGCAGGAATCCAAGGCACCGGAGATCGTGGTGACGGGTTCGCGCATTGTGCGTCGCGATTTCAATTCACAGAGTTCCGATCGTCACCATCAACTCGCAAACTTTCGAGAATCGCGCCAATGTTGGCATCGAGGCGAGCCTCAATCAGCTGCCGCAATTTAATGGCGGTGGCTCACAAAACATGCTCAGCGATGCGCAGACGCCATTTCCGTCGGCGACCGTGGCTCCGGGCGCTGCAACCGTCAACTTGCGCGGCCTGGGTGTGAACCGCAGCCTTGTGCTGATCGACGGACGCCGTGGTCAGCCGGTTGATGCGCAGCTGGTTGTCGACCTCAACACGATTCCGTCTGCTGCAATTGACAGCGTTGAGACTATCACCGGCGGCGCGGCGGCCGTTTATGGCGCCGACGCAATTGCTGGTGTCGTCAACTTCAAGCTGAAGAAGGATTTCCAGGGCCTACAGCTCGACGGCCAATACGGCATAACGCAGCAAGGCGACGACATGGAGAGCCAGGTCAGCGCGCTCCTCGGCGGCAATTTCGCTGATGACAAAGGCAACGCCATGCTGGGCGTAAGCTTCAGCCAACGCGGCGGCGTCAAGTCCAGCGACCGCAGCTGGATTTGCGACGGCTGGGCCGACCCCAAGACCGCTGCCTTTGGCGGCGGTACCCCCCCGAACGCTGCAGCTCTTATCGGCGGACAAACCTGGTACGTAAACCCAGACGGCACCTTGTTTCAGTCCACCGCGCCGAATGATCCGACGCACCCTTACACCGGACCGCTCGGCGGCACCTCCGGCTACAAGGTCTATACGCCCACCAACACGCTTGAATGGAATTCCCAGAAGACTGCCACGCTGAATATTCCGTTGACGCGCTATGGCTTGTTTGCGTCGGGCCACTATGACATCAACGATAGTCTCACTGCGTTCGCGCAGGGGATGTACACCCACAGTTACGTATCCGCGCTTGGTGGCTACTCCGGCTTGTTCAGCACGTGGGGCATAACAGTCCCATACAATCCGGCCACTGACGATCCGACAGCTGTTGGCTTCGATCCAGCAAACTCCGTTCATGCCGTCCCGCCACAGCTGGCTGCCTTACTGAATGCGGCTAGCGCGACGTCTTGGACTTACAACGGAACCGCGACCTATCTGCCGCCTTGGACAACGAATACGACGTCCGATGTTTTTCAGATCACTGCCGGGTTTGACGGCAAGGTCCCGACCACGGATTGGACGTGGGAAGTCTACGGACAATATGGCAATTCGGACATTCTGGTGCAGCAGCCGTGGCCGTCTTTGCCCAAGGTGCAGGCGCTCTTCACTGCGCCTAACTACGGCCTGAACGCGACGCCCACCACCTATCCGTTTGCGGTTACGGGCCATTGCACGAGCGGCTTGCCGATCTTTAATTCCGATGGCTCGGTCAATTCGTCGAACACGGTGTCCCAGGACTGCGCAGACTGGGCCATGCTGAACACGAACACGATAACACAGGTTACACAGCAAGTTGTCGAAGCCGACATTCAAGGCGGTTTGTTCGACATGCCGTTCACGGATGCGGGACAAGTTCGCTTTGCTCTCGGCGCCGACTACCGCTCGGACGACTTCTCGTTCAACCCGGATTTAAGCTTCAACGCGAACCAGGCCTATCCCAACGTTGTGCAGAACATCGCCCTGCCGGTGGCAGTGCATGGTTCGACCGACGTGCAGGAAGTTTATGGCGAGTTGTCGATCCCGATTCTCAAGGATCTGCCATTCGTCAAGTCGTTCGAGTTCGATCCTGGTTGGCGCTATTCCGACTACAACACCTCCGGTGGCACCGAGACCTACAAGCTTCTGGGGGATTGGAAGGTCTTCGATTGGTTGACGCTTCGTGGCGGCTTCCAGCATGCCAACCGTGCACCTAACGTGGCCGAGCTGTTCACGCCCATTGGCGGCAGCTCGCTTACAGGTCTTGATGCCTCGGGCCCGACACCTGACCCGTGCGCGACCTGGGGTGATCCGCTCTACGCAGGCAACGTTCCGGGTGGAACACCGGCCTGGGGCAATATTTCGACCAATGCGCACCAGTTGAACGTTCAGGCGCTGTGTCAGTATCTGATGCAAAGAGATGTCAACACAACCTTATATCCGGGTGGTGTTGCGGACGTCAGCCAGTACATGGTGCCTGGCAGCGTTAACGCCAACACCTACCGTTGGAACGTCTTCGGGGCACAATTCTACTTCCCGTACTCGATCGCGGTGACGCAGGGCAATCCAAACCTTAACTCCGAGCTCGCAAAGACCTGGACCTGGGGCGCGGTCATCCGTTCGCCGATCCATAATCCGCTGCTTGATCGGCTGACCATCTCGATCGACTGGTATCAGATTCAGATCAGCGGTGCGATTGCTGTTCCTGGGATGAATGCCGTTTATCAGGAATGCTTGGATGCCAGATACAACAGCTACGTTGGAACTGCGTTCGGCACCTACACGGGACAAGAGATGGCGGATCACAATCCGTTCTGTGCCCTGATCAATCGCGAATATAATCCAACAGCACCAACACTTGATCCCTATGGTGCGCCGCGTACCTACAAGGCGCAGTACATCAATACGGGCGGCATCAACACGCGCGGCATCGACGTCCAATTGGATTGGGGTGCCGACTTGGCTGACATGGGGCTTGGGGAGATCCCGGGCTCGGTCAACCTCAATGTTGTTGCCAACTTCCTGCAGCTTTATGCCGTGGCGCCGTTCCCAGGTGCGCAGTATCTGAACTACACGGGAACGCTGACCAACAATTCGTATCACTACAGAACTTTGACGACGTTGACTTATGCAGTCGGTCCTTGGTCGGCTGGTATCCGTTGGCAGCATCTGCCTGAGGCGGGTATCTACGACTTGCCAACTGTGACGGGTCCGGCTGCGCACGACAATTTCGATCTGTTCGCGCGCTGGTCGATCAACGACACCTATGAGGTCAGGGCTGGTGTTGACAATCTGCTCGACGCACCTCCGGAGTGGGTCGGTGCTACGGCAACGACCAACTCGAACGGTATCACTACGTCGCAATATGACCCCCTTGGACGCCGCTTCTATGTCGGTATCAAGGCGAAGTATTGAGCTAACTCAGAGTATCAGGCAGTTTGCGGCGGGCCCTCGGGCCCGCCGCTTGCTTTTGCGGATGTCATTGGCGGCTTCGATTACGCCATCAGCACTGAGGTGTTGTCCCGCAAGTCAGGGCACACCCCGTGACAAGGGCAGTATTCATTCTCATATCGCAAGTCTGCCGGTGGATTGCGCTCGTTCGGGCCGTTCGGCAGAGCTGTTTTGCGGCCTCACGAATTTGCCGAGCCTATGGAGCGAGTTGAGTGAGCGCGGGTTCAGCCGCCGGTCAGACGAATTCCCGCTGAGCGTACGCAGCCGTAAATGCTCGCCGCGCGGTTAAGGCGCGCCGGATGCAGCTCGGTGGAGCAACCGCTGGGCAGGTGCGACTTCGTTGATGCCGTCCGCTGAGGGGCCTCAAAAGAGGCTCAGCCGAAACGGCCGGTGATGTAATTCTGGGTCTTGGGATCGATGGGATTGGTGAAGACCTCGTTGGTCTCGCCGAATTCGACGAGCTCACCCAGATACATGAAGGCCGTGTACTGAGAGATACGTGCCGCCTGCTGCAGGTTGTGCGTGACGATCGCAATTGTGTAGTCGGCCCTTAACTCGTCGATCGTCTCCTCGATCTTCGCGGTCGAGATCGGGTCAAGGGCTGAAGCTGGCTCATCCAGGAGGATCACCTCTGGACGAACCGCAACAGTGCGCGCAATACACAATCGTTGTTGCTGGCCACCGGAAAGACCGAGGCCGCTCAATGAGAGCTTGTCCTTGACCTCGTCCCAAAGTGCGGCGCGCCGAAGCGCCTCCTCGACACGGTCGTTCATCTCCGACCAATTCAGCCTTTCATAGAGCTTTACGCCGAAAGCGACGTTGTCGTAGATGGACATTGGAAACGGCGTCGGCCTTTGAAACACCATGCCGATGCTTGCACGCAGCAAGTTCAAGTCTTGCCCGGGCGCCAGGATGTTGACGCCGTCGAGCAGGACCTCACCTTGCGCGTGCTGATCCGGATAGAGCGCATAAATCCGGTTGAGGATGCGCAGGAGAGTTGACTTGCCGCAGCCCGAAGGGCCCATGAAGGCGGTCACCTGCTTGCCGATAAGCGGCATCGAGATATCGGTGAGGGCCTTGGTCTTGCCGTAGTAGAAGGACAGATTGTTGATGGCGATTTTTACATCGCCCTCGATCGTGCCGTTAATCTCGGTCACCGTCTTTCCCCCGACGCCAACACTCGAGCAAGAATGCTCAAGAACAGAACGGACATTGTAACGAGAAGCGCACCGGCCCATGCAAGCTCGTGCCATGACTTATAGGGGCTCAGGGCGAACTGAAAGATCATTGTTGGCAAGCTAGCCATCGGCTTTTCCAGCGATGTGCTGAAGAACTGGTTGCTGAGCGCGGTGAACAGGAGCGGTGCGGTTTCGCCGCTGATGCGGGCGACAGCCAACAACACGCCGGTGACCATTCCAGTCCTCGCTGCCTTCCAGAGCACTTGATTGATAACGTGCGAGAAGGGTGCGCCAAGCGCCGAGGCGGCCTCGCGCTGGGAATCGGGAATGAGAATGAGCATGTTCTCGCTGGTTCGAACAACGACTGGAAGCACGATGAGAGCGAGAGCGACCGCACCAGCCGTCGCTGAAAATCCACCCATTGGAACGACGAGGACTTGGTAGACGAACAGGCCGATCACGATCGATGGCGCACTCAGAAGAATGTCGTTCAAGATCCTGACGGCAGCAGCGAATTTTCCGTATCGACCATATTCTGCCAGATAGGTGCCGGCCAGAATGCCAATAGGTGTGCCGATGATCGTGGCCAAGGTTACCAAGATAAGGCTGCCGACTATGGCATTTGCCATGCCCCCCTTCTGCATCGGCGGCGGCGACGACAAGGTGAAAAAATCGACGTTAATGTGGCTGAATCCCTGGCTCACCAGCTCCCACAGGATTGCGGTCAGCCAGGCTAAGCCGAACAATGCGGCGCCGACGCAGGCAATGACAAAGAGCTGATTACGCAGCCGGCGAATGGCGTAGAGCGAGGAGGACTTCATTAGTTTCCAGCTCCGGCCCGGCGAGCGGCGCCTCCAAGCATGAGCTGAGCGAGCGCAAGGACGACAAACGTTATAAACATCAGAAAGAGACCAGCCGCCAGCAGCGATGACGAATAGATTTTTTCGACAGCCTCAGTGAACTCATTTGCGATCGTCGCTGAAATGGTTGTGCCGGGTGCAAAGAGCGATAGGCTGACATTGTGTATGTTGCCGACAACGAACGTCACGGCCATGGTCTCACCAAGTGCACGCCCAAGTGCCAACATGGCCGCGCCGACAACACCCTGGCGGGCGTAGGGCAGCACGATACGCATGTTCACCTCTGATGTCGTACATCCGAGCCCATAAGCGGCTTCCTTGAGAACCGGCGGCACAATGTCGAACACATCGCGGCAGAGTGACGAGATGAGCGGCAATATCATGATCGCGAGGATGACGGATCCCGTGAAAATACCGATGCCGAAGGGCGGGCCCTGGAACAGGGCGCCGACGAATGGCAAGCCACCCAGCACGTCGATTAAGATGGGCTGGATATTGAGTTGAAAGAACGGCGCAAAGACGAAAAGTCCCCAGATTCCGAAGATAATGCTCGGTATACCTGCGAGGAGCTCAACCGTAATTCCGATCGGCCGCCGCAGCGGTCTCGGGCAAATCGCGGTCAGAAATATCGCTATCCCTATGCCGATAGGCGTTGCTATCGCCATAGCAAGCGCCGATGTCACAAGCGTTCCATAGATCATTGGCCAGATAGCGAAATGGCCGCCAACTGGATCCCAGACATCCTTGGTCAAGAACCCGAAGCCGAAGGTCCGCAATGCCGGGAGAGAGCCCTCCAGAAGAGCAACGAACATCCCGATAAATGCCAGTACTATGAAGAGGGCGGCGAGCCATGTCAGAAATCTGAATGTGCGATCCGACCGCTCAAGCCGCTTCGCGACGCCCACTTTAAAGGATCCGGTCGCGTCGGTCGTCATTTCCGCATCATTTGCCATAACGGAGGCCATCGTGCTCGGTCCTCAATGATAACTCGAGTAGTTCGATGACCGTAAGGCCAAGTTCAATCCCAAAAGTCGGGTGCTGGAAAGCGGTCTACTGCGTGGCATGGTCCGGCAGGTCGAAATACTGACCTGCCGGACCAAATTTGCAAGTGAACTCGGCCGTCAGGACCGGTTACGGCGAGACCTTGAGCGTAGTCTTCCAGGAAGCTTCGATCTGGCTGACAACATTGTCAGGCAGCGGAACATAGTCGAGCGATTCGGCTTGGGCCTGACCATGTCGCAAGCACCAGTCGAAGAACTTCACGACATTCTGGTTCCGTGCAGCGTCATAGTCCGTACGCATTATCACCCAAGTTGTTCCGGTGACCGGCCAGCTCGCGTCACCAGGCTGATCGGTCAGAACCAGGTAATAGTCCTGAACCTTGCTGAAGTCGGCATTAGCTCCCGCGGACTGGAACGCCGACATCACCGGCGCAACGCGCTTGCCGGCAGAATTGATCATGTCGGTGTAGGTCATGTTGTTCTGCTTGGCATAGGCGAATTCGACATAGCCGATCGAACCGACGACTTGAGCGACGGCGCCAGCCACGCCCGCATTGCCCTTACCGGCATTGCCGCGACCTTTGGCATCAGCCGGCCAAGTGACCGCAGTTTCGCCGGGACCGCCCTTGTTCACCGAGCTTTCCCACTCCGGGCTGACCTTGCCGAGATAGTTCACCCAATTGAACGTTGTGCCCGATCCATCGGAGCGGTGAACAACGATGATGCCGAGATTGGGGAGCTTCACCTTCGGGTTGAGCGCCTGGATCTCGGGATCATTCCACTTGGCAATCTTGCCAAGAAAGATGTCTGCGACTGTCTTGCCGTCCAAGACCAATTCGCCGGCCTTGATGCCCGGAACATTGATCACCGGAACGATGGAGATAATAACTTGCGGAAACTGAAACAAGTTGTTGGCGGTGATATCGGCATGAACCAGCGGCTTATCTGATGCACCGAAGTCAACGGTCTTGGATTCGATGGCCTTAATGCCACCGCCGGAGCCGATAGGCTGATAGTTGACCTTAATGCCGGTCTCTTTCTCATACTTCTGCGCCCAAATATTAAGTACCGGATAAATCGCGCTACTGCCGGCGCCATTCAAATCAGAAGCCGATGCGCCAGTGGAAATCGCAGCAATGGAGGCTGCGCCAATAGCAGCCGCAAGCAAAGCTTTGACTGACTTTCTCATCCCATGTCCTTCCTTCGCGGTCTTTGACATTCCCTAAGAAATCAAATAGCGGCCGGTATTGGATGGCAGAGCCTCAAAGGGTGCCGGCCGGCCGCTACTCGCATTGAACGCTTACCAGCGGAAGCGGCTGAAGATACCCACTTCGTCGGTCGGGGCGTTGAGCCCGGTGTCTTCGACCTTGTCGCGCTTATAGACGAGCGAGAAGTCGACAATCTTCGCCGGCGACCATTCGAGGCCGACGTTGAAATAATTGTCCTTGTGGTTCGGAGCGAGCGTCTGGCTGGACTCAACATAGTCATAGCGCCCAAACACGCCCCATTCCGGATCGAACTTGTAGGACGCAAAGCCGCCAAAGCCTTCGGATTCATCCGAGGCAACAGAGGTGACCTGATTCCAGTCCCAGGCCTTGAAATACTCGAAGCCTAGCCGGATCTGCTTGGTCTTGTATGCCGCCAACGCATCAAAGCGGCTGGCGTCATGATAAGTCGACACTCCGCCCTGGATGTCTTTGCCCAGCTTGCCGACATAACCGCCGGCAGCAAGAACGAAGTCCTGCAGATTGACGTTGACGCGGCCTTCGAAATCCATCGACTTGGACCGAAGAGGTTTCTTGTAACCGGCACCATCGACAACGGCGATGTCGTATTCGATTACGCCATTGGCAAGCTTACCGAGCGCATGAACGCCCCAATCCGACGAGGTGCCGAAATGGGTGCGGTCGACCAGCGTGTTCTCGACATAACGATAGCCGTAGACACCTTCGACGAAGGGGATCCAGGGTAGGTCGGTCGCACCGAAGCGCAGCGTGAGAGCTTGCGACAACTTGGCCTGCAAATAGGCCTTCTTGATATAGACCTCGGTCGCGCCGATCACGCTGCTATATTGAAAGTCGGTTGTGACGTTGCCTGAGAACACGTCGTTAAACTTGTGATCAATGCCGACATAGAAGCGCTTGATGTCGAAGCCGACACCCGAATTGGATTGCTTCACGCCGTTGACCTTGCTGTCGATCCAGCTCAGATCGTAGTACATGCGGCCGTTGATCGAGGTGTTGTCCCACCACCCGCTCACGGCTTTCGCTGGTTCGACCGGCTTAGGCATGTTCATTTGTGTCGTTTGGAGCTCCTGCTGGAGGCTGTCGATCTCCGCCTGAAGCTCTGCGTTTGACGGGCCGCTGCTGGCGGTCCCTGCAAACGCGGCTGACCCCGCAAGCATGACAACCGCGCAAAGCGATGTGCACGCAAGCAACTTCATCTTCCCCGCCATTTCAACCTCATCCAGTTGTGTTCGAAAGTTCCTGACTGTGCGCAGTCGGCTGAGCAAGCCGACACGGTCCAGGTTTCCCTTACGGCCCCCACAGACTGCCCGCGCTTCGGGGGTGCTTGTCGCAGGGATCGATGACAGGCGTGTGACACGTCCCACAGTTAGTGGCTTCGTGTCGCCGCGGAGAGACAGCCCCCTATGGGGTAGACCGCTTGGTCCAAAAGTGTGGAAGTCGCTGCCGTTGAGCAGCCGATGAGGAACAAATCATATCCGCGCGACAAGCGACCCCGGGATTTGCGTCATCCTTCTTGTGGTGACAGAACAACACCTGCTGAACCAAGAGCCTCATCTAAGGGGACTTTTCATGGCTGCTTTAACTTGGAGCGTTGCCGCGCCAGCCATCGCCGCGGCATTCGCTGCCTCTGCCGTCGAGTTCGTCGAGGCGTTTACGATCGTCCTCGCTGTAGCGACTCTGCGCGGTTGGCGGCCGGCGGGGGCAGGGACGATCGCGGCCTTGGCGATCCTCGCGCTTTTGGTTATGGCGCTTGGGCCCCTGCTTGAGTTCGCGCCGCTTCATCTTCTGCAGTTCATCATTGGCGTCCTGCTCCTGCTGTTCGGCATGGGCTGGCTGCGCAAGGCCATCTTGCGTGCAGCAGGCGTCATGGCGCTCCATGACGAAGACGCCATCTTTGCGGAGGAGCGCGCGGCGCTGGCCGCCGAAGTCAAAGGCCGTCAGACCTCGCAGGATTGGATTGCCGGCATTGCCGCGTTCAAAGCCGTGCTGCTCGAAGGTCTTGAGGTGGTGTTCATTGTGATCGCGGTTGGCGCTGGGCGCGGCCTTATTGGTCCTGCCTCTCTTGGTGCGTTGGCGGCCCTCGTTGTGGTGGTGATCGCTGGTGCGCTCGTTCACAAGCCGCTTTCGCGCGTGCCGGAAAACACGCTCAAATTCGGCGTTGGCGTGATGCTGTCGAGCTTCGGGGTGTTCTGGACAGGCGAGGGGCTGGGTATCGCATGGCCCGGCGGGGATCTCATGCTGCTCGTCAATGCCGCGCTCTTTCTGTTGACGGGCCTGAGCACGGTAAGGGCGCTGCGCAAAACGCGGACGGTATCGCCGTGAAAATTCTTGTCGAGGTCGCGCAAGAGCTGTTTAGCATGTTCGTCGCCGATCTGAGGCTGACGCTCTCAGTATTGGCGCTGGTTGCTGTGGTTGGCGCGCTGGTTGTCTGGCTCAAGCTCGGCGTCGCGATTAGCGGCGCGATCCTTCTCATGGGCTGCGTAATCATCCTCGCCGAGGCGACCTTGCGCGAGGCGCGGCGGCGCAAATAGTCGCAGGCGCAGCGGCGATGCAAACGCCGATTTACCTCTCTCGGAGAGAGTAGCATCACTTGGGCGTCTGCCGCCCAGGATAGCCAAGACGTTAACACTGTTGGGAACGCTCGATACCACAGCCCGTCCCAAGCGAGGGGCCCCTGCATTCAAGGGGTTCCTTCGACTTTGGCGCGTGCGTTTTCAGATATTTCTTCGCGATATTCGCTCAAGCGACATCGGCCAGATCGTGGCTTGTGGGGTCATTGGCGTTCTGGTCGGCGTCCTTGTCGAGGCAATCCACGCCCTGGTTCTTTGGTTGCATGCTATCGACTTTCTTTTGCCAGCCGGTGTGCGCCTGAGTGATGGCACAAGCGCCGACGCCTTGCGCGTGCTCCTTGTTCCGGCACTCGGCGGTCTTCTGCTTGGTGGATCCGCGTGGCTGCTACGAAATAGGTTTGATACCAACATTGTCGACCCGATCGAGGCGAACGCACTTCATGGGGGGCGTATGTCATTGCGCGCGAGCCTACGCCTTGTGCTCGCGACCATCATCTCCAATGCCGCCGGGGCATCGCTGGGAACTCGAGGCTGGCTACAGCCAGCTTGGTGCCGCTGTATTCTCGCGCCTAGGGCAAAACCTTCACTTGCGGCGCGATGATCTACGCATGTTTGTAACGGCAGGCGCCAGCGCGGCGATTGCTGCAGCGTTCGATGCACCGCTGGCGGGTGCGTTCTATGGTTTCGAGCTCGTGCTCGGCAGTTATGTCCCACGCGCATTAGCGCCGATTGCCGTGGCATCGCTCGCTGGAACGCTGACCCAGCGCGCTCTTGGCGAGTCGCATTCGCTGTTCACCGTCACATCGACAGCCAATTTGCCGATCAGCGCGTACTTTGTCTTTGCGGGGTTGGGCGTTGGGGCGGCCGGCATTTCGATCATTGCGATGCGCTTGGTAACATGGGCGGAACAGGTCTTCGCGAGCATAAAAGCTCCGGCCTGGCTGCGTCCCGCACTTGGCGGTGTTATTCTTTCGGCTATAGCCCTCGCGTTTCCCCAGGTTCTTGGCGGTGGCTACGGCGCAATTCAATTCCATCTCGACCATCGATGGAGCGTGCTGCCGCTGCTCGGGATGCTCATCGCAAAGCTCGTTGCCTCGGCGCTTTCGATCAGCGCAGGCTTCAGGGGCGGAATGTTCAGCTCTTCACTATTCTTGGGCGGTCTCTTCGGCGCTGTTGTCGCGGCCGCCATTGGAATTCTTTATTCCAGAGCTCGTGCCGGTCCGTGTGCCAATTCTGATTGTCGGAATGGGCTCTGTCGCCGCGGGCATTGTCGGTGCACCGCTGACAATGGCATTTCTAGTGCTCGAAAGCACGGGTGACTTCGCAATGACCGTCGGCGTGCTGGTCGGTGTCGTCATGTCATCGACGATTGTCCGGCTTGCGTTCGGATACTCATTCTCTACTTGGCGCTTCCATTTACGCGGCTTGCCGATCAGAGGGGCTCACGACATCGGCTGGCTAGCGGATTTGACTGTCGACAAGCTGATGCGCGCCGACCCGGTAACGGTGCCCGCCGATATGCGCCTCACCGATCTGCGCAAGCGGGTCCCCCTAGGCTCTGTGCGCCAGATCTATGTGACCGACCACGGCGGCCAATATCTTGGCGCGATCGATGTTATTGCTGCGCACAACTCTTCGATCGACGATGCAGCCGACAATATCGTCGCTGGTGATCTTGCTTAAGTCACCGACACTCTATTTGACTGCGGGTGACAATGTACGGACGGCGCTCAGCCGGTTTGGAGCCAGCCGCCACGAAACGCTGCCGGTCGTCTCCGTTCCGGACCGCATTATTCTCGGCTATCTTAGTGAGGCCTACGCGCTGCGCCGATATATGCAGGAGCTAGAGCGCAGGCGAAGTGCCGAGCTGGGCGAGCAGAGCCTATTTTCGATCGGCCAATTGCCGCGTTAGCCCGCCCAATTGCATCTTCCTCCCGCTACAGCGTAGAGGCACCCCATTCCTTGGGCACGGGTCGCGCGCGCTGATTGGAGAGCAATTTCATGAGCTTTGCGCGCTCTTCATCGCTCATGTCTGCAGGGGGGCGCTGCATCAGCTCGGCGCCGAAAGCCATCGCCTTCTGAAGCGCTGGGCGCGCGGAAAGCTCTTTGAACCAGCGCTTCACATTCGGAAATTCGTCCAGATCGATTTCGAGCATTTTGTAGTTGGAGGTCCACGGATAGCAGATCATGTCGGCGATCGTGTATTCGCCAGCGGCGAGATAGTGCTTGTTGTGAAGGCCCAGATTGAGAACGCCGAACAAGCGGTGCGCCTCATCATTGAAGCGCTTCAGGGCGTATTTGAGATCGCCATTTTCAGGATTTGCAGAAGCGCGGCGGAAATGCCCGGCTTCACCGAGCTTCGGGCCTTGGTTGGCGACTTGCCAAACCACCCACTGAATGACTTCGTAGCGCTTATGAAGCTCTTGAGGGAAGAACTTTCCGGCTTTCTCCGCAATGTACATCATGACTGCAGCCGAATTCGAAGATCGTAACGGGCGCTCCGCCGCCTTTGGGCTCTGTGTCGACGAGGGCAGGCATCCTGCCGTTCGGTGAAATTTTCAGAAAATCAGGTGCGAACTGATCCCCGCGCATGATGTTCACAGGCTTGATCGTGAACGGCATTCCACATTCCTCAAGGAGGATGATGGATTTCTTTCCGTTGCCGGTCGGCCAGAAATGGAGCTCGAGCATCTGATCCTCCTTATCGTGAACAGCGAATTCAGCACGCGTTCACGCGACCAGACCAATATTCCGCTTCGCACAGATTGAGATCAACCAAACCCAAAGTGTGGGTGATCACAAAACATCAAAGACAGGCAAGACATATCCATTGTCTTGGCTCGACGAGCGGTGCTCGGGAACTCTGCGTTTTGAATAGAGGGAAGGTATCATGCGCTTGAGAACTTCTGCGGCTGCCCTCGCAGCAAGCTTGGTGATGGTGGGTGCCCTTGCGCCAATTGTCCCGGCGCAGGCCGCCAGAGTTACGGTCGGCGTTGAGATCGGTCCGAACCGTGCCCCGCCGCGCGTGAGGTACGAGCGGCGCCCGCCGCGTCCGCATCCCGGTTGGGTCTGGCGCGGTGGTTATTGGGCCTGGCGCGGCAACGACTATGTCTGGGTCGGCGGTTATTGGATCCAGCCGCCACGGCGTGGCGCGCACTGGGTCCCAGGACATTGGGCACATCGCCATCACCACTGGGTCTGGATCGAAGGCCACTGGCGTTGATGGTTACCCGTTGGGGGTGATCCGGGCTCACTCAGGCTCCCCCACGCACTGAGCAAGGAACGGCATTCTCATCGCTTGACGATAATCAGAGCGCCCGAATGGCTTGTGCAATTTCGCCCGGTTGCTCGTAGGGGATCATGTGGCTGCCTTTGAGCACGAGCTTCTTGGCGCCCCGGATCGCCTTGGTAAATTCATCCGCATAAGATGGGGGAATAACTGCATCCGATGCGCCGAACACGACAAGCGTCGGCATCGACAGGCGATAAAGCCGCCGCCGCAATCCTTTGTCGGGCACAGGCCAAGTGAATTTCGCAATGCCGCCGAGTGCATTGACCATCTCCACCATTGCCTCGATTGCGTCATCGCCGGCTGAAATCGCCTGATGGAGCAGGCGGCTTGTTCCCGCCGCTCCACATGAGCGTATCAATTTCGATTTGAGGGCGTGCGAAGATGTCAGCCACCGGCTCGGCATCATTCCACAAACCGAAGGGCGAGATGAGCGTGAGCGACTTGTAGCGCCCGGGTGCAAGCGCCGCCATTTCGCCGGCGAGCATGCCGCCGAACGAGTGGCCGACAAGCGCCGCATTCTCGATCTTCAATTGCTCGAGCAGGCTGTCGTAATAGAGCGCGAGATCTCTGATGTCGCGCATTTCTTCCAGCTCATCCAAATCCTTACGCCCCGGCATTTGCGGCGCGATGACGGTATGCGTCTTTTCGAGCTCTGAAAGCAGCGGCTCACCCATCTTGATGCCCGGTAGCCCATGCACCCACACAAGTGCAGGGCCTTCGCCGCCACGGTAAATGTCTTGTTCCCGCGGCCCGATCTTCGGCGTGATTGTCTGAATGATCATGATGCTTCCTCACGCCGCCCTTGGCCACCAGCGGTCTTCCCATTTTTCATGAGTTGCGCGCACTTTGGGCATCACTTCCTGCGCAAAGCGGCGCGTGTTGTAGAGCACCGTCTCCTTCTTCAGATTGCCGAAGTGCAAGAGCAGCATGAGATGGCCGACATTGAGCGGCCGTGCGACGTCGCGATCTGCTCGGTCACCTTCTTGGCGCTGCCGGCGATGATGTAGCCGTTGTCGACGATCGTCTTCCATGTCAGCGGTCCGGCCATCGGCCCGCGCGGGCCGCCGCGGCGGCGGTTTGTGGCTTGTCGGCCGCGCTGCTCTCTGCGGCGACGTGACTTGGCTGAGCATGCCTTTGCGCAAGGTGGCGGTCGAAGAGTAGCCCGGCGCAGTCGCGAAGCCCGGATAGATGTGCATGCAGCGATCGTAGAAATAGAGCGCGGCTTCGCTGTAGAGCTCTTCGGCATGCGCATCGTCTTCGGCGATCGGCGGCGAACTGCAGAAAACCCGGCGCGATAAGGGTTGGGGTCGCGGCCCGCGCGCTCGACCGCCTCCCAATAGCCCTTCATCGCGGTCTGCGCCATCTTGTAGCCGAAATAGGAAAGATACGCGTAGAGATAGTCGTGCTCGGCGCACCAGTCCCAGGTCTCGATCGAGCCGCCGCCCGGAATCCACACCGGCGGATGCGGCTGTTGCATCGGCCGCGGCCAGCAATTGACGGTGCGCAACTGGGTGTATTTGCCGTTGAACGGGAACGGCTTCTCCGATGTCCATGCGCGCATGATCGAGATCGACGCCCTCGTAATATTTGTCGCGCAAGGTCACCGGGTTGGCGCCCATGCAATGCGCGGTATCCATCGGTGTGCCGACCGGGAAGCCGGCGACCAGCCGCCCGCCTGACATCACATCGAGCATCGCCATCTCTTCGGCGACACGCGTCGGCGGGTTGTAGAGCGCGACCGAATTGCCGAGCACAACGAGCTTGGCCTTGGTTGTGCGCCGTGCCAGCGCCGCCGCCATGAGATTGGGCGAGGGCATCAATCCGTAGGCGTTGGAATGATGCTCGTTGACGCAAATTCCGTCGAAGCCGACTTCGCCGGCAAATTCGAGCTCGTCCAGATAGTCGTTATAGGCGGTATGGCCGATCTGCGGGTCGTACACTTCGCGCGCCGGCAGATCGACCCATACCGAGTGATAGCGCTGCTTGAAATCTTCCGGCAGCGCCGGATACGGCATCAGATGAAACCAGTGAAATTTCATGATGCCTCCCTCGGATCGCAATCGCGAACTTTGCCGCGACCCCTTTGTCATGCTTGATAACAGCTAAGCACGCGAGGAAGCGGTTGTGAAGGCAACGAACACGGCCTAGACTTAGCGCAAAATCGGCCGCCTTGCGCTGTTCGCAAATGGCGGCATCAAAGACAATATGCTAGGGGCAGGAAAAACGAGCATGACCGAGCTGCAGGAAATTGCTCCTCCCGAGCCGGAGCTCACGCCGGAAGAGATGATCGCGCGGGCGGCCGCCATTGCGTTCCGTTGTTGCGTGAGCGGCAGGCGGATTGCGAGCGCCTTGGCCATGTCCCGCGGACGTCAACGAAAAGCTCATCGAGGCCGGCTTTTACCGCACGTCCAGCCGCGGCGGTTCGGCGGATACGAGTTCGACGTGCCGACTTTCTATCGCGTGATGATGGAAATGTCGCGCGGCTGCATTGAGACCGGCTGGGTCGTCGCGCTGACATCAGGGCATCCGCTGCTGTTCGCCAATTTCCCGGAGCGAGGCGCAGCGCGAAGCCTTCGGCAAAGACGGCGATTTCAGAGCGCCGGCAGCATTCGGTCCGATAGGCACCGCAACGCCGGTTGATGGCGGCTATCGCATCAATGCTGCGCCGGATTCCGCATCCGGCATCGACGGCTCGACGCATTTCATCGGCATGGCGGCCATCAAGACGGAAGGAGGGCGGTCCTCCGGGCCGATCGTTCAATTCATCGTGCCGCGCGACCAGTATGAGATCGTCGACAATTGGCAGGTGATGGGCATGCGCGGCACCGGCTCCAAGCGCGTTGCCATGAAGGATGTGTTTGTGCCGGCGTACAACACAATGGCGTCGGCGCGGCACGGGCGCGGCAGCGGCGCCGATCCGGCGCGTAGCGCGGGCGAGGCTCTACGACAACCCCATGTATAGCGGCCGGGTCGGCCCGTTCCTGATCGGTGAATCGGCTTCGGTCGCGGTCGGCGGCGCGCGCGCTGCGCTCGACATCTACGAGGATGTGCTGCGCAACAAGAAGTTCCAGATTTGGCGCCGCCCGGCCAGCCGCTGAGCCAGAATCCCGAATATCAGACGCATTACGGCAAAGCGTTGGCGCTGGTCTCAACGGCGGAGGCGGCGCTTCATTCGCGCCGGCGAGGAGTTCATGGAATATGCACGGGAAGAGGCGGCCGGCGGCGCGCCGTTCGATGCCGAGAAGGATCAGCGCCTCACCATCATCGAGAACAAGTGCATTGCGATGGCGTGGGAGGCGGTTGACCTCTCTACAAGACAGCGGGCACGAGCGCCTCGGCGAAGCAGGGCACATTGATGGGGCGGTTGTTCCGCAACATGGCCGTGATCAACACGCATCCCGCGCTGCAGCTCGATCGCAGCGCGCTTGCGGCGGCGCGTGCAAACCTCGGTGCCGGTGGGCCGCCTAACTTCGGCGGCATCGAGGGACCTGCGGCTGCGGCACTTACCGAGACCCGCTCGGCGAACTAGGCGGCCCGGCGCTGAGGCGGATGGGCTTGCACCGCCTCCTCATTCACATCCGTGCCCCAGCCTGGGCGCGGTGGAGAGCACATACATGCCGTCTTCGACCGTCGGCTGATGCGTGAAGAGTTCATCCTTCCACGGAACATCGTCGGCTTCATATTCCATGATGCGAAAATTGGGCACAGCTGCACAGAAATGCGCGCTCATAGCGCTCGCCAGATGGCCGTAGAAATTATGCGGCGCGACATTGATCTCGTAAGTATCGGCAAGGTTGGCAATCCGTACGGACTCCAGGAATCCGTTCCACACCACATCGATGATGGCGACATCGGCCGCGCCGGCCTCGAAATAGGGCCGGTAATTCGTGACGCCGTGAATTGATTCGAGCGAAGCAATCGGCGTCTTCGCGTTGCTCGGCGCACGCGGGCAGAGCTCTCGGGCTCGTGCATATCGGCTTCGAGCCAGGAAAGCCCCAGCGGATCGAGCACAAAGAGCAACTGGCGCAGCGCCTTCAGGCCGAAAGCCGAAATTGACGTCGAGCTGGATTTCCATCTCCGGCCCGGCGCCTTCGCGAAACGCGCGCAGCTGATCGGCCGATCGCTGCGTAGATGCGCTCGCTGCCGCCGCGTGAAAAATCGAGACCCGGGCCGAAAGCCGGGATTGAGCATGCGCGGCCCGCCGGCTCGAAAAGCGATCGGATTGGTCTTCAGCGCCTTGTAGCCGCGCGCCACCACTTCGCTCCCGAGCTCGTTCACGTCATTGAGCGTGCGCAAGGGCGGCGTCTTCAATGTACGCTCTCGAAGAAAGTCCGCATTGGCGGCGCGGAAGCGTTCCGCAATGCGACCAATAGAGCTTGAGCGGTCGCGGTAGGGCCCGCCGAACAAGCGCGTAGGCGGGAACATTCGCTGCCTTTGCTGCAATGTCGATGCACGCGTTTTCGATCGCGCCGATAGCCTGATCCGCAAGCCCGCCGGGGGCCATTCGCGTCTGCGCGCGCAACTCGCTGGAGAGCTTGGCAAAAGCGCGCGGGTCTTAGCCGATGAGCGTGGGGGCGAGCGCGCGGATAACGCCGGTAAGGCCGGGGTTCCAGCTCGTCTCGTTATATTCGGACCAGCCGATCAAGCCCTCGTCAGTCGTGATCTTGAGAAACGAGAAGATGCGCCAGCCGCCGTCAGCGTGGAGGTCCTCGATTTTGTGATGCGCATGACGTGCTCATCAGCCGCGCTTGGGCGCGTCGGGATTGACCGCCGCCATCCGGCGATTCCAGTCTTCCCACAGCGCCGGGTTGGGCTCCTTCTTCGGAAACGCATCCAGGATCTTCGCATAGCGCGCTTCGCGCCATCGGCTTGTATTCGACATGCGTGAGCACATAGAGCTGGTTGTCGCGGATCGCCTGGACGACGATCTCGCCGCATTCCTTGGCTTCCATCCAGAGCGGCGAGATTTCGCGCGATCTCACCGCGCTTCTCGCGTCGAGCATCTTGTGTCTCGTCTTGTACTTGTCGGGCCGCGTGCGCCCCGATTGATGGATGTTCGATTTGATGAGCCCGGGCATCAGCGCGGTGACGCCGATATTGTCGCTTGGCGAGATCGTTCGCCATGCCTTCGGAAAGCGACAGTACGGCCGACTTGCATGCGCCATAGATGCTGCCGCCCGGCAGCACCGCGGCGGAGGACGAGGTGTTGACGATGTGGCCGCCCTCGCCGTGTTTCAGGATGTAGGGCAGAAGGGTGATGCACGCCATTGAGGACGCCCTTGAACAGGACATCGATGCCCCAATCCCAATCGTCGAATGTCGTGTCCTTGATATTGCCGCCTAGGCCCATGCCGGCATTGTTGCAGACGACATGGAGCTTGCCGAAGGCGGCGTTCGCTTCTTCGCCGACGCGCGCATAGGCCCCGCGGTCTGTGACGTCCAGCTTTAGAGCACTTGAAATTGCGCACTTGGCGGTCCTCGAAGAAGCGCGTCGCCTCGTCCAGATGGTCCTCGCGAATATCTGCAATAACGACATTCATGCCGGCGTCGATGAAGGCCTGGGCCATGCCGAAGCCGATGCCGCTGGCCCCGCCCGTAATGAAGGCTGTCTTGCCTTGAAGGTCCTTCATGTCGCGTTCTCCCCTTCTTTTGGGGGAGGAGTGTGGGCCCTTCACCCCTTTCTTGACAATCGGGCCGGGCGGAACGGGCAGGGAACCCGAACGCCACAAAGCTGTTTCATAAGATATTGATGTGACGCAATTTCCCTACCTTACGGCTGGGTAATGCTCTAAATTAGTCTTTGGCGAGCATGCCAAGGGCATTTAGTTCGCACATGATCAAGACGAGGGGTCTGCACATGAAAACTCTGACACTTCTACGTAAGAGCGTGGTTTTTGCCGCATTGGCAATGCCCCTCGCCCTGGGTGCGTGCGCGAGCACGGACTCTGTCAAGAGCGCCATGGACGCGGCTGCAAAAGCGCAGTCGACGGCCGATCAGGCGCTTGCCGAGGCCAAGGCGGCCAGCGCCAAAGCCGATGACGCGAGCGCCAAGGCTGATGCCGTCAGCGCTAAAATGGATGCGATGTTCCAGAAGAGCTTGAAGAAGTAAGCTGCTTAGCGGATATGCAGCGAGCATGGCCTGCGTCAGTCGTATTTGCGGGGTCGTGCTCGCTTTAATCCTCCTTGCATTGCCCTGCGGGGCAAATGCCGAGACCTATAAGCTCGAGCCTGGCCAGAACGCCATTGGCAGCGTCTTGCACTATAAGACGCGCGAGGGTGATACGTTGCTTGATGTCGCCCGAAACTATGATTTGGGGTACACGGAGCTTATTGCGGCGAACAAGGGCATCGATCCCTGGTTGCCGGGCGCCGGCAAGCGGGTGGTCATTCCGGCGTTCTTCTTGCTGCCGGATACGCCGCACAAAGGCATTGTAATCAACATTGTCCGGCAAAGACTATTCTACTATTCCCCGGACGGAGAGACGGTTCAGACCTATCCGATCGGTGTCGGAACCGAGGGCCACGATACGCCGAACGGCGTTACGCGCGTCGTGCGCAAGAAAGAGCATCCGATCTGGTACCCAACCGCCTCAGAGCGCGCGAGCGAGCCGGATTTGCCGGCGATGGTGCCTGCAGGACCCGACAACCCAATGGGCGATTATGTGCTCTACTTGGGCTGGCCAACCTACGGAATTCACGGGACGAACAAGCCCTTTGGCGTCGGCCGCAATGTGAGTCATGGCTGCATACGGCTCTATCCCGAAGATATTGAACAGCTGTTTCAGGAAGTCTCGGTCGGAACTGAAGTGCGAGTTGTCGACCAGGAAGCGCAGCTGGCTTGGGTCGGCAATGATCTCTACCTCGCGGTTTTCCCCAACAAGCAGCAGACAGATGAGCTCGACATTGGCCATCCTTTGCCGCCCGCTAGCTCGGATGGCGTGATGGAGCAGACGATGATGGCGGCGGAGGGGCATTTCGGTCGTGTCAACTGGGATCTCGTCGAACAGCTTGCGCTTGAGCGAACCGGAATTCCAACGCGGGTGACCAAGGGCTCTGGATTCCTGCTGATGCCTTTCAGACGCTGACGTCGGCAGCGATCATCCGACTATTTCTGTTGACAATCGGTCAGGGCGCTACCAACTTTTCGCAAAATGCCAAGAAGAACCCTGCCGGGGAGGCGATCTTGAACCTCAAAGTGTTTGTGGCTGCGCTCAGCGTGGCTTCAGTGGCTTTGCTTGCCACAGGCTGCGCTGACATGAATTCAGCCTGCCGCGGCCAAACAGCCGGCCAAGCGCGTCGTCAATACCGGTCAGGGCGAAAGCTGGGACGCCATCAAGAAGCTGCCGGATTTCGGCACCGGCGTTTGGGCGATCGCGATGATTCCGCCGAAAGGCGCGAAAGGCGGCGTCGGCATCGGGCCGCCACCGCCGGCACCGCTAAAGCCCGAGTATGAGAAGAAGTATCAAGCATACCTTGCGCTACAGAAGGCTGGTAAGGCGCCTGAGCCCGACAGCTGGAACTGCGTGCCTTACCCATTTCCGGGCAGCATGCGCTTGCCCTATCCGATGGAATTTCTGTTCACGCCGGGGCGCGTGACGATTGCCATCGAGACAGACTCGATGGTGCGGCGCATTTACACCGATGGGCGTCCGCTGCCCGAAGATCCGGATCCTGGATACCAGGGCAGTTCAATCGGCCACTGGGAGGGCGATACGCTTGTGACTGAAACGATCGGTCTGAATTCGGATATGAAAATCGTGCCGACCATTGATCACAGCGACAAGCTCAAGATTGAAGAGCGCATCTATCTCACAGGGCCCGACGAGATGGAGATTGATACCACGATGACTGATCCTGAGGTGCTCACTCAGCCGTGGACAACCAAGAGCTTTTACACGCGCCATAAGGATTGGCAGATTCAAGAATATGTTTGTCAGCAGAACGACCACGATCATGTCGATGCACAAGGTCACCCGTCGATGGATCTGACACGCAAACCGGGAGAGTAGAGCCGTGAGACTTTCGAAACTTCTGAGCTTCTCAGCACCGCTTCTTGCGGCTGGCCTTCTTATGACGCCGGCAAGCGCGCATCACTCGACCGCCATGTTCGAATGGGGCCATGAGGTGACCCTTGAAGGCACGGTCGACAAGTTCGAGTGGACGCAACCGCACACCTGGACTTGGTTCATGGTGCCCGGCAAAGACGGCAAGGATGTCCAATGGGGCCTTGAAGGTATGAGCCCAAGCTGGCTCTCGCGTCACGGCGGCTGGAACAGGCACTCGCTCAAGCACGGCGACAAGATCAAGATGGTGATCTATCCCTTGCGTGACGGCCGCAATGGCGGCTTCACCGTGCGCGTGACCTTCCCCGACGGCAAAACGCTTGAGGAGCTGCCGCAGCGCGTTCCTTGATCCGGGCGCCCGCTCAGCGGCCGCCGCTCAGCTTGGTCTGCAGTGTCGCGCGCGTCTTGCCGCCCAGCACGTAAAGCGCGACGGCTTTGATATCCAAATCGGACAGCTTGCCTTCAAAGGCGGGCGAAATGCCGTCGCGGCCCATTTCAATCGTCTCGAACACCTTGGCGCGGCTGGTGCCGTACAGCCATGTATCCGGCCGCGTCAAGTTCGCTGAGCCGATCCGGTCATCGCCGTTGTAGTCATAGGTGTGGCAATCCCAGCAGCCGGCCTTGCCGAAATAGAGCTCTTTGCCCCGCGCCGCTGACGCTTCGTCCGTAGACTGATGGCTAACCTGTAGGATAAAGCTGGTGAGATCCGTGATCTCGTCATTGGAGAGCAGCGGGCGCTTCTCCTCAGCAAGCTCATCGAGCTCCTTTTGCGGCAGATCCGCGCGGCCCGCCGCGCCATAAGGTGGCATGTCAGCCAGATTGCGTGTCTTGGGGTCGCCAAGGTCATGAATGCCGTGGCGGACGGTGAATTCGATGTCGGACGGCGCGATCTTGAATGTTTCGATATCGGCCCCGCCGTAGAGCCAGACATTGTCGGTCATGTCGGGCGTGTGCACCTCGGCGCTGCCTTTCATGTCGGCGCCGTGGCAACTCGCGCAATTTGCTTCATAGACTTCGTGGCCTTGCTTGAGCGCAAATCTCAAGAGTTGAGCTGAATTTACGACAGTGTCCGTCGGCGTTGCGCTCAGCTGCGCCGCAAGCTGGGTATCGCTCTCGTGACCGATAAGGAAAGCGAGAAACCAGGCCATTCCAATGACAGCCAGGGTGAGAATGATGATGGGCGGTGCAATCGGCGGTTTGCCCTTATCGTCAGCTTCACTCAAGGCATCCTCCCGTTTATTGTCTGCTTATTGTTGCCGTGAGCTAACCCGCTTGCGCCGTGCAGCGCAAGCTTTTGCCTCTCTGTGACGGCGAGCGAGAGCTATGAACGAGGGGAGGCAATCAGGCGGCGAGAGCGCTGTTCAAATTGCTCTGCAATTTGTCGAGGAAGCCCTCGGTCGTCAGCCACTTCTGGTCGGGGCCGATCAGCAACGCCAAGTCCTTGGTCATGGAGCCGGACTTCGACCGTATCGATGCAGACCCTCTCGAGCGTTGAAGCGAATTTGGCGAGTGGCGCGTTGTCATCCAGCTTGGCGCGGTGTGCAAGACCACGCGTCCAGGCAAAGATCGAAGCGATGGAGTTGGTCGAGGTCTGCTCGCCCTTTTGGTAATTGCGATAGTGGCGCGTGACGGTGCCGTGCGCGGCTTCCGCCTCCACGGTGCGGCCATCCGGCGACATGAGAACGCTCGTCATCAGGCCCAGCGAGCCATAGCCCTGCGCGACAGTATCGGATTGCACATCGCCGTCGTAATTCTTGCACGCCCAGACATAGCCGCCTTCCCATTTCAACGCGCGGCCACCATATCGTCGATCAGGCGGTGCTCATAAGTCAGCTTCTTCGCTGCGAACTTGTCCTTGAATTCCTTTTCGAAGATATCTGCAAAGATGTCCTTGAACCGCCCGTCATAGGCTTTGACGATCGTGTTCTTGGTCGAGAGATAAAGCGGATAGCCGCGACCCAGCGCATAATTCATCGAGGCGCGCGCAAAATCCGTGATCGATTGATCGAGATTATACATCGCCATCAACACGCCCGCGCCCGGGAAAGTTGAAGATCTCGCGCTCGATCACCTTGCCGTCTTCGCCTTCCCATTTGAGCGTCGCCTTACCCTTGCCGGGAACGAGAAAGTCCGTCGCCTTGTATTGATCGCCGAAAGCATGGCGGCCGATGATGATCGGCTTGGTCCAGCCCGGCACGAGGCGCGGCACATTCTTGCAGATGATCGGCTCGCGAAAGATCACGCCGCCGAAAATGTTGCGGATCGTGCCGTTCGGCGAGGGGTACATGCGCTTGAGATCGAACTCTTTGACGCGCGCCTCGTCCGGCGTGATGGTCGCGCATTTGACGCCGACGCCGTATTTCTTGATCGCATTCGCCGCCTCGACGGTGATCTTGTCGTCGGTCTCGTCGCGCTTCTCGATGCCGAGGTCATAATATTCGAGCTTGACGTCGACGAAGGGCAGGATCAGCTTCTCTTTGATCAGTGCCCAGATGATTCGGGTCATCTCGTCGCCGTCGATCTCGACAACAGGGTTAGCCACCTTGATCTTGGCCATGATCGGAAATCCCTTAGAAGGCAGGCGGAAATTGCCGGGAGGGAGCAAGCCTCTAACCACCATGCTATATCCTGCCCTTCGCGCGTCAAACAATGGTGAACGCCGCCGCATGGGATAAGTCAGTGTCAGGTACCGATCGATCAAAGCCGGATTTAAGTAAAGAAGCGGAGGGCGAAGGCGCGCCCAAGCCGGTCGTCGTTCTGGTCGAGACGCAGCTTGGGGAAAACATCGGCGCATCCGCCCGCGCCATGGCGAATTTCGGGCTGGGTGCGCTCCGCCTGGTGCGCCCGCGCGATGGCTGGCCGAGCGAGAAGGCTGAAGCCACTTCGTCCGGCGCGCTTGGCGCGGTCAATCAGGTGGAGGTATTCGGAGACGAACGTGCAGCCATCGCCGATTGCCCGCGTGTCTATGCCACCACGGCTCGCCCGCGCGAGCTGACCAAGCCGGTGATCACGCCGGAGCGCGCGGCGGCCGAGATCAGGGAGCTTGCCGCCGCCGGAACGCGCTCGGCAATTATGTTCGGCGGTGAGCGCGCCGGCCTCACCAATGATCAGATCTCGCTCGCCGACCGGCTGATTTCAGTGCCGGTCAATCCCGGCTTTGCCTCACTCAACCTGGCTCAGGCGGTTCTGGTTGTGGCTTATGAGTGGTTCAAGCAGGGCGCGGACGCAGCGCCGGAACATATGCCGGTGGGCCCGCGCGGGATGGCGAGCCGCGATGCTGTTCACGGGCTGCTTGATCATTTGGAGGCGGAACTTGAGAATGCGCATTTCTTTTTTCCGCCCGAGAAGAGAGCCCCATATGGTGCGCAATATCAGGTCGGTTGTTCTGCGGGCAGACATGTCGGACCAGGAAGTGCGCACTTGGCGCGGCATCGTCAAAGCGCTCGCCAATGGCCCAAAGCGGAAGAAGTGATGAGCCGGCCGGTCTTGGTCTTCGACTCTGGTGTCGGCGGGCTGACCGTTCTCCGCGAAATTCATAAGCTGCTGCCGGAAGTCTCGACCGTGTTTGTTGCCGATACGGCGATGTTTCCCTATGGCGGCTGGCCCCTGAGGTCCTGGTTGCTCGGGTAGGGCGCGTGCTGGGTGAAATGATTGCGCGCTTTGATCCGGCCGTTGTGGTCATTGCATGCAACACTGCTTCGACGCTCGCGCTGCCTGCCTTGCGCGCGAAGAACGAAATTCCGTTTGTCGGAACGGTTCCAGCGATCAAGCCTGCGGCGGCAGCAACCAAGTCCGGGCTCATCAGCGTGCTTGCAACGCCCGGCACGGTGAAGCGTGATTACACGGCTGATCTCATCCGCCAATTCGCCGCCACTTGCGACGTCACCATGGTCGGCAGCGAAAACCTCGCCTCGCTGGCCGAAGCGCATCTGCGCGGCGAGCTTGTGAGCGATGAGGATATCGCGCGCGAGACCGCGCCTTGCTTCGTCGAACGAAAGGGTAAGCGCACAGACACAGTCGTTCTTGCTTGCACGCATTACCCGCTCTTGCTCTCCGCTTTCGAGCGCTTAGCGCCGTGGCCTGTCGCATGGATCGACGCCGCGCCCGCCATCGCCCGCCGCGTCAAGGATGTTTTGCCGGAAGATGCGCGCGCGCAGGCGGAGGCGCCGCGCCATCGCGGCATCGTTACTTCGAACGGCCCTACCGTTGCGGCGCTTGTGCCGGCCTTTGCGCGCTTTGGGCTCGAAGCGCCTGAAATCGTGCCGGTTCCGGGCGAAACCTCCTGATCTTGATCAAATTCGCCCCGCGTCCCCGCTGTTAGGCTCACCAGAGCCAAGGAGGCAGCCATGAAGATCCTCATTCTTTACGGCACAACCGAGGGCCAGACCCACAAGATTGCCGAGTTCGCTGCTGAGCGCCTACGGGCGCATGGTGATGAAGTTTCGCTCATCGACGCGTCGGCCGGACAGGCGCCGGACCCTGCCGCGTTCAATGCCGCGATCCTCGCCGCCTCGATTCACGTCGGCCAATATCAGAAGCCCGTAATCGCCTATGCGCGCGCGCACGCGAGCGCTCTCAATGCCATGCCGTCGATGTTTCTCTCAGTTTCGCTGGCGGCGGCGGGAACCGATCAGGAGGATCTCGACGGCATCGCCAAATGCGCTGCGGACTTCCTCGCCGAGACCGGCTGGCAAAAGGCCGAGATACACCATATTGCCGGGGCCTTCCGCTTCTCGGAATACGACTTCTTCAAGGCCTGGGTGATGCGTCTGATCGCGCGGTCGAAAAAGGTAAAGCTCAAGCCCGGCGAGGATCTTGAGCTCACCGATTGGGAGGCGCTCGGCGGCTTGGTTGAGGCCTTTCGGGCCCGCCTTGTGCCGCCCGGCTCAGGCCGGCTCAGGGCGGTTTGACACCGGCCCTGGCCCACCGCTAGAACACGCCCCTTCGCGGAAGGCTTGCCCATCCGCGGCTTATTATAACCCGTGGCGCCGAATAAGGCGCCTGTCGGCCGGTTTCCGGCAGAGGAGGGGGCTTCAGGCAATTCCGCTTTGGGGCTCTGGAAAGGAAGAAAGATGACGAAGCGCGCACCCGCGAAATACAAAATCGACCGCCGCCTTGGCGAAAATCTCTGGGGCCGCCCCAAGAGCCCGCACAACTCCCGTCAAACCCCGCCCGGCCAGCACGGCGCCCGGCGCCGGGGCAAGCTCTCCGACTTCGGTACGCAGCTCAAGGCCAAGCAGAAGCTGAAGGGCTATTACGGCAATATCGGCGAGCGGCAGTTCCGAAAATATTATGACGAGGCGCGCCGCCATCCCGGCGACACAGGCGAGAACATGATCGGCATCTTGGAGCGCCGGCTCGATGCGATTGTCTATCGCGCGAAGTTCGCGCCGACTGTTTTCTCCTCGCGCCAGCTCGTGAACCACGGCCATGTTGCGGTTAATGGCCGGCGCGTGACCATACCGAGCTATCTTTGCAAGGCGGGCGACAAGATCGAGCTTCGCCAAAAAGCGCGCGAGATGGCGCTGGTAATCGAGGCGCTCGAACTGCCGGAGCGTGACGCGCCTGATTATGTCGATGTCGACCGCGCAAAAATGACGGCGACATTCGTGCGCGTCCCGGCCTTTGGCGATGTGCCTTATCCGGTGCACATGGAACCCAACCTCGTGGTCGAGTTCTATTCGCGCTAGTTTTGCGAATTTGTCATGCTCGGACTTGTTCCGAGCATCCAGGATAGGTCTCCTAAGTGACTGAATCTTCGGGACAGGCTCGAGGATGACGGGCAGGAGGTCCTCTGCAGATGTACACGCTCTTCGGCGCCAAACGTTCCGGCTCGGCGATGGTCGAGGCGGCGCTTGCCGAAACCGGTGCGCCTTACGAGGTTACGGCCGTCAATCTCGAAACCGATGAGCAGCGCGGGCCGGCTTACCGCAAGCTCAATCCGACCGGGAAGATCCCGGCACTGGTTCTGCCGTCCGGCGCGGTAATGTCGGAATCGGCGGCAATGTTGATTACGCTCGCCGAGCGTCATCCGGAGGCGCATCTGCTGCCGACGATGGGATCGGATGAGCGCGCCCAGGCTTTGCGTTGGCTCGTCACGATCGTTGCGGAAATCTATCCGATGATCGAGATCCGCGATTATCCCAAGCGCTTCGCAATCGGCGAGAAGAACGAAGAAACAATCATCAATGTTGCGCGGAATCGCGCGCGCGAGCGCTGGCTTGCACTTGAAGCGGCGGTTGCCGGATCGCCTTGGCTCTTGCCGACGGGCTTTTCCATCACCGATCTTGCGATCGCTAACGTATCGCGTTGGACGATCGGCAAGGATTGGCGCATGGCCAATCTGCCGAAGATCGAGGCGATCGATGCGGCGATTCTTGCGCGGCCCAAGGCTGGCAAAGTCTGGGCAAATCACTTCAATATTTGAGTCTCAATCATTGTCGCCGCCTGCCACGAAGCACGCGACATCTGCGGGATTAAGCTTGACGAATTTGCCCGTCGTGAGATCGACCTTATAGGCCCAATCGCTCGGGGCCTTGGCTTGCTCTGCGGGATCTTCCACGACAGCCAGGACAGAAGAATCGAACTCACCTTTGAATATGCATGTCGACGCGATCAGCACGCGCCTCTCGCTCGTGCGTGGATAGGTGAGCACATCGGTGATGAGCCAGCGCGCGCGACCGGATTCATCCAACCCCTGATAGCGGCCGGCGCGAAGCAGAAGCGGTTTGCCGCTCGCATCCGACAGGGTGCCGACGGAATATTCGCAAGCGTGCGAACCCCCAACGCATCCGCCGAAATTCTCCGACAGGCCTTGGGGGTAGGGTGGAACAATTGAGCCGGCCACCGTCGGCAGTGCTTCAGCCCGAGCGCACCATATGAGGCTGACCGCCGCCGCGAGCCAAGGCGTTCGCGGTGAGCTCCAGTGAAGCTTCATCGGCTAGGCTTCGACGGCGATGCCTTTTTCGGCGAGGAAGTCCTTGAGCTCGCCTTCTTCGAACATCTCGCGCACGATATCGCAGCCGCCGACAAACTCGCCTTTGACGTAAAGCTGCGGAATAGTCGGCCAGTTCGAGAAGGTCTTGATGCCCTGGCGAATCTCGTCGCTCGCCAGCACATTCACGCTCTTATAGGGCACACCCAGATAAGTCAGGATCTGCACGACCGCATTGGAGAATCCGCACTGAGGAAATTGCGGCGTGCCCTTCATGAACAGGACGACCTCGTTGTCCTTGACGGTGTTGGCAATCTGCTCCTGAACGCTCATTTCCGGCTCTCCTTGGCGGCGAGAGAACGGCCGCCCACCCAGCGAAAATGGGAGAGTGGCCCTTCAAGGTCAATGCCTGGCGGGGTGATGGCGGCTACGCGCGCACCTCGTAAACCAAGTTGAAGGGCGTCTCGGTGGCGCGCCGGAAGCTCTTGAAGCCAGCCTCTTCGGTCACTTTCCTCATGCGCGCTTCGCCGGCCTGGGCGCCAAGCGCAAGACCCACTTCCTGGGACTTGGACGCTGGCGTGCAGATCATTGTCGAGGCCGAGTAGAAGATGCGTCCGATGGGATTGAGATTGTCCCTTAGATCGTCATTGGCGAACGGCTCGACGATCATCCATGTTCCGCCCTCGCCGAGCGTCTCCTTCACGTGCTTGCCGGCGCCGACCGGATCGCCCATGTCGTGCAGGCAATCGAACATCGCAACGAGATCGTAGCTGTTCGACGGAAAATCCTTCGCGGCTGCACGCTCGAAACTGACGCGGTCCGCAACGCCGGCCTCTTGCGCAAGCTCTCGCGCACGCACGAGCGAAGGCTCGTGATAATCGAAGCCGTAGAATTTCGATTTCGGGAAGGCTTGCGCCATCACGATCGTTGATGCGCCATGACCGCAGCCGACATCGGCAACCGCGGCACCGCGCTCAAGCTTCTCCTTCACGCCATTGAGCGCAGGGATCCAGGACGGAACGAGATTGGCATTGTAGCCGGGGCGGAAGAAGCGCTCCGTGCCGCGAAACAGGCACTGATGATGTTCATGCCAGCCGACTCCCTCGCCGGTCTTGAAAGCCTCCTCGATCTTCGGCTCGTCCAGCCAAATGGCGTGCGCTGATTCAAAAGCACCGCCGAAGAAAGCGGGGCTGCCTTCCTCCGCAAAGGCCATTGCCTGCTCGGCATTGAGCGAAAAAGCCTTCTTCGCCGGATCGTAGTCGACATAACCGGCGGCCGCCTGCGCTGACAGCCATTCACGCAGATAGCGCGCATCAAGGCCGGTTTTCTCGGCGAGCGTCTCGGGCGTGTATTCCGTTCCGTCAGCCATCGCCTTATAGATACCGAGCCGGTCGCCGAGCACGACAAGCGCGCCGCTCATGACGGCGCCCATATCGCCTAACAGCCTGCCAACCAACGCATTGAGCTTGCCTTCGTCAGGTTTCCGCATGGTCGCTCTCCCTCTGTTGGAGCGCGGGATCTATCGCGGGCCGCCTTGTTGCATATTTTGGATTGGTAGTCCGGCCATCTTCCACGACTCTATACCGCCGCGGTACCACAACACATTTGTGTAGCCCAGATTGATCGCGCGCAGGGACGCATTATACGACATCCAGCACTCTGGAGAGAGACAATACAGGACGAGCGGATAGTCCTTTTGGCCACGCGTTGCTTGTTGCAGAAATTGTCCGAACTGCTGCTCAGTTTGATCGTTGAATGTTCCCGGCTGAGACGCTGGCACGGCATATTGCGAGCCGGGGATCACCTCGGGTCCGCCGAGAATGTCGAGCAGCAGATACGGCGCCTGCTTGCCGTTCACAAGCGAGACGAGACCTTTCGTTGTGATCACTTGCCCGCCCGGGATTGAGGCCGGCGTTGGACCGTGCATCTCGCCATCGTGAAGTTGCTTGGTCGGCTTCACGCCGAAATCCTTGCGTTCCAGCTGCATGAGCTGATCGAGATTCATGCCCCGAGCTTGCAGTCCTTGCTGTGGAAAGCCTTGCCCTGGGCCGCCCTGCTGCGGGGATCCGCCGCCCTGAGCTTGAGGATAGCCCTGCTGCGGCATTCCCTGCTGCGGATAGCCCTGTTGCGGGTATCCACCTTGCTGCTGAGGATATCCCTGCTGCGCTGGAGCTTGATATTCGCCTTGCTGTTGCGGATAGCCGCCCTGCTGCGGATAGCCGTTCTGCGGTGCATATCCACCTTGCTGCGGATATCCCTGCTGCGCTGGAGCTTGATATTCGCCTTGCTGCTGCTGCGGATATCCACCCTGTTGCGGAGGAGACTGCTGATAGTTTGGCTGTTGAGGAGGAGGCCCGCCGAAAGTGTTCTGCGCGAGCGCGGCGCCAACAAGGCACAAGCAAGCGCCTGCGCTCAGAAGGACAATTCTCAGTGGACGGATGTTCATTGTGTTGGCTCCAATTTCGTGCCGTCTTGGCCTGTAGCGGCGTAAGGATTGAATGACGGGTCGTCCGTCAAGACGTAGCTGCCATCATTGAGGCGGTAGGCATCGTTATATTGGTTCGAAAGCTCGACCGTGCCTGTCGTGCTCTGGGGATCGTTGTAGGTCTCGACGCCGCGGATCGCTTCGCTCGTCTCGCGTTGCATGTGATCCTGGATGGCATTTCTCTCTTCCCAGCCCTTCATCTGCATATCGCTGATCTCATTGCCGGTCTGAGCGATGATCTGCGAGCGCTTTCTCGATTCGCGCAACGCAGTGGCGTTCATTTGCGCCTGCGATTTGTTGATGCGCGCCTGCCATTGCGGGTCCAGCTTGAACGAGGAGCGGATCAGCTCCGCGAGCTTGAAGTTGAGCTGGCCATTCGGGGCATGAAACGCATAGGCCGGCAGCGCTTGCGCCGATAGGGAATTCATTGTGCCGCCAGCCGGGTTCTGCATGTTGCTCGACGAGAAGACGACGACTGCGGCGATCGATTCGCGCTCGTCCGCGCCGTTATTGTTGTAGGCAATGAGCACTTCGCCGGCATCGACCCAGGTGCGCATGGAGCCCATCGCAGTCGGTGTGTTCTGCTCGAGCTGTTTGAGGCTTTTCAGAAGATCCGGGCGCGGACGAAAATCAAGGATGCGTGCGCCGGGCCGCTGCGTTTGCACGAGCCAGCCAAGATAATCATGCGCATTGTCCGCTCGGATCGGCGGGCAGCCGGGCGGGGTCGGCGCGCCGAAATTGTTCATCGACCAAGCGACGCCAGGAATAATTTGTGCGCCGGTCGCGCCATCGGGTGCTGTTGCGTTCCACTGAAACTGATAGCCCGAGCCGCATTGCGCCTGCACATTCCACACAACCCCGCCCTGCGCCTTCCAGCCGGCCGGAACGAGAATGGTCGCGGCCGTCATGGGCCGTTCGAAGCCGGAAGGGTCGACGATCTGCGCTGGGCGCAGCCTAATCGCGTCTTTTGGCAGGGCTTTGGCGCCGCCCTGCGGCGGCATCTGGCCCGGCGGCGCGCCGTTTGTGGCGTCCATCTGGGGCTCGCCATATTGCGCCCCGCCGTCGTCGGCGTCGTCCGCGTTCGATGAACTCTGGTTGCCGCATGCGGCAAGCAACAGTGCTGCCGCCGCCACAAGAAACTGTGCTCTCACGATAGCTCCCCCTTTCATTCGTGCCGCGCTTAGCAAGCTTAGCCGATTGGCGCCCCCGCGAAAACAGCGGGAACGGGCGGCTAAGGCACGCTGGTCTGCAACGCCAGCGCGTGCAACTCGTTGCCCATACGCCCCTTGAGCGCGTCATAAACCATCTGATGCTGCTGAACCCGCGTCTTACCCTTGAACGCCGCCGAAACAACGACCGCGGCATAATGATCGCCGTCGCCCTGCAAATCCTCGATCGTCACCTGGGCATCCGGAATGCCTTCCTTGATGAGCTTTTCGATCTCGGCCGGGTTCATCGCCATTGGACACCCTCATATTGCGCCCGGCGGCCCGGGACCCTATGACCAACGCCTCAGATGATGGTGCGCGCACCGCGCTGCTGCAAGAGATGGCTCATGCTCGATCAGTTGAAAGCCAACAACCGGGACTGGGCTTCGGGCAAGGTTTCGGCCGACCCGGATTTCTTCAAGCGGCTCGAGCGCCAGCAGGCGCCCGAATATCTCTGGATCGGCTGCGCCGATAGCCGCGTGCCGGCCAACGACATTGTCGGGCTCGACCCGGGCGAATTGTTCGTCCACCGCAATGTCGCCAATCTCGCGCCGCCCCAGGATGCGAACTATCTTTCCGTGCTGCAATTCGCGGTCGATGTCTTGAAGGTCAAGCATGTCATCGTTGTCGGCCATTATGGCTGCGGCGGCGTCGCTGCTGCCGTGGATGGGCAAAGGCGCGGCCTTGTCGATCACTGGCTGCATCCGATTCGCGAGATCTATCAGGACAATCGGGCGGCGCTCGAAGCAATCGCTGATCAGCACGCGCGGCTCAACCGGCTGTGCGAGCTTAATGTGATGCGGCAAGTGAGGAATGTCGCTTCAGACGTCTTCGTCCAGCAAGCGTGGGCGCGCGGTCAGCCGCTTTCGGTGCATGGCTGGGTTTATGCGCTCAAGGATGGCCTGGTGAACGATCTCGGCGTTACTGTCAGCGGACCCTGAAGTTCATTGCCTTCATTCGTTTCGATGCTTCGTTGCCATTCGTTGTCATCCTCCACCAGATAGCGGTTAGATGGGATCGAGCGTCACGCTCTTCAAGATCTGATCGACAAATAACTCCGTAGGCTGAAGTTTTCCCCGGTCCACCCATGGCTCAGGGGCGACTTTGGGGTCCGTTTTCCCCGATGACTCCTCTACAATACCGGACTGGTTCGGATGTCGAACGGATTCTAGAATATGTTCCCGTTCGAGTGGTCCGCGACCTAGAGTCGACCCTCTTGTGGAGTTGGAATGTCAATCGATGGGCTTGCTTGATAGGCTGTTTATCTACTCTTACGCGCTCATGCTGAGATCGCCCGCCCGCAACCGTCCTCACGCTTCCGCGATCATAAACGTCGCCGTGTCCGTCGGGATAAACCTATGGTGCTTGCTATTGCTGATCGGCGTATTCAGCCATCACGACTACCTTAGGGAGCTTGGAAAGCTCAGGATCGTGGCTGCCGGAACGGTACTTTGATGTGGCGATTTGCTACTACTTCGTTCGGCATAACCACAGCATTCGGCTCGTTGAAAGCACGCCAGAAGTTTATTCGACACATACGTTTCTAATTGGGTTGGCGTTGACGGTGTGGAGTTATAGCTCATCATTCTTGTGCATTGCGCTTATCGTCTCTTTGTCTGCTGTTCGCATGTTGTAGCAAGGGCTATCAGCGCGCGCTCTTGGTTTAGCCCATCAGCTTGGGCAGGAAGGCTTCATGCGCGGCGCGTAAATCGGCAAGCGAGACGCGGGCGCCGCCTTCAATGATGATATCGACGCCGCCGACAATGCCGATGCGCTCGGCGGGAACGCCAGCAGCTTCCGCCATCGCTCGAATGCGCGCAGTTGAATGCGGCGAGCAGGCGATGACATAGCGCCCTTGATCTTCGCCGAACCAATAGGAGGGCTCGGTGCCGGTGGTGATCTCGGTGTCGAGCAGGCATCCGATATTCGAGGCCAGCGCCATCTCGCCAATCGCAACCAGCAAGCCGCCATCGGAAACATCATGCGCGAAGGAGATCTCGCCTGAAGTGATCAGCTTGCGGACGAAATCGCCATTGCGCTTTTCTTCGGCGAGATCGACCGGCGGCGGCGGGCCATGCTCGATGCCTTTGAAGTGACGCAGCAGCAAGGATTGTGCGAGATGGCCGCGCGTCTCGCCGATCACCACAATGTCGTTGCCGACCTGGCCGAAGCCGACGCGCGCGAAATGCGCAAGATCCTTGAGCAGGCCGACCGCGCCAATCGCCGGCGTCGGCAGGATCGCTCTGCCTTGCGTTTCGTTGTAGAGCGAGACATTGCCCGAGACGACGGGAAACCCAAGCGCGCGGCAAGCTTCCGCCATGCCCTCGATCGCGGCGCCGAACTGACCCATGATCTCGGGCCGTTCGGGGTTGCCGAAATTCATGCAGTCGGTCACGGCCAGCGGCGTTGCGCCGACCGCGGTGATATTGCGCCACGCTTCGGCAATCGCCTGCTTGCCGCCTTCGAAGGCGTCGGCTTGGACATAGCGCGGCGTGCAATCGGTGGTGATGGCGAGCGCCTTGTTGGTGCCATGCACGCGCACAAGCGCGGCGTCCGCGCCGGGCGAGCTCACCGTATCGCCCATGACGGTTGCGTCATATTGATCGGTGATCCAGCGCTTGGAGCAGAGATCGGCGGTGCCCATGAGCGCGATCAACGCTTCGCCGACATCGCAGTGAATCCATTCCTCTTGCTTGGTCAGCGGCGCGGGCCGCGCGGGCCGCGCGAACGGCCGCTCATAAACCGGCGAATTGTCTGCAAGCGCAGGCAGGGGGATATCGGCGACCGTCTCGCCCTGATGCTTCAAGACGATATGATTGGTGTCTGTGATCTTGCCGATCACGGCGACATCCAGGCCCCACTTCTTGAAGATGCGCTCGGCGACATGCGTCTTCTCGGGCTTCAAGACCATGAGCATGCGCTCTTGGCTTTCCGAGAGCATCATCTCATAGGCGGTCATGTGCGTTTCGCGCTGCGGCACGTGATCGAGATCAAGTTCGATGCCGACGCCGCCTTTGGCCGCCATCTCGACCGAAGAAGATGTGAGGCCCGCCGCGCCCATGTCTTGAATTGCGATAATCGCATCCTCGGCCATTAGCTCAAGGCACGCCTCGATGAGCAATTTCTCCGTAAACGGATCACCCACTTGGACCGTCGGGCGCTTCTCCTCAGAGTTTTCGTCAAACTCGGCGGAAGCCATGGTCGCGCCATGGATGCCGTCGCGCCCGGTCTTGGAGCCGACATAGACGACCGGATTGCCGACACCTGCTGCGGCCGAATAGAAAATCTTGTCCTTGTCGATGAGGCCGACCGTCATCGCATTGACGAGAATATTGCCGTTATAGCTTGGATGAAAATTGACTTCGCCGCCGACAGTCGGCACGCCGACGCAATTGCCATAGCCGCCAATGCCGGCAACGACACCCGCCACGAGGTGGCGCGTCTTCTCATGATCGGGCGCGCCGAATCTGAGCGCATTCATATTGGCGATCGGCCGCGCGCCCATGGTGAAGACATCGCGCAAAATGCCGCCAACGCCGGTGGCCGCACCTTGATAGGGCTCGATGAAGCTCGGGTGGTTGTGGCTTTCCATCTTGAAGACGGCAGCCTGGCCATCGCCGATATCGACAATGCCTGCATTCTCACCCGGACCCTGGATGACTTGCGGGCCCGTCGTCGGCAATTTCTTGAGCCACACTTTGGAAGATTTGTAGGAGCAGTGCTCGCTCCACATCACCGAGAAAATGCCAAGCTCGGTCAGATTCGGCGCTCTATTCAGTGCACGGACGATGATCTGATATTCATCTTGGCTGAGACCATGATCTTTGATCAGCTCCAGCGTTATCTGAGTCATAACCATACTTGGCCGCCTTTCTCCCCCTGTTTACGGGGGGAGTGGATGCGAAGCGGCCGAGGGGGACAGTTGCGGTGTGACCAGCCCCCTCCATCACCTGCGGTGACACCTTCCCCGTAAACGGGGGAGGAAAGAAGTCGGTTCAAGCTCATGCCAGCGCCTCGACAGCGCTCTTGAAAAAGGCCTGTCCATCCTCGGAGCCGAGTAGAGTTTCAATCGCGCGCTCGGGATGCGGCATGAGGCCGACGACATTGCCGCGGTCATTGCGTATGCCGGCGATCGCGCGCTGTGAGCCATTCGGGTTGTCGCCGTGATAACGGAACACCACGCGGCCCTCCTGCTCCAGCCGGTCGAGCGTGCCGGTATCGGCGAAATAATTGCCGTCGCCATGCGCAACCGGAAAGCGCACGATCTGACCCGAGCGATAGCGCGACGTATAGGGCGTGTCGGTGGCGATCACTTCAAGCTCGACAAAGCGGTGGACGAATTTAAGCCCCGCGTTGCGCATCAGCGCGCCGGGCAGGAGATGCGCCTCGGTCAATGCCTGAAAACCGTTGCAGACGCCGAGCACATGCGTGCCCGCGTCGGCACGGCTTTTAACCTCGCGCATCACCGGTGAATGCGCGGCCATCGCGCCCGAGCGCAGATAATCGCCATAAGAAAACCCGCCCGGCAGAACGATAAGGTCGAGCTTGGGCAGCTCGGTCTCGGCATGCCAGATCATTGCGGGCGCATTGCCCGAAATCTTCTCCAACGCAACGGCGATATCGCGGTCGCAGTTGGAACCGGGAAAAACGATGACTGCGGATTTCATGGTCGGGCGGCTCGTCGAATGAAATGGCGATTCGGCCCTTCGCCTCGCCACTCCTAACAGGATAGGTCGCGCGCGCCTAGGCGCCAGATGCCTCAGTCTTGGGCGGCCGCTGCAACAATCCACGTGTTCCGCCGGATGTGAGCAGCGCGATCTCGGCGAGCACGATCGGCATCGACCAGGAACCTGGCGCCGCGAGATAGCGCGGCTCCCATTGGGGGCCGAACTTTTCCTTGAAGCGCCTGAGCCCCTCGAAATTGTAGAACGCGCCGCCTTCCTCATAGAGGAGGCGCCCGAGCTTTTGAAACAAGGGCGCATGTCGCTCGGTGGCAAGCCCCGAAAGCGGCGCCATGCCGAGATCGAACTTTTGATAGCCCTCGCGCTGCGCCCACAGAATGATCTCGCAAATGAGGAAATCCATCATACCGGGCGGCGAACGCGCTGGATCGTAACGCATGAGATCGATCGAGGCATAGTGCTTGTCCGGCGTCGTCAGGATATTGGCGAAGGCAATTGGTGCGCCGCCCATGCGCACAACGGCAAGCGGGAAATTCGCGAGATAAGCAGGATCGAATCGGCCGAGCGAAAAGGCCTTCTCGCCGCCCGATTGCTTTGCCAGCCATGCCGCCGAGACAGGCTCAAGCGATTCGATGGTTTGCGCGGCGATCGGCGGATAAAGGATCTGCAGAATCGCGCCTTCGCGCTCGGCAATGCGGCGGCGGGCCGTGCGCAGATCCTGCCGATCCTTGCCGACGAGATTGAACGCATGAAGATCGACCACTGCGTTCTCGCCGATCTTCTCCATCCGAAAGCCGATCTCGATCAGCTCCGGCAGGAGATCAGGCGGCGCTGCATAGACCACCGGCCTGAGGCTGCCGCGCTCGGCGTAGGTGCGAAACGCCGAAAGCGTGCTGCGCCAAGCGGCATGTGCGCCGATCGGCCCACCCATGGCGACAAGGCTGGAGCCTGCGCGCGCAGCCATCATGAAGGCGCGCTTGTCCTCGCCGAAGATGAAGCTCTTATCACCCAGAAGCGCGAGCTGAATGTCGGGCCGCGCCTCCTCGGCGCTTTGCAGGAGCGCACGGGCTTGATCGTGCTCGTCTTGCGACGGCGCCAGCGGAGAGTGGCGCGACGGCGCGATCAGCGCATGCCATAAGGCCAAGACGCCCAAAACAGTCAGGCCAACCACGATTACGCGGCCGGGCCGGCCGATATGCGGACCGGTGATCAGTTTCCACCAGGGCGCATCGGCAAAGCCGGGCCGCTCAGAGGCCCACAGCACCCCGCCAATGGCAGCAATCATGAGAACTGCGGCGATTGCGAGATAGAGTGGCGGTGAGGGCGCGAGCGCCGCAAGCCCGGCCTTGCGGTAGAAGGCGTGCCGCACGGTGATCAGATAGACGATACCGAGCGTGCAGATAATCCCAGCCGGCACATGCTCCTTGCGTATGAAGGCGTAGAGCGCGAAGAAGCCTAGAAGCGCAATCGCGGCGATGAGCGCCGTATCAAGCCGGCGCCTTAGGCCAAAGGCGAGCGCCATCAGCGCAACGCCGGCAATGCTCGCTGCAAGCTCCGGCCATTCGCCGATAACGAGCTCAAGCGCATGAAAGCCTGGAATGCGCGGCACATTGGGCGTTGCCACATCGATCAGCGCCAGCGCGCCAATGACAAAGGCGACAATGCCTGCCAGCGAAGGCGCGCTGTCGAACGCGAAATCAAGGCCGCGCGCTACGAGGCGCCTTGGATTCTTGGAAAGCCTGGCCGGCCTTTGTGCCACCTTGGGGCCCGATGAAAATCGGCGTGGGGTTAGGATATCTCGACGGAATAGGTCTCGATTACAGTGTTGGCAAGAAGCTGCTTGCACATGTCGGCGACGCGCGCTTCGGCCTTGGCGCGGTCCGTCTCATTGAGCTCGATCTCAATCACCTTGCCCTGGCGCACATCGCTGACCGAAGCGAAGCCGAGCGAGTGCAGAGCATTACCGATCGCCTTGCCTTGCGGGTCGAGCACGCCCGCTTTGAGCATGACGTGCACGCGCGCTTTCATATGCAAGGCTCCTGAATTTAACGATAGGCGATAACGGCAAGGACAATGCACGCCAGAATCGCGGTGACAATCAAGCCGAAGAAGAAAGTCTGCACGGCTCTTATGATCCCGCTCGGCTCGGTTTGTCGATGAGCCTTCTCGTCCGCCGGCGCGATGACATCGAGGGGCAAAACCTCTCCGCTCGTGCCGGGGTCTTCCGGTCTCATTTGACGAGCACGGGCCCGCGCGGTGCGGAAGGCGAGACTTCCGGCAGAATCCCGAAACGCCGCGCCACTTCCTGATAAGCATCGGTCAAGCCGCCGAGATCCTGGCGGAAACGGTCCTTATCAAGCTTCTCGCGCGTCTTGGCATCCCACAGCCGGCAGCTATCGGGGCTGATCTCATCGGCGAGCAGGATACGCGTTCATGATCGGTCTCCCAGATCCGGCCGAGCTCGATCTTGAAGTCGACGAGCAGAATGCCGATGCCGGTGAAGAGGCCGGACAAGAAGTCGTTCACCCGGATGGCGATTGCCATCATGTCGTCGATCTCTTGCGGCGTCGCCCAGCCCATTGCGGTGATATGCTCTTCAGAGACCAACGGGTCTCCCAGCGCATCGTTCTTGTAATAGAACTCGATGATTGAGCGCGGCAGAGCCGCGCCCTCTTCAAGGCCGATCCGCTTAACGAGCGAGCCCGCGCAGATATTGCGCACGACAACCTCGACCGGAATGATCTCAACCTCGCGAATGAGTTGCTCGCGCATGTTCAGCCGGCGAATGAAATGCGTCGGCACCCCAATGCCGTTGAGCCGCTCCATCATGTATTCGCTGATGCGATTGTTGAGCACGCCTTTGCCGTCAAATACCGCGTGCTTTTGGTTGTTGAAGGCGGTTGCGTCGTCCTTGAAATACTGCACCAGAGTGCCCGGTTCCGGACCCTCATAGAGGACCTTTGCCTTGCCCTCATAAACCAGTCTTCTGCGTCCGTTCATGGATCTTGCCACGCCTCAAAGTTCCTTAAATTCCAATACGTTATCCGTAGGGCCGAGGCCGAACCCGAAGCTTTCGGTGCTCACCCTCCACCACCCAAATCGCACATCCTCGCGAAGCAGGAGACAGTACCCCGAACGGTAGCCCAAAGGGGCCCTCTCGGCAATTGGCATCTCCTTTGCCGCGGCCCTCCGCCATTTTCGACTTGCCCCCATGAGCCCGAACCCCAAATGGTTTAGCATCATGTGATCCCGCGCTGTTCCGGCTTCAAGGCCGGCACCGGAGAAACCATCAAGGAGCTTGCCTATGGGTGTTTTTGACGATCGCGAAAAAGCTCAGGAAAACAAATACTTCCACGATGCGGAGCTGAAGTTTCGAGCGATTTCGCGTCGCAACAAGCTATTTGGCCAATGGGCGGCCAGAGAGCTCTCGGTTTCCGCGAGTGATGTCGATAATTATGTACTAGAAGTTGTGCGCTCCGACTTCCAAGAGGCGGGTGACGCCGACGTGATCCGAAAGGTCATGGGCGACTTCAAAGCCAAGGGTAAGACGGTGAGCGAAGCCGACCTCAAGGCCAAACTCGAAGCAACGATGCTCGAGGCGATCAAGCAGCTCGAAGCCGAAGACAAGAAATAGCGCGCACGTGACGGCAGCATCGCCCGCGCGGCCCGTCTCTTCGCCAATTCCCTATTGGCCTTGGGGCTATATCGCCACCGGCACCATAGCTGTGACGGCTGCCTTGGCGGCGCCGCTCGCCGCCTACGTGTTCATGATCGCTCTGTTCGGCCTACCGCATGTGTTGAGCGAGCTGCGTTACATCGATGAGCGCTTCTCGGCACGCGCGCCACGGCGGGCGCTCTTAGCGATCTGCTCAATCCTTTCGGTGCTTGCCGGCCTTCGGATCGCCGAGGGGTTCGGGCTCGTCGCAGGTTCCATCGCTGTGCCGATGGAGTTGAGCCTCGGCGTTGCGCTTACGGCGAGCGCAACCTGGTGCATGCCGAAGCGATATGTGCTGGGCGCATTGGCTGGTGTGGTGATCACTTGCGGCGCCATCTTCGTGCCGATCACGACATTTCTGATCTTCGCGTGGCTTCACAATCTCACCCCACTTGCCTTCGTCAGCGAGATCTTGCCGAGGCGCGAGCGAATGCGGGCTCTTGTGACGTTGTCCGTCCCGTTCATCGCTTTGCCGGCGCTGGTTGCCAGCGGCGTGCTGCAAGATCTCGTACACAATCTGTTCGGCTATGCGGTTGCGAACGGGCCATCTTTGTTCGGCGCGGGTCACTCGCCAACTGGCGCGTTCCTTGCCGGCAATTTGCCGTTCCCAGATGCTGTGACGTTGTTCTCGGCGGCGCTGGTCGCGCAAGCCATGCACTACTTCTCGGTGATTGTGGTGATGCCGCGCCTTTTGCAGCGCAATGGCAAAGCGAGGGGGGCAAGTCTCGTCCGGTGGCCGAGCTGGCAGCGCTTCTATATCGCAATTGGCCTGTTCGGCGTGACCATGCTCGCTTTCAATGCGGTCAGTTATCAAAATGCACGCATGGTCTACAGCACATTTGCGGCGATCCATTCCTGGCTCGAATTGCCGATCTTCCTGATCGCTCTCGGTTTCGGCTTCAGCGAAACCCCTGCAATAGGAAGCCGGCCAGCCACGATACGAAATTGACGATCGCCGAGAGCAAGAGCGCACTGCGCCAGCTCCTGGTGGCGATCAGTCTGTAGACAATACTCTCGAACAGCACGACGACGATCTCAAGCAGGGGCACGGTCATCGGCCCAAGCCGTGGATAGAGCGCGAGTGCGCTTGGCCAGAAGATCGGGTGCGAGATGGCGCTGCCGATCACGGCTGCGGCCGCGGCGCGCCATGATTTCACCCTAAAGCGAGGCGCCAATAGTGCGGCGGCTGCACCTTCGATCAGGAGTGTGAGCGCGAAGGCCGCGGCTTGCGTCAGGACCATCGCAGCCGCGCGAAGGAATGGAGACTCACATGATCAGGAGTGATCTCAGGCTCATCATTGCATTCGCGCTTGTGCTGCTCGTACCAGCAGTGAGCCAGGCCAATATGGCGCCGCCGCAAGGCTATCGCACCGGAATTGCCGTTGAGACAACGGAGGCGGGCCCGCGCGTGATCTCGATCGCCAAGGGCTCCGCCGCCGAGCGCGCAGGGCTCAAGACCGGCGACATCATACTCGGCATCGATGGGCGCTATGCGAAAACCCTTTCGGGCGGCGAACTCGATGCGTTCACGGGCGAAATGCATTCCTGGCCGATCAAGCTCATCATTGCGCGCGATGATCAAGTGTTGAGCCTGCGCCTCGCCAGCTAAGGCGTGCCCGCGCTCGGGATGATGCCGTCCGGCATGCTCACACGCTCCGCCGTGACATTTCCGTCAATGCCCATGAAAGCGTAAAAGTCGACCTTATAAACCAGCTCACTTGCCGAGACGGCGCGCGCCATCGGTATCTGCCAAGTGACGGTCGAGCCGTTGACTTGCGGCGCGATCTGCTCATCGCCGATAACCAACGGGTAGGCTTTGCCGATCCAGCCCGGCAGAGAGACCTTGAACGTGTAAGTGCGGTCCGCAAACACCGTGCGCATCATGGTGGCGGAGCTTGAATTGGCGCCCGCATTTTCAACTGTGCGCGTGAGCGTCAGATCTTTCGGCCCGACGCCGAACAGCTCAGCGCCGTTGCTGACGATCGAGAGCGTCTCATTAGGCAATCTGAGCTCGGAGAGCGAGTTGAAGGTCACGCGCTCTTTCTGAACATACTGCCCGTTCTTGACCGTGCGCGTGACTTCGACCGGCGCCTTCTGTGCCCCGAGGATCGTTTCGTTCTGGAGCGCGTCCTTGAAGGCCGGATCGATGCGTAGCGTAACTTGGAACGCGCCTGCGCCCGAGCCCTTGATCGTCAAATCCTGTTCAAGATCGAAGCAGCCGGCAAGCGTGAGGCAAGCGAGCGCCGCAACTAGCCTCAAGCCGATGCCGCGGGCGCCGCGTGCAAATTTCGAGTGCAGCATGATCATCCCCCCAACAATCCCGCGCGTAGGTTAGCTGGCCGGGGCGCGCACGTCACCTACCGGGGCAGAATTCCGCGAAAACGGTCGGTTGCCGAGACGAGCTCCTTGACGATCCCCGGCTCAAACGCGGAGTGGCCGGCATCGGGAACGATGCGCAGCTCGGCCTCCGGCCAAGCCTTGTGAAGCGCGAAAGCGGTAACCGGTGGGCAGATGACATCATAGCGCCCCTGCACGATCACGCCGGGAATGGCCTTCAGCTTGCCGGCATTTTCGATGAGGAAGTTGTCGCTGGTGAAGAAGCCGCGATTGACGAAGTAATGACACTCGATGCGCGCAAAGGCCTCGGCGAAGGCATTCTCATCGTGATGCGCTTTGAGCCGTGGATCGGGCAGGAGCTTTGAAGTGGACGCCTCCCATACCGACCAGGCGCGTGCGGCGCGGCGGCGAATTTGAGGATCGTCCGATGTCAGGCGCTTGTGATAGGCAGAGATAAGATCGCCGCGCTCGGCAACAGGAATCGGCTCGACAAAACCTTCGAACGCATCCGGATAGATGTCCGAGCAGCCGCGCTGATAGAACCATTGAAGCTCTTGGTGGCGCACGAGAAATATGCCGCGCAATGTAAGCGATGCGACGCGCTCGCTATGGGTTATCGCGTAGGCGAGCCCAAGCGTTGAGCCCCACGATCCGCCGAATACATGCCAGCGCTCGACACCGAGCCGTTCGCGCAAGCGTTCCATGTCCGCGACCAGATCCCAGGTCGTATTTTCACGCAGCTCGGCGTGCGGCGTCGATTTTCCGCAGCCGCGCTGATCGAACAGGATGATCCGATATGCAGACGGGTCGAAAAAGCGCCGATGCGCACCCTCGGTGCCGCCGCCCGGCCCGCCATGCACGAAAAGTACCGGCTCGCCTTCGCGGTTTCCCGATTGCTCCCAATAGATCGTGTGAAGATCCGAGACCTTGAGATTGCCGGTCTCGAACGGATCGATTGCAGGATAAAGCGGCATTACAAATCCAAATCATGAAGCCCGATTGATTAGCGTCTCGCGCGCCCACACCTGACCGATATAGACATTGCGAAGCGCTATGGGAACGCCGATCTCACGCCTTTTGTGGGCGCTGCACCGCTAAAGGAGCTGCGGCCCTCTCAGCTGGGCGATCTAATCGCGCGGATTGAGCCGGTCACGAGCCTTGATGAAGGGCGAGAACACGCGCTCGAAGATCTCATCGACATGCTTGGTGTAGAAGCCAAAGTCGAAGAGTGGGCCGATCTCGTCGGGCCCGAGATATTCCAGCACCTCTTTGTCCGCAACGAGATTGGCGAGGAAGTCGCCTTGGCCGCGCCAGGCCGCCATCGCATTGCGCTGCACGAGCTCATAGGATTTCTCGCGCGAGGCACCTTTCTGCGTGAGCGCCAGCAATACGCGCTGCGAGAACACGAGCCCGCCCTGGCGTTCGAGATTGCGCTTCATGTTGTCGGGATAGACGATCAGCTTTTCGATGAGACCGGCGAGCCGATTAAGTGCAAAGTCGAGCGTGACGGTGGCGTCCGGTGCAATGCCGCGCTCGACTGATGAGTGCGAAATGTCGCGCTCATGCCAAAGCGTGACATTCTCGAGCGCGGGCGTCACCGCAGGAACGCACGAGGCGCGCAAGGCCACAAAGATTCTCCGACAGCACCGGGTTGCGCTTATGCGGCATGGAGGAGGAGCCTTTCTGGCCCGGCGAGAAATACTCCTCTGCCTCCAAGACTTCGGTGCGCTGCAGATGGCGGATCTCGGTTGCGAGATTCTCGATCGATGAGGCGACGACACCAAGCGTTGCGAAATACATCGCGTGGCGGTCGCGCGGGATGATCTGCGTTGAGATCGGCTCGATCATCAGGCCCATCTTTTCCGCGACATGGGCTTCAATGCGCGGATCGACGGTCGCGAATGTGCCGACCGGGCCCGAAATCGCGCAGGTCTCGACCTCATGGCGGGCGAGGGCGAGACGCGAAAGCGCGCGCCCGAACGCAGCGAAGTGCGAGGCGAGCTTGAGCCCGAATGTCGTCGGCTCGGCGTGAATGCCATGGCTGCGTCCCACGCATACCGTCAGGCGGTGCTCGTTGGCGCGCTTGGCGAGCGCCGTCATCACCCGCATCACGTCGTCCATCAGAATATCGGCGGCGCGCACCAGCTGGACATTGAAGCAGGTGTCGAGAATGTCCGAGGAGGTCATGCCCTGATGGACGAAGCGCGCCTCCGGCCCGACGATCTCACCCAGATGGGTGAGAAAGGCAATGACGTCGTGGCGGGTCTCGCGCTCGATCTCGTCGATCCGCTCGACATCGAACGCCGCATCCTTGCCCTTCTCCCAGATCTTGGCGGCGGCCTCCTTGGGGATGATGCCAAGCTCGGCCATGGCGTCCGCCGCATGCGCCTCGATCTCGAACCAGATGCGGAAGCGGGTCTCGGGCGACCAGATCGCCGCCATTTCAGGGCGGGTGTAGCGAGGGATCAAAACCGGGCCTCGGATCAATCAGTTGGGAGTCGAAAAACGCGTCGCGACCATAGCATATAGGCTGGGGTCGCGAAGGTGGCGGATGGACCTACCCAGGGAATTGCGGCTGGCGCTCGATGCGGCTCTGGCCAGTGTGAGCGCGGCGGAATTGCGGGCGGCGGCCGATCGGCTTTCGGCGCGCTACCGCGGCGAGGTCCATGACGGGCGCATGCATTTGGATAGTGAAGGCGCGGTTCTGGCCTATCTCGGCGTGCGGCTGCCCGCAACTTATGCGGCCGTCCGCGCGGCCCTCAGAGCTGTCGCGGCCGCACGCCCGGACCTTGCGCCGAAGAGTGCGCTCGATCTCGGTGCCGGGCCGGGCACCGGCCTCTGGGCGCTCGCCGATTGCTGGCCGGAGATCGAACGCGTCACCCTGATCGAGCAGAGCCAGCTGGCCCAGGCGTGGGGTGAGCGCCTGGCGGCGGAGGCCGGGATGCCGCGGGCGCTCTGGCGCTCGGGCAATCTGCAGCGCGCGCTTACACCGGAAAACGCCAGCGACCTCGTTCTTCTCAGCTATGTGCTCGGCGAGATTGCGCAAGGCCAAAGGCACACGCTCATTGAGGCGGCCTGGCCGCTCACCCGCGACACTCTTCTTATTGTCGAGCCCGGCACCTCGGCCGGCTGGGCGCGGTTGATGGCATGCCGAGAGCAATTGATCGCCTTGGGTGCCCACATTCTCGCGCCATGCCCACATGCCGAGCGCTGCCCACTCCAGCCGCCAGACTGGTGTCACTTCGCGGCGCGCGTTGCGCGCTCGCGGCTCCACCGCACGCTGAAGGATGGTGAGCTTGGCTGGGAGGATGAGAAATTCATCTATCTTGCCGCATCGCGGTACCCGTCCACCGAATCGCGTCCGCGACTCATTGCGCGCCCGCGCAACGCCAAGGGCCGCGTGATGCTCAAGCTCTGCATGCCCGATGGTCATGCGAATGAAACAATCATCAGCAAGCGCGACGGCGATCTTTATGCTCGCGCGCGCCGCGCCGATTGGGGCGACACGCTTTAGCCGCGATAGCTGCGCAACAACAGCATCAGCGCGCCATAGTTTCGTCGCCGTTTCGGATCAAAGCTGGTTGCGCTACACTGTATGCGGGGCCGCGCATATCGCTGATGAAGGCGGCGCGGACATTGGAGGGAGAACGCCATGAATCGCTGGCTGCCGGCTGCCTTTCTTGCGGCACTATTGGTCATTGGCGGCATCGCCTATCTCGTGGTCGCAAAGCCGCATTTCGGCGGCACCAAGCCAACCAGTCAGACCACGGAGCAAACCGCATCGGGCAGACCCGCCGGTGCGGCCGGATCACAGCCGGCGGCGGTCAGCGCCTCGATGACATTCCAGCGATTGAATGTCGACACGTCTGGCGATCGCCCCGAAGCGTGCCTCGTCTTCTCGCAAAACCTCGATGCTTCCGGCAACACGAGCTATTCCGATTACGTCAAGCTCGATCCCGAGGTGCAGCATTCGGTGCGGGTGAACGGTAACGCGCTGTGCATTGGCGGGCTTGAATACGCAAAAGATTACAGCGCCAAGATTCTCACCGGGCTGCCTTCAGTGACTGGGCAGAAGACGACCTACGAAGAGACGGTGCCGATCTCGCTTTCGGACCGGCCGGCGGCGATCGCATTTTCCGGCGGAATCATTTTGCCGCGCGAGAGCGAAGGGAAGATCCCCGTCACATCAGTCAATGTCGCTTCGATGAAGATCAAAGTTCTGCGCGTGGGCGACCGCTTGCTTGCACGGCTCAGCGAAGGCTTGGTCGATTCAAGCGAGCTCTACGATTACGACGCCAGCCAGATCGAAGACGAAATGGGTTCGCTCGTTTGGCAAGGCACGATGGCGATCGAGGGCAAGAAGAACCAGACAGTCACGACGCTCATTCCGCTGCATGACGCGATCAAGAGCGAAAAGCCGGGCGTTTATCTCGTGCTCGCGAGCGATGCCAAAGAGAAGAACAAGATCGGCTACGACGAGAACGGCACAGCCGCACAGTGGGTCATCGACACCGATATCGGCCTCACAAGCTTCCAAGGCGCTGATGGGCTTCACATCTTTGCACGCAGCCTTTCGACGGCAAAGCCGATGTCAGGCGTCGAAATCGCGCTGGTTGCGCGCAACAATGAGGAGCTTGGGCGCGTCAAAACCGACGGCGACGGCGAAGCGAGCTTCAACGCGGATCTCCTCAAAGGCGCGGGCGGCGATACACCTGTCGTTGTGATGGCCTATGGCGGGCAGGATTTTGCCTATCTCGATTTGCGCCGGCCAGCTTTCGACTTGAGCGACCGCGGCGTTTCCGGCCGCGAGCAGCCGGGCCCGGTCGACGCTTATCTCTATCTCGATCGCGGCATCTACCGGCCCGGCGAGTCTGTCTATGTGACGACGCTCTTGCGCGACGCATTCGTCAATTCGGTCACCGATTCACCTTTGACGCTGATCGCCAAGCGCCCGGACGGCGTCGAATATCGCCGCATCCAGCTCAATGGCGATCAAGCCAAAGCCGGCGCATATGCCGCATCGTTTCCGCTCAGCGTGACGGCGCCGCGCGGCCGCTGGCAGATCGCCGCCTATGTCGATCCAACCAGCGCTCCGATCGGCCGCGTCACGTTCGATGTGCAGGATTTCGTGCCTGAGCGCTTGAAGGTGACGCTGACGCCGAAAGCCGCATTCTACAAGCCGGGCGACATGGTTGAAGTCGGTGTTGAGGGCCGCTTTCTTTACGGCGCGCCGGCATCGAACCTGACCGGCGAGGGCGAGATGCGCGTCTCGGTCGATCCCAATCCTTTTCCGGACTTGAAAGGCTATCACTTCGGCCGCGAGGAGGAGCGCTTCCAGGATCAGGTCATCTCGTTGAAGATTGATCCGACCGATTCGAGCGGCCAGACGACAGCAACCGGCACGCTCGATCTGCCCAATGCAACAACACATCCGCTCCTTGCCATCATCAATGTCGGCTTGACCGAGCCGGGCGGGCGCCTGACGCGCCAAGAGACCAAAGTGCCGATCCGTACCGGTAATGTGATGGTCGGTATCCATCCCGATTTCAACGATGATTGGGTGCGCGAGAACACACCTGCCAATTTCGAAGTGCTCGCGGTCGATGCGAATGGCAAACAGCTCGACAAGACGAACATGAGCTATCGCATCGTGCGCGAGGTCGTGCACTATCAATGGTATCAAACGAACGGCAAATGGCAGTGGGAGCGCCAGACCCGCGATCTGCCTGTCTCCGATGGCAAGCTTGCAGTTGCACCGAACGCGCCCGGCAAGATCTCGGCGACGGAAGAGTGGGGTAGCTACCGCGTCATCGTTGCCGACAATGAAACAGGTGCCAGCTCATCCTACGAGTTCTTTGTTGGTTGGGGCGGCTCGGCGGCAAATGACCGGCCGGACCGCGTGGCCGTTTCGCTGGACAAGCAGACCTATAAGCCGGGTGAGAAGGCGACGCTCACCATTCATCCGCCGACGGACGGCAAGGCGCTGATCCTGATCGCTTCCGACCGCGTCTATCAGAAAGTGCTGATGGACGTGCCGGCATCGGGCGGAACTTATTCCTTCACCGTCGATAAGAAGTGGGGCACTGGCGTTTATGCGCTGGTCGAGCACTATCGCGGCACGGGTGAAGGCAATTCGCGCGCGCCTGTGCGCTCGATCGGGCTGGCCTGGCTGGGGGTCGATCAAAGCGATCGCAAGATCCGCGTCACGATCAAGGCACCCGACAAGGTGAAGCCGCAGACCACCGTCGACATTCCCGTGCAAGTCGATGGCGCGCACGGCAAGACCTACATAACGCTCGCCGCAGTCGATGAAGGCATCTTGCAACTCACTGATTTCGTCTCGCCGTCGCCGAGCGACTATTATTTTGGCAAGCGCAGGCTGGGCGTTGAGATCAGAGATGCTTACGGCCGGCTAATTCAGGCGCAGGAAGGCGCGCTCGGCGCGTTGCGCTCAGGCGGCGATAATTTCGGCGGCGGCGAAGGCTTGACCGTCGTGCCGACGCGCACGGTCGCGCTTTATTCCGGCCTCGTTGCGGTCAACGGGCAGGGCATTGCGCATGTCAAGCTCGACATCCCTGATTATGTCGGCTCACTCAGGTTGATGGCAGTCGCCTTCAACGACAGCCAAGTCGGCGAAGCGAACACGGATCTCATTGTACGCGATTCTGTGGTTGCCGATCTTACATTGCCGCGCTTTCTGGCGCCGAAAGACAAAGCGAGCGCGACCTTGCTCGTCGACAATGTCGAGGGACCCGCCGGCAATTACCATGTCGATGTCACGACGAGTGGCGCAGTGGTCACGAACAAGACCAGCTTCTCGCTCAACCTTGCCGCCAAGGCGCGCCAGATCGTCAGCGTGCCGATCACCGGCGGCGAGCCCGGCATCGGGACCGTGACGCTCGACTTCCGGGGGCCGGGCAATATCCGCTTCACGCGGGCTTGGCCGATCGAAATCAGGCCCGGCCAGCGTCCGGCAACGACCGAGCAAGTGGCCGAGCTTGCGCCCGGCGCCACGCTCACGCTCGCGCGCTCCTTGTTCCAGGGCTACTACCCGGGCACGGCGAAGATGTCGGTCTCGCTGGCGTCGAACCGTGCTTATGACGTGCCTGCGCTGCTCCGTTGGCTTGATCGCTATCCTTATGGCTGCATCGAGCAGACGACGAGCAGAGCCTATCCCTTGCTTGTCTATAACGATCTCGCGGCGCAAGCGGGCATTGCGCAGGATGTCGGCGTCAAAGTGCGCGAGCAGAACGCGATCGACAGCGTGCTCGACATGCAAAACGGCTACGGCAATTTCTCGATGTGGGGCTGGGGCGGCAGCTCGGCCTATGACTGGCTCTCGGTCTATGCGCTCGACTTCCTGATGAACGCCAAGCAGGCGGGCTATGTCGTGCCGCAGGATGCGTTGAACCGCGGCGACAGCTGGCTGCACGGAACGGCGGTGCAGAGCTGGGAGCCGCACGAGGTCCGCTCTTACGCAATGTATGTGCTGGCCAAGCAGGGCGCGATCAATCTCTCCGACTTGCGCTACTATCACGATACGCAGCTGGGCAAGATGGTCACGCCGATGGCGGCGGCGCATCTGGGTGCAGCGCTCGCGCAAATGGGCGATAGAAGCCGCGCGCATTCGGCCTTTCTCAAAGCCGTCGATCTTGCAAGCACGCCGATCACCGAAAAGAACATGCCGCCTTACGGCTCGGATCTGCGTGAGGTCGCCGGCACAACCGCGCTTGTTGCGCAATCGGGCGAGACGGATTTGTTGCCGAAGCTGTTCGCCCGCACCCAGGAGCTGACGACGAACATCGAGGACACATCGACGCAAGAAAAAGCGTGGATGTTGCTCGCAGCCTCGGCTTTGTCGAAGGCGCAAGGGCCTCTATCCGTTGCAGTCAAAGGCGTCGCCTCACTCGGCAAGGGTCCTATCTATCTCGCCGCGCTCACGCCGGATTCGGTAAATAACGTCGAGGTGAAGAACACCGGTAATGCCAAGGTCTGGTACACGGTCGCGATCGATGGGACGCAGATCAACCCGCTGCCGGCGATGTCGCAAGGCGTCTCCATCACCAAGAGCTATTACACGATGGACGGCCAGCCGGTTTCGCTGTCGAGCCTCAAGCAAAGCCAGCGCGTGATCGTGGTGATCAGCGGGCACATGCCGGACGTAAAGCAGCGCACAATGGGCGTGATCGATCTGTTGCCTGCAGGGCTCGAGGTCGATGCGCCGCTCGGGCCGGGCGCCGAGGACACTTACAAGTTCTTGCCCGCGCTTACGCCGACCAGTATTGCGCAAAAGCGTGATGACCGCTTCGTCGCCGCCTTCGACATTCGCGGCATGCGCCGTCTGACACCGGAGAAGAGGTGGGTCGAGATCATTCCCGACTATGCGGTGGCGTATATCGCGCGCGCCGTAACGCCGGGCTCATTCGTTCTGCCGGCGGCGACGATCGAGGACATGTACGCCCCGGGCGTGAAAGCACGCACCGACATCGGATCGATCACCGTCACCGGCCCGAATGGTTGAGCTGGCGTTGAACCATGAGCGGCGAAACGCCCAAAGCTGGTTCAGCCAAAACTTCCGTCCCTGTGGGAGGGGAGAAAGGGCATGAGACTTCTAATTCACCGCCGCCTGAACTCTCTTCGTCACCCGGAGGCTCGGAGGGCCGCGGCGATCCAGTCTTCCTTTCTGGATTGCTTCCCCCGGCTCAGGACCGGGGTCGCAATGACGTCGCCAATTTGATCAAACGCTTGTTCACCAAGCCGCCGAAGAGGCGCTGGATCGAGATCGCGGCGGCCGTGTTCGCTGCGCTCACGCTGATCGTCACGCTTGATCTCGTCTTTCCGCCTGATCTCGGCCGCTACAAGGACCGCTCGGTTGAAGTGCGCGCCCAAGATGGTCATTTGATGCGTGCTTATCTTTCAAATGATGATCAATGGCGCCTGGTCACGCACCCGCAGGATGTCGATCCGCGCTATCTCGCATTTCTCAAAGCGATCGAAGACAAGCGCTTCGATTCGCATTGGGGCGTCGATCCGCTCGCCGTGTTGCGCGCCGCCGGCCAATGGATCACTGCGGGTCACATCGTGTCGGGGGCATCGACGCTCACCATGCAGGCCGAGCGCTTGCTCGAGCCGCGCCCACGCGGGCTCGGTACCAAAGCGCTGCAGGCTTTGCGCGCGCTTCAGCTCGAGCGGCGCTATTCGAAGAGCAAGATCCTTTCGGTCTATCTCACGCTCGCGCCATTTGGCGGCAATCTCGAAGGCGTGCGCGCTGCGTCGCTTGCCTATTTCGGCAAGGGGCCGGCGCATCTGACGACGGCGCAAGCGGCGCTTCTTGTCGCTTTGCCGCAATCGCCCGAGCGCATGCGCCCCGATCGGCATCCGGCCAATGCGCGCCAAGGCCGCGACAAGGTGCTTCACCGCTTGGCCGATGATGGTGTCATCGATCAAGCAACGCTGAATGAAGCGCTGGCCGCGCCAATTCCTGATGCGCGCCGCCCCATGCCGTTGATTGCGCCGCGTTTTGCCGATGATCTTTTTGCGACGGCCAAGCCCGGCGAGATCATCCGTACACCAATCGATTTCGAGCGCGAGAAGCAGATCGAGCGAATGGGCGCCGATGAGCAAAGATGGTTTCCCGATGGCGCCTCGATGGCAGCGATCGTGATTGAGAATCGAAACCGCGAGGTGCGCGCCTATATGGGCGGGCTCGATTATTGGGGCCGGGCGGGCCAGATCGATCTGGCGCGTGCGGTGCGCTCGCCTGGCTCGGCGCTCAAGCCGTTCATCTATGGCCTCGCTTTCGATGAGCTGCCGCTTCATCCCGAGACGATCATGCTCGATGAGCCGCTGGTGTTCGGCGATTACGCCCCGCAGAATTTCGATCACGGTTTTCAGGGTATGGTGAGCGTGCGCCAGGCGCTGCAGATGTCGCTGAACATTCCGGCCGTCGCCGTGCTCGATAAGCTTGGGCCGGTGCGCGTCGCCGAGCTCTTGAAGAGCGGCGGCGCCAAGCTGTCTTTCCCCTACACGCATGAGCTGCCTGGCCTGCCGATGGCGCTCGGCGGCGTTGGCATCAGCCTGCATCGATCTTGCACAGCTCTACGTCGCGCTGGCTGACGAGGGCGTCTATCGCCCGCTGGTGATGAAGCTTGGGGAAAAGCAGCCTTTCGAGCAGCGGCTGATCTCGCGCCGCGCCGCGTGGTATCTCAAAGACATCCTACGCGGCTCACCGATGCCGGATGGCTGGGGGCGCGGCAGCCAAGTTCACCGGCCGCGTAAGATCGCCTTCAAGACCGGCACCTCCTACGGCTACCGCGACCAGTGGGCCGTCGGCTATTCGGACCGTTACACGGTGGCGGTTTGGGTTGGGCGCGCTGACGGCTCGGCGCGCCAGCAAGAGGTCGGACGTAACACCGCCGCGCCGATCGTCTTTAAGATTTTCGATCTCTTGCCGGCTGAGGAGAACACGCGGGACATTCCACCACCTGAGGCTGTTCTGGTTTCCGACAACACGCTGCTTCCCGAGGCAATGCAGAGGTTTTATGCGGGGCCGCAAAAGCCAGCTGGAAATGTCAGCATGCGGACAAGCGCGCCGCAAATCGCGTATCCGCCGAACGGCGCAACCTTGCAACTCGGCAACAAGCCTGCCGGCCGGCTGATTGAGCTCAAAGCGACAGGCGGCCAAGGGCCGTTGCGCTGGATCGTTAACGGGGAGCTTTTGCCGTCCACGGACTTTCTGTCTCAGACTTTCTGGAAGGCGAAAGGTCCGGGCTTTGTGAAGTTCGTCGTCATCGATTCGGCCGGCCGTGCGGCGGCTGCGCGCGTGCGCATAAAATTCGACGGCTGACGTTCCGAATACGGAGCGTTTACCAAAACCTGCGCGCCGCATACCCACTGATACTCCTTTGGTAGTTGTGCGATGCGATGTGCGCAGTAGCGCTCGCACAGGTGAAAGTCGTGAGTACGACGGCGCCATAAGGACAAAGAAGCTTCGTCGCGCTGGTGGGGAGTCAGGCTCAGCCACTTTAGGGGGCGTCTTCCCACAGCGGCCCGCCTGCAAAAGATGTGAGATTTTAGATTGATTTCTGCGGCTATCCCCTTTCTCCTGCTTGGTAAGACTTTTTGACGGCACGGGCGGGAGCGCGTACTACTTATGAGCGGCCGGGTAGGTAATGTTCGAACGATCCGGAAACCTCGCCCAGGCTGTCGTCCCGTCATTCGGGTGCCAATACTACGGCACCTCCTCCGAATGATTAGTCCGAATGTAGGTATGTAGGCGTTTCTTGTCGCGGCCCGCCCTTTGTCGGCCGATCCGGCGGGTATGGATGGAGCGAGAGGAATGGGGCAAGTGGATACGGTATTGGTGGGATCGAAGACCCTCATGCGCGAGGGCCTGAAGCAGTTGCTCGCTGGCTCGCTGATTCAGATCTCGGGGGAAGCGGCCCGCCTGTCGGATGTCGGTCAAACCATGAATGGCCATATGGCCGATCTGGTTTTGTTCGATGTCGCGGAGTTTCAGGACGAGGTCGCCCTGGGGGTCAAGGATCTCAAGCAGCGCTACCCGCGCCTCAAGCTGGTAATGCTCACCGATGTCTTGGACGCCGGTCAGCTCTCTGCGAGCCTAGCGGCCGGTGTCGATGGCTATCTGATGAAAGAGATCTCTTGCGAGGCGCTGCTCCAATCGCTTCAGCTGGTGATGCTGGGTGAGAAGGTTTTCCCGACCGATCTTGCAACACTCCTGGTCAACGGCACGCCGACCGCGCCGCGCAGCGGCAAGCGCGTCCTCAGCGACGAGGTTAGGAGCCGTGGTCTCTCAGAGCGGGAGATGCAAATTCTTCAGTGCTTGGCGCAGGGCGATTCCAACAAGACGATTGCCAACCGGCTCGACATCACCGAAGCGACGGTGAAAGTTCACGTCAAGAGCCTGCTCAGGAAGATTCAGGCGAGCAACAGAACCCAGGCGGCGATCTGGGCCGTCAACCAGGGTCTGGCCTGAGCCCAAGCTCATCGGCCACCGAGGGAAACCAGGAACGAGGATTAATAATGGGAACGATCCCGAAAAAAGTGCAGGGACTGATCAAGACCGCGTTTTCGGATGGAAGCTTCTGTCTCATCGGCAGCGTGCTGCCAGATGGCTATGCTCAAGTGACGCCGCGCGGCTCGACCTGGCCTTATGATGATGACCACATCATGCTTTGGGAGCGTGGCCGGGGCTCCACCCATAATCACATGAAGGACGGCGAGAAACTCACTGTCTTCTATATGAATTTAGGCAAGCGTGAAGTTCTGCCGATCGGCGGCCTTGCGCGTCTTTACGGCACGGCGAAGGTCTATAAATCGGGCCCGGTTTACGACAAGGTCTGGGATCTAACGATCGAGCCCGAGAAGAAGGGCGACCCCGAGAAGAAGGGCTATGCCGTTCTCATCAAGATCGAGCGCACCGAGGATTTGCTCGGCCAGTTGATCACGGACTGATCCGGCGGGTCAGTTCTGCGTCGCAACGAGCGGCTTGATCTGACGCGCGATAAAGACTGCCGCCTGCGTCCGGTTCTGGAAGTGAAGCCGGGTGAGCCCCGATTTCACCAGCGCTTTTGTATGCGCTCCGGAAAGGCCGAGGCGTTCGGCAATCTCATGGTTACCAAAGCCTTGCGCAATCAGATCGATCACCTGCTTCTCAAGCTCGGGCAGGCGATCATATTCGGCGATCCTGAGCTTGTTGGCGGCCAGCCGCTCGATCACGGGCGCTGGCATGATCGAATAGCCTTGCTTTGATAATTCAATCACTTGCGGCAAATGGCTCACGTTAAGGTCGACGAAGATCCAGCCGTCGGCATAGCTCATCGTGCCCGAAGCCTCAAGCAGCTCATCGGAGTTGAGCGCTATGATGACGCGCGCGCCGCGCCCGAGCTTGACGAAGCCGAGGGTGTCGGCCCCCCTGAGACGGGCCAGCGCCTGATGCGAAACGATGACCGCATCCATGGCTTCAAGATCGCCTGAGCCCAAAGCTTGAACATTTTCAAGAACAACGGCCTCGATATACGGATCGCGCTGAAGCACTTCGAGCAGCGCATTGCGCTCTGCCGGCTCCTTAACGACCAAAGCGACGCGTGTTCGCCGCGATGTCCCGTTAATTCCGCTCGTTTGTGGCGTCCCTAACATGACAGAGACCTTGAGGACACAACGATCACGTTCAACTCAGGATCCCGTCCCAGATCATAAGAATACTCCCTTCGTGCACCAATAACGAGGAGTGATGCACGCATCGAGTGAGCGTCATCCGGACCCGGATCTGAGTGTGCCGATGGGAGCAAGCCGTCCTCCGTTGGAACACCCTAAGCGGTGTAATTTGGTTCAACCTGTCCCGAATTTCGCGACTCAACTGGGTAAGGGTAATCAATCCGGCGCCAATCGGCCTAAGGAATCGTTAATTCCTCACCGGATTATGCGTGGCTACCCGGAAACATATGATGCTTTCGCGGGTTAGAACGCTAATGCGCCGGACTCTCTAAGCTTTAGGCATGCGCAGCCGAGCTAGCGACACGCGATTCTACCACCTTGAAACGCTACAAATTCGAGCTGTAGCCCGATCTAGTGGCTGATGCACACCGACAACGTAAATTTTGCTTAAGTGGATTCTCAGCCGCGCCATTCTCTGGCACGATGATTGTATCCCGTCGGGCAGGGTTGGAGTGAGTTCGACGAGGGATTCAACATGCGATCGAGTGTTGTCTTGTTACGTGACGTGACGGCCGCTGAGGTTTCGCATTCGCATTACGCGGATCGGCTGGAGTTTGTCCGCCATCGTGGGCTGCGTCAGGCTTTCCAGGCGCTTAACCCCGGCTTGCTGATCTGTCACCCCGATACTTTTCACATCCGTTATGCCAACGCCGCCGCGCGTGCAATTCTGGATCTGGAAGAGGCCGCCTTTCCGGTTCGGCTTCCCGAGGCGATCACCATGACGCGTCAGGAAGAGTTCTGCGAAACCGAGCGCCGGACGGTTGCCTGCTATCAAACCAGCATCGAGAGCGCCACTCACGACGTGCGCGCCTTCCCGGTCTATGCCCCGGGATCCCAAAACAAGGTCGATTCGGTTCTTGTGGTCATCCGCGAGTATAATGATGTGAGCTGGTCGCTGTTCGAGATGCTCGACCGCTTGCCGATTGCGGTTGCCTCCGTCACCGGCGATGCCGACGACATTCGCTACATCAATCGCCGCGCCTTGACCGAGCTGCACGCTCTTAAGAACAAGCCGCTTCTGTGGCGCTCCTCGGTGCTTACGGCCGACACGCAGCTTACCGAAGCGCTCAAGGGCCTCTTGGCTCAGGCACCCGAGGGCGGTGAAGGACGGGGCGAGGTCATGGTTGGCCGGACGCGTGCCGATATGCATTTCGCCCGCCTGAGCGCCAATGACGACTCGCGGCTCATCTATTGGGATCCGCGCGGTTTCGATCCGACGCACCATTAAGCTCTGCTTGATCAAACACTGAAAGGCCCGCGCTCCCGTGCGGGCCCTTTGGTTTGTCAAATCAGTCCCATGGTGCGGAAGCTGGCGGGCTCGCCGCGCCCGATCACCAGATGATCATGCACCTCGATCTTCAAAGCTTTGGCGGCTTCGACGATCTCCTTGGTCATCTTCACGTCGGCGGCGGAGGGCGTGGGATCACCGGATGGGTGGTTGTGCACCAGGATGATCGCCGTTGAGCTGAGCTCCAAGGCGCGCTTGACGATCTCGCGCGGATAGACCGGCGTGTGATTGACCGTGCCGCGCTGCTGCACCTCGTCGGCGATCAGCCGGTTCTTGGAATCGAGATAGAGCACGCGAAACTGCTCGCTCGCCTCAAAGCTCATCGCCGCGCGGCAATATTGAACGAGCTGGTTCCACGAGCCGATCGCCGGGCGGTTCATCACGCGGCCTTGCGAAAGCTTGAGCGCCGCCGCTTGAATGATCTTGAGCTCGACAGCGACCGCTTCGCCCAGGCCCTTCACCTCGCGCAGGCGCTCGATATCGGCGGAGATCGCTTCGGCAAAACCGCCGAAGTGATCGATGATCTCCTTGGCCAGCGGCTTGACATCGCGTCGCGGGATCGCGCGAAACAGCACAAGCTCCATCAGCTCGTAATCTTGCAGCGCATCACTGCCGCCCCGCAGGAAGCGCTCACGCAAGCGCTCGCGGTGGCCGTGATAATGCGGCTCGTCTTTGTCTTTCTCTTTCGCTGAAGGCTTTGCAGCGGGATCATCCGCATCCTCGGTGAGGCGCTTGAACGGGGCGCGCGGATCGTCAAACCCTTCGCGGCTACCCCCCATCACGCCTCTCCGCTAGCGGATTTTGTATGGCGGCTTGTCGAGCCCGGCCGGCGACAGCGTGAAAATCTCGTTGCCGGTCCTCGGTGATGCCGATCGAATGCTCGAACTGCGCCGACAGCGAACGGTCCTTCGTCACCGCCGTCCAGCCGTCGTTCAAAAGCTTCACATGCGGCTTGCCGAGATTGATCATCGGCTCGACGGTGAAGAACATGCCCGGCTTCAATACCAAGCCTTCGCCGCGCTTGCCGTAATGCAAAATGTTGGGCGCGTCGTGGAAAATGCGCCCCAGCCCGTGGCCACAGAAATCGCGCACCACGCCGCAGCGCTCACCCTCGGCGAATTCCTGGATCGCGGCGCCGATATCGCCCAGCGTTGCGCCCGGCTTGGCGGTGGCGATTCCGCGCATCATCGCTTCATAGGTGATGTCGACCAGGCGCTCGGCCTTCTTGGCGACTTCGCCGACCAGAAACATGCGGCTGGTGTCGCCATGCCATTCATCGAGGATGACGGTGATGTCGATATTGAGGATGTCGCCTTCCTTCAAGACCTTGTCGCCGGGAATGCCATGGCAGACGACATGGTTGACGGAGGTGCAGATCGAGCGCGGGAAGCCGCGATAATTGAGCGGGGCGGGGATGGCGCCATGGGCCAGGATGAAATCGTGGCACAGCGTATCCAGCTCCAGCGTGGCCGCACCGGGGATCACATGCGGCGTGATCATATCCAGCACTTCGGCGGCGAGCCGGCCGGCTTTGCGCATGCCCTCGAAGGCATCGGGCCCGTGCAGCTTCACAAGGCCGGTATTGCGCGATGGGGCTTGGGTTGCGTCCTGATACATGGGTCCAGATTCTAGCGGCTGATCCCTCTATAAATAATATCTTGGCGGCCCGATGCAAACGCGGAAAACGCGGCGCATTTGTTTGCTTCAAATCGCGCGGGGGGAGGCTAGGGGCCCCGTCTTCTCAAGCGCTTAGAGGGGCATTCCGCGCATTTAAGCATTTCGCAAAACGGGGATAACCGCCACACCGCTTGCGGGCCCGCGCGTATGAGAGATGGGAGCCCGGTGGCCGGCCGGACAAGACCTCGTCATCACGAGGCCGGCGCGGCCCCCGGCGATCCAGCCTGGACTGCTTCGGCCTCCGGCCCCGCAATGACGGTTAGCGCCGGGCCAGCGCCCGCCGCGCCATGCTAAGCTCAGCTCGCGCCCAAGCGGCTCTCAAAGGGCCCTCGCGCGAAAGAGGGAGGACACCATGGCACGCATTGCATCTGCGCTCGCGGTTTTGATCCTGGCGAGCTTCGCGTTCATCGGCGGTGCAAGCGCCAAGCAAAAGCCGCTCACATTCAAGGTGATCACATCGAGCGAAGGCAGCCTGTGGGCAAGCTCGACGCTGATCATGGGCGAGCACGATGCCGTTCTTGTCGATGTGCCATTCACGCGTGCCGATGGCTTACGCCTCGCCGCCGATGTCTTGGATTCCGGCAAGACGCTCAAGACGATCTACATCACGCATGATCATCCGGACCATTATTTCAGCGTCGATGTGTTCACCGATGAGTTTCCCGGTGTAGAGGTGATCACCGCGCCGCAAGTCGTCGATGACATCTGGAAATCCTATCCCTTGAAGATCAAGCGCTGGAGCCCGGGCCTGGGCACCAATGCGCCGCATCATCCGGTCGCCGTCAGCGCCGCGCCGGGCAAGAGTTTCATGCTTGAGGGCCAGAAGATCGAAATCCTGGGTCCCATGCAGGGCGATCATGTGCATGCCACCGCAATCTGGGTGCCGTCGATTAGCCTGCTCGTTTGCGGCGATCTCTGCTTCAATAAGATTCATCTTTGGCTCGGCGAGCATAAGCCTTCGCAATATGACGATTGGCTGAAATCGGTCGAGATGATGGCGGCGCTCAAGCCCAAGGCGGTCGTCGCCGGGCACAAGCAGCCGGGCATGGCCGATGATAGCAGCGCGCTCGATTTCACGCGGAGCTATCTCGTTGCGTTCAAAGCGGCGGCGGCGAATTCCAAAACCTCAGGCGAACTGATCGCGAAGATTAAAGCCGAATTTCCGGATACCAAGGATGTCTTGAATGATTTCATTCTGCCCAACTCGGCCAAGGTCGCAACAGGCGAAGAGCCGCTCTGGACGGAATAGGCGCGCCTTATCGCATCAAGTGTCGTCCCGGACGCGATGCAGCATGCAATGATGCTTCGCAGATCCGGGATCCACAGTTCAAGATGTCTGGATCCCGTGTCAGCAGCGCGTCATTGCATGCCGCGCTGCGCACGAGATGACACGGGGCAAGAGAGCAAAAGAGCAGGCAATGGCAGAGCAAAAGACGGCGGGCGCGATCATCATCGGCGATGAGATCCTCTCCGGCCGAACGAAAGACACCAACCTCAACACGATTGCGCTCTACTGCGAGGACTGCGGCGTCGCGCTGAAAGAGGCGCGCACCGTGGGCGACACCGAGGCCGCAATCATCGAAGCGGTGAATGCGCTGCGCGCGCGCTATGACTATGTCTTCACCACCGGCGGCATCGGCCCCACGCATGATGACATCACGGCGGAATGCATCGCCAAGGCGTTCGGCGTTCCGCTGATCCATCATCCCGATGCGATGGCGCAGCTCAAGGCGCAATTGGGCGCCAATTTCAACGAAGCCCGCGCGCGCATGGCGCGTGCACCGCAAGGCGCGGTGCTGATCGACAATCCGGTCTCGGTCGGCCCCGGCTTCATGACCGGGAATGTCATCACCATGGCGGGCATTCCGCGCGTGATGACGGCGATGCTGGAGAGCGCGCGCCCGTTTATCGTCGGCGGGCCGAAAGTGTTGAGCGAAGTGATTTTCACCAGCGTGCCGGAAGGCGATTTGGCCGAGCCGCTGGGCGCAATTCAAAAGCGATTTCCTGAGGTGTCGATCGGCTCTTATCCCGGCTACCGCGATGGGCGCATCACCAACCGCCTCGTCTTGCGCTCAACCGATGCTGCCTTGCTCGCCGAAGCCAAAGCCGCCGTTGAAGCAATTGTGTGAGCTTTCTCTGGGGCGACGTCGTTGGTGAATTACATCGCGCTCTTCTTGTTCATCGCCGCGCGAATTAGCTTGTTTAGGTCTGAGTGTCCTCCCCATACAGAGACGTTCTTGCGTTCGACGGGCGGAAAATAGCGAGAGGAAAAATAGACTGCTGCTTGAACATACGAAGAGCCGATGTTTGGATATGCCGAGACAAGAGACATTCTCCGTGGATGAGTTCCGAATTTCGCCACAAGAATCGCAGCAACGGCGCGAAGTGCGTCGTGTCGCCCAGCATCTCTAAGTATGTCCAGGCACAGCTTAACTAGCGAATCATCGGATTCAGGCATGCGCATCAGAGCTGCTAACACCCACATCCTCTGCCAATCAGCCATCGATGGGCTTGCCGCGAGTTCTATCAGGGTTTCAAGCACGTTCTTATGGTCTAAGAAGTTTGTGAGGTAAGAGCAATATATCTGCGTCATGGCAGGCTTGATCTTGAAGTTTTGAATCACGTAGTCGATCGCGTGATCGGAACCCGCCTTCATAAACAGCGGAAGACAAAAACGTTCAATGCTCTCGCTGTAGATGGGAAATTCGGAAATAGACGCGAAGAGCATCTTTGTCGCGGCCAATTCGATACTCTCGTCGTGGTCCTCATCGAAGTCGTCGTCGTTTTCCCAGTCAATTTGGAATCCGTAGTCTCCATCGGCGTAGGTTTCGTCAAGCGTGGCAGTGACTTCCTCAACGGCGTCCTGGAATAGCTCATCTAGATCGGGCTCATCTGCCATAAGCGATATGCAGGTCGTAAGCGAAGACTTTGTTTCATTGAGCGACAAGTCGTACGTCCGCAAGAACGGGATCAGGTCGAGAAGAAGGTCATCTGCTTTATCTGCCGTCGAGAGAAAGACGTAAATGTCGTCTACATACCGCGCAGAACTAAGGTTATTGTCCGACAGATATAGGTCGATCGGGGAGAGATAGAAGTTGCCGAACAGGTCAGACGGATACATCCCCTGCAAAATTCCGCGCGAGCTTCGTCCTCCGGCGTATACGAGAAGCAAAGCTTCAAGGACATTGAGAAAGCCCTTAGCATACCCCGCATCGGACAGCGTGTTTATCAAGGTATGCTGATTTATCGAGCCAAAACAATTCGCTATGTCGAGCTTCAAAATGTACTTATTGGCACTCGACAATGCATGCTTCTTTAGAGCGGTTTGAAGTTCACTCCAACAGAGCCTCGTTGGCTTGAACATAGCCGGGCTGTCAGGCGCCTCGAACTGATGACTGAACGATCGTGTGTGATCGGTCTTCTTTTCAATGATGAATGCGGCGGAGTCTGCGAGAGCTTGATATAACAATCTGTCAGCCGGCATCAGTATGCTTCCCGGTCGCGAGTAGACCGGCCCTAGCCGTTTGGGTGTTGTTCGAACCCGATTGGATTTGGGAACTTCAATTGTTAGGGGTGTCCCTGGGTTGAAGATACCTGACTTCAAGTCGCCAACTACGGAGGCGACCAGTTCGTCGTGCGCTTTATCGTAAATGAATCGGAGATGTGGGGCGAAGATAAAGTCAGAACGCGTATTGTAAGTAATCCTCGCAATTGCAAGGTTCCAGTCGATTTGCTTGAGCAGCGTACCATCCAGTCCAAATGACGGTTTGACCTCGGCAGAAGGCGGCATCTCAAAAACTCTCAATCAAGCGAGCACAACGCTATCAGTATTCGCTTAGAACTCAAACTTGTTCTGCGCTCACAACTTGATGCACTCTAAGAGTGCTCCAGGGCTCAAATGTCGGCGCAAAAATAAACTCTGGAGTTAAGGCGCGAAACGCTCTCCGGCATATCGAAGCAGGTTGGTGCGGCTTACTCAAAGCGGCTGGTGGCGTCGCGATCGCGCTCATAGTGTCTGAGCAGAAATGGCGGCAACCAGGATTCGCGGCGGATGGTCCAGAGTTCGTAAGTCGGCATCAGTTGATCGGGCGCATCGAGTGATCCCAGATTCACTTCGATCTCGTCTTCGCTGCGTGAGAAAACCGGCGAGCCGCAGCGCGGGCAGAAGAAGCGCCCAGCATAATCGCGCATTTCGCCGGTGATCGTCACCGCATCCTGAGGGAAGACCGCGGATGCGTGAAACAGCGCGCCATGATGTTTGCGGCAATCGAGGCAATGACAAAGGCCGACCCGATATGGCCGCCCCGACGCTACAATTCGCACGCTGCCGCACAAGCAACCGCCGGTGAAACGCTCCATGCCCGCGTCTCCTCCAAAATCAGGCGGCCGGAGCAGCTAAACGAGATCAGCCGCCGCGCAGCTCGATCTCGATGTGGCCGGGCGCGGGCACATCGCTGCCGTCCGTCCCGTCGATCACCTCATAGCCGCGATGACGCCCATGTGAATCTTTCACATCGCTCGCCAGCGCATCCAGCTTGTCGGCCACCGCCTTGTCGCCCGCATGGAAGAACTTCACTTGGTTGTGCTCCAAGCGACCCTTGACCGGATTTTTCTCGATATTGGTGATGCCGTGCTTGTTCAAAGCCTCGATCAGCTCTTGCGCGCTTGCCGCGGCATTGGGTGAGCCTTTGGCATAGGTGATCTTGATCATCGCCGCTGCCATGCCGGTCGATGCGGTTACGCCTTCGCCTGGCTTTGATTTCGCGGGCGTTGATGCCGCGCCTGCATGCGCATCGCTTGCCTGCGCTTTTGACGGCTTGGTCGCGCCGGTGAGCCCCGCCGGCGCCGGCTTTGTTGATGGCCCTGCCAGCGCCGCAGCAATTTCGGCTTTTGCGTTCGATTGTGGCGTAAGCGGGTTCTTCGCCGTCGCAGATGCCGGTGTGACCTGCTCTGCGAGCTTTGCATTGGGCTTGGCTGAAGGCGCCGCGATCACCGGCCGCTGATGCGGCACAGGCGGCCCGCCCGCTGTCGTGGATGCGGGCCCGGCCGGCGGCGTTACGGGCGCGGCCGATGCCACGACATCATGCGTTCCGGTTGGCGCAGGCGCTGTTGCGGCGCTCGGCGAAGCCGGCAGCTGCACATTCGGCATGGCCTTGGGGCGGGGCGGTGAGCTGATCGCGCCGGGCTTTTTGGCCGGCTGCGCCTGAGGCGGCATTTCGAGCAGCCCGCTCCGGCCCGAAGTTTTCTCAGGCGAATCGAGCACGAAAGGCGGCGTTGTCAGGGCGGGCAGAACATTGAGCATCATCAGCGCGCCCGTCAGCAGCACCGCGGCGACGGTGCCGCAGATAATGCCGATCATCTCCTTCTGCGAAACTTTAAGCGCGTTCATCTTCAAATCTCGTGGGCTGCCGTCGGGCCGCCAGGTCTGGGACGGGTGCCGGGCGCCCAGTTTTGCGATTTGCAGGGGCCGGTGACAAGCGCGCCGCGAGCGTGCAATAGAGCAACTCCCCCCAGCGGACGTGGTGGAACCGGTAGACACATGGGACTTAAAATCCCAAGCCGCAAGGCGTGAGGGTTCGAGTCCCTCCGTCCGCACCAATCGCCGCCTCCAGGTTCCTCGAACCCTCACGCTTCATGTGATCAGGAGCGAGCAAGCGCCCGCTCCCTCTGCGGGTTCGAGTCCCTCCGTCCGCACCAATCGCCGCCTGCGACCGTACCAGCCTTACATCGGGCCCGACCCGTCGTGCAGGCTCCGCTTGGAGACGCCGTGCGCGAAGAATTTAGAGTCCCTGCTTGCCGGGGACGTCTGCGTTGCGCGCGCACCAGCCCGAAGCTGCTCCGCCATCTCGGCGGCAAACAAGTCAACGCTGGAATTCTCCGCTGCCCACGCCCGCGCGTTTTGCCCAAGGCGCATGCGCAATTGCGCGTCGCTTGCCAAGCGCTGGATTGCCGCTCTCCACCCCGCCACATCGCCCGGAGCGACCAACAAGCCGGTTTCGCCCTCGATGATGTAATCGGAAAGCCCCTTTGTGCGTGTCGCGATGACCGCCTTGCCCATCGCCATCGCTTCCAGCAGGCTGGTCAAGCCATAGGGCGAAATGTTCTCGCTGACGGACACACAGAGAATGTCGCAGCCAGCGTAAAAGCTGCGCAGGCCCCCCATCTCGAATTCGAGGACTTTAACGCCCGCCGGAATTGGAATGCCCGAAATTGCTGTCCGGTTGAAATTCGGTACTAAGCCGGTTGGGACAATCTCAACCGAGATGTTGGCAGGCAGACCAGCCGCCGCGCTCAAGAATGTTCGATAGTCTCTTTCTTCCGATCCCACAGATCCAACGATGATCGAGCTGGCCTCGCGCGCGGCCGGCACCGGCCGGTAGAAATTCGTGTCCACAAAGCACCGCGAGATGAAAATCTTTCGCGGCGGCATCTTGAATTGCTCAATTCCGTACGCGCGCAGGGCTTGGCTGTAGACTGCAAGCGCATCGATCGCCCGCTGGGGGCGCAGCCAGCCGAACGAGAACCGGAGCTTTCGGCTCCTCATCAGATGAAACGCCAGGCAGACATGGCGCGGCCGGCGCGGCAGCAGCCGCATCAGCAAGGCGAGCCGAATGCCAATGCTGTCTCCGGCCGAAAACACGGAGTCAACGCTTCTCAGGCGAAAGAACGCGCAGATCGCTCCCGCAGTCGCCGGGTCGCAAAAGCGCCGCGCGAGCCTGACAAACAGATTGCGGTCAGCCTGGATTGCCTTGTCGTCTAGGATCTCGACGTCGGTGCCGAGCCTTGTTCGAATTTCATTGGCAAGCACGACATAGGCATTACGCGAGCGCTCGTCGGCTTTCACGCGCGCTTCGTCCTGAACCACAGGAGCCGCAATCACAAGAAGTGTCCGCCCCATATCACACCTTGGTTTGCTCTCGGTGGGGGTTATGATTCCGCTGTTTGCTTCTCGGCTCCAGGCGGAAATGACACCTCGAGACGCGATGAGCAAAAGGGTCCCCAGAATTCTAGCGCCCTTTGCGCGATCTTCGTCAACGGCTAACGCGTCCGCCGCATCCTGATCAATGCACGCGCCTTGTTCAGCCACAAGATAAGCCGCTCGTCATCGATCGCCGCGCCGCTCACGCCCGTCCTCCGGTAGGCGAACCAGGCATAGAACAGCGCCTGCAAGGCGGTGCTGATGGCGGTGGCGATGGCCGAGCCGGCCATGCCCAGAAACGGGATCAGCGCCAGATTGAGCACGAGATTGCTCGCCGCCGAGGCACCGACGCTCCAGGCGCCGTTGCGCTCGCCATTTGTCATGAGCACCAAGGCCGGCGCCGAGGACATCAGCGACGTGATGACTTGGCCGAGACCCAAGATGACGAGCGGCAGGCCTATGTCCCGATATTCCTTGCCTAAAATGCTGATGAACACCGGCAGTGCGATCAAAACGGCGATATAGATGGAAAGCGTAAGCAGAAACGAGATCCGCGACATCCTGCGCGCTGCATCGGCAAGCTCCGCTTTGCGTCCCGCCGCCCATGTGCTCGCCGCGAGCGGGCCGAGGCTCGAATTGGCGATCGACGCCGCGAAGGTGAGGATGAAGCTGAGATTGGCGGCCATGCGATAAACGCCGACATCGGCCATCGGGCGCATGAAGCCCAGTATCAGAATATCGATCTGCAGATAGATGAGATACATGGCCTCGATGGCCATGAAGCCCAGTTGGCCCTGCCGCCATGTCTTGACCTCGAAGGCGGCGGCAGTCGTTTTTAGATCGGCGGGCAAGAGCCGCATGACCCAAAGAAGCACAAACGCGGCTCCCAAGGCTTCCGCGATGAGGCGCAGAATGATCGCCGTACTCGCGGTCATGTGGCCTAAGACCAGAAAGCCGCAAACGATGAGCACGAGATAGAGCGCCGAGCGGATCGTTGCTGTGGCGTGGCCGGTGGCGACTCGGTGAAGGCCGCGCAATGCACCGGCCCCCACATCAGAGATCGGTGTAACGAAGAGCATTGGCAAGGAAAGCAGGATGAGGCTGCCGGTCCGCCCAAAGGGATGCGGCATGAAAATAAGAACAACCGCCGCCGTTACCAGCGCAGTCAGGGCGCCCATGCCCAGGCTCATCTTTAGCGCGTATTGCAGCAGCCCCTTCAAGTGCGCCCAGTTCTGTGTCTCGCCATAGACTGCGAGGCTTCTCGTCAGCGTTAGCGGCAGGCCGGAATTTGCGAGCAGCCGCAGAACCAGCACCAGAGTGATCGCGAAGGAGTAAAAGCCATAGGAACTCCGGCTTCAGCCACCGGGCGAGCAAAATGCCGTAAATGAACATCACGCCTGCACCGGCCACCTGCGCGAGGAAAACGGCGGAAGCGCGTTTTAGGAGCAGCTGCATTTGCGCGCCGCTCGCCTGATGGGCAAGCCAGTCGGCGACACGGACGGCAAAACGCGAGCGCATGAGGGTCCGACTCAGATTTAAGAATTTCTCACCCGGAAGGCTGATTTGCGCCCGAGCATACCGATTTCACCGTTTCGGATTTCCGCATCCATGCCCGACAAATCGAAACGATCCGCTTTTCCACAGTTCCGTTCCTGCGCCGAAAAAGCCCATCTGCGCGAAATTTTCTCAAATTTCGTCGCGTGTTGGTTGCAAGTCTTAAGTTAAATGGCGAGCTAACTCTCACAAGCTGATTACCACCAAGTGTCAGCTAACTGATTGAGACAACCAATCGCCTATGATAACGTCTTTTAGAGTTAAGCGCTTGTGCGGCAGCGGGGATATCTCGTTGCTGTTTTGTGCCGTTAAACCAGGGTGTGGGTGAACGGCAAAGGCGGGTGACAGTCGGTCACATGGGTGTCGGCTCACTGTTTGCACGCTGTATGCAAAGGCAAGCGCGGGCGTTGGCCGGGTGAATGCCCGGCGGTAGGTCTTGGACGCGTGACCGCAGACCGCGTGGGGCTAAGCATATGCAGACTGTTTTCGATTGGGTGACCGTCGCCATTTTTATTGCGACAGCCGGAACGTTCTTCTACCGCACACAGCGTGAGTGGCCGCCGCTTCACCGATATCTCGCGGTGGCTATTGGCTGCATGATTGCCAATCAGCTTGGCAATCTCGGGTATTTCGCGCCGGCGCTCGCGATGATCGGCGCCTTAATTGCGGCAGTCATCTGGCTCGGCTCGCGTCCTTATAAGGTGGGGCAGTAACGTTATTTTTGGGTGCTTGCCGTGGTTTGCCTGGGTGTGAGGCAAGGGCGCGGCGATGAGAAGACTTAAGGGCCTGTTTGGTGCATTTGGTTCTGAAAGCGATTTTAAATGGGTAAGAGCGAGTTGGAAGCCCCCCGGCCCGAGGCCGGTGAGATTGAGCGCACCGAGCCTTTGGTGCCGAATGACGAGATGGCTGCGGAAAACGCGCCAGACCGCCCGCAGGCCGAGCGCGAAAGCAAGGTGGTTTCTCTCAATCTGATGCTCAACCGGGTCACCTCGGGCGTTCGTTTTCTTGGGCTCACTTTCGACGTGCTAAAGATCACCGATGCCGCGCGCCTCGTCGTTGAACGTGGCCGCCGCAATCTTCCCTTTGCCTATGTCGTTACGCCCAATGTTGATCATCGCGTGCGTCTGGCGCAGGAGCCGGCGCTGATGCCGCTCTATTCCTCGGCTTGGATGACGCTTTGCGATAGCCGGATCATCGAGCTTATGGCGCGCTTGGATGGCATTGGCGTGCGTGCCTCGCCGGGCGCCGACCTGGTCGATCACCTGTTCAGGCATGAGGTGGATACTGCTGGCCCCCTTAATGTGATCGGCTCGACTGCGGACGTTGTTGAAACTTTGAAGGAGCGCTTCGGTCTCGGCAATGTGCGTTGGCATCAGTGCCCGCAGGGCTTGCGCTCGTCCCCCGAGGCGATCGCAGCCGCCGCGCAATTCGTGGTTGAGAACCCCGCGCCGCTGACATTCATTTGCGTGGGCTCGCCGCAGCAGGAGCTGGTGGCGCGCGCGATTGCCGAGCGGGGCGATGCCCAGGGCGTCGGCCTATGCTGTGGCGCGAGCCTTGAGTTTCTGTCAGGTAAGGTTCCCCGCGCGCCGCGCTGGATGCGCGATGTCGCGCTCGAGTGGTTGCATCGCTTGGCGACCAACCCAATTCGGTTCGGCCGCCGCTATCTCATTGAGGGGCCGAAAATCTTCCCGATATGGCTGAAGTCGCGGCGAGAAGAGCCGCCAGGCGATGATGGGCCGAACGCTTCGGCGCGCGCGCGCGTCGGTGCTGTTCCTGTTCATCCGGCCGCCTGACATGGGGGCAGGGCCCCATGACCCAAAAAAGGGCTACTCCGGAATGTCGCTGTGAAGGAATTGTGCCCAGAGATTAAATCGCAGAAAGCCCTGTGGTCCTGTGATTTCGTCGCGGGAATCCGGCGCCGGGCCGTGGTACCTTGCCGCGTCATTCTATAATCGAACGGCGAGTTGGCGCATCGGTCGACCGAACGATTGCAGGTGGGGATTTTCGATGTTTGCCCTTAAGGGAATTTCACCCGCGCTTGCGAGCGTCGGTCTAGGGCTGGGGCTGATCGGTGTGGGCGCTGCGCATGCCGAGGATAATCCCGGTCGCGTCGGTGCATTTCGTACCCAGCTCGGCCAGCTCACCGAGGGGCTGACGATCTCTCTCTCGCAGGGCGTCCGCTATGAAAGCAATCTTGTACGCACCGCAAACAACGCTGAAACGCTCGCCTTCTACGGCACCACCAATTCCTCGGACGTGATCTCGCAGACCAGCCTCAATGTCGCGTTCCAAAAGAACACATCCAAGATGCAGTTCAAGTTTTTGGGCGATCTCGGCTACTGGAATTACTCGAATTTCGATCAGTTTTCCGGGCTGGTTGCGGGCGGTGCCGGCACTGCTTCGTGGCAGTTCTCCAACCGCTGCTCGACGGGCGGCAATGGCCGCGTTGAGCGACGCGTCGCCGCCTTTCAGGATGTTCTTTCGAATGTCTCCGACTTCCAGGTCGAATATGGCGGCGACTACAGTGTTTCGTGCTTTGTCCTCAACCGTGTACGCGTGACCGGCGAGGTCTTCGGCGATGCGGTCAGGAACGACAGCAGCGTGCTGAAGATCACCGACGTAGACTATTGGGGCTGGGATGGCTCCGTTGCCTTTGTGAGCGCGCGTCGCAACGAGCTGGGCGTACGCTATCGCCGTTCGCACACAACGCGCCCGAACGATCCCTTCACCACGCAGATCAACAACGACCGCATCGAAGGTTACACCACCTTTCGTATCGGCAATTACCTGGTTGCAACGTTGAGCGGCGGCGCTGAGCGCGAGCATCGTCAAGGTGTTGGGACCAAGACTCCACGGCACCGGCCAAGTCGATCTTGTCTGGACGCCTAATAGCCGCCTGACGACGCATGTCGGCTATGTGAACCGGACCGAGGATGCCACCGATCTTCTCAACACCACGAGCCAAACCAATCGAGTCTTCGCAAGCACGGATTGGCGTCTAACTCAGCATGTCACCATTGGTGGCACTTCGAGCTATGAGCATGACAAGCTTGATGCCGGGCCGGGCGCCGTGCTGACTGGGATCAGTGAAGATCTGTTCTCGGTGTCGGCCTATGTGCAGCACCCGTTCTTCCACACAGTTAATGTGCGTTGGGAAGCCGGCTACGAGAAACGCAATTCGGACAATCCACTGAGGCGCTATGATGACGCCTTTGTCGGCGTTTCGATCGGCCTTGGGTTTTGAACAAATTCTCTTCAAGAATGTGAGGTTGGGTCTCTTAGGCACTGAATTCTTGGTACATTCTGGGCTTATTGCCTAAGTGAGGGGCGCGGCTTCGCCGGGCCCGAATTGGCTGGCGCCAAGAAACGATTTTGATCGGCGGATGCGATTGCTCCGATGCGTCTTGAGGCGCGAGAAAGCGTGATGACAAGGTTGAAGCCTTGGCCCCTTCTGATGCTTTCGGGCCTGCTGGTCCTGGGTGCATGCGGCGGGCATGGCTCGTCCAGCGGGGGCGATGCGCTCGGTCAGGTTGTGGCGCGTGTGAATGGTGAGGAGATCACGGTATCGCAGGTCAACGCCGAGCTCGCTTCGGTCGGGGCCAATGGTCAGGACACCAAGGCTGTCCAAGAGGACGTTCTGCGGGCCATTGTCTTGCGCACGCTGATGCGCCAAGCGGCCACCAAGCACAAGCTCGACCGCAAGCCGGAGGTTCGACTTTTAATGGATGCGGCGCGCGATAAGGTGCTGGCTGAATTCCTACATAGATGCCGTGGCCGGCACGGCTAAGAAGCCGACGGCACAGCAGGTTGCGAAATACATCGCCGACCATCCGCAAGCCTTCGGTGAGCGGCGCATCTATCACTTTCAGCGTCTGATACTTCCAACCGACAGGTATTCGGACAACATGCAGCCGATGTTTGATAAGAAGCCCCAGGTGCAGAGCTTTGATCCGCTCGTCGACTATCTGAAGGGCCAAGGCATTAGTTACAAGCTCGCCGACGTGCAGCTGCCATCGACCGACTTTCCCGAGCAGATTCAGAAGCGGCTGGAGCAGTTTGGTGTCGGCGATAATGTCGTCGTGCGCGGCCCGCAGTCCATTATCATCCTTAAGATCAAGGGCTGGACGGCAATGGCGGTGCAGGACGCCGATGCGCAGCGTGTTGCGGTGGCGGCAATTCAGCAGGAAGAGCTCGCCCAACGCACCGCGGCGCTCCGCAAGCAGGTGATCCATGACGCCAAGATCACGTTTAGCGGCGCGTTTGCCGGAATGAACGCCGATCAGCCTGGGCCGTCGGTGCCCGCGGCCAAAGTGTCTTCGGCGCCCGCGACCGCCACGCCTCATGAGGCCGGTGTGACCGGGGCGGCGGCGGTGGCAGATGGCGTCGCGCTGATGAACGCACCGGATATGTCACTGCCGGAAGGCGTGATGCCGGCACCGCCAAGCGGCACTTCAACAAACCCAGAGGAAGGAACCGTTCAATGATCAAGCGGGTGATCTCGGCTCTCGCGGCAGCGCTGTTTGTAGCGCTGATGGCCGTGTCGTTGGGAGCCACTGCGGCGGCTGCGCAGGAGGGTTATCGGCTCGGCCAAGGCGATATCGTAAAGCTCACCGTGTTCCAGCGCCCCGATTTGTCGAGTGAGGAGCGCCTGGGCGCCCAGGGGCGGCTGTTTGTTCCCGGTGGCGGCAAGCTCAATGTCGGCGGCATGACCATCCCCGAGGCGGAGGATCAGATCAGGGACCTCTTGGCGAAGGCCGGGGCGGTGCCCCACCCGCAGGTCAGCCTGCAGGTCACGACCTTCGGCAGCCAGAAGGTCTCGGTGTTCGGCTATGTGAAGACGCCGGGCTCTTATGCACTCGATCGCCCGACACGGGTGAGCGAGATCCTGGCCGAGGCGGGCGGCATCCTTGCCGATGGCTCGCAGCGCGTCACCTTGATCCGGGAGGGCAGCAGCGGGCAGGTCTCGCACAGCATCATCGACATGAAAGATGTGCTCGACGGCTCCAATGCGGGCGAGGACGCCGAGGTGCACGGCGGCGATATTGTCAACGTGCCGCGCGCCCCCCGGGTCTACGTTTATGGCGCGGTCAACAAGCCTGGGCCGTATATCTTGGAAGACGGCATGACGGCGCTGCAGATGATCTCGCTTGCCGGCGGCCTGACTTCGACAGGCTCCGATGGCCGTCTGGAAGTGGTGCGCCACAGTGAGAACGGAAAGGCCCAATCCTTGAAGGTTGGGCTGCAGGACAAGCTGCGGCCGGAAGATGTGCTGATTGTGCACGAAAGTATCTTTTGAGGCGGCATTACGCGCCTTGAAAACACGCGCTGGTTGAAGGTTCGAGGGCTTTAAATGGGTGTCTTGCAAGTGCTCGCGATCTTGTGGGCGAGGCGATCGGTCGTCATCGGCTGCTTCGTCTCAACTGTCGTGCTTGCGGTGGGTGTCACGCTGATCCTGCCCAAATCCTATCAGGCGAAAGTGACCGTGCTTGTCGATAACGAGGCGCGCAACGCCTACACCAACGATTTCGAGACGCGCGAATTCTCGAACGATTTTCTCGGCAAGCAGATGGCGATCGTCACCTCGAACCGGACCGCCAAGCAGGTCGTTGCGGATTTGAACCTCACCGAGAACAAGCTGTTCGAGAAGGCCTATGCGCGCGGGCGCCGCAACGTGCCGATCGAGGACTGGGTCGCGGCTTACCTCACCAAGGGCGTCAAGGTCACCTCGGTTCCGGAGCAGAGCTCGATCGAGATTGCCTACCGCTCCCGCGATGCGCGCACGGCTGCGCGTGTCGCCAACGCATTTGCCGATGCTTACATGCGTACCGGAACCGACATTCGCGTTGTCAACGCAGAGCAGACGGCGGTTCAGCTCAAACGGCAAGCCAAGACGTTGCAGGGCGAGCTCGCCGACGCTGAGAAGGCGCTGCACGAATATCAGGAGCGCACGGGCATTGTCGAAACCGAGAACGGCCTCGACACCGAAATGCGCAAGCTTGATTCCCTGCAAAAGCTGCAGGCCGATACCAACACGGCGACTGAGACCGCGCGTACCCAACTCTCGGCGTTTCGCAGCGCCAAGGCTGCCGGCCAGTCGCTCGACCAGCTGGACGGTGTCGCAAATGATCAGCTCTTGAAGAGCTTGCGCGCGCAGATCGCGGATGTGAATGCCAATCTCGCGGAGGTCGGACGCAAGTTCGGTACGCAGTATCCGGACTATACCGCCGGGCTCGCCAAAAAGGCGGCACTCCAGCGCGAGGTCAAGGCTGAGCTCGACAACATTAAATCAGGGTTCGCCACCGCGGTTGAGACCGGCCAGCAGAAGGCCGCCGACCTCGATAAGGCGATCGCCGACCAGAAGCTCAAGGTAGTCAAGCTTCAGACGCACTGGGACCAGTATCAGATCCTGATCAACCAGGTGAAAACCAAGCGCAAGGAGCTCGATCAGACGGTCTCGCGCTCAGGCCAGGAGGCCATCGAGAGCCGCGTTTCGACCGTGAGCGCCGTCGTCCTTTCGCCGGCCGACCCTCCAACCAGGGCCAACTTTCCGAACCTGTTGCTCAATACCGCTCTCGCGATAGGATTTGGCATGTTTTTCGGCCTGGTGATGGCCGTTTTGGTGGAGCTGTTCGATCGGCGGATCCGCAGCGCCGAAGATTTCGAAGATGCCGCCGGCGCGCCGGTGATTGTTGTCATGCCGAAGCGGGCCTGAAGTCATGGCATCTTTGGCCCCAGGCAGCAGAGGTATGAACTTGGCCGATAATCGGTCCCAGGACGATCAGTTCGATGACATGCCGAACCGTCTCGGCGACATTCTCGTCGAGATGGGCGCCTTGCAGCCGGCCGATGTCGACAAGATCGTGCAATTGCAGCAGGCGAGCGGCGCGGCCTTTGGCCAGATCGCGGTCGAACGCCGCTTCGTTTCCCAGCACGATGTGCAAGTGGCGCTCTCGCGTCAGTTCAATTACACCCAGCTTTTGGATGGCGATTGGCCGAATGTCTCCAAGGAGCTGGTAATCGCGCTCAGGCCGTTTGAGCGCGATGCCGAAGTCTTTCGTTTCTTGCGCGGCAGGCTCATCAACACCTTGTTCGACAAGGGGCAGGGCGGGCTCGCGATTACTGGCGCAGAAGGCAAAGTGGGCGCTTCTTACGTCGCCGCAAACCTTGCTGTGTCGCTCGCGCAGCTCGGCCGGCGCACCCTTCTGATCGACGCCAATCTTCGCCGCCCGCGTATCCGCCGCATCTTTGCGATCGACAACAAGTTTGGGCTTTCCGAAGCGCTTGCGGGCCGCGTCTCGGCGCGCAACGTGATCATGTCGAATCTGGTTGAAAATCTTTCGGTGCTGTGCGCCGGCAATGTGCCGCCGAATCCGCAGGAGCTGCTTGGCGGACGCCAGTTTAAAGAGCTCTATGAAGAGCTTTCGGCAAGCTACGAGACCATCATTCTGGATACGACCGGCGGCCCGCAGATTGCCGATTCCGCGTTCGTGTGGTCGCAAGCCAAGAACATCTTGTTGATCGCCCGGCGCAACAGCTCGCAATTTGAAAACGTCGAGGGCGTTGCCGATATGGCCGAGGAATGCGGCGCCAAGATTGTCGGCTGCGTGCTCAATGACTTTTGAGATTGAGAAATGGCCGACACTTACGAGGGCGTCACCATAGGAGAAGCGGCAACAGGCGCGCGCCCCGCGCATAGCGTAACGGCCAGCGATGGCGCTTGGGAATTTGCGATCGCCGCAATAGGCCTTTTGGCGCTCTACCTGCCAACCTATTTCGATCTCGCGCGCACGACTTGGACCGATCCGTACGAGGCGCACGGGCCCTTCATCATCGCGATCGCAATTGCCACCGGCGTGGCGCGTTGGCGGCAGTTTCTCGCCGCGCGGGGAAGCGCGCCTATCGCAGGCTTCAGCGCGCTGTCGTTTGGATTGCTGCTTTATGTGTTCGGCCGCTCGCAGGAGTTTCTCGTGCTCGAGACGGGCTCGCAGCTGCCGGTTATCGCTGGGGTCATTCTCCTGCTCAAAGGCTGGCAAGGCTTGCGCGTCTATTGGTTCGCGGTTGCGTTTCTGTTCTTTTCGGTGGTCTGGCCGGGCTGGCTGATCGATAAGCTGACGGTGCCGCTCAAAACCGGAGCGACCAATCTTACGGTGAACACGCTCGACAGCTTCGGTTATCCGATCGCCTCGACCGGCGTGATCATTCAAATCGGGCGTTATCAGCTTCTGGTTGCCGATGCGTGCTCGGGCCTCAACACGATGATCAGCCTGCTCTCGGTCGGCGTTCTGTTTCTTTACATGATGCAGCGCGCGGCGTTGTTGTGGAACGCAGCCATCATCGCGGCGATGCCCTTCATTGCTTTCTTCGCCAATGTGCTGCGCGTGATGGCGCTCGCGCTCATCACTTATCATTTCGGCGATAAAGCAGGGCAAAGCTTTATCCATGAGTTCGCCGGCATCTTCCTCTTCAGTGTTGCGCTGGCCTTCGTGTTCTTGATCGACTTCTTGATCGAAAAAGGCGTTGCGCTTGCTAAGCAGGCGCGCACCGAGGGCCATGCATGAGCGCGCTCCCCGCCAGTATCGAACGCGCGATGGGCCCGTTTCGCTTGCGTCCTCTGGCGCTGATCGTTCTTGGTCTGCTGCTTGCGGCCGCGCTCGCGACGATCGCGATGACCCCGCGTATTCATATGTCGGACTCGCGAAATCGCGATCTTGAGACCCTGGTGCCTAAAGCCTTCGGCGGCTGGACCATGATAAAGACCGATGGTCTTGTCATGCCCGACCCGGACCAAGAGCGCATGGTCAATGAGCTCTACAACACGGTGCTCACGCGCATCTATCGCGACAGCGCGGGCCATGAGATCGAGTTCTTGATCGCCTATGGCGGCGATCAGTCGGATGCCTTGCAGCTGCACCGGCCGGAGACCTGCTATCTCTCGAACGGCTATGCCGTTTCGCCGCCCTATTACCAAGACAAGACCTATGCGGGGCACGAAATTCACATCGCGCGCGTGCGCACGCATGATGCGATGGCGCGCGAGCCGGTATCCTATTGGATGCGCGTCGGCAATCGGCAGGTGACGACCAATTTGGACCGCCAGCTTGCCAAGCTTATGGATGGCTTGCGCGGCATCATTCCCGATGGCGTGCTTGTGCGTGTATCGAGCCGTACGACAGGCGATGTGGCAACCGCTTACAAAATGCAGGATCGATTCATTGCCGCCATGCTCGCAAGCCTCGATCCAAAGACCCAAGAGCTGCTGGTGGGGCCGGGCACTGGTCCCAAAGCCGTGGCGCGGGCTGGCGGATGATCGAGGCGTGATGGCGCGGCGCGACATTCAGTTCGATGAGACCTTGAAACGGCCCGATCGTGCGCGGTCGCAAGGCGCGCTGATCATGGCTGCGCTCATTGGCACCGCCATTCTCGTGCCGCTCGGCATTGCGCGCGCAATTGCGGCGATGCAGCCAGAGCAGGCCTTCGGCATTGTTGCGCTCGTCGCCGCCGTCGTTGCCGTGCTCATGCCGGCGCGCGAGCGCGAGATCAACACGCGGCCATTTCTCTACATGCTGGTCGCGTTTTTCGCCGCCTATGTCGTCTGGCCGCCTTATGTCGCGATAACCTTGCCGGCTTTGCCTTTCATCACGCCCGGGCGCGCGCTGCTCTTTGCTTTGCTCGTGGGATGGATATTCACCGCCGCAACCGCGCGCTCAATTCACCGGCGCTTGTTTGAGCGGCTCAGTCTTGCCAAGACGCTCTGGATATCCATTCTCATCCTCATCGTGTTTGAGGGCCTCGCGATCCCTTATTCGCCGGAACCCGCGATGGCAGCGAAGGCGTTCCTTGATCAGGGCCTCTCGCTGTTCTTGCCGCTTGTCGTTGCGGTGACGCTGATTGATTCAGAGCGCGATATCGACCTTATTGCGCGAGTCTTGCTGATTGCCGCGGTGTTCATCGGCCTCACCGTGGTCTACGAGGCCTTCACGCGGCACAACATCTTCGTGACTTACCTGTCGAAGCTTGTGAGCTACCGCGCGCCATGGCTTGACGAGATTCTAAGGCCCTCGGTGCGCATGAATGGCACCTTCCGCACGCAGGGGCCGTTTACCGTGCCGCTCAGCCAAGCCGAGTTCTTCACGCTGCTTATCCCCTTTGCGCTCAACGCTTTCGATAGCGCGAAAAATGGATTTGCACGTCTGGGCGCGGTCCTGATGGCTGCGCTCTTTGAGTTCGCGATCATCTCCGCGGATTCGCGCACGGCGATGGTCACGAGCGTCTTCTTGATCGGCCTCTACGCCATCTTGCGCGGTGCGATGTTTCTGCGCGCGAATCCCAAGGCCGACCTGAAACCGCTAATGATGCTGTTCGTTGCGTTCGTCGTCCTATGCGTGCCTGTGGCGCTTGTCGTCATGCTCATCAAGCTTGGGCTGGGCGAGACGCTGGGCGAGCACGGCACGCGCGGCGCCCAGCTTGCGCTCGGCATTCCGAAAATCCTCATCCGGCCGTTCATCGGCTATGGCCCGGACTTGGGTGGGCTTGTGCTCGGCTATCGCCCGGACGGCGTCAATCTCACAATCGATAACTACTATCTCAGCATCGCGCTCGATGCCGGCCTGCCGGCGCTGTTGGCGTTCATCGTTCTGCTCAGCTGGATGATGATAACGGCGTTGATTGGCGCCCTTCGCGCGCCGATTGAGCGTGGCCGGATCTATCTTCTGTTCCTTCTGTATTTCATCGGCTTTGCCTTGGTGCGCACGACCCTGTCGCAGAGCGACAATCTCAGCCTCTCCTACATTATGATGGGCGTGTTTGCGGCCTATCATGGCATCGCCTCTAGGGCGGCAAAGCAAGAAGCGGCAGAGGCCGGCCTGGGCGATGCTGGCGGCGGCAAGCGCCGCCGCTCGCGGGCTTGGCGTGTTGCTCGTCCCTTGGGCAGCGTCTGATGATGGACGCCCTGAGCCAGCGCGGCCGCGTCATCGTCATCGTGCTCACCTATTGCGGCGCGGACATCGCGATCGAATGTCTGTCGAGCATCTTGGCATCCGACTATCCGGACTTTCGCGTCATCCTGCTCGATAACGCTTCGCCCGACGGCACTTTTGAGCACATCAAAGCCTGGGCGCGTGGCGCCGCGCCGCCGCAGGTCTCTCAAAGCCCGATTGGCGCTATAGAAAATGCTAAGGGACCGCTCGATTTTGCCGAGCGCAGGCCGCTTGATGCGCCGCGCGATACCGCGTCACTGCCGTGCCTGACGCTGGTTCAGACCGGCGCCAATCTCGGCTATGCCGGCGGCAACAATGTTGCGCTTAGATGGCTGCAGAGTCTCTCGGACTGGGATTACGCCTGGATCCTCAACCCCGATACGGTGATCGCGAGCGATGCCATGTCGGCGCTCGCTGCGCAAATGTCTGGCCGATCCTTCGCTGGGCGTCGTCGGCGCGCGTATCGCCTTCTACGACCGGCCTGCGATCATTCAGCAATGGGGTGGTGCTAAGCATCGGCCGTTGCGCGGGACAGGGCGCCTGCTCGGCCTCGGCCATTCAGCCGACGAATCCGTCGATGAAGCGCAGATCGCCGCGCAGATGAATTTCGTCAGCGGCGCTTCGATGTTCTTCACGCCCTCATTCTTGCGGCGCGCCGGAACAATGGATGAGGATTACTTCCTCTATTTCGAGGAGGCCGATTGGTGCCGCAACCGCGGCGATCTGCGCCTTGGTTATGCGCATGATGCGCGCGTTTACCATCGCCACGGCAGCTCGATCGGCTCCTCGAACTCCTATCGGACGATGTCGCCGCTTTCGATCAGCTGGTCGCTGCGTAATCGCTTCCGCTTCGCACGCAAGTTTCACCCCAAGGCGCTGCCGGCGATCTATCTCTCAAGCTACATCGATATCGCGCGCATGTTGTCCCAAGGCGCTTTCTCCAATGCATGGCTTGAATTCAAGCTTTTGAATGGTTTCGCGCCTTTCCCAAAGCCGCCTGCCCACGATGACGCGAAGGGCGGCATCGCCGCGGGTTGAGCATGGGCGGCACATGGCCATATAAACGCGCCGGCGATCTGGATCGGCTTGAACGGATTTGGCAATGAGTGTGCGCAAGGAGCTGGGAGCGGCCGTGGCGCAAGCGTTTGCGGCGCTTGGGCTCGACCCCGCGTTGGCGACTGTACGCCGCTCCGACCGGCCCGACCTCGCTGATTATCAATCGAGCGGCGCGCTGGGCGCAGCAAAAGCGGAAAAGCGCAATCCGCGTGAGCTGGCTGAAGCATTGCGCGGCGCGCTTGCGGCGGCTTTGCCGGGCGTTGAGATCAGCGTTGCGGGGCCGGGCTTTCTCAATTTCCGCTTGAGCGCCGAGCGGATGACGGCGCTGCTCACGGCGATGGCGGGCGCGCCGCGCCATGGCCTTGAGCAGAGCGAGCCCCAGCGCATCACCATCGATTATGGCGGGCCGAATATCGCCAAGCCGATGCATGTCGGCCATCTGCGCTCGAGCCTGATTGGTGAATCGATCAAGCGAATTGCGCGCGCCGTGGGTCACCAAGTCACCAGCGACATTCATCTCGGTGACTGGGGCCGCCAGATGGGAATGATCATTTTCGGCGTGCGCGAGCGCTCGCCCGATCTGCCTTATTTCGATGAGAGCTTCAAAGGTCCGTACCCGGAAAGCTCGCCGGTCACGCTCGCCGATCTTGAAGCGATCTATCCCGATGTCTCAGCGCGCTCCGAGAAGGATCCCGCTGTGCTCGATGAGGTGCGCCGCATCACTTATGAGCTGCAGCAGGGGCGGGCTGGTTATCGTGCATTATGGGCGCATATTGACCGCATCTCGATCGATGAGATCAAACAGGATCTCGGCCGGCTCGGCGTCTCGTTCGATCAATGGTTCGGCGAAAGCCGCTATCAAGATCGTCTGGCAGGATTGATCGCCGAGCTTGAAAGCCAAGGCATTGCGCGCGAAAGCGAAGGCGCAATCGTCATTCCGGTTGCCAGGAATGACGACAAAAAGGAGATGCCGCCGGTGATCTTGCGCAGCTCCGAAGGCGCCGCGCTCTACCACACGACTGATCTTGCGACGATCGAGGAGCGCATCGACAAATTCCGCGCCCGAGGCGATCCTTTATATGGTCGACAACCGCCAGGCCTTGCATTTCGAGCAATTATTTCGCGCGGTGCGCATGGCGGGGTGGGGCAAGGATGCTGATCTTGAGCATCTTGGCTTCGGCACGATGAACGGGCCCGACCGCAAGCCGTTCAAGACACGCGCCGGCGGCACGGTGAAGCTGAAGGATCTGATCGACACATTGATCGAGGAAGCACGCGCCCGCCTTGGGGAGTCGGAGCACATCTCCGATTTGTCGGAGGCGGAGACGCAGCGCGTGGCCGAGCTTGTTGGCGTTGCAACACTCAAATTCGCCGATCTCCAGCACGACCGGAAGTCCGACTATATCTTCGATCTGAAGAAATTCTCGCGCTTCGAAGGCAAGACGGGCCCCTATCTGCTTTACTCGGCCGTGCGGATCAAATCGATCTTGGCGAAGGCGAAAGAGCAGCGGCTTATGCCCGGCGCGCTTGCGCTTGGCGCGGGCGCTGAGGAACGCGCGCTTGGCGTGGCGCTACTGCGCTGGTCGGATGAAGTATGGGCTGCGTGGGAGGCCCGCGCGCCGCACATTCTTGCCGGATTATGTGTTCGAGCTCGCGCAAACCTTCAGCCAGTTCTATCACGCGCAACCACATCTTGAGCGAAAGCGATGAAGCGCGCCGCGACTCGCATCTTGCGCTCGCCGAGCTGACTTTGCGTGTGCTTGAAAGCGGGCTCGACCTTCTCGGCATTCAAACGCCGGAACGCATGTAACCTGTGGATCGAAGCCGGTTGCTTAAACCGTCATCCCGGACGCGATGCGGCACAAAGTGTTGCTTCGCAGGTCCGGAGACCTGCATAGCGGAGATCCCGTGTCAGCACAGCATTGCTGCGCGTTGCAGTGCGCACCGGATGACGCAGACGCATCAACCCGACTTCGTGTGATCAATTGAATGCGTGCGACAGCGTCACCCACACTTCGTCATCGCTGGCGTGCGCACGGTCGGTGTTGCCGTAAGTCAGGCCGAGGGTTACCGGCCCGGCATCCACCTGGCCGCCGATGCGCCAATCGGTGTAGTCGGGCCCGGCGGCGAGGTTATTGCTGAACTTGTAATGGCCGATATGGCCGATGAGCGCGGCATTCTTCACGAGCGAAACCTGCAGCGGTATCGGCACCACGCCATTGCCTTCGTAATACCAGGCCGACCTAGTGCCCAGCGTGTTGTCGGGCGTGTAGAAAATCTTGCCGCCCAGCTGCACGATATGAAAATCCTCGGTGACGCCGCCGTAAAACTCGTAATAGTCGAGCTTATAGCGGCTGCTGACATTGGGATATTTGTAATAGATGAAGCCGAGATCGAACGTGGTCGAGCCGATCACCGGCCTGAGGCCGCCATAGAGGTCGAGCTCGAGATCGGCATTGGGCACGGCGGTGCCGAAGTCGACGTTGGAGGCCCAGCCGCCGGCATAAAGCCAGCCATCGGTCACGTCGAAGCCGCCTTGAATTGCCGCGCCGCTGTTGGTTTGCGAGATGCCGCGAAAGATGTAGTCGGATGTGATGGCGACATTGGCGGAGATCTTGAATTGCGATGCGCTCATCGGCGCATTATCGGCAAACGCGCCGCCGGATGTGAGCGCAAGGCTGGCCGTAAGAAGAAATGCCGCGAAACGCGAATCGAGCTTGGTCGCCATGGATACCTCCCATGGCGCAACGCTATGCGATTCGTGAGCAAGGTGCGCCGGAGCGCGCAAGCATTCTCACTGGAGAACTGGCTGGGCGTTCGGGCTCAAAAGCAAACGGCCGGCCCCGAAGGGCCGGCCGCCGAGATTGATAAGGAGCTACGTCTCGTTACATCGCGCGTTTAATCGAGAACACGGCGCGTGCCTTGGTCTCCTGCTTGGCACCGGCAAAACCAGCGACCGCATCCGTCAGGCCGATATTGGTGTCGATGTAGCGCAGGTCGAGGTCGAAGCCGGCGATTGAATAAGTCGCACCGGCATTCCACGTCACGTAGTCGGCCGACGGCGTGCCCGGCAGCGGGCCGTTGATATCGTCAATATACTGATACCCAACGGCACCCGAGAGCGAGAAGTCCTTGGTCAGATTGATCGAGCCATTACCTTCGATGTAGTGCGCCTCACCGGTCTCACCGAAGAAGTCGGGCGAGACATAGAATGCGAGGCCAAGGCTCGTGTTGGAAGTCGGCGAGATACTCGGCTTGATATACCCTTCCATATAGGTGAAGGAGTTGCCGTCATCATGCGCGCCCGGATAGATGTAGCCGATCGCGCCAATGTCCCAGGAGACAGGGCCGGTGGTCGGCGTGATGCCGCCATAAACGTCCCACTCCATCGGTGCAAAGCTGATGCTCGAAGCCCAGGTGCCGAGATAGAACTCGCCGGCCGAGGCATCGAAGCCGCCCTGGACGGCAGGCCCGGAATCCGATTGCGAAATGCCGCGGAACACATAGTCCGTGGTCATTGCAATGTTGCCGCTAAACGTGACCGCTGGGGCTGGCGCATCGTCCGCGAATGCAGCTCCCCCGCAGAGGGCCGTGACACTCAATGCCGTCCCCAGCATCGCGGCCTTCGTCAATTTCTTCATTTCAACGCCTCCATAGGTTTTGGGTCGCCCCAGCGCGTGTGCAGTTCGTTAACGCAGGGGCAAGTTTGGTGCCAACCGTGATTCGGCCGCGCAACACATTCGTCACTTTCGTCTAAGTGCTTGACGATAAACAGGATTGTTGGATTACGATGAGCCGCTGCTGGGCTCTTGGGACCGTGCGGTCCATCACGCGAACCATAGCATTGCCCGCAAGCTCAGCAAGCTGCTGAAGTGTTGCTCAATCGCTGAGCAACACTTCTCTGTTGCTCTCCTGCAACAGCAGATGCGGCATAAATCAGTCGGCGGTCACGACATATTGGCCATCTGACACAATGATATGCGGTGGCCGGCCGGTCGTTTCGAAGGCATCGTAACCGGCCTTCAGCTCCGACCAGAAGCCGTACCAGGGCGAATTCAGATGCGCGGCCAAGTTGGCCGCGGTCATGCGGAATGGAAAAATGCTCACCGGCACGGTCGGCTCGCCCTCGCTCAGTGCGGAGTAGACGAGCGCATAGATCTCTTCAATTTGCGCATCGGTCATCGCATAGCAGCCGGTCGAAAGGCAGCTGCCATGGATCATCAAGGCCGAGCCGGTGCGCTCATGCGCCCTGTCATAGGCATTCGGATAGCCGATATTGAGCGCGAGATCGAATTCGCTGTTCGGATTCAGATGGTCGCGCGTGATGCCGTAAAAGCCTTCCGGCGCCTGATCATCACCTTCGGCCACTTTAGGGCCGAGCCCGCCGGACATATCGCAGATGCGGTAGCTCTTGAAGAGCTTGAAGGTGCCGCCACCCGCTTCTGACCAAAGCTCCAACCGGCGCTCGGCCTTGTAGATCGCGATATAGACCGGCGCCCCGAGCTTGAGCCCCTTGTCGGCGAGCACCGGCGCAAGCTTCGTGAACTCGGCGCTGACAATCACCGTTGAGCGATAAGTGGCTGGCATTTCGTCCGGCGCCGCATTGCCCGCAAGGGGCGCGAGCGTGATAACAGCAACCAGAAGCTGGGCGGCGATGGCTTTGATCAAACTCATTTCTCCGCCGCCATGTTACGGGAGACTCAGGTGGCAAAGAAGCCTGACAAAGCGATCCGCGCGCTCGGCCGCAAAACCAAGCTACCGGCATCGCCCAAGGCTGCCAAGCTTGACCTCGTGCCCGCCCCGAACGCCGGCACCCTCTATCTCGTGCGTTTCACCTGCCCGGAGTTTACCTCGCTATGCCCGGTGACTGGCCAGCCCGATTTTGCGCACCTGGTCATCGACTATGTCCCCAGGGCGCTTATCCTCGAAAGCAAATCGCTCAAGCTTTATCTTGCAAGCTTCCGTAATCACGCGGCGTTTCACGAAGCGTGCACGACCGATATCGGCTTGCGCCTTGTGCGCGAGCTGAAGCCCCATTGGCTGCGCATCTGCGGTTTTTGGTATCCGCGCGGCGGCATACCAATCGACGTTGTTTTCCAATCCGGCGCGCCGCCGGACGGGGTCTTCGTCCCCGACCCGGGCGTCTCGCCCTATAGGGGGCGCGGCTAAGTGGGTGCGGCTGGGGCGCTCGCCAGAGGGCGCCCTCCACATAAGCAAAGGCTGCCGAACAGCCGGCTGGCTGAACGGCAGCCTAAACGCTCACGAAAACAAACAATCTCGTGATCGGCTCCGGCCGGGTTTCGATCCATGACCGGCTCAAGAGCGGGCTATTTGAACTGGTTCAGATATCGAGAGCCTTTCTCGTATCCTTGTTCAAGCGGCCGGTTGGCTTCAGCTTGTGGTCTGTCTGAAACGCCTTGAGCGATTTGACGAATGCGGCATTGCGCGTCCCGTCGACCGCGCCATCATATTTGCCGAGCTTCTTGAGCTTCTCTTGGGCCTTTGTGTAAAGCGCTGCAATGCGGGTCTGGTGGGCGGCTGGCTTGGCCGGCTTAGCGGGCTTTGCCGGCGCTTCGGTCGTGGCGGGCGGCGCGCTTGATGTGCTGCCTGCGGCAAGCGCCGGCACGGCCAAGAGAAGCGTCGACGCTAGCGCGGTCGCAATGAGCGAAGATTTCATTGATGTCGTCCTCTGTTTTGTTCCGCCATTGATTCGAAGTGGCGGCAATGCCCAATTTGCCGCGTCAGAATTGCAGCGTCCTGACACAATGCTTACATCTGTGAAGGCCGAATTTTCGCCACAATCGAGCCGCCATGAATTCCGCAACAATAGAGATCGTGAGCGGGCGCAACGCCGATGCCTTTAAGGATCCTGGTTGTTGAGGACGATGCCAGCACGGCAGACTTTGTTACCAAAGGCTTGCGCCAGGACGGATACACCGTCGAAACCGTGTCGACCGGTCCTGAGGCACTGCACATAGCAACGAGCCAGCCGCCCGATGCCATCGTGCTCGACCGCAATCTTCCCGGTATCGACGGGCTCTCGGTTCTCAAAGCCTTGCGCGCGGCGCGCATTGAGACACCCATCCTCATTCTGTCGGCGCTTGCACATTCCGATGAACGCGTGATTGGGCTGAGAGCCGGCGCAGACGATTATCTCGGTAAGCCTTTCTCGCTCTCCGAGCTGGAGTTAAGGCTGGAGAATCTTCTCAAGCGACACGGCAAAGCACCGGCGGAAACGGTGCTAAAATGCGGCGATCTGGAGATCGATCTTCTGACGCGCCGCGTAAGCCGCGTTAATCACAATCTCGATTTGCTGCAGCGTGAATTTCAAATCCTTGAGTATCTGTTGCGGCACAAGGATCGCATCGTCACGCGGACCATGCTGCTCGATCAGATTTGGGACTACAGGTTCGATCCGCACACAAGCCTCATCGACACACATATGAGCCGGCTGAGAAAGAAACTCGATGAAGGCTTCGAGCGGCCATTGCTTCACACAATTCGTGGCGTTGGTTATCGATTGTCAGAGATGCCTTGATGCCGGACGCAGGGCGCCAGGGCTTCCCCTGGTGGATCAGGTGGAATCTCCTCATCGTTGCGACAATGGCTCTTGTCGTCTTGGCGGCGTGCTCTGTCGCTCTGTGGCTGGTCGATTCCGAGGGCCGGCACCTCATTATGGCGCTCGATCATGACCGGCTGGTCGATAAGCTCGATCTCTTGTCCGAGCTTCAGCGCGAAGAAGGACGCGAAGGCCTTATTCGCTCGGTGAACCTGCGCGCTCGGCTCGAGGACGAGCATCAAGTCTATGCGCTCAAGGATGATGCGGGCCGGATTCTTGCCGGCAATGTGCAAGCTTGGCCTGCGGGTGTGGGCGAGGCCGAGAACTGGCGCGTCATGCAGGACACACAGGGACGCGGCACGTTGCATGTCTCCACGCGAAGGCTGCTGAATGGTCTTGTCGTTCTGGTCGGGACCGACAGCGATGACATAGAAACCTTCCAAGACGACGTGAATGACGCATTGTGGATCGCAATCGCGATCGTTGCGGCGGCGTGTCTATCGAGCGCTGCCGTGATTACGAGCTTTCTAACGGCGCGCGTGCGGGCGCTTGCCGGAACCGCCCAGCGGGTCTCGGAGGGAGATTTCTCCGCACGCGCCTCTGGTGCGGGAAGAGGCGGACCCTTCGGCACGATCGCAGCGGCTCAGAACGCGATGCTTGATCGAATAGAGCACTTGATCGTTGGGCTTCGCACGGTGACGGATAGCCTCGCGCACGATTTGCGAACGCCTCTAGCGCAAGTGCGCCGCCATATCGAAGAGGCGATCGCCAGCACCGGCGCCAATGAGAAAGAGCAAGCGCTTGAGGCTGCCCTTGCGGCGGCTGACCAGACGATCGGCGCATTTACGAGCCTTATCGACATTGCACGCGCAGAGGAGGGCTTTCTCGTGAGGCGATGTCGGAGATCGACCTCGCCAAGCTGGTCACCGACGTTTACGACTTGTTTGAGCCGCTGGCAGAGGAGCGCGGCGTGCGCTTCTCACTCGAGGTCGATGCAGCGAGCATTACCGGGCACCGGCCGCTGCTCATGCAGGCGATATCAAATCTCGTGCATAACGCGATCAGTACGTGCCCGTGGGCGGGCAAGTTGAATTGCGACTGATTTTGCATGAGGCGGGCATCGAGATCATCGTTGCCGATGATGGTCCGGGGATTAGCCGCGCCAACGGAGCGAGGCTATTCAGCGCTTCAGGCGCTTGGGTGCCGATGCGGGCGCGACCGAGGGCCTCGGGCTCGGTCTTGCAATCGCCGATGCGTGCGCGCGATTGCACCGGGGGCAACTCCTCCTGGAGGATAATGCGCCCGGCTTGCGCGCAAGGCTGCTGCTTGCAACGGACGCGCACCGGAAGCTCTGACCAATCGCCGGGCCTTGCGCTGATCGCGGGCTGGCGTCCGGTTGATCCTGTTTGCCAATCGGCACACCCCTGAGAGGGGCTCATGACCCGACATTATCGGCGCAAGGTTAAGCAAAGCGGCAATTAGGGGTTGACGACGGACTCTTGCTGCCTGAGCGTTAGATGCTTGCTCGAAGAGTGTCCCTTCGTTCAGCCAGAGAGGCGGTAATGTCGATAAGCGACAACGCCGGATTATTCGTTTGTGTCCGCGTTCCCAAGAGCGGTAGCAGCAGCCTCAGCCGGCTTTTGGCGTCGGTGTTTGCGGGGCGCCGGACTTTTCTGCTGCCCAATACGCTCAATCTGGACGGCCGTCTTTCGGGATTTCAACGCCTGCGCTTCCGGCGCACGCGATTGCGGAACACCAGGAAGCTCGATGGCACTTTCGACACTGAAAAGGCCTATGCGCTAATCAATGCCGAATCGAAGCCCGGCGATCTCATCGACGGCGGGCATCTCATTTCAGAACGGTCAATGAGAAGATCGAGCACCCGCTCAAGATCATCTCATCCTGCGCAACCCTTATGAACGTGTGCGCTCCGAGTATAATTATGCGCGCCAGGGCTTTCAGAAAATCTCTGTTTGCCCGTGTCGATGCGGGGATTCAACCCAAGGCCGCGGCGCGCTGGAGCTTCCTCGGTTACCTCGACTTCCTTCACGATCACCGCGATATCTACGGCAATGTTGAGCTTCCTATCTCGGCTGGAGCGAACAGGAACGCTAAGCGCATTCGCTCAGCGCGCAATCTTTCATTGCGGCGTGCTCCAAAGAGCTGATCAGTTCACGGACGGTCTGAACATGAAGCTCGGCAAGCGCTCAGAGTTTCCGCATGTCTATAAGACCAAGAAGGTGGAGGTGAAGGCCATCGGCGCCGAGGAGCGCGCGCGTATCGAAGCCATCTATCCGCGCGACTTCGAACTCTACGAGCACTTCTACGGGTTGCGCTGATCGCCTTCAGACCCGAAGATCGCGGCAGGCTTATGACTTGCGTGGATCGTAATCGGCGAAGGTCCAGCGCGCGATAAACTGCTCGAGCTCGCGGTCGATCGTCTTGGCAAAGCGACTTTGAGTGTGATGAGCTGATCGGCGCCATCAATTCCCTTGCCTTTGAGGCGCAACACCCGGCCGGTGTTCGAGTGCTTCGGCACATTGACCATCACCGTCCCGGTAATGGTCGGCACCTCGATGCTGCCGCCGTTAATAGCCTCGCGCAGCGAGATCGGCACCTCGACTCTGATCGGATTGTCCGCATCGCGCTTGAAGTGGGATGCCGTTTGACGGTGATCTCGACAAGCGCATCGCCAGCCTCGCCGCCCATCATGCCGGCGAGGCCCTGGCCGCTGCAGACGCGACGTCTGCGCGTCCTTGAGGCCTTGGGGATGTTTACGTCGAGCACGCGCCCATCATGCATCGTGACGCGCTTGGTCGCCCGTTCGCGGCATCGAGAAAGTCGACATCCATGGTGTATTTGACGTCGGCGCCTCGACCGCGAAGCGGCCGTCCTCGGTGCCGCCATGTTGTCGCCCGCCGCCGGCGCGGCTGCGCGCTTGGCGGTAACCGCCGAAGAACTCGCTGAAAATATCGCCGATATCTTCGAACTCGCGCGATGTACGCGGACCGCCGCCACCTGCGGCTGGTCGCCATAGGCCCACTCGAATTGGCGATCCATGCGCGGCTGACCCGAAGCGTCGATCGCGCCGGCATCGAATTGCGCGCGTTTCTTTTCGTCACTCAAAAGGTCGTAGGCGGCCGTGACGGCCTTGAAATTCTCCTCGGCGGATTCGTCGTTCGGATTGACATCTGGGTGATACTGCTTGGCCAGCTTGCGATAGGCCTTGCGAAGCTCGATCCTGCGAAGCCGCCCGCGCGACACCAAGAACTTTGTAAGGGTCTTTGGCCACCTGCTGCCCTTTTTCCGTTGCCGAAATCTATCATCGGCGCGGATAAGCATATGTGAATGTCAATTAACATAAGCAAGAGGAAACCGCGCTCCTCTGCCTGAAGCCCGGGGCTGTCTCCAAAACGAATGAAGCCCGCCTTTTCGGGGCGGGCTTCAAACATGGTCTCTGTGAACGGCCTCAGGGCCGGGATTAGGTTGGCCTCTTTTCCCTTCCATGCCGATCGAAGGGGCCGTAGATGATCGCGACCACGAAGGCGGCGACCGCCAGGATGAAGGTCACGAGGACCGAAGAGGTGAGAGTGGCATCGATCTTGGCCGATCCATTCTGCAGGTGAAGATTACTCATTTGAATTCTCCGAATTTCAGGGTGTAAATTAACGCATTCGACGCTTTACTTGTGTTGCAGCGCAGAAAACCCGGCACTGAGATATGCTGCGACGCAACAAACTTCAAGGGGCTGATGGTATTTTGTTCGCACATGCGACAACATATTCATCCATCAGCGAAAATCAGCCCACACCCAGATCTTGGCTCTCGATTTGCTGTCTTCAAAGGGTCAAACGGACAGAATGTCAGTTTCCGTCGCTGCAGGTGCGTGGCCGCTGACGCACCCCATGTCGCAGTTGAGGTGCAACATCTAGGAGCGAGTTGTTGCTTATGACGGCTTAGGAGGTGCCACCTGCCGAGCGATGGCTTGCCTCATCGCTCGCGGTTGAGGCGAGTTGTTCGCGCGCCAGCGTGTCGACGCGGGTGTAATCGGTCTTGCCGGTACCCAAGAGCGGGATCGCATCGACAGCAATGATCTTCCTGGGCACCGAAAGCTCCGAGACGCCGTGATTGTGCGCCCAGCCAATGAGATCCGAGCGGCTGGCGTCCTTGTAGTCGGTCAGCATGACGATCTCTTCGCCCTTGCGGGGGTCCGGCACCGCAACGGCGGCGTGCAGATTCTCCGGGCCACAGAGCGGAGGCGCAATTCTCGACCACGGCGAGCGAGACCATCTCGCCGCCGATCTTGGCAAAGCGTCTCATCCGTCCGCGGATAGTGATGTAGCCGTCCTCGTCGACGCTGACGACATCGCCGGTGTCGTGCCAGCCGTCCTTGGGCGCCTCGATGACGCCGGGCGCGTCGGGCTGAGAGATAGCCGAGCATGACGTTCGGCCCGCGCACGATCAGCCGGCCGGCGTCGGGAATGCCCTCGACCGGCTCGAAGCTTAATTCCATGCCGGCGACAAGCTGGCCGACCGTGCCCGAGCGGCTGGCGCCCGGTCGATTGGCGGCGGCGACCGGCGCGGTCTCGGTGACGCCATAGCCTTCGAGAATTTCGATGTTGTATTTGTTGCGCACGAGATGGCGCGTTTCGTCGCGCACGCGCTCGGCGCCGCAAACCGCAAGCCGAGCGAGTCGAGGTCGCCTTCATCGCCGGCGCGCGCATATTGCGAGAGGAACGTGTCGGTCGAAAGCAGGATCGTCGCGCCGGTCGTGGTCGCACGCGCTTGGCAATTTGTGCGCGCTTGCAAGGGCGTTGGATGCTGCACGGATTTGAGCCCGAGCATCAGCGGCATCAGGCGCCTACCGTCAAGCCCGAAGCAATGAAAGGCCGGCAGCGGATTGAACACGATGTCGGCCGGACTGAGATCGATATGCAGGCGGACCTGTTCGACATTGGCGAGCAGCGCCGCATGGCTGAGCGCAACGCCCTTGGGCTCGCCTTCGGTGCCGGAGGTGAACAGGATGACGGCGGGGTCGTCCGGCGTTTCGCGTGCCATGAACAGAAACGGCAGGAACGGCCCGGCGGCGCCGCGCACCTTGTCTTCGAGGCTCAGTCTGTCGCGCAGCATCTTCGAGATAGATGAACTCGACCGCGCCTTTCATGCCCTCGATGAGGTGCGTCGAAGGCTGCCGAGCTCGATGAATTTGCGCGCCGTGACGACCTTGGTGATCTTCGCCGTCCGTGCCGCCGAGACCAGGCTCGCCGCGCCCGCGGTGAAGTTGAGCATCGCCGGCAGGCGCCCGGCGCTATGCAGACGCGAAGAACGTGACGATCGCGGCCCGATGCCGGTCGGCAGCATCACGCCGACTGTCTCGCCGCGCGACGTCTTCCGGCGCAGCGGGCTGCCGATCGCGAAGCTGGCGCGAATGAGCTGACCGTAGGTCATCGCGCGATCGTCGCCATCGATGATCGCGACCTTGTCCTGCCCGAAGCGCGGCAGCCGCGCCGAGCAGCGCCGAAAGCACCGATTGACGCGTACGCTGAAGATTGAGCTTGGCCGCTGCCGGCGTCCTGATCCCTCGGGCGCGCTTCCCCTTGCGCCCTTTGAAAACAAATTAAGCCCCTGGCCGGATTAAGACAAAGCGTGTTGATGGCTGGTTCACGCCGGGCGCTTAGGCTATGGCCTGTCCGCCGGGTTCAAGTGCTTGAACCGGCTCACCCTCTGGCCCATGTTCTGCCCATGGTCACGATCATTGATTCCGAAAGGGCCTGCGGCCGAAGGGTGCCGAGCGGCATCCGGAAAAGCGCGAGCGGCCGGATTCGCCGTCGCCGCCCAAGCCGGCTTGGATTCGCGTGCGCGCGCCAAGCTCGCCGGCTACAAGGCAACCGCCGCCATCGTGCGCGAGCATCAGCCTGGCCACCGTCTGCGAGGAGGCCGGCTGCCCCAATATCGGCGAGTGCTGGGCCCAGGGCCACGCCACCATGATGATCATGGGCGAGGTATGCACGCGCGCCTGCGCGTTCTGCAATGTCGCCACCGGCATGCCCAATGCTCTGGATACGGATGAGCCGCGCCGCGTCGGCGAGGCCGTCGCCAAGCTCGGGCTTAGCCACGTCGTCATCACCAGCGTCGATCGCGATGATCTCGCCGACGGCGGGGCGGCGCATTTCGCCGCCGCGATCGGTGCGATTCGTGCGGCGGCTCCGAAAACCACCATCGAGGTGCTGACGCCTGACTTTCTGCGCAAGGATGGCGCGGCGAAGATCGTCGTTGCGCGCAAAGCCGGATGTGTTCAACCACAATCTCGGAGACCGTGCCGCGGCTCTATCTGAGGATCCGCCCGGGCGCGCGCTATTTCCATTCGTTGCGCCTGTTGCAGAAGGTGAAGGAGATGGATCCATCGCAGTTCACCAAGTCCGGCCTCATGGTCGGCCTGGGCGAGACGCGCGAGGAGATTTTGCAGGTGATGGACGATCTGCGCTCCGCCGGCGTTGATTTCCTCACCATCGGCCAATATCTGCAGCCGACCCAGAAACACGCGGCATTGATCGCTATGTCACGCCCGATGAGTTCAAATCCTATGAGGCGATGGCGCGCGCCAAAGGATTTTTGATGGTCTCTGCCTCGCCACTGACGCGCTCGTCCTACCACGCCGGCGAAGATTTCGCGCAGTTGCGTGCGGCCCGCGCGCGTCGCTGTCCGGTATCAGTGCCATGACGGCGGCACCCACATTCAAGTTCCCCTCCCCCGCTAGCGCGAGGGGAGGGATGTCGACGCAGCGACGGCGACTGTACCCCATCGGCCTCCAGGCCACCTCCCCCACGGCGCGGGAAGAGAGCGATAAGGCCGATGGCTGATCATCGCGAGCGCCGGCGCATGCCATTTCCGGCCGATCAATTGTTCGATCTGGTCGCCGATGTCGAGAGCTATCCGAAGTTTCTGCCCTGGTGCGCGCGGCGCGCGAGATCATTCGCGCGAGGCGAGTGGTGAAACCACGTCATGCTCGCGGACATGACGATCTCGTTCAAAGTGCACGCGGAGAGTTTCCGCAGCGAAGTGACGCTGGATCACGAGAAGCGAACGATCGAACGCGCTATGTCAACGGCCCGTTCAAGCGCATGATCAGCGAATGGCGCTTCGAGCCGGCCGGCGAGCGCGCCGCTGATGTCAATTTCTATATCGACTTCGAGTTTCAGCAATCGCGCGCTTGCAAATGCTGATCGGGCTTTTGTTCGAGGAAGCCGTGCGCCGAATCGTCGCCGCCTTCGAAGCCCGCGCGCGGGACGCTTTACGGCAAGTCACGTTCCTCAACCGGCGCGTGACATGGCACTCACGACAAATCCATTCGTTGTCCTATCTTATGTCAGCGGCCCGGCGATCCTGACGAGCGCATCTTCGCTTCTTCTGATGAGCACTTCGAACCGGTTCGCGCGCGCAATCGATCGCTCGCGTGCGCTTATTGCTCGCGTGAACGGCCCAGCGCAGCGCTCGGCCCGGCTGAGCATCAGGAGATGTTCGATATACGCCGGCGCGTGTAAGCCAAATTGCGACCGCGCTCTCCGGGCTTTATCTCGCTGCTTCGATGTTCGGGCTTGCAACCTTGCTGCCCTTATAGGCGCCGTGCTGACGGAAACACTCGGCGGGCCTATGCTCGAGATCTTTGCTGCGGCAGCAGTGGTTTGCGGCATCATCGGCTTTATCGGTTTCGTGGGTGCGGGCATCATCTTGGTCGTTGAAAGCAGGCTCGCCATGCACGCGCTCTTGCGCGAGTCGGAAGAAGCAGCCGCCAAGCTGGAGAAGGCCGTCAAGCAGAGTGGTGCCTGACCCGTCGGGCGTTGCGCGCTCAGGCTCGATCGATTTCATCCGCCAGCATGGCGAGCGCTTGGCGCACTGTGTCGAGGCGCACCTCCGTGCGGCCGAGATCGCCGAACCGGCGCTCGACATTATGCGCTTCGCCGCCTTTGCGCGCGCTTGCGAAATGCACAAGCCCCACTGGTTTTTGCGGTGTGCCGCCGCCCGGGCCGGCAACACCGGTGACGGCGACCGCAATCTCGGCTTTCGAGAAGGCAAGTGCGCCCTTGACCATCATGCGCGCCGTCTCGGCGCTCACCGAGCCGAATTCCCGCAAGGTGGCGGTATCGACGCGCAGCGTCATCGCCTTGGCTTCGTTGGAATAGGTGATGAAGCCGCGATCAAACACATCCGATGAGCCGGCGATTTCGGTGAGCGCGCCGCCGATCAGCCCGCCGGTGCAGCTTTCCGCCGTCGCAATCTTGAGCTTCTTCGCGCGCGCTTTCGCCAGCACGTCTTCAGCGGCTTTCAAAATATCGGGCGGGAAGAGAGCGATCATGTCGATTGCAAGAGAACTGCTTCGATCCTAGATTTGGACACCACGTGGTTTTGTCTTCAAGGGAAAACTGTGCGCCGCAGGCCGGTCATTGCCGATCTTTTCTATGCCGGTCTCGTACCACTGGTGCTGGCGTGCGGGCTTGCCGGGCCACCGTTTCAAAAGTATCTGATCACTAGCACGCTTATTGTGCTGGCCATAGCGCCTATTGCCGCCTTTAGCGTTCTCTCAAACCTTTATGGAAAAATGTTGCTGCTTCATCGATACGACCGGAGGTGGTTTAGCTGGGATTCAGTCTCATTGGTGATAGGCCTTTCGCTACGTGCACTCGCAGCGCCGTTCATTTGGACGATTGTTGGTCTCGTGCTAGTGGGCCTCGTTCGAGATGGAATCAGCGATGGGTTGTTTCGCATGATTTGTTTTGCATTGCGGTTGCGGCGCTCGTGTTTCTGCTGAGCATCGCTCACTATTGCTGGCTCGTTTTCAGAGAACGAATGACCAGCTGAATGGAGCTGGACTTTCGCGAGCTTAGCTTGTCGCGTCGAATGCGACAGTTGCGATGGCTTGAGCGGCAAGGCCTTCGCCGCGGCCGGTGAAGCCCAGGCCCTCCGTCGTTTTGCCTTTGATGCTGATGCGCGAAAGCGGCAGGCCGGTGAGCTCGGCGAGACGCGCGCGCATGGCCGCGCGATGCGGGCCGACTTGCGGCTTCTCACAAATGATCGTCAGGTCGAGATGCACCAGCCTGCCGCCGCGCTTCCTCATCAGCTCCAACGCATGCAGCAGAAATTGATCGGATGAGGCATCGCGCCAGCGCTCGTCCGAAGGTGGAAAATGCACGCCGATATCGCCTTCCGCAATCGCGCCGAAAATCGCATCGGTAATCGATGCAAGCCCGCATCCGCATCGGAATGGCCGAGCAGCTTCCAGCTCGGACGGAATCTTGACCCCGCATAGCCAGACGCCATCGCCGGGCACGAAGCGGTGCACATCGAAACCTTGGCCGATTGTCGTCAGGGTCAATGAGGTTTCCCCCTCCCCCTTGGGGGAGGGTGGGGGAGGGGGCTTTGCATCGGACGCGGACGTTCGTTATTGGCCCTCCTCATGGCCCTCCCGCAGGGAGGGCGGGAAAGACTGGATCAACGCTTCGGCGATCGCGAAGTCGGCGGGCTCGGTGACCTTGAGATTGTGCGCATCGCCTTCGACCAGCGTGACGGCCAGATCCGCCGCTTCCGCGATCGCCGCATCATCCGTGTACTCATGACCGGCGGATTTGCGGTGCGCGGCGAGGATGGCGCGGAAGTCGAAAGCCTTGCGGGGTTTGTGCGCGCCACAGACCCTCGCGCGCAACGGTCGCCTCGACAATGCCGCCCGCGCGGCCGCGCTTGAACGTATCGGAGACCGGCGTGACCGGCACGCGCCCAGCGCGGTGCCGAGCGCGGCGAGTCACGCGGCTGATCACGCCTGTGAGATCAGCGGCCGCGCCGCGTCGTGGATCAGCACGCAGTCCGGCGCGCGGTCGGCCAGCGCCTCAAGCGCACGGCCAGAACCGAGTCTTGCGCACCGCGCCGCCGTGACCGCGCAATGGGCTTTAGAACCTTCGAGCTTGCAAAGGTCACATCCCAGAGTCGCGAGCACTTCCGGATGCAGCGCAAGCAGCACACCTTCGACCAGCGGGTGATCTGCAAATGCTTCGACACTCCACACGAGCAGGGGCTTGCCATTAAGCGGGCTGGAATTGCTTTGGCGTTTCACCGCCTGCGCGAAGCCCGAGCCCGGCGGCGACGATCAGCGCAAAGACTGCGCTGCTCTGGAGGGCATCTTCAGCATCTCCCCCGGCGCGCTTTGCAAGTTGCAGCATTTCCGCTACGGCGCGCCGTGATTGAAGGCTAAGGCGTACCGCACACGCGTCAGATGGCCGTTGACTAGGGCAGACATTCTGTCATTATTGACTGCACATTCCCTAGGCAAGCTTCTGGTAATTGGCTGTTGAACTTGCGCGGCTGAACGACTGTCATGATCGGCCTTGCGCCCATGTCCGGGGTCACGGATTTGCCATTTCGCCGGATCGCTAGGCGCCTCGGTGCCGATTTTGTCGTCAGCGAGATGGTGGCGAGCGAGGAGCTTGCGCGCGCTCGTCCGGAGTCGCTACGCCGTGCTGCCTGCATGACCGAGGCGGAGCCTTTGATTGTCCAGCTGGCCGGCCGCGAGCCGCGTTGGATGGCGCAGGGCGCGCGGATCGCCGAGGCGCTGGGCGCGGCGTGATCGACATCAATATGGGGTGCCCGGCGCAAGCAAGGTCGTCGGCGGCTATTCAGGCTCAGCGCTGATGCGCGATCTGGATCATGCGCAGCGGCTCATCGAGGCGACTGTCGCGGCTACAGCCAAGCCGGTCACGCTCAAGATGCGGCTTGGCTGGGACGATGCGTCGATCGAATGCGCCCGAGCTGGCGGCGATCGCGCACAAGCTGCCGGCGTACGCCGCATCACGGTGCATGCGCGCACGCGCGCCAGTTCTATGATGGCCGTGGCCGATGGAGCGAGAGTGCGCGCGGTGAAGGAAGCCGTCGCCATTCCGGTGCATCGTCAATGGCGATATCGTCAACCGCCGAAGATGCGCGCCGTGCGCTCAGCTGCAGTCCGGCGCCGATGGCGTGATGATGGGGCGCGGCGCTTACGGCCGGCCATGGCTCGTCGGCTGCGCTCAAGCACGGCATTGGCTGAGGGGCGAGATGGTCGTGCCGCCGCCGCGTGCGCAGCGCATCGAGATCATGCGCGCAGCATTACAAGGAGATGATCGCGCATCACGGCGCGCATCATGGCGCGCGCATCGCGCGCAAGCATCTGGGCTGGTATGCCGCCGATCTTGGCCTTGCGTGCAGCATTCCGCGCGCGCGTCGTGCAAGAGGATGATCCGTCGCCGTCTGACGCAGATAGAGCGTCATCGGCGCGGCACCCGATTTGGCGGATGGCGGCTTGACTGTCGACAACGCACGCTCGAGCCACGCCCGCAGTCCACAAGTGCCAGCTCTGGCGGTGCTCGCGGCGCTGCCCCGCCCGATGATCGTGATCGACGCAGACAGCGCGTCGTCATGGCCAATGCGATGGCGGAGGAATTCTTTCAGATGGGTGCGAGCGTGCTCGCGCGCCAGATACTGCGCGAGATTCGTGCCGTTCGCGAGCCCGATGCTGGCGCTGGTCGAGAAGGTTCAGCGCCAGGGCTGGACCGTGCACGAATACGACATTGATCTCGTCAACGCCGCGCACCGGCGAGCGCCACGCCGATGTGCTGGGCGCGCCGATCCAGGAAATGCCGGGTGCTGCGGTGCTCATGTTCGAGCCGCGCTCGATGGCGGAGAAGCTGGGCCGCAATCATGTGGCACAGAGGTGCCGCGCGCACTGTTCCGGCATGGCGGCCGTGCTCGCGCATGAGATCAAAAATCCGCTCGCCGGCATCAGGGGCGCGGCGCAATTGATCGAGATGCAGGTGCCCGAGCCCGACCGCCATGCTGCCGCAGCTGATCGTCACGAGACAGACCGCATCGCCAAGCTGGTCGATAAGATGACCGTCGTTCGGCGCGGCCGGCGCTGCTCGAACGCGCGCCGGTCAATATTCATGACGTGCTCGATCACGTGCATCGCCTGGCGTCATCGAGCTTCGCGCGCGGCATTCAGATCATCGAAGAGTATGATCCTTCGCTGCCGCCGGTGCATGGCGACAGGGATGCGCTGGTTCAGGTGTTTCTGAATCTGGTGCGCAACGCCGCCGATGCGCTCGGCGAAACAGAGGAGCCGCGCATCACGATGGCGACATCGTTCCGGCCCGGCGTGCGGCTGTCGACGCCTGCGAGCCGCGAGCGTCTGTCGCTGCCGCTCGAAGTCACATGTCGTCGACAACGGGCCGGGCATCGATGCCGATCTTCTGCCGCATCTGTTCGATCCGTTCGTGACGACCAAGCCGGGCGGCACCGGCCTTGGCCTTGCGCTCGTTGCCAAGATCGTCGACGAGCATGGCGGCATCGTCGATTGCGTTTCGCGGCCCGGCGAGACCAGCTTCCGGCTCTTCTTGCCGATCGAGCACTCGCCGTGGGGTCCTTGCATGGCTGAGCGATTCCGACCAACAGCAGCAGACGGTGATCGTCGCAGACGATGATCTGTCGATCCGCACTGTGCTGACGCACGCGCTCGGCCGGCAAGGCTATAGGGTGCGCGCCACCGGCACAGCCGGCACGCTGTGGCGTTGGGTCAGCGAAGGCGAGGGCGATGCGGTCGTCACCGATGTCGTCATGCCCGACGAAAACATTTTCGATTTGTTGCCGCGCATCAAGGCGGAGCGGCCGGAACTGCCGGTGATCGTCATCAGCGCGCAGAGCGACTCTGGATACCGCGATGACGGCGACCGCGCAGGGCGCGTTCGAATATCTGCCTAAGCCGTTCGATTTGAACGAGCTGGTCGGCGACGGTGAAGAAGGCGCTCAATGCGGCGCGAGCATCAGCGCGAACGCGCGAGCTTTCCCAATCCCGATGAGCCGCAAAGCGCGCATTCCGCTGATCGGCCGATCGCGCCGCGATGCAGGAGATCTATCGCGTGCTGGCGCGTCTCACGCAAACCGATCTCACCGTCATGATCTCCGGCGAAAGCGGTACCGGCAAGGAGCTGGTGGCGCGCGCGCTGCACGATTACGGCAAACGGCGCGACGGCCCGTTCGTTGCGGTCAATATGGCGGCGATCCCGCGCGAATTGATCGAGAGCGAGCTGTTCGGCCATGAGCGCGGCGCTTTCACCGGCGCGCAGAACCGTGCGGTCGGCCGCTTCGAACAGGCGCAAGGCGGCACGCTGTTCCTTGATGAGATCGGCGACATGCCGATCGAGGCGCAGACGCGTCTTTTGCGCGTGTTGCAGGAGGGCGAATATTCGACCGTCGGCGGGCGCACGCAGATCAAGACCAATGTGCGCATCATTGCGGCAACCAACAAGGATTTACGCGATCTGATTGCGCAAGGGCAGTTCCGCGAGGATCTGTTCTTCCGCCTCAACGTCGTGCCGCTGCGCCTGCCGCCTTTGCGCGAGCGTGCCGAAGACATCCCCGATCTCGTGCGTCATTTTCATCGCCGCTGCAACGCGCGATGGGCTTGCGCAAAAACGATCGACGCTTCGGGCATCGAGGCGTTGAAGCGGCATCGCTGGCCCGGCAATGTGCGCGAACTCGAGAACCTGATGCGCCGCTTGGCGGCGCTGTGCCCGGAAGAGGTGCTCGATGCGCGCATCATCATGGCCGAGCTGGCCGAGCCGAAGGTGCGCGCCACTGCCATTGCGCAGGAGGAGGCGGAGAGCCTCGCGGTTGCCGTTGCGCGCCAGATCGAGCGCCTGTTTCGCGCCATGGCGATGGCCTGCCGCCGCCCGGCCTTTACGACCGCATCTTGCGCGAGGTGGAGCGGCCCCTGATCACCAAATGCCTCACGGCCACCCGCGGCAATCAGATCAAGGCGTCAACCCTCTCGGGCCTCAACCGCAACACCCTGCGCAAAAAGATCCGTGATCTCGATATAGACGTGGTTCGTGGGACGGAAGCCAGCCGCCTTGCGAAGGCACGACGGCACGCTGCGGCTCTAAAACGGCAAGCGGCAGCATCCGGCAATATATCAAAAACCTTGATATAGACGTCGTGCGTGGCTCAAAGTGATGTAGCTGCGCCACATTGTGGTTGAAAAACATCTCCGCTCGGGTCAGTCTAGGCGTTTCAAGGGATCACGTTGCGCCGGGCCACGGTCGCGTGGTTTGCCCCGACCGTAAGGCCCACCAGCGGCAAGAAGGGTCAGTTTCATGGCAGCGCCGCTGAGTTCTTCGGCGCCTCACCTCAGGTGGTACGGCGGTCGCGGGTCCTCGATGGCTCACCCGGCCGAGTGAAGTTGCCTTGGTCGTTGCCGCGGCCGAGCTCGCCTCGGGCCTCGCGACTTATATTGCGCTCGCTCAGAAGGGGCCGTTCGGCACTCCGGCACCGGACACCGTCGTTGCGCTCCTGATCCTGGATCTTGTTCTCGGACTGTTGATCGCCGCCATCATCTCTTGGCAGTTCGGCACATGATGGTCGGCCGGCGTGCGCATTCGGCGGGCGCGCGGCTGCATCGCCAGCTGTTCGTCCAATTCAGCGTGATTGCGGTGGCGCCGGCCGTTCTGGTCGCGGTGTTCTCGGCGATCACGCTTGAATATGGGCATCGAGGCCTGGTTCAATCCGCGAGTGCAGAGGCGTCGAGTCCGCGATCAAAGTCGCCGATGCCTATGTCGCGCCCATAAGCAGACGATCAAAGTCGACATCATCAATCTCAACGAGACGCTGTCGAGCGTCGCACCCGACGTCCGCTCCGACCGCACGCGTTTCATCGACATCGTGCGCGCGAGCCGGTGCCTGCAGGGCTTGCGCGCGATCCAAATTCTTGATGCGCCATGGCACAACATGCTGCAAGTGTGACGCTGCGTGCCCGACATGACGATGGCGGACCCGCGAACCCGGCAGCAGATGGCGAGCCTCGCGCCCGGCGAATATCTCTATCTACACCGACGAGAATGCCGATCAGGTGCGTGCGTTGTTACGTGTGCGATGGCCCGAAGGCGGGTATCATCTATATCGGACGCAAGGTCAAATCCGGAGGTGCTCGGCTACAAGCGCGAGACACACGACGCATATAATTCATACAAGCGCATGCAGCAGAGCCGCTTCTCACTCGAAATCACTTTCGCGCTCATCTACTTCATCGTTTGTGTCTTGCTCTTGTTGGTGCGGTTTGGCTGGGCCTTTCCTTCGCCAATCGCATCGTGCAGCCGATCGGTCATTTGATCGGGGCCTCCGAACGTGTTTCGAATGGCGACCTTTCGGCGCGCGTGGATGTCGGGCGCTCGCGTGATGAGATCGAAGGGCTGGGCCGCGCCTTCAACCGTATGACAGGTCAGCTCCAAAGCCAGCGCAATGAGCTGATCGAAGCCAATCGCCAGGTCGACGAGCGCCGCCGGTTCACCGAGGCTGTGCTCTCGGGCGTCACTGCGGGCGTGATCGGCCTTGACCAACAAGGTATCGTCACCGTCGTCAACCGTTCTGCGCTGCGCCTTTTGGGCCTTGAGCGCGACCAGGTCGTCGGCCGGCCATTAAGTCAGGTCGTGCCGGCTTTCACCGAGCTCTTGATTGGGGCGCGTGCCGGTGGCCGCGCGCGTGATCAGGTCGATTTCGAGCGCGAGGACGGCGCACGCCGCTTGAATGTGCAAATCGCCGCCGACACGGGACATGAAGGCGGCGGGCTCGTCGTCACCTTCGATGACATCACGGAGCTGGCTGCGGCACAGCGTACGGCCGCCTGGGCCGATGTTGCGCGCCGTATCGCGCACGAGATCAAAAATCCGCTGACGCCAATTCAGCTCTCCGCCGAGCGCTTGCGCCGCAAATACAAGAACGAAGTCGTCACCGATCCGGAAATTTTCGATCAATGCACCGACGACGATTATTCGCCATGTGAATGATATCGGCCGCATGGTCGATGAGTTCTCCTCCTTCGCACGGATGCCGGAGCCGGTATTCCATCCGCATGATCTGGTCGACCTCATTCGAGAATCGATCTTCCTGCAAAAGGTCGCTTTCCCCGACACCGATTTCAAAGCCCAGCTGCCGGGCGGGAAGGTGATTGCAGCATGTGATGCGCGCCTCATCTCGCAGGCGCTTGTCAATGTGCTCAAAAATTCGGGTGAGGCGATTGCGCAGCGCCACCAGGAGGATCCGGCGGCGCCCAAGGGCGAAGTTCTTGTCCGCTTGAGCGCCGCGCATGAGGGCGCTGCCGAGATTGACGTCATCGACAATGGCGGCGGCTGGCCTAAGGCGCTCAAAGGCCGCCTGACCGAGCCTTATGTCACCACACGCAACAAGGGCACCGGGCTTGGCCTTGCGATCGTGCGCAAGATCGTCGAGGACCATGGCGGCGCGGCTTGTGCTCGGCGATGTCCTGAGCGATGGCAGAATCGTCGATGACGCGGCGGGCCTAGGCGAATCCGTCGGCGCCGTCATCAAGATCATTTTGCCGCTTCACATGGAAGCAACCGAGGAAACAACAATAAGGGCGCCGGTGCGTGCGAATGCGTAGTCGAGGAAATGATGGCTGATATTTTGGTAGTTGATGATGAGCGCGATATTCTCGAGCTTGTAACGGGCATTCTTGAAGACGAGGGGCACACGGCGCGCGGGGCAACCGATGCCGATGGCGCGCTTCAAGCGATTGAGCAGCGGCGTCCCGCGCTGATCATTCTCGATATCTGGTTGCAAGGCAGCCGGCTCGATGGTCTTGAGATTTTGGACATTTTGCGGCGTGACCAGTCTGATGTTCCGGTGATCATCATCTCTGGCCACGGCACGATTGAGACGGCGGTCGCCGCGATCAAGAAGGGCGCTTATGACTTTGTCGAAAAGCCTTTCAAAGCCGACCGGCTGATCGTGATTGTCGAACGCGCGCTCGAAGCGATGCGTCTCAGGCGCGAGAATGACGAGCTCAAATTGCGCACCGGCGCCGAGAGTGAGCTGGTCGGGCGCAGCCACGCGATCAATCAAGTGCGTCACACGATTGAGAAGGTCGCGCCGACGGGCTCGCGCATCTTGATCTCCGGCCCGGCAGGCTCCGGCAAGGAAGTGGCGGCGCGCCTCATTCATGGGCGCTCGCGCCGCGCCGCGGGGCCATTTGTCGTAATCAACGCTGCGATGATGACGCCCGATAAAGTCGAGGCGGAGCTTTTCGGTGCCGAAGAAACGGCTGACCGTCCGCGCCGTGTCGGCGCTCTCGAGCGCGCGCATGGCGGCACGCTTCTGCTCGATGAGGTTTCCGATATGCCGTTCGAGACGCAAGGCAAGATCTTGCGTGTGCTCGTCGATCAAACATTTCAGCGCATCGGCGGTGGCCCTACCGTCAAGGTCGATGTGCGCGTGCTGTCTTCAACGAGCAAGGATCTGCGCCGCGAGATCTCCGAGGGACGCTTTCGCGAAGATCTGTTTCATCGCTTGAATGTTGTGCCGGTGCGCATGCCCGCGCTTGCCGAACGGCGAGAGGATATTCCGCTTCTGGTTGAGCATTTCATGGCGCGGCTTGCTACGTCTTCGGGCCTTCAACCGCGCCGCGTCGGCGAAGAAGCGATGGCCGCGCTGCAAACCCATGATTGGCCCGGGAACGTGCGGCAGTTGCGTAACAATGTCGAACGTCTTCTAATCCTGGGAAGTGATTCGCCGGATGACGAGATCGGAGTTGATCTTCTCCCCGGGGAAATTGGCGGCTCGACCTTCGCTGTCGTGCGTGGGCCGGGCTCGGAGCATTTCATCTCGCTGCCCTTGCGCGAGGCGCGGGAACTGTTTGAGCGTGACTATCTGATCGCGCAAATCAACCGCTTCGGGGGGAACATTTCCCGCACAGCGGCGTTTATTGGCATGGAGCGCTCGGCTTTGCACCGCAAGCTGAAGTCGCTCGGCGTCAACCCCAGCGGCAGGCCGCCGGAGGTGACCGTATAGAAGGAGCGCGCTCATGCGGGCTTTGACAACGGGGTCTTGGTACACGCTCAAGCTCGCATTCACGATCATCGCGCTCATCGCTATCGCGCTGCCGCTTTCGCATTTTGATTCAACGATGCGTGGCCTCGGCGGCGACTTGTGGGATCACATGCTTGCCGGCTTCTCCGGCATAGAAGATCTGGTCGCCCTGCCGATCGCCGGCCTGTTCCACGTTCATCCGGACTCGGAGCTTTTTCTCTGGATCAAGGCGATGATCCCGATCGATATCGCCGTGCTGCTCTGGATTCTGCCTGATCCTGCCGGGCATGCAATCGACGGTGATGCGGATTCAGCATCGTCTTCTTGATCAGTTCTGATCGGGCTTGACCCGAACATCCGCTTGCCAGCACCTTCGCATATTGGTGTGAACGGCCCGCCCAGCGGCTGGCCCTGAATGAGTCCGTGAGTGAATAACGCCAGATGGGCCGGATTGCTTATGTGAATGGCCGCTTCGTGCCGCACGCTGATGCCTTCGTGCACATCGAAGACCGCGGCTATCAGTTTGCCGATGGCGTCTATGAAGTTTGCCCGGTGCGCGCGGGACGCATCCTTGATGAAGAAGCACACTGGCAACGCCTTGAGCGTTCGCTCAAAGAGCTGGCAATCGCCTATCCGCTCCGCCGCACAGCGCTTAAGGCGATCATCGGTGAATTGCTCCGGCGCAACCGTGTTGTTGACGGGATGATCTACCTCCAGATCACGCGTGGAGTCGCGCCGCGCGACCACGCCTTTCCGGCGGGAGCCAAGCCCGCGATTGTGATCACCGCCAAGGCGATCGATTACGACAAGATGGAAGCGCGCGCGCAAATGGGCGTCGCCGTGCGCACCATGCCGGATCTGCGCTGGAAGCGGCCGGACATAAAATCGATCAGCTTGCTGCCCAATGTGCTCGCCAAACAGGAGGCCCGCTTCCACGGCGCTTATGAAGCATGGCTCGTCGATGATGAGGGCTTTATCACGGAAGGGGCTTCATCCAATGCTTGGATTGTCGATGCCTCGGGCAGACTGATCACGCGCGGACTCGGAGCGGCAATTCTACCCGGCACGATCCGCGATGCGCTCATGTCGGTGGCGGCCGATCTTCAACTTAAGGTAGACGAGCGCCCATTCACTGTGCCTGCGGCTAAGGCGGCCAAAGAGGCGTTCTTGACCGCTGCAACAAACTTCGTCATGCCCGTGGTTGAGATCGATGGCCAGCTCGTCGGTGATGGCCGGCCAGGCCAAATCACATTGCGATTGCGTCGCGCCTATCAGGATAAGTCCTTGATTTAATTATAGGTTGTTGCTCTGCAGCATTTTCCTTTCGCGACCGCAGCAAAAATTATTGTCTCGATAGAGGTCCTGTCCTATGCTCATTCTCCCGCTGGCCACGGCGAAGCCGGCGGGCCGGCGGGACGATATGGTTCGATCGAGTCGCTATAATCGCTCAACAAGCAAAAGGGGCCTCAGATGGCATCCGAAAAACCCCAAAGCCTGCAGGACACGTTTCTCAACCATGTCCGCAAGCAGAAGACCTCGCTCACGATTTTTCTCGTCAACGGGGTCAAGCTTCAGGGCGTTATCACTTGGTTCGATAATTTTTGCGTCCTGTTGCGCCGCGACGGTCACTCGCAGCTTGTATATAAGCATGCGATTTCGACCATAATGCCGGGCACGCCGATTCGCTTTATGATGGCGAGGAGGCTCAGTCGAAGCGGTCGCCTAGGGCCCGGCGGAAGAACGCTAAGGAGCCAAGGCCATTCCAGGCCAAGTTGTCGTACTTCATCCCGTGCTGAACGCACGTGGAGGCGCTGCAGCGCATCGCGCTCCGCGACCGCGCGCCTTGAAGAGGCGTGTGGCCTTGCGCGCGCCATCGATCTTGAGATCGCCGGTGCGGAGATCGTGAAGATCGCCGAGCCGCGCGCGGCAACTCTGTTCGGCACAGGCAAGCTCGAGGAGCTCAAGGTGCTGATCGAGCTTAAGTCGCCGAGCTTGTCTTCGTCGACGATGCGCTTACGCCAATCCAGCAGCGCAATCTGGAAAAGGCGTGGAACGTCAAGGTCATCGATCGGACCGGTCTCATCCTCGAAATTTTCGGCGAGCGCGCGCAAACCCATGAAGGCCGCTTGCAGGTTGAGCTCGCGCAATTGCGCTATCAGAAGAGCCGCCTCGTGCGGACATGGACTCATTTGGAGCGCCAGCGCGGCGCCTTGGGCAAAATGGGCGGTCCGGGTGAAACCCAGCTCGAAGCCGACCGGCGCATGATTCAGGAGCGCATCAGCCGCATGGAGACGCAGCTTGAAAAGGTCAAGCGCGGGCGCACGTTCAGCGCTCCGGACGCAAGAAGGCTCCCGTGCCCGTGGTTGCGCTGGTCGGCTACACCAATGCCGGCAAATCGACCTTGTTCAATGCGCTCACGCGGTCCGCGGTGATGGCGAAGGATCTGTTGTTCGCGACGCTCGATCCGACCATGCGCGCGCTCGAATTGCCGTCGGGCCGCAAGATCATCCTTTCCGACACAGTCGGTTTTATCTCGGATTTGCCGCACGATCTTGTCGCCGCGTTCCGTGCAACGCTCGAAGAGGTGGAAGAGGCGGACATCATTCTGCATGTGCGCGATGCTTCATCGCCAAATCCGGAAGCCGAGCGCGCCGACGTAACGGCGGTGCTGGAAGAGCTCGACATTGCCGAAAATGATCCGCGCATGCTCGAAGTGTTCTCCAAGATCGACCTTCTGTCGGAGGAGGATCGTGATCTCCTCAAGCGCCGCTACCGCGCGAGCGCCGCGCATCCCGATGCGCACGCCGAGCTTACGCCGCTGCCGGTTTCGGCCGTTTGCGCGAAGGGCTTGATGAGCTAACCCACGCCATTGACGAGCGATTGTCAGAGCACAGATTGGCGGTGCGGATCGAGCTGCCGGCCGGCGAGGGCGCTGCGCTCGCTTGGCTGCATGAGCATGGCGAAGTCACTGAGAGCCGCCCCGGCGAAGCCGATGAGATTGCGCTCACCGTGAGGCTTGATCCGGAAGATGTCGGGCGTTTCGTCAAACGCTTCGGCCGCCATGCGCGCATTGATGCGCCTTCGCCCATCGTGCGTGCTGCCGAATAACGGCACTCGGTAAAGCCATGATTGCGACGCATGCATGGCGCCAAGTCCGCCATCAATTGGTGATGGCAAGTGTGCAACCTTGAGGATCGAGCGCATAGAGGTTGGCGGTTCTCGCACCGTCAGGCGCAACGCCGCAGCGGCTGCCGGCGGGCGTGGCCCGATTGACCACACGCGCAATGTCACCAATGAGCGCTTCGGACCACAGCGCGCCGAAACCGGCCCAACCACCGCTGCCTTTGATCTCGATCGTCTCAACGCCCTTGAACTGGGAGATTTGCTTGGGATCGAGCCCGATCGGCCGCGCTCCATAGATCATGTTTGAAACCCGCAGGGGCCGCGCCATTATCTCTGCATAGACGATCGTCCGCGTCCGGCTTCTGTCGATATGCGCAAGCGCCTGCGTGAACAGGGCGGCATCGATATCGGGCGCAATCAGAATAAGGTTCTGCAGGCGGTTGTCGATCTTGGCGCGCTGGGCGGGCGGCAACTCCGCAAGCGCACTAAGCGCAACAAAAGCACCGCGGCCTTCCGCAATAATCGTCAGTGGCGGCATGGAATGTGCGCGCGCATCGCGCGAAAGCGCGGCGGCAATGGAATGCACGCCTGCAGCTTCGGCACGGCCACTGCGTAGCCCCTCGGTGACGGCGTCACCGTCGGTCCAAGCGATGAGCAGCGGCTTTGCGCCCGGCCCCATAAAGGCGCGCAAGCGTGCAAGGCGCGCCGCATTGCCCGAGAGATTGGTGCCTTGGCCGGGAACGAACAAGATATTCGGCGTACCGTCTTCGCCCACCTTGCCGGCTCGATCCATGCGCGGCGCATAGACCATGGGCGAGGCGAAGCTTTCGCTCGCGGGTGTGAATGTGCTGAGCGGCCAAGCGCCGACCCAATCGGCATTGGGCGCGTTCAGGGCAACCTCGATCTGTCCGCTCTGCTTGTCGCTTGCATAACCAATGTTGATGAGAGCCAGGCGTTTTTTCGCCGCGGGCTCAACGAGCGGCAAATCCTCGACATCGGCGGCGTGCAAGGCCACGCCCGCCTGTTGAAGATCGGCGGCTTTGCTGTGCATTTCCGCCGCTTCACTTGAGCGATTTTCGTCATCATAAAGCTCGGCGAGAGCGAGTGTCGCTTCGAGCGATGCCGAGGAATCCTTTTTCGGCTGCACCTCGGCGATCGAAAGCGCCCGCTTGAACAAGCTCTCGGCGCTCTCGGCATCTTTGTTGTCGAGGCGCGCATAGCCAAGCGTCAGCAAGGGTGAGATCAGATCCGGGCTATCCGTGCCATCGATCTTCTGTTTGAGATAAATCGCCTCTTGCAGATAGGGCTCGGCGCCTTTCGCATCACTCCAATTGGTGTGAAGCATTGCCAGCCGCTCAAGCGCCACCGCACGCGGCGCTTCCAAGCCATCGCCCGAAAGGACATTAACGGCCGCCGCAGCGCGCGCTTTGGCGAGGTCGATCTGACCATTGAGCTCGGCAATGTGCGAAGCATCCTGTAAGAGCGCGGCGCGAATTTCTGGGCCCATTTTCTTATCGTTCGCCGATCTCTTCAGCACGGCGTCGCTGATCGAAGCGGCCGCTGTGTAGTCTTTGCGCGCGGCGTAAAAGCCGGCAGCAAGATTGCAGCTCGTCAGTGGCGCGTTCGTCTTCTCTGCTGTTGCAGGTGTTGAGGCCGTTGCGGCCGCGAACGCTTTGCCGAGCGAGATCAAATGATCGGTGAGCGCCTCAAGAGTGGGATGCGGACGTAACCGCTCCTCGGGATACGCAACGCGGTCGGGCCCCACACGCTCGAGCAAGAGCCCGTAGGTACAGGCCGCCTCAAGCTTGTTGCCAACGCCAAGCGCGAGATCGCCATGCAACTGCGCGACATTGACGGCGAGATCGAGATTGGCCTCAGGCGCGCTCGCGATCTCGCCTGAGGCCATGCGCGCAAACTTGAGCGCATCAGCTTTCTGCCCGATCGAGGCGCTTGTCGTTGCCATGTGATAATCAAGCTCGGCGCGCTCGGCCGCGCCCCAGCGCTTATCGGCGCTGACAAGCGCAATGCTCTTGCGGCCGAGCGATGCCGCAAGCGGCAGATCCTGTGCATCGAGCGCCGCCGCAAAGCGCCTTACGCCCTCGAAGCTTGTCGTGGCCGGCCCGCGCGAAACGCAGAGCCACTGGCCCAGCCCGGCAAAAATGCCGCCAAACACAACGAGCATCAGCGCGAGACCGCGGCTGAGCCTGGCCATGATGATAGCTCCCCACCTGCGCTTCCGGCTCGCCCAAGGGGCGAGCTGAATTACGCGGCAAAAGCCTAGCACGGAGGGCAATGCGCCGCCACCCGGGCGAGCTGACCGGAGGTCAGGCCGCGGCTGGACGGGGAAGTTCGGCGCGCGCAACGCTGCGCGGAAAATCGAGCGCCGGCCACAAGGCTTGGCAACCAATATAGTCGGCGCCGGCGGTTCGGCAGTGCGGAACCAAGTCAGCCTCTCTGCCGCAGCCTATGATCAGACGTTTGCCGTGCTTCGCGGCGCGTTTGGCATCGCGGGCGATGCGTGCGCTGAGCGATGTGGCCGAGTCCGTCGAGAGCGGGCGGTGAAGCCGCGGAATGGCATAGCCGAGTGCCCACGCACGCGAGCTTGCAATCGATTCAATGTCTGGTTCGTCGAGTGAGAGCTCAATCGCGACCCGCTCGATCTTCTGCGACAGCAGGCGAACATGCTCATCGAGATGATAGCGCGGAAAGCCATGTACGACATCGCCGAGAACGATCATCAGATAGCGGCGCATAGGATGATCGATCGCTTCGAGCGCGCCGAGAAATCTTGCTGAGCTGGCGCGCATCGGCGAGGGTCGAGGCGTGGAGCGTCATCGCGATGATCGCCTGGTCGCCGCGTTTGAGCAGGCGTTCGAGCGCTGAGACGCTCGCCGCGATGCTGGCAACATCGCGCGCAAGATTGCCGCGCCCGGATAGTGCGGCCGGCCATTCCTGCTCCTCATCGTCAAGTGAGTGGCCCTTGGCGTCGAAGGCGCGAGTCCTGTAGGTGGAGATCGCCTCATGTTTGGCGTCCCAGAGCGGCTCAAACTTGAAGCTGATCTCATTGGCGTCTTCCGCAGTGAGCGTGCCCGCGATGGGTTCGGCAGGATCGACGGCGGAAAGCGCGCGCACCAGGTTGGCAATGCCCGCAATCTCGAGGGATTGATGCTTGCAGCGGAAACGAAATCGCTCCAGGCCCTCCTCGCCGACAAAGAAATTGTTAAGCGAGCGCGCCAATTGCAGACCGGCAATCTCGGCCGAGATCCCTTCAATGCTGCCGAAGACCACGATGAAGCCGTTGCCGCAAGGGATGAGCAGATCCTCAGGCGTGATGCGTTTCTTAAGGAAGTCAATTGAGGTCTCGGTGACGCGGCGGCGAACCTCCGGCCACCTCTCGCCATAAGCTTCGCGGACATCCTCAAGATTGATGACGTGCAGCTGAGTAACATCGATCTCGGGCCGGTCTTGTGCGATTTCGCGGAGCCGGTCGCTCAAGCTTGGCGGCAAATCTCTAAACGGCATTCGCGCTCCTGGGCCTAGCTTTCCCGCTTCTTAACCGCAAGCCAGTCTGAAGGGGGAGCGTTAAGGTCCACTAAAATCGATGCTCGAATGCGTCAAAAAATTAGCGTGATCGACGGGCGCTCTCAGAGCTGCGGTAACCGTGTCGTCATCCACCGCCGTACGCAGGGCTCTGGAAAGGAGAAGGGCCGGACTGCGCTTGCAGCCCGGCCCCCTCAGAAGAGCTGAGTTAGCTCGCCTTAGAACTTGCGCTTGATCGTGAAGGCGAACTCACGCGGACGATCGGGCTCACCGGTCTCGTAACCCGCAGATCCGCGCATGTTATCGAAGATGGTGAGGTAGTGATAATCGTCAGCAAGGTTGGTGACCACCACTGCCGCGCTCCAGGTCTCATCTTCCGAGTTCCATGTCAGGTGGAAGTTCGCGATGCCATAGCCCGGGATCAGGTTGGTGGAAGCGTTCGTTGCGTCCGTGAAGATCTGAGTCTGATAGCTATAGTCGATGCGCGGAGTGAGGCTGCCCATATTGCCCATGTCGAACGCATACTGGGCGCCGATGCTGTATTTGTTGGTCGGCGTGTATGGCGTGATCATGCTCATGGTTGATGGTCACCAGCGGCGACAACTGCGTGTACTGCGAAGTGGAGATAGCTGTACGAGGCATCAATCTCCGCACCTTCGAATGGATGGGCTTCAATCTCGGCCTCCAGGCCCCAGACATGCGCCGATCCGACGTTGTTCTGGGCTGCGCATGGAACTTGCTCACCGGCGTTGGCCCATGTGCAGACGGTCTGCGGAAGCTGGATCGACTTATAGACGTTCCAGAATCCGGCGCCATTGAAGCGCACCTTGTTCATTAAGGTCGTCTTAAAGCCGGCCTCATAGGTGGTCAGCGTCTCTGGCTGGAACGCATGGACCTGCGAAGGGAAGAACGGGCGAGCATTGACGCCGCCGCCCTTATACCCGGTCGAGATCTGCGCGTAAGTCATGAAGTCCGGCGCCCAGCGGTAGCTCACCGCCGTGCGATAATCCAAGCGATCGCTCTGGAACGATGAGGTCAGGCCATTCACGCCGGCCACGCCGCAGTTGGGTCCGTTGCCGGCCGCAAAGAACGGCAGGGGCGCCGCTGTGCAATCGGCAAGGACCGGCACCGTGCCGTCCGGATTGTGACGCTGGAAGACATAGGTCTTCTCGTCATGTGACTGACGAATGCCCGCCGACACATCCAACTGCGAGGTCGGATGGACGGTCACGTGGGCGTAACCAGCATAGTTCTTGGATGGTGTCTGATCGGGCCCGTGAATGAAGTCGAATCCGACATAAGGCAGATCGACCCGGGCATCCTCGGCGCCGTGCTGCTCCAAGTAGAAGCCGCCAAACGCGTAGTCGAGGAAATGATCGAACAAGGAGCCCGTGAACCGCAACTCGTGCGTCCACTGACGGTGAACAAGTTGCTGGAGCAGCAACTGACCAACGATCGGCGAAGCGCTCGAATCCTCGGTGAAGGAGTTCGTGTAGTAGCGATATGCGCCAATGTACTGGACGTTGAATTCGTCCGACAGCCTCCAGTCGGCGTTTGCCGTCATGCCCCATGACTTGAAGTGATTGATCGGCGGTGCGGCAAACGGCTTGAACTTCGCCAATTCGCAACCGGCGAACTGATCGACCGGGAACCCCGGCGGATCGGCCGAGTTACAATCGCTCGGCGTCTGGCGTCCATCGTCGACATAGTTGGCAAACGATGTGTACGTGCCCGGCATTGCGAACCGGTTATCGAGCGGCACGTCGATGCCTGCATCGAATGATGATTGCCGTTGTTGTCATAGTAGAGCGGAACGAGCGAGCCTACGCCGCTGATAACTTGCGACACACTGTGATCTTGCGCCGCAATCAAGACGGCCGCCGTTGCTTCAGATCGGTCATTGACCATATCGAATGACAAATTGACCGTAAGATTGTCGGTCGCCAGCCAGCGCGATTGAATGCGCCCGCCGGTATAGGTCTGGCCGCCTTCTGTCCCAATCTTACAACCGGCATGCGTTGGCAAATGCGGCACGCCGCCTGGTGACCCGTAATTGGGCGCGCCGGTTGCGCAACCATAGTCGAGGTCGGTCACGTAGCCATCGCGCGTACGCGACACGCCCGCGATACGGACGAAGAACTTGTCGGGGACGACCGTGAAGTCGGCGCTGCCCCGGACATCGATGCGATTGAAGCTGCCATAGGTGCCTTCGACGAAACCGCCGCCATTTCCGTTCGGCTGCTTCGTGAAGAGCCTGATGGCGCCACCGATCGAATTGCGGCCGTTCAACGTGCCTTGCGGGCCGCGCTCGACCTCGACGCGATCGACATCCAAGAGATCGAGAAGATTGCCGGTGATGGTTGCATAGTAGACGTCATCGACATAGACGCCGACGCCAGGCTCGGTCGAATAGTTGAAGTCGGTTTGGCCGACGCCGCGGATAAATGCGACAAGCGATGAGCCGAAGGCAGCGCCAGCAGGACGCAACGTCACGTTCGGTGCCTGGGCGGTAATTTGGACGACATTGGTCTGGCTTCGCGCCTCGAGCATTGCCGCGTTCACCGCGGTGATGGCGATCGGCGTGTTCTGGAGGTTTTCCTTACGAAATTCGGCCGTGACCGTAATAGTCTGGATGCCCGAAGTGTCAGCAGGAGCTGAGCGTGCATCGGCTGCGCCCTGCGTTGCATTGCTTTGCGCGGCCGGCGCGCTCGACACTTGGATCGGCTTCGCGGTCTTTTGCGTATCCGGCGTTGCAGCCGGGTCTTGGGCGTAAGCCCCGTTTGCGAACATGGCTCCGGCGAGGGCGAGAACTGATACCCCCCAACGCAGCCGGGCACAGGCGCCCCACGACTTCTTCGACATACAAACCTCCCCGGGTAATCGCCATTTCGCGACGACGAATTTCGTTAAGCCTAATGGAGGCTAACAGACATGCAGCTTGTCAATTAATTGTGCGTAAATGTGCGCGTTTAGTGAGCAAATTCCGGGGAATGTGGCGGTTTGGTAACAAGGAAATTTAGATTGGATGTAGCCGCTACCGAATTGGGCGCCAAGCGCCTGTTGCGCAAGATCGGTTTTGGCCAATGAATAGAATTCGGCGCTGCGCCGGGAACCGAAAGATCCAAAGGGCAGATTGGCGGGGACGCTGCGATGAAGGCTTGGTCGTGAAGCCAGTTGAAGACGAGCAACGAAAACGGCCGGCCACGAAATGCGTGTAGCCGGCCGTTTTGTTGATGGACGCCTGGAACAACTCCCAAGCGAATGGATTACATCCTCGCGCGCAGTCTCAAATACCACTCGGCTGGAGCGTTGTAGGTTCCGTCGACCTGTCCGCCGGCGTAGTTGACGCTGCCGGTTGTGATGTAGCGCCGGTCGGTCATGTTGGCGCCGCCGGCGGTGATCACATATTGGCCGTCGTTGAAGCTGAACGAAACCGAAGCGTCGAGCAGGTCGAGCGCCGGCCGCTTGAGCAGCGGTGTGTTGAGGCTGTCGTTGTAGAGCGACGAGACATAAGTGTAGACGGCTTGGAACTGAATGGCCCTGCCATTGTTCAAGTCGATCTCGTATTTCGGGTTCAGCGTGTACTTCCACTCCGGTGTCTTGGGCAGCTTTGAGCTCAGCGTGACAGAGGTGCCGACGCTCGGATCGAGGTGGGTATACTCGGCGTGCAGGTAGGCAAGATTGCTGGCGATAGTGAAGCCATCGCTCAGCGCCGCCACCGTCTCAAGCTCGCCGCCGAAAATGTCGGCATCGCCGAGATTCTTCAGAACCGGCGAAGCACCGATCTGCTGATTGAGCTGAATGCCCGTGTAATCGGTGTAAAAGCCGGCGCCGTTGATTTGGAGCCTGTGGTTAAACCACTGGGACTTGAAGCCGCCCTCCGTAGTCTTCGCCTTTTCGGGGCCGTACTCCGCCAAGTCGCCCGTCGCGATCGGTGCCGACAAGCGCGTTGTCCATCCGCCGGACTTGAAGCCCTTTGACCATGACACATAGGCCATGAAGTTGTCCGTGAACTGATATTGCAGGCTCGCCGTGGGCGTAAACTCATAGAAGTTCCGCGTGTTCCAGCCGTCCGGGAAATAGCGGTATGGTTGTCCTGCAACCGGGAAGCCGAGCGCCTGCTGGCAGGTAACCCCGACCGGAATGGTCGGATCGAGCAGAGCGTTCGCAGAGCCATTCGGCGGATAACAGCCGGAGGCTTTATACGCCAGCCCGTTCAGATCCTGCTGGCCGCCCAGGAATTGCTTGTGATCAATCGAGTAGCGGGCGCCGACCGCGATGCCGAGCTTATCGGTGATCTTGTAGTCGGCGTGGATATAGGCCGCGTAGCTCGAGGTCTTCAGATCGTTGAGCCCACTGTCTTCGACAGACAGCAAGCTGCCGTCGAACGGCACCCAGTCGTGAACGAATCCGTCTTCATAGAAGAAATAGAGGCCGAACACATAGTTCAGCCTGTCGTTGAGCGTATTGCCGACGGCTTGAAGCTCTTCGCTCACCTGCTGTTGGCGCTGCTTGTCGGTGACGCTCTGCCATTCGCCATGGTTGGCCGAGCCATCAAGATCAGTTCCTATGTTCCAGAGGATGTGACGGTAGCCGGTGATCGACTTCAAAGTCAGATTGTCCGCGACGCTCCACGTCACGGTGCCGTTAAAGCCCTCCACGTCGTATTTCGCAAAGTTAGGACCGTTGGCATAGGTCGTGTCTATGTTGCCAGTTTGCTCGGCGGACGGGCTGACCGGCAAAAGATTGCTGCCGGCGAGCGGCGGCAATGTTCCGCCATTGCGTGGAAGCTCGCACAGCGCGTGATAGCCGTTGGGCGGCAAGAACAGGGCTGCGCTTCCATCCAGGCATGCGTTGTAAAGCGCCGCGATGCTACCCGCCGCACCGGGCGTGTTCGGAAATGTCTGCAAGACTGTGTTGGCAATCGCTGGCTGATCCTGGTGCGTCCAATCCGCAATGATCTCAACCTTGACGTTGTCGCTGGCGTCCCAAACCAGCTTGCCGCGCACGGCCTGCCGATTTTGGCCACCTAGAGTATTGTAGCTCGTGGTTCCGCCATTGATCGGCGAGACCGGATCGAAGCTGTAGTTGCCCGGGTTCGGAAACGGGATCACCTTCTGATAGCCGTCGCGCTCGACCGATGAGAATGTCCATGTCGACAGCAGTTTATCCGTGATCGGAACATCGACCGACGCCGCAATGTCGCGCCTGTTGCGCGAGCCGGTCGTGGCTTCTGCCTTCCAGCCGAATGTGCTGGCGGGGTCGCGCGTCACAATGCTGATGGCGCCGCCGATCGTGTTGCGGCCAAACAGTGTGCCTTGCGGGCCCTTCAAGACTTCGATGCGCTGAACGTCCAGCAGGTCGACATTGGCGCCGATGGTGCGCGCCAGGTAGACACCATCAAGATAAACGCCGACGCCGGGCTCGGTGTTGAATGCGAAGTCGTCTTGACCGATGCCGCGGATCGATGCGGAAAGCACCGAATTGTCACCGGAAAACGGCGAGCCGCCGTCGAGATTGACGTTGGGCGTCAGATTAGAAAGCTGGTTGAGATCACCAATGCCCTTGTTCTGAAGCTCTGAGCTCGTGAAGGCCGTAATTGCGATCGGCACCTTCTGCACATTTTCCGAGCGCTTCTCGGCGGTCACGACAATCGTTTGCAACTGGTTTGAAGATGCTTCGCTTTGTGCGTGAGCAAGCTGAACCGTGCCTGCCGTGCCTATTGCCGCCAAAATCGCAGCCGCTGATACGCTAAACCGCAAATGCCTCGAAACGAGGCATGCCCGCTCGGACATGCTCAGACCTCCCCGCTTGTTTTCTATTGCCGCTTAATCTTCGCAAGATCGCAGCGTTGTCTCTGGATGACGGCGGTAACGTATGATTGCAAGTCGGTGACGGTTAACTAACAACAATGCGCTTGATGGAAAATTTGAATTCGTGATTGTGGATACAAAACGCCTGTTTGCGGCGAGCGGTTCAGAAGCGCGCCGCAAAGGTTACCTGTTCGCGTCACTTAGACGACTTCGAGCGAAGGCGGATTGAAAGCATCGATCTCCTTCCAATCCCCGCCTTGGGGGAATGCAAAGGAAATTGCCCGTATCTTGTTGAACGCGACGTCCGGGCCTGCAAAGGAGGTTTCTCCGATTGCTTTATATTTCTCGACGGCGCGCAGCAGCATGCTCCGTGCACGGAGAATGACCAAGTCGCAGGAGCCGAGATGCTCCTTGCTGCGGTCGACGATAGGTCCCATCGACTCCTGAACGACAAAGTCTTCATAAGCGTTGCCGCGGCCGACAATGCCGGTCCAATGGCCTTCCTTCATCGCTTGGCGATCCTGGTGCCACATATTGCTCTTATCGCCCATGTCCGAATTGAAGAAGTCGGGATCGCCCGAATCGCGCATATAGGGCCCCATGCGCATTTGCGGCATCGGGCCGTGCACGTTGAATGCAATGTACCATTGCGCGGTCCACTCATCGTCGATCGGGATCGAGCAACAGACAAGCGCTCCGCCGCCTGGCGTCGCCGGGATGAAAGAGAAGAAGGGCAGGGCGACTTCTCTGATGCGCGCATAGGTGCGTCCATTCTCTTGATCGCGCAACGCGCCCTCGCGAAAACCATAGGGCTTGGCGATGAACTCGAATTTCGGCGCCGTGTTGTTGAGCATGTAGTCTGAACTCAACCTTGAACGCGCTACGTCCGCCCGCGCTGCTCAAATTTGAAATGTGCAAGAAGCTGACATGCGCCAAATCGAGCAAAGCCTCGAGGCCCTGCAGCCAATTGCAGTGAATAACGCCGCGCCGCGGCAGCACATTCTCGTCAGGCAAGCTGGTGAATTCGAAATCGGGAAAGCGCGGCGGATTATCCTTGTGCTTGCCGAGATAGACCCAGACGAGGCCGCCGGCTTCACGCACCGGATGCGATCGCACGGGCACTTTTTTGGCAAAGGCTTCGCGGCGCTCGACCGGCTCGGTCGGTGCATCGACGCATTCGCCATCGACGCTCACCTTCCAACCGTGGAAGATGCATCTGAGGCCGTTGCCCTCATTACGCGCCAGCGCCATCGAAGCGCAGCGGTGCGGACAGCCCTCGGCGATAAAACCGACGCGGCCGTCGGTCGCACGGAAGGCAACGAAATTCTCGCCGAACAAGCGCACGCGCTCCGGCGCGCCATCGGCTTCGAGCTTGGCCGAACGGCAGGCCGGAACCCAATATTCACGAAGCATGTCACCCATCGGCGTGCCGGGACCGATACGTGTCAAAAGCTCATTCTTTTCCCTGTTGAGCATGATCTCTCCCCGAGATTTGAGATGCTGTCTTCATCTGCTGTGCCGCGCAGGATGTGCAATGCGTGACGGCCCGAAAAGGCAAGTCTGGTGCTGGCGGCCCAATTGGGATTTAACTAATGCAAGCGTGGAATAGCCAGGGTAACAGCTATCCCATTATCAAAAATGACAGGTTCCTGATGATCAGCGACCTCCATCGCATCCAGCTCTCGGAATTCCTCAAGAGCTGCCGCGCCCGCCTCTCGCCGGCAGATGTCGGTTTGCCCGAGACGCGCCGCCGCCGGACCCCGGGCCTCAGGCGCGAGGATGTCGCAGCGCTCGCCGGTGTCAGCCTGACTTGGTACACGTGGCTGGAGCAGGGCCGTGAGGTGCGTGCTTCCGAGCGGGTGCTCGAAAATATCAGCACGACGCTGCGTCTCACCAATGACGAGCGTGACTATCTGTTTTCGCTTGTGCAAAGCCGGCCGGCGCCGCTCGCCTCCTCAAGCGCCAGTGAGGCACCTGAGAGCGTCGTGCGCATGATAAACAATCTCAATGTTCCGGCGCTGATCATGACCATGCGCTGGGATGTGATTGCCTGGAACACGATGACCCGCGCGACCTTCCGCGATTACGAGGCATTGCAGCCGGATGGGCGCAATCTCCTGCGGATCTTGCTGACCGATCCTTTCTATCAATCCGATCCCGCCGAATATGATGCGATGGCGCGCCGTGTTCTTTCGAAAGTGCGAGTCGACTATAGCCAGGCAGCCGGCGATCCTGTCTTCGATGCGTTGATTGAAGAGATGATGCGCATTTGCCCGATCTTCGCCCGGCTATGGTGCAGCACGGAAATATCCGCGCGCTCGGAGGGCAAACATGTGTTTCACCACCCGCGCGTGGGGCCGATCGCGTTCGAGCACACATCCTACGGCGTGGAGGGCGCGCCCAAGCTGCGCCTTGTCGTCTTTGTGCCGCAGAATGAAGAGGACGAAGCCAAGCTGAGGCGCCTTGAGCGTGAGTTCACGGCGGCAAAGGGCGAGCCCGATATTGCACATCCACGTGCTGGCCAGCGCAACCGTGTAACCAACGCAACAAATTGAAGCGGGCACGCAATCCTTCAGCATACTGATATTTTATCAATCGGGGCCGTGCTCGCCGCCGGTCGGCCGTGCTTGGAACGCGACGCCATGGGCGCATCGCATTCCAAGCTACACAGGCGAGTGAATTTTAGTTACTTGCGACCCTTGACGATCTCGGCGGTGAAATGACCCGTTGAATCACTGCCTTCAAACGTGTCGCCGACCTTGTATTCCTTGATTGCAAAGCAAAGCGGATCGCCGCCGGCATACTCCGCAGGGTCGGTGATGGTGAAGCAGCTTTCGCCCGTTTTATCCGACCACGTGCCTGAAATGGTTGCGCTGCCATCGCGCGGCACGATCGTATAGCTGTGGTCAGGCTCGACATAGACATCGACGATATGACCATCGTCGTACGTCGATACAATGGTGTTCTCGTAGGCGCCGGTCCAGGTATCGGCGAAAGCAGGCGTCTCGAATGCGAGCGCGGCAAGCGCAATCGCGGCTGCGTACATTCTTTTTCTCATCGTCTTCCCCTTGTTGCGGAGTGCGCACCTTAGTCTGCGCATGGGCGTCGGCACTCATACGTCACTCGCCTGAGGGGCTCAATATCCGCTTACGGATTAGTTCGTGAGGTGTTGGGCAATTATGGGCAAGTGGGCGAGAGTGGGCAGCAACACTAAAAAAATAATCGTTCTGGCCCCTTGTTCCGCTCGCTCCTGTCTCCCAATGATGGGTGCAAGAAACACTCGGGGAGGTCTTTACAATGAAACGTACGATGCGTTCGCGCCTTTATGGCGCCGTCGGGGTTTCGGCGCTCTGCTTAGGCTTGTCGCACGCAAGCGCGGCGAAAGAACCAGCTGTGCCATTGCAGCCAGTCGCTTCACATCATGCGCTCAAGAAGGCCGATAAGAAGCCCGTCGCTCCGCCATCGGCGCAATCAAATGCGCAAACGCCCTCCTATTCCGGGGACGAAATCGTCGTTACGGCGCGCAGACGCTCCGAAGTGCTGAAAGATGTCCCGGCGCAGGTCACCGCGTTTACGGCACAGACGATTCAGAACAAGGGGATCGAGATGCCGCGCGACTTCTTGAGCGCGGTGCCCGGTGCGACATTGGTCGAGACGCAGAATGCCGGTAATGCGTTCATCGTCATGCGCGGCATTACCCAGGCGCGCAACAGCGAGCCGTCGGTTTCGGTTGTCGTTGACGGTGTGCCGGAGACGCAGCCCGCGCAATTCAATCAAGAGCTCGCCGATATCCAGCAGATCGAAGTCTTGAAGGGCCCACAGGGCGCTCTTTACGGCCGCAACGCGATCGGCGGTGCAATTATCATCACGACCAAGCAACCGAGCGATACGTGGGAAGGTCATGTGACGGCCGGTTATGAGTCGGGCCCCGGCGGGAAAGCGCAGGGCGTCATCAGTGGTCCGATCACGGACAATCTGTTGATGCGTGGCTCACTGTCCTACTTCAACACTGACGGCCATTTGAAGAACCTCACGCTGAACAAAGACGCCGACCCCGTGCAGGATTGGAATGGTCGTTTCACTTTCCTCTTCAAGCCGAATGACAAGTTCACCGCGGATTTGCGCCTCTCGGCGGATGTTCTGCATACCAAGGCGCTCTACTTCGTAATCCCGCCGTTCGGCTTCTTGCCGCCGACATTCGCGCCCAACGCCGAATTCAATGACCCGAACAATACAAGCGTGCCGATCACCGCGAACAATCCCGGCAAGAATGATCGCCAGCTCTACGGCGCGGCGCTCAAGCTGACCTATCAGACCGATTACGGCACGTTCACCTCGATCACCAGCGGTGATTCGACGCGCGAGATTTTGACGGGCGATGCTTATTCGTTCAAAGCCTATCCGGATACGCAGGTTGGCTATGACATCAACCAAAGTCAGTTCCTGCGGGTGGGAACGTGGTCGCAAGAATTACGCTTCACCTCGCCGCAAGACGGCGTGTTCCGTTGGATCGTTGGCGCGCAAGCTTTCGGCACCAATCGGTTCATCTCCACCGGCAATATGTTCGACACCAACAATGGCGTTATCCCGGTCTATATCAATCCGTCGACAAATCCGCTGCATCCCCAATATACTTTCCTGTCGGACGGGCAGGACCAATTCGCTTGGGCGGGCTATGTCGATACGTCGACCGAGCTGACCAAGGATCTCGAGCTGTCGCTCAACCTGCGTTACGACCGCGACCATCGGACCAATATCACCGATACGCCGCAAAGCTTCCTCGATGCCTTCATCAACCCGTTTGCGACAACGCCCGTGCACACCGGCGATCAGCGTTCGAAGACATGGGATGATTGGCAGCCACAGGCGATCCTGCGCTACAAAGCAACGCCCAACGTCAATCTTTATGCGAGCTATAGCCGCGGATTCAGGAGTGGCGGTTTCAACCAGACGGGTGTCGGCGTCGTTGCGACCCAGCGTCAATTCTTTGGGTTGGGTGATACGTTCGATCAGGAGACGGCCGACAATTATGAGGTCGGCTTCAAGAGCCAGTTCCTGGACAACCGGATCAGCATGAATGGCAGCTTCTTCTATACGATCGATCGCGGCTCCTATTACTTCATCTTCCTGGCCGACAACTCGACGCAGAACCTTGCCAATATCGATAGGTCACGGCTTTGGGGCTTTGATTTCGACACTACGGCTCAGCTCACCGATGAGCTGACCTTCAATTTCGGCTTTAACTACACCGATAGCGAAATCACGAAGTTTGCCGATCCGGCTGTGCAAGGCGCGAAAGATCCGCTCGTGCCCGACTACACGGTCAATGCGGCGCTTCAATATTTGCATCCAGTGTTCAATGGCGTGAATTTGCTCCTGCGGGCAGATTACAATCGCGTGGGCCCGGAAGTGTTTACAATTCCGTTCCCGCATACGCTTGATCCCAACATTGCCGCGCTTGATCCGACGCCGAAGAAGCGCGATGCAATCGATCTCGTCGATCTGAGGGCAGGGCTTCAGAGCGACAACTGGTCGATCACGGCTTGGTCGAAGAATACGTTCGACGAGAAATACAATGCCGAATACTCGCCGGGCGGCTTCTTGTTCAGGGCGCTGCCGGTGCGTTGGGGCATCGACATCACGCGCAAGTTCTAAGCGAAAAGCCCCAGTCATCCGGCGAATGCACGGAATGACTGGGCTTACCCTTTATCCGGGCGCGGCGTCAGCGGCGCCGGAGCGGGAAGTTCTCGCTGATCGTTTCAACGACGCGGTCGGCGAGCGACTTGGCTTCTTCGGCGGAAGCATCTGGCGCGGCAGGCTTCTTGCCACCGGCGGCCGGAGCGGGAGGAGTTGCAGGCGGTGTGGCCGCCGGCGCGGCGGGCTTCACTGGCTGCTCGGGCTTTACTGGTTGTTGGGGCTTCACGGGTTGTTGCGAGTTCACTTGCTGTGAGCCGTCCTTGGCACACTCCTCGATAGTAATGGCTTTACTCATGAGCACGTCGGCGCGTCGCCCCGAGTCATCGTAGCCAGACCCTCCGATCGTCAAGGTCGCCGCTCCGTGTGCGAGCTGCGAGGCATCGCCAACTGTGACCTTGATCAGCCTTGAGCTGCGATCGTCATTGAGGAGCTCTGCTTTCACACCGACACCGTCGAGGAATGCGCTCAGGCCCGATGAGTTGATGTCCATATCGGTTCGGGCAAATAGCGTCACCGGAGCTTTGCAGCGTGCAAATCGCTCGGGGCTCAATTGCACGATTTGCCCGCTCATATTGGTCTGATCGGCGATAACAGGAAAGTTGTTACAGGACGCCGCACCGCCGGTCCGTGGGACGCGGAGCCAGATCGTCGTTGAGGTTGGACCATCACGCGTCGCGATATTGACCGGCACTGCGACGAGCTGTGTCGCCCCAGTGCTGCTCGTTGGCGCGTTGCCGCTCACCAGGTCATTCACATCGACGCTGACGGATATGCCTTTCATATCGGGTAGAACGGTGACGCCGTCTAGGTGCTTGCCGCCGATGTTGACGGCAGTGCTGCGCCACAAATTTCGTCCATAGAGCGAGATGTCAACCTTCTTTGCGGCGCAGGCCGAGACGATCTGCGGACTCACCTTTTCGATCGTCGGTCGGCGGAAGATGTCGGCCCGTGGACCATTATTGCCGATGAGAAAGATCGACAAGCCGTCGAATGACGCCATGCGGGTGGGAGTCGTGATGCGCAGCGGCTTCTTGGCGCGACCCGTCGAGTCATTTGTCTTGATGCTGTCGCGTTCGTTGAAGTTGCCGACCCAATACGTGTAGGCGGTCGCATCGACGGATGGCCACCAGCTCGGAACCGAGACCTCCATCGAAGTCTGGTAGGAGGCAAGGCTCTGCTCGAGGACGATATTGTTGCCCTTGGTATCCAGACGGGCTTTGGGGCCGAAGACCCAGCCGACGAGATCGTTTTGGGCAGTTTCGGCACTGCTCTTAGTGCTATCGTCCACGTCAGCCGTCTTGTCGCCATCGTCGGATGCGCGCAGCTTGTCTGAGAAGCCGACAACACGCGGAATCCGATCATAGGCTTCGACGAGCGCCGCCGCGCTCTTGACGGCGCCGACATCAAGCCCGGCCTTGGCGCCGGCTGTCGGAAGCGAGGCGGCTGCCGCCAGCGCCAGCTGCAAGGAGCGGCTGCTGTTTGCAACGGTTGACACGGTTTGTCCGAGCTCGGTTGGGCTTGCCTCGTACGGGATTAAATTTCCCTTGAGCTCGTATCGTCTGACCACGTACTGGCCTGTTTTGCCATCTTCATTGCATTGCTCGACCGTCGTGTTCGAGATTCGCTGGACGAACTCGCATGGGGGCAGGACCTTGGAGCGGGCGGCTTTAGCGTTTGGCGAGCTGTCCGGAATCAAGGCTTCGACAAATCGCGCCATGCTCCTGATATCGTCGTAGGCATATTGATCCTCAGTTCCTTCCTGGACCTCGAGAGCCATTTCCTCTGAGATCTGAGCGTTAAAGGCGGCGATCCCTAGTCTGAGCCATGCCCAGTCGTCGGCTTGGCCGTTGCCATCGACTTCGCACCACCCTCGTCGCAGTTGCCGCTGATACACTGCTCAAATCTCTCTTTGATTAGGCGTTGAAAGCTCATAGAGCTCCAGGGTGCGCCGAGCACATAGATAGTGGCGCTACTATTGTAGCGCAGAGCCTGATATAGAGAGGCCGTGGCGCGCGCCATTCTGTCTGGAAGCTTCTTATACTGCTGCGATATTGCGATGTAAGCGCAACTGACATCAGAGCTGTTACCACAGCTGACCGTTTCGGGCTCGCCTATCCTCAGCTTAGCCTTGAGCATCGCCGACAGGGCGGAATACGGGATCTCCTCAACGCGATAGAATCCCATCTCGCGGCCCATCGAAGAAAAAGTATTGAATATGTTCTCCTGAACTGCCAGCGCGCGCTTGGTGCTCGTGTTCTTATTGTTGGAGTTGCGGCTGATGAGCCCGGAATTCGCGACGCGATTCACGTAACGAATATAGTCGCGGAAAAGATCATCGATCTCTTCGCCGGTCATCGTTGGCGGCTTCATCTCCAAGGCGGCGACGCCGAACTGGCGCTTGTTCTCGCTGCCCGGTGCGACTGTCACCGTGAAGTTCATCCGATAGAGCGCATTGCCGTTATAGTCGTGCAGATCATCGAGATTCATCCGCGCGATGGCCGCGCGCAGCTCATCGCGATAGGCCTGCCGGTCGCGGAATGCTTCGAGCGGTGAGACCGTTGCGCTGCCTTTCCTGGGCGCGACGGTTGAGCCGATGGCGGTGCCGACGACTTCTTTGTCGCCCTCTTTGATCTCGGTCCTGTACGAGCCGAGCAGGGTCGTAATCTACGAATTGAGCGCGTCAAGCGTCGCCGTTGCATTGGTAGACGGTATGCTTGCCGCGCTCAGATCTTTGATCTCCAAATTGGCATTCTGTGCGATGCCCAGATTGTCTCCGAGTGTCTTCACACGCTCATTCAGAGCGCTCACGCGCGCCAAGACCTGGCTCTGTTGCGTGTTGAGCACGCTCTTTTTGACTTCGAGGTCCGTCTTTTGCTTTGTCAGCGCCGCCTTGGCTGCGGTGTCGTCGTTGGGCGTGTTGTTAAGGAGCGTTGTGATCCTCGCCAGCTCTTGCTCGTTGCTATTGGACTCCGTCCGGACCCTCGTTTGCTCGCTGGCAAGCTTCTGCTGCTCGTCGCGGGCCGCGAGCAGATCGCGATAGGCTTGGGTGCGGTATTGCGCGTCGAGCAGCTGGACATTGGCCTTTTGCTCGTTGACCGCCGCCTCCCGCTGATTTTGGAGCGCGAGTCCTGAGTCCATTCCGAAATTCGCAGCGACACGCGCCACCAGAGCGTCGCTCAAGTTCCGCGTGATCGACGTGCTCGAGTTTTGCGAGCTGTAGTCGATCCCGCTGCCTGTCTTCGGCGTAAGCAGCGAGTTCAGATAGGTGAGTTCGGTCGTCCGGTCATTGATCAGATTTTCGCGCGCATAGAGCTGCGGCTCGCTGATCGTGATGACACCACCGCTGTCTGAGCCGCGCTCGTCGATCGCGCCGACATTGGATGAAAATGGCCGGGAAATGACCCCGCAGGCTGTGCAAAGCGCGCACGCCGCCGCAAATGCCGCAACGCGGCGCCCGAAGCTCAACATGTTGTCCCCCACACGATTTCCGAGCACAAATTAGGCTAGCTCGGGCCCTACAACACTTGAACGCTTGGAACGCGGCGGCGTCTTGGACCACCAGCTTGTAGTTTAATGTCGACTAAGTGAGCTTGACAATAAAAACTGGAGCATCAGCGAGTCTTTTTGCCGTCGAGATCCTTGGGCCGCTCGATCGCCGCGCGCCCTTGCTGCACGAAAGAGGGGCCCTGCGAGCACGTGCCCGCGGGGCCCCTCAATCAAGATGGGATATAGGCGCGTGTCTAAGCCTGCGCGCGCCAGCCATGCTGCGCATCCGCGTAGGAGGTGCGCACGACTTCGACGTAAGGCACCGGCGAGACGATCGCGCGGATTTCCTTTTGCGCGTGCTTCTCGACGGTCGGCTTGGTGGTGCCGCCATTTTCTTCGCCCCAAACCAGCACGGCTTCCGTGCCCGGCTTGGCATATTCCTCCTCGAGGATAGCAAGCGTCAGCATTTTGCGCTCGTTCGATGCAGTAGCCGATCCAGGTCGAAACGCCGGCCGGCTTGCCGTTCACCAGCACCTGATCCATCGGGTGCATCGAGTAGACCGCCGACGGGAACTCGATGAACTTGCCGCGCTCATTCTGCTTGCCGTATTGGCTGCCTTGGATCGCGAGCACATCGGCGTCATTCAAAGCGAGCGTCACCTTATGGCGATGCTTGTTGTTCTGCATCTTCTCGAGCGCTGCCTTGCCGATGAAGTCGTGATCGAACTTCACGAAGTTTCCGTAGGTGAGATCCCACGGCGTGAAGTAGTAGTCCTCGATCTTTTTCGAGACGAAGCTGCCGCCAACCGAAGCTTGCGCTTCATAGCCATTGGCCGGGCACCACTCGCGGTAAGCCTTGAGCTCATCGCCCGAATAGATGGCCGGCAGCGGCGAAGGCACCCAGCCGGATTCAAGTGTGTTGGACGAGTAGGCACGTCCACCGACGAGGGCCATGCCGAACTCCTCACCGGCCCTGACGAGCGCCTCGTGCACGGCCTGGTAGTCGCCCCACGGCCCGAACAGCTCCCAGCCTGGCTGGCCGGCCATGCCGTGACGCAGCGCGCCCACTTGCTTACCGCCGATGGCGAGGCTGGTCATGTTGAAGAACTTCAGCTCTTGCGGCTTGGTGCCGATGGCCTTCTCGATGATCTTCATCGCGTTGGGACCCTGCACCTGGAAGCGATAGACCTTGCGCTTGCCGTCGGTTCTGAGCGCCGTGCGCTGGTCGAGCTCGACCTTGACATCATACTTGCCGGTCTGGGCGTGGAACGTGATCCAGTTCAGCACCGGGGCGCGGCCGACGAGGTTGAACTTGTTCTCGGCGAGATAGAACAGGATGACGTCACCGATCACATGGCCATAGGGCGTCACGGGGACGAACTGCTTTGCCTTGTTGACGGCGAAGCCCTTGAAGCTGTTCACGCCGAGCTGCGACAGAAGCTTCAGCGCATCCGGGCCCTCAACCGCGAGATCCGCCATATGGAAGGACTGGTTGTAGAGCACCGCCGTGTTCTGCCAGGCCCACTGCTCGTCGCGCCAATTGGTGTATTCGGGCGGAACACCGGGATAGACGTTCGGGGGCGTTTGCGCATTGCGCAGCATCTTCACCGGGTCGCCCACGGCCTTCAGCTTTTCCTCTAAATTCTTGTATTCCATGTCTCTCCAAGACCCTTCGTGTTTTGTGAACGTAGGGGCGGCGCGTCTTGGAAGACGCGCCGCTGGTCTACCGCGCTTTTTAGCGGTAAGTGTTATTGGACGTATGGTCGCCCTTGAGCCAGCGCTTGAAGCGTCGGGTGCGCGTCGGCCAGCCGATCCTTATTGATCTTGTCGGTACCCGGGGCATCAAGCGTGAACTCGAGCCGGAAGCCGTTGGGGTCGTTCACATAGAGGGAGCGGCAATAGCCGTGTTCGAGCACAAAAGTGTTGGGTTCTTTGATCCCGGCGGCCTTGACGCGCTCTGTCGATCGCATCTTGTGTCTCTTTATCGACCTTGAGGCGATGTGATGAAACGGCGTATCGGCGATCGGCGGTGAAAACTCTTTCTCGTCGCTCTTTTCGGCGAATTGGAAGAAGGCGAGCGCGCCGCCATCGCCCAGCCCGAAAAAGCAATGCACATAAGTGCGCAGCTTGCCGAACAGCTCGTCGGATTCGCTCCAAGTGGCGATCAGCGGCAGGCCGATGACGTCCTCATAGAATTTGCGCGTCTTTTCCATGTCCTTTGTGGTGTAAGCCGTGTGGTGCAGTCGGCTCGGTAACTTCGTTGCGGTGGCCATGCTCGGTTCCTCCTTGTGCCCCGGCACCTTAGCTGTTAGCCCCACTAATAGCCTAAAGGATTTCCGTTTGGCAGACCGGATACTCTCGACCAGGACCCTTGGTCAATGCAACGTTGAAGGGAGCAATGGCCCTGCGCTTGCGCACGCGGCCCAACGCAAAATCGGGATGAGACGAGGAAGGCCATGAAGAGAAGTACCGAGAGATTTTTAACCACGCATACCGGCAGCCTTCCGCGGCCCGAGGACCTCATCAAGATGATGTTCGCCAAGGAGGAGGGCGTCCCGGTTGAGCCGCGTGCGCTCGATGCCCGCATCGAAAAGGCGGTCAGCGACATTGTCGACAAGCAGGTGGAGTGCAGGGGTCGACGTCATCAATGACGGCGACATGTCCAAGCCGAGCTATGCCACCTATGTAAAGGACCGGCTCGCCGGCTTCGGCGGCAAAGCCATCCGCTCGAATATCAGGACTTGGCCGAGTTTCCGGTGCTGCATCAACAGAGGTGTTCGGCGATCCCGGCCGCTCGCGGCGCAAGACCCCGGCCTGCGATGGCCCGATCAGCGTCAAAGACCCCGATGCGGCGCGCACGGATGTGCGCCATCTGAAGAAGGCGCTCGGCGGGCGACAAGCTGTCCGATGCGTTTCTGTGCGCGGCATCGCCTGGCGTCATCTCGCTCTTCTTTCACAACAGCTATTACAAAAGCCACGAGGAATATCTCTATGCCATCGCCGATGCGATGCGCGAGGAATACGAGACCATCGCCAATGCCGGCTTTGTCTTGCAGATCGACTGCCCCGATCTTGCAATGGGCCGGCACATCCAATTCGCGCATCTGCCGCTGACCGAATTTCCGCAAGATGGCGCAGCTTCATGTCGAGGCGCTCAATCATGCGCTGCGCAACATCCCGCCTGATCAACTACGCATGCATCTGTGCTGGGGCAATTACGAAGGCCCGCATCATTGCGATGTGCCGCTCTCGGACATTATCGACATCGTCTTCAAGGCGCGCCCCAATGCGGTGTCGCTCGAGGCAGCCAATCCGCGCCACGCCCATGAATGGGCGGTGTTCGAGACGGTAAAGCTGCCGGACGGAAAACTGCTCATTCCCGGCGTGATCGAATCCAAAGCCAACTTCATCGAGCATCCGGATCTGATCGCGCAGCGCATCGGCAACTACGCCAAATATGTCGGTCGCGAGAATGTCATTGCCGGCAGCGATTGCGGCTATGGCACTTGGGTCGGTCAGGCGGCGGTCGATCCGCAAGTCGTCTGGGCCAAGCTCGGTGCGATGGCGGAAGGCGCGCGCCGCGCTTCCAAGCAATTCTGGAAGTAAGCCTGCGCCGAGGCGGCGTGCACGGCCGTTTCCGGGCCGAATATCACGCTGCCTAGCGCACTCATGGTTAAATCCGGCTAGGGTCGCGTTAACATCTCGGCAATATGATCTGCCTCGTCGATTGAGAGAGGCAGCTCATTGCCCGGCGTATTTCCCGCGCAGACTGAAGCGCTGGTCCCGCAACTGACCGGGCCCGGCCAAGCCTTCTATGATCTCTTCAAATCGCTGCAGAGCGAGACCGGCCAGCTCGTTCCGCCACGCAAGAGTTTCACGCTCAACGCATCAAAGCCGTTTGCGGCTTATCTCAGCATCTTGGAAATTCGCGAGCCCTATCAGGCAATCGTTCGCCTCATGGGCACGGCCAATGTCAATCGAACCCGCATCGACAACACAGGAAAGAATTGGTTCGAGCTCTTTCCTGCCGAAGCGGTGCCGCCGATCTGGCGTGCCTTCCGGCTTATTCTCGATACGCCGCGCGGCTCTCTCGTCTTTACGTATGAGCAATACGATCGCACGATCGGGATCGAGGTGATGACGTTTCCGTTTGCCGACGAGAAAGGTACGCCCGTCTTTGTCGTTTCCACCACGACGCAGCTGCAGCTGCGGGATCTGATCCTGCGCGGCGAAAATTCGATGCGTCACCCGGGCATGCCGGACGCCGAGTACTTCATCGACATTGGTGCCGGGCAAGGCCCGCCGGTCTAGGCGCTTACGGTGCGCGCTCGAGCAGCGTGGGCAGCGAGATCGATCTTGATGGTCCGCCGCGGCAGCAGCATTGGCCATTCATCGGGCGGCGGCGCGCCCTCGAGCGTTGCGCGCAGCTTAAGCGTCTCCACCAAGCCACTCGGGTCACCCTCGCTATCCGCGGAGCCGAGCGCAGCTATGAGCGTGTGAGAACGCCGCACGACATAGGTGCCTTGGCGCACATATCCCGCCCGGCGAACATCGGCGAGATCGAAATTGCCCCGCTGATCGCAAAGGTCGATGACCCAGCCTGTGCGGCGATAGGCCGAGCCGGTGGCATCCGTCATTTCGTGACGCAGCTTGAGTATCCGGTCACAGAAGGCTTCCCAGGATTCGTCCAGCGCGCGCGGCGCGCCGTCCGCGTTCCTGCCGGCAAGGAAATGCGGCATGAAGTCCTTGATCATCAGCGCTTCCGGCACGCCCTCGGGAACGATGAGCCGATGAACGATGTGATGACTTTCGAGAAAATCGAGCATGGTCTTGGTGAGCACAAGATCCGCGCCCGGCGTGAGCGAAGTTGCCAGTGTGAAACAATGCGCTGCGTTATGCTCCAGCAGGTCCGGCAAAATCTCATCGTTCAAACGGCGGCGCAGCTCTCTCTTCTCATCGTCGGTTAGCGCATTGGTGCCGATGAGACCGAGCCAGTGATCGACACGAATAAGCTCGGCATTGTCGCTGAGCGGCTTCTCGCTCAGAAGCGGCCCGTCGAGCAGCTTGATCTGATCGCGATCATAATCCTTGGTCGGCTCGTCGAGCTCTTCATAGGAGACGAGGTTCGTATGGATCTTGCGGCGGTTGTCACGCGTGCGGCCCTGCACCCAGCCATCAATGTGACGGTCGGCGCGCCAGGAATCATGTTCGAGCCCGGCGAGCCGCTCCGCGATTTCGCGGTGTGTGCCGATATCGATGCCCGGCGCGACATCGAGGCTGAGGCCCGGCGGAACATAAAACCCGGCACTCGCCAGCTTCGCCTTGATGTGGTCGGCGGCGCGGCGATTGGCTTGCCGATAGGTCTCCGGCAATTGAGCCCAGGCGATGTCGCTATCGCGCCATTCCTGTTTCCCGGAAGCGCCGCGGCCGTGCTTGCGTGATCCCTGATAGCCGTCATGGATCCGCTGTGCAGAGCGCTCGAGCAGGCCTTCGAGCAGCGCGACATCTGAAAGCTCATAGGTTGTGCCGAATGGCACGATCATCTCATCGAAGCGGCGTGCCTGCTGCGCGGGCGTCAAAAGGCCGATACCGCCATCAGTCGTATCCATGCGGACGAAGATCGGGGCGTTCCATTGCACCAGCCGGCGCACGGCCGCATGGACGTAGATGGCGGCTGAAAGCGAATCTTCCGTGGGGTCGATACAAACCACAACCAGGCTGACGCCCGCGCTGGCCTCGGCTTCGACATCGGCCATGAAAGGCGCGCTCAGCTCGTCGATTAAGGGATCGAATTCCTTGAAGCGCACCTGGCGCAGCTCGCGGATCGCCGGAAATTCACGAAAGAAGCTGCGTTCGGCGTCCGCAGCATCTTTCACCAGCACGGTGGCGAGCGGTGCGCGAAAGTCCTTGTAGAGGCAGGCGCGCATCATCTGCACAAGCGCGCTCACCGCATAATCGTCGAAGCCGACAAAGACGGCGTGCACGCAGCTCTGGCCGCGCATATCGGCATAGCTATAGACCGATTGATCCCAAAACAGCTTGCGCGCGGCAATCACCGGAAGACTGAAGGGCCTGAGCTCCGAGCGCCCGACAAGCCGCTTGACGGCATCGGAGTCGACAAGATGACTCCACAAGGCGCGGTCCGATATCGCCGTGTGGATCTGTACGATCGTTTTGTGCGTCACCTCATCGGCAAGCTTACGCGCCGCTGCCGCCGTCTCGAGATTAAAATTATCATTGGGCGTGGTTATGATGATGCGCTCGGCGCGCGCAGCCCCCGCCGCTTGCAGCATTTTTGGATCGCGGCAATCGCCTTTGATGAGGCGAATGCGGCGCTGGCGGCAAAAAGCGAGATGCGCTTCGGTCGGGTTTGCGTCGATGATGTTGATGTGCTTCTCGCCCAGCCTTATCAGGCTGTCGGCGAAAGCCGTGCCCCGATTGCCGAGCCCGCAGATGACCGTGTGGCCCCGCCGGTTGCGTGCGATCAACAGGCTGATCTGCGAAGCGAAGAGATGGAGCCCAAGCTGCACAATCGCGGAGAGCGTCACCAGCGGAGCGAGAAATTGCGCGATCTGCAGAACGCGGTCATGGCGGAGCTCCTCGGCATCCATCTTGAAGAGCCAAAGCGTGCGATAGATCACGTCGAGCGTGGTCGTGGGGCCATCGGGCTCGTGCTGCCAGCCGATATATCCCAGAGTGAAAGCGAGAACGCCGAGGATCGTGATGATGACCCAGGCGGTGCGTTCTGTGTTGAAGGATGGCATTGATCTCGCGGGTTGCTTGCGCTTCTCGTTTGCCCGGGACGGTGCGGGATGTGACTCTGCTGGCGTGAGAATAGCCAGTTGATGCATCAGATTAAATATTGCCAATCCGCATTCATTGGCCTTTGGGGCAAATCGGGGTAATCAGAGGGATGGCGCGGTGCCGGAGACGAGCAGGACCATGAAGCCCGATGTCGAGGCCATTGCCCGCATCGTTCATGCGGCGATCCGCGCCTATCAGCTTGCGCTGGGCGAGGCGGCGGCCGCGCGTTGGGAGGAGGCGGAGCCCTGGCAACGCGAATCGACCATCGAGGGCGTGAAATTCCGGCTCGATCACCCCGGCGCGCCGATCTCCGCCCAGCACGACCAATGGATGGCGGAGAAGCAAGCGGCCGGCTGGCGTTACGGTGCGGTCAAGGATGCGCAGAAGAAGACCCATCCCGCTCTTGTTCCGTTCACGGAGCTTTCCGAGACCGAGCGGCGCAAGGATGCGCTGTTCCAAGCCGTCATCGACGCCCTGACCAAGCGGATTTAGCAGCCGAAATTCAGCCTTTGCCCCGTCCAACGTATCGAAACACTTTTCTGACCTTGAACGAGTATCTCTAGCCTGCACCTGACCCAAGGAGCAGCATGCACGGCGTGTCGCCGAATGTGTTTGAGAGGACCGGACGGACGGGAACGATCTCCTTGACCGACTTGATAGGTTTCAGCTGCTTGAGTGCCTTGAGCGGTTCGAGTTTGGTTCCCTGCATAGCTTGCTTTGTTGCACAGGATGCACCACCAGCGTGATCCCAGATCACACCGTTGAGAAACCAGCCAAGGTGATTCCCGTTAAAGCCGTAGACATCGTAGCCTCCGCCCGCGTCCCGGGCCAAATAAGCTACAGGCTCGCCGCTCCAAAGATAGATCGTCAAATCGTCGCCGACCGCGATGTATGCGGTTGCGTTTCCCCGGCCGTCGAAAAGGCCGATCTCGTTCTCCTCCGCGCTCACCCGTTGGGCGAAGAGCAGGAGTAACAAGATAGCGAAGCGGACGAACAAGGTCCTCATGAACACGGAATGTTAACGCCTTACTCCCTTCCAAATTGTGAGCGTGCGTTTAAGCCTTCGAGGGCAAAGGAGCATGTGCCCATGAGCCCAGAGATGAACAAGTTCGTTGAGGACGCGGCCAAGATAAGGACGTCTGGCAGGTGGGCGGTCATGAACGAGCAGATCGGCGACCTGGCCAAGAACTCAGGAAAGGACAACGAGTGGCAGGTCCAACTGCTCGGCGGGCTGTGTTTCCAGGTCTTCAATGAATACCTGCGGCTGCAAGAAGCTCGTGTGGCGGCGCGCACCGACACATCGCTCTTAGCCTGGCGTGCGAGAAACCTTCTGGAGTTGTCCGTGTGGGCCACGTACTTCGGTAGGAGCCGCGAAAACGCTTGGCGGCTCTACCAGGACGCGGGTCGCGATGCCAAGAACCTGTTGGATGTATTCGAGCAGTCCGGACGGGCGATCAATCCTCAGGCCGATTGGCTCTCCGTGATCGCGGATGGCAAGACCGACCTCAGCCGCCGCGCGGCAACCGAGGGGATCGAGACATTAGAAGAACGCTACTTGCGCGTGGAGGACGCGGCTGGCGAATGCGGGCTGGAGCACATGGTCAAGACCCCGAACAAGTTGCTCTCAAAATTCGTGCACCCCACAGCGATGCAGATCGTAGGCATCGCAGACAAAGCGAAGCAGATCTTGCAGCGCGACATGTTCTATGGTCTGGGCTGCCTCTTCTTCGTGGGCGCTTTCACAGCACTTGAGAAGAGCGTTTTGTACATTAGGCCGCAAGGGGAATGACTGTCGGTTTCTTTCTACAATTAACTCGTGTCTCTGGAAAAAATAGATCCGCTCCGGCCCTAGTGGGGTCTCATAACTATCTGATTTCATAATTATATTATGGTGCCGGCTGTGGGATTTGAACTCACGACCTACCGCTTACAAGGCGGTTGCTCTACCACTGAGCTAAGCCGGCGCGCCTGGGCTCGGCGCCAGCCATAACCTCATTGGCCGCCTTTAGGCAATCGCGGAGCTTGCCAAAAGCGCCCGGGCCGCGGCCTCCACGGTCGCTACGTCGATCTTGACCATGGCGAGCCCCGCCATTTCCTCGAATGTAAGCCCCCGCCAATCGTCCTTGCTCTCCTCGACCCGTCGCTCGATATAGGCGGCCCGCGGCCCCCACGGCCGGTAGACGGTGGGCCAGCCGGTGCCGAAGAGCCCCAGCGTCGGCGTGCCGGCGGCCGCCGCGAGATGCATCAGCCCGGAATCATTGCCGACATAAAGAGCAAGGCGCTCAAGGCACGCCGCGGCTTCGAGCGCATCGGTCTTGCCGATGAGATCGAGCGTTTGCCCGGGCGGCAAGAGCGCCAGCAATTTGCTCGCACGCGGCCGTTCGGCCTCCGCGGCGAACACGGCAACGCGCGCACCTGCAAGCGGCGCACCGGCCGCGGTGAGGTGTGCGGCAAGCTCGGCAAAGCGCTCCGGCTGCCACTCCTTGTAGGGCGATGACGACATCGGGCCGAAGCCGATCAGCTTTTGCCCGCGTGGCAGAAGCTGATCCGCTTTGGCGCGCGCTTTGTCATCGAGCCAAAGCTTGGGGTCTTGCGGCGGGATGCCGAGGACGCGCGCATTCTCCTCGACCTTGTGAATGGTGAAATCGCGGCCGTGTGCGCGATTGGCTTTGCGCGCACGCAAGAGATGGAAAATGCCGACATTGCGAAAATCGACAAGAATATCCCAGTGCGTGCCGAGAAGCTTGAGATAAGCCTCCAGCCAATGCATCGCAAAGCGCTGCTTTTCGATCGGGATCAACGCATCGAGATTGGGTGCGGCGCGAAACAGGGGCGCATTGAGCGGGCTGCACACGACGCTGACGCGCGCTTCGGGATTTTGCGCAATCAAGTAATTGAGCACGCCGGTGGTAAGCAGCGCATCGCCCAGCGGGCTTGGCGCAACGAACAATATCTTCTTCACCGACGCCACGCCCATCAGATCATTGCGGCTTCGCAAACGTTTCCGCTTGGCCATGCAGGCCGGTATAGCGAAACATCTCCGGCCCGACGGCGCCGCCCGAGATGATGAATGACATTGCATCATCCATCGACATGCCGAGCGGAATGATCCGGCTCACCGGCACGATTGTCAGGTAGCCTGCCGTGGGGTTCGGTGTTGTCGGGATGAAGACGGCGGCCAGTTCTTCACCGGTCAAGCGATCCTTCATCGTGCGCGTGACCACACCGACGGCTTTCGTTTCGCTATTGGGATAATTGACCAGCACCACGCGCTGCATGCCATCGGGTGGACGCTGCAGTGTCTTCACCAGTTGCTGAAGCGGTCCATAAATCTTGTTGGCGAGGGGAATGCGATCAACGAGACTGTTGATCATTTGCAAGATCCGGTCGCCGATCACCTGGCGCGCCAAGAGGCCGAGCAGAAACACGAGCAAGATGACGAGAAGCACGCCAAGCGCGTCTTCGATTGCGGGCCGGGACAGAAGCTTCGAAAGGCTCGGATTGGTGTAGCTGACGGAGTCGGCGAGCGCGATGATCAGCGGCCGGCCGGCCGAGGCCACAAGCTCGAACAAGAATTGCAGAATGAAGAACGTAACCACGAGCGGCGCGGCGGTGAGCACACCGACAAGGATCGTGTTTTGCACAAAGGCCGACAAGCTGGTTTTGCGCTTGGCGCCTGCTGGCGTCGTGTCGCTCATCTTTGCTCCTTCTCGCTCCGCCCCCGGCATTCATGCCCGGCGCATTGACGGCCAAGCGCCGGAGAGAGAAACCAGCCCCATCCGATAGCATAGACGTGGCGGCGGCGTCCGCGCTGTCGCCGGCGCACGCACGGCCCCGAACGCGCCGATGAAACGTTTTACACCGCTTATCAAGGCTGGTGGACGGGACGGCGGCCGAAAACGGGCGAGGGCGCGGTGCGTGAGAAACAGGCCTTTTGCGAATTGACCGTTAACCTCTGACGCCCTATATCTCGCTCTATGACCAAGACGGCTCACAGCATGATGATGCGGAGGACACCCTAGCGGGCGGCCGGCCCATCATGCTTTGTTGAGCACGTAAAAGACGGCCGCCCTCGGGCGGCTTTTTTGTTTTCTCTCATCCTTCGACAAGCTCAGGATGAGGCTGTAAATCGACGCCCTCATAGTGAGCCCGTCGAACCATGAGGCAACTAGACTTAGGACCGAAACATGGCCCGCATTTTGATCACCAGCGCATTGCCTTACGTCAACGGCGTCAAGCATCTGGGCAATCTCGTCGGCTCGATGCTGCCGGCCGACGTTTATGCGCGCTTCGCGCGGGCCCGCGGCCATGAGGTGCTCTATATCTGCGCCACCGACGAGCACGGCACGCCGACCGAGCTTGCAGCCGCGGAGGACGGCAAGCCCGTTGAGGACATTCGCTGCTGAATGGCACGAGATTCAGAAGGAGCTCGGTGAGGGCTTTCTGTTGTCGTGGGATTATTTCGGCCGCACCTCGGCGAAAGAGAATCATGATCCTCACGCAGCATCTCGCCGATCGGCTGGACGATGCGGGGCTGATCGAAGAGCGCGTGACCAACCAGATCTATTCGGTCGACGACAAGCGCTTTCTGCCCGACCGCTACATCATCGGCACATGCCCTTATTGCGGCTATGACCGCGCGCGCGGCGATCAATGCGAAAACTGTACGCGCGTCTTGGATCCGACCGATTTGATCGAGCCGCGTTCGGCGGTTTCCGGCTCGATCAATTTGGAGATGCGCGAATCGCAACGCACCTCTTCCTCAAACAGTCTGAGATGGTCGATCGCTTGCGCACCTGGATCGACTCGCAAAGACGACTGGCCGGTGCTCGTCACCTCGATTGCCAAGAAATGGCTGGACGAAGGCCTGCATGATCGCGGCATCACGCGCGATCTTTCCTGGGGCGTGCCGGTACCGACACGGCAACAGATGGGGCGATTACCGAGGCAAGGTCTTCTATGTCTGGTTCGATGCGCCGATAGGCTACATCTCCGCGACTTGGGAGTGGGCCAAGGAGACCAGCGGCGACTATGAGCGCTGGTGGCGTACCGACAAGGGCGCCGATGATGTGCGCTATATCGAGTTCATGGGTAAAGACAATGTGCCGTTTCACACGGTCGGCTTTCCGGTAACGCTGATCGGATCCGGCGAGCCGTGGAAGCTCGCGGACTACATCAAGGGCTTCAACTGGATCAATTATTACGGCGGCAAGTTCTCGACCTCGCAGAAGCGCGGCATCTTCATGGATCAGGCATTGGAGATTCTGCCGGCCGATTATTGGCGCTGGTATCTGATGGCGAATGCGCCCGAGGGCTCGGACAGCTCCTTCACTTGGCAGCATTTCCAGAGCGTCGTGAACAAGGATCTCGCCGACGTGTTCGGCAATTTCGTCAACCGCATTTTGAGATTCTCAAAAGCGCGGTTCGGCGAAACCGTACCTGCGGGCGGCGAGCCTGGGCCGCTCGAGGAAAAGCTGTTCGAGGATCTCGATCGGCGCTTCAAGCAGTACACGGAATATCTTGAAGCGATGGAGTTCCGCAAGGCGGCGGCGGAGCTACGCGCGCTTTGGGTGCTCGGCAATGAATATCTGACCGAGGCGGCGCCCTGGACTTTGATCAAGACCGATAAGGACAAGGCGGCGCAGGCGGTGCGCATCGGCATTAATCTCATCCATTTCTTCGCGCATGCCGCTTGGCCTTTCATCCCTGCAGACGGCTGAGAAGGTTCACGCTGCAGTGAACGGTCATGTGAAGCTTTTGCCATGGCTTACGGATCCCATCCGCGAGGAGCTTTCGACCATCAAAGCCGGCGCCCCGTTCAACGTGCCGGACGTGCTGTTCCAGAAGATCGAGGATGCACAAGTGGCGGAGTGGGAGGCGCGCTTCGGCGGCGAAGCGAGGTGACCGGTGAGCAATTGCTCACCGGTGTCATGGATTCGGAACACTGATCAGAAATACGGCAGCGAATCGTCGCGAATAACAACGATCATCGGTGCTTAACGCGCCTGACCGCGCCCTGTTGACCTTCAACCCCGGTGCAACAGAGCGCGGCGGGCTTCGCGTGCTCAATACTTGTGCGAGCCGGGAGTCGGGCTTCAACTTTGCACAGAGTTTGATCTGATTGCTTGAAATGCTCGCTTGCACAGCTTTGCATCAATCGCTGAATAGAGGCGCGTTGTCGAAAACGTTTGTTCAAAGAAGCGGCGATAAAGGCACGCAGCCGGCGCGTCTAAGCACTGTTATGCAACGCACCGTCACGCAGATTTAATGTGATTTTCTTTAATATGCAGTGCACGGAGTAACGCGTGCAGCTATATTGATTCGCACGAGTGCAACTGTTCCTGCGCGTCTCGCAAGCTCAAAGAACAATGGCGTGAAACAAGCGCGCCAAAACGCCAGCGTGAACCCACAAACATTGGGAGATCGAAAATGAGAGGGCTTCTAGCCAGCTTGATCGTCGTCGCAATCGTCGTCGGCGGATTTCTTTGTTGAACAGAGCAGCGGCAACAACATCGTTGCATCGGCCGTCTCGCATGACGGTTCGCAAGCAACCTATTGCGGCGGCGTCGGCCGCGGCGGCGCAAGCTGCAAATAGCGGCCGCGCAAAAGCGGCGAAACGAGTCGAATTGATTGCAAGCCCGATCGTTGCTTTGGCGGCGGTCGGGCTCTTCTTTCGTGCCTTTTGGCTCCTGCGCGGCGCGAAGGCGTCACGTCCAACTCCGTCGATCCTCGGAGCCGCGCCCAAATACTCAGATAAGCGCCAGCTCATTCGCGCTGGCCCAAGTGCCGTGCACCTGCCCGCTGGTACGAAACGGCAGCGTCACACGCGCGGCTTCTTGCATTGTCGGCGCATCGACGATGTACAGCTCCGTCTTCGCGTCCTTGACATTCTGGCCAACGCCAATGAGGTAACCATCGCCTTCGGGCGCCGTTGGCGAACGGGGAATGAACACGGGCTCAGACAAGGCGCGCCCGGCCCCGGAAAGAACGTCGACTTCTTTCCTGTCGTCACATTGAACTTACCGAAACAATTGCCATCAGTCCGGCCGAGTTGCTCGCCTGAAATCGACGCGCGTGTCGCGATATTGCACATAGATGTGCTGATAGGGACGCGTTGTGTAGCGTTCGTCAATGCGTGTGAAGCTTGTCGTTGGCGTGTCGAATAGCTGTTCCTCGCGCACGCGCCCATCATTGTTGGAAAGGTCGAGCATAAGGCGGCGCAGGGTCGTGGGGACCGGGCGATAGGGAGCGTTCGTCACATCTGTGAAACCACGGCCAGGTATTGCCTTCGGCAACGGGTGCATCGAGCACGATTTCATTGCCGTCGGTTCGTGCATTTGCCGTATGAACAATGCTGCGCTCGGGACCATAGAAGAAGCGAATATCCTTGCTCTCGCCATTGCGCGGGATGACGGCGTGATAAGACCGCTTGGTACGGTCCCATTTCCAGTGAATTCCGCCGGATTCGACCCGTTCGATGTCTGTCGTCAAGCCGCCGCCCGGAATGACCATATGCTCACTGGTCAGCCACATATCGTGCAGCACGCTCGCGTGCGGCACCTCAAAGCGCCATTCGCGCATCACACTGCCATTACGATCGAAGCAATAGACAAAAACGTCGCGCGAGCAGAGATCCGGTTGCCTCATAACCATAAGCGAACATCTCGCCCGTTACCGGGTCGATCTTCGGGATGCGCTGTGAATGTCTCGCTTTTCCCAATTCCGCCGAAATCGGTTTGCGCGCGCGTCTCGAGCGTATTGGGATCGATTTCATAGGGCATTCCGTCTTCTTTGGTCGCAGTAGAGCTTGCCGGCAAGGACACAGGCGTCGTGTTGCTTGTTGGCGCCTTGCCGGATGCGCTATATCGCGGACGCTGGGATCATCCGTATAAGGATTGCGGTAATAGCCATAAAGCTGCCGGCCGGCTTTAATTTGATTACGATATCGCTCGGTGCGCACATAGCGGCCTTTGTAATCGGCCCGGCCGTCTTTGATACGGAACAGGCTGATATAGCCGTCGGCCGCGAGAATTGTGTCGTCGGTATTGGATGGCGGATACAGCCAGTCCAGATGCATGCGATAGAACCCGCCATCGAGATCGCGCGGGATCTGTGCCAGTCACTTCGCAGTCTTGCAGATCGACCTCGAATCGGGCCGGCTTGATTGAAGGATGCTCCGAGAAATCGACCATGTCGGCGCCCTCTTTGTAGTGGCTGGCTGGCGAGCATAACCGAGGACGCGGCGGCGCCGAAACCTTAATTCGAACTGGCAGGGATGACACTTCCCCAAATAATCAATTCTTTGATCGTATTCGCCGACTTGCGGGTGCTTGGAGGCCGCTTCTCGATATCATGGAACATCGCCTTGGTTTGCGCTTGGCTGGCCGGGCTTTCGACGACGACGACGAGGTTGGGCTTGTTGGATGAAGCGCGCACCAGGCCCCATGTGCCGTCGTCCAGCGTGACGCGCACGCCATTGACCGTCGTCACGTCGCTTATCTGCTGGCCGAGGATCTTTTGCTGCCGGCAGCGAGCGCCTGATATTCGGCGGTCACCTTGTCGACGACTGCGTATTTCTCGGTGTCGGCGCAATAGGGCGACATGGTCGGCGAGCCATAGGTCACCGGCAGCGCGCGCTTGAGATCCGACATCTTCTTGCCCGGGTTGCGATCGAGCATCTGCAGGATCGCAATCGCCGAGACGAAGCCCGTCGTCATAGCCGCGGCCCAAGAGGTGCGCGGAAGAAATAATGGCCTGACTTCTCGAAGCCCGCGATGGCGCCGAGCTCGTTGGCGCGGCGCTTTATGTAAGAATGACCGGTCTTCCAATAATCGGTCTGCGCGCCGTGCTCGATAAGCACGGGATCGGTGAGGAAGAGCCCGGTCGATTTCACATCGACGACGAATTTCGCGCCCTCGTTGAGCGCGGCAAGATCGCGCGCGATCATCACCCCCACCTTATCGGCGAAGATCTCCTCGCCCTCGTCGTCAACCACCCCGCAGCGATCGCCATCGCCATCGAATGCGAGGCCGATCATCGGCGCCGGATTTCTTGACGCTCTCCGCAACCGCATGAAGCATCGCCATGTCTTCGGGGTTGGGATTGTAATTTGGGAAGGTGTAATCGAGCGTGCAATCGAGCTCGGTTGACGCTCAGCGCCGATGCCGCGCAGGACGCTCGGGGGCAAACAGCCCAGCCGTGCCGTTGCCACAAGCCGCCACGACATGGATCGGCCGCTTGAGCTTCACCTTGGAGATAAGATCGGCGATGTAGCGCTCGCGCATGTCGGGCACGAAGACATAGGAGCTGCCGGAGGCGGGGCGGAAAGCGCCCGATAGCACGATCTCTTTCAGACGCGTCATTTCCTCGGGCCCGAATGTGAGCGGGCGCTCACAGCCCATCTTCACACCGGTCCAGCCATTTTCATTGTGGCTCGCCGTCACCATCGCGACCGCAGGCACATCAAGCTCGAATTGCGCGAAATAGGCCATCGGCGAAAGCGCAAGACCGATATCGAAGACCTCGCAGCCCGTGGTCATCAGGCCAACCGTCAGCGCGCTCTTCAGCGCGCTCGAATAGCTGCGGTAATCGTGGCCGACAACGATGGCGGGCCTGACGCCGCGTTCGCGCAACAATGTGCCGAGCCCCATGCCCAGCGCCTGGAAGCCTAGAATGTTGATCTCCTCAGGGAACTGCCAGCGCGCGTCATATTCGCGAAAGCCCGTGGGCATGACATGCGGGACCACCTCGAACTCGGCTGTGTTCGGACGCAAATCGGATTTGGGCTTGGTGAGCATGACGGCCTTTCGGTTGGAAGCGGACGAGGATGCTACGGGACTGTGAAAGCGTCATTAAACCTGATTGGTCAGGGATCGCCGCACAATTCGTTCGACTGCGGCAAGAAACGCCATAACACCGTCTTCAACCGTGCCGTCATTGCTGACAGTGACGGCGCGGCCGGCGATCGTCTCGGGCGTGCCTGCCGTGCGCAGGCGTTCGGCGATCTCGGCGAGGGTCTCGCGTCCGCGTCCGGCGATGCGCTCGATCAGAATCGGCAGCGGCGCCGTGACGAGAATGAAACCCAGCGGGCTGAACCGGTGCTGCGCCTGCACCGTCACCCCGCGTGAGACATTGGCAATCACGTGCCGCCCGGCAGTCAGATCGGTCTCGATCGAGGCGGGTAGGCCGTAGCTGAGCCCATGGGCCGACCAGGCGAGCGCAAGCCCGCCACTGGCGCGGAGCTCGGCAAAGCCGGCCGCATCAATCTCATCATGATCTTCACTGGGGCCAGCGCGGCGCGTGACAATCCGGCGCGGAAATGAGTAGCGCGGATTGCCGGCGAGCCGCTCGCGCGCGCCATTGATCAGCGTGTCTTTGCCGGCACCCGATGGACCCATGACCAGAATAAGCGCGCCGCGGCGCGGGGGATTGGCCAATTCTCATTCCTTGAGGATCAAGGTGCGGTGGCTGACCTCATAAGAGGAAAGCCGGCGCAAATAGCTCATGCCGAGCAGAGAATAGTCGAGCCCATTGCCGGCGACTTCCGCGCGGACATCCTTCACCGTGATCGAGCCGACGCGGATGCTGCGAAGACGCACAGACGCAACCATCGTCACGCCGTTCGCGGTCGAAACGGGCAGGGTGTAATCGAGATTATCGACATTGATGCCTGCATGCCTTGCGTCAACTTTGGTGAGCACCACTTCGGAGGCGCCGGTGTCGACCAGAAAACGCACGCGCGCGCCATTGACCACAGCAGCGGCGGTGAAGTGCCCATCGGCGTTCTCGCGGATCGTCACCGCGCCCTTTTCGATCCGCGGCTGTGCAGGGTCAATCACCATCAGCATGTTTTGCGCGAGCGCCTTGAAGCCGTCTTGGTACGTGTAAAGCGTGATCAGCGCGAGACCGATCGCGATCCAGGCCAGGGCCGATTTCACCACAGATTTGAGCTGCGTGTGCGAGGCGACCGCCATGCTCGAGGTCAGTAATATGATGAGGAGGATGCCATAGGTCAGCTGCACCTTGGCGTTGGTCGTCCCGAGGCTGCCGGGGAACAACAGGTTGAGGAAGAGCACGAGCACAATTACGCCGCCCATAAGCCCCAACAACCAGATTGATCTACTGCGCATTAATCATCCTCGGACGCCCCCTCAAATTGGTGCAAGTTCCCTATCGATTAAAGGGGCGTGCTAGCTTCTTGCCAGATCTCCAGCGAATGCTTGGGGCTGGCAATTGCCAATTAGATCACGTATAATTTAAATATGTACAGTCCAATACAGTATAATGTCTGAGCTCACCGAGTTACCCGCAAATCTCGAGCTGCCGGAGTTCGCTCCGGGATCGGTATGGCTTGCCGGCGCGGGCCCGGGCGATCCGGGGCTTTTGACGCTGCACGCTTATGCCGCGCTTCAGAAGACCGATGTGGTCGTTCATGACGCTCTGGTCGATCAGCGCATTTTGGCGCTCGCGCGGCCGGGCGCGCTTCTTGTTCACGCCGGCAAGCGCGGCGGTAAGCCGAGCGCCAAGCAGATTGATATCTCGCAGCGGCTGGTCGAGTTTGCGCGCGCGGGCAGCCGTGTACTGCGGCTCAAGGGCGGCGATCCGTTTACTTTCGGGCGCGGGTCGGAGGAGGCCGAGTTTCTTGTCGGCGCCGGTGTGGCATTCAGAATCATCCCCGGCATCACATCAGGCATTGGCGGGCTGGCCTACGCGGGAATTCCCGCAACAGACCGGCGGCTGAATTCCGTTGTGACCTTCGTGACCGGCCATGCTGCAAGCGGCGAGGTGCCCGATGCGATCGACTGGCAGGCACTTGCCAAGGGATCGCCGGTGATCGTGATCTACATGGGCACGAAGCACCTGCCGCGCATCGCCGAGCTCCTGATGGCCGCCGGACGCAAGCCGGACGAGCCGGTTGCAATCGTCTCGAAGGCAACGAGCGCCGATCAGCAGGTGATCGAGACAAGCCTCGGAGAAGCAGGCGCGGCATCGGAGCGTGCGCCGACACCCGCAATTATCGCCGTCGGCGAAGTTGTGCGATTGCGTGCGGGGCTCGATTGGCTCGGCGCGCTCGCGGGGCGCACTCTCGAAGCGGATCCGCTGGGCCGCGGCGGCGCAGCGGCGAGGGCCTGAAGGCGGTTTGAGCTAAGCGCTTTCTGCCGCCGGCGGCTCCTCGAGACGCGGCGCTTCCAGCACGCAGCGCGGCGGCCAATGCACGATCGCACGCGTGCCCTTGCCGAACTCGCTTTCGAGCATGAACTTGCCGCCATGGGCCTCGATCAGTCCACGGACGATTGGCAGGCCGAGACCCGTGCCCTGCTCGCGTGGGGCCGTCATCGCGAGATCCTCCACACGCACCTGGCCAAATGCCTCGAGCACCATCGAGAGATCTTCCTTCTTGATGCCGACGCCATTGTCTTGGACCATCATCGTCAGGCCCTTGGCTCCAAACACAGATGAGCCAGCGTGCGCCGACACCGTGACGGTTCCGCCCGCTGAGAACTTGATTGCGTTGGTGACGAGGTTGAGGAGCACTTGGCGTAAGGCGCGCTCATCCACCTTGATGTGCGGCAAGTCGGGCGGAATTTCGACTTTCAAGGTGACATTGTTCTTGCCCGCCGCCACATCTGCGAGACGCCTTATATCCGTGGCGACTTCAGCGACGCTGAGAACAACAGGGGCAAGATCGATGCGGCCGGCCTCGATGCGGCTCAGGTCCAGGATGTCGTTGATGAGGCCTAAGAGATGCCTGCCGCTCGCATGGATATCACCGGCGTATTCCTTGTAGGTCGGCAGGTTGATCGGCCCGAGCATCTCATTATGGATGACTTCGGAGAAGCCGAGTATTGCGTTCAGCGGGGTCCTCAGCTCATGGCTCATATTGGCGAGAAATGTCGACTTGGCTTGATTGAGGCGCTCGGCTCTATAGCGCGCGGCATCCGAGTCCGCTTTGGCCTTGGCAAGCTGGACCAAAAGCTCGCTATTGTTCTCCTTGATCCGCAGCATGCTTGTCGTCGTGTTGTTGAGCTGCCTGGCGACGAAGAACATCATGGTGCAGTAGACGATGTCGAGCGCCGCGATGCCGTAAAAGAGGGGGCTGCCCTCAAGCAGAGGCCTTAGGACGAGAGCCAGCGCGATCGGCGCGGCACTGATGAGAAATGCATCGAGTGAAACGGCCGTCGTCGCCATGGCGTAGGGGATGCCGCTCGCCAGAAGCAGGATAATGAAGAACTGATTGGATGTCTGGTGCGGTTCCCAAAAGAGAAGCGCAAGTGAGGCCCACGCGGCATTGCTCGCCGACATGAGAATTCCCGCGAGGCGCACTCTGCGGTGGGCGACGTCGGCTCGGCGCGGATCACCGCGCATGCGCGTGACGATCGATACCGCGCCGATTGTTACAAGCGAATAGATGAGCGCCCAGGCACTAACCAGCCACGGATCGTTCCAAATCGTGAAGAGCGCACCGGCGATGACCGCTGTGATCGGCACGGCGATGCGCATGAGCGAGAGGCTCTGCTGGATGAGCTGGAGCCGGCTGCTCTCGAAAGCCGCGCAGCACTCCTCGGAGCGCGCGCCGCTGGGCTCGCTCGCCTTGCCCTGATGGGATACCGGCTCGATGACCGGTGCTTGAGTCTTCTGCGCCGGACCCATACTTCCCCTCGCCGGCTGAGCGAAAGTGCTTTCCAGCGTTCGCCGGTCTCATCAAGCGGCTGCCGCAAGCTGAAGACGGACCATTCGATGAAGCAACGAATTGTCTAAAAACTCTGTGAACCATTGCTCGCATTGCCTGCGCCCGAGTTGAAAGATTGATCACTCGTTACTGCGCCCGCTCAAGGGTTACGTTCTGTTGGTGGAGACGAGGCGGTCGCATGCCTCAAATGGTGAACGAAAATTTGCTTCGCTCGGCCCGCTTCTCTAAGGTACCGGCGCTTTCAGGGAGGAAATAATGTCGATTGGTTTGGTGGTTAAGGTCAAAGTCAAAGCCGGCAAGAACGCGGAGTTCGAGAACGGCTTCAAAGAGGCGCAAGCCGGCGTGCGCGCGGAAGAACCGGGTTGTGTCTATTACGATCTCTATCAGTCGTCGGCAGATCCGCAGGCCTATTTTGTGCTCGAGCGCTATACCGGCCAGGAAGCCGTCGATCAGCACAGCAAGACGAAGCATTTCGCCAAGCTGATGCAATCCACCGGCGCGCTCACCGAGGGGCCTCCGGACATGCAGAACTTGAAGCTCGTCAGCGCGCTGCGGTAAGGGCCGGACTGATGCCGACAACCCTTGTCGTTACCTTCAAAGTCAAGCCCGGCACGAACGCAAAGTTCGAAGCGGCGTTCAGAGATATGCAGTCGGCGATGCGCAAAGATGAGCCGGGCGCTCTCTATTACGACCTCTGCCGGCCGCAAGGTGGCGATCCGCAGACCTATCTGATGCTTGAGCGCTACGCCGATGAAGCGGCTTTTGCGGCTCATCGTGAAACCGCGCATATGCAGAAGCTGATCGCCGCGCTCGGTGATCTAATGGATGGGCGGCCCGAGGCGCAGATGCTCGAAATTGTCAGCGGCCTCGATCGCCACGAGCGCTAATTCGACCGGCGGAGCGGTTTGGTGGAGAGCCACCAACCGTCGCCGGCGAGCCATGCGGTCTCGTCCGGAACTTCGGGCGCGAGGCGGAGCGATCGCACTGCCATTGGGCTGGACGTGTTCATGGCCCTCGCAATGGCGGCGGATCCGGCTGGATCGCGTGCGCCGATGCACGGAATGAAGCCGACAGGCCCAAGAGAACGAATCGAAAATCCGTCTTCCTCACGCGTGGCGATGAAAGTGGCGCCGAGATTGTTCTCGTCAGTGAGATGGAAGAGCAGCCGCGCACCGGGCTTCATAGCAGCAAGCCAAGTTGGCATGGGCCGCGTCGATCCGGCGCTTACGTAGATAATGTCAGCTTGCGGCAGCGTTGTCTCGGCGCCGCTCGTTGCGCGAATCTCGATGTTTGAGCGTCCCGCGAGATTGGTGATCGCCAGCCTTGCTGTTGGCTCATGAATTTCGTAACCGATGACACGGCCGTCCAAACCCACAAGATCTGCAAGGATGGAAGTGTAATAACCACCGCCTGTGCCGATCTGGACGATTGTCTCGCCCGGCTGAATTTTCATCAGGTCCATATAGCGTACATGAATGCCAGGCTCGCCATTGGTAATGCCGGCCTCTTCGTCGATGAAAAAGACGACGCTCTGATACACAAAGACGGGATCGTCCGACGGTGTGGAGACACCGCCAAAGATCTTCCAGGGGCCCGGCCCAAGAAACCTGGCGCGGTCGGTCTCGGCAAAGACGCGCTCAATCCGCGGATCCTTGGCCCCAACCCGACGCGCAAGAACGGCAGCAAAGAAATGTCTCACATCCTCGACGCTTGCTTTGATCGCAGTCATTTCTCCTCGCCCCTCCTTGGAAGCCCGAAGGCTTGAGCGAGGAGCTCGTAGGAGCGCCGGCGCGCGGCATGGTCATGCGTGATCGTGACGATCATCAGCTCGTCGGCATCGTATTCGGCAGCGATCTTTTCGAGCTTCGCTTTGATAGCGCCAGGTGTGCCATTGTTCGCGCGGGCTCGCATCGCCTTCATGCGCTCTCTGTCTTGATCTGTATAAGGATAATTCTCCGCTTCCTCGAGCGTTGAGAAGGCCGGGCCATACTCGCCCTTGAAGACGGCGCGCAACGCCCAAAGAGCGGATACGATGCCCAAACGGTCCGCCTCTTCTTGGGTGTCGGCCACCAATGCCGAGACGGCCAGGGCCAGATGCGGACGCGCATGGCGTGGTGAGGGCTGGAACCGTGTGCGGTAGACCTCGGCGACCTCCGGCCCGCCCTCATTGTTGATGAACTGGGCGTAGCAAAAGCTCTGGCCCAGCGTTGCCGCATAGACCGCACTGTGCATGCCGGAGCCCAACAGCCAGACCTCGGGAAACGTATTCCCGATCGGCATGGCCTTAAGGCCGTGCAGCGGATGATCGGCGGGGATGCCGCCAGCATGATCGCCGCCAGCATCTTCAAGATAGCGAACCAGAAGATCGAGATTATACGGAAAGACCTCTTCCAGATTCTGTGCAACGCTCGTCGAGCCGAGCGCCATAACGCCTTGCCGGTTGGTGCCGGGCGCACGGCCGATGCCGAGATCGATGCGGCCGGGATAAAGCGTCTCCAGCATGCGAAACTGCTCGGCGACTTTGAACGGCGAGTAATGCATCAGCATCACGCCGCCCGAGCCGACTCTGATGTCATGCGTAACCTCGGCGAGCTTGCCGACAAGGATTTCGGGTGCGGGGCCGGCAAAGGCTGTCGCCGCGTGATGCTCGGCGACCCAGTAGCGGCTGTAGCCGAGGCTGTCGGCGAACTTCGCAAGATCCACCGTCTCGGCGACGGCTTGTGCCGGCGTCGTGCCGGCCCGGATCGGCGATTGATCGAGAATGCCAAGCTTGAGAGTCATGAGCGCCGCTCAGCAACCACGGCGCCTTGCGCGATGAGCATATTGATCATTTCCTCCGTATACCCCGCTTCTTTGAGAACGCTTCTGGTATGCTCGGCAAAACGCGGCGGCGCGCTGGTTACTGTAGGCGCAGCATCGCCAATTCGTACCGGCGGTGCAACGCCGCGATAGGCATCAGATTCGATAATGCTGCCGCGGTGCTGCGCCTGCGGGCTTTGAAGCGCCTCGGGAATGCTGGCGACAATTCCCGCAGGCACGCCGGCATCGAGCAACGTTTTTGAGAGCGCTGCGGCATTGTGCTTTGCCAATAAGGGCTCGAGCGCGGCGCGCAGATCCGCCTTGTAATGCTGGCGATCGGCATTGGTCTTGAAGCGCGTGTCATTTGCGAGACTAGGCGCGCCGAGAATCTCGGCAAGCTTGGCAAACTGCTTATCCGTGCCGACGCCGAGAAAGATCGCGCCGCCGGGAACATGAAATAGATCGTAAGGCGCAAGATTGGGATGTCCGCTGCCGGTACGTTCGGGCACGCGCCCGCCATTCAGCCAATTCGCGGCGTGGGGATGCAAAAGCGCAAGGCCGGTGTCGAACAAGGTGCTTTCGACATAAGTGCCTTCGCCGGTATTCGTGCGCGATTGCAGTGCAAGCAGCACGCCGAAAGCGAGATTCATACCGGCTGCAAGATCGACAATCGGAACGCCGACGCGCACGGGCTCGCCATCCTTTGGTCCGTTAATGCTGATGAGTCCCGTCAGCGCTTGTGCGACCGCGTCATAACCCGGCGCACCGCCCATCGGTCCATCATCGCCGAAGCCGGAAAGCCGCGCATAGATAAGGCCTGGAAATCGGGGCTTGAGATCACGTGCATAATCGAGGCCCCAGCGCGCCATCGCGCCGGTGCGGAAATTCTCGACCAGCACATCAGCGTTCTCGAGAAGGCGCAGCAGCACAGAGCGCGCCTCAGGCTTGGAAAGATCAAGCGCGATGCCGCGCTTGTTTCTATTGGTCCCGGCAAAATAGGCGGCGCTGACAATGCGTCCCTGATCATCGCGCTCATGCGGCGGCCCCCAGCGGCGCGTTTCATCGCCATCGGGCGGCTCGATCTTGATCACATCCGCGCCATGGTCGGCGAGAATCTGCGTCGCGTACGGCCCGCCCAGCACGCGGGAAAGGTCGATCACGCGAATGCCGGCGAGGGGCGGGGGGTTGGTCATCAGGCGGTTTTAAGGCAGCATTGACTGCAAATCTATCCGTGTCAGATTGCGGCAATGAGCGCTATCACTTCGCTGCAGCGCAAGAATCGCGCGGCCAATCTCGAGAGAGTTTTGAGCGACATAAGGGCGTGCCGCGTGTGCGCCGGGAAGTTGCCGCATGAGCCGCGTCCGGTCGTTCGGGCCTCCACAACGGCAAGGCTTGCGATCTGCAGCCAGGCGCCGGGCACACGCGTTCATGAAACCGGGCTTTCCTTCAACGATGCGAGCGGTGATCGCCTGCGCGCCTGGCTCGGCTTGAACCGCGATACCTTCTACGACGAATCGCGCATTGTCATCGTGCCGATGGGCTGTTGCTTTCCCGGCCAGGATCATAAAGGCGGCGACCTCCCGCCCCGCAAAGAGTGTGCGCCGCTTTGGCATGCGCGCCTATTTGAGGAGCTGCCGCAAATCGAGCTGAAGCTTCTCATCGGCAATTATGCGCAAGCCTGGCATCTCAAGGGGCGGCTCAAGAAGAACATGACCGCAACCGTTCGGGCGTGGGCGGACTATTTGCCGGAGTTCATTCCGTTGCCGCATCCGTCCTGGCGCAACAATGGCTGGATCAAGCAGAACCCCTGGTTCGCCTCCGAGCTGATCCCCGAGCTCAGGCGCCGCGTGCGCGCCTTGCTATAAGCGCTCTCATTCAATGGCCCATGCAAGTCAGATTGAATGTAACCAAGCTTCAAAGTATTGGGACTTGGATCAAGAGGCGAAGACGCGCTAGGAAGCCAGCATGAACCTGGCCGCGCTTCGTCTTCCTCTTATCCTCAGTTTGCTGCTGCTCCTCGCCGGGTGCGCAACGCCCGGCGTCTTTCCGCGCGGGCCCGCCATCGAAGCGCCGTCGATGACAGCGAGCGCATTCATCATGCCCGATGGTGCGCGCCTGCCTTTGCGCGAATGGGGTCCGGCCGCGGGGCCCGACGATCCGCCGCTCAAGGCGATCATCATCGGCGTGCACGGGATGAATGATTATTCCAACGCCTTCGCAATGCCCGGTGCCTTGCTGGCAAAACACGACATCTTGACTATCGCTTATGATCAGCGCGGCTTTGGCAAGGCGCCGCATCGCGGCAAGTGGGCGGGCTCCAGGACGATGGTCAAAGATCTCGCGGACGTCACAAATCTTGTGAAAGCCCGTTACCCGAAAACGCCGATCTATCTCATGGGTGTGAGCATGGGCGGCGCGGTTATTCTCGCTGCAGCCGGCGCGCATCAATTTCCGCCCGTTGATGGTGTCATTCTCGCCGCGCCCGCCGTGTGGGGATGGCAGGCGATGAACATCGCCTACAAGCTCGTTTTGTGGACCGGCGCGCATATCATGCCCGCTAAGACACTCACCGGCCAACGCCTGCAGATCTGGCCGTCCGACAATATCGAGATGCTGCGCGCGATGTCGAGCGATCCGGAGGTGATCAAGAGAACTCAGATCGGCACCGTCTATGGGCTCGTCGGCCTCATGGATCGCGGCTATGACGGCGCAAAGTCTCTCGATGCGCCGACGCTGCTGCTATATGGAAAGAAGGATCAGATCGTTCCTAAAGCGCCGGTGATGACGGTCGCGCGGGAAATTCCCGGGCCGTTGCGCATGATCTATTACTTCAACGGCTATCACATGCTTGAGCGCGATCTTGAGGCGCCCAAGACGGTGTGGCCCGATATCGATGCTTGGATCGCCAATCACAACGCGCCACTGCCGTCGATCGCGTCGGCGGGCAAACCGGAAGCGCAAGAGTTCGATTTCGGAAAAGGAGCGAGTCAGCGCTCTACTACTGCGAATAGCAAGTGAACGTTGGCAGTCGCCACGTTTATCGACGCTGAGAAGAAGCGGCCGCCACTTTTTCGACACTAGCCAACAGTAACGATCCTACATCGGAAGCTAAACGGCTTTCGATTGGGGCGTTGCGCTGCGTGGTTCTGGCGCTGTTCTGCTTGTTTCAAACATAAAAGGGCGATGTTGCCTAATTACCGGTTGCGCGTGCTGCATGCCGGCAACGCAGCGCCCTATTACGCTCCACAACGCTTTCAAGCTTCAACAAAGGGGACTGCACAACATGAAACCTGCACAAATGTTTTTGTCGCTTGCCGCGGCCTTAGCGCTCTGCATTTTGGGAGCGAGCGCTCAAGCGGCACCGAGCGCAAAATTCATCGGCACATGGAATCTCGATCTTTCGGGAATGCCGGCAACACCGCCGCCGCCGAAAAGCGTCACGCTTGTCACAACCGATGCCGGCGGCGGCAAATGGAAGACAACGCTTACGACAGTCGATGCCGATGGCAAGTCGACAACGTCCGAGAGGATCTATGCGGCGGATGGGAAGGAATATCCGGTCACGGGCGACCCGACGCTCGATTCAAATGTGTTCACGAGCCCCGATCCGAACACGCTTGTGATCAAGGAGAGCAAGGGCGGCAAGCTTGTCGACACGCTCACAACGAAGCTTTCGGCAGACGGCAACACGCAGAACGCGACCACCGTCTCGGCCGATGGCAAGACCACGACGACAGGCGTCTGGAAGCGCCAGTAACCCGACCGGAGCCGAAAAGCAAAGCACGTGCACGGAGAGTGCACGTGCTTTTCTCTTTTCAAAACGGCCTCAATTCGTGCCGGTCTCACGCACATAAGTCTTAACGAACGAGCCGTTCGCCGCGCGCTTATAGCTGACCCGCATGCCGGCAGGCGGGGTGTCGCTTGGCATCGCTACCGATGGAGTTGAGGTGCCGCTCGCGCGATATGAGGGCTGGGCGGTCAAATCGGTATCGGGCAATGACGCCTGTTCGGTATAGGGAATCACCTTGCCGCGCCCGGCATGTTGTTGGGCATTCCCCAACAGAGACATTGGGGCCGAGGTGGCCGCCGGTTCTTGCGCCTGAGCGCTCCAGCTCATCAGGACAAGGCAAAAGCCGCACACAGCGGCACTCATGACAGTCTTCATCGGACGCTCCATAGCGGGCCCCGCGCACATGGCACAGACGCAAGATTGAAGCCAGGAACCTAAGATTTTCTCAGCGGAGCCGTGAAAATGAGCCTAAATGTCCAAGCTTCCGGCCCGTTTGCATTTGATCGGTTTTCGATGAATCGCGAAAAGCGCTGGCAGGGCTGAGATCTTATCGAAGAGGTCCTCACGCATGACCCAAGCTGATACCAAGCCTTCTGTCCCTGAATCTCCCGCTGCGCGAATGGATGAATGGTTCCAACGCTTCGCGCGCGCAACCTCGATCATCACAGGCAAGCCGATCGCCTTCGTGTGCGCGCTCATCGTCTTGATCATTTGGGGGTTCACGGGCCCGATCTTTCACTACAGCGATACATGGCAGCTCGTCATTAACACCGGCACGAGCCTTATCACCTTCCTGATGGTGTTTCTGATTCAGGAAAGCCAAAACCACGATACGCGCTCGATGCAGCTGAAGCTATCGGAGCTCATTATCGCCATGCATGGGGCGCCCAACACGACAGCTGCCGCTGAAGATATGTCGGAAAAGGAGCTTGAGGCGCTTCATCAACATCTTCTGACACGCGCGCACGAGACTCAGGTGCGACTCGAGCGCCGGCGTGCCAAACGTAAACAAACAAAGAGTGTGGGGGATGCGAGCCCACCGCCGAAGACGGACTCGCGACCCTGAGATCACTCATCACGGTGTCATGGCCGGCCCCGAGCGGCCATCCAGACAGCGAACGCAGCGCCCGTTCTCTGGATGGCCCGGTCAAGCCCGGCTATGACGGCTGAGAGTGATGCGATAAGAGAGCAAAGCGCTCTATCGTAATACGCCCGCTCCCGGCGCCGCGATCTGTGATGCGATGCTCAAGAGATTGCCGTCCGGGCCCTCAACCACAATTGTGCGCCCAACCCATACCCGGTCTTGCGGCGGCTGAAGAATTGTGGCGCCGCGCGCCTTGTATTCCTCATGAAGCGCATCGACATCGCGCACCATGATTGCCGTCATCGATGGCCCGAGGCGCGGCAGTTGCGCACTGAGAAAGATGAAGACATCATCGCGAAACACGCAGGCGAAGCTTGTCGGGCTGCCGGTTTCCCACTCTTTCTCGAAGCCGAGCTTATGGACGAAGTAGTCGATCGCAGCGGCGATGTTCTTGACTTCAAGCTGCGGTGTCGAGCTTTCGAAGTAGTTACCACGCAAGGCCGGGTCCGCGCCGGCCTCGATCAGCATCTCGGCAATGCGTGGGTCGGTGCGGCTCGATGCGTATTGCAGCGGTGTTGCACCGTGATCGTCCTTCGCGGAGGCATCTGCACCCAGCTCGATCAGAAGGCTCACCATCTCTGGCAGATTGCGCGCAACCGCAAAATGAAGTGGCGTCCGATGCCGCTCATGATGGCTCATTTGCGCGTCGACAATGTCTGCATCCGCTTCCGCGAGCGCGCGCACAAGGTCGGCGCGTCCGAGCGCCACCGCGGCAAAGATTGTCGGGCGGGCGCCGCGCGCAAGCAGAAGCTCGGCGGCTTCTCTCTGCAGAGATTGCAGCGCCGTTGCCCAGCCAATGACGCCCAGCTCGTGCGCATCGCCCGTGCCGTCCGGGTTGGCCCCGCGATCGAGCAAAAGACGCAGCGCATCAACTTGCCCGGCCTGTGCCGCCCAATGCAAAGCCGTCGCGTTGTCGAGCCGGTCGCGCAAGCTCACATCGAAGCCGCGGTCTAAGAGAACGCGCAGGCAATCGAGCCGCCCGTTCTCCGCAGCGTGATGGAGCAGGGGGGCGGTTGTAGCTGCCGCCGGTTACGTTGAACTTCGCCGGATGCTCGTCGAGCAGCGCGGCAAGATCCTTGGCGCGGCCCTCGATCGTTGCACGCAGAATTATGCCGTCAAGGCTGTGCGCTTCGACATGAGCGGCGAGCGCGCGCCAGCTTTGAAAGCCGTATTCGCGCGCCAGCGCGAGCTGGGCTTGATAGAGCTTGGCCGAGGCGTCCCGCGCGCGCAGCTCAGAAAGCCGCTCTTTGGCGGTCTTCTTCAGCCATTCGATATCAGGACGGGAAGGAAGAGATTTGGTCATGACACCTTCTTTCTTGTTGCGCCCGGCGTCCGCGATTCACGGGCAAGAAAGAAGATGAAGCGATGTGAATGCGTAAGGCGGGTTCAACCCTTCACGCGGACCGTCGGTCGCCTACTCGACCTTGAGCAAAATTAGGCGAATGCCGGAGCCTGTCAAGCAAGTTTGTTGTTGGTAGAGTAGGCTCCTTGCTGAGAAGAAGATGAAGGGAAAGGCAATGCCCAGAGTTCTGCTGACTGCTGCCCTGGTTGTGGGTGTTCTCCAATGCGTGGCGCTTCCAGCCCGGGCTGGACCTTCGAAATTGCTCGGAAGCTGGCTGATCAATGTGTCCAAGCTTCCCGTGCCGTCCGGTGGTGCGGCGCCGAAGAGCGTGAACCTGACCATTGCAGATGATCACGACGGCAAATGGACGATGACGATCGATGTCGTCGATCAGAGCGGCAAGCGCATCCATCAAGAGTTGGAATTCACGACCGACGGCAAGCCAGCGCCCGTCGCTGGAAGTGTGGATGTTGATACGGTCTCGGTCACTTGCCCCGATGTGCGCACAATGGTGATGGCAACGAGCAAGAACAAGCTGCCGAGCAACACGCGCATCTTTAGCGTCTCGGAGACCGGAACCGTTCTGACTGAGACGATCGTCAGCCACGGTTCCGATGGCACGCCCGCGCAGCGCACCAACAGCTGGACCCGCGTGCGCTAGCGAACCGGCGTATTTGCGCGATATCATCAATCGATCTTGGGTGGCGGCCGCCAGCGATTGATCAAGAGGCTGAACCCGATCGTGCACACGATGACGACGAAGAAGAACGCGATAAAGCCGACATCCTGGCCGCCGAGATAGACGCCGAGAAACAGCGCGCCTACGCCGATCACCATAGAGAGGAGGACGGCGCCGATTGTGACCCAAGTCTTGGTCCAGTCCGTGCGGATGCCGGCCGCGCGCTGGCGGCGCAATTGCTGAATTGCCAGCATCATCGCGAATAGCACTGCGATTGCTGTGAAGAGCTCCGTCATGCCCCCCTCCCACGCGCACTCTAAGCCTCAACCGGACGGATGCAAAAGACCGTGACCACGGCATTGACTTCGGCGGCATTCGGCGCAACATCTCTCATTGTTCCCAGGGGCGCCGCGGCCGAGCGGCTGAGATTGGGATAGCCGGGTTCCCGGCGCTCCCTTGTCCCTTCGAACCTGATCCGGCTAACACCGGCGTAGGGAGGGAGAGATGATTTCCTTAAGCGGAAAGCGCGGGCTTATCGTCGGCATCGCCAACGAGCACAGCATTGCCTATGGCTGCGCCTGCACGGCGCATGAGGCCGGCGCGGAACTTTTCGTCACTTATCTCAACGATAAGGCCAAGCCTTTCGTCGAGCCGCTGGCGAAGAGCTTGGAGGCCAAAAGCTTCCTGCCGCTCGATGTGCGCAATAAAGAGCAGCTCGATGCTGTGTTCGCCGACATCGCCAAGACTGGCGGGCTCGATTTCCTCATCCACTCGATCGCCTTTGCGCCGTGGGCGGATTTGCACAGCCGTCTAGTCGATTGTAGCGAGGAAGGCTTCGTCACGGCGATGACCATCTCCTGCTATTCGTTCATCCAGCTGGCGCATCGCGCCGAGCCGCTGATGACCAAGGGCGGCTCGCTCCTCACCATGAGCTATTACGGCGCTGATAAGGTGATCTTGAATTATGCGGTAATGGGGCCGGTGAAGGCGGCGCTCGAATTGGCCACGCGCTATATGGCGGCGGAGCTGGGATCAAAGGGCATTCGGGTAAACGCGATCTCGCCGGGGCCGATCGCCACGCGCGCAGCAAGCGGCTTGCCTGACTTCGATAAGCTGATGGCACTGGCTTCCACGCGCGCGCCGCTGCAACACCTTGTAGACCTCAATGATGTCGGCGCGCTTGCGGCGTTTCTGGTGAGCGATCTGTCGAAGTCGATCACCGGCGGCGTTCATTATGTCGACGGCGGATATGAAATTCTTGGCTGAAAGGCAGGGCAGGAAATGAGCACTCAAAAAACAAAACCAATCGTTCAAGATCTGGGTAAGGTGACGCGGGGGGCATTGCCGGCCTCTAAGAAGGTCTTTGTCGGGCCGAACAAGGTGGCGATGCGCGAGATTGCGCTTGCCGGTGGTGAGCCTTCTGTGCGCGTCTATGACACCAGCGGCCCCTACACCGATCCCGCCGCCAAGATCGACATCTATAAAGGCCTTGCACCACTGCGCCGCGAATGGATTTTGGCGCGCGGCGATGTCGAGGAATATGCGGGGCGCATTCGCAAGCCGGAAGACGACGGCCTCAAGCCCGGCGAAAAGCTTTCCGTTGAAGTCTTCGAACGTGGCAGTCGCAAGCCTTTGCGTGCACGTGACGGAAGGCGCGTAACGCAATTGGAATACGCGCGCGCGGGAATTGCCACTAAGGAGATGGAATATATCGCTGAGCGCGAAAATCTCGGTCGCGCGCAGGTGAAGGGCTTAAAGCGTGGCGGCGAAAGCTTCGGCGCGGCGATCCCGGACTACGTCACGGGCGAGTTCGTGCGCGAGGAAGTGGCGCGCGGGCGGGCGATCATTCCGGCCAACATCAATCACCCGGAAACCGAGCCGATGATTATCGGCCGCAACTTCCTCACCAAGATCAACGCCAATATCGGCAATTCGGCCGTCTCGTCATCGATTGCCGAAGAAGTCGAGAAGATGGTGTGGGCGACGCGCTGGGGCGCCGACACAGTGATGGATCTTTCCACTGGCCGGCACATCCACACCATCAGAGAATGGATCATCCGCAATTCGCCGGTGCCGATTGGCACGGTGCCGATCTATCAGGCGCTGGAAAAAGTCGGTGGCGTTGCTGAGGAGCTGACTTGGGAGATCTACCGCGACACGTTGATCGAGCAATGCGAGCAGGGCGTCGATTACTTCACCGTGCATGCCGGCATTCGCTTGGCGCATATTCCGCTCACGGTCGACCGCGTGACGGGTATCGTTTCGCGCGGCGGCTCGATCCTCGCCAAATGGTGCCTTGCGCACCATAAAGAGAATTTCCTCTACACGCATTTCGAGGAGATCTGCGAGCTGCTTGCGCAATATGACGTCTCGTTCTCGCTCGGCGACGGTCTTCGCCCCGGCTCGACGGCGGATGCCAATGACGATGCGCAATTCGCCGAGCTTGAAACGCTTGGCGAGCTCAACAAGATCGCGCAGAAGCACAATGTGCAGGTGATGATCGAGGGCCCCGGCCATGTGCCGATGCACAAGATCAAGGAGAATATGGATCGCCAGCTCGCTGCGTGCGACGAGGCGCCGTTCTACACGCTGGGACCGCTCGTCACTGACATTGCGCCGGGCTATGACCACATCACTTCGGCGATTGGCGCGGCGATGATCGGCTGGTTCGGCACGGCGATGCTTTGCTATGTGACGCCCAAGGAGCATTTGGGCTTGCCGGACCGCGACGACGTGAAAGCCGGCGTGATGGCTTACAAGATTGCGGCGCATGCGGCTGATATGGCGAAGGGGCATCCGGTGGCGCGGGTGCGCGATGACGCGATCTCCAAGGCGCGCTTCGAGTTCCGCTGGGAGGATCAGTTCAATCTCTCGCTCGATCCCGAGACGGCGCTGCAGTATCACGACGAAACGCTGCCGGCGGATGGCGCCAAGATCGCGCATTTCTGCTCGATGTGCGGGCCGAAATTCTGCTCGATGAAAATCAGTCAGGAAGTGCGCGATGCCGCGCGCGGCCAGAACGATTCACTCTCCACGGCAGAAATCCGCGCCGCGATGGCGAAGAAGTCGGAAGAGTTCAAAAAGTCCGGCAGCGAAATCTACGTCCCCAAATCCGCTGCGGAATAGTGCGGACGGAACGCAAGATGCGCGACGCCTTGGCCGCAGCGAAGACCAAAGCGGCCAAGGCGAAAGCGCATTATGAATTTGCGTTATTTCACGATAACAATAGCCGCGAGGCGGAAGCCATCCCGCATTATCGTGCGGCGCTCCGCCTCGGGTTGCCAACGCAGATCCGGCAAGCTCGCTATGGAAGACGGGGAACGTCGCTCTGGCGCAAACGGCCGCCAAGCAAGCGTTTAGCCTGACCAAAGAAGGCAAGTTTCACGCTTGGATCGAGCGATTGATAGTCAGAATTGGACGATGCCGCCAAGGTTATTCGTGATGAAGGCGGAGATTGAAGATTCGAGGATAAGACATTCGTCTGGGGGAGGGGCGATATGCCGAGCGAAAACTTTCAGATCGTACAAGGCATCTATGTCGGTATGGCGGCGGGAGACAGAGCTCCCTTTCTTGCGGCGTTGGCGCCGGATGTGAAGTGGTATCTGGCCGAGGGCTCGCCCTTTGAGGTGGACAACCCTTATGTCGGCCCGGCGGCCATCGTGAAGATGCTGGGCGAGGTGAACGCGTTCTTGGAGTTCAAACATGAAGCGCCCGAGCTGTTCGACGCCGGCGAGGTGATTGTCGCGCGCGGGCTCTATGATGCGCTCTACAAGCCCAAGAACAGAAAGTTCACAACGCCGTTCGTTCACATCTGGTGGCTGAAAGACGGTAAGGTCGTCAAGTTCGAGCAACACATCGATACAGTCCTCGCGGAACGCGCCTTCGAAGGCTGAGTTCGTTCACTGGAACAGAGCGGTTCAGGCGCCGTTCAGGCATTCGGTGTCATCACGACGCCGCTCTTTAAGGGAGGGTGCCCATGCGCCGGGTCGCGATTGCCTTGTTCTTGCTTTTGCCGCTTGCGGCATGCACGACGCCGAAGAGCGCTGAGGAGGCCAAGGCGCAACAATGCCGGCTCGACTCGAGCGAGTGCGAATCGCGCATCGCCAGATGCAAGAGCACCGGAAATGAGCTTACCTGCCGCGATGCCGACCACTATTGCAAAGCGGTGAGAGAGCGCTGCCCGGGCTATTAGGCGCGCGCCGCGTTTGTGCGATCGAAGACACAGGATCCGACATTGTTGAAGCGCGGCAAGACAGGCTAAGGTCCTCCCCAATAACGAATTCGAGGGAGGAACATGACAAAAATCGGATTTATCGGCGTAGGTGTGATGGGCACGCCGATGGCCCATAATCTCGTGGGCAAGGGCTTTGACGTCACGCTTTATGACGAGAAGCCGGGGCGTGCCGCCGAGGTGGCGCAAGAGTTCGGCTGCAAGGCCGCGCAGAGCCTGGATGGGCTCAGGGACTGCGACTTCATCGTTTGCATGCTGCCGGACGGCAAGGTGGTGCAGGAGGTGCTGACGCGCGCGCAGCAGCAAGCGCTGATCAAGTCGCTGCAAGCCGGGCACGGTCTTCATCGACATGAGCTCCTCGGAGCCGACGCTGACGCGCGAGACCGGCGCCGAGCTGGCCAAGCACGGCTTGACGCTGGTCGATGCGCCGGTTTCCGGCGCGCGGACGCGCGCCGAAACCGGCACGCTCGCCATCATGATCGGCTGCGGAGCGACGAGGCGCTGCTGGATAAGGTCAGCCCGGTGCTGTCGGCGATGGGCAACCAGCTGTTCGTGCTTGGCGGCCTGGGCAATGGCCATGCGATGAAGGCCATCAACAACATCATCGCCGGCTCCGCGATGATCGCGGTCGCCGAGGGGCTGGCGGTGGGCGAGGAGTTCGGGCTCGATCCCAAGACCATGGTGGATGTGCTCAATGCCTCGACCGGGCGCAGCTTCGTCACCGAGCTGGTGGCCAAGGAGCATGTGATCACGAAGAAGTTCGCAACCGGCTTTGCGCTGGGCCTGATCGCCAAGGATGTGCGCATCGCGGCGGATCTCGGCGAGGACATCGAGCTCGATGCGCCGCTGTTCCGCCTTGTGCGCGAGCGCTTTGCGACGGCGCGCGAGCATGCAGGGCGCAGGCGCCGACAGCTCACGCGCCTTTGTTGCATTCGAGGCTGTGGCCAAGCCAATCCAAAAAGGAGAGCGTGACATGGCAGACAAGAACTGGAAGAGGCGGGCCTGGATCTTCGCCGCAAGATGTTCGGCAAGGGCGGCGCGGAGGAGCGCTCAACAACGCCATCGATGTTCATGCGCCGGTTCGAGGAGACGGTCGTCACCGACTTCTGCTTCGGCGATGCGTGGAACAGGGCGCCGCTGGATCACAAGATGCGCAGCATGCTGACGGTTGCGATCCTCGCCGCCGCTCGGCAAGCAGCCCGCAGCTGCGCTATCACATGCAGGGCGCGATCGCGAACGGCGTGACCAAGGAAGAGATCCGCGAAGCGCTGATGCAGGTGACGCTGTATGCCGGCATTCCTGCCGGCGCCGAGGGCCTAACGATCGCAAACGGCCTGATGAAGGAAGCCGGGCTCGTCTGAGCCGGCTCGCGGGTTCTAGACGTGGCGTGAACTCTGCGTTCGGCTGAGGTTCATGAAGTTGCCGTCACATTGGCGAGGCTTGAAGCCTTGTTATTGCGTATGGGCGTTCCAACATTAAATCAGAGCCGCTGATTCGCGCGGTTGCGGGAGATCGCCATGCGATTGATCATTTGCCTTGCTGGTGTCGTGCTGCTCGGCGGCTGCGTCTATGACGATTACGGCTATGGCTATAGCGGTGGTTACAGCGTGATCGGTGGCTACTACTCCAGCGGTTACGATTCTTATGGCTATGACCGCTACGGTTACGACCGCTATGGCTATGATCGTTATGGCTACAATCGTGGTGGATATGACCGGCGCGGTTATAACCGCAGTGGTTATGATCGCGGCGGCCGCGATCGTCAGGGCCACTACCGCAGCAAAGACCGTAATGATCGCGATGGGCGTGATTCCAATCGCGATCGGGATCGCAATGGCTGGAACGGTTCCGGCAACGCCCCCAGTGGGAACAAGAGCTGGAGCGGCAATGGCGGCAACCAGGGTTACAGCGGGAGCGGCGCCGGTTCGAGCCGGTCACCGCGCGACAACGTGGATCGCGATCGCAACGGCCGGAATAATGGCGGTCGGACCTGGAACGGGAACGGCGGCACGAGCGGCAGCCGCGCAGTTCGCTCACAGCCGCAAACAACTGGTGGAAGCCGACCTGGGGCGACATCGTCACCGCCGCCACCAAATGCGAACACCACGCGACCAGCAAATAGGGCCCCCAAATCCATAAGGCCCGTTGAAGAGATACCGCGCTTCAAGACCGACAAGTCCAGAGATAAGAACGAGAACTAGGGCAGCAATTCGCGCCGAGATGATCCGTGCGTGCGCTTGCGCACGTGCGGAACATCCGCATACGGATGAGTGGCGCGCCGCAAAATCACCTTGAAAAGACCGCAATGCACGCCTTGTCCAGGACGAACTCGATGCCTAGCTCAGGGTTAACGAGTCAGTGCTGCTTTCTAATCGAGCGGAAACCTAAGGGAGCGAACGATGAAACTTCTCATCTGTGCGGCTCTGATTGCCGGCTTGAGCGGCTGCGTCGCCTATTATCCACATCACGGATATGGCGGGCATGGCTATTACGACCACAACTATGACGGACACAGCGGCCGCCACGATCGCGGTGATCATGATCGCTATTATAACCGCGACCGCGATCGCGATCGCTGAAGCGATGGGTGTGCGTTGCGTAGGCGTTGCGTTGCTGGACGAGCGGGCCCTCGCCTTCGCCGTGAGTTGGAGCTGACAGAACCAACGCGTTGCGGCGGAGTGCGAGGGCTCTGCGCTTAGCTTTCGTATACGACGCCGAAATCCACTACGCCGAAATCCGGGTTTCCGGCGCTCAAGTCTTCGACGATGCGGCGATTGTCGCCTTCCTTGACGAACATGATCCGCCGCTCGTGCATCGTCCTGAGAGTCGAGCGATGCGCGATCGAAACAATCGTCGTTTGCGGCAAGGCACCGCGCAACAAATTGTAGAGCCGGGATTCCGAAGCTTCGTCCAAAGATGCCGTGGCTTCATCCAGCATAAGCACGTCGGGCTTGAGCAGGAGCGCGCGCGCAATGCCGATTTGCTGTTGCTCGCCGCCCGAAAGCGCCATCGTCCAATGCCCCGGCTCGTCGAGCCGCCCGACCCATGCGCCCAGGCCGACATCCTTCATGACTTGCTCCACTTCCTCGCGCTTCCACTCGTCGACTGAGCGCGGGAAAGTGACAGCCTCCGCAAGCGTCCCGATCGGCAGATAAGGCTTTTGCGGCAGGATCATCACTTTGGACTTGGCGGGGATCTGAATCCGGCCCGAGCCATAGGGCCAGATGCCGCCAATGGCGCGGAACATGGTGGATTTGCCGGCGCCCGATGGGCCGCTCACCAGAACCCGCTCGCCGGGCGCCAGAGCAATGCGGCCGCCGCTGATCAGCGGCGCGCCGTTGGGCAGCCGGAGATCAAGGTCGTTAACCTCCATGGTTTCCGATTTGTCGTCGCGCACGATCTTGAAGCGGTTTTCCACCGCCGCTTCTTGTTCGGCCGCTGCCGCTGCCGCCTCGAAGCCAACAAGACGATCGATCACGGCCTTCCAATCGCCAGGTTGCGATATTGCGTATTGAAGAACGCAAAGCTGCCTTCGACTTGGCCGAAGGCCTGCGATGTCTGCATCAGATTGCCGAACTGGCTGACCCCGACAAGCAGCGATGGCGCGATGAGCATGGATGGCAGCACGAAGGTGAACTGCCCAAAGGTCGATTGGAACAAGCCGAGCTTGGTCGACCGGACCATGATGCCGTGGTAGTTGCGAACCACATATTTGAATTGGTCCATCAAAGAGGCCTGTGCGCGCTCTTCGCCCTTGAGCAGCGCGATCTGCTCGCTGTTCTCGCGCACGCGCACGAGGCCGAATCGGAAATCGGCTTCATAGCGCTGCTGATCGAAATTGAGCTTGATCAACTGGCGGCCGAACACATGAGAAAGCAGGGTCCCGCCCATGGCGACGACAAAGCCTGCAAGAACCAGCCATCCCGCAAAAGAATAATCGTGACCGAAGATGGGAAACGGCGTGTGCGCCGAGAGCCCCCAGAGGATCACTGTGAATGAAAACAGAGTAGTGATCGCGCCAAGCAGGCCGCTGCCGAAGACACCGCCGACGGAAACCTCCAGCGCATTGGTAATGAAGAGGTCGATGTCCTGAGAGATACGTTGGTCAGGGTTGTCGGTCGAAGAGCGCAGCTGCATGCGATAGTGGTTGCTCGAGCGCAGCCAATCCGAGAGGTAGCGCTGTGTCATCCAGCGGCGCCAGCGAATATGCAGCCACATCGTCATGTAGACGCGCAGCGCGCCAATGACGACGAGAGCAGCAACAATAATGAGGTAGATGACCAGCTGATGCAGCCAGGCATTAAGGTCGTGGTTTTGGAGGGCATTGAAGTTGCGCAGATTCCAAAGATTGAGCTGCACTTGCACATAGACACTGGACAACACGAGGCCGACCAGGATCGCCAGCAATGCGCGCGCAAACCATCTTTCTTCGGAACCGAAATAAGGTGATGAGAGGCGCCAGATCTGGCCGATTGCCTTGAACAGTTTCCTCACGTCCGCTCCCTAATTTCTTCTTGGTTAGGTTGTTGTGTTCTGGGCTTTTGTAGCGAGCAAACGCCACAGATCGAAGATTGACAAGGGCCCTTGCCTCGGTCGCCTGACATTGACGCCATAAACGGGCTTACAACCGCCGTCCCGTCGCGTGCCATGAGGAAATGCGCCCGGCTTTTTCACCAGCATTGCGCTGCAACATGAGCTAGGAAGTCGGGCCGTGTATCTGACGTAATGTCAGTGAAAGAGCGGTCCGCCCGGAGCGCTCTTATTGAGCGCTGGTTATTCCAGCTTCAAGCCTTGCGCTTCGGCTGCGTCGGTGAGCAGGCGAAACATCTTTTCGTCATTGGTGGCGTTATATGCCCAGCCGGCCGCGGTCGCATGCCACCGGTAGTCGCGAATGGAGAGGTCGATGCCGTGGTCGATCAGGAATTGCGCCGCCTCGTATTTTTGGTTGCCGACGCACTCGTGAAGGATGCTCGCCGGCTCGTGTGTGCACCAATCCGTGTTGATGTCAGCGCCGTGCTCGAGCAGGAACTTCGCGACCTCGAACTGGTTGTTCATGCATGACCAGGCGAGCGCGGTGTCGAGCACCTGCTGCACATTGGGTGCGCCCCAGTGCAGATTGCGGCGCTTGTGCGTGTTGTTCGCCGGGAAGTGACGGCTCAAATCACCCAGCGCGGGCCGGCCATCAGAATCGAACCATTGCTTGACACGCTCGAGATTACCGAGCCCCGCCGCATGCGGCAGGTCATCGGGCACCGGCCAAATTCGTGCAAGCACCGGAACAAGATTTGCGCGGCCGTATTCGAAGGCACCGGTGAGCGCGTTGGCCGTCATGTCGCCGGAGATCGACACGGGCGAGCGGAGCAGTATAGCGGGCTTAAGATCGAGCAGGCTTTCGATAAACGCGCGCCGCCCTCTCAACATCGCTTGTACTGTCAACTCGATCTGCAGTGGAACTGCGTCGGTGCCAAGCAGCCAGGATTCCGCCTTCAAGAGCTTTTCGAAATCCGCTAAGTCATTCTCCTCCGTGGCCTGGAGGAGCCGGCGAAACACGACAGCCTTCCATGGCGTGGTGTTCTGCGGGAGCGAGATGTAGTGCTCCATCACATAGTCGATGAATCGCCAACGGCCGGTCCAAGCTTCGACTCGCTCGCCGAACGCCGGGTCGAGCGCAATGCAGCGATCCAGAAGCGCACGTGCCGGGTCTCTGTGTTTGAAATGGCATGCGGTCATGAGGGCTTCGCTTGCCGTCGCAAGACCAGCCTCGCCGATCATGGCATGAACGCCATCGATGTCGTCGAGCGCCGCGAGCACGTTGAGCGTGCGCGGCAGAATGCCTTTGCGCTGATAGAGCCCCAGCATATTTCTCGCGCCCCGGCCGATCACGCTCTCCAGGATGGGTGGGTCGATTGTGGCGCCGGCATCGATCAGGATCTCGGCACATTCGGGCCGGAAGAACTGCCTTTCGCGCTCGGGATCGCTTGCATCCATCGTGAAAGCGGTGGTGGCGTCCAAGAGCCCGAGCCTTAAGTCGTCATCGGTAATCAGCGCGGGATATTCCGCGATCAGCTCCTTGAGCCGCTCGCTCTTGTTGTCGTGAATGGCGTGCTCGGCTTCGAGCGCGGCCCATTCGGGGCCCTTGCCCAGCCGCATGAGCACTTCGGCGCGCAAATCAAACCAGCCGTCAAAGCCGTATTCGCGCGCGAGCACGAGCTGCGCATCGCGCGCCGATAGCGGCGATTTGAAATTGCTGAGCTGCGCTTGGACGCGTGCGATGGCTTCGGCATCGCCGCCCGCAACATCGCGGGCGAGCGTCTTCGCCTGCTTGCGCAAGGAGTCGAGCGAAGGGTTTTGAGGCAGCGCCCTGAAGGGCGAGGTGTTAGGCATGGCGACCTTCTTTCTTTGTGCGCCTAAGACCCGCTGTAGCTAGGCTGAAAGAAGATGCGGCTTTTGCTTTATCAAGCCAGAACAGGTGGGAGTTGTTCCCTTGCCGCGGGCAGGTGGCGCCCTGTCGGCGCGCTGCCCGCAATATAACGGTGCTGAAGATAGCTTGCCAAGCCGTAGCTCGGTTAGCCCGCCCGCCTTCGCCCCTAGTGCTTCGGCGCGGCAGCCTTCTCGTGCTTCGTGAGCGAAGGCTGGTGGGCGGTACAGGGATCGAACCTGTGGCCCCTACCGTGTGAAGGTAATGCTCTACCGCTGAGCTAACCGCCCGGTAGCGCCCTCTTACGGCGAGGGGCGAGGGGCGTCAAGCAGCCGTTCCAGTGCCTCGGCCAGCTCGGTGAAGCCCTCAATCACAGTATTGGCGCCCAGCGCGTCGGCCGGGACCGGCGTATAGCCGTGGCGCACGGCGATGACGGGAATGCCCGCCGCGCGCGCGGCGCCGACATCGGTGGCCGAGTCGCCGATCATGATCGCGCGCTCCACCGGACGTCCGAGCCGCTCACAAGCAAGTCGGATCGGATCGGCGAAGGGCTTGGGCCGCGCCGCGGTGTCATAGCCGACAATCGCACCGAAGCGCGGCATCATGCCAAGCGCGTCAAGCAGCAGGAGCGTCAGCCCTTCCGGCTTGTTCGTAACCACGGCCAGCGCCGCGCCCTTTGCCGCAAGCACATCGAGCACAAGCTCGACCGACGGATAGGGGCGGCTTTCTTGTGCGATACGTGCTGCATAGATGTCGAGAAACGCACTGAACATGCCGTCGACCTCGGCGCGGGGTGCGTCGCGGCCGTGGAAGGCAAGCGCATGCTCGATCAGATAGCGCGCGCCATGCCCGACGAGTTTGCGCACCTCCGCAACCGGGATCGCCGGCAGGGAAAGCTTGGCCATGATGTCGTTCATCGTGCCGGCAAGATCGGGTGCGGTGTCGACAAGCGTGCCGTCGAGATCGAACAAAAGCGCGGCGTGGGAAAGCTTTGACATCAACTCGGCCATTGAACCGTTTCGAGACACTCAACCAAGGCTTAGGGCATGCATGGCTAAGATTACCTGTGTCCGCTGCGAGCGGCCGATTAACTGTTTAGGCCGCCGACACAGAAGAGCCACGGTAATAACATGAAACCAAAGTTTATTTTTGAGATTGCTGGGCTCGTGACAGCGTGTGAGCGGGGCTTTCGGGGTTTTGAGCATTAACGATTGGAACGCCTGAATGGCTTCAAATGCGCTTTCGGTTCTGGTGCTTGCCGCGGGCAAGGGCACGCGCATGCGCTCGGCGCGCCCCAAAGTGCTGCACGAGGTCGGCCGGCGCTCATTGCTTGAGCATGCGCTGACGAGCGCGCAGGCACTCGATCCGCAAGAGATCGTTGTCGTTGTCGGGCCGGGCATGGAAGAGGTCGCCGCAGCCGCACGCGGCATCTTGCCCGATGTGAGGATCGCCGTTCAGGAGCAGCAGCTCGGCACCGGCGATGCCGTCAAATCGGCGCTGCCCAAGCTCGGTGAGAGGACGCGCGATCTTCTCGTACTGTTCGGCGACAGTCCGTTGATCCGTGCAGAGACGATCCGCGCGATGGTGGCGGAGCGTGAGGCCGGTGCAGACATCGTCGTGCTCGGCTTTCGTCCCGCAAGATCCGGCGCGCTATGGCCGCCTCGTCACCAATTCCGGGCTCGAGGTCGAAAGGATCGTCGAGTTCGAGGACGCATCGCCGGCCGAGCGCGCAATCGGTCTTTGCAACTCCGGAATCTTCTGGATCGACGGCGAGCGTGCCGAACCGCTCATGAGCGCGATCAATGACAACAATGCCAAACGTGAATTCTATCTGACCGACATTGTCGAGATCGGCCGCTCGATGGGCCTCAAGACAATGGCGGTGGAGGGCGACCCGCAGCGAAGTCTCGGGGATCAATTCGCGTGCGAGCTTGCCGCGGCCGAGGCGGTCTTTCAGGCGCGTGCCCGTGCTGTTGCGCTCGATTCCGGCGTGACCATGATCGATCCCGCAACGGTCTATTTCGCCGCCGACACTAAGCTCGGCCGGGACATCACCATTCAGCCGCATGTCGTGTTCGGCCCCGGCGTCACCGTCGAAGACGACGTTCACGATCGAAGGCTTCTGCCATTTCGAGAAGGCGGTCATCCGGAGCGGCGTGCGCATCGGGCCATTCGCGCGGCTTCGTCCGGGCGCCGATATCGGCCAGGCGCGCATATCGGCAATTTCGTTGAGATCAAGAAGGCGATATCGAGGAGGGCGCCAAGATCAATCATCTCAGCTATATCGGCGATGCGCGTGTTGGCGCCAAGACCAATATCGGTGCGGGCACGATCACCTGCAATTACGACGGGTTCGACAAACACTTCACCGATATCGGCGCGGGCGTCTTCATCGGCTCGGATGCGGCAATTGTCGCGCCTGCAAAGATCGGCGATGGCGCCTATGTCGGCGCGGGTTCGGTGATCGCCAAAGATGTAGCGCCCGACTCGCTTGCACTCACGCGTGCCGAGCTTATCGAGAAGCCGGGCTGGGCGGCGCGCTTCCGTGCCCGCAAGGCGGCGGCAAAGCGGAAGTCAAAGGAGTAGACATTATGTGCGGCATTGTCGGCATCTTGGGCAAAGGTGATGTCGCGCCATCGCATTCTCGAGGGTTTGAAGCGACTTGAATATCGCGGCTATGACTCGGCCGGAATCGTCACGCTGGTGCGCGGCGAGTTTCAGCTGCGGCGCAGCGTCGGCAAGCTCAATGTGCTTTCGGAGTCGCTCGCGGCAAAGCCGCTGGCCGGCAAGACCGGCATCGGTCATACGCGCTGGGCAACCCATGGCGGCGTGACCGAGCGCAATGCGCATCCGCATATCGCCGGCAATGTCGCCATCGTCCATAATGGCATTATCGAGAATTTCCAGCAGCTGCGCGCCGAACTGACTGCGGAAGGCCATGTATTCACCTCGGAAACCGATTCCGAGATGATCGCGCACACGATCGCCAGCGAGCTTGGGCGGCTCAAAGATCCGGTGGAGGCATTCGGCGCCGCGCTCAAGCGGTTTCATGGCGCCTTTGCGATCGCCGCGTTGATCCGCTCCGATGAAGACCTTCTGCTTGGCGCGCGCCGCGGGCCGCCGCTGGCGCTCGCGCTCGAAGATGGCGAGGCGTTTATCGGTTCCGATGCCATCGCGCTTGCCACATTGGCTTCGACAGCAACCTATCTGGAAGACGATGATTGGGTGGCGCTCACGCGCACCAGCCGTGAGATTCGCGATGGCGCAGGCAAGCAAGTTCAGCGCACACCCCATCCGATCACGGCTTCCGCAGCGATGATCGGCAAGGGCGAGTACCGCCATTTCATGGCAAAGGAAATTCACGAGCAGCCGGAAGTCGCGCTTCACACCGTCTCGGCTTATGCCGATGTTGGCGAGAAGCGTCTTACGCCCGCCAAGCTGCCGTTCGATTGGCAGGATGTTTCACGCCTGACCATCATCGGTTGCGGCACGGCCTATTATGCCGGGATCGTCGGAAAATACTGGTTCGAGGAGATCGCGCGCATTCCCGTTGAGGTCGATATCGCTTCGGAATTCCGCTATCGCGCTGCGCCTATGCCAAAGGGCGGCGCGGCGCTCTTCATCTCGCAATCGGGCGAAACCGCCGACACGCTCGCGGCGCTGCGCTATTGCAAGGAGCAGGATCAGGCGACGGTCGGGATCGTCAATGTGCCGGCCTCGACGATCGCACGCGAAAGCGATGCGGTCGTGCCGACCAAGGCCGGCGTCGAGATTGGCGTTGCCTCGACCAAGGCATTCACTTCACAGCTCTGCGTGCTGGCAACGCTTGCTCTCTCGGCTGCAAAGGCGCGGGGGAACTTGTCGCCCGCTCAGGAAGCGGAGGCGGTCGGCGAGCTTACGCATGTTGCGCGCCAAATGGGCCAGGTGCTGCAGGCCGAGGGCAAGATCGCGGCGATCTCTCAAGAGCTCACCAAGCTCAGAGATTGCCTCTTCCTCGGCCGCGGGCGTCTGTTCCCGCTGGCGCTTGAAGGCGCGCTCAAGCTCAAGGAGATCTCCTACATTCACGCCGAGGGTTATGCCGGCGGCGAGCTCAAGCACGGGCCGATCGCGCTCGTCGATGAGGAGATGCCGATTGTGGCGCTCGCGCCTTCCGGCCCCTTGTTCGAGAAGATGGCATCGAACATCAAGGAAGTCAGAGCGCGCGGCGGGCGCATCATTCTGGTCTCCGATACGGCCGGCATCGACGCTCTGGGCGATGATGCCTGGAAGATCATCGAGATGCCGGCGGTCAGCGAATTCGTCGCGCCGCTGGTCTATGCGCTGCCCCTGCAGCTCTTGGCCTATCATACGGCGGTCGCTAAGGGCACGGATGTCGATCAGCCGCGCAACCTCGCCAAGTCGGTCACCGTAGAGTAGCCGCGCGGATCGCTGCTTGCGCGAAAGTCAAGCCTTGGCTCAAGCGTTTGCGGCGCTGGAAGCAAAGAAAAACTGCGCACGAGGCGGTCACAGTCAAGCTGAAACACCTTCACCGCCTCGCGCACCCATGTTAACGTTGAGCGTTGGTGGGTGTCGGGGTCGAAGTCTATGGGCTACATGTTTCGGGCGGCACCGGCCGACCTGCTCAATGCACAGTTGCCAGGCCTGTCGCCGTCTGAGCCTGAATGCGGGCGCACCGGGCGCCTTGCGAACATCTTCTTGAGCACGATGCTCGCAGTGCCGGCTTTCCGGCGCGATGTGCTGGCGGCGGCCGGCGTCGAGACTCTCCGGGAGCCACGCCGAGGTCTTCTATAACATCAAATTCAAGAACGAGCCGAAGCTGCCGGCCGACAGCGACGTGCCCGATGGGCTTGTGCGTCCGCGCGGCGGCCGGGGCCCCAGCGCGCTCTTTGATTTCATGCCGTGTTCCTTCGGCGCCAAGGACGAGCGGCAGGTGCGCCGCATTGCCGATCATCTGGCGCTTGCGCACGAGCGTCGCATCGCCCGCCTTGTCACGATATCGAGCATCGTGCCCGATCAAGCTTTCCTGAGCGCAGTGCGTTCGCGCCTCGATTTTCAGGGGCCGGACCGGTTGCGCTCGCTCACCTGGATGGAGACCGTCGATATCGCGCTCAGCCTGCTTGAGCGGAAGTCCGTCGACAGCCAGGTCGGCATCTATTTGCTCGAGCAATATGTGCAGACGCTGAAGGACGAGGTCGTGCGCGAGACGCAAGCGCGCGCCGAGCGTGATCAAGGCGCGCTCTACTTCACCTCGCTCGGCGGCGATTGGGATAGCTTCGTCGATGACGTCGCAGGCCGCAGGCGCGGTCGATCCCAAAGATCCGAGGCTGCCGGCGATCGCGGCGAATTGGCTTGCGCTGTTGCGCTCGCTCTCGCTTTACCTCACGCGCACATCGGCGCGCGATGAGGACGTTCTCGTGCATCCGAGTGTGCGCGGCGAACGGATTCTCAGGCGCGCAAGGATGCCGTCATCAAGCGCCTGAAAACCCACGGCCAGCTCATGGCGACTTTTCAGAAGCATGATGAGCGCATGCCGACCTTGATGTGTGTCGATGTCAGGCACCAAGAAGTCATCTTCCAGCTTCAGCTCAATGGTCCTTCGCACAAGTCGCAGACGAACTCGATCGGCGAACTGGCAAAAGCGATCAGCGAAGACCGGACATTCGGCAAGACGCGCATCAAGATCTTCTGGCCGACCGAGAAGACTCCGCGTGCCGTGACCAAGGAACAGGCGATCAAGGAGCCGATCGCCGTGGCTCCACCGCAGCATGGTATGGTGCCGGACAAATTCATTGTCGAGCGCACCGTGGCCTGCGCGAAGATCATCAAGCAGCCGGATAGCTTCGTTCAGCTCTTGGGTCTTGAGCTACGCGGCTTCCGCGCCTCGACGCGCCATCTGCTCCACCGCGGCCTCGCCGCTTAGCGGTTAAACACAAAGAACACGAAGTTGAACACCAAGGTCACAAGGGGCTAAGGTTCCTTTGTGCACTTCGTGTCCGCTTCGTGCGCTTTGTGTTTAGAGCAGCATCCTCACCTACCATCGGCGCCGAGTTAGGCTAGATCCCCCATGGGCGGGCACTGACTTGGACAAGGAGCACGCCACATGCTCGAAGACATCAAACGCAGCGATCTCATCAAGACCAAAGCCTTGATCGGCGGTGAATGGGTCTCGGCTGACAGCGGCAAGACGCTTTCCGTGCACGATCCGGCGAGCAGGGAACATCTCGCTTCGGTTCCGCTGATGGGAACGGCCGAAACCAGGCGCGCCATTGAAGCCGCAGAGAAAGCGCTGCCTGCGTGGCGCGCCAAGACGGCAAAGGAGCGCGCCGCCGTCTTGCGCAAATGGTTCGACCTCATGATGGCGAACCAGGAGGAGCTGGCGCGCATCATGACCGCGGAGCAGGGCAAGCCGCTTGCTGAAGCACGCGGTGAGATCGCCTATGCCGCGGCTTTCATCGAATGGTTCGCCGAGGAGGGCAAGCGCGTCTATGGCGATATGATCCCTTCCTACGCTGCCGACCGGCGCATTCTGGTTACCAAGCAGCCGGTGGGTGTGGTCGCCGCGATCACGCCATGGAACTTTCCCTCCGCGATGATCACGCGCAAAGCCGGCCCCGCGCTGGCGGCCGGCTGCACGATGGTTGTGAAACCCGCCAGCGCAACGCCGCTTTCCGCGCTTGCGCTCGGCGAGCTGGCCTTGCGTGCCGGCATCCCCGCCGGCGTCTTCAATGTTATCACCGGCTCATCGAGCGAGATTGGCGATGCGTTTTGTGCAAGCTCCATCGTGCGCAAGATCAGCTTCACCGGCTCGACCGAGGTCGGCCGCGAGCTGATCGAGAAAAGCGCATCGACGATCAAGAAGGTCTCGATGGAGCTCGGCGGCAATGCGCCTTTCATCGTGTTCGATTGCGCCGATTTGGATGCCGCGGCCGATGGCGCGCTCGTTTCCAAATATCGCAACATGGGTCAAACTTGCGTTTGCGCTAACCGATTTCTCGTTCAATCCTCCGTCTACGACGCATTTGCCGCCAAGCTCATCGAGCGCGTCGAAGAAGATGAAGGTCGGCCCCGGCTTCGAGGACGGCGTGGTGCAGGGCCCGCTGATCGATAAGAAGGCGGTCGAGAAAGTCGAGCAGCACATCGCCGATGCAACATCGAAAGGCGGCCACGTGCTCTCGGGTGGCCATCGCCACGCGCTCGGCGGCACATTCTTCGAGCCGACCGTAGTGGCCGATGTCACGCCGCAAATGCTGATGGCCCGCGAGGAAACTTTCGGCCCTGTCGCGCCTTTGTTCCGTTTCGAGACGGATGAAGAAGCGATCCAAATGGCGAACGATACGGAATTCGGCCTTGCCTCGTATTTTTATGCCGAAAATGCGCGCCGCATCTGGCGCGTTGCCGAAGGTCTCGATTACGGTATTGTCGGCATCAATACCGGGCTGATCTCTTCCGAGGTTGCGCCGTTCGGCGGCATGAAGGAATCCGGGCTCGGCCGCGAAGGCTCGAAATACGGCATCGATGATTATCTCGAGATCAAATATCTCAATTGGGCAGGGCTGAAGGGTTGAGCTTCAAGCGCCGCTTCCTTTTTCGTCATCCCGTGCGCAATGCGGCATGGAATGACGCGTTGCAGACACGGGATCTGGTAAAGATCTGGATCCCGGATCTGCGAAGCGGCACTTCGCGCCGCGTCGCGTCCGGATGACGAGGAGAGCGGTCCGCACATGATCGACGAGCAAAAGCGGCGGGCGGGCGCAGCGGCGCTCGCTTACATCAAAGACGGCATGACGGTCGGCCTGGGCACGGGCTCCACCGCCGAGCATTTCATCAAAGCGCTGGGTGTTGAGGTGAGCGCGGGGCTCGAGATCCGCGCGGTGCCGACTTCGATGCGCAGCGAAAATCTCGCGCGTGCGCTCGGCATTCCGATCACCGAAATCGAGGGTGCGAACGAGATCGACGTCACCGTCGATGGCGCTGACGAGATCGATCCGCATTTGGCATTGATCAAAGGCGGTGGCGGCGCGCTGTTGCGTGAGAAAGTGGTTGCCGCCGCAAGCCAGCAGATGATCGTGATTGCCGATCAATCCAAGCTGGTGCCGCAATTGGGAGAGTTTCCCGCTGCCGATCGAGATTGTGCGCTTTGGCGTTGCTGCAACCACGGAACACATATTCTGGACCTTGCGTGAATGCGGCGTCGAACCCGAATGGGTGCGCCTACGCGAAACGGGTGGCGATAGGTCGGCGCCCTTCATCACCGATTCCGGCAATCTCATCATCGATTGCGGCTGCAGCGCGATCCCCGATGCCGAAGCACTCGCCACGGCGCTCTCAGGCATTCCGGGCGTTGTCGAGCATGGGATTTTCATCAGGCTCGCCAGCATGGCGCTGATTGGCACGCCTCTAGGCGTAGAGACCATAACGCCGGGCCTCCAGCTGCCCCCAAAGACACTAACCCGATAATCGCAAGACTTGTGACGGCAGGCCCCTTGGCGCTAGCAAGGGCGGCACACCAAATAGCTGATGGCGAATAGGCGAGGCGGCGATGGCTGAGTATGACTACGACCTTTATGTGATTGGTGCCGGCTCGGGCGGCGTGCGCGCGGCGCGTATCGCGGCGAGCTATGGCGCCAAGGTCGCCGTCGCCGAGGAATATCGTGTCGGCGGCACTTGCGTCATTAGAGGGTGCGTGCCCAAGAAGCTGCTCTCTTATGCCGCGCATTTCTCCGAGGATTTCGAGGATGCTGCCGGTTTCGGCTGGGAGGTTGGCCCGCGCAAGCACTCTTGGGGCCGGCTGATCGAGAACAAGAACAAGGAGATCGACCGGCTCAATGGCATCTACATCCGTAACCTCAAGCGCAATGGCGTCGAGATTCACGACACGCGCGCTGTCGTCAAAGATCCGCATACGGTGCATCTGGTGCAAAGCGGTCGTCGATGTAACGGCGAAGTACATCTTGATCGCCGTCGGCGCGTGGCCCGAGCTGCCGCAAACCGTCAAGGGCATCGAGCACGCCGTCACCTCGAACGAGGTCTTCGAGATGCTTGAGCTACCGGAGCGCATCATGGTGGTCGGTGGCGGCTATATCGCAGTCGAGTTCGCCGGCATTTTCAACGGCCTCGGCGCCAAGACGACGCTGTCCTATCGCGGGCCGGTGATCCTGCGTGGCTTCGATATGGATCTACGCGCGACGCTGCAAACCGAGATGGGCAAGAAGGGCATCGCGGTCGAGACCGAGACGGATATCGTCACGATCGAGAAGATCAAATCGGGCGGGCAAGATGCGTTTGATGTCATTTTCAAGGACGGTGATCACATCGAGACCGATCTTGTGATGTATGCCACCGGGCGCTGGCCGAACACCAAGGGCCTCGGCCTTGAAGCTGCGGGCGTTGCGCTCGGGCCGAAGGGCGAGGTGCAAGGTCGATGATTATTCCAAGCACCAATGTCGACAACATCTATGCCGTCGGCGATGTGACCGACCGGATAAATCTAACGCCTGTCGCGATTCGCGAAGGCCATGCTTTTGCCGACACCATGTTCGGCAAGAAGGATGTGAAGGCCGATCATAGCGATGTGGCGACCGCGGTCTTCTCCAATCCGCCGATCGGCACGGTGGGCCTCACCGAAGAGCAGGCGCGCAAGGAATTCGGCGAGGTCGATATCTACAAATCGAGCTTCCAGCCGATGAAATACACGCTTTCCGGCCGTGATGAGCGCACGGTGATGAAACTGATCGTGGATCCCAAGACAGACCGCGTGCTCGGCTGCCATATTATCGGCGTTGATGCGCCCGAGATGATCCAGTGCGTCGGCATCGCGGTGAAGATGCGTGCAACCAAGGCCGATTTCGATGCTACGGTGGCGGTGCATCCGACCGCGGCGGAAGAGCTTGTCACCATGCGCGAGAAATGGGTCCCGCCGAAGGAGTAATCAAGCCAGCGCTTCGAAGGCGGCGATGATGTCTTCATCGCTGATCAGCTCGGGGGTGAGGAAGCGCAGCATGGTCAGGCCATCCGTTAGCGCGTGAAGCACGCGGATGAATTGTTCAGGCGGCATTGGCAAATCGCGCGGTGGAATGATTTCGGCGATGTTCTTGGCAAATTCGCGATAGATCTCGGCATTGGCTTTGACGATGCGCTTGCGCATCTTCTCGTGGGTAAGAGCGTAGACCTGAAACGAAGCAGCGCCGACCGCCGATCGCTGGCGGGCGGGAAGCACGGCGACGATCGCTTCGCCGACAAAGCGCATTTGCTGTTTGAAGCTGGCGCCGGGCTTGAAGGGTGGGGCAGCCGGCTTCCAGCGGGTCTCGACCACGGCGAGCAGCAGGTCTTCACGGTTCTTGAAATTGCTGTAGATGGCGCCGCGCGACATGCCGGCGCGCTCCGCAACCGCCTCAAGCGACACCGCTTCATAGCCATTTTCGCCAATGAGCGCGGCGGCCGCATCGATGAGCGCGGCACGCGTGCGCTGGCGTTTATCGCCCTTTGGCTTGCCTCGCGCCGAAGGCTTTTTCGCTAGCAAAGCACACCTCCGTCAGCCGCAAATCGATGCTCCTTGTATTTTATACAAATATGTATATTATACAATAATGTATTATTTGAAAGGGGCGGTGATGCCGAAGGCAATTCTTTTAGGTGCGAGCGCGCTGATCGCGCTGTTGCTCGTCTGCGGCTTTGTGTTCGAGCGCTTCTGCGAGTGGCGCGATGTCCGCCGTTATCCGCCGCCCGGCAAGATGGTCGATGTCGGCGGCCACCAGCTTCACATCAGATGCGAAGGCGATGCGCCCGGCCCTACAATCGTCATCGAGCAGGGTGCGGCGAGCCCATCGATGCTCTGGTGGCCGATCACGGCAGAGCTCGCGAAATACGCGCGCGTCTGCACGTATGACCGGTCAGGCTACCTCTGGAGCCCCTGGCTTGGCCGGCCGCGCAGCATCTTGGAACGCACTGAAGACTTGCATGCTGTGCTCAAACGCGCCGGTGTGCCGGGCCCTTATGTCTTTGCGCCACTGTCTTATGGCGGGCTCATCATCAGCCAGTATGTGCGCCGCTATCCGGACGAAGTTGCCGGCATTGCGTTCATTGATGCGCCGGACGAGCCCGTCGTGTTCAACAAGGGTTACCTGAAGTCGGTGGGTGGTATACGCGCCGTCTTTGGCACCTTTGGCCTCGCCGCGCGCTTCGGCATTCTGCGTCTCAGGAATTTCATGTTCGGCGATCCGATTGCCGGCTTGTCACCCAAGGACATGACCGCGCTCAAAGCGCTGACAGCAAGGCCAAGCCTTTATGCGACGATTGCCGACGATTTCGGCTCCATTCCGGCCGCCCCGGAAGAGATACGCATTCCCCTGCCGCCGGGCAGCCTGGGCGATAAACCGATCATTGCGCTTACACACGGCATCCCGTTTCCTCCGGCGTATGCCGCGCTCGAAAACGGATGGAGGGAAGGGCAAGAACGCCTCGTGAAGCTCTCTTCCAATAGCCGCCTCGTCGTCGCCGAGAAGAGCAACCACATGATCCCGCTCGAACAGCCCGACGCCGTGGTCGACGCCATCAGCCGAGTCTATCGTGCTGCGGCTGACCGCGGCCCGCTCAATTGAGTTGAGATCTGGGCCTTGAATGCCTCGCCCCGAGTCCAATCTTCGAGATGGGCCGGAGAAGCAAGGCTGGATTGCTTCAGCACGAATAACGCTTTATCCACAGCCGCCAGCGAAAGGTGTAGTCTTGGGCAGCCAAGGGGAATGGCCCAAAACGCGCAATTCGAATATTGCCGGTAGATGAGAAGATACAAAGGCTTAGACCAAAGTGCTGAATAAGAGCTGGAGCCCTCAAAGCTGGCGCGAACGCCCGATCCTGCAGGTGCCGGACTATCCGGACGCCGCGGCGCTGGCTGCCGTCGAGAACGAGCTGTCAAACTCGCCGCCACTGATCTTCGCCGGTGAGGCCCGCACCCTGAAGGCACAGCTCGCCGAGGTGGCGAAGGGCAAAGCTTTCCTGCTCCAGGGCGGCGACTGCGCGGAAAGCTTCGCCGAGCTTTCGGCCAACAATATCCGCGACACGCTGCGGGTGTTTCTTCAGATGGCGGTCGTGCTCACCTACGGCGCGTCCATGCCGGTGGTGAAAGTGGCGCGCATGGCCGGGCAGTTCGCTAAGCCGCGCTCCGAGCCGACCGAGACCAAAGGTGAGGTGACGCTGCCGAGCTATCGCGGCGACATCGTCAACGGCATCGAGTTTTCGGCCGATGCGCGCGTGCCCGATCCGCGCCGTTTGCTGCGCGCCTACAGCCAATCCGCTGCGACGCTCAATCTGATGCGCGCCTTCACACACGGCGGCTATGCCGATCTGCATAACGTCCATAAGTGGACGCTCGATACACTCGCCGGCCCGGAGAATGCGCGCTATCAGGAATTGGCGGATCGCATCTCCGACACGCTCGCCTTCATGGAAGCGTGCGGCATCTCATCGGAAACCGTTCCGCAATTGCGCTCGACCGATATCTTCACCAGCCACGAGGCGCTCTTGCTTGCCTATGAGCAGGCGATGACGCGGGTCGATTCGACCAGCGGCGATTTCTACGACACCTCCGCCCATATGATCTGGATCGGCGACAGAACGCGCCAGCCGGAAGGCGCGCATGTCGAGTTCTGCCGCGGCGTCAAGAACCCGCTCGGCTTGAAGTGCGGCCCGAGCCTGGAGCCTGATAGCCTCTTGAAGCTCATCGATATACTCAATCCGGACAACGAGCCCGGCCGCCTCACTTTGATTGCGCGCTTCGGCGCTGGGAAGGTCGAGCAAGGCTTGCCCAAGCTCCTGCGTGCCGTGAAACGTGAAGGCCGCGAGGTTGTTTGGTCATGCGATCCGATGCATGGCAACACGGTCAAAGCCGCGAACGGCTATAAGACGAGGCCTCTCGATGCGATCCTCGCCGAGGTAAAGAGCTTCTTTGCCGTGCACAGAGCTGAGGGCACGCATGCCGGCGGCGTTCATTTCGAGATGACCGGCCAGGACGTTACCGAATGTCTCGGCGGCATGCAGGCGATCACCGAAAGTGATCTTCAGGCGCGTTATCACACGCATTGCGATCCGCGCCTTAACGCGACCCAAGCGCTGGAGCTTGCTTTCCTGATGGCTGAAGGCCTGCGTGCCGAGCGGCGCGACTTGCGCAAAGGCGCCTGGGCGGCGGAATAACGATTGGGTAACCCGTCCTGCGTGATGCGAACATCGCGGCGCTGTTAATTGCGTTGATACTGTTTCGGCGTTATTGCCGGCTATGGCTTCGTTGTCGTCGTTAATTTCGTCACGCTTGGCACGCTTTGCCAAATGGGCGGCGCGCGGGGCCATGCTTCTTTCGCCGCTGCTGCTCAGCGCGTGCCTGATCACCACGCGGGGCAATTACTTCGACGCCAGCGACTTCGCCCAACCGGAAGCTCTGGCTGGCGTCTGGCGCTCGGTCCCGGTCGAGGGCACCGACAGGACCTCGGAAGTGTCTTACGTGGAGATTAAGCCGGTCAGCAGCGGTCTTGACCGCGCAACGCCGCTATTCGCGGACGGCCGCATCGACGTCAACAATGATACGGCGGATTTCGGCATGGTTGATCTCGGTGGCGGGGCCTATTTGCTCACCACGAGTGAACCGGATGGCGACAGCACCAAGGCCGAGTACATTGGCCTTAAGGCAGAGGCCGACAAGCTCACTTTCGCCCTGTTCGATGGCGGCAGGGACCACGATCAGCAAATGGCCTTCGCCCAGGCGCTGACCCGCAACGATTTGTCGCGTGACCCCAGCGACCGAAGCGACGTGCGCCTTGCCGGCGCCATAACCAAGGACAAGATCAAATCCCTGTTTGCCGATCTCATGACGGACCCGGCACAGTATGGCGGAGATGTCACGGTCTATACCAAGGCCGTCGGTATCGTGGTGAAACAGCCGGCCAAGGCCAAGCCGCGGCACCGCTCGCGCAATCGCCGCCACCGGAAAAAGAAGTAGGCGAACGCCTCTGCAACTCTGATTCGCGCAAATCGATTGGTTTAACAGAGCTTAACAACCAGCGGGCTTCGCGCTTTTCGCTCAATTTTGTGGTGAAATTCTATTTCCCATATTACAGGCGTGAAACAAATCTTGTGTTGTCCGTAGGCGGACCGATTGCTTCTTTGTTGCAGGGTCGACGTTTAAGTCGGTGGTTGGGGTCAAGGCCCATCGCGAGACGGGGAACCGATTGTTTGAGCGTCGTTTGAAGGCGGGCGTAGTTGGTGCCGGCGTGTTCGGTGGCTACCACGCCCAAAAATATGCAGCGCTCCCGCGTGTTGAGCTTGCTGCAATCTTCGACCTTTCGAAAGAAGCGGCCGAGAAGACGGCGCATCACTTCGCGCGTCAGGGCACGAAAGCCGTAACGAGTGTTGCCGAGCTGGCAAAGCGCGTCGACATCGCCACCATCGCAACGCCGGCAACGACGCACTACAAGGTCGCGCGCACGCTGATCGATGCGGGCGTGCATGTCTTGGTCGAGAAGCCGCTGGCGCTGACACTCGATGAAGCCGATGACCTGATCGAGCGTGCGCGTGTGCGTGGCGTCACATTGCAGGTCGGCCACCAAGAGCGGTTCGTGATTACCGCAACCGGGCTCCTGTCACGTGGCAAGACGCCCAAGGCGATCACGTCGCGGCGGGCGGGTCCCTGGACGGGGCGCTGCACCGATGTCGGCGTCGTTATTGATCTCATGATCCATGATCTCGACCTCTGCCATCAGCTCGTTGACGGCCCGGCGCTCAAGGCGGTTGCGGCCGGCACGCGCCTGCATGGCGCTGATGCGGATGAGGTTGCGGCCGACCTGTTGTTCACTGGCGGCTGTAAAGCGCATTTGTTTGCGAGCCGCATATCCGACAAACGTGAGCGAATGATGCGAGTCGACTATGACGACGGCTATGTCGAAATCGACTTCGTCAAGCGCACCATGATCAATACCACGCCTGCCGCGCTTACACCGCTCGGTGCGGGTGATGCGACCCAACGCGCGATCACCGGCGATCCTCTCGGTTTTGCGGTGGCCGAATTTGTGCGCGCCGTGCGCGGCGGCCATGAGCCGCTGGTCAACGGCCAAGCGGCGCGCCGGGCACTGGCAACGGCGCTCGAGATTCTCGAAGTCGCCGAGTGCCGCGAGGCGGCCTAAGCCAAAATCGACGCCAACTTCACCCCGCGGCAGCTTGTACCGAAGCCCGCAATGAGGCACCCTTAACCATAAGCAGGCCCGGCGCGAATTGCCGCGCCTGGCGTGTGGAGGGGGTCTTTGATGAGTGTTTTGAAGCAGGGCTGGCTAGCTGCCGGCCTGGTGACCTTGGGGCTCGTGGCGGGCACGCAAGCCGATGCCACTGTCTATAACGGCCTCACAATGGCGCAGCTCAAGTCGATCTTTACAGCGGCCGGCAAGACGGCAACGGAAGTCCAGGACGGCTATCTGCGCCTTGATGGTGGCCCGATTGTCCAACTGACGCAGTGCCCGCCCAATGAGAACGGCACCTGCTATGAGATTCAGATCTTTCGCACCTTTGCGAATGTGAAGCCGACGCTCCAGGCGGTCAATCAGTGGAACCTGAACACCAAGATTCCGGAGGCATCGGTCGATGATTCCGGCAATCTGCATTTGGAGTTCTGGGTCACGACCGTCGGCATGACCGATCAGCTGCTGATGGATTCGATCGGCTGGTTCGAGGGCGCCTGGCAGGAGCCGGATGGACAGCAATTCTGGCAGCCTTATGTAACCAATGCGCCGGGCTCGTAAGGACAGCTGACGGTGCGGGAATAACCCCGCGCCTTGCGCGTCTCATGGGGCCGTGCTCAAAAACGGCTCCATGACCGACAGGCTCAAAATAGCGCTTGCGCAGCTGAACCCGACGGTGGGCGACCTCACCGGCAACGCCCGCCTTGTGCGTGCTGCGCGCGCCGAAGCCGCCAAAGCCGGCGCCGACCTCGTCTTGCTGAGCGAGCTGTTCCTCGCCGGCTATCCGCCCGAGGACCTGGTGCTCAAGCCTGCCTTCGTCGCCGGCGCGAGGCTGATCGCGAGCGAGCTCGCCGCCGAGACCAAGGATGGCGGGCCCGGCGTGCTTCTCGGTCTTCCGTGGGCGGAGGAAGGTAAGCTCTACAACGCCGTCGCCTATCTTGACGGCGGCGCAATCAAGGCGCGGCGCTTCAAATACGAGCTGCCGAATTACGGCGTCTTCGATGAGATACGCGTCTTCTCGCCCGGGCCGCTGCCGGATCCGATCATGATCCGAGGCGTCGAGGTCGGCGTGCCGATTTGCGAAGATATCTGGTTCGGCACGGTCTGCCACAATCTGCGGCAGGCAGGGCGCGAAGGTCTTGCTGGTGCCCAATGGCTCGCCGTTCGACATCAACAAACGCGATGTGCGTTTCACCCACGCGAAAGCGCGCGTCTGGGAAAACAATCTGCCGATTGTCTATCTCAATCAGCTGGGCGGGCAGGACGAGCTGGTGTTCGACGGCCAGTCCTTCGTGATGAATTCCAATGATGAGATCGCCGTGCAGATGCCCGCCTTTGAAGAGGCGATCACGATCACCGAGTGGAAGAAGGAAGCCGGCAAGTGGCGCTGCGCACCAAGTGAACACGCCCCAACGCCGGGAAAGCAGGAAAGCATCTATCGTGCGATGATGCTGGGCCTGAGCGATTATGTACGCAAGAACCGCTTTCCCGGCGTCATCATCGGCCTTTCAGGCGGGATCAATTCCGCGCTTACCGCGGCAATCGCCACCGATGCGCTGGGTGCGCAAGCCGTGCGCTGCTTTATGCTGCCCTCGCGCTACACCAGCAAGGACAGCCTGGAAGATGCCGCGGCATGCGCAAAAGCGCTTGGCGTCAAGCTCGGCGATATCGGTATCGAGCCGGCAGTTGGCGCGTTCACCGAGATGCTGAAGGACCAGTTCTCCGGCCGCAACGCCGATACCACCGAGGAGAACATCCAGTCGCGCATTCGTGGCGTGACTTTGATGGCGATCTCCAACAAGTTCGGCGACATGGTGGTCACGACCGGCAACAAGTCCGAGATGTCTGTCGGCTACGCAACGCTTTACGGCGACATGTGCGGCGGCTTCAACCCGCTGAAGGATCTCTACAAGACCGAAGTGTTCGAGGTTTCGCACTGGCGCAATGCCAATCATCCGCGCGGCGCGCTTGGGCCCGGCCGGCCCGGTGATCCCCGAGCGCATCATTACAAAGCCGCCGACGGCGGAGCTCCGCGCCAATCAGACGGACCAGGATTCATTGCCGCCTTACGATGTGCTGGACGACATTCTCGAATGCCTGGTCGAGCGTGAGATGGCGGTCGGCGATATCGTCGCGCGCGGTCATGATGCGGCGATTGTCAGGCGCGTTGAGCGGCTTCTCTATATCGCGGAATACAAGCGCCGCCAGGCGCCGCCGGGCGTGAAGCTGACCTCGAAGAATTTCGGCCGCGACCGGCGCTATCCGATCACCAACGGCTTCAGAGACGAGCGATGAGCGTCATTGTCCGTTCAGCACCATCGCCCACGGGCCGCCTGCATGTCGGCAATATCCGCAATGCGCTGTTCAATTGGATGTTCGCGCGCCAGCTGGGCGGCAAATTCATGCTGCGCCTCGACGATACCGACACCGAGCGTTCGACCGAAGCATTCGCCCAAGGCATCATTGAGGATTTCGCTTGGCTTGGCCTTGCCTACGATATCTTCGCGCGCCAGTCGGAGCGCATCGCAGCTTATGAACGCCGCAGCGAACAAGCTGAAAGCCGCGGGCCGGCTTTATCCTGCCTACGAGACCGAAGAAGAGCTTGAGCGCAAGCGGCGCATTCAGCGCGCGCGCGGCCTGCCGCCGGTTTACGATCGCGCGGCGCTGAAGCTTTCGGATCTTGATCGCGCGCATCTGGAAGGCGAGGGGCGGCGGCCGCATTGGCGCTTCCGCCTCGACAACCGCCATGTCGTGTTCCGCGATCTCATCCGAGGCGAGGTCGATATCGACACGGCGAGCCAGTCCGATCCGGTGTTGATCCGCGAGGATGGCAGCTTTCTCTACACGCTGCCGAGCATCGTCGACGACATCGAATTCGGCATCACGCATGTGATCCGCGGCGAGGATCACGTCGCCAACACCGGCACGCAGATCGAGATCTTCGAGGCGCTCGGCGCAAGCTGCCGCAGTTCGCGCATTTCGCTCTGCTGGTCGATGCCGAGGGCGGCAAGCTTTCCAAGCGCTTCGAATCGCTGTCGGTTGCCGAGCTTGCGCGAGAAGGGCATCGAGCCGATGGCGCTCTTGAGCCTGCTGGCGCGGCTCGGCACCAGCGATCCGGTCGAGCCGGTGACCGATCTCGACGGCTGGTCGAAGGCTTCTCGCTCGATAAGATCGGCCGGGCGCCGGCGCGCTTCGACGAGGCCGAGCTTGAGCGTTGAATGCGCGCATTCTCCACGCGCTGCCCTATGAGCCGGTCAAAGACCGGCTGGCGGCGCTCGGCGTCGGCGGCGGCGAGGCTTTCTGGCTGCCGTGCGCGGCAATCTCGAACGGCTGGGCGATGCGGCGCGCTGGTGGCACGTCGTCCAGGGCCCGTTCGAAGGCGCGCTGCTCGGACCCGCCGTTTACCGCGCGCGCGGCGGCGCTGTTGCCGCCGGAGCCTTGGGACGAGACCAGCTGGGCGGCCTTGACCGCGGCGGTCAAGGCCGAGACGGGCCGCAAGGGCAAGGAGCTGTTCGCGCCCGTTACGGGCCGCGTTAACCGGCCTTGGTCATGGACCGGAAATGAAATCTCTGCTACCTCTTATCGGCCGCGAGCGGGCCGACAGGCTCTTGCGCGGCGAAAAGGCGATTGAGGAGAGTGAGTTGTGGCCATGATCTGCCGGATTTGCGCGATCATTATTTGTGGGCGCTGAGACAGCGCAGGGCCGCACCTCTCGTTCTTTATTCTCTCTAGAATGAAATGATGCGGCCGGCGCGGGTTGTCGCTGTTGCGTATTCTTCATGGTTCGACAGCTCCCGCATGACGGGTCATAGGAGATTGCGTCGTCATCCTGAGCTTGTCGACAGGATGACTGCTGAGCGGAATGAGGAAATGGAACTGAAGCTTTACAACACGCTGACGCGCAAGAAAGAGGTGTTCACGCCTCTCGATCCCACCAATGTGCGCATGTATGTCTGCGGCCCGACGGTCTACGACTATGCGCATATCGGCAATGCGCGGCCCGGTGATCGTGTTCGATGTTCTGTTCCGCCTGCTGCGTCACATCTACGGGCCGGACCACGTCACCTATGTGCGCAACGTCACCGACATCGACGACAAGATCATCGCGCGCGCGCATGAGCTGCAAGGCGAGCGAAACGTGCCGATCATCGAGTCGTGCGCGAGCTGACCGCAGCGCACCTATACGCAATATCGACGAGGACGTCGCCGCGCTCGGCTCTTGCCGCCGACGCACGAGCCGCGCGCGACCGAGCACATCGCCGCAGATGATCGCGATGATCGAGCAGCTGATCGCAGCTCCGGCCATGCCTATGTCGCGCAAGGTCACGTGCTCTATTCGATGTCTCGTCCAAGTCCGATTACGGCAAGCTCGCCAATCGCTCGCTTGACGAGATGATCGCCGGCGCGCGCGTCGATGTCGCGCCTTATAAGCGCGGCCCGATGGATTTCGTGCTGTGGAAGCCATCGGATGCGCGACGACGCCGGGCTGGGAGTCGCCGCTGGGGTCGCGGCCGCCCGGGTTGGCATATCGAATGCTCGGCGATGAGCGAGGCGCTGCTCGGCGAGACGTTCGACATTCATGGCGGCGGCATCGATCTCGTGTTCCCGCACCATGAAAACGAGATCGCGCAATCCGAGGGAGCGCATCATGGCCACCCCTTCGCGCGCTATTGGATGCATAACGGCTTTCTGCAGGTCGAGGGCGAGAAGATGTCGAAGTCCCTCGGCAACTTCGTCACCATCCATGAATTGCTGAAGGACTGGCCCGGCGAAGTTCTGCGCCTCAACATGCTGAGGACACACTATCGCCAACCAATCGACTGGACGCTGCGCAGCCTTCATAGAGTCCGAAGGAACGCTCAGGTCTTGGTACGCCAATCCCGATGAGTTCTTCGCCGGGTCGGAAGAATGGTTTGCATCATCAGTGCTCGATGCGCTCAGCGACGATCTGAACACTCCGAAGGTGATTAACGCACTGCATGCGTTACACAGTGAGGGCAACTTTCATGATATGGCCCCTTCGCTTCGAGCGTTAGGGTTCACAGGCAAGGACGCAGTCAAAAAAAGAGTGCTGGCAACCGGGGAAGAAGAGAAGGTCAACCGTTTGATAGATGCACGCAGCGCTGCGCGGAAGGCGAAGGACTTTAAGAAGGCCGACGAGATTCGCGCGGAGCTTGATGCGATGGGTATTCAGTTGAAGGACTCAAAGGATCCCAAGACAGGCGAGATCGTGACGACCTGGGAGCCTAAGAGATGAGCGCGCTCCAACATATCGCCTCTCCCTTGATGGGAGAGGCCGGATTGCCCGGCGCTTTAGCGCCGTCGGCAATCCGGGTGAGGGTGGGCGACGAGTCTTGATTCAACCCCTCACCCGGCTGAAGTCGCGGGCGACTTCAGCCACCCTCTCCCGCAAGGGGAGAGGGGATTTGAGGGTCAGGAGTCGTGTCATGAGTAAAGAGCGGCTTACTCTCTTCGACACGACATTGCGCGATGGCGCGCAAACATCTGGCGTCGACTTCTCTGTCGAAGACAAGCGCGCGATTGCCGCCGCGCTCGATGAGCTTGGCATTGATTACATCGAAGGCGGCTGGCCCGGCGCGAACCCGACCGATACCGCTTTCTTCGCCGAAAAGCCCGGTCTCAAGCATGCCAAGTTCACCGCGTTCGGTATGACAAAGCGCGTCGGCCGTTCGGTCGCCAACGATCCCGGCATTGCCGCGATCCTTGGCGCGCACAGCGATGCGTGTTGCCTTGTCGGCAAGGCCTGGGATTTTCACGTCGATGTCGCGCTCGGCGTCGAACGCTCGGAAAATGTCATCTCGATCCATGAATCGATCACATCGATCGTTCATCACGGCAAAGAAGCGCTGTTCGACGCCGAGCATTTCTTCGACGGCTACAAAGCCAATCCGGAATACGCGCTTGAATGCATCAGGGCCGCGCATGATGCCGGTGCGCGCTGGATCGTCTTGTGCGACACCAATGGCGGCTCGATGCCGGAAGAGGTTGAGCGCATCGTTCGCGAGGTGACCAAGACCGTGCCGGGCAGCAAGCTTGGCATTCATGCGCATAACGACACCGAGCAAGCGGTTGCCATCAGCCTCGCGGCAGTGCGCGGCGGTGTGCGTCAAATCCAAGGCACGCTCAACGGCCTCGGCGAGCGCTGCGGCAATGCCAATCTCATCTCGCTCATTCCAACTTTGCTCCTAAAGCCCGGCTATGCCGACCGGTTCGACACCGGCATCTCGCACGGCAAGCTGAAGACGATCGCGCGTGTCTCGCATTTGCTTGACGAGATTCTGAATAGGTCGCCCAATCGCCACGCGCCTTATGTCGGCAAATCCGCGTTTGCGCATAAGGGCGGGCTGCATGTCTCTGCTGTGCAAAAGGATCCACGTACTTATGAGCATGTGCCGCCCGAGACGGTCGGCAACAGGCGGCGCATTCTGGTTTCCGACCAAGCCGGCCGCTCTAATGTCGTTGCGCGTTTGCACGAAGCCGGCATCGCTTTCCGTGAAGACGACCCCAAGCTTGCGCGCCTGCTCGAGGAAGTGAAGCAGCGCGAATTCCTCGGCTATTCCTACGATGGTGCCGAAGCCAGCTTTGAGCTGCTCGCACGGCGCATGCTCGGCAATGTGCCGGAGTTTTTCACCGTCAATTCCTTCCGTGTCTCGGTCGAGCAGAAGCATGACGCGACCGGTGCGCTGCACGCGGTTTCGGAAGCGACGGTCAAGCTGCGCATCGGCGGCGAGACCATGATCAACACCGCCGAAGGCCAGGGCCCGGTCGATTCGCTGGATCGGGCACTGCGCAAGGATCTCGGCGCGCTCGATAAGTATCTGGCCGATCTCCAGCTCGTCGATTTCAAGGTCCGTATTCTTACCACAGGCACAAGCGCCATCACGCGCGCTCTTGTTGAAAGCCGCGATGGTGCTGGCGTGCGCTGGTTCACGGTCGGCGTTTCGGAAAACATCATCGAGGCTTCGTTCGAAGCCTTGCGCGATTCCATCATCTATAAATTGCTGCGCGACAACGCGCCCGTGCCGCGCTAGTTCGCTATTCGGCCGGCGTCATCGCATAAGCGCGCTCGATCGCCGGCAACACATCTGCAGCCGACATGACCACGCTGTAATAAGTGCGCAGATTCTCGTGCGCGAAATTCGTATCGACAATATGGTCCATCAGCGCGAGCAGTGAATCCCAATAGCCCTTGCTGTTGAGGAACACGATCGGCTTGCGATGCCGGTGCAGCTGGCGCCAGGTCAGCATCTCCATCACCTCATCCAGCGTGCCGATGCCGCCGGGCATGACCACAAAGGCGTCCGAGCGGTTGAACATGATCTGCTTGCGCTGATGCATATCTTCGGTCAGCACCGCTCGGTGATGCCTTCGAGCGGCGTTTCCATCATGGTCAGAAATTTCGGGATGATGCCGGTCACCTGGCCGCCGCCCGCGAGAACGGCGCGCGCGATCGTGCCCATCATGCCGATGCTGGCGCCGCCATAGATGAGCCTGATCTTCGCTTGGGCGAGCGCCGCGCCCAGCGCCTCGGCCTCGCGCACGAATGCGGGTCATTACCCTCGCGCGAGCCACAATAGACGCAGACCCCCGATAGCTTTCTCATTCCTTAACCTCGGTGGTCCCAATTAGACTGCCGACTGACGATGGCCCCCACATGTGGTCTAGTTCGTCGTCCGTCTCAAGGGGAGATGATGGTGCAGGGGCGCAAGCTCATTGCTGGTCTCGTAATCCTGCCGGCCGCCCTTGCCGGTTGGTATCTGATGGCGATCGGCAGCCGGAATCAGCCTAGCGTAGGCTCGGTTTCGCAAGACATAATGGAGCCCGCATCGGGCACCACCGGCGCGGATGCCATGCCCAGCTTCGACATCGCCCGGATCGATGCGGCGAACCGCGCCGTCCTCTCCGGCCATGCTGCACCCGGCGCCAAGGTCACCCTCTTTACCGGCAAGGCGCAAAGCGGCACTGGGACGGCCAACGACCGTGGCGAATGGGTCATCCTGCTCACCCGCCAGCTCGGCGGCTCGACGCAGGAGATCAGCGCCCAATCGCAAAGCGGGGACGGCCCGGTGCGGGCCTCCGATGAGCGCATCATTGCCACGAGGCGTAACGGCCAGCCCCTCTTGGTGCTTGAGCGGCCGGGCCATCCGACCCGTGTCCTGCAGCGCCCTGGCGAGGCGCCCCCGGTGCTTCGCGTCGATGCCATCGACTACGAGCCCGATGGCACGATGCTGGTGTCCGGCCATGCCGCGCCGAAGTCGGGCGTGCGGCTCTATCTCGATAACGCCCCGTCCGGCTTTGCCCATGCCGGTCTGCGCGGCGGCTGGTCCTTGGTGCCCACAGGCGTTGCCCGCGGCGCCTATACCCTGAGGGTGGATGAGCTTGACCCTAAGGGCGGGGTTGCGGCCCGGATCGAGGTTCCGTTTGAGCGCGTTGACCCCGAAGCCGCCGCTAAGGAACTGCTCGGCAAGGCGAACTTGGCATCCCATTACGACAATTCGGCCTGGCAGATTGCCAGGCGGCTTGCTGGAACCGGCACTCATTACGCCGTAATTTATGGGGCAAATCGCGCCCGGCCGCGTGATCCGTCACTTGTTTATCCGGGCCAGATATTCGAACAAGCTGAGGCGTTCGCAGAATAATGAGCTCAGTGCACGGTGAGTCGCCGGCCCAGCTGCCGGAGCATTGATTGGGCCCAAGGAGACATAATGGCCCGGCATCCGAGGGGCGGAGAGGTTCCGCCGATCGACGAAGAGGTCGATACGGACCAAATGCCGAAGCCCAATCGCGGCTTGGTGGACGATCAAGCATCTGGCGAAATATCTCTGGCTGCCTGGCCGGCTCGATCTCAAGTTCCGGGTTGTCGTCGCGTTCACGGCGCTGGTTGATGGCCAATTCATCATCATGGCGCAGCCGATCGTGTTCGGCAAAGCCGTCGACATGCTGACCAAGGTGCCAAGCACACCGCTCGCGGAGCGCGGTGCTCATCGTTACCGCTTGGGTCGTCGCCTATAATGTCGCGCGCTTTCTTAGCCTGTCGATCCAGGGCTTGCGTGATGCGGTTTTCGTCAAGGTCGGCCAGAATGCGCAGCGCGCGATCGCGGTCGAGACCTTCGAGCATCTGCATCAGCTGTCGCTGCGCTATCACCTCAGCCGGCAGACCGGCGGCCTTGCGCGCCTCGTCACGCGCGGCACCAATGCGATCGAAGAGTTTTTGCGTTTCCTGCTCTTCATCATCGTGCCGACCTTCATTCAGATCGCGATTCTGTGCACCTGGTTCACCATACAAATATGGCTGGCTTTACACCGCCGTGATCGTCGGAATGATGGTCGATCTATGTGGTCTTCTCGGTCCGGGTCACGCAGTGGCGCAACAAGTTCTATCGCGAAGCCGTTCGCCGCGATGCGGAGGCCGGCAACAAGTCGATCGACAGCTTGATCAATTTCGAGACCGTCAAATACTTCAATAACGAGAGATGGGAGGCGGACCGCTTCGGCGTGGCGGCGCAGAACTATGCCAACGCCGTGCAGAAATCGACCGCGACGCTCGCCTTCCTCAACTTCGGCCAGGCGGTCATCTTGTCGATCGGGCTCGGTGCGCTGATGATCATGTCGGAGTTCGGCGCCTTGAAGAGCGGTGATTACCGTTGGCGAATTTACGGCCGTCATGCTGTTCCTCAATCAGCTCCAGCAGCCGCTCAATCAGGTCGGCTTCATGTATCGCCAGGTGACGCAATCGCTCGCCGACATGGAGCGCATGTTCGCCTTGCGCGACATTCCGATCGAGATCCCGACAAGCCGGACGCGCCAGCCGATCAAGGTCGATCACGGCGAGATCGTGTTCGATCATGTGGCCTTCGCTTACGATCCCGAGCGGCCGATCCTCAAGGATGTCTCGTTCAAGATCGCGCCAGGCCAGACCGTTGCGGTGGTCGGGCCCTCCGGCGCCGGCAAGTCGACGCTCGCGCGTCTTCTTTATCCGTTTCTACGACGTCACCGGCGGGCGCATCCTGATCGACGGGCAAGATCTGCGCGACGTCACGCAAAGTCTTCGTTGCGCAATGCAGATCGGTATCGTTCCGCAGGACACCGTGCTCTTCAACGACACCATCCGCTACAACATCGCCTATGGCCGGCCCGGCGCGAGCCAGGAGGAGATCGAGAACGCCGGCGCAAGGTCGCGCAGATCAATGATTTCATCACGCGCCAGCCCAAGGGTTATGACACCGATGTCGGCGAGCGCGGCCTCAAAATCTCCGGCGGTGAGAAGCAACGCGTTGCCATCGCGCGCACTGTGCTCAAAGGCCCGCCGATCCTCATTCTCGACGAGGCGACTTCAGCGCTCGACACACATACCGAGATGGCAATTCAGTCGGCGCTCGATGCCGCAATGCGCGGGCGCACCAGCCTCGTCATCGCGCACCGGCTTTCGACCATCGTCAATGCGGATCGCATTCTCGTCATGGATGATGGACGCATTGTCGAGCAGCGGCACGCATGTTGAGCTTCTGAAGCTGGTGGCCTTTACGCCAATCTCTGGAATCGCCAGCGCGAGCTCGACGAGGTTGCGCATCGCCTCGAACAAATCGAAGCAGCGCCCGAGCCGCATGCCGCCGCCGAAGCCCGCAGGCGAAGAACGGAAGCTGTGAGTTAAGCATTTTGACTTGCGACCGCCGGGAATTCAAGAACCCGGCCATGACGAGTAAAACATGGGACTTCTGACGCGCCACTCCAAAAACACGTGTGGCGGAAGCGCCCTTCGCGACGCAATCCGCCAGTTAAGCGCTTAGATGGTATCGAGCGTCACGCTGTTCAAGAGCTAGAATTCGGGGCGGCTCGGTCAGGCGTGCATAGCGCCTCGCGCTTCGACCGAGCCGGCTGTTCTTTGTGGGGATAACAAATTTGCCCTGATGGCCGCGTGGACAATAAATCCCGATACGCAGTTTCTGATCCTCAAGAGCGTTCATACGCTGATCACAGTTTTGGGCGCCTCGAGTGTGCTCTACATCCTCTACTGTGGTGTGCGCGGGCGCACGGGACGCCTGCTTTCGGCAGCCATCATCTACACGGCGATTATCGGGCTGTTGCTCGCCTTCAATGGCGGCACTTGTATCCTTCAGAGCTGGGCCCGGCGCCTATTGCACACCGATTATTGGGTTTCGGACATCTACATTCCCGATTGGGCGGCCAACCTGATCACCCCAATCTTTGTGCCGCTCGCGATCATTGGCTATGGCCTCATCGCTTGGCGCCGCATTCAGCGCAGGCGATCCAGCAGATAAGGCGTTCGAGCGCTGCCCGCCGCGTGATGTCGCGCTACTCGGCGGCTTCGGCGCGGCCGGGCATGGGTTGCTGCGGCTCGGGCGTTGCTTGCGGCTTATCCTCGCCAAGGATGTGACGCACGAGCTTGCCGATGCGCGAGGGCTTTTTCGGCTTCATCGCATGGGCGCGGCCGAGGCGTGCCGGCAATGCCAGGAGGCAAGGCGTGACCACGAGCGTGAGAATGCTCGAGAAGGCAAGGCCCCAGCTCACCGCGGTTGCCAGCGGCACCCACATCCCCGCCGACGCATTGCCGTATTCGATCGTGCGCGTGAAGAAGTTGATGTCGAGTCTGGAAGGCGAGCGGCAAGAGGCCAAGCATCGTCACGACCGAAGTAAGATAGACCGGCCGCAAACGTTGCACGGCGGTACGCACCACCGCTTCGTAGGCTTCAAGGCCTTGCTCGCGCAATCGCTGATAGGTGTCGATGAGCACGATATTGTGGTTCACCACGACGCCCGCGAGCGCGACGATACCGGTGCCGGTCATGATGACGCTCAGCGTCTGGCCCGATATCAGAAGGCCCAAGAGCACGCCGATCGTCGAAAGGATCACCGCCGAGAGAATAAGCGCGGAGTGATAGAAGCTGTTGAACTGCGTGACCAGGATGATGCCCATCAGGAACATCGCCGCGAGAAACGCCCACAAGAGGAAGTTGGTGGATTCCGCCTGATCTTCATTCGAGCCGCGGAATTTGACGGCAACGTTGCCGAGATTCTGTTTCGCGACCCAGGCTTGGAGCTCCTTGGTTTTGGCGAAAGTGTTGACACCTGGCCCGACATTTGCGCGCACATTGATCACGCGCTTGCCGTCAACGCGGTTGATCTGATCGACCAAGGGCTCGGGCGTGCGCTTGACGAAATTGGTGATCGGCACCAGCCCGTTCGGCGTCTGGATCAGCAACTTGTCGAATTGCCGAAGGCCACGATCGGCGAATGGAAAGCGCACGCGGATGTCCACCTCGTCATCGGCATCGGTCGGGCGGTATTTGCCGACCAGAAGGCCGTTGGTCACGAGCTGGATCCACGCGCCAACGGTCGAGACATCGGCGCCGTAGCGCGCTGCTGCTTCACGGTCGACATCGAAATTCCATTCAATGCCGGGCAGGGGGAGCGAATCGTCGATGTCACGCAGCTGGGGGTCCGCGTCCATATGCTTGCGGATGAGCTTGGTCGCCGCGAACAGCGGGCCGTTTTCCTCGCCGCGGACCTCGATCTGGATGTCCTTGCCGCCGCCGACACCGTTGTTCGGCTTCCTGACCTCGACCTTAATGCCCGCAATGTCTTTGGTGCGCTCGCGGATCATCTCGGTGATCACGGCGGCCTTGGGTCTGATCTTCGCATCCTTGAGCTCAAGGCCGATATTCCCGATCGTATCGCTCGTGTTGCGGCTGTTGCCCCGGCTCGATGCGGTCTGCGTGTTCATCGAGTCGATGCCGGGTAAGCCGTCAAGCCGCTTCTCGACGCTGACCACCAGCTTCTGGGCCTCCTCGACCGACAGATTGCCGCGCGCCTGCACCATCACATTGATGAAGTCCGGCTCCTCGCTCACGAAGAACTCAATTCCGCGGTTGAAGAGAGCGAAGGCAACGACAATCACGATGAGGCTCGCGAACGTCACACCCATCACGCGGATGGGCTGATGGACGAGCTTTTGCAAAATTCGCGCATACCAGCCGGTGATGCCGGGAATCTGATTGAGATCGCCGTGCTCGGAGAGCTCGATTGTCTTTTGCGCTTCGGGGTCTTCCGCGCCAGGCTTGCCGAAGATCGAGCCCATGACGGGCAGGAAGATCAGCGCCGAGACCAGTGACGACGAGAGGGTGAGGATCAGCGTGATCGGCAGATAGCTCATGAACTTGCCGGGGATGCCCGGCCAGAACAGCATCGGCAGGAAGCAGGCGATCGCCGTCGCGGTTGAAGAAACCACCGGCCAGAACATGCGCTTGGCGGCTTGCGCGTAGGCGTCTTTCTTGTTCACGCCCTCGATCATTTTGCGGTCGGCATATTCGACCACGATAATGCCGCCATCGACCAGAATGCCGACGGCGAGCAGAAGGCCGAACATCACCATGAAGTTCATGGTGTAGCCGAACGCATAGAGGAACAGAAAGGCGAGGAAGAAGCTTGTGGGCACCGTGATGCCGACAAGCAGCGCGCTTCTTATACCCAGTGACGCGACGACCACGATCATCACCAGGATGATGGCGGTGATCAGCGCGGATTCGAGTGTGCCGAGCTGTGAATGTATCCAGCGTGAGGCATCGCCCGAATAAGTGATGTTGAGCGTGCTGGGATAATTCTTCTGAGCATCGGCCACCACTTCGCGCACGGCCTTGACCGTGTTGATGATATTGCCGCCGGTGCGCTTGGTGACATTGATTGCGATCGCCGGCTTGCCGTTGAGGCGTGCAAAGCTCGTGCGGTCCCAGAAGGTGCGGCGAATGTCGGCGACCTGGCCGAGCGTCACGACCGTGTCGCCCTTGACCTTTACCGGAATGCCGAGCACATCTTCGCGGCCCTCAAACAGACCCGGCACCTTGATCGAGAAGCGGCCATGGCCGGTATCTAAATCGCCGGCGGGAACCAGCTGATTATTGCGCGTGACGGCGTTGAACAGCTCGGTCTGGCTCACTTGATAAGAGGCGAGCTTCACCGGATCGATCAGCACTTCCAACAGCTCGTCGCGCAGGCCGTTGATATTGGCATCGAGCACTGACGGCACGGACTTTGATCTTGTCTCTGAGGTCCTTGGCGATATGCACCATGGTGCGCTCGGGCACATTGCCAGAGAGGTTCACCGTGACGATCGGGTCATCCGAGTTGTTCGCCTCGCTGATATTGGGCTGCTTGGCGTCGTTGGGCAGATCGGCCTTGGCGATATCGACCTGCTCGCGCACATCCTGCAGCGCCTTTTCTTTATCGAAGTTCGGCTCGAACTGAAGGATGACATTGGCGAAGCCTTCGGCGGCGGTCGCGTTGTAATCCTTCAGGCCCTGAATGGTCTTGAGGCGCAACTCCAACGGCTTGACGAGCAGGCGCTCGGAGTCTTCGGGCGAGATGCCGGGATAGGCGACTGAGATGTAGATGACGGGAAAATCGATATCAGGATCGGACTCCTTCGGGATGCCGAAATAGGCGGCGATGCCCCCGATGAGCACCATCAACATGATCGATAAGATCGTGCGCGACCTATGGATCGCGAAATCAATTATCGCATTCACGATTTAGCCCCATCGCCCTGATACTGCACCAGAACCTTCTGGCCTGGCCCGACATATTCCTGGCCGACCGTAATCACGGTCGCCTGGTCGGCAGCCCCGACACCCACACACCGCCATCTGCCGCATCGGCAATCACTTTCACAGGAAAGAACTTGACGGTATCCGTTGCATCGACCGTGCGCACGCCCAAGACGCCCTTGTCGTCAAGCGTTAGAATGGCCGGCGAAACATGCTGCGCCATCACGGCCTTCACCGGCACTCTAATGTCGGCGGTCTCGCCGTCACGCACTGCGCTGTCGGCGATTGGGCACTTCGAGCTCTATGCGGAATGTGCGCGTCGCCTGATCGGCGCTCTTTGCGACGAAATGCACTTTGCCTTCGTGATCGCTGCCGTCCAAGAGCTTGGCATGGCCCGGCTCGCCGACATTGAGCTGACCGACATCCTGCTCGGAGACCTGGCCGACGACGAGGATCGGATCGAGATCGACAACGCGCGCGCAAGTGCCGCCCGGTTGAACGAAATCGCCGACTTCGACCATGCGGTCATCGACAATGCCATCGAAGGGTGCGCGCAGCTTGGTGCGGTCGAGCTCGATCTGCGCCGCGCGCACGCCGGCTCTTGCCGAATCCAGCTTGGCCTTGGCTGCGGCCACATCGGTGGGCGAGCGATATCCCTTGGCGGCAAGCTTGCTCGAGGCCTGATATTCAAGCTCCGCCTGCTTGATCGCCGCCTGCGCCTGATCCATCTGCGCCTGGCGGGCATCCGGCTGCAGCTCGCAAATGATGTCGCCGGCTTTGACCGTGGCGCCCTTATCGACGTCGATCTTGGAGATCATGCCGGAGGTTTCTGATTTCACGCTCACCGCGCGGATCGCCTGGGTGCGCCCATGGATGACGATCTCCGCAGCATGCGGCACGGCCGTCATCTTGCGCGCAACAACGCGGAAGGGCTCATCGCTCTTCTTCTCGCCGTTATCACCTTTGCTGTCCTTGTTCTTTGCGTCCTGCGCTTGAACGGCCTTCTCGGCCGCTGCATCGGCCGCGCTCGCCTTGTAGCCGAACTCCTGCTTGCCCGTCGCAAGCCAAACGACCACCACGGCTCCAATGATGAGCGCTGTTGTGACATTGCGGCTGAGACGCATCATTTCACCTATTCAGCAGCATGAGCCGGGGCCCGCTCGGCGGGCGCTTCCAGCAGATGCCGGTTGTTTTCCATGTATTCGATGATGGACCTGAAGAACGCGATGCCATGGCCACGCATGAATTCGAGGCCGCTCGACGAAAACGGCGGCGCCTTCTCCAGGGCCTGCAGCTTGCATCGGTAGTCCTTGAGCCGCTCATCAATCAGATGCTGCAGATGGTCCTTTTGGATGTGATCGGCGAACAAAAGCAGGAACAGAAAATCGGAGCGGTAGCGGTCGGGCCCGGGCTCGACACGTAGCGACTCCTCGAACGCTTGGTAGCCGCTCTCGGTCAACGAATAGACTTTGCGGTCGGGCTTGCCGGCCTGCTGCTCGATCTTGAGCGCAACAAGGCCCTCCTCGGTCAGGCGTCCAAGCGCGGGGTAGATCGCACCGAAGCTCGCCTCGATGAAATAGCCGACCGGCCCCTCTTCAAAGCTCTTCTTGATCTCATAGCCCGTGGCCGGCCCGCGCGAGAGCAAACCCAGACAGATTGTCCTGACGTCGACGGCCATGATGCCCTAAGCCCAATCCCCCCGGGTCGTGCGTATATGCCGGGGCTATATATCTCGCTCAGGTATATGAAGGGTTTCCAGGATTCAAGGCCTATGTTGCAACGCAACAGATAAAAATGTGGTGAGTGGCCACTGATATCAGGTGGTTTTATGAATCTGATCTCGGTGCCGCCTCGGCCGGTCTGATCGTCAGCTCCCGCCTGCCGGTGTGCCGGAGCACCGTGATTGGAGCGGGTCGGCCGACCCGCTCGTCAACCAGCAGCCGGTGCAAATCGTCGACGCTCGTGACCCTTTCGCCATCGAACGCGACGATGATGTCGCCAGTTAACAGGCCTGCTGCGCGCGCCGCGCCATCGGGCAGCGTCTCCTCGACGCGCACGCCCGCACTCCTGCTCAAGCCCGTGATGGCGCGGAACCGGCGCGGCAGCATCATGTTCTGACCCGAGAGCCCGATATAGGCACGGCGCACGCGGCCCTCGCGGATCAGCCGCGCGGCGACGAACTCGACCGTATTGGCCGAGATCGCAAAGCAGATGCCTTGGGCTGCCGCGATGATGGCCGTGTTGATGCCGATCACTTCGCCGCGCGAGCGTCACCAGCGGCCCGCCGGAATTACCCGGGTTGAGCGCGGCATCGGTCTGAATGATGCTGTCGATCCGCCGGCCGGTGCGGGCGCGCAAAGTGCGGCCGAGCGCGCTGACGACACCGGCCGTCACCGTCGCCTGAAAGCCGAACGGATTGCCGATCGCGATGACCAGCTGGCCAACGCGCAAATCGCGGGCATCGCCGAGCCGCGCGAAGGCAGGCGCTTCACCGTCGAGCCGCAGACCGCAAGATCCGTATCCGGGTCATTGCCGACAAGCGTTGTGCCCATCGAGCGGCCATCTGCGAAGGTTGCGATCAGCTCTCGCGTTGCCGACGACATGGCTGTTGGTGAGCACATAACCGTCGGAGCTGAACACAACGCCCGAGCCGGTGCCGCCGCGCTGGGTCCTCATGGCGGATTTGCAGCACCGCGGGCCCGACGGCATCGACGGCGCCGATCACCGCGCGCGAATACGCGTCCATGAGCGGTGCGTCGCCTGTTATAGCGTCGTGCGCGTTGTCTGACGCGTTGTGCAGCGCCCGTGCTGCATTGATTTGGATGATGTTACGCATGTTGCTTACTCACTTTCTCCGCCATCGCCCTGAGGCGCGAAGCGCCGGCAACCCCGGGCTTAGACGGGCTGAGGGAGTTGTCACTTAGATCGATCTCGGCCGGCTGCAAGGCTGCGAGGGCGGCGGCCGAATTGGTCGGAGCTGGAGGAGGGGCCTCAGACTTCGACTTGAGGCTCGCCGTTCTTCTCGCCATTGCGTAGAAAGCCGAGCAGGCGCTGGCCCGGCTGGGCCATGCGCCCAAGCTTCTGCACGATGTTTGATGCGGCCACCTCGCCGCGTGTTTCCAGCGCCATTTGGTTCTGCTCGATGTGCTTCAGGTCGTAGAGATAGTTGACCATCAGGCCGTAGGATTGCTTAAGCCCCTTGGCCGAGACATCCGCCATCCAATGGATCTGCGCGAGCTCGGCGCCGTTGCCGAGATGAAAGCTGGCCACCGAATTGAGCGGGCGCTGGCCCTTGCCGCGCACATTCAGAAGGAGCCGCGCGGCGGTTGCCGACAGCGCCTCCCGCATTCCTCGTTGTCTTGCCAGCCTCCTGGCCGAGCACGGCGAGGGCGGGGCTCCGGTGGCCAGAATGAGATCGGGGCTGTCTTCCTTGTGCTCGTGCTCGAGCCAGCTTGCGAAACTCGGGATCGGCGAGAGCGTGACGAATGTCTTCACGCCGGGCAGCTCCGCTTTCAAAATCTCCGCGACTTGCTTGATCAGAAAGCTGCCGAACGGCACACCGCGCAGACCCTCCTGGCAATTCGAGATCGAATAGAACACGGCTGTGGTGGCCGCGCTGGCGGGCGGCGGCGTACGCGCTTCATCGAGTAAAGCCTGAACCGAGGAGGGGATGCTGCCCGTCAGCGCAACCTCGACAAAGATCAGCGGCTCCTCGGGGATTTGCGGATGAAAGAACGCGTAGCAGCGCCGGTCCGGCGGCTCGACCCGGCGGCGCAAATCCTCCCAATCTTTGATCTCGTGCACGGCTTCATATTCGATGATCTTGCGCAACACGGCGGCGGGCGATGTCCAATCGATGCGCTTCAAAGAGAGAAAGCCGCGGTTGAACCAGGAGCTGAGCACCTCGCGGAAATCGGCATCGAGCGCATCGAAACCGGCAATCGATTTACGATTGCGCAGACCGTCCTCGCGCATGCGCAAGAGCATCAGCGTGCCGCCGGGCGCCTGATTGAGCTCGTGAATGAGCTGCTGGCGGCGCGATTCCGATGCCGCATGAATTTCGGCCATGGAAGCTGCGTTGTGCTGCACCTGATAAGCAGCGATCGCTTTGTCGAGCCGCTCGGCATCGGCGTTGTAGCTTTGCGACAAGGATCGCGAGAAAGCGATTGCGCTCTTCTTGTCTGCCATGCGATAGCCGGCGAGCACTTCACCCGCGGTCGTCGCAGCCCAGGCTTCGCCGCGCCGTGCAAGCAGCACATCGCACAAGCGGATCAATTCATCTGCCGCATGTGGGGTCGCCGGCAATGCAAGCGCGGAAGCTTGCGGCAAGCGCAACCGCCGAAGCGCGCCCGCGAAGAAGCTTCTCACTTGGACCGGGATTTGGTTCATCTTTGCCCACCAGATATGCGTCCGCCCGACGCTTTGCCGCCAAATCATGCTGGCCGTCCATTAGAGATCGGTTTACGCGCCCTGCGCGCAAGGGCCTCCGGCAGCACTAGTGTGGTCAATTCCCTCTTATTGTGCAACGCACGCGGGGGCAGCGTTACCACATGCGCATCAGCTGCCCACAACACTTGAGCCCGCGCCAAGTTCCAAAGCTTCGGCAAAGATATTGTCCGCGGTTCTAGCCGTACGGCGCCCGCGCCTTTATAAGACCTTCCATCCAACGCGCGTGGGCGAGGGGAAAATTCCCATGAAAGATCTTGAAGGCAAAGTTGCATTCATCACGGGCGGCGCAAGCGGCATCGGCTTCGGCATGGCGCGCGCTTTTCTCGCCGCCGGCATGAAGGTGATCATCGCCGATTTCAACCGCGGTAATCTGGACGACGCGCGGGGGCAGCTCAAAGGCTCGAATGCGGCGCACTTCATCGAAGTCGATGTCGCAGATCGCGAGGCGATGGCGCGCGCGGCCGATGAATCCGAGCGCGTGTTCGGCAAGGTGCACGTGCTCTGCAACAATGCCGGCATTGGGGGCGGCCCTGCGATCGACGATCCCGAGTTCGAGGAATGGGATTTTATGATGTCGGTCAATCTCGGCGGCGTCGTCAACGGCGTGAAAACATTCGTGCCGCGCATCAAGGCGCATGGTGAAGGCGGTCATATCGTCAATACATCATCGATGGCCGGCATGACTCCGCTGGCAAACATGGGAGGATGCTACACGACGACGAAATTTGCCGTCCGTGGGCTGACGGAATTGCTGCGCATGACGCTGGCACCCCACAATATCGGCACCTCGCTTCTTTGCCCCGGCTTTGTGCATACGCGCATTCTCGACGGTCAGCGGATTCCCACTCAGCCGAAAGGTTGGCGCGATGGCGGCATGGGCGCCATGCGCGACGATCTGCGCAAACTGCTGGTCGGCGCCATGGACCCGCTCGAAGTCGGCGAGCGTGTGCTTGGCGCTATTCGCCGCAACGAGCCATACGTTCTGCCGCACAGCGAGTTCAAGCCGGAGATGGAAGAGCTGTGCCAGGAAATCCTCGACGCCTTCCCGAAAGACCAGGTCGTTACCAAAGAGCGCGCGGAATTCGAGAAGGCGCGTTGGGCGGAAAGCCGCCGGCTGAAAGATCTCATGCCCCGCGGCTGAGCAGCTATAGCTATAGCTATAGCTTTGGCTTGGCGGCCTCTTTCAGAAACCCCAAATATGTCTCGATCAGCTCCGGGCCGTGCACCGGGGACCAATGGCCCGAGATGATGCTATCGATGTCGAGGTGAAGTGCTTTCAGCTTCTCGAGCGACTTCATGTATGCATCAAGATCGGCTGACGCCAGATTGCCTGGCTGTTCCTTGAGAATGTTGCCGGCATAGAGCACGCGTTCGTCCGGGAAATAGACGAAGATGTCATCCGGCATATGCGTTGGACCGAGAAAGAAGGCTTTCACCTTCGCGTCTTGAAGCATGAAGTCGCCTGGATAGGTGACTGTCGGCAGGCTGTCTTCGGTCTGCGGAAGATCGGTGAGAATTTTCCGCACTTTGGCCCAATAGCCGCCCCAGTCTGTTTTCAGCAACTTGGCGGTCTTTTCAGTCGCAATGACTTTGACTCCGCGCTGCTTCCAATAAGCATTGCCGCCTGCGCGATCGGGATTGAAATCCGTATCGACGACTTCGGAGACCGGCTTATCGGTGATCTTCTGGATATCCAGCTCGATTTGTCTCGCTGCGCCCGGCGACCAACCCGCACCGACCAGCGTCACCGACGATTGGCCGACATAGAAGATCGAGTTTTCCTTGAGCCAGAACGAGTCTTCGATGACGTAGAGCGGGCCTTTGAGGTGGCTGACCTTGATGAGCGTCGCCGGGTCGCGCGCGGTATCGGCGGCGCTAAGAAGGACCGTAATCAAGGGAGCAAGCGCGATCAACAATGTGCGCGGGCCCAATCGACGGACAAATTGAGCCATCGCTCTTCCTTCCCTGCCGTCTACCTAAACAATTTCAGACGCGTGGCGCTACAGGTGAAGTGGCCGGCACATCGGCCGGCCAAGAGGGTGTGTGGTTGATCGCAAGCGCTCCGCTCTTTTTGCTTACTTGCTGTATTCGACCTTCGACTCGGCCTGATCGAGCGCCTCTCTCGCGTCCTTGATCTCGTCCCATTCCTGCCATGGTGGAACTTGAGTCTGACCAAGATAGACCGGGATATCGTTGAAGCCGCCGACGCGCTTGCGCAGCTCGTCGCTGACATAGTTGAACGGCATGCCGCGGATCAGCGCTTCCATGCGATAGCGAATGCCGTCGGCGTAATGACGCGTCGGCCAGATATAGAGATCGTTACGGCGGATGCCCCGCAAAATGATCTCGCCGACCTCCATCGGATCCATCATGCCCTTCATGCGCGGCATATTGGCAAAGTTCCTCACGCGCTCATCGGGCTCAGGCACCTTCTCGCCTTTCATCAGCGCACGCGCCGCGGCTGTCGAGACACCAAGCTCGGTCTTGGTGAGGCCGGCGATATAGGCGGAGACGCCGATATTGTCGTCTTTCAAATCGTGGCGCAGCGCTTCCATCATGCCGCATTGGGCGAATTTCGCGGTGACGTAAACGCCCAAGCCCGGCGTTGCCAGCACGCCCGAGAGCGAAACGGTGCTGCAGATATGGCCGCCTTCGCCATGCGCTAGAATGCGCGGCAGGAAAGTGACGACGCCATTGATCGTGCCGCCGAGGATCACGCCATTGGAGAAATCCCAATCCTCATAGGTGGCATTCTTCATATTGCCTTGCACGCCAACGCCTGCGTTGTTGCACAACAGATGAACCTTGCCGAACACTTTCTCGGTTTCGTCGGCCGCTCGCGCATAGGCGTCGCGGTCGGTGATATTGAGCTGGATCGGATGTACCGCGAGGTTGGTGTTCTTGAAGCCGCCCATCGCCTTATCGAGCGCGTCCTGGCGGATATCGGCGATGACGACTTTCATGCCGGCTTTGGCGAAGGCATGTGCCTGGCCAAGCCCCATGCCGGAGGCGCCGCCAGTGATGAAAGCGGTCTTGCCCGCGACCTCGGCGAGCGGAGCTTTGTTCGGTTCTTCGGCCATTTCCTGTTCCCTTCCTGACGACCCCTTATTGTCTTCTGTGCGCACCATTGTGCCGCTTTGGCGCGCCGAGGTGAAGCCCGGCCACCCGCGACCTATTCGGGCTTTGGCGCGGGCTTGGCGATCTGCTCTTGATAGACTTGATCGCTATAGAGCGTCGCCGCGCCCTTCGCACGCACCGGCGGGATCGGCTCATCGGGCAGCGCCGCAAGCAGCGCCTTGGCGCGCGCTTCGAGCACATTCCGGATCTCGGCATGCGTGATGATGTAAAGATCGTTGCGGCGGATGCCGGCCAGCACTTTGCGGCCGACTTCATCGGCTGACATGGCGGTGGCAAAGATCTCGGACGAAACGGGATCGGTCTCATCGAGCTGCACGGCATAAGCGCCGGTGTGCCTGAGATGCTTGGGGCGCACTTGTGGCGTGCTGGCGAACAGATCCGTCGCGATCGGGCCGGGATGCAAGAGCGACACGCCGATCTTGTGCGGCTCGAGATTGACGCGAAGCGATTCGCCAAGCCCCGTCACCGCGAACTTCGATGTCGTGTAAACCGCCGCGCCGCCGCTTTGGAACAACCCATTGATCGAGGAGGTGAGCACGATATGCCCGCCGGTCTTCTGCGCGATCATGCGCGGCACGAAAGTTTGTACGCAATTGATCGTGCCTTGCAGATTGACGCCAAGCACGAAATCCCAATCGTCATAAGTTGCATCCTGCGCGGGCCCGCCGAGAAACACGCCGGCATTGCTGCACACGATATCAACCTGGTCGATCTCGTCGGAGACGATCTGCCAATTCTTGCGGTTGGTCACGTCGAGCATCAGTGCGCGCACCAGCGTGCCGGCATCGAGCGCGGCGACGGCCTTGTTGAGCGCGTCCTGCCTGATGTCGGCAATGATGACTTGCATGCCGACGCCCAGGAATTGCTTGGCCATCGCAAGGCCGATGCCGCTCGCGCCGCCAGAGATGAATGCCGTCTTGCCTTTGAAGTCTTCCATGATGTGCCTCGCCTATTTTGCGCAGGATCATCACTCGCGCATCGCTGCCTTGGCAAGCTTTCACTTGTCAGCCTGTCATGGCCCGGTTTATCCGGGCCATCCAAATTCATAGAGGCTCAAGGAGTTCTGGATCCCCCGGACAAGCCGGGGGATGACATCGCAAATGCAAAGCGACAACTAATGCGGGCGGGAGAGATAGGCGGCCAGATCATCAAGCTCGGAATCGGTGATCTCGGTCTTGCGGAAGGGCGGCATGATCGAGACGCCACCGCGCACGAAAGTCTTGACGACATCCGGCGTTAGATCTGTCCGGTTTTCGAGTTCAGCCGGCGTATCCGTGCCCTTGTACTTCACCGCAAGCGCTTGCGTGCCCGGGTGAAGCGGGCCCGGTGCATGGCACGGCGCGCACCATTTCTGAAACACCAGATAGCCGCTCTTGAGCTTGGGATCAGTGAAGCTCGGCATCGGCGCTGGGGCAACGGCATCAGGTTCAATCGTCGGATCGGTTGCGGGCGCCTCGGCGGAGGTGGGTGCAGCTGCGGTTTCGCTTACTTCGCTCGTTGCGGGCGGCGCAGCTTCGGGCTTGCTTTCGGATGATTGCTGATTGCTCTTGCTGCAGGAGGCAAGTGCCAGAGCCGCTATCAGCGCCAGATACGCGAGGTTCTTCATTGCCCTCATCCTTTTCTCAAATGCTTGGGCCAAATGCCGTAGCGGCCTGGCGATAGAATGCCGTTGGGATCGATCGCGTCCTTGATCGTTTCGTTGAAACGCCGAAGCGCATGGTTGTTGAAGGAATAGACTTCCTGCACATCATCTTGATAGATCACCGGCGTGCGGTATTCGCCCCAGCCATGCTCCGCGCTCACCTTGACGAGCTTGCGAAAAGCCTCGCGGTTCTTCTTGTTCGCCTCGATGTCATGCGTCACGGGGAAGAGAAAGAGATAAACAAAGGAGCGCTGCCAGTAGGTGAACGGCACCGCAAGCGGGCTCACCGGCATGCCGTATTCCCGCGCGATCTCGGCGAACACCTTTGTCGCCTCGAACACCGCTTCGCCCGTGCGCGGAATGATCGGCGAGAAGCCGACATGCCCGGTCCACGGCGTGCCGGTCACCTGGCGCGAGACGCCGGCAAAGATCGACAGCGCCGGAATGCCGTATGTGGCCTTGTCGACCGTCTCAGTGATCTGCTCATCGGTGAGCGGGAAGGTGAGGCGCTTGCCGTCCTCGAACTTAACGCCGGGAATTGCCGAAAGCTTCTCCTTGGCATGCTCCCACTGTGCCTCGATGACTTTTTGCGGGCCGTAAAATTGCACCATCACGCCCCAAAGCCCTTTGCCGACCTTCTGCGCATAGGCTTCAAGCTCAGAGATCGAAGGACCGCCCGGCTTGTTGAGTAGCGCGCTCACCTCTTGCGGCGGTGGCGGAGCGACAAGAGAAACTTGCCCAGGTCCAAGCGGGGCCGTGATCGGGCTGCCGAAATGCAGCATGCCGTTGATGACGAGCTGGTTCTCCAAGAGCGTCACGATATCGATCAGCTGGATGAGATCGTCATGCTTGAAGACATGCACATAGCCTGCGAGATAGGCCTCGGGCTGCGGCATCAGCCAAAAGCCCATTTTGGTTACGATGCCGAAATTCGATTGCGAGAAGATGCCGTCGACATATGGCCCGAAGCCGGTCTTGAATTGCTGCCATGTCTTCGCATTTGGCAGCGCGCCCATGCCGGTGCGCATCACTTCGCCATTGGCAAGCACGACCTCCATGCCGCAATGCGCCTCGAAATGATTGCGGAACGCCGCTTGCGTAATGCCGCCGCCGCGATCCATCGCGTTGCCAATCACCGAGCCCCAGCCGGGATCGGGCACATCGAGCCAGACTTTCAGCTTGTTGTCGTGGATGTAGCGATAGAGATCGAAATAGGAGACGCCGGGCTCGACCAGCGCGTAGGCGTGGCGCTCATTGACCTCAATGATCTTGTTCATGCGCTTGAGGTCGAGCACCACGCTGCCTGACATTGCCGGCGCGGCGCCGCCATAGCCGAGATTGCGGCCCGTTGAGATCGCGTAGACCGGAATCTTGTATTGGTTGGCGACCTTGACGACGGCTTGCACCTCTTCGGTGCTTGAGGGCGCGACGGCGGCGGAAGCCATGCGCTCCTCGGGCTCGTTCCACACTTGGCTATAAGCGTCGCGGTAAAGCGCGACATCTTCAGGTGAAGTGAACACCCATTCCTCGCCGACCGCCTTTTTGAATCCGGCAATCGCTGCATCGAAATCGGCTTGTGATACGCCGGGTGGGAGCATGATCAAGTCTTTCTCAAATGCTTGGGCCAAATACCGTAGCGGCCGGCGGAAATGATACCGTTGGGATCGATTGCATCTTTGAGCGTTTCGTGAAGACGGCGAAGCGCATGATCGTTGAACGAATAGACATTCGCAACGTCATCCATGAAGGCTGGGGCCGTACGGTATTCGCCCCAGCCGTGCTCCGCGGCGAGCGCCACGATTTGCTTGAACGCTTCCCGGTTCTTTTTGTTGGTTGCGGGATCATGCGTCACCGGAAAACCATAGAGCAACAGGAAGGAGCGGGGAATGAACGAGTTGGGCGCAATTGCATCCCATGGTGAAATGCCCCACTTCTTGAAAGCCTTCTTGAGCACCGAGCGCGCTTCGATCACGGCCTCGCCCGTCATCGGCAAAATGAGCGAAAGCCAAAGATGGCCATTAGTTGAAACCGGATTGGTTTCGGAACGAATGCCGATGCTGAAGATCTGCAAACTCGGAATGCCGAAGGGCGAAGGATCGACGCTCTCGCAAATCTCTTCTACCTCAGCATCCGAGAGTGGAAATTTATAAATCTTGCCGTCCTCAAAGCTCGCGCCGGGGATCGCCTCGGCAAATTTCTGCTTGGCGTATTCCCAAGTCGCCTTCATTACCGTCTCGGGGCCGTAGAGCTTGATATCGCTCGTCCAGTAGGGGATGCCCTTTTGCGCGGCGTAACTTTGAAGCTCCGGTGCGTTGTCTTCTTCGGCGCCCGCCAGCAGCTTCGCAAGATCGGGGTCGGCAAAGCCGGTCAGCAGCGGGCTTGCGAGATTCGTCGTCGCCGTCACCAGGCCGGAATTCATGAGGTAATTCATCACGCGCATGAGGGGCACGAGGTCGCCATGCTTGGGCGCTTTTACGCGTCCGACGAAATGCGCCTCCGGCTCCGGCATCAGCCAAAAGCCCATTTTGGTGACAACGCCGAAATTCGATTGCGAGAATATGCCGTCGACATAAGGGCCGAAGCCATATTGGAATTGCTGCCAGGTCTTGGCGCCGGGCAAAGCGCCCATGCCGGTGCGCACCACCTCGCCATTCGCAAGCACGACTTCCATGCCGCAATGGGAGCTGAAATGATCCCTATACGGCGCATTCGTCTTGCCGGCCCCGTGATCGAGCGAATTGCCAACTGGCGAGCCCCAGCCCGGGTCGGGACAATCGATCCACAGCTTGAGCTTGTGCTCGCGGATATAGCGGTAAAGGTCGAAATAGGAGACGCCGGGCTCGACCAGCGCATAGGCGTTCTCTTCATTGACCTCGAGCACTTTGTTCATTCGCTTGAGATCAAGAACCACGCTGCCTGAATAAGCCGGTGCCGAGCCGCCATAACCGAGATTGCGCCCTGTCGAGATCGGATAGATCGGAATCTTGTATTGGTTGGCGGTCTTGACAACAGCCTGCACTTCGTCGGCAGACGCCGGTGCGACGGCGGCTGAAGCGACGCGCTCTTCAGGCTCGCCGTAGAAGATCGAATAGCCATCCTTGTAGAGCGCAACATCGGCATCGCTGGTGTAGACATTTGCTTCGCCGACCGTCGCCTTGAAGGCCGCGATCGCCGCCGCAAAGTCCGCTGCTGAAACACCGGGGGGCAGCATCACGCTTTCCTCAAATGCTTGGGCCAGATGCCGTAGCGGCCCGCGGAAATAATGCCGTTCGGGTCGACCGCGTCTTTCACCGTCTCATGAAAGCGCATCAATGCATGATTGTTAAACGAATAGACATCGGCGACATCGTCCATGTAAGCGGGCGCGGTGCGGTATTCGCCCCAGCCATGATCGGCGCAAATCTTGATGAGCTTCTTGAACGCCGCGCGGTTCTTCTTGTTGGTCTCGACATCATGCGTGATCGGAAAGCCGAAGATGAAGATGAAGGAGCGCTGCCAATAGGTGCCGGGGAGCTGCAGCGGATTGAGCGCGCCAAGTCCGAGCTCTTTGGCCGCCTCACCGAACACCTTCTGCGCTTCAAAGACCGCTTCACCATTCCGCGGGATGATCGGCGAGAACCAGATATGGCCATTGCCGGGTGGGCTCGATTCAGAGCGCGCGCCGATGAAAAAGATCTGCAGGGAGGGAATGCCGAAGGCGACGCCGTGCACCTTCTTTTTCATCTCTTCCGTCAGCGGAAGCTTGATCAGCGCGCCATCTTCGAACTTCACGCCCGGGATCGATGAGAATTTGCGCTTGGAATAATTCCACTGCGCTTGGATCACTTCGGACGGGCCGTAGAATTGCAGCTTCACCGCCCAATAGCCGACATTGTTCTGGGCGCAATAGGCTTCGAAATCCGCCGGTGTCGGCCCGCCCGGCTTGGCGAAGAGGGCCTGCACGCCCGGCGCCATCGGCGTGCGCAAGGCTTCGCCCGGATCGAGCGGGCCTTGCAAGGGGCTACCAAAAAACGGCATGCCGTTATAGATGCCGTTGTTCTCGAGATCGTTCAGAATGTCGACCATGGGCACGAGGTCGTCATGCTTGAACACGGTGACCGTGCCCGAGAGATAGGCCTCGGGCTGTGGCATCAGCCAAAAGCCCATTTTGGTGACGACGCCGAAATTCGATTGCGAGAACATGCCGTCGATCCAGGGCCCGTAGCCGAACTTGTATTGCTGCCAAGTCTTGGCTCCGGGCAGCGCGCCCATGCCGGTGCGCATCACTTCGCCGTTGGCGAGCACGACTTCCATGCCGCAATGCGCATCGAAATGAACGCGGTACATGTGCGTTGTGTAACCGCCGCCATGATCGAGCGCATTGCCGATCAAGGAACCCCAGCCCGGATCGGGGCAATCGATCCAGACCTTGAGCCCCTTCTCCTGGATGTAGCGGTAAAGATCGAAATAGGAGACGCCCGGCTCGACCAGCGCATAAGCGTTCTTCTCGTTCACTTCGAGAATGCGGTTCATGCGTTTGAGATCGAGCACCACGCTGCCGGAATAGACCGGCGCCGAGCCGCCATAGCCGAGATTGCGCCCGGTCGAGATCGGATAGATCGGGATCTTGTATTGATTGGCGATGCGCATGATCGCCTGCACTTCTTCGGCGGATTGCGGCGCGACGGCGGCTGAAGCCTTCTTCTCTTCCGGCTCGTCCCAGAACGGCGAATAGGCATCTTTATAGAGCGCGAGATCTCCGTCGCTGGTGAATAGCCAATCCTTGCCGACCACGCCGGCGAAAGCTTCAAGAGCGGCCGACCAATCTGCGGCGCTGACGCCCGGCGCGATTGCCATTGTCCTCCCCTTGAAGCTGCGCTTTGCTCTTTTTTGTTTGTTAAGCGACTGCGCGCTGAACCGGCGCGATTACCCAAGAGACGAGCGGCCTGAAGCGCTCGCGTTCATTACGCGTCATCGCGATGGGCGTGGCGCCCGGCATTGGCGCTTGCACCGAATGGGGCGCCATCAATTCGCTCGCAATGGCGTCCGCCCAGCGTGCGCCGGCGGCATCGAGATCAGACGCGCGCAGCTTGCTCGGCGTTGAGATCACATGACTGAGCCCGCCGCTTTCATTGGCATGATGCTGGACGAGAAAGCTCACCCGCATCTTGTAATCCCAAGCGAGCCGCTCAAGACAGAAGAGGGCATCGCCATCGGTAATGCCGGCGACCGCCTCCGGCTTCTTCATCCAGCGCTGATGCAGATCGTTGAACCACAGCGAAGTGATGTCGCCGTTGAAAGCGTGTGTCGGGATGCCCGCTTGCCGCGCGCGCTCTGCGAAGACGCGCGAGGCGGGTAGGCGCTCGTCATAGACGACGCGCGCAAGCGGCGTCGCGCTGGCGGAGAACGGGGCGAGCGTCGTGCCGCTGACAAGCGGCAAAGCCGATGCGGCGATCGTGCCTTGGAGAAATTCTCTGCGGTTGGCCATTTCCCCCTCGCATTATTGTTTCGCAAGCGCGTCTTCGCCGGCGCGTGGTGCAAAATATACTAGCGCGGGGCAAACTTGGCTACGGTTTCGCTCCGCCTGCCCACAGCCCACATGCGCTGCACTGCAAATCAGCCCACCGCGCTCTCATGGTTCGACAAGCTCACCATGAAGGAGCCCGAAGAACCCCTCATCCTGAGCCTGTCGAAGGATGGGCGACACTACCCGGCGGCAACGGCGCCGCCATCGACATGCAGAATCTCGCCATTGATGAAAGAAGCGGCAGGCGAGAGGAGAAACGCAACCGCTTGCGCGTTGTCATCGCCGGCGCCGAGGCGGCGGAGCGGGATCGTCTTCTTGCGCTGCTCATAGACTTCGGGCGCGTTGAGGCCGAGCGCGCCGGGCGTCGGCACCGAGCCGGGCGCCACCGCATTCACGCGCACGCCGCGGGGCCCGAGCTCCGCCGAAAGCTGCTTTGTGAGCGTGAATAGCGCGCCTTTGACGAGGCTATAGACAGCGGTGCCGGGAAAGCCTTTCTCGGCGACGGGCGATGACATGTTGACGATGGCGCCGCCACGCGCCTTGTCCATATGCGCCAGCAATGCCTGCGCGCCCCATAGCGAGCCTTTAATGCCGACGCCCATCATTTGTTCGACGGTTTCGTCGGTGACATTCTCGATCGGTTCGTATTTGAGGATCATCGCATTGTTAACGACGGCATCGATGCGCCCGTGCCGCTTGGCGAGTTGCGATGCGGTTTCCATGAACATCGCGCGGTCCGATGCATCGAAGACGAACGCCGTGGCATGCCCGCCGGCTTTAAGGATCAAGTCCTCGGTTTCCTTCACGGTCTTCGCATCGATATCGCAGACCCCGAGCTTCGCGCCGTTCTTGGCAAGCAGCAGCGCAACATCGCGCCCAAGCCCGCGCCCCGCGCCGGTGATGAGAACGATTTGATCTTTGAGTTCCCAGTTCATCAGATTTTGTATTCCTTTGTTGTCGCCGTCTTACAGGCGTCAGCCCGAATGATCCAGAGGTCATTGATCAGCGTCGTGACATAGCCGAGCACGATCTCCGCACTTTGACCGGTCGATGCTTGGCGACATTCGACGGTGACGTTCGCATCTCCCTTGGGCATATAGAGGAAGAATGTACGCCCATTCTGTTTGACCGTTCTAACTGCTGATTTGCTCTCGTCGTGCGTTGCGGGATCATGCTCGACGATGAGCTGATATTCTGCCGGTGCGCTGACATTCTCCAACACGACGAGCGATAGCGTCGTGAGCTTCACATACGTGATGCCACCGAGCAAAATCAGAACAATTACAGCGACTGCGACCCTAGCCATGTTCTCCCCCAGAACATCACTTCTACTCTCCCAGAGTGAGAGACGTAAAATCTGCTAACTCGTCATGGCCGGGCTTGACCCGGCCATCCAGACAGTAGGATCAGTCGTTATCGTTGCGAAGCTTGGCGGTCGCAACGAAATACCGAGGCGTTCCTGGCCGCGATGTTCCGTGTACACATTGATAACCGCCATCTGCTGTGGGCAACCACACCTCTCCATCGTCTGCGCTCATATCAAAAAACCCCAAGCGGTGCCGCTTCGCCAGATCAAAAGCCGCTTGGTAGGCCGGTTCTGCCTCCGACCATCGAAAGCCGGCATCAATAATAGAGCGCCCAATGGAGTAGTCCGTGATGCGCGGATCGTCGAGATCGTCGTCCTTGGCGCGATGCGGGCCGTTGAGCGCCGGAAAGGCTTTGATCATATCGAAGAACCAAGCCCTCAGGTTTTCCGAGCACACCGCGGGATCGTTGTAGCTATGCCCTTCTCCCCACTTCGTCTGCTCATTGAACCAGGCCATAAACCCTTCGCGGTCTGCAGGTGCGGCAGCAGGATCGAAAACAAGAAGATCGTAACTCATGCCACTCCTCGCTGGATCGCCGGGTCATCCTTCGACAAGCTCAGGATGAGGCCATGCATGACGGGTGTGGTCGAAGGGCGGCACATCACCCCGAGACCTTCAGCTTCCAGTTCTTCTTGTCTTTGACGATATAGCCGGAGGTGGGCTCGCAGAAATGCGAGCCGATGATGAGAACATTCTTATCCTCAACGCGCTTATAGAAATCCTTGCGCGTCTTCACCCCTTGCGCCTTATCCATGTCGAAATTGCCTTCGACATCCGCTTCGGCGAGCTGGATCGGGTGATGCATCATATCGCCGGTGATGATCGCTTCCTGGCCTTTCGACTTGATCGCAACACTGACATGGCCGGGCGTGTGGCCGGGCGAGGGGAAGAGGCTCACTTCATCGGTGATCTGCATATCGGGCCCGATGAAATCGACGAGGCCCGCCTCGATCACCGGATCGATCGAGTCATGCAGATGCTCGAAATCATGATAGCCGCCGGTGTTCTTGAGATGCACCCAGTGGTCGTATTCCTTCTTCCCGAACAGATAGCGCGCCTTGGGGAAGGTCGGCACCCACTTGCCGCCTACCTTATGCGTGTTCCAGCCGACATGATCGAAATGCAGATGCGTGCACAGCACCTTGGTGATGTTGTCGGGCGTGTAGCCGCAGGAGGCGAGGTCCTCCATGAAGGTCGTCTGCATATTGGTGAAGATGTCGTATTCGCGCTTGCGGTCATTGCCGATGCAGGTGTCGATCATGATCCGCTCATTGCCCGACTTGAGCGCAAACGCCTGGAAGTTGAGCTTCATCGCGCCGTCGGCCGTCGCGAAATGAGGGATCAACCACTCGTGGCTTTTGGCACGCTCGGGCGTAATGCCGGGCAGGAGAACTTCGAACGGATCGGTATGCTCCCATACTTCGACGATGCGTATGACCTCGACATCGCCGATCTGCCATTTCTTGATGTGTTGTTTCGCCATTCTTTCCTCCCTCATCTTGTGCCGTCCTTCTAACCACGAAGGACACGAAGAAACCCACGAAGGTCACAAGATCATTCGTTTGATGCCATGCTTCAACAAAGTGACGTTGAAGTTGATCAGAAATCCAAGCCGCAGACCAGACAGCTTCATGTAGGTAAGCAGCTGAGCTTCGTGAATCGCCACGAGGCTCTCGACAGCCTTCACTTCGACAATGACAAAGTCATCGACAAGAAGATCAATGCGGTAGCCCGCATCGATCTTGATCGAATCAAACATGAGTGGTTGAACTTGTTGCCTGAGAACTTTGCTATCTCGGTGCGTCAGCTCGTGTGCAAGGCATGCCTCGTAAGCGGATTCAAGCAGCCCAGGGCCAAGAGCGCGATGAACAGCAACCGCGGCATCAACGATGCGGGCACCGACGGCCTCAGTGGTTTGTGGAAGGCCTTTGTGTTCTTCGCGAATTCTTTGTGTCCTTTGTGGTTCCATAGCTTCTTAAGCCGCTTGGATGATATTGATCGCCGGCAGCGGCGGTTTGCCCAAGATCATATCCGAAGCTTTTTCTGCAACCATCACTACCGGTGCATTGGTGTTGCCGCCGATCAGCATCGGAAAGACCGAAGCATCGGCAACACGCAATCCCTCGATGCCTTTGACTTTGAGCTCCGGTGTCACCACCGCATCATCGCCGATGCCCATCTTGCAGCTGCCGCACGGATGATGCGTCGTCGCGGCGGTGTTGCGAATGTAATCCTTGAGCTGCGCGTCTTCGGTGACGGTCGGGCCGGGCAGGAACTCCGTCGCCTGATAGCGCGAGAAAGCGGGCGCGGCAAAGATGCGCCGCGCCAGCTTCAGGCCGCGCACGATGGGATCGAAATCCTCGCTCGCGCTCATAAGCTTGGGATCGATCAGCGGCACCGCGCGCGGATCGGCGCTTGAAAGCGCGACATTGCCGCGACTCTTGGGGTAGAGCTCGACAATCGAGATCGCAAAGCCATGGCCGAGCGGCAAGGGGAACGGGCCTTGATTGCGCCGCGCCGGCTGAAACACAACTTGCAGATCGGGCCGGTCGATCCCTGCCATCGACCTGATAACGGCGTGCAATTCAAACACATTGCTGGCGAATGGGCCGGAGCGTGAGGTGAGATATTCGACGATGTTCCAAGCACCGCGGGGCAGTGACTTCAGCGAGACGCCATAGGACTCAGGGTTCTCGCTCCACATCTGCACATTGGCGGCGATGTGATCGTGATAGTTCTGCCCAACCGTTGGCAGCTCATAAGTCGGCATAACGCCGAGGCGCCTGAGCGCCGCAGGATCACCGATACCGGACAGCAACAGCATTTGCGGCGAGCCGATTGCACCACCCGCCAAGATCACTTCGCGCGTCGCGTTGATCCGTTGCGTTTCCGAGCCGACGAGGATCTCGACGCCTTCGGCGCGTTTGCCATCGAGCAGCACGCGCGCAACCACGGCGCCGGTGATCACTTTAAGGTTCGGCCGGTTCATCGCCGGCTTCAGGAACGCAGTCACGCCGGATTCGCGCCGCCCATCTTTGATCGCGCCCTGGCGCAATCCATAACCTTCCGGGTCCGGACCATTGAAATCGCTTTGATGACGGAACTGCAGCGACGACATGGCGTCGGCAAACACTTGATTGAGCGGATTAGGGTTCTTGATGTCGGAGACATGCATCGGCCCCGAATGGCCGTGATAGGGCGAGCCGGGATATTCCTCATTGTCTTCGGATCTGATGAAATAGGGCAGCACATCGGCATAGCTCCAGCCTTTGTTTCCCATCGCCGCCCAATCGTCATAGTCCTTGGGGTGGCCGCGAAAATAGACCATGCCGTTGACCGAGCTCGAGCCGCCGAGCACGCGCCCGCGCGGGACCGGGATGCGCCGGCCCGCCAGATGGTCTTGCGGCACCGTATCGAGGCCCCAGCTATATTGCGGCAGTGTGAGCGCCGCGCCGACAAGCGCGGGCACGTGAATATAGGGGTGGTTGTCGCGCTCACCCGCTTCGATCAAGCAAACGCGATTGCCTCGAATCTTCGGAGAGCCGGTTGGCGAGGACGCACCCCGCCGTCCCTGCGCCGCAAATGATAAAGTCGAATGTCTCGCTTGCTTGATCGCTCATATGTTCTTCCGAGGCGGATGAATACTCGCCTCTCCCTTGATGGGAGAGGTCGGATCGCTTGGCGCTTTGGCGCCCTAGCGATCCGGGTGAGGGTGGGGCAGGAGTCTTTGATTTAACCCCTCACCCTAGCCCTCTCCCACGGGCTTGTCCTCGGGCGGACCTTCGGTCCGACCCGGGGAGGGAGAGGGGATAAGTAAAGTCGCACAGCAACGCTACACGCAGGCGGAGACGGCGATGTCGGAAAGCCGGCACCAACGCAAATAATTGGCGTCGCCATTCATCACGCCGGTCATCAGGCCGACGAAGGTGAGATCAAGCTCGGGGTCGGTCCACCAGATCGTCGTGCCGGCGCCATAGCCGCCCATTGTCTTGGGCGATGTCAGCGAGCCGAACAGATTGACGCCAACCGCCTCGCCGCGCAGCACGAAGCCGAGGCCGAGATAAGCCGGGATCACCGGCCAGCCGCGCTCTTCAGCGAGCTTCTTGTAGGTGACATTGGGCTTGTCGCCGGTCCAGTTGTGGCGCGCGAGCTCGACCATGCGCGGCGACAAGAGGCGCACGCCATTGCCGGTGCCGCCTTGCCGATACACTTCGGCGTAGCGGTACATGTCCATCGCGGTCGTGACCATGCCGACCCAGGGCATCTCGGCGTTCTCTTCTTCGAACGCGCCATTGGTGCCCAGATTGCTGTGGCCGAGATGCTGCGTCGGCGAGTTGCCGCGGAACTCCGGCACAAGATGGCGCTCAGCAAGATCGCGCCGCCGGCCGACCGAAGTGTCTTTAAGGCCGAGCGGGAACAGCACATCCTCATTCATGATGTCGCGGAAGCGCCGGCCCTTGGGGTCGGTCTTCACCACCATGTAGCCCATCATCGCGTGGCTGACGAGCGCGGAATAAGCGACCTCGACATTCGGCTTATGTGTGGCGTGGATGCGCTCGCAGATCGTCATCACGACTTCCTCGAGCACGTCGATATACATGCCCTCATTCGCGGTGTAGACGGGCGGCATGCCGGAAGAATGCGTGAGGAGATGCAGAACGGTGATGTCGTCGCGGCCCTTGCCGGCGAATTCGGGCACGACATCCTTCACCTTGGTGTGAAAGGCGAACTGGCCCATCTCGATCGCGCGCAAGATCAAGGCATTGGTGAAGGTCTTGGTGACGGAGAACAGCGAGAAGACCGAATCCATCTGAACCGGCCGCGTCTTCTTGGAATCGGCATGTCCGAATGCCTCGTTGAAGACGATGTCGCCGTGGCGCGCGATCAGAAGCCGCCCGCCGAAATAAAGATCCTTCTTAATGTCGTCTTCGACGACCGATTTGAGATGACTCAAACGCTCGGGGTTCATTCCTTGGCCACTCATTTTCCTGCCTTTCACGTGAGCGCTGCTGCGGCGCAACATGGCGCGCTGGGCGTTGTTCCGAGGGCGTGTATAGCATGCCTCGCGGCAGCTTCACCCCACCCTTTCGGCCGCGCGCGAAGCCATGTTAGAGAGGGCAAACGCCCACGAGGCTCCGCGATGCTCACAATCGACGCCCACAAGGCAAAGCACCCGGAAATCGCGCCCGATTTCACTATCGATCAAAAGTGGGAAAACTATTCGCAGGGCGAGCATGCGCGCTGGCAGCGCCTGTTCGATCGCCAGACGGCGCTGCTTCCCGGCCGGGCTTGCGATGAGTTCCTCGCCGGCATCAAGAAGCTTGGCCTTTCGCGTCAAGGCATGCCGGATTTGCAGCGGCTGTCCGATGGCCTCGAAAAATTGACCGGCTGGCGCGTTGTCGCCGTTCCGTCATTGGTGCCGGACGAGGTGTTTTTCGATCACTTGGCCAATCGTCGCTTTCCGGCGGGCGCCTTCATTCGAGATGAGAGCGAGCTCGATTACATCGAGGAGCCCGACATCTTTCATGATGTATTCGGCCATGTGCCGATGCTGGCGCATCCGGTGTTTGCTGATTACATGCAGGCTTACGGCAAAGGCGGGCAGCGCGCATTGAGCGAATTCGGTGCGCTCAAATATCTCGCGCGGCTTTATTGGTACACCGTCGAGTTCGGCTTGATCGAAGAGGCGGGGGCATTGCGCATCTATGGCTCGGGCATCGTCTCGAGCCATGGCGAGACGATTTATGCGCTTGACGATCCGGCACCAAAGCGCATCCGTTTCGATCTCGAGCGTGTTATGCGCACCGAATACAAGATCGATGCCTTTCAAGCCGGCTATTTCGTCATTCGTTCCTTCGACGAGTTGTTCGCCGAGACCTATAAGGATTTTTCGGCGCTCTATCGCACGCTTGCATCCGGTTACACTTACAAACCCGGCGAAGTGCTCGCGGGCGATGAAGTCCTCTAAACACGAAGACACGGAGGGCTCACAAAGGACACGAAATCGTTCTCGTGATCTTAGTGTCTTCTTGGAGCCCTTGGTGTTTGAGCTGAGCTATGATCACGCAGTCCGGCCAGGATTTACCGGCGGAGCCACGTCATGAAGATGCGCAAGTTCGGACAGACCGGCCGCGAGGTTTCCGTGATCGGGCAGGGCACATGGAATATCGAGCGCGGCGACCGCAAGCGCGCTGTCGCGGCGCTTCAGCGCGGCATTGATCTTGGAATGACGCATATCGATACCGCGGAAATGTATGGCTCGGGGCGCTCCGAAGATATCGTCGGCGAAGCAATCGCGGGCACGCCGCGCGACAAGCTGTTCATCGTCTCTAAGGTTCTGCCGAGCAACGCCTCGCGCGCCGGCACCAAGATCGCATGCGAGCGCAGCCTCAAACATCTCAAGACCGATTATCTCGATTGCTATCTCTTGCATTGGCGTGGTGGCCATCCGCTCGAAGAAACCTTCGCCGCCTTTGATGAGCTTGAGCGCGCGGGCAAGATCCGCTCCTGGGGCGTCAGCAATTTCGATGCAAACGATCTTGAGGAGGCACTGGGCATCGCGGGCGAAGGCAAGATCACCTGTAATCAAGTGCTCTATCATTTGGCTGAGCGCGGCATCGAGCATGCCGTTATCCCGTGGTGCGAGAAGAATGGCGTTGCCGTCGTCGCTTACAGCCCGCTCGGCCAAGGCCATTTCCCAAGTGCCCGCTCCCCCGGAGGCAAGGTGCTCGAAGAGATTGCCGCTGCGCACGATGCGACGGCCCAGCAGGTCACGCTGGCTTTTCTCACGTGGCGGGCCGCGGTCTTCGCGATCCCCAAGCATTCGAGCGTTCCGCATGCGGAGGAAAACGCCGGGGCGGGCGATCTTCAGCTTACGGCAGCCGAAATCGCTCGAATCGATGCCGTCTTTCCGCTCGGAAAATCGCGTGGACTCAAGATGATCTGAGGGGAGAAGGCCGTGGGGGAGTCTTGCGATTCGGCGCGGCGCACCCCACTTATAGGGGAGGCGAGGCTCACAGCCTGAGGAGACATAATGAGCACGGCACTCTATGTCCTGATTGCGATCGGCGCGATCGCGCTGATCATAATGTTCATCTACAACCGCCTCGTGGCGCTCCGCCAGGCCTGGAAGCGCGCCTTTTCCGACATCAATGTGCAGCTCAAGCAGCGCCACGATCTCGTTCCCAATCTGGTCGAGACGGTGAAGGGCTATGCCGCGCATGAGAAAAGCGCGTTATCACAAGGTCAAGGCGCGCGCCGCCGCGATGAGCGCGCAGGGCCCGGCGCAGACGCGGTGCGGCTGAGGGCATGCTCACCGGCGCGCTCGGCAATCTGATCGCGGTGGCAGAAAACTATCCGCAGCTCAAAGCGAACGCCAATTTCCAGCAGCTGCAGAGCGAGCTTTCCGACTTGAAAACAAGATTTCCGCGGCGCGCCGTTTCCTCAACAACGCGGTTGCCGAATACAATACCGCGATCGGCCAGATGCCGGCAGCGATGTTTGCCGGCATGTTCGGCTTTCAGCCGGCGCAGATGTTTGAGGTTCCCGCTGCCGAGCAAGCGGCGGTCAACGAGCCGCCTAAGGTCTCGTTCTCGAGCTAAGCGCGCACAATGGAGACGGCCAAGCTTGGTCTGACGACTTATCGTGCCAACAACAATATCAAATCGATATTGTTGCTCGCGGCGTTCCCATTGCTGCTGCTTGTTCTGCTCGGCGTCATCTTCTTCTTTGTGGGCGCTTTTACGCTCGGCGGCAGTGGCGGCTATGGCTATTTCGATCCGTTTGCGAATCTCGGCCTGCCGTCGGTGCTCGGCACGGGCAGTGCGCTCGATCTGGCTTTGTCGGCGGTTTATGCGTGGTGGCCGATGGTCATCGGCATTGCCGCGATCTGGACTCTGATCGGCTATTTCTTCAACGACGCGATTATTCATGCCGCAACGGGCGCCAAGCCGGTCACGCGCCAAGAGCAACCCGAGCTTTACAATTTGCTCGAAAACCTTTGCATCTCGCGCGGGCTCATCACGCCCAAGCTCTACATCATCGACACCGACGTGATGAACGCCTATGCCAGCGGCATCGACCAGCGCAGCTACGCCATCACGGTCACGCGCGGGATCCTGGAGCGCCTCAACAAGCGCGAGATGGAAGCGGTGCTCGGCCACGAGCTCACGCACATCATGAACCGCGATACGCGCGTTTTGATCATCACCATCGTCTTCACCGGGATGATCTCGTTTCTGGCGCAAATGCTATGGCGCAATCTGCAGATCATGTCGTGGACGCGGGGGCGCCGCTCGCGCGATGGTGGCGGCAGCGCGGTGATCATCATCATGGTTGTTTCGGCCATCGCAATGGCGATCGGCTATATGCTGGCACTGATGTTACGCTTTGCAATCTCGCGGCGGCGCGAATATATGGCCGATGCCGGCTCGGTCGAATTGACCAAAGACCCAAGCGCTTTGATCAGCGCGCTGGAGAAAATCTCGCAAAATCCGGATGTGCCGCATGTGCCGAGCGAAGTGCGGCAGATGTTCATCGAGAACCCGCGCTCGTCCATCGCGGGCCTGTTCGCAACGCACCCGCCGATCGAGGCCCGCATCAAAGTGCTCGAAGAGCTGGGCGGCGTCGCGCCCGAGCCCGCGGGCCCGAGTGTGCCATCCGTGCATCCGGTATCGCCCGCAACCGCGCAGGCGACAGATGCGCCGAACAACGATCCTTGGCAGACGCCGGGCGAGGCGCACAAATCGCCTTGGGATAATTAGGCGCCAAATTCATTTCACATGTCATGGCCCGGTTTATCCGGGCCATCCAGAATCACTTGCCCACTCAACGAGTTCTGGATCCCGCGAACAAGTCGGGGGATGACCGCGTGATGCGGAATTGGAAAATGGTGAGCGCTTGCTCGCGCGGTCATTTCATCAATTCGAGCGGCTTGGGCAGCTTTGCGAGCAGCTCATCGGAGAATTCACCATCGATATGGAAGAACGCCATGCGCGCGACTTTGCCGGAACGATTTTCCCACGCATGCATGGTGCCGCGCTGCACGACCACGTCGCCCGGTTTGAGCGTAACCTCGGAATTGTCGAGGATCAGCATGATTTCTCCTTCGATCACAACGACATAATCCAATGTCTTGGTGCGATGCATTACCGTGCGCTGGCCGCCTTGGCTTGCCGGATAGATGTCGATCAGGCGCAACAGATGACCTGAGGGCGGCATGATCGTGAAGGCCCGCTCATTGGGCTCGCGCGGCTCGGCCGAGCGCAGCGGCGGCACTGGCTCGGCTGCGCTCCACATCTCGATGAAGTCGGCGCCAACGCCTTGCCCGCGCATGGTGTGGTGCCGTGGCGGCTCGCCATCGGAAAGAAAGATCGATTTACCCTGTGCGTCATGACCGGTGACGACGCGGCGCGCTGCTCTTGCCATTGCTTCCTCCCAAACGAAGGGCGCTAGCTCGCCTCAGCCGAGCCAATCGCGCAAGGCTTGCGTAACGGCGCTTGGCTGCTCGGCCGGCGTCATATGCCCGCTGTTTTCAATCACAACGAGCTTTGAATGCGGCACGGCGCGATGCATCTCTTCGTGGCGGGAGAGCGGGCTCCACTTGTCTTGCCGCCCGCAAACGAATGTGACGAGGCAGGTGATGCGCGCAAGCTCGGGCCTCGCATCGGGCCGGTTCAGCAAGGCCTCGATCTCGCCGGCAAATTCCTCCGGTGTCGCGCGCTCGATCATCGCGGCAAGCGGCGCCATCAGCGCTTGGTCATTCCAATGCTCCTCGCGCACCATACCCGGCAGCCAAGCATCGGCGAGTGCGTGCATGCCTTTGGTACGCGCAAGCTCGACGAGAACGTCACGCTCCTCCGCTTCGCCCGCGCGCACCGGCGCAACACCGGTATCAAGCAGCATGAGGCGAAGGATGCGCTCGCGCGCGAGGCGGTGAACCTCGAGCGCAACGCGCCCGCCCATTGAATGTCCGGCAACAGCAAAGCGCTCAGGCGCATCCGCAAGCACGTGTTCTGCCATTGCCATGATGCGGTTCAGCCCCAGGAAATTCGGGATGCGGATGTCGTATTGGCTTTCAAGCGCCGTGCGTTGATGCCGCCAAATCTCGTCGTCGCAGAGAAGGCCCGGGAGCAGGAAGAGTGTGGTCGGCTGTGCCATCCGGCGCTTAGCCCTTGCGGTGCCGGAACATGTTCACAACGTCGCCGAGAACCGCGATCACCGTGTTGATCGCCATTCGCCCATTGATCACGCCCACCGCCATGCCCAAGAGATAGAGAGCGATCAACACCGCAAGCGTCGCTGCGAAGAGCTGAAGTGGTGTGAGCCGTTTCATCGCGCGCCGAAGCCTTGCTGCGGTAGGAGAGTTGCTGGCCGATACTGCTGTGAGGGCAGCCGGCTTGGCCAGCCTTAAATCGAATCTAATTCGACAATGAGTGGTTAATCGATAAGGCGGTAATTTGGCATTGATTGACGTCTTGAGAGTACGCAGTGCCGTGTCAAAGGCCGTTATGCCAGAGCCGGGAGCTCCCTTTCCGTCCCGCGGGAGAATCCTTTCGCATGAAATCGAACAGCCGCAGCATCCCCATGCGCAGACGCTTCTGAAATTCTGGCATACCCGCAATCTTGACCGGCTGCCGCATCGATCCGAAATTGCCTGCCCCGAGCTCAAGTCGGTTCTTCCTTTTCTCTTTCTGATGGAGCCGGTGGACGCGGCCCTTGAGGAGTGGCGATATCGCGTCGTCGGATCCGCCCTTGTAGAACGGTTCGCCATGAACCATCCGAGGGGTCGGCTCATGTCCGAGGTTCACCATCCTGATGTCGTGGCATTCAGGCAGCGCATCTACCGGGAGATTGTAAAGAGCGGAACGCCGCACATTTCGCGCGGCAAAGTTCTTGGCATCGGGCGCGACTTTTATGAGATCGAGACGGTGCGTGCGCCGATCAATGGCGGCGGTGAGAACCCCACCTGGATCCTTACCGGAATGTTCTTTTTCAACTGACGGGCAAGGGCCCAAGCAGCGATCGAGCAGGACGCAAACAGGAACGGCCGCTCACCACGTCCAATCGAATGACGGAAATGGGCTTTCATTGGCGCGCTTGCGCGGGGCAAGTTGAGCCGCTTGCCAATGGCAATCGACGCCATCCGCGCGGCAGGTCCACCGCATCGGCCGGCAGCTCGCGCCGGAGCGGTCACAAAACCGGCGAATGCGGTTAAGGCGATAAGTGCGGCATTGATCGCCCGCATCGTCACACACGACGTGCCAGCATTTGTCGCCGCCCGCATTGCATTGCTTGTAGGTCTGATAGGCCGATGCACCAGTGGGCAAGGCGAGGGCGCCCGCCACGATCAGGAGCGCAAAAAGGCCCGCAAGGCTCTTTGGTTGAAACATCATTCTCTCTTTGAGAACGAATCCGGCGCTCATCGCTGAGCGCCCATCGATATCAAAGACTAAGAGCAAGGATAATGCCGGAGGAGGAGGTGTGGGCTCTCCGGTCAAGCCGGAGCAACAGCTTTCCTAAGCTCCTTCGTCGCTAATGAAAGCTAGTTGGCTGGGGGACTAGGATTTGAACCTAGACAGGCAGAGTCAGAGAGTGCTGATCCTTGTCTCGCTGTATTCTATCCTTTTTCATTTTGTGTTGTCTTACATACACTTAGCAGGCGGCCCGAATATTGCTTAACCATGAAAACGGCAGGCTTCCTAGCCTTGGTTTTTGAGGCCAATGGTGGCAATCGTGGTGGCGCGGCGGGCTATCAACCTATCGGTAGTAAGGTTGCTGATTGCGTCAACAGGGTCCACGATGTCAGAAGCCCTCTTGCGCATTACAGGCTACTTTGAATCGATACCTTTGACGAGGTGGACTGCTACACAGGCGTCTCTGGCGATCAGCTCAAGTAGAACCGCATCAGAGTTGTCCAACGGGACGCCTTCGATCCCCGCGTATGCAGGGTCTCTCTGAGACTTCCGGTGCGTTACTCTTAGGGTCCGGCCGCGTTGCACGCCGCTTTCCAAAATCTGGCCCACACGCAAGAGCGCAATTCCAGTGTTGGGCCCGCAATTTATGCCATTCGTGCGGAAATTCGCCAAAATCGATTTGAGGCGCGAAACATCATCACCGTCATAGAACTCGACCCAGCTTGTCGATATATACGTCTCCCTAATTTCGGGTCGAAGGTACAAAGCCTGCGGCGCAATTCCTTTCACTTCACCAGTCAAAGGGTCATAGGCGATCCTTTGGTGTCCACACCGCCGGGCGACGCGATCTGCATCAGGCAGGTTTGGCCGCTTGACTTGTTTTGCCATCTTCCCACCCCAAACAGTCCGCACATCGGAACGCTGTTATGAAGTCTCGAATGTTTGCAACCGGACCACGCCACGAGACCGCCTCAAGGCCGCGCTCAGTGGGCTTAGAGATCACTACATTTGACTGATCGTTTCGCAAGAACTCGATGTGAACTCGACGTTCATCGCAGAACCACGAGCAGACGGGATCACCATTTGGGGCAACCGTGAGGCTTGGAAGAACTTTCGGCGCGGAAAACAACACGAAACGAAGAAACGTGCGGAATGCAGCGGCCGGAATCTCGGCAGAGTCATCATCCCAATCACGGTGATTGAACAGGCGATCAATTTGGGCAAAGAGCCCCCGTTGCCAGGTTTCGTCTAGGTGCATTGATACTTTGGATATTTGTACTTTGAGTTCTGAACGCTGATCAAAAAGCCGTTCAACCAGAGGGATCTGGCCCGCCGGACGCACCAAGTCCACCCGTTCGGAAGTAATCGACTGCGGCAGTATCAACTCTCTAAATTGATGAGCCAGGTTTGACTTTTGCAAACCCGATGAATCAAAGAGGGAAGCGGTCGGCGTCGGGGCATTCGGCTGATCCCGCAAGGTAAGAGCATTTAGGGCTATATTCGAATTTGCAGTCATGTTCGAAAGAGCCTTCTTGCCCGATCCGTTATGCAATCTTCAAAGCAAAAGTTCTTACGCATATGCAGTTCGTCGAGGATTTCCAATTGTTGCTCTGTACGGGCTGAGATCAGTTCAGTGGTAAGCGTATCGATATCTAACGAAAATGACACGTGATCGATTAACACCTGATCCATTGATCTCACATTAACGATGTGCCTAAAGCGGTGATCTTTCGTAAGAAATTGAACGTTAAGTGCAAAGGAATGAACTTCTCCAATCTCCTCGGACGGCATCTCAACATCGATTTTTAGGAATTCCCTGGGGCGAGGATTTAGCTTGAACTCGTCGATTGGGATATCAATTCTGTTGATGAACCGAGTCGAAATCATTTCAACCTTTGGTACTCCAACTATTCCCTTTAGAACTTCCCAGTTCTCAAGCGCAGTGCGTTGAAGGTCCTTCCAATCAGCATAAGGGGCCAATCGGCAAATCGCCAACTGTTTCGTATTTAAAATGACGACACACAGCCCGTCGTCAGTGGCCATTCTTACTCCGGGGGAGGCGGTCTCTTCAACCGCGAGGTCATCCATGTGCAAGCGAATTGCTCTAAGCTTTTTGGACTGTGGGAGCACCTTTCGTCTCTTCGCCGCAAAGCGCTCTATTGATCGATCATCAAGAGGATCGCTTAGGTGAAAAGCGATTACCGCCTCCAGTATCGGCGGTTTGCTATACGGTGTTATCGATTCCGCTGGCACTGGTCTATCAAAAGGTTCGATGATTCGATGGATACGGCTGCCGCACAACGTAACTCACTTTTAAGTGCAATGGGCAGACAGAGCAATGAAGGAAGCGACGATAAATCGCTCCTGCCTCAAGCTTCGCTCGGAAATCCCTTCAACTAGGCTCCATTATTCCTATTGAGGGCTTCCTCGACGGCAGAGACGTTGCCGTAGATATCACGCAGCGATTGAGCGAATAAAGCCATCGAGTCGGCCGGCGTTTTCGGCATGGCGGCTTCCTGAGCGGCCAAAGCAGCTTGCTGCGCCTCATCGGACATTGGCATCACTTGCCGACCCTGCGCCCTAGCTTCCTCCGCAATACGCGTTCGCTCGGTTTCCGCCCATTTCATCCAGTCGGCGTGCGCGGCGGTGGCTTGTACGAGCTGCGCTGCCTGCTCTTGCTGTTCCAATTTATTGATCTTTGCAGCCATTCCTTGGTGTACCGCTTGAGCGATCGCGTCACCATTGGCAACTCGGGACAGAAGGTCGGGGTGTTTCATAAGCATTTGAAGCCCCTCTTTGGATGTTCCATCGAGTTGCTCAACCAGCGCGTCGATGGAAAGTATGTCAGTGATAAAGTCGGCCATGGCTTCAATTCCTCTACTCAAATGTGCAGACACGCCGCTGCACACGGCTTTCAGGCATCCTTGCCCGAATTCTTTGTCAGCGCCGCGATCTCAGCGCGACGTTTCTCGATCTCGCTTTCGTAAAGCGCGATGTCAGCCTCTGCTTTCGCGAGACGGTCAGCACTGAAATTGTATTCGCGTCCCATCTTGCGTTCGTTCAACTCCGCGTCGCGGCGAGCGCGTGCACCGACGAGCGCGGTAAAGTGCAAGCTGATTTGCTGCCTCAGGTCTTGCATTTGTGCGTTGTGGTCGATCATGGCGTCAGCGTTTCCACGGGTCATAATCGCTCGCGCGGCTGACTTGCGGCGCACTGCGCCTAGCATCGCGTTCGGATTGAGCACTTCCCAAAACTGGAAGCTTCTGACCGTTGCGAATCACGTAGCCGAGATCCTGGCCTTGCGCGCGTTCGTTTTCTCGGAACAGATCTTCGCCAGCGACGGCAACCTGTGTACCGGAACCACCACCGTTTCTGCGTCGGTTGAGCACTTCAACCGCGCGCACCATTTGCGATGGCATTTTGCCGAGCTTGCAGGCATGCCCCATGAGAGCGTAGCGCAGACAAGAAAGCAGATCGTCGTCTTCGTCATGCGGCTGATCATCGACCCAGTATGCGTTTCTCATCTCTTCGATGAGCAGCGGGCAATCGGGCCAAATCCTAAGCGTACCGGCGCCCGCACGCTGTATGATCTCTGTGAAACCGTCTTTGACATCGAGCGCGCGCCGGCCCGAGCCTTCCGGCCATCGTGCATTGAACGGAGCGACATTCACGCCCAGGTCTTTCAAAATGTCCCTGATACGATCGCCAGACACCAATTGTCTGCGTGCCGCGTCGTGGGGCGGTAACCAGACAACACCGAAATTCTCCGCCCCCATGAGCAATCTAATGTTGGCGACGTGTTGAGCGATTGGCGAGTTCCATTGCCCTTCGGGATCCATGAGCTCGCTTTGTGTCTTACGATATTCCTTAATGATGTTGAGCGTGCCGTTCGGCTCAAGCGCGGTCAGTAGTGCGGCGAACGGGTGTTGGACGCCAAGATCTATGGCAAGCAAATATCGCCAAAGCGTGTCGTCAGCATCATCAGGCGGCGGGTTTACCAGCGTGCCGACATCAAACTCGAAAATGGATCCACGGCCTTGAGCAGTCAGGCCAAGAAGGCGGGCGCGTCGCTCATACCCCAAATAACGGGTTTCTAGGCGCTCAATCTCTTCTTCGCTGATATGGCCACCATTCTTGACTGAGGCGTCATATGCAGAGACGACCCGGACATAACCATGCTCATGGATATGGCGGATGACGGCCGATGAACCAGTTGTCGGGGTGTAGCTGCACATGATCAAGCCGGGCTCTTTGCCAGAGGCGGTCAATCGGCCGCTCAACTCCGAAAACTCATCCGGGGGCGCAGGCTCATCGATGATGACTATGTTTGCACGAATGCCGGCAATGGATTCGGCACCCTTACTGAATGCCTTCGTGTGAATGGTGGAAGTTCTGCCATCGACATGTGTGACCTTGATGTAATCGCTGCCCATGCCGGAGCGCGACGGTTTCACTTCGACAATTGTATCCTTCGGCAGGAAACCTTCGCCGCGATCGCCGCCTTCTTGGCCATAGAGGAGATGCTTCTCTAGGGCGTCACGAAGCGATTCCCTATCGCGGCCCGCAATGATGATCGTCACAGCGCCATCAAAGCGTTTGCCGATCCAATCTTTCGGATAACGACCCGTCGCCCAAATCGAGGCGGCATAAGCAACCAGCGCCGTTTTGCCCGTGCCGTTCGCGCCTTGGAGAGCCACAAGCTCATGCGTCTTTGTCGCTTCGAGCACTTCGAGTTGATAGCCATGGGGATGGAAGTCCGCGAGCTTGTTCTCACGCTTGCGGCGCTCTTCCTCTTCGAGCAGCCGCAAATACTCAAGCTCTTCTTCCCTGCTTATCGCCATGTTACGCACTCCTATTACAATCCGTATACTGATGAACAGTTACGGTCACCTATTCCAAGAATTTCCAGAAAATTTTTCCAAAGGGTTTTGAGGCAAGCGTTCATTGCCACAAATGTTTTGAAACAAGCATTCGTGTCGAAAGGTGCTAACTCTATTACTCTCGCGCCGACGAAGGCGGACCCGGCACGTGCATACCCCCGGTCTATTATGGTCGAAGCGCAGAGAAATCATTGCAGCGCAGTCACTTTTTTGATTATTCCGTACACGGAATGGTGCAATATTTGCACACTGGCGAGAGCGGGCAATATGGCTCGCGTATATGATCCATAGGTGAACAGTATGGGATTGCAATTGATCGAAGGTGGGAAAGCGAACCAAGATGCGCGGGGCTTTGTGTTCCGTTGTCTGCCACCTACGCGGCGCTACAGCGTGCGCAACGGGCAAGGGAAGTTGATCGGCGAGATTGATGCGCAAGACACGTGCAAGGCCATCCGCGCTGTGGCGCTTGAGCTTGTGGCTGGCGACGACATCGCAACGCAGGGCATGCTCTTTGGCTGCGTGCTCGAATTCGGTACGCGAGGCTATGTCGTCATGCTCCGCAACCGTAGCGGCAAAGACCTTCGTGCGTTCACGGTGCGTCAGATATGAGGGAATATCTCGCCATGGGTGTGCTTGTGGCGATCGTGGCTGCGCTCTTTGCGGCTGCCGCCGCGCCATCACTCTCGGGGGAGCTTCACGCGCTGGCAATGATTGGGCAAGCAAAGGGGCGCTAGCCTTAGGCGCATGATCCGCAGCTATCAGATCGTGTACGATGCAGAGGGCCGGCGCTTGCTGGCCCTTTTGCTTTCGCGATCGTGGCGCGAGAGATCCCGATTGCGGAGAATCGAGGCGCGTCGGCAGAGGCTCAAGAGCACGGGTAGCAGATTGACACTCTGCTTGCCTGAGCGCTGAAACCCAAGCAATTACAGAGCGATCACAAGGGAAGCGCGTATCGCGCCACCATTGATTGCCACCATTGATCACCGAAAGCGCCATTATTGCGCCTTGTCCGAACTTGCCATGTGCTCCATTCCAGCCTTGCTGCGCGGTGCACCAACTCGAATGCCGGCCGCCTCATAATCCGCAGATGGATAGACGGGCTGTACAGGCGCCGCAGGGACCGCGGACTTGACCGCTTCAACCACACTGGCCGCGAGTGGCTTAGTCGGCTTACGAGGCTCTGGCAGAGGCGTGCCCTCAAGCTTGGCGAAAGCCCATGCGTGCGCCCGCTCAACTTCGGCCGTCATGGTGGGCTGGCCTTGAGGGTTATGCTGATAGTCGAGACTTTTCATCTCGGGCTTGGGCCAGGAACTGCGACCCTCCATTACATCGGCCGTGATGCGATAGAGTTCATTCGCGATGAGGCGATCCACGTTTTCAGGCAGAACTAGCGACACATCTTGGAAAGTCAGATCGCACCCAAGCTCACTGAGCGCCTGCCGGGCGCGGGCACCCTCTGCGATACAGATCTTGCGCTCCATGTTGGCTTGGTAGAGCGCCTTGGCTAATCGCTCGGCCGCTTTTTCATAGCTAGAGAAAGCCTGCCGCACCGTGTTGATCCGGCTTTTCCGCGCCGATGCTTTCGCCGCATCCCGCTCATTGGCATCTTCACGCAATGCCGCAGCGTGGGCCGCGGTGAGCATTTCGATCTCGCCATTTGCCACACGGATCTTGTCCTTAAGCTCGGCGTATCGCGTCGAAGCGGCAGGATCACCACTTGCTGCTTTGAGCGCGACTTGCTCGATCTCGACACGCATGATTGCGAGATCGTCTTGGGCTTTTCTCACTCGCGCCTCGATTTCGGGCGCTTGCGGTTCGGGTAGTTTGGTCTTAGCCATTTTCGTCGTCTCCATTGTCGGCCTGGGATTCGGAAGTGTGCTCGGCCTGGCCAGGGTCGGGCTCACTAAATTCAATGCCGGCTTCTTCGGGGGTTATGCCGAGCACGCGTAATTGCTTTTCGACTTCGGCTTGCTGCTCCTTCGAGGAAGGCAGATTGGGGCTTTCAGCGACGGGGCTGCAGTCAACGTCTATGGGGGCTTCTTCCGGCGCGGGCAAGCTCTCCAAATCTTGTGGGGCTAGCGGGATGCCAAGTTTTCGCTGGAGGGTGAGCCGGCGCGCGCGAAGCTCTTCCAAGGGTATATCGGCTAATGAATGAGTGTGTTTGACCTCGGACTTGTTCACACTTGGGCTTGCGCGTTCGAGCAACCTTGCCGATGCACGGTCCCGAACCTCTTCCTTCTTGGCGGTGCGCGCGAGCTTAAGCTGGATGTCCAGCATCTCGCCGGCATGCATCGCCTCTTTGGCCTGGCACTCAACCAAGACCGCTTGGGCAACACGCTCGCGTGCGATCGCCCGGTAGGCGGCGCGATAGTCGGCATAGCCGGCCAACACCGCTGCGTCAGCGAGAGTGTGGCCAGCGGCTAGGTGCTCGACAAATGCCAACTCAAATTTCGTGAGGCTGGCGAGGTGCGCGGGCAGGTTGCTCATAGCGCACCTGCAGTTTGGAATTCTTCGAGAAAGTAGTCGGCAACAGTGTCCGTGCGCAGAGACGACGTATTACATACAGTCTCACCCCTGCGCAGCGGATGCGCAGCAGAAGGCCGATTTTCCGCGGATTTGAGCCATTGCGCACTCGTGATGCGCAGCTGCTGCGCATTTGCGCAATTGTGCGCAATGAAATGCGCAACAAAATCGGCAATGCTACAATGTAGCTTTTCGACCCTCATTTCTGGCCCTCCTTTTCGAGATGTTCGGCATGTTTTTGACGCATTGCCGGGTGCACCCAAACATGGTGGCGGTTGCGCCTTTTGGCCGTGAATTCCTTGAGGTGCCCGTCACGTCCAGCCTTGAGCAACTCAACCATCCCATCGATGGCGCGGGACGATTGCTCATACAGCGGGGTTTTAGTGCGGTGCTCTAGGATCAGGCCGGCGAGCTCGCGCGTCTCGTGGAGCTTGTGGCTGTGCTCGCGGAGGATGGCATCGACTTCGAGCGCCTGTATCTCTGCCATCTTGGGCAGATCAACGGGACCATCTTCACCGCGCGCGCCTTTGACCAGCGAAGTCGGCTGACCGGTTCGGTGCGCTTCGTGACTGTCGCGATACCAATAGCGGTTGGCGCCGCGAAGTCGGAGGATACTTTTCTTCACCTCGTCCAGCGTCAGGGGAAGGTCGTTCTTGACCAGCCAAGCCCGTACGATTTCATGACCGTTCTTGTCGTCCTTGATCGGGCCGCCGGCTAGCAGCGCCATCAATGCCCGGTCGACATGATTGTCGTTATATTCCTCGACGGCGCGCTTGCGTTGTTCGGCATCGAAGGATGCCTTGGCCAAGTAGGCGCCTGAGATAAATTTGCCGGGCTTGGTTGGGTGCGGGTATCGGCCCTGCTTCTCCTCGAAGGTGAAGACGTTATCGCGCCCTGGCCCCTTCAATCTCTCGACGCGCAAATCGATCAGGCCGGCTTCATTTTCATCGAGCAGCCATAGACCGCTACCCATGTTCTCGATGTTCTGAGATCCGCTGATCGTCGCGGCGCTGTGTTTCGGCGGATGGTAGGCCGTCAGTGTCGGCGCATTGAGTGCTATACCGATCTTCTCAAGATTATGGGCGGCAATGATGTCCGGCCCTTGGTTGACTGCCGCCTTGCTCGCGTCGCCTTTCATCACGGCGCGCTGCCATGTGTCGATGATTACGATCACACGCGCTTTGGCGCCGAATAGCTCTCGCGCATATCGGACGAGAGCCCGACAATCTTCTACCTTGGTCAGGTCGACGCTGCGGCTTAGGAATTTGAACCGTTCGGGAACTTGGGTGAGCCCATGCTCGATGCACCATAGCGTGATGTGTGCCTGCGTGTTGAGCACGTCCTCGCCGCAGACATAGAGAACGCACCATTCGCCTTCGATCTTGCGGCCGAACCATTCGCCACCAAGGGCAAGCTGCACGCCGGTCGACCCCAGCAACAAGGTCTTGCGACCTATGCCGCGCTTGCCGAGAGCACCATGATTGCCCGATGCACCGAGCAAGCCGGGGATAATCTGCTCCTCCGGCTCGGACTTGAACGGGTCGCTTTCGGCTTCACGCCAGCTTGCGAGATATGTCTCGACGTTTCGCGCGTTGTGCTGGTCGGTTTCCCAGAATGCATCTCCGCCATCATCTTGCTGCTGGTCGAGTTCCACATCGGCGAACATCTCGCCTATCGTCTTGTCAGAACCGCCGCTGTAACCGCCCGCGCGCGCGAGATGATTGATTGTGCCGAGGGTCGAGCCGTTCGGTTTATCGGCATCGAACGTGTACCAGTTGTATTCGCAATCCTCCTGATCTTTGAAGTTTGCCGGCGCCTTACCCTTCCAATAATCGCCAGCCGACCACTTGGTGAAGACTTCGAGCCCGTCGAATTCGGGATCGGTCACTAGACCGTATTCGTCGGCTACTTTGAGCCCACCGCCAACGCGAACCCATGTAATCCGGTCTTGGCCCGGATCGATGCACGCCAACTGCTCTTCGAGACAGGCGCGCGTTATCGGCCAATTCTTCTTGACCATCTCGCCGCGCTCTGCAGCAGAACGATGGCGCCCCGAAATGGCAACACTGGTGAAGCCGAGCCGTTCAAGTTCTGTCTTGCATGCGATGGCAAAATCTTCGAGTTGGGCCGGTGTGATCTCCGGCAATTCATCGATCGTGTCCGTGAGCGGCGACTTGTCGGGCCAGGCATATGGCTTGCCGGTATCAACATGTAATCCGTGGCCGACAAATTGCTGACCAGCGCCGAGTAGTTCGATCTTCTCCGGCCTATCGCCTTCCTTGGCGTTCGGCGCGAAGCCAGCAATGGTGATCTTCTTAGCCGGCGTACGGTTCCGATAGAGCGTAATTGAGCCCTTCTTGCCGATGCGTACGAAGCGGGTCGCGCCGAGATGCTTCTCGCGCAGGGCATCGATCGCCGCAGCATGGGCACGGTCAAGGAGATCACAGTCGACGGGTGCAACATCGCCGCACAGATAGCCGGTCGCGTCATCGTGAGGATGCTTGGCACGTTCGGCAATCAAGTCGACAAATGAGATCGCCGCTGCATCTTGCCAGCTATCGCGCGCCGGCCGCTTCGTTCCGCGCAATATAGCGAGCGGCGAAAATCCGTTGTCGAGCGCTGTTTGGCGCTGGCCCAGGATTTCATCGTCGGTGATCTCGGCTGCACTCATATTGTACGCTCCTGCTACTGGTCGCGGGTGATAAATGCTGGAAGCTCGCGCGTGTAATTCGGGCGCTTCGTGTGCTTCGTCGCTCGACGCGCATCGGCGTGCCTGCGATCGTTTGCGCTAGATCGCTTCGCTGCGATCGGCTTCGCGAAGATCGGCGCGGGCTTTTTCTTGGCGCCTTCGATCCACGCGTATTCGCGTTCGCCTGTAGGGCCGACGACGACAGCGCCGCCGTAACGATTGATCGGCCCGTCAAGACGCGCAACGAAGCGCGTCCGGCTTTGCTCGACGCGGATTGCGGTTACTTGATCGCCTATTTTTGGGAGCTGCATCTCAGTTCACCAGCTTTCTTTTTGGCAACTGGCTGCGGATGTACTGAGCGTGTTCTGGCGGGATGTGATAATCACCGCCGATATTGAAACTGCCTCGCCGCAGATAAACCGAGAGAGCGCCGTCATCATCGACGTGCACGAGCCTGACATCTCGCATCGCGACCCACTGTTCGGCGACGACTTCGGTGTATCGAGAAAACGTGCCGTGCCGGCAGTGCTTGGGGATGTGGAGATGTGACGCCATGTAGTTTTACGCACGCGGCGCCCCCGCGCGTTCGCGAACGATACAGAGAGCTTCGGCCTTCTCTTCGCGCTCAGCGGCCAAGAAAGCTTCGGCTCTGTCTATATCGTCCGGCGTAATCGGGCGCCCGCGAAGCTCTTCGATGCGCGCCGTAATGCCCATCAGCCGCTTGCCGAACTTCGCGAAACAGTCGGGATGCTGCTGCGGCAAGCGGTAAGCCCTGCCTTCCGCGTAGATCTCAAAACCGGCAATCCCAGCAACCCGCACATGCAGGAAGGCTGGAACATGCCCGTCTTGGTTAATTCCTGTTCTACTCATTGACTGCCTCAAACTTGAAAAACCTTCGATGCTTCCAATATACTCCGAGCGCTTGCGTTTCGCAATGCAAGCGAGTACAATAGCGAATACAATGAGAACGAGGGCCGGATGGCAACGAAGGCAAAGACGCGGCGGAAACGGCCGCCGGGAAGCGGCAGACGGCCTCAGGGGCCGGCCGATGGCGTCAGTGCCATGATCACGGCCCGGATCACTCCGGCGCTGCGGGCGGAGCTGGAAAGAGAAGCCAAGAAGCATCGCCCGCATTGGTCGATTTCTCAGGTGATCCAAAGTCGCCTGATGGATAGCTTTGACACGTCTCTGCAGAAAGGCGCCCACAGATATGGCCAGACGGATGAGCAGCAAAACCGCAACCGTGCCCTAGGTAGTCTCGTGGGCGAGCTGGCGGCATTGATCGAGCAACAGACAGGCGAAGCCTGGGATGAGGATGCCTACACGTGGTCCGCTCTGATGTGGGCGACACGGATCTTGCTCGACAAGCTCGGGACCAGCGAAGGCGGGCAGGCGACAACGCCTCACGCGCCAGAAATCTTGGTGCCGCCGAAGGTCAAGGCCGAGATCGAACGCAACCCTGAGATCAATTCATACATGCACGATCCCATGGATCTCGGCCGCGCCTACGCTCTTGGCCTTGTTTCCAAGCTGGTGAGCTACTCGTTCCCGACTGAGAAACGCGAAGGCATGCGTTATCCAGACGACTTCTACCGATTCCCGTTGATGCGTAAGCACATTAAAGTACCCAAGGGGTGAGAAATGCGAAACGGTATCCGGTTGCTTCTCGCCATAGTGAGCGCGTGGCCAACCTACCAAGCAGTGATATATTTGATCGATCGCGCGCCCTTTCTCACACCCAAATACGGCGAGCTTTGGGAGCGCAGCGGAGTTTTCCTGTTGAACCACATCCACCTAGTTGCGTTCATCTGTGCGTTTCTGATGGCAGTCGTGGTTTGGTGGCGGGCCCCTCAGATTGTGAAATGGTTCATGCGTAAGGGTGACAAGTCATGAGTAAAGATCAGAAGCGTTCAAACGGCGAAGGCACGGTCTACGCGCGTAAAAACAAGCCAGGTCATTTCAGCTTGGCCTTCTATGTGAATGGCGAGCGCAAATATCGCTCGTTCATCAGCACCAAACGCGGCTCGGATGCGCAACGGAGAGACGCGGAGAAGCGTCTTGCCTCCTTGATCAAGTCGGCCGGTGAAGATCGCTTTGTGGATTACAGCAAGATCACGCTGACCGAATGGCGCCAGGAATGGCTTACCAAGAAAGAGTGCGTCGCCGCTCATCGTCTGCGTTGCGAACAACTTCTAGCGCGCGTCGAGAAGCACATCGGCCGCGAGAAGCTGCAGAAGATCAACAAGGCGATGATCACAAGCACGCTCGCCAAGATCCAAGCAGAGGGCTGGGATCAAGTTTATAAGCTCGCCGATGGCAGCACCAAGACTGTACACCGTGAGATCAGCGAAACGGGCATGCGCAATATCCGAGTAGCTTTGCGAGATTGTCTCGCCACAGCGTTTGCCGAGGAAGTGATCCCAGCCAATCCGTTCGATCGCATCAGCGCGAAACGCGGGCGCAAGAAAGCCAAGGCTAAGGACGGGTCGAAAACCGCCAAGGTGAAGGCGCTTAGCGCAGAGCAGTTGGGCGACCTTCTGGCGGGCATCAAGGCGGTGCGCAATGGCTCATGGTATCCGCTCACACTCATGGGCGCCGCATCCGGCGCGCGCCTTGGCGAGCTTCTGGCACTGCGTTGGCAGGATCTCAACACCGAGACAGGCTTGCTCACGATCGCCCGCGTCGTCACTCGTGGGCCTGAGATCGAAGAACGCACCAAGACCACGAGCGAAGGTGAGGGGCGCGAGCTATATCTGCCGGCCGATGTAGTTGATTACTTCAAGGCGCTGCGCATCGAGCGAGCCGAACTTATCCTCAAGGGCGGTTTGAAGGTTGCGGATTCGGATCTCATGTTTCCTCGTGACGTGTTCGAGCCGGGCGAACCGTGGGACCCGACGCTGTGCAGCGGGGCTTTCATCAAGCTTGCCAAACAAGTCGGCTTCCCCGGCTTCTCGTTCCACGGCTTGCGGCACACCGCGGCGACGCTGCTGCTGACTGATCGGACCGCGGTGCATCTTGTGAGCGCGCGCCTAGGCCACAGTCAAGCGAGCACAACGCAGAACATCTACGCCCATGCGATCAAGCAGGCTGAGCAACAAGTAGCGGGGCTAGCTGGCTCTTATCTCAAGGTGCCCAAGAAGTAGAACCCTTTAATCGATTTCTGTCGACTTTGCGTCCCCGCTGCTGTCGAGTGCAAGTCCCCGTGTTAGCCACGCACCTCGGTAACCTTCGATGTAGCGACCACCTCGTTTCACTAATGAGTAGCCGCCACCGAACAGAATCAAGAATGTGAAGGTATCAATCCAGAATAGAGCATCTCGCAACGATGTGGCATCACCTCTCGTCAAGTTGTGCCACCAAACGATTGGCATCCAGCTTTCCATCAAAAGGCTGGATGTGAACAGGTAACCCGCCAGCGCGATGAAAATAACAGACATTGGGAAGGCGTATCTGGCTAGGCTTAACACCTGAAGAGGCCATTCGTATTTGAAGTTATCCGCGACTTGGAGCCAATTCCAAACCTGCCGATCGTTGAGAGCGGTTAGGTGCATGATTCTGGGCCGCAGGATGAGATAGACGTACTCGTCCAACGCATGAATCTTCAGGTCGTCTCGGATGTGTGCGAAAGAGAGCACCAGAAAGGGCACAGGCACTATTGCGCAGTACCATTCAACCCCCGCGCCCGCGACGCCCCTCTGCGTAAAGAAAAGACCCACTGCAGCTGACGCTAAAATCACCATTGTGTTCACTTGCTGTTGTTGCCGCTGGAACGTGGCGTGGTTTTCACCGTAGAGCCGAGAGTACTCTGTGAGGTGCGCGCTGAGTTGCAGTTGGCGGTCGTCAGCCATTCCGATCCCCTGACATCTGGCAGGCCAAAAGGCCAGCATAACGACAACTCATCACCTGTGAAATCCAGATTCGCTTTTCTCGCCTCGCTTGTCACACCGGTTCAGCATGTCTAACGCCCGCCGGCCAGGAACGCCACGAGATCGCTTGCGGAACGCCAGTGGTGGCAATCGTGGTGGCAGAGCGTTAACAGTTCCCGCTCCGTTCCAGATCTTCACCACCTAAGTCTTTGATTTTATTTGGCTGGGGGACTAGGATTCGAACCTAGACAGGCAGAGTCAGAGTCTGCAGTCCTACCATTAGACGATCCCCCAAGGATCGCGGGGCCAAGCGGCCCGAGGCCAACAAATCGCGGCCGCGTTTAGACAAGGTAAAGCGCGCGAGCCCGATCGGCCAGGGGCACCCCTTTAGCCGAATGCGGTTTTGCCTGGCAATGGGAAATCCCGCTTCCCGGTCGGCATTTCAGCACCAAAGTATAGGCGAATGACGCCAAAACCCGCCTCACAGCAGCCGCGGAATGTGGTTTGATCGCCCACGCTTATTCGCCAAGGAGTGCCAATGGCAACGCGCGGGTTCACAGGGCGGCGAGAGCCCCCGGACGTTCAGAGCCGGGTGCCGCCCGGCCAATCGCTGGCCGCCGATTTCCCCGTTCTCTCGGCCGGGCCGACGCCTTATGTCGAGACCAAGGATTGGTCCTTCACCCTCAAAGTGGGGCCGAAGCCGGTCAAGAGCTGGAACTGGGACGCGTTCCATGCGCTGCCCCAGACCTCCTACACGCGCGACATCCACTGCGTCACCACTTGGAGCAAGCTCGACACCAATTGGTCGGGCGTTCTGATCGACGATATTTTGGCCGCTGCGGGCCTCGAAGCGCCGCCCACCGGCTTCACGCTCGCGCATTCCTATGACGGCTATTCGACCAATGTGCCCACAGCCGATCTCATAGGTGGCAAGGCGATGGTGGCGACACTTTACGACGGCGAGCCGCTGCCGGCCGATCATGGCGGGCCCGCGCGCTTGCTCGTGCCGCATCTTTATTTCTGGAAGAGCGCGAAATGGCTGAATGCGCTTCAATTCACCGAGACCGACTCGGCCGGCTTTTGGGAATTGCGCGGCTATCACATGTATGGCGACCCGTGGCGCGAGCAACGCTTTGACGGCGACTGAGCGCATGCAGGGGCCCCTGCGCTGGCAAACGGCGACGATCACGCGAACGCTCGCGCAAACCCTGCGCGTGAAAAGCTTTTGGCTGCGGCTCTCGCGGCCCTTCGCGTTCAGAGCCGGCCAGCATGTCGATGTCCGCTTGACCGCGGAGGATGGCTACACCGCGCGTCGGTCTTACTCGATCGCCTCCGCGCCGGGCGCAGGCGAGGAGATCGAGCTTGCCATCGAGCTGATGGAGAATGGCGAAGTTTCGCCTTACTTCCATGAGATCGCGCAGGAAGGCGATGAGATCGAGCTGCGCGGACCCATCGGCGGCTATTTCATTTGGAATGCGAGCGAGAAGGGCGCTGTGCTGCTTATCGGTGGCGGCTCCGGCATCGTGCCGCTGATGTCGATGGCGCGCCACCATGCCAAAGCGCAGTCGCGAGCGCCGATGCTGCTGCTCACGTCAGCCCGCTCGCAAGACGATTTGATATTCCGCGATGAACTTGCAGCGCTCAAAGCGCGTGAAAACGGCTTTCAGCTTGTCACCACATTCACGCGCGATGCGGGAGGCGATTATGCACGGCGCGTCGATGCCGAAATGATGCGCGAAGTGATTGCACTGCTGCCGGAGGCGCCTAAAGAAGTGTTCGTGTGCGGATCAAATCCGTTTGTCGAAGCGGTGAACCAGAGCGCGATTGCGGCAGGCATCGCGCCCGCGATCATCCGCAATGAACGTTATGGCGGCTGAGTCCAGCCCTGGCTCTCGGAAACCGTCATGGCCGCGCTTGATGCGGCTATCCAGCGGCAGCAGCGCGCAAGGATTTGAGGCTCTTGTAAGGACCTTCCAGCGGTAGCTCGCCTGTCATATTTCACCTCACAAATGCCGCAGGCGCGATGTGATGACTGAACGTCAGTTTTCTCTTGTGGGCCGCGGGCCACCTCTGCAACAGTGCCCCCATTCAGGGAGGAAAGTTCAGGCCCATGGCGAAGAACAATCGCATCACACTCTATGATTTACAGCTCGAAAGCGGCTGCACCATCAGCCCGTTCGTCTGGCGCACGAAATATGCGCTGGCGCACAAGGGTTTCGATATAGATATCGTTCCCGGCGGCTTTACCGGCATTGCAGAGCGCACCGGCGGCCGGTCAGAGCGCTGCCCGGTCATCGTTGATGACGGCATCTGGGTGCTCGATAGCTGGCTGATTGCTGAATATCTCGATGAGCGCTATCCGGATCGTCCATCGCTGTTCGACGGCGAGAGCATGAAAGTGCTCACCAAATTTATCGATAGCTGGCTGTGGGCCAATGCGATCGGGCCGTGGTTCAGCTGCTATATCGGCGACTATCGCGACCGCTCGCTCAAGGTCGACCACAAATATGTCACCGAGAGCCGCGAGTTCATGCTTGGCGGGCGTAAGCTCGAAGATGTGCAGGCTGGCCGCGAGGATCGTCTGCCGAAAGTGCCGCCGACGCTCGAGCCGTTCCGCGCGCTCTTGCGCGAATCCAAATGGCTTGGCGGCGTCAAGCCGAACTATGCCGATTACTGCGCGCTTGCCGTGTTCTTGTGGACTGCTTCGGTCGCCGGCACGCCGTGTCTGACCGAGGATGATCCGCTCCGCGATTGGATCGATCGTGGCTTTGATCTCTTCCCAGGCGCTGGCGGTCACTCCGGTGGTCTTGGCCGTCATCCCGGCATGAGCCCGCTGTTCGGCCTCAAGCTGCGCGAGGGTGATCCGGAGCCGTTCCGCAAACCGCCTCCGGGCGCCGGCGGTGGTGGACAAGCCAACCGCAACACCGGACCGCAATCGACGCCGCGCCTGCCCGGCTATCAGGGGACGAGCAAAGCCCAATAAGGAGGGCGGTGCACGTTGGCGAAACGGCAACTCCATCTTGGCGCCTTCATGCGGCCTGTGAGTATTCACACCGCATGGTGGCGCTATCCTGGTGCTTTCGCCGACGCCAATTTCAACTTCGCGCATCTCACGCGCTTCATCCAAAAGCTGGAAGCCGGAAAATTCGACGCGTTCTTCATGGCCGATCATTTGGCTGTGCTGAACGCGCCGATGGCGGCGCTCAAGCGCAGCGCAACGGTCACGAGCTTCGATCCGCTGACCCTGCTGCCCGCGCTCGCAACGTTGACGGAGCGCATCGGTCTCGTTGCCACGGCCTCCACGACCTATAACGAGCCCTTTCACGTCGCGCGGAAGTTCGCTTCGCTCGATCATATTTCGAATGGCCGCGCCGGCTGGAATGTCGTCACCTCCGGCAATCCCGATGAGGCGACGAATTTCGGCCGCGATGAGCATTGGGATCACGCGACGCGTTACCGGCGTGCCCGCGAGTTTTTCGATGTCGTCACCGGATTATGGGACAGCTGGGCCGATGATGCTTTCATCCGCGATGTCGAAAGCGGCGTCTATTTCGATCCCGAGAAGATGCATGTGCTGGATCACAAGGGCGAGTTTCTCAAAGTGCGCGGGCCGCTCAATGTCGGCCGCCCGGTGCAAGGCTGGCCGGTGATCGTGCAGGCGGGCGCATCGGAAGCCGGGCGCCAGCTCGCTGCCGAGACCGCCGAGGCCGTGTTCAGCGGCATCAACAACATCAAAGATGCGCAAAGGCTTTACGCCGACATCAAAGGCCGCATGAAAAAGATCGGCCGCGACCCCGATCATCTGAAGGTTTTGCCGGGATGTTTCGTCGTTGTCGGCGACACGGTGGAGGAAGCGCGCGCCAAGAAGAAGCATCTCGATAGCCTCGTGCATCCCGACAGCGGCATCGCGACTTTGTCGTCTCGTCTCGGCGTCGATGTCTCGAAGTTCGATCTCGATGCGCCGCTTCCGGAGCTTCCCGAGACCAATGCGAGCAAGAGCGGGCAGGCTGTGCTCGTCGAGCTGGCAAAGCGCGAGAACATGACGGTGCGCCAGCTTGCGCAATATGTCGGCGGCGCATTCGGCTCGCTTGAGATGATTGGAACGCCTGCGGTGATCGCCAATCAGATGGAAGAATGGCTCGAGAGCGAAGCCTCGGATGGCTTCAACATTTTATTCCCGACACTGCCCCAAGGGCTTGATGACTTTGTCGATAGAGTCGTGCCGGAGCTGCAAAGGCGTGGGATCTTCCGGCGCGAATATGAAGGCACCACTCTGCGCGATCATCTGGGCCTGCCGCGCCCTGCCAACCGCTTCTTTAGTGATGCGAAGCCCGGCAACAAGCACTGACAAATAGTCTGTTGCTTGTCTTCACGGCAGTTCACGACGAATTTGCGAAGGATTTCCTCAGTCTTCAGGGCTGCCTTCGCTTGTGACTTCCCCAAGATTTCAACTGCTGTTAACCTTAATTGAAGTCAGAGGTTCCGGACGGCGCGCCGCCCGAGTTTCCGGGCATGCGCGACGTCCAAAAGATGCGCCCTTCTAAAGGGCGGGGTGGTGGTGCGTGCGGGAAGACGAAGGCTCGCCCCCGTGTGAGGCAGCGAAGCCTCCGGCATTGCCGGAAATGGGCGGCGGCTCGGGTCACGAGACGAAGGCGCCTGTCGCGCCATCGGCTAAGGCCGCCGCGCCCGCATGCTTCTTCCAACAATCTGTTTCAAAGCCCGTTCCCGAAGGTCCTCCGGCCGTTCCGGCTGCGGCGGTTCCGGCAATGCGGTTTCTCGAGGCACGCTATGGCCGGCCGAAATCCGTGCGCGAGTTGTTGGCCCGGCCAACGCGCAACACCTATGGCCGTTGGGGCCACACATTTGCCGCTGTCGATCTCGGTACAAATAACTGCCGCCTGCTGATCGCCCGGCCGTATCAGGTCGGCTTCAAAGTGTTGGATGCCTATTCACGCACTGTACGCCTGGGCGAAGGGCTTTCCTCTTCCGGCCGGCTATCGCAAGAGGCGATGGCACGAACGCTTGATGCCCTCAAAGTCTGCGCTGCCCGCATAGAGCGGCGCGGCGTTACACAATTCAGGGCAGTGGCAACGCAAGCGTGCCGCGCCGCCGAAAATAGCCGTGAATTTATCGCCCATGCGGAAGCCGAGACGGGCCTGCGTTTCGACATCATCTCGCCGGAGGAAGAGGCGCGCCTTGCGGTTGAGAGCTGCTCAAGCCTGATCGACCGCGAAAGCGATGACATTCTGGTGTTCGACATTGGTGGCGGGTCGACCGAGCTTGTCTGGCTCGACCGGCGGTTGGCACAGCGCAATGAACGCAATGGCGGCCAGCTGCCGATCAAAGCCTGGACCTCGGTGCCGCATGGTGTGGTCAGCCTGACCGAGCGCTTCGGCACGGGCGATCGGCCCGGCGATGATCCGCGCGCAACCTTCGAGGCGATGGTCGAGACGGTGCGCACCAGCTTGAAGCGCTTTGCGATCCCCGATGAGGTGCGCCCGGCCTTCGCACATGGGCGCGCGCACATGGTCGGCAATTCGGGCACAGTGACGACGATTGCCGCGGTTCTGCTCGGCCTTGAGCGCTATGACCGTTCGCGCGTCGATGGTTCATGGATCGATCTTGCGGCCGCGGCAAATCTGGGCCGGGATTTGAGCGCGCGACCCGTCGCCGAGCGGGCGGCGCATCCTTGCGTCGGGATTGACCGCGCCGATCTGATTATGCCTGGCGCCGCAATCCTCAAAGCCATTCAGTCGATTTGGCCATGCGAGCGCTTGCGTGTTGCCGATCGCGGCCTGCGTGAGGGCGTGCTGCTCTCACTTATGGCACGGGCCGACCGCAAAGCGCGCCAGCGCCGCGCCGAACAGCGGCAGGCGCCCGCTCTCGACGCGCCGCCCAATTCCGCGACCTAGCGCCCCGCACGACCCAATGGCGTCTTGGCTTCGTGGTTGTCGGCAGATTCAACACAAAGATCACCAAGTTTCGAGCGCTGGCATTCGGTAAGCGCACGGCACAAAGATCACGAAGGTCTTAAGCTTCTTCGTGCTCTTTGTGATCGCTTGGTGTTCTTCGTGTGTAGGCGGCGCATCACAGCCCTTTGGCCATGCGGATTGAAATTAAACGGCGTGTGCGCCACATTGTGCGCGATGGCGAAATCACGAATTCCAGGCGGCGATCTTGGCGGCACACGGAACTTGGCTGTGCGTGTGCGCAAGAGCAAGGGCCGCTCCGCTTCATCGCAAAGATGGCTAACGCGCCAGCTTAATGACCCTTACGTCGCTGCGGCGCAGGCTGAAGGCTACAGAGCGCGCTCGGCTTTCAAGCTGAAAGAACTCGATGAGCGCTTCAAGATCTTAAAGCCCGGCCAGCGCGTGCTCGATTTGGGCGCCGCGCCCGGCGGCTGGGCGCAGGTTGCGCTGGCGCGTATTGGCGCGCGCGGCAAGCTTGTCGGTATCGATCTTTTGGAGATGGATCCCATGCCAGGTGCCGAATTCCATAAGCTCGATTTCTTGAGCGAAGGCGCCGAAGAGAAAATCGAAGCTTGGCTGGGCGGCGGCGCCGATGTGGTGCTTTCGGATATGGCCGCCAACACCACGGGCCACCGGCAAACCGACCATTGGCGTATTATCGCGCTTGCTGAAGCGGCTTATGATTTCGCCGCGCGCGTGCTTTCGCCGGGCGGCGCTTTCGTCTGCAAGGTTTTGCGGGGCGGGACGGAGGATGCGCTTTTGAAGCGCCTCAAGCAGAGCTTTGCTGAAGTGCGCCACGCCAAGCCGCCGGCCTCGCGCGCCAACTCCGCTGAGATGTATATCGTCGCCAAAGGCTTCCGCTGACAGCATGAGAGGACTGCCGCAATTCCCGGCCGACGCGTTCGCTGGAACCGCGGATTATTACGTCCGCTACCGCGTGCCATATCCCTCCACGCTTTTGAACGATCTGATCTCACGCGCCGGTATCACCGGGTCTGGGACGCTTCTCGATCTGGCATGCGGGCCGGGGCGTGTCTGTTTGCGGCTGGCGAAATCGTTTGCGAGGGTATGCGCGATCGATCTCGAGCAGGAAATGATCGAGGCGGGGCGCAAGGAGGCCGCGCGGCTTCACATCGAAAACATCGATTGGATAGTAGGACGCGCCGAGGACCTGCATGCGTGCGCAGGTGCGTTCGAGCTGATCACGATCGGCGCGGCGTTCCACAGGCTCGATCAACAGCGCATCGCGCTCCAGGCGCTTGGGTGGCTTGAGCCGGGCGGTCATATCGCCACTCTAGGCGAGTTGTTCGGTATCCTACATGGCGATGAGCCATGGCAGCGCGTAGTGGCTCATGTCGCTGAACGATGGACGGGTCGCGCTTACGAGAGTGCGCTCGTATCACCGGAGGCAAGCGGCGCCGGCGGCCCACCGCAATACGAACGCGTGCTGCACGAGGCGGGGTTCGAATCCTTTAGGAGCTATCCCATCACCGAGCGGCACGAGTGGACGATCGACGAGATCATCGGAAACCTGTTCTCACTTTCGGTTTGCTCGAAGAATATCCTCGGTGCAAATGCCGATGCTTTCGCTGCGGATGTGAGAACGGCGCTTCTCGCTCACGATCCTCACGGGCGCTATGTGGAGCGCGCTGCCTTCGGCTACACGATCGCCCAGAAGCCTTTCTAGTCGGGCGCCGTGGCTGGACCACTCGGGCCAAGGTCTTAGTATACGCGCAAATTGCCTTCATTTGGCCGCGCCCTAGATCGCCCTCTGGGGATGTGGCGGCATGGCGCTTGACTCACCCGTCGGCCTTCTGTTACCGGCTCACCGTCAACACCCCGGTGTTATGTGGAGGTTGGCATGCAGATCCGCGAAGCTCTGACATTCGATGATGTCCTTTTAGAGCCGCGGGCCTCCGATGTCCTGCCGGCCGAAGCCGATACCAGGACGCGCCTCACCCGGACAATCGAGCTTGGCATCCCGGTGCTTTCCGCCGCGATGGATACGGTGACCGAATCGCATCTCGCGATTGCCATCGCCCAGGAGGGCGGTATTGGCGTTCTTCATCGCAATATGGATCCCTTAGCGCAGGCCGCTCATGTCCGCGCGGTGAAGAAGTTCGAGAGCGGCATGGTGGTTAATCCGCTCACAATCGAGCCCGAAGCAACGCTGGCCGATGCGCTAAAATTGATGGCCGATAACAAAATCTCCGGCGTTCCGGTGGTTGAAAGCGGCGCGCGCGGGCCGGCTGGCAAGCTTGTCGGCATTTTGACTAACCGCGATGTGCGCTTTGCCACCGATCCGAATGAGCCGGTTTCGCGCCTGATGACGCGCGAGAATTTGATCACGGTGAAAGAGTCGATCTCGACCGATGATGCCAAGCGGATTTTCATAAGCACCGCATCGAGAAATTGCTGGTGGTGGATGATCAATATCGCTGCGTCGGCCTGATCACGGTGAAGGATATCGAAAAGGCGCAGCTGCATCCCAATGCCTGCAAGGATGAGCATGGCCGTTTGCGCGTCGCTGCCGCGACCAGCGTGGGCGATTCCGGCTTTGAGCGCACGCAAGCGCTGATCGACGCCGGAGTGGACGTCGTCGTTGTCGATACGGCGCATGGGCACAATCGCCGCGTCATCGAGGCGGTGCAGCGCATCAAGAAGGCCTCCAATTACACGCAAGTGATTGCCGGCAATGTTGCGACGGCCGAGGCGACGCGGGCGCTGATCGATGCCGGCGCGGATTGCATCAAGGTCGGCATCGGCCCGGCTTCGATCTGCACGACGCGCGTTGTCTCCGGCATTGGTGTGCCGCAGCTCACCGCGATCATGCGATTGCGCCGAAGTTGCGCTGAAAGCTGATATCCCGATCATTGCGGATGGTGGCATCAAGACCTCCGGCGATCTCGCCAAGGCGATTGCGGGTGGCGCAAGCTCGGTAATGATCGGCTCGCTGTTTGCCGGCACGGAAGAAGCGCCCGGCGAAGAGATTCTGTTTCAGGGCCGCTCTTACAAGGCTTATCGCGGCATGGGATCGCTGGGCGCGATGGCGCGCGGCAGTGCTGACCGCTATTTCCAGCAGGATGTCAAAGATTCGATGAAGCTCGTGCCCGAAGGCATTGAGGGCCGTGTGCCTTATAAAGGTCCGGTGGGCTCCATCATCTATCAGCTGGTCGGCGGCTTGCGCGCAGCGATGGGTTATACCGGCTCAAAGACGATCGGCGATTTTCAGAAGAATGCGCGCTTTATCAAGATGACTAGGCGCGAGCTTGCGCGAAAGCCATGTGCACGACGTGACGATCACGCGCGAAGCCCCGAACTATCCGACACAGACATAGAGGCGAGATGACACCCGGCGCGCGCATTGGGGCAGCGATCGAAATCCTCCATGACCTAATCGCAAATCCGCGCCCGGCCGACAAAGCCCTCAGAGAGTGGGGCGCATCGCACCGCTTTGCCGGCTCGAAGGACCGCGCGGCGATCAGATCACATGTGTTCGCGGCGTTCCGCAGGCGCGGCGAAGCGGCTGAGTTGATGGGCTCGGAAAGCGCGCGTGCGTTGGTGCTCGGCGCATCCATGCTTGGGCTTGGATGGAGCGCGGCAGAAATCGCCGCAAGCATCGGCACCGGAAAACATGATCCTGCGGCCGTAACAGCGGCGGAACGTGCAAAGCTCGATGCCGCAGGTCCGCATGCGCATGCCCAAGGCGCGATCAACTGGCCGGAATGGCTGCGCGCAAAGCTCAACGAAACCTATGGCGAGCGTGCCGATGATTTGATGGCGGCACTGCTGCAAACCGCGCCGCTTGATCTGCGCGTCAACATCGCCGAATCTGAACGCGCGCCAGTGATCGAGGCGCTGTCCTCTGTCGGCTTTCCCCGCGCCAAGCAACGCCCTTCAGCCCTTGGGGCATGCGCATCACGCGCGATGAGGATCTGGTCGGCTCGAATATCAGAGCGCTGCCGATGTTCCGTGCAGGGACGATCGAGATCCAGGACGAAGGCTCGCAGCTCACCGCTTTCCTTTCGGGTGTGAAACCGGGCGAGCAAACCCTGGAGCTGTGCGCGGGCGGCGGCGGCAAGACCCTCGCGCTCGCCGCGATGACGGGCCGCAAGGGCCAGATCTATGCGTGCGATGTCGATTGGACGCGATTGAAAGCGGGGCAGGAGCGTGCGAAGCGCGCGGGCCTTCATATCGTTCAGCCGCGCGAGATCGACGCATGGGACCCCAAGGCGGGTGGCGGCGATCCCGATCTTGAAATCGCTCGCCGGCAAGATGGATCTCGTCTTTCTCGATGTGCCGTGCACCGGCTCGGGCGCATGGCGGCGCGCGCCCGATGCGAAATGGCGCCTGACCAAGGAAGCCTTCGCGCGCTACACCAAAGCGCAAGCGCGATCCTCCGGCGCGGCGCGCGGCTCGTAAAGCCGGGCGGGCGGCATGGTCTACGTCACTTGCTCGCTGTTCGCCGAAGAAAACGCAGAGCAGATCTCGCGCTTTCTGGATGCCCTAAACTTATCCCCCTTCCCCTTGAGGGGGAGGGTCGGGAGAGGGAGGAGGGGTGAAGTCGGCACCCTCTCCCGGCCTCCGGCCACCCTCCCCCGCAAGGGGGGAGGAAGATTTAAGTTGCGCGATCTCGGCGCGGTGTGGCGCGAGCAGCTCGGCGGCGATGCGCCGCAAGGCGCGCTTGTGCCAATCCCCGGCGCACAAGGCAATGCCTTGCAGCTGTCGCCGATTACAACGCATACGGATGGTTTTTTCATCGCCGTATTAGAGCGGCACTGATGGGTTACGTCGTGGTTCGACAAGCTCACCATGACGTAACAATTTTTCTCCGTCATCCTGAGCTTGTCGAAGGATGAACGCCCCATCGAGAGGAAATAGATGACCGACAAGATCCTCATCATCGATTTTGGCAGCCAGGTGACGCAGCTGATCGCGCGCCGCGTGCGCGAGGCGGGCGTTTATTGCGAGATCTGGCCGTTCAACGAGTCGAGATGGAGAATGGTCAAAGCCTTCGCGCCCAGGGGCATCATCTTCTCCGGCGGCCCGGCGAGCGTGATGCCGGAAGGCGCGCCCGCAAGCGCCTCACGGCATCTTACGATCTCGGCCTGCCGATCTCGGCATTTGCTATGGCGAGCAGCTGATTTGCCACGAGCTCGGCGGCAAGGTGGAGAAGGGAGCCGAGCGGGAGTTCGGCCGCGACTTCCTGAAAGTCGGCAAAGCCTCGCGCTGTTCGAGGGCGTGTGGGCGCCGGGCACGAACATCAGGTGTGGATGAGCCATGGCGATGCGGATCGGCGCGATCCCAGCCGGCTTTGAAGTGATCGGCACCAGCGAGAACGCGCCGTTCGCGGCGATCGCGAACGAGGCGCGGCGCATCTACGGCGTGCAGTTTCACCCCGAAGTCGCGCACACGCCGGATGGCGCAAAGCTGCTGGCGCAATTTCGTGCGAGGACATTTGCGGCTGCAAGGGCGATTGGACCATGGCGGCGTTTCGCGACGACCGCGATGGCGCGCATCCGAGCGCAAGTCGGCAACGGGCGCGTGATTTGCGGGCTTTCGGGCGGCGTCGATTCCGCGGTCACCGCCAAGCTTGTGCACGATGCGATCGGCGATCAGCTGACTTGCGTCTTCGTCGATACGGGCCTGATGCGCGCGGGCGAGGGCGAGGAGGTCGATCTCGCTGTTCCGCGATCATTTCAACATTCCGCTCGTGCACGCCAAGGCGGCAGGATTTATTTCTCGGACAAGCTCGAGGGCGTCACCGACCCTGAGCAGAAGCGCAAAATCATCGGCGCGCACTTTCATCGACGTGTTCGAAGAAGGAAGCGCAAGGCTGCGATCGGCGGCGCGGATTTCCTCGCCCAAGGCACGCTCTATCCGGACGTGATCGAAAGCGTCTCTTTCGCGGGCGGGCCAAGCGTCACGATCAAATCGCATCACAATGTCGGCGGCCTGCCCGAGCGCATGCGCATGGGGCTTGTCGAGCCGCTGCGCGAGCTTTTCAAGGATGAGGTGCGCGCATCGGGCGGGAGCTTGGCCTGCCGCACCGCTTTCGTCGGCCGCCATCCGTTTCCGGGGCCCGGCCTTGCGATCCGGTTGCCCGGTGAGATCACGCGCGAAAAGCTGGAGATCCTGCGCAAGGCCGACGAGATCTATTTGGGTGAGATCCGGGCGGCGGGGCTTTACGATGCGATCTGGCAGGCCTTTGCCGTGTTGCTCCCGGTACGCACGGTCGGCGTCATGGGCGATGAGCGCACTTACGATCATGTCTGCGCATTGCGCGCGGTGACATCGACCGACGGCATGACGGCGGATTATTATCCGTTCCCGCATGATTTTCTGGGCCGCGTCGCCACGCGCATCATCAACGAGGTGCGCGGGCATCAACCGCGTGGTCTACGACATCACCTCCAAGCCCCCCGGCACCATCGAGTGGGAGTAGTGGAACAGCGCGGTCCGTGAGAAAATTTGCAGCTACGTGAACTCGAGCCAACGCTATGTCGGAACATCAGAGCGAGCAAATCGGTATCCTAAAGTCCATCTGGAGGAGGGACGACGCCGGAAGGTGGGTGATCCACGATTTGCAGCGCATCGACCTAAGGCCGCGTGATGGCTTCACGAGAGATTATTTCAAGATCAAGGACGAACTTGCACTCCTGACTCAGAGACCCGGTCCGATCTTCGACAATCTCTTCGCTTCGTTCGGCTCAACCGAATTCTTGTTACGTCAAAGCATTGTTCCGATCGTGGCTTGGAACGACGGCGATGAGCAGAATTCGGTGCGTTGGCACCGGCTTCTTCATCAGCGCCTCGGGCATTTTGCTAACTGCTGCCCACGTTCTCCGCGACCCTATTGACGAGAACTACGCAAGTGTCAGCGAAGTTGGGGGGGGGCCGATATAAACTAAGCGCAGCACTGCGCTTTGGCATCTTGCTGCCAACGAACCCCGCGATGCGCACGGCGCCATTCATCAAGCTCGATCACGCGATCCGCGATGCGCTATGGTTTATGTGTCCATTCGAGTGGGCTCATCACTGGGGCAACAAGGTTGAGAGCCCATTGCTTCATCAAAAGCCGGGGTTCAAGCTCCTATTGGATATCGCGGTTTGCAAGGTCGTGGAGCACCCGCTCGTTGGCCCCTATCAGCCCCTCAACATCGGGTCTCACAAGCTAGAGCGGTTTCAGTGAAAGCCGAGTCGGCTGGGATTCCCTGATCTGGCGAATGCTAATTCCTTTTCCTTTGCGATTCGCGGGAGGAGAGGATGATGGCGCGAGCTTACAGCTTGGATTTGCGGCGGCGGGTTGTGAAAGCAATCGATGGCGGCTTGTCGAGCCGCGAGGCGGCACGTCGGTTTGCCATCGGGATTGCGACCGCTGGAGCCTGGCACCGGTTGTGGCGCAAGACGGGGGACGTGCGGCCAGGCCACCAAGGTCAACCGAAACGCTCTAAGCTCGACGCTCACGAAGACTTCATCCTCGGCCTCGTCGCAGCGACCAAGGACATCGCGCTTGCCGAGATCGCCGAACTCCTGTCAGAGAAACGCGGCGTCTCGGCGTGCCCGGCGACGATCTGGTACTTCTTCGACAAGCGCGGCTACACGTTCAAAAAAAGACAGCGCACGCGAGCGAGCAACAGCGCGCGGACGTAAAAGCTGCGCGGACCGCGTGGTTCGAGGGCCAACTCGATCTTGATCCAGAGAAGCTCGTCTTCATTGACGAGACCGGTGCCTCGACCAAGATGGCGCGCTTGAGAGGCCGCGCACCAAAAGGCGAGCGCTGTCGCGCCTCGATCCCGCACGGTCATTGGAAGACGACGACCTTCACCGGTGCTCTGCGCCTCAATGTCCTGGCCGCGCCCATGATCCTCGACGGGCCGATGTATGGAGCAGCTTTCCTCGCCTACGTTGAGCAGGTTCTCGTTCCGGAACTCAAGCTTGGCGATATCGTCGTGATGGACAATCTGCCCGCACACAAAGTGAGGGGCGTGCGAGAGGCGATCGAAGCGGCGGGCGCTGAGCTTCTCTATCTTCCGCCCTACTCACCTGACTTCAACCCAATCGAAATGGCCTTCTCGAAACTCAAGGCGACCTTACGCAAAGCCGCCGCGCGCACGGTGCCAGATCTCTGGCAGGCTATCGCCGTCGCAATCGACGCCTTCACGCCAACCGATTGCCAAAACTACTTTGCCGCCGCCGGATATGACCGTGATTAAATTGAATCGGCTCTAGCAGTAGGCGACCGTGCAGTCGCAATCGGCTACGCGGAAATGAAGCAAAGCTTTCGAGTGACTGACCGTGACTACCAGCCGGAGCTGGTCGTTTCCAGTGGCTCGGTCACAGAAGTCTTGTCTGACAACATCACTGTGAGACGGGCGTTCACCCCTGGCCCACACTTTCAATTCGATGCAAGAATCCCGGGCAGAATGAGTGGGGGGCCAATCCTGGTCGGTGGAGGTATCCTTACAAAGGGCGTGATTAGCAGCAGCTTGGGCGCGCACGAAAACCACGCGAGTGGGTGCATGATCGCACCTGTGATGTCCTTGCCCTTGCTTGACGGAAAAAGCCTCTATGACCTTCAGACCAACGGAAACGATGGCATTGTCCAGGTGCGAGGAGAAGGTCTTTGAGCGCGCCGCCGACCCCGATTAAGAACGAGAACAAAAGTATCCTTGGTCCTTAGTATGACCGCTGAAATCCTGTCACAGTTTACTCTATTTCGGCATAGTCTTCGCGCAGGAGGGTCTCGAAGTCCTGGCCGCCATAGAAGACGCCAAGGATCGTCACGGTATCTTTGCCTACCGCGTAAGCGATAAGCACACGGCCGCGAAACGAAAGCGTGCGCAAGCCGGGACGGATGTCGCCGCGCGCAACACCGCGAAGCGGCATCTGATCGAGGCTTTCGCACGTGTCGACAATCGCGCTCGTGTAATTGAGTGCGATCTCTGGCGATGCTTCGCGGGCGATGTGGCGATAGAGTTGAGTGAGCTGCGCTTCGGCTTCCGGCGCGAAGACGACGCGATAGGTTTTCACGAGCGCTTGGCAGCGCGCTTGTGCTCGCGGGCGAGGCTCTTGCGCACATCGGCGGGAAGCCGCGCGCGCGCCGGATCGGCCTTCATCGCATCATAGGCCGCCGCCGCGTCTTTGCGCAGCCACTCTTCGGCGGCCTTGTCGCGGGCCGCGAGCGCGCGCAGGCCCTCGCGAATGACTTCGCTTTCGCTGGCATATTCGCCTGAGGCAACCTTGACCTCGACGGCCTTCGCCATCTCGTGCGGCAGCGTCACGCTCATCTGTTTGGTCGAACGGGCCATCGATCTTCCCATCGCTTGTAATAGGATTTAATCCTACTCGGGGCCAAGGTCAATGTCATTGTCATTGTGTGCGGTTGTCCACGACATCGCCTCCATTCCCCCGTGCCATCGAACGGCAATCGGCTATTGTTCCGAAGCTGGCGAAAAGCTGAGATGCGCGAAACAGCGGGGGCGAGGGGATGAGGCAAGGTTTGACGGCGCTCGTGCTCCTGGCGCTCTCGCTGCTCGCCTCGGCATGCGGCGACCACGGCAGCAGCAGATGGCTCGCGGGCGGTGTTTATGATCCGCGCGAGACCTTTGCGCCGCTGAGCCTGCCGCAGCCCGTCAACGGGTATCGCTCCGCCGATGGAACGCCCGGGCCGGCCTATTGGCAAAATCGCGCGGACTATTCGCTCGCCGCAACGCTCGATCCGGCAAAGGATACGCTGAGCGGCGACGAGACGATCACCTATACGAACAACAGCCCGGCGGCGCTGGGTGCGCTTTGGGTTCAGCTCGATCAAAACATGTATCGCGCGGATGCGCGCGCGCGTTTTGTCGGGGGTTGGCCGCGCACCGAGTTCACGCAGGGCTTTGTGCTCGAAGATGTCGAAGTTGAACGCGGCACGGGCACGGCGAAGGCCGATTACATCATCTCGGATACGCGCATGCAGATCAGGCTGGCTCAGCCGCTCGAAGCCAAAGGCGGCGTGCTCAAGATCCATATTCGCTATCACTATAAGATACCCGGCATGTGGGGCGGGCGCACCGCGCATGAACCCACCAAGAATGGCGAGATCTTCGACATCGCTCAGTGGTATCCGCGCATGGCCGTCTACGACGATATCCATGGCTGGGATACGCTGCCTTATCTCGGCACCGAGTTTTATCTCGAATATGGCGATTTCGATTATTCGGTGACCGTGCCGTGGAACATGATCGTCGCTGGCTCGGGTGAGCTGGTGAACCCCGAGCAAGTGCTCACCCCGGATGAGCTGGCGCGTCTTGCCCAAGCCAAGGCGAGCGATAAGACGGTGATGATCCGTCCGCCATCGGAGGTGACCGACCCCGCGAGCCGGCCGCAAAAGAGCGGGGTGCTCACCTGGCGCTTTCACATGGCGAACACGCGCGATGTCTCGTTCAGCGCATCGCCCGCCTTCGTCTGGGATGCCGCGCGCATCAATCTGCCGGGCGGCAAGACGGCGCTTGCGCAATCGGTCTATCCGGTCGAGGCGGTGGGCGATAAGGCGTGGGGCCGCTCGACCGAGTATCTCAAGAACGCGGTCGAGAATTTTTCGCGCCGCTGGGCGGTTTATCCCTATCCGGTGGCGACCAGCATCGGCGGGCCGGTCGATGGCATGGAATATCCCAGCGTCGCCTTCGATAGTTACAAGGACGAGGGCGGGCATCTGTTCTGGCTCACCGCCCACGAGATCGGCCACACCTGGTTTCCGATGATGGTCGGCTTTAACGAGCGGCGCCATCAATGGATGGATGAAGGCTTCAACACCTTTATCGATGTTTATGAATCGGACGACTTTAAGGAATACGGCCCCAAGCGTGATGGCGAATATGCGCCGGGCGGCGGCAATCCGGTCGACGAAATACTGCCGCTGCTGAACGATCCGGAAGCGCCGGTGATGATGACGCGCGCCGATCAGATCACCGAGAAATACCGCCACCCGCTGACTTATTTCAAATCGGCGCTGGGCCTCGTGCTCTTGCGCGAGCAGATTTTGGGCCCGAAGCGTTTCGATTGGGCGTTCCGCAAATTCATCAGCGATTGGTCCTTCAAGCACCCGACGCCATCCGATTTCTTTCGCGCGATGGAAAGCGCGGGCGGCGAGGATCTCTCCTGGTTTTGGCGCGAATGGTATTTCAACAATTGGAAGCTTGATCTTGCGGTCGCGAGCGTGAAGCCGGAGAAAGACGGCTGGAACAAGGGCGCGATTGTGACGATCGCCAATCTCGATCGCATGGTGATGCCGTCAATTGTCGAGATCGATTTCAGCGGCGGTCAAAAGCAGCGCATCCGCATTTCGGCCGATGACTGGATCAAGCAAAAGCAGGTTGCAATTCATCTCAAGAGCACGCAGCCGATCACGGCGGCCACGATCGATCCCGACCACGTGCTGCCTGACGAGAACCGCGCCAATAATGCGCTCAAGCGCTAGGCCAACTCTGCTTCACGCCGTGGCTGCAATAACGGAGAACGGAAATGGCGAAGCTGCCGCTGAAAACGGATTTTCCCGTAAGCAAGGTGCGGCGCTATTTGGAGCCCGGGCCGATCGTGCTCGTTTCGTCGAAGTTCGAGGGCGTCACCAACGTCATGACGCTCGGCTGGCACACCATCCTCGAATTCACGCCCTCGCTTCTGGGCTTGATGATCTCGGGCGGCAATCACAGCTTTGAGATGATCCGTGGGAGCGGGGAGTGCGTCGTCAACCTGCCGACGACGGCGCTCACGGACACTGTGGTCGGCATCGGCAATACCAGCGGCTCAGGGATCGACAAGTTCGCGCATTTCGGACTGACGGCCACGCCTGCGGAAAAAGTGGATGCGCCGCTCATCGGCGAATGCCATGCGAGCTTCGAATGCCGGCTTTATGACGATGCGCTGGTCGGCCGCTACAACTTCTTCATTTTCGAAGTGGCGAAGGCGCATGTCGCTGCGTCTCCCAAGCATCCGGAGACGCTGCACTACACAGGCGACGGCGTCTTCATGGTGTCGGGCAAAATCATTTCCCGCCGCTCGCTCTTCCGCCCTGCCATGCTGGGCTAGCCGCAGCGGCGCAGCGCCTCTTCGGCCCGGCGCAGTTGATGATATCTTTGGTGCTCGGTGCGCACGGCGATCTCGGCGCGCTTGAGGCCAAGCTCTCGCGCAAGATGCTCCCGCAACACAAGAACGCCCAAGCAGGCCGCGGCGACTAAAGCAAGCTCCAAGGCAATCATTTTCCATCCCCATCGCCAAATCCGTGACCTTATCGAACCGTGCGTACCGGGGCCTGGCCTTGCGCTCGATCAATTCTTGGCCTCCGTAAGACCCCTAAGGCCGGGCTGGCGCGGGCAGCCGCGCGGGCTCAGAGTAGGGCGCCATAAGAACAAGGAGCATGAGATGCTCGAGCTTTATTACTACGAGAATTCGATCTGTGCCGAGCGCGTGCTCATGACGCTTGAGGAGAAGAGCATCAAGGATTGGGTGCCGCATCATCTTCTTTTGTTCGAAGGCCAGCACTTCACGCCGGAATATCTCAAGCTCAACCCCAAGGGTGTTGTGCCCACGCTCGTCCATGACGGCCAGGTGATCCGCGAATCGGCGATCATCTGCGATTATCTTGATGACCTCAGCGCCCCTCATCCGCTCAAGCCGCCGGGCGCGGCTGCACGTGCACGCATGCGCGAGTGGGTGAAGGACGGCGATGATTATGTGTTCGAATCCGTCGGCTCGTTGAGCTTCGCGTCGGTGTTCCGCGCGCGCATGCTGGCGATGCCGCCGGAGCAGCGCGCCGAACATTGGCACAAGCAGAAAGTGCTCGACCGTGCGCTCAGGCAAATTTCCTGCGCCGAGCAGGGGCTCGATTCGCCTTATGTCATCCGCGCAATCGCTTCGTGGGACCGCACCTGGCGCTATATCGAGGAAGCGCTGGGCGATGGCCGGCCTTGGCTGATGGGCGATCAATTCACGCTCGCCGAAGTGTGCTATGCGCCGTTCATCGCGCGCGTGGATGGCTTGCGCATCTTGGACGTATGGCTGGGTGATCGTCCGCTCGCCCGCGCTTGGTGGAAGCGCCTGAAAGAGCGGCCCAGCTTTATCGCGGCCGATGTTGGCCCCTCCGCGGCGGAGCGCGAAGCTTACGCACGCGAGGGTGAGAAGATCGCGGATGGCCTCGCTGACCGGCTGGAAAAGATCCGCGAAGGTCATGCGCTAGAGATGGCGCTCGCCTCTTTCTTCGGCGATCGCCTGCTGAGCCTTGGGAAGCTGACATGAGAAAGATCCTGCTTGTCGGCAGCGTCGGCTATCCGGATGCGGAGACCGTGTTTCGCGCCCTTGCCGGCGCGCTCGGGCCGCTTGCGCTGCGTCTGCCGGATGGCGAAGTGCCGCCGCGCAATCGCTGGATGATGTGGCAGCGCGATGTGTTTGATCAAAGCCCCGGTTTCGAGATCGATAGCGCCGAAGAGGTTCACTTCGGTGGTGAGCAGCGGCTGTTCGAGAAATTCCGGCTGACCAAGGATGCCGATCCGCGGCCTTGCGCATTGGCGCGCTCGGCTATGCGCGCGAGGCTGTGAAGTCTTATGCGATGTTCCGCCGGCTGAAGGATGAGGGCGTGATCCCGCGGGCGCATGCGCTTTCAAATGTCGCTGCCGTCAATGGTGGCGGTGTGTACGCAGCACATCGCGCCGCAAGACCAGCGCCGGGTCGAACCGGCCTATGAGCGGCGCTGAAGCGCGAGATTGCGGCGATGCTTGAAAGCATCCCGGCGCAGGATCTCGCCATTCAATGGGACATCTGCCAGGAAGTGCTGGCAATCGAAGGCGCCTGGCACGGTGTACTACGAGGACCTGGTCGGCGGCGCGATCGAACGCCTGCTGCGCCTGGCGCGCTGGTGCCGGAGCCGTGCGAGCTCGGCTATCACCTGTGCTACGGCGATCCGGGCCACAAGCACATCAAGGAGCCGCAGGACCTGGCCGTGTGCGTCACGCTGGCGAACGGCGTGTGCAGCCGGCGGCGCGCGGCCGGTGAACTGGATCCACATGCCGGTGCCGCGCGAGCGGCGAGACGAAGATTACGTCCGTCCGCTAATGGAATTGAAGATCGGCGGCACCGAGCTGTATCTCGGCCTGGTGCATCTGACCGACGGCGTGGAAGGCGCGCGGGCGCGGATCAAGGCCGCAAGCGGCTTCCGTCAGGACTTCGGCGTCGCAACCGAATGCGGTTTCGGCCGCCGCCCGCCGGAGACAATCCCGCAGCTGCTGCAGCTGCATGCGGAGGTCGCGAGGTTTTAGAGCGGCGCTCTAGATGCGCGCGGTCATCGCCTCAATTGTGCAGAACGACATTCTGCGAGATCGGGAAATTACCGTTATAAGGCGGCCAATTGGGCACCGGCTGCGTAGGCGCCGCATAAACCATTGCTGCATAGACTTTGCTGATCTTGCCGCCGTCGAGGAAGAAGATCTCCATGAAGCAATTGCGCCGCTTGGGGTTGAGCGGCGCGCGCATGAACACCGCCGAAGCGACGACGACCTGCGCTTCTTCATCCACCATCAGATAACGCCGCGCGGCAACATTTACGATGCCCAGCCCGGCATAGCCGGAGCGGCAATCGGGTTTGTTCTCGAATTCCTGATCGACCGGCGTGAGCTTGTAGCCGGGCGGGCCGCCCATGCCGTTCTCGAGCCGCACGCAACCGGGATTGGCGCGCACATATCGCCCGGAGCCCGCGGTGATGCCGTCGAAATAGCTGTTGACGGCGGCGATCAGCTCGTCGCGCGGCGCGCGCTGCGCCTCCGGCACCACCCGCTGCGGCGGTGGGTTATTGACGAGGTTTTGCGCATTGAACGAGGTGCGCTCAGTTGTGCCCATAATGTCGGGATCGCCGGCGCGCGCGATATGCCATTCGGCCTCGCCGATTTGGTCCCCGTGCAACTTCATCCGTAGCGAGACGATTGCCGTGGCTTTGCCTTCCTTGATTGTGCCGTAGAACTCCGCCTGCTCAGTTTCGGGATCGTAGTAGCGACGCTCAAGCGAGCCGAGCCCGGTGTTGGTCTTCCAGATGCCTTCGCCGGGCGTCGTAAGCTTCGCATTTTGCGTCTCGCGGAATCCCGTCCACAAATTCGCTTTGCCAGGTGCTTTGGCGATAACCGCCTTGAGGAATTGATCGAGCTTGCCGGCGAGGCAATCGCGGTCGCAAGCAGTCTGCGCGCTTGCCGGTCCGGCCGCTGCGGCAAGCCCGAGCGCCAGAAACGCCGCTATCAATTGTCTTTTCATCTTCCTCCCCCTCGTTCATAGGCGCTCGTGTGGCCTTTCGCTGATTTTGGCAATTAAGGACAGCCAAAGCCAAGGGGGAAGTTTAGGTTCTTATCTTGCGAGCGGCGGCAGCCGGCCCATCATGGGACCAGCAGGGCGGGGCAGCGAGGCCGGCGTGCCTTTGAAACAACCGATCGTGTACGGATATTCACGCGTCAGAACATAGTGATAAATCGCCTGGCGCTTGCCGTTCCATTCGACCTCGCTCACGCGGCCATGGCATTGGTCGAGATTGGCATCGGTCAGTTCTTTGCCGTCCGCGTCATACATGCTGTAGATGCCGAAGCCGTCGAGCGCATAGCCGATCAGCTGCTCGTTCGCCGTCTCGTTCGGGAGGCACGGGCTCGGCCCATGATAATGGTATTCGCCACGCATTTGCGGGTGGCCGTTGCACAGATCCTGTACCTCATGCGCGACGGCGTCGCGCCCCGCATCATCGATCGCGTTGAAGATCGCAACGCCGTTCAGCGCAATGCCGATCATGCCCATCGGCGCGCAAGACGGCTCGGTAGCGATTTGCGGATCCATCGGCAAAGTGAGGGCGATGTGTTGCTGCGAGATCGAATTGGGGTTGGTATCGATTTGATAAGCCGGGTCGGAAGGCGAGATCGGAAAGCTGCCGGTTGGCGTTTTTACCGGCAGGCCATTGCCCTTGATCAGCCGCGAGACCACGCGCCCTTCACTCGTCTCGGTAATCGAGAACTGCGCCTCGGGCCATGTCACTTTGCCTTGGACGTGAGTCTTCTCAGTGAGGTCCCAGGTTTGCCCATAAATTCAAGGCCCATCATGACGCGCGCCGCCGCCGCGCCCCGGCCCGCGCCGGCACGACATCACATAACCGCTTTCAGGCGTTGAGCTGATGCGGCCATCGCCCAGCGGCAAATGATGAATGTCGAGAACGTCGCGGTGCGCATCTACGGGCGCCAAGTCGGCCCAGGCCGGTACCGCAAAGAGAATAAGCAAGGATGCGGAGAGGAGTTCGTTTCATTGCATATTGAAACGCGCGCATGGCTTAAATCCGTCTTAGCCGGTGAACGCGAATTGCGTCGCCACCAGATTTTCAAGAGCGTCTTCAGAGAGAGTGCTGTCGACCTCGATGACCGGGAGACCAAGTTCGCGTGTCTCCTTTCGAAGCTGCTCGGTAAATAGCGCATCGCGCTTAAGCAAATTGTCGAGCGCCTTGTGCGGATCGCTGGTCTGCTCCGCAATGCTCCACAAGCCTCCTCGGCTTTCGAGTGCCGAAACGCGAAATTCCGGTGCCGGCAACAGCCAAACGGCTTGGCTTAGCCGGCCGAGGTGCGGCCTGACGAGATGCGGCAGCAATCTGAAGCCCTCGACGATCACGCGCCCTCGCTGCGCAAGCTTCTGCAAATCCTCGATAATCAAGTTGAAGCCTTCGCCCTTGAACCAGTGAAAGCTCTCAAGCATGGCTTTCGGCGAACAATTCAGCCAGCGCTCATCCATATCCATCGTCTTGAAGGCTGCAAGGAGCGGGGAGTCCTCCGGGTGTGAGCGCCGCGCGTGATCCGCCATCACATCATCGGTGGCGTAGAGCCCTGCGCCATAGCGCGCTGCAAGACGGCGGCCGATCGTCGATTTCCCAGCGCCGCTGCCGCCGCCGATCCAATAGACGGTGTCGAGGCGATTATCGGAGGTCAGTGATGTCTCCTCCCGGCGCAATATCGCGCGGCAGCCTGGCAACGGCAAACGCTGCCGTAGCGGACTTAGCCTTTGAGCCGCGCAGCCTGTTCTTCGATGGCGCGCTCGATGCCTTCGTGGCGCTGCTTGACCGCGCCCAAAAACTCCGGATGTGTGACGATATAGAGCCGGTCATTCACGATCGCATCGACAGTCATGCGTCCGGCTTCAAGCGGATCGAGCCACGGCATCGTGCCGCCAACGCGCGCTTGCGCTTGCGGTCCGCCGGTTGATGAGGGCGGAGGCCCGGGCGGCTCTCGCTCAAGCTCGACAAAGCGGCTGCCCTCACGCAGATGCGCGGGCCGCACTTTGCCGCTTTCGCCGATATTGGTGCGCGTGGGGCCGGGGAGCAGCACCGAAACGCCGATGCCGCTGCCTTGAAGATCAAGGCGCAAATGCTCCGACATTGCGACCACCGCCGCCTTCGTCGTTGCGTAAATGCCGCGTGCCGGCCGCGCCGGCATCAGTGCGCCAAGCGATGCGGTGTTGACGACATGGCCGCCTTGGCCATGCGCGCGGATTTTCGGCAAGCCCGAAGACAATGCCGTTCACGACGCCGCCGAGATTGACGCTGATGCCCCATTCCCAATCGGGAAAGGCTGCTTCGACAATCGGCCCGGCGATGCCGACGCCTGCGTTGTTCACGAGAATGCGCAGCGGCCCCAGTGCGCGCTCGGTCTCGTCGAGCGCGTTGGCAAAAGCGGCGCGGTCCGTCACATCGAGCTTCAAGGAGATGGCGCGATTGGCCCAGCCTTCTTTCATCGCGATCTCGCGCGCCTCTTCGAGATGATCGTCCCGTATATCGGCGACGGCAACGCGCGCGCCTTGCGCGGCCAGTGCGCGCGCAATCCCAAGGCCGATGCCGCTTGCGCCGCCGGTGACGAAGGCCACCGCATTCTCAACATTCTGCATGACTCAGCTTGCCGGCTGGAGATGGGCGAAGCCGGTCCGCTCTTCGCCGTACTCGTTGATGGTCGTGCGCCGGCAATCGCGCTTGTAAGCGGCTACGATCGAACGGCGTTGCGCGATGAAGTGTGCAGCGATTGTCCCAAATGACGAGATCGCCCACTCGCCATCTATGCGAGTAGATGTATTTGTCTTGCGTCGCGAAGTCGTAGAGCTCGTCGAGCAGCGCGCGCGCCTCGTCATCCGGCCAGCCGACAATGCCAACGGCATGGCCGCCGATGTAGAGCGCTTTGCGCCGCTTGCGGAGACGCGTACCATCGGATGCGTCACCGCGCGGATAGAGCTTGCGCATCTCTTCGCTGCCGAATTTTACGCCCACCCGCTCGCGTCCGGCGAAAAGATCGTGCACGCCGACAAGATTGGCGATCTTGGCTTTCATCGCATCGCTGAGATCGTCATAGACGGCGCGCGTATCGATGAAATCGGTGTTGGCGCCTTCCGGCGGAACGATATGGCCGAGCAGGAGCGACCATTTGGTCGGCAATGTGTTGAACGATGAAGTCGGTGTGGAAACGCTCAAAGCCTCTGGCCTGGCTCTGCGCGTTCGGCGTCACCGGGGATGATATTTCCGTCGGGGCCGATATTGGTGACGTCATAGAGCTGCGGCGCAACGCCGGGGCGGCGGCTCGATCCCGGCGGCAGCTCGAGCGGCCCGAAGGCGCGGCTGAAGCGGATGTGATCCGCATCCTCCAGGCTCGCATCGCGGATGACGCAAACGCCATATTGCGCCATCGCGTCCTCGACGGCTCTTGATAGTCTGCGGCGTGACGGGCGCCGAGGTGTCGAGGCCAATGATCTCTGCGGCGAACAGCGGATGAAGCTGGTTGATTTGCATTCTTGTTGTCCTCGGTTCCTCGCGCGCGATTGATCAGACGGCGATACCCATCGCCTCGATCGCCGAGGTCTCGGGCCCGGATTCGTTGATTGTCACGCGGCGCATGTCGCGCTTGTATTCATCGCTGAGAAGCGATGTTGCCGCATGCATCGTGCAGCGGTTGTCCCAGATCGTCATGTCCCAGTGCCGCCAATGATGGCGGTAGATATATTTCTCCTGCGTCGCGTGGGCATATAGCTCCTCGATCAGGGCGACGCCGTCTTCCTCGCTCATGCCTTTGACGCCAATGCAGTGGCCGCCAATGAATAGCGTTTTGCGGCCATAAGGCATCGTGCGCACGATCGGATGCTCGATGACTCCGTAAGGGATGCTCCTGCGCATCTCGGGCGTGATCTCGCCTTTGAGGCCGGCAAGCTGGCGCCCGCGCCAGAACTCGTGAAGACCGATGAGATTTTCAATTCTGTCCTTCATCGCTTGCGGCAGGTCGTCATAAGCGGCACGCGCATCGACGAACAAAGTGTCGCCACCGACGCTGGGCGGCGGCGTCTCATGGCCGAGCAGAAGCGACCACTTAGTCGGCATGGAATGAAACGATGAGTCGGTGTGGAAGCGCTCGGCACCCTTGCTCAAATCCTGCTCGCCGGGCGCGCGCTTGCGGATATTGCCGCTCATATCGAGATTGCCGGCGGCGAACAGCATCGGCGAGATGCGCGGCTTGAAATTGGGGTTGGGTGCCATGCCGCGCGGCCGGCTCGGAATTTCCAGCGGGCCGAAGGCACGGCCAAAGCGGATTTGCTCTTCGTCGGTGATCTCGGCATCACGCACGACAAGGATGCCGTATTTCGCCATCGCATTTTCGACCGTGTCGACAAGCTCTTGGGTCGGCGGCTGGGTGAGATCCGCGCCGATCAGCTCGGCGGCAAAGATCGGGTGGAGCTGGTTCACGATTAGCTCGGACATGGTCCGCTTTTCCTCCATCGCGCCGCGAAACGCCTTGTTGGCGCGTCGCTAAGTCATTGTTCTTGGCGGACCCTGAGCCTAGCGCTGGCCAGTGCCGGCCACCAGCAGGTCTCAGGGCGTTCTAGTTCAAAATTAGTTCATCAGAACAACTATTGCAAAGGGATTTAGGACGGTAGAACGCGCTCAGGCGCGGCACTTCTGAGTGACCGTGAAAGTAGCCAGGCCCCCCCAATGCCAACCGCGGCCCGCTCTTGACGAGCCGCGGTCTTTTTCCGTGGGCGGATGATCTGCCTTATTGCTCGGGCTTCGGGGCGCCGGGCGGCGGCGGGCCGAAGCCGCAGCGCGGAATGGTGCAGATCGTGATCGTGTGAACGTATCTGATCTGCCCGTTATTGATCTTGAACATGTGGCTGTCCGGCTGCTTGTTCGGGCCGAAATCCGCCATGATGTCGACCGCGCCGAGCGCCGTATCGACGACGTAGACCCGATTGGTGATCTTCTGATCGTCCGGCACGCCGAGATCGCATGTATCGTCGGGCTTACCCTTGCCGGTATAGACACCGCCTTCGAGCCGGTCGCACGGCGGCCCCCATGGCACCTTGATGGACGCATCATCGAAGCGGTCGAAATAAGTGTCGGCGATCTTCTGCAGCGTCGCGCGGGCGCCCGGCTCCGGCTTCCACTCTTCCGCAGTGGCATATTTGAGCGTGCCCTTGGCGCTGAACAGCCAATCGCCGTCATCGCTGACGAGTGAATTGATCTCGGAGATCTTGCCATCGGTGATCGTCATCTGCGTGCCGATCACATAAGGATGCGCCGGATCTGTGATGATGAGCTCTGAGTAGGTCTTGCAGGCATTCGTATCGAGAAGATTGTTCTTCTTGAAGTCGATCTTCTGCGCGTGCGAAAGAATGCCGGCCTTGATATCGCCCGGCTGCTTGTTCTCGATATATTTAAACGAGGCCGCCAGCGGCAGCGCGGAAGGATCGCCCTTTTCTTGTGCCGAGATATAGCTGTCGACGACCGATTGAAGGCTCGCGCGCGTGCAGTCCGCTGCCTGGCTTTGCGTGAATGCAATAAGAGATATAATGAGCGCTGAGGCGCTCAGAGCCATCCTGGCCATGTTTCCCCTCTTTTGGTCTGTTGTGGCATGAGACTATAGCAGCCGGGCGAATTGACAACACGTCAGGGCAGGGTTCGCGCATTGGCAAAGCTGCTTTAGCCTGACGAAAAAGAGGGGAGATTCGAATGCTCGAAGCGCTTAAGGGCTGGACGCCGCAACAAAAGCATGTCGTGGCGGCGAGCTATCTCGGCTGGACGCTCGATGCTTTCGACTTCTTCCTGCTCGTCTTTGTGCTGAAAGACGTTGCGGCGGAGTTTCACGTCGAGCGCCCGGCAGTTGCGATTGCTATCACACTCACACTTGCGCTTCGGCCGATCGGCGCTTTCATCTTCGGCCGCTTGGCTGACAGGTTCGGCCGCCGCCCGATCTTGATGGCCGATGTCGCGCTCTATTCCGTGCTCGGCTTTGCGACCGCCTTCGCACCCAATCTCATCACCTTCATCATCATTCGCGCGGCTTTCGGCATTGCGATGGGCGGCGAGTGGGGCATCGGCGCCTCGCTGACGATGGAGTCGATCAAGCCCAGCGCACGCGGCTTCGTTTCCGGCCTTCTGCAATCAGGCTATCCGTCTGGCTATCTCCTCGCCTCGATCGTGTTCGCGCTGCTTTATGATCATATCGGCTGGCGCGGCATGTTCATGATCAGCGTCATCCCAGCGCTGCTCATTCTCTACATCCGCCGTGCCGTGCCGGAATCGCCCGGCTGGTCGAAGAGCCATGCGCGCACAGGATCGACGCTTCGCGTGTTTGCAAAGCATTGGCGCCTCGCGCTCTACATGATCATCCTGATGACGGGCTTTAACTTCTTCAGCCACGGCTCGCAGGATATTTATCCCGACCTTCCTGCAGGTCCAGCACCACTTCGATACCCACACCACGGGCACCATCGCCATCATCTATAATATCGGCGCGATCTGCGGCGGCATCGCTTTCGGTATTTGAGCCAGTCGATTGGACGCAAGCGCGCGATCATTATCGCCGCACTGCTCGCTATCCCGGTCGCTTATCTTTGGGCCTACTCGCAAACAGCCGTGATGCTTGCCGTGGGCGCGTTTCTCATGCAGTTGTGCGTGCAAGGCGCTTGGGGCATCATCCCCGCGCATCTCAATGAGCTTTCGCCGCCCGAAGCGCGCGCGCACATTCCCGGGCACGGTCTATCAGCTCGGCAATTTCATCGCTTCCTATAATGCCGTGCTGCAGACGAGCATCGCCGAGAAGAGCGGCAACAATTATTCCTTCGCACTTGCTTCGGTTGCCGTCGGTGCGGCAATCCTCATTGCACTGCTCACGCTGCTTGGCCGCGAAGCACGCCATGTCGATATGACAGCACACGTCTTGCGCGGCGAGGCACAATAGGTCTTAGACCTGTTCACCGGCCACACGCTCGAGCCCGGCGACAATACGCGGCCAGCCGCCGCTCATCGCTTTGTAACCGACTTCGTCCTTGGGCTTAAAGCCTGAATGCTCCATGCGCACGAGTGTGCCGCCTTCCACTGGAGTCAACGTCCAGGTGACAATCGACTTAAGCCCATCTTGCGCCTGCTCGCCGGAAGCGTTTTGGCTCCACGACAGAAGCTTCATCGGCTCGATCGCCAGAACTTCGCAATCGGAGACGCCATTCCAACCCGCCATCGGTTGCGCCCGAAAGTTGAATTTGCGGCCGACGACCGCTTCGAAGTCATTGCGCATCAGCCATTGCTCGATGAGCGCGGATTGCGTAAGCGCGCGCCAAATCTTTTCCGGTGGATGCGGCATAACGCGCTCAACAACGATCGATCGTTCGTCCGACTCGCTCATTGGTCCATCTCCTTGAGAAGCTTTTCGAGCCGGTCGAAGTTTTCCGGCCAAGTTGCGGCGTAGTAAGCAAACCAGTCGAACAGAGGCGCGAGCCCTTGCGGCCTCGCTTCGTAATAAACGTTTCGCCCCGTGCGATGCTCCGTGACGAGGCCGATGCGCCGCAGCACGCCAAGATGTTGTGAAACGGCCGGCTGGGAGACGCGTGCCTTTTTGGTGAGCGCCCCGACGCTTAGCGATCCTTCGCGGGCGAGCCGCTCGAAGATCGCGCGGCGTGTTGGGTCCGCAAGGGATTTGAACAGCTCGTCTTGCCGTGTCATTGTCGAGCGGGCTGCGCACTCTCGAACAGTTCGACGAGGTTGCCTGAAGGATCTACAAGAAGAACTTGCGAGCCGTGCGGACTGGTCAGGATTTCGCCGCGCAGACGCACACCGGCCGCGCTGAGCCTCTGGACTTCCGAGGCAATATCTTCAATCACGAGATGAATCCTGTTCCATCCGCCGGGCGCGGGAACCTCGCCATTGGGCATCGGCTTGCCGGCCGAGCTGTTCGGGCCGGCCAAGAGCAACCTGAGCGAGCCGCGCCTGATATCTGCGAAGGCCGGGTTCTGCAGGAAGACCGAGAAGCCAAGATGCTCCGTGTACCAAGCGACCGAAGCGCCGACATCACTGACGATATAACGGACACTGACCATTTCGGACGCCATGGGACCTCCCCCAATGTGACATTGTTCCCGACGATACCTTCTTCCACTCGGGATAATTCATAAGTCCCTGCTTATGAGAGAGTCAAGCCTGATTTGCGTGGCCCGCTTGTTTCGAAATTTCGGAGCGCTCAGCGCATTGTCGGCATGACGAATTCGGCGCCGGCGCGGATGCCGGCGGGCCAGCGGATCGTCGCCGTCTTCAGCCGCGTGTAGAAGCGCACACCTTCCGGCCCCGTGCATGTGAGTGATCGCCGAACAGCGAGCGCTTCCAGCCGCCGAACGAATGGAACGCCATCGGCACGGGAATCGGCACATTGACGCCGACCATGCCGGCTTTCACATTGGTCATGAACGCCTGCGCAGCATCGCCGTCGCGCGTGAAGATGGCGGTGCCGTTGCCGAATTCATGGCGGTTCACCAGATCCAGCGCTTCATCGAAATTGCCGGCGCGCACGATGAAAGAACAGGGCCGAAAATCTCTTCCTTATATATCCGCATGTCCGGCTTCACGTGGTCGAACAGAGTGCCGCCGATGAAAAAGCCGTTTTCATATCCCTGCAAAGCGAGGCCGCGGCCATCGACGACAAGCTCGGCGCCTTCCTTCACGCCAAGATCGATATAAGAGGCGACCTTGTCGCGATGCGCTTTGGTGACGAGCGGTCCCATCTCGGCCTGCGGTCGGTGCCCGGGCCGACTTTCAGTGCGCGCACATGCGCGCTAGCTTGGCGATCAAGCGCGTCCGCGGTTTTTTCGCCGACAGGGACGGCCACCGAAACCGCCATGCAGCGTTCGCCCGCCGAACCGTAAGCCGCGCCCATCAACGCATCCGACCGCCTGATCGAGATCGGCATCGGGCATGACGATCATGTGGTTCTTGGCGCCGCCCAGCGCTTGCACGCGCTTACCAGCGGCGGTGCCGCGCGTGTAAACATATTCTGCAATCGGCGTCGAGCCAACAAAGCTGATCGCCTGCACGGTGGGATGGTCCGATAGCGCGTCGACCGCCACCTTATCGCCATTGACGACATTGAACATGCCGTCCGGCAGGCCGGCCTTGGTCAGAAGCGCGGCGATCCAGCGCGAGCTGAAGGATCTTTTTCGGACGGCTTGCAGACAAACGCGTTGCCGCAAGCGAGGCGACCGGAAACATCCACATCGGCACCATGGCCGGAAAGTTGAAGGGCGTGATGCCGGCAACGACACCAAGCGGCTGGCGTAGTGCAACCGAGTCCACGCCGCGCCCGACCGCCGCGCTAAATTCGCCCTTCAGAAGCTGCGGGATGCCGCAAGCGAACTCCACAACCTCGAGCCCGCGCGTCAGCTCACCCTTGGCATCGGAGAGAATCTTGCCGTGCTCGGAGGTGATCAGTGCGGCCAGCTCGTCGGCGTTGCGCTCAACGAGATCGCGAAACCGGAACATTACGCGCGCACGCACAGCGGCGGCGTTGCGGCCCAGGCGGGAAAGGCGGCCGCAGCAGCTATGACCGCGGCATCGACCTCTTCCTTGCTCGCAAACGGAACACGCGCAGAGAGTGCTCCTGTCGCCGGATTGAAAACATCGCCAGAGCGGCCCGAGCGGCCTTCGACCTCGCCGCCGATTCACCCAAAGCTCAGCTCATTCTAATCGTGCTCATGCGCTGCCTGCCACACTTGATTGTAAAGGGTTCGATTTCTTCAGCCGTTGGCACGCGCGGATTATTGCCCGGCGAGCCCGAAGCGATGGCCTGTTTCGCCATGGTCGGGACCAGGCCGTTCCATTTCGCTTCGTCGATGCCGTAAGCTTGGGGCTCGGCACTTCGAGATCGTGATTGAGGGCTGGAAAGCTCCTCAAGCAGCCGCGCAACCGAAGACTGATCGCCTTCCTTCGGCCGTGCGATGCCCATGGCACGCGCGCTCGTCGCATAGCGCCCCAACGCGTGCGGGCGCGGAGAACGCGGTGATCGGCCGGCAGCAGCATGGCGTTGGAAAGCCCGTGCGGCACATGAAAAGCGCGCCGATCGGCCGGCTCATGCCGTGCACAAGCGCGACGGATGAATTGGAGAACGCGATGCCGGCCTGCGTCGCGCCGATCATCAAGGCCTCGCGCGCCTCGCGGTCGTCTGGGTCTTTGATCACGCGGCGCAAGTTCGGCGCAATCGCGCGCATCGCGGCGAGCGCCATCGAGTCGGAGAACGGGTTGGCGCGCTTGGAGACATAAGCTTCGATCGCGTGCGTGAGCGAGTCGATGCCGGTGTCGGCGGTCAGCCGCCTGGGCTTGGTCATAGTCAATTCGAAATCGACCAGCGCGGCGATCGGCAAATAGGCCGTACCCGGACAAAGCATCTTCTCGTCGGTCGCTTCGTCGGTGATGATGGTGAAACGCGTGGCTTCCGAGCCTGTGCCCGCGGTCGTCGGCACGGCGATGATCGGCAAGCCGGGGCGATCCTCAACATGCGGCGTCTTATAGTCCGACATCTTGCCGCCATGCGCGGCGAGAATGGCAATCGCTTTCGAGCTGTCGATCGGGCTGCCGCCGCCGAAGCCGATCAGGCAATCGTGATCGCCCTCTTTGAGAAAGGCGAGGCCGGCATTGATCGAGGCAATGCGTCGGGTCGGGCACTGAGTCCGAGAACACGCGCGCGGTGATCCCGGCGGCCTTGAGCGGAGCTGTCAAATCATCGACCTTGCCGCTCGATGAAAGAAACTTGTCAGTCACGATCATCGGGCTTTTGAGGCTCAATTGCTGAAGCACCGCTGCCAGCTCCTTGGAGGCGCCAGCACCGATCCGCATCAGGCGCGGCAATGAGATGGCTGCAATCATTGCTTTCCTCCCTCTGATTACCCGATCGTCTTGGCGCGATCTGGCCGTGAGGCGATTTCATTATCCGTAACGACTAAGCCCCTCGTCTACACCCAGGCGCAGAAGAGTGCAAAGATCGAGCGCCGCCCCGGGCCCCGGGGTTTCTCAAACGGGCCTGAATTTCTTTGCAGCGAAATACCCGGCCGCGATGAATGCAAGAAGTGTCACACCCTGCGCGATCGCGAATGGCGGCTCGGGCACCACAGGTGCGTTGGGCGCAAGCGCGTGCAGCGGCGGAATCTTTAGGAAGGATTGCGTGATCAGCACAAACACATTGAGGTAAAGCGAGATCACCGCACCAATCGCATAAATGGTGCGCCAAGCGCCGGCCATATGAAAGCTGTAGCGCGCCAGGATCGTGATGACCACGACGGCCGAAGAGATAATTCCGGTGAAGAAGGCCGGCGTGAGGCCTGCGAAGAGCGCAAAGCCGGTTACATTGCTAAGAACGGTAAAGAGGAGAAACACGGCGGTCCAGAGGCTCATGCGGCTCGAGCCGAAAAGGCCGAACACGACGGTGAGGCCCGAAACAATGGCGATCAGCGTGATCAACACATGTATGAAAACGAATGGCGGCAATCCGAAAGTCATGGCTCTTCCCCCATCAGTGGTGCCGCGAACGCTATAGCGGCTGGGGCCAAACCGCTATAGTCAGCAAGCTGAGCAAAAGAGGCAGAAGATGGCTAAAGTGAAGAGCGTCACGATCTATGGCATCAAGAGTTGCGACACGATGAAGAAGGCGCGCAGCTGGCTCGATGCGCACAAGATCGCCTACGGGTTCCACGACTACAAAGCCGAGGGCATCGACCGGAAGCGCCTGGAAGCTTGGGCGGGCAAGGCCGGCTGGGAAGTGCTGCTCAACCGGGCCGGTACGACGTTTAGGAAACTGCCCGAGAGCGACAAGGAAGACGTGACGCAGAAGAAAGCAATCAGCCTGATGCTGGCGCAGCCTTCGATGATCAAGCGCCCTGTGCTCGATGTCGACGGCAAGCTGCTGGTCGGCTTCAAGCCCGCGGAATATGAGAAGATGTTCGACCGCTAGTGCGCGCCGATCCAATCGGCGGTGGCATCGAAGAGCTCGGCGAGCACATCCGCATCCTTGCGCCCTGTCTTTGCGGCCACATGATAGGAGTGGTCGGCGCCCTCCAAGAGCTTGAGCGTTGCGCGGGCGCCAAGCTTCTTGATCACAGGCTTCAACAGATCGAGCTCGGCGAGCGCATCACGCGTGCCTTGGAGAAACAACATCGGCACCTTCACATCAAAGAGATGCGTTGCGCGCTCATCAGATGGCTTGCCCGCCGGATGGAGAGGAAACGCAAAGAAGATCAGCCCGCGCACATGTTCCAATGGCACCAGCGCTTGCGCTTGCGATGTCATCCGCCCGCCGAATGACCTGCCGCCTGCGAACAGCGGCAGCTTGCCGGCAAGCTGCGCCGCTTCTTTGACCGCTGCACGAACAGCAGCATGCGCGCGCGGCGGCAAATCCGTGCGGCTCGATCCGTGCTCGGAATAAAGAAAATTGTAGCGCAGGCTCGCGATGCCGCGTTCGGCAAGTCCATTCGCGATGGCCGCAAGCGATTTGTGCGTCATGTTGGTGCCAGCGCCATGCGCGAGCACAAGCGCCGCGCGCGGGCGTGGCGGCGCAAGCCAGAGCGCGGAGACTTCGCTATCTTCGACGGCGATCTTGAGATCCTTTTGCATAATGCGTGATTCACCATCTTTCTTTGCCGCGAGCAAGGCGATGCTAAACAATGCTTAGGGCTGAAGCGGGTCTAATGCTCGTTATGGGCAAGAGGGCAAAGCTGCGGATGGCGGGTTATCTCGTCCTTGCGATGATCGCAGGCTACTGGGGCGCGCTCCGATTCGAGGCACCGAGTGATGCTTTGCATGAGGATACCTGGCCCTCCGGTATTACCGCCAGCACGTCCAAGCAAGCCTTCGACCCCAAGCTGCAGGTGATCTATCGCAACTGCGCTGAGGCGCGCGCCGCGGGCGCCGCCCCAATCCATCGCGGCGAGCCGGGCTATGCGCCTTGGCTCGACGCCGACAATGATGGCATCGCGTGCGAGCCGTACCGCGCGCCTGACGGACGCTACTCCAACTCTCGCTGATTGATCGCCGCCCAACTTACGCCATTTGGCCGCGTGGGCTGGCCATTGTACGAGCCACCGCCTAGGCTCGCGAGCGGTAGCGATGGAGGTGGGTATGGATCTTCTTCTCAAAAGCAAGCGCGCGATCGTTCTCGGCGCAACGCGCGGCATTGGGCGCGCCATTGCCGAGCAGCTTGCCGAAGAGGGCGCCGCGCTGGCGATTTGTGCACGCAGTGAAGCGCAAGTGAAAGATGCGGTTGCGGCTTTGGAGAAGCACGGCGGCAAAGTGCTCGGTGAAGCGATCGACATCGCGAATGGTGATGCGCTCAAAGCTTTCGTCGGCCGCGCCGCGGACTCTCTTGGCGGCATCGACATCGTCATCTCGAATGCGAGCGCGCTGAACAGCGGCAACACGCGCGGAAGACTGGCGCGCCATGCTCGAGATTGATCTGCTCGGGCTCGTGAATCTCGTGGGCGCCGCCCAGCCGCACCTTGAAGAAGCGGCGGCTAAGCGTGGCGATGCGGCGATTGTCGCGATCAGCTCGGTCTCGGCTGCGCTCGCTAACCGGCCCGAAGCCTATGGCGCAATCAAGGGTGCGCTGATCCACCTCGTCAAAGGCTATGCGCGTGCGCTTGCCGCCAAGAAGATCCGCGCGAATGTCGTCTCGCCCTGGTTCGATCTATTTTGCAGATGGGTTCTGGGGCCGGGTGGAACGCGAGCAGCCGGAGTTTTTCAAGGGAATGCTGGAGCGCAACCCCTTGGGCCGGATGGGCACACCCGAAGAGATCGCAGCGGCCACGGTGTTTCTCGCCAGCCCGCGCTCGAGCTTCACCACGGGCGCGAATTTGCGCGTTGACGGCGCCATCACCGACGACGCGAATTATTGATCCTCTTCGCAGGCGCAACAGGCGTGGCCAATGTGCGCCCGACATGAAAAGCGGTTACACTCCGCCCAAGGGGTAATGGGGGAGTGCGATGGACGCGCTAATTGCGTCGGCGCAGATTTGGGTGCCGGCAGCGGGATTGGCCGCGCTCCTTCTCATTCGTGCCTGGCGCGGCGCGCTTGCGGGCACTGCGCCGAAAGGTGCGGCCACGGGATATTTCATCTGTTTCGGCTTGGCCGTCATCGCGCCCGCGATTGCTGCCGTCATTGCGTGGTCAATGCATGGCGGGCTCGTACAATGGGGGCCCATTCTTCTCCTGGAGGCGGCGGACACAGCGGAGCGGCATGCGCTGCTTGCGGCGCTCATATCGCCCGCCCTGGTGTATCTGCTGGCGCGGTTCATCTTCTCGTCCGCTGATGCGATTGCCTATGCGGCGGCCGCGGCAGGTGCATTCGCGCTGATGCATCTGTTACCGCCGCCCGCCATTCTTGCGGCCGCGCTCGCAATTGGCGGTCTTACCGGCTTTGCCGATCGCATGCTCGGCAAGACGCCGATGGCGATGGCGGGCGTGACCGGATTCGCGCTTCTTTTCGGCTATGTCTATGCTGGCGGCGGCGTGGCGATCCCGCTCATCGTGCTCTCACTGGTTGGCGGCCTGTGCCTTAGCGTGTTTGCCGCCGGGTCGCGCGCCCAAGCGCCGCTCTATATGCTGCTCACATTCGTGCCGGCCTTTGCGCTCGCAGCGATTGCGAGAGAGGGCAGCGCCTTCGATCTCACAGCGCATATGCCGGAGCCTGCCATCGGCAACACTGCCGCCTTGCTTGTTCTATTTGCGGTGTTTCCGGCTGTTGCCGCCCCTTTGGCCATCTTGCCGATCCGGTTTGCGGATCGCGTACGCGCTTTTCTCGATGGCGGCGCGCGCCTATGGGCAGCGCCCTTTGCCATTCTCGTTGAGTTGATCGTCGGCGTCCTGCTCGGCGGTGTGCTTGCGCTCGCGCTCACCTTGGGCGGCGCGTTGTTCGATCGCCTTCACGAAGCGCTGGGCGGCGCGACCTTACTGAAGATGTCGGCGCTGATCGGCCAAGTGCGGCCAGCGCCACTTGCTGCATCGAATGCGTGGCTGATCGGGCTTCTGGTATTGCCGCTCGCGCCCGCGCTTGTGCATGCGCTCGACTGTGCGACGCAGCTCTTCGGCAAGCTCCTTGCCGCAAATGGCGCCGGCAAGCGGCTTGGCAAAGCGCTCTGGCAAGGCGGGTGGGGCGTGCGCCTCTCGGCCATGATCCTGTGGCGCGCTCTGCAGCTTGCGCCCGCCATTGTCATTGTGTTGGTGGCACTTGGCCTTGCATCCTTCACCGCAGATCGTTTCGGCGATCAGCTTGCACAAGCCAGTGATGCGCTCATCACCGCTTGCGATCAGACAGCGCACAGCGTTGAAGATTGGCGCCTCTCGGTTGCCGCGCTGTGCCCTACTGCCGGTCCATTGTGTAGATGATGTCATCAAGCGCGAACAACACCGTGTCGCGATCGGCGAAGTGGTAGGGCTGTACGCCCGATGCGCAATCGACATCGAAGCCGGGAATCTGGCCTGAGGGCAGGCCAAGGCCCGCAGCGATCTCCACTTGATCGGGATTGGGCAGGCTGCCTTGAAATATCTGTTCGGGCGAAAGCAGCGTACGCTCGTAGTCGACATTCGCGCAGGCAAGCTCCGGATCCTTCGCTTCGACGTGATCCGGAAAGAAGCTGACAATCATATGAAGGTGCGCGCGGCTGAGCGATGTGAAGCGAGCAATGTCCACGTTCGCCTTGACCCAAGGCGCGACAATCGCGCGCTCGATCATCCAATCGCCGATAATCGGAAAGTCTTCGGCGCGCGCGGGAAGGCTGATTGCCCACACGGCAATCAGTAATGAGACCGCACAATTAATTTGGCGCCGCATCATCAGTGCAACTCCCAACGTGCAAGAAGACGAGAACCCCCGGTGAAGGAGACTATCAGCTCGTTCATCTGCGCGTCATGTTCTTGAGGCATCACCCCGCGGAAAAATGCGTGGCGCGCCGATGTTCCGGCCGGTGCAGCTGCAAGCGCGGCCGGAGCGAGCTTAAGCCTTTATTAGGACTGGCGTGGTTACCGTTCGTTAACGCCACCTTGAAACTGCGCATGCGGTAACCACATCAAGGTGGCAGGCAATTTTGTCGCATCGCTTCAATCAATTCTAATTGCTCTCGCAACCACGGTTTCATCGTTGAAGTGACATGATCTTGCCAAAGTGCGGACGTTTACCAGAGAGGAATTGGGCCGGCAGAAGATGGCCGCACCCCAAAGGTTCAAGAAGCGTGATGGAGTAAACAGGTATGCAGTCCCACGTACAGCGACGGCGGCAGCTTGATGTGTTCCGCCCGCGTCAGCCCCGCAACGATGTCAATGCCGGCGCGAGCCCGGTTCCTCCGGCCGAAGAGGCGGCGCCAGAAGGCGCAACCGCTGAGGAGCGCCACGATCACTACATCAAGCGCTGCGCGCAACGTCATCTGATCTAAGCCCGGGCTCACGCCCCACGAGCCTTCCCGCCTTGTTTGCCAACCTCACCCTCTTTGGCTAGTCTTTCATGCACTGCACAATGAGCCCGGCTCTTGTGCGCGCCTTTGAGGGGCACGCCCCATGTCTCAAGCCCAGCCTGCAGGATCGCCGCGCCAATCGGTGCCGAAGATACGTGCGCGCAAAGGCGGCGAGCCGATCGTCTGCCTGACGGCCTATACGCGCGCGATGGCCGAGCTGCTCGATCCGCAGTCGATCTTTTCATCGTCGGCGATTCCCTTGCCAACGTGATCTACGGGCACGACACCACGCTGCCGATCTCGCTCGATACAATGATCGCTCATGCGCAGGCGGTGATGCGCGCAAAGCCGAAGGCGCTCGTCGTCGTCGATTTGCCGTTCGGCAGCTATGAAGCCTCCAAGGAGCAGGCGCTGGCGAGCGCGGCTGCGCGTGCTCAAGGAGGCGGGCGCCGATGCGGTCAAGCTCGAGGGTGGGGCGCGATGGCCGAGACGATCGCGTTTCTCACCGCCCGGGCGGTGCCGGTGATGGGCCATATCGGGCTGTTGCCGCAATCGACCCGCGTGCTTGGCGGCTACAAGCTGGCCGGCCGCGATCGCGGCGAGTGGCCGCAATCATCGCGGATGCCAAGGCGGTCGAGGCGGCAGGCGCGTTCTCGCTTGTCGTCGAGAAGACGGTCGAGGAGCTGGCCGCCGAGATCACCCGCGAAATCGGTCAAGATACCGACCATCGGCATCGGCGCTTCGCCGGCCTGCGATGGCCAGGTGCTGGTCATCGACGACATGCTCGGCATTACCGGTCGCCCGGCACGTTTTGTGCGGACATATGCAAATTTGCGTGAGATCATCGGTGCCGCCGCCAAGGCCTATGCCGAGGATGTGCGAAAGCGGCGGTTTCCGGCCGCTGAAGAGACCTATCCCGCGGCCGAACAAATGAGCCGAAGATTAACGGCTCATAAGGCTTGCTCCCCCGCTGCCTATGCCGCATAAACCGCCTGGTCCCGCAAACCGGTGGGCCACGAGCAACGAGGCACGCGTGAGCGATATTTTCCAGGAAGTCGATGAAGACCTGCGGCGCGAAGAATATCGGCAAGCTGTGGAGCCAATATGGCGGCTATATCATCGGCGCCTGCGTCGCCATCGTGCTTGGCACCGCCGGGGTCGTTGGCTGGCGTGCCTATCAGGATCACGTGAACAAGGCCGCCTCGCTCAAATATCAAAGCATCGTCCATTCAGGTGAGGACAACCCGCCGGAATTGACCGAGGACATGGCGAACAAGCTCGCTGCGCTTGAGCCCTCGCTCACCAAGGGCTATCGCCTGATCTCCAAGCTCGAGCGTGCCGCCATCTATGTCAAAGTGAAGAAATATTCTGAGGCGATTGCGCTTCTCGATACCGTGGCCAAAGATGGCGGCGCCTCCCAGCAGATGCGTGATGTGGCGACGCTCAAATTGGCCTATCTGCAGGCCGAGACGGCGAGCCTTGCCGACATGAAGGCGCGTGTGGAAAAGCTCGCCGTTCCCGAAAGTGCCTTCCGCTTCTCGGCACAAGAGCTTTTGGGCTATGTCGCTTACCGTACCGGCGATCTGAAAGCGGCGCGTGATTACTTCAATGCCATTAGCAATACGAGCGAAGTCGAAGACGCGCAAAGGCAAAA
>CAWBKL010000006.1:0-389131 GCA_963789405.1 uncultured Alphaproteobacteria bacterium
CTTTCGGCGATGGAGCAGGAGCTCAAGCCGAAAATCCTCGAAATCTTCGATTCAATCGCTTCCGACTATAAAAAGCTGCGCCGCTTGCAGGAGACCAATGTCGCCGCCGCGCTCGCCGCCGAGGAGCTGACCGACAGCCAGGCGCGCCGCTTCAAGAAGCTGCGCAAAGACATTGTCGAGACGGTGAAGAATCTGCACCTCAATAACAACCGCATCGAGACTTTGGTCGAGCAGCTTTACACCATCAATCGCCGGCTCAATGCGATGGAGGGCAAGCTTTTGCGCCTCGCGCAGGCGCGCGGTGTCTCCTATGAGCAGTTCTTCGAGCATTACCGCGCTTATGAGCTTGATCCCAATTGGCTCGAGCGCGTCTCGGCGCTCAAGGGCAAGGGCTGGAAGGATTTCGCCAAGCTCGAAAAAAGCCCGATCACCGATATCCGTGCCGAGATCCAGAGGATCGCCGAAGAGACCGGCTGCGAGATCGGCGAGTTCCGCCGCATCGTGCACACGGTGCAGAAGGGCGAGCGCGAGGCGCGCCAGGCCAAGAAGGAAATGGTCGAGGCGAACTTCGTCTGGTGATCTCGATCGCCAAGAAATACACCAATCGCGGGCTGCAATTCCTGGATCTCATCCAGGAGGGCAATATCGGCCTCATGAAGGCGGTCGATAAGTTCGAGTATCGCCGCGGCTACAAGTTCTCGACTTACGCGACGTGGTGGATCCGCCAGGCGATCACGCGCTCGATCGCCGATCAGGCGCGCACCATCCGCATCCCGGTGCACATGATCGAGACGATCAACAAGCTGGTGCGCACCTCGCGCCAGATGCTGCACGAGATCGGCCGCGAGCCGACGCCCGAGGAGCTGGCCGAGAAATTGGCGATGCCGCTCGAGAAGGTGCGCAAGGTGATGAAGATCGCCAAGGAGCCGATCAGCCTCGAGACGCCGATCGGCGACGAGGAAGATTCGCATCTGGGCGATTTCATCGAGGACAAGAACGCGATGTTGCCGATCGATGCCGCGATCCAGAGCAATCTGCGCGAGACGACGACGCGCGTGCTTGCGTCACTCACGCCGCGCGAGGAGCGCGTGCTGCGCATGCGCTTCGGCATCGGCATGAACACCGACCACACGCTCGAAGAAGTCGGCCAGCAATTCAGGTCACGCGCGAGCGCATCCGCCAAATCGAAGCCAAGGCGCTTGCGCAAACTCAAGCACCCCTCCCGCTCCCGCAAGCTCCGCAGCTTCTTGGATAACTGAGCGCCGCTCATGCCTAAAGCGAAGAAGAACGGTTCAGTTAAGCGCTCACCCACGAACGGCAAATTCGTGGTCGGGCGCGCGGCCTTCAAAAAGGTGTCGGAAGTCGAAGGGCTTCACATGTCGAAGAGCCTTGCAGGTGAATTTCAAAAATTCGACAAGGACGAAAGACTCCCGCGAGCGCTCGCCGTGCGGCGCTTAAGAAGAAATACGCGAAACAGCCCGCCTGAGCGGACCATGTATGAGGTCGAAGACGACTTCTACTGCTATCCGGGCACAAATGTTCTGAAGAACATCCCGGGCATTCGGGATCAAGAAATCCTCACCGAATTCGAGCTGGCGATGTCAACGCAGCGCGCCGATGAGCCGTTGCCCGGGGCCGTCTTAGCGTTCGGCATTACTGCGCCATCCATCATCATCTCTTCCAAGACGTGTACACCTGGGCGGGCAAGTTTCGCCGTATGAGGATTTCGCGTGACGGCAGCATGTTCTGTTATCCCGAAAACATCGCTGGCGAGATGCATGCCTTGTTCGCCGCGTTACGCGAAGAGGGCTCTCTGCGCGGCCTTGCAAGGCATGAATTCCCGGCCCGTGCGGCGCATTTTCTCACAACGCTCAATGCCATCCATCCGTTTCGCGATGGTAACGGCCGCGCTCAACTCATCTTCAGGCTCTGCTCGCGGCCCGAGCGGGCCATTCTTGGATTTGACCGCACTCGATCCTCCGGCGTTTCTCAATGCGATGATCGCGAGCTTTCACGCCAACGAGACGCCACTTTCACGCCAACTGGAGCGATTGATTGCCGGTAGGCGGCTTCGCAGGCATGAACACCGATCACACGCTGGAAGAAGTCGGCCAGCAATTCTAGATGACGCGCGAGCGCATCCGCCAAACCGAAGCCAAAGCCCTGCGCAAGCTCAAGCACCCCGCCGCTCAGCGAAAGCTCCGCAGCTTCTTGCATAACTAGCTTTGATGATTTCACGCCGAAGTCCGAGCGCCACCGCAGTTTGCTGTACGACGCTTGACCCCTCATTGTTTTGAACAGAAGGCATCCAGCTCTGCGAGCATCTTTGCGAAGTCTGGATCGAGCAGATCGCCGCGTATGTGATCCAGGATCTTGGCCGGGGTGAGCGATATCTTCCACTTTGCTTGAATGATATCATTGAATCTCGTGATCGTGTCTTTGCCTGGCGCAATGCGAAGTCGCGTATCTAGGTCGCGCCACTGCGTTTCGAAAGCTTCGTTTGCTGTGTTTACAATGCTCGCTTTCGAGAGATGGCTTTTGATGTTTGCGGCAAATTCAAGCGCGGCAGCAACGCGTTAACTCATCGTGTACCCCCTGAGCGACTCAGTCGCCTCTCGGAGGCAGTCACATATTGAATCAAGTGATGGAAAAGTTGTTACGCCGCGCTCTCTTAGACGGGTTGTTATTGCAGCATGAAGAGCCTCGGGCTGAAGAAGGTAGTTTTCTATTTCCTTTCGCCCAAGCACCGAACACTTTATCTCTCCGCCCTGAATCTCTTTGAGGAACGCTTCAACCTCCTCATCAGTTCGAAAATCGCGATCAAACAGCGAAAATCCGTCCACTTCTAACTCGAGGATCTGGCGAAATGCCCAGAGCGCGTCAGTTGCACGGCGCCATTGAGTAAATCCGCCAAGTTGAACGATTGGCACGTGCTGCTGATCCGAGAGAGATGTTAGTCGAAGACGGGCTGCGAAGCGCCGCAATAGCTTTCCGTCCTTCCCCTCAACGAATATGACCCTCTTTGCCCGTGAGATCCGAGCAAAGTCGGCATTGGCCGATGAACCCAAGTACTTGTACAGAGCGGCCAGATCCTCTTCGGAACCAATTCGTTTCGCGTGTCGACGATGCGAGTCAATGGAGACGACGTCACCATTCTCAGCTTCGTTTATTATCTCAGCAGAGTGTGTGGCGACGATGAACTGGTCAAATCGATCATACAAATGGGCGAGCAGTCTTCGCTGCAGATCTGGATGAAAGTAGATATCGGGCTCATCGATGATCGCGACAGAATCCTTGGCTCCGCGGCTCAAATGGGAATGTATCTGTAGCCATACTTGAAAGCCAAACCCTGACCACTGCACTTCACGATCTATGCGGTCTTCGCTGTAAAACATTTGCACGGTTGGGGGGTAGCTGCGAACTAGTTCTGGCTTGTGGAGTCCGACGCCCTTCCATGCGGCTTCGACGTTGGAAGCAAATTCGGCAAATTCTTTGTCAGACTTTCTAAGCCAAATGTTTCGAAAATTTCTGGTGGCTAATCTTGTCGCCGCGTTACGCTGAACTGTCTCGTCGCTGACGTATGGCTCGTCAGCCTCAAGTGGCGCGAGCGTTGGGACAATAATTAGAGACAGAGGAAACGCTGCCGCGAATTTGGAGCGGGTCATAAGGCGTTTGCCACCAGTGTCAATGTAAAAGCGAGTAGCCCTCGAGGGATGGAGTGGTATGATTGCTTTGGTCTTGTTGGAGTGTTCGAACTCAATGATTGCATCCGCATCAGCATAATTGTGAGTAATATTCGCTAACGCGAATGGCAGCACGCTCTCGGGAATTTCATACCCATCGAAAAAACCTTGTTCTTCAATGTCTAACAAGGCGGGGTTGCGAGTCTTGGCGTTTCGAAAACAGGCGTCCAAAAGTCTGAACGCATCAAGGACGGAGGATTTTCCGGAGTTGTTTGGTCCCACCAATACATTACCGGATCTCAACCGCAGGCTGAGATTTGAGAGTTTCTTGAAATTTTCTAATCGAACGGCATCGATCATTTGAGTGCTATCGCTCGATTCTTTCCAGCGTTGCAATACTAATCCTTAGTTTTGCTGGCCTTCAGCATCAAGTAGAACTCGGATTTTCGCCCGACTGGCGAGGAACCGCAGTAGAAGAAGGCGGCGATGCGGGAGCGGTATGGCGATATCAGCGGACGGTCGCCGATTGCCGAATATGAGATCGGCGAGGATTTCATCCGCATCTGGTTCGCCGACGGCAAGGGCTATGAATACAACGCCATCAAGCCCGGCCAGCCGCATGTCGATGAGATGAAGCGCCTGGCGGCGCAAGGCCGCGGCCTCACCACTTACATCAACAAGCATGTCATGCGCTTCGCGCGCCGCGTGCCGGCCGCTCAAGCCGCCAACGACGCTTAGCGCGCCTTGCACAACCACTCTCTTGTCATGGCCGGCTCGCCCACGCCAGCCATCCATGGTTCTGCGCGCACTGAGGTCCACTTGAGGCGTTGGCGTGTGCTGGCAAATGGATGGCCGGGACCACAGCCCGGCCATGACGCTGAAGGATTTTTCGAAAGAGCAAGTTGCAGGCGCATGCTGGTGAGTCAGGGACTTATCGGGAGACCGGAATGGCCGGGAGCGGCGAAGTTGATTCAAATTCGCGGGTTTCGCTCCAGCCGGTTTTCATCACCGCGCGCATAGCCTTGCGGGCATGACCAAGATTGATCTGACCCAGGAAGAGCTCGGCGCCTTCGGCAAATGGCTCGCTGCCAATGGCGAGGCAAAGCCGCTGCGCGAGAAGGAGCTTGTGCGTGCCAAGCTGCCGGGCGGCATGGCGGTGCTGACCAAATGCACGGATGGCCGCTTCAATCTCACGCCGCCGGGCGTTGAAGCGCTGAAGGCATTTCGCGCGCAGCCGATCGTGGTTGGGCCCAAGCGCGCCCGTAAGACCGCGAGCCGTTATACCGATCTCGTCGTCCGCGATGGCGAAGCCTGCTTCTATTGCGGCACCAAGCTGACGCAAGCGAGCGCGACGATCGAGCATTTGCTCGCGCGCGTTCATGGCGGGCCGGACAAAATCGAGAATCTCGTTCTGGCTTGCGCGCCCTGCAACAAGCAGGCGGGCAACCGGCCGGTCGCCGAGAAAGTGCGCCTGCGCGATCACCGCCGCAAAGTTATTCACGGGGGTTGAGCGGGGCGCATACTGGTGAGTCCGATGGACTTACCAGGAGGCCGAAACGGCGGACGACGCACTGACGTCATTGCGGGCGGGCGCGAAGCAATCCATCTTTCGACACGCTCAGGATGAGGGAAGCTAGCGCGGCGGATAATGGCCGCACTGGCGGTAGTAATCCTCGCGGCTCGCGCGCTTGTCGCGCCAGTACGTATCGCCAAGATTGACCTTGCATGGGTCGGACAACGCACCGGCTGCTGCGCCCGCAACGCCGCCGATCACCCGCCGGCCGGCCTGTTTTCAACCAAGTCACTTATCCCCCCGGCAAATCGCGTGGCGAACACGGCTGGAGCTTGTATCATGCCCCTGGATCATCAAGGCCCTTAAGCCCGAACCTTATGTGAATGGCGCGGGGCTTTCCCGCGAGGCTTGAATGAAGCATCGGAGCACCAAGAGCGATGCGCATAAACTCGTTGCGCTGGCGCTCATCGGCTTTGTTGGCGCTTTGGTGATTTCACGCCTTCTGATTGCACTCAAAGTTGTGCTGGGCCTGCCGCTGCTCGTCATCACGCTTTGGGCGCTTTTCATTCCACTTAAGCTTTCGGCCTTTTTGATGGCGCGCGCGTGGTGGAATGGGCGCCCTCGCGCGGCGCGGGCGCGCTAGGTGGGAAGCGAGAGTCTGTCACCTATATAGGAAGCCAAGTGCGAGATTCTTTCGCATGCGAATGTGCGCATTTGGCGTTCACATTCGCGGCGACCTCGGTTAAGAGAGCACCCGTCGCAACAATCCAAGGACAAGGAATGGCTTTTAAGGAACACAGCTTTGCGGAGCGCGCCCAGGCCGGCGCGGCAGGAAAGAGAGCGCTGCTCGAGCGCGCGCGCGCCAAGGCGCAGGCCCTTGAGCAGGGGGCGGAGGAGCGGCGCGCGGAGCGCCTCAGGATCCAGGCGGAGCGCGAGGCGCGTCTAGCGGCGAAGGAAGCCGAGCGGCGGGCCGAGGAGGAGCGTTTGCAGCGTGAGCGCGAGGCGGCCGAGGCCCTGCGGCTCAAGGCCGAGGCCGAGGCTGAGGCGGAGCGCCAGCGCAAGCTCGCTGAAGAGGCGGAGATCGCGGCGGCCATCAAGGCGGAAGAAGAAGAGCGCGAGCGCCAGTTGCAGGCGGAGCAGAAGGCCGCGCGCGATGCACGTTATGCCGCGCGCAAGGCGGCGAAGAAAGCGCGCCGCAAGGGCATCACCCGCTGGGATGAATTCATAAAGTGATTTAGCCTGGCGCGTTCGCGCGCCGCGTGCAAATGAAGGGCCCCCGCGCCGATGCGCCGGGGCCTTCTTTGCGTTATTCACGCATCGCTCGCCCGAAGGCCGCAGAAATCTCCCGTTCGCGGCGCTTGTCCAGAATCTTATTCGCACCTCCCAATCCGGGCGCACAATGAAGGCTGAGGTCTTTCACGTGCGTTGAGAGGATTACGATGGGTGAGAGCGATGAGGACGATGATGAGGCGGTGAGAGAGACGGAGGAGGATCTTGGGCTCCTGCGTGAGATGGCCCTGCAAGCGCGCGAGCTGAGTGATTGGGAGAAGCGCAACGCCGCTGCGCTGGCCGAGGCCGAGCGTGAGAGGGTCGAATATCTGGCCGCCGAAGCCGAGCGGCGCAAGGTGACCTATTCCGCTTCCTCGCCCGTTTCGGATACGCCCGAGGCAGTGATGCGCGCCATCGGGCGCGCGCTCGGACGCTGCGAGGATGCGCAGGAAGAGGTGCTTTATCACGGCAAGTTCGCCAATGGGCTCGATGAGCGCAAAGTTGCGCTTGCGATGATGCCGGCCTAATCACATTCGATGGCCCAGCTCGGCAATGCGGTGCTGCGCTATTGCGCGGCAAGGGCAAAAGGGCTTGCGGACCGGCGCGATGATCCGCCTACGGAAGAGGCCGCAAGCGCGCCGGAATGAGCTTGCCGAACGAGCTTGCGCGCACAGGCATTCGTGCCCGCGGCGGCCAGCCGGGCAATCGCAACGCGCTCAAGCATGGGCGTACCACGGCTTTTGCCAAAGCGCTGCGCCGCAAGCTGCGCCTGCATCGGCGCGAAGTGCGCGAGGTAATCGCACGGCTCAAGCGCTTGTCGCGTGCAGAGGCGTGCGAGCGAGTCGCTGCCAAGGCGGCGCACGAAACGGCGTCGCCACAATTTTTGAAAAACGAATGTCCTGTTGAGGCGAACAAGCGATGCACTGGCGGCAAATCGCCCGCCATGCCAAGCTTCGCCTCGCTTGGGAGGCAACACGGAGGCAAAAATGCCGGCCAAATCTTATGCGGGGCTAGCGGCAATCATCTTTCTTCTGGTGGCGATCGCGCAAGGCGTGCGCGCGGCGATGGCGTTCGACATCATCATCGCCAGCTATCACGTGCCGGTCTATGCCAGCATCGTTGTTGCGGTGGTGGCGGGCGTGCTGGCGCTGATCGGCTTCATGGTTGCGCGTTAGCGCCCAGCATCACTCAGCGGCCGCGGCCGCCGCCTTTGAATGGCCGGCTTTGCGGCTTGCCTTGCGCGAACCCGCGCTTGCCCTTCTTGCGCCAATCCTCCGCCCGCGGATCGAATGACGTCGGCGGGGCTTTGCCGGGGCGCTTTTTGCTGTCGTCGATGGGTGGCTTGGCCATGCCGGCCTCCTTCAAATGGCGCGGCATGGTGCACGGAAATGCGCGCCGCGTCCATGGCTATGCAAAGCCCCGCGGGGGGAGGGAGGAGCACCCCCGCGAGGCTCTGCTGTACGCCGGTGGAGCTTTAGCGTGCAAAAGCGAGATCAATGATCAAGCCGTTCGAGCGCGTGACCAGCACGAAGTTATTATGCGCGCGAACCCATTGATAGCCGCGCGGCGGTTGGCGCAGACGATAAGCGCGCCAGTTGATCGCCGGGCCGCGGACATATCTTGCCGGCAAACGCTGGCCGGCACGAAAATCGTGATCACGGTAAACGGCGCGCGTGACTGTGCGCGTATCGTGGCCGCGGTAATCGGCATGGGTAACGGTGCGCGTCACTGTTTTCTGTTCGGCAGGCGCGCGATGCGCTTGATAAGGCGCTGCCATGGCGGCTGTGCCGAAGAGCAGCGATGCAGCGGTGATCGCGAGTGCGAGGCGTTTCATCTGAATCTCCTTCAAACATTGCGACTCTGGCGCGCCGGCAATTGCCGTTTCATGGCGCTCCAATGAAGACTTAAACGCCCGCCTCTGAGCGTTCCGGCGTTTTCAATTTGGGAATCTTTGTGACGCGCGCTGGCTCAGGCGTAGTTAAAGCTGATCGAGATGCGCCGCGCTTTCGCGCTTCCGGCGACCACTTCGTGGCGCAACCAACTTTCCCAAAGCAGCAAAGTGCCCGGTTTCGGCGCGATATAGATGAACGGCAGATGAGCGGCGCGTGCGCTACGTTTTCTCTGCGGCGATGCCATCATCATCTGAAGGCGCGGATCTTCGAATTTGAGCGCGCCGGCATTTTTCGGCACGCTCACATAATATGTGCCGCTGAGCGCCGAATGCGGATGAATGTGTGATGAATGGATGCTGGAGCCCGGATTCATCACATTGACCCAGAGGCTGTTGCACTTGAGCTTGGTGCGGCCCAGCTCGAACTCGAGCACGCGAGCGAATTTTGCGACATGCGCATCGAGCGCTTCGCGCAGCTCCAAGAAAGCCGGTGCGCGGTGCTCAATGTCATTAAGCGAGGCATAAGAGGTGTAGCCGGGATAATGATGCGCCGCCGACCAGGCCTTACCTGCCTTGTCTTCGTGCGCAAGCATGAGGCAGGCCGCTTCAAGCTCCTTGTTCAAGCGAGGCAAGGCGGATCTGGCGAGCTCGGCCCTGTAGATCTCGGTCGCGAAATAGTGAGAGACCGGCATGAAGTGCGCCCTTATCCGCGTGGGGAAAGCGCGGGCGACAAGCCAAATTGCATCCATCTTGTCAAGGCCGCGCGCTTGGCGTTCCCTTCTCGGCGGGTGGGGCGAAGCATCGGCAATTCGGCCGGAGAAGGAGATCTCAAATGAAATATACGCGCCTTGGCAAAACCGGATTGGAAGTCTCGCGGCTGTGCTTGGGATGCATGACCTATGGGCCGAAAACCTGGCGCGATTGGGTGATCGAAGAGAAGGACGCGCGGGCCTTCTTCGAGAAGGCGCTCGGTCTCGGCATCAACTTCTTCGATACGGCCGAGGTTTATTCGAATGGCGAGAGCGAGGCTATTCTTGGCCGCGCGCTCAAGGATCTGGTCAAGAACCGCGAAGATGTGGTGATCGCCACCAAAGTGTCGCCGAACAGCCCGCAAGCGGGTGGCCGCGGGCCGAACAGCGTCGGGCTTTCGCGCAAGCATATCATGGCGGCGTGCGATGCCTCGCTCAAACGTCTTGGGACGGACTATATCGATCTTTATCAGATCCACCGGTTCGATCATTTCGTGACGATGGAAGAAACCGCCGAGGCGTTGAGCGATCTCGTGCGCGCCGGCAAGGTGCGCTATATCGGCGCCTCATCCATGTTCGCCTATCAGTTCGCCGATTATCTTTCGCTCGCCGAAAGGCATGGCTGGGTGAAGTTCGTTTCGATGCAGAACCACTACAACATGATCTATCGCGAGGAAGAGCGTGAGATGATGCGCCTGTGCGGCGAGAAGGGCATCGGCGTTATTCCGTGGAGTCCCTTAGCGCGCGGCTTTCTGGCCGGCAACCGGCACCGGCAGGGCGGCGGCGATACGGCCCGCTCGCGTTCCGATGAAATGTCGAAGAACATGTACTATGGCGATTCCGACTTCAAAGTGGTCGACCGCAACATACAAATTGCCGAGAAGCTCGGCGTGAAGCCGATGCAAGTGGCGCTGGCCTGGATCTTGGCAAATCCGGTCGTCACCGCACCGATCATCGGCGCCTCAAAGCTCAGCCATCTTGATGATGCGATCGGCGCGCTCGACATCGCGCTTTCGGCCGAGGACAAGCGTGCACTCGATGAGCCTTATGAGCCGCACCGCGTGCTCGGCCATTGGTGATGCAAATGGGCGATGGCTTCAGCGAATGATGCTGTTGCCGTCGCCGATCAGCACGACAGTGGGCTGATAATTGCGCGCCTCTTCGGCCGGCACATGGGCATAGGCGCAGATGATGATCTTGTCGCCGATCGCCGCTTTGCGCGCCGCCGCGCCATTGAGAGCAAACTCGCCCGAGCCGCGCGGGCCCGTGATCGCGTAGGTGGTCAGCCGCTCGCCATTGTTGATGTTGTAGATGTCGACCTGCTCGTAAGGCAGGATACCGGAAGCATCGAGCACATCGGCGTCGATGGAGATCGAACCCTCATAGTGGAGATCGCAGGCCGTGACTTGCGCCCTGTGGATCTTCGACTTGAGCATGGCCAGGAACATTCGGCCAACTCCTTCGCAGGCGCACAAATTCCGCGCATTCCTGGAGCTAAGGAACGTCTGACCTTTTGTCAATAGGGATCAAGCGCTTGTGGGCGGGCCGTGATGCCGCGCCAACGGATCGCTATTCGATCTCATAGACCAAAGTGGCGTCGTCGCTGATCACCTGCTCTCCGGCGGCAGTCGGCACCGCTTCAGCGGCCATTGCCTTGGCGCGTACGGCGTACATCGGCACGGGCGCGCCCGAGGCGGATTCGGATATGCTGATGATCCGGCCGAGCTTCACACCGGCTGACTTGGCCATCAGCTGCGCTTTGCGCGCCGCCTCTTTGATCGCGGCATCGCGCGCCTTATCCATGAGCGCATCGGTGTCGGCAATGCCGAAGCGGACGCCATACATTTGGTTGGCGCCCGCCGAGACAAGCGCATCGAGCGCCGGCCCGAGCTTTGGCAGATCGCGCAGTGTGACGGTGACCTGGTTGGACACTTGATAGCCGACGATCTTGGGCGGGCCGCTGCGCGGCTGGCCCGGCAGGCCCGGCTCATAGATTGGCTGCACCGAGAAGTCCGAGGTCTGCATGTCGGTGTCGGCAATGCCGAGCGACTTGAGCGCGGCGAAGACCTTGTTCATGTCCTGGGTATTGGCCTGCAATGCTTCCTTGGCGGTCGTGCCCTGCGTCTGGACGCCGGCCGTCAATGTCGACATGTCGGGCGCATGGCGCGCTTCGCCATGGCCGCTCACGGTCATCAGGCGCTCAGGCGCGCTCGAAGTTTTGTCGGCGGCCGGTGCGCTGCAAGCTGGGAGGGCGGCAATAAAGAGGGCGGCGATGAGGGCGGTCTTCAGGTGTGTCATGGCATTCCCCGCAGGCTTGGTTTGGGCTTTTCGCCAGCGCAACAACATACATGGCATTGTGACCTAACTCAGGCGCTGCTAAGGCATGCAGCCTTCACTGAGTACGGGCCCGTAGCTCAGTTGGTTAGAGCCGGCCGCTCATAACGGTCTGGTCGCAGGTTCGAGTCCTGCCGGGCCCACCAATGTTTTCAATGACTTGCTCATCGTCGTCATCTGAACTTTCACCCTCGCGGCACGAAAACGGCCCGCAAAGACCGGCTCAATTGCGATAGAGGGGAATCACCTCGCGCATCTCTTTCCGAATGACACTGACAGTGCCGCTCGATACGCCGCTTCGCTTTACGACTACCGCGTGCGGCAAACCGGACAGAATGAGGAACCGGACCTCCTCGCGTTTGGTGTCGCCGATGCCAGCCTTTGTCTTGCTCGGGAATCGACTTTGCCAGCTCTGCGATGTCCTGAATTGGCTCGTCGATGTTTGCCCGCTTAAGGTGCTTGCGAATCTCGGTCATCACGCTTTCAATCGCTGCGACCGCTTCGGAGCAATAGTCCGGCTCATAGGGCGCATAGATCGATGTCGTTGCGTCAGAGTCTTTGGGGAGATGCCCGAGGAAGATGCTGATCTGTTCTTTTGGTACTTTGCGCTTGCGCATCTCACGTGCCATGCCGTGCCGGATTGAGTAGGGTGTTACCCGTTCATCGAGCCCCGCTTCTTCGCGGAGGAGATCCCACATCGTCTTGATCGATCCGATTGGCCGACGCCCGTAAGCACACATAGCGCTGGGTCGGTTCGCTCATCGACTTGAGCCACGGCGACAGCGTTGGTGTTACAGGGAGCAACGGCCGAAATTTCTTGTTTTGCCTCCGGCCCGGCGGGTTGAGATCAATCGTGCTTGTGCGTTTGGTCGAATTGCGCGCCGCGCAGATCGAGAATTGCGGCTGGCCGCGCGAGCGTGTTCATTGCAATAATGAGATAGATAATTGCATGCCTTGACTTGGCAGCGTCAAACAGACAAAGCCATTTCGCTTGGAACGATAGGTCTTCCCATCGGACCCCGGAAACGGCGGTCCTCAGCCGTTTGCATCAAAAAGATGTGCGGCGCTTCATCCAACTCCTGCCATTTAACGGCGCGATTGAGCGCGGCTTTCCCATCCGACAGGACCCTGTCGATGCCGCTCTCCGCGAGTTCTTTGCCGCCGAGCCACTTGCGGAACCGGCGCTGCTCGTGCGGCGTGATCCCCGCGACCGTCTTGCCGTCCCAGAACTCTTGCCAATAAGCGAGACCATTCCAGGCAGTCTTAGCACTGGGAAGTTTTTGAGCATGTTCCAACCAATACGTTAGAAGCACTGTTTCAATCAAAACTTGGTCGGCTTTGGTATCGGCATTTCCCTTGCCGCTTTCGATGACCCAGTTCGCGAGCGCGAGGCTGGCCTCTTGAAAATCTGCCGTGCCAAGACTGACGCGGCAGGTTTGCCGTCTGTTCGCGATCTACCAGGTGCGGCACCAGGAACTTTTCCCGCTCCGGCCGGGTTTCTTGCTAGCCAGTAGTCGCCGATTTGTCCTGGTTTGGGCTTTCGAAGATCTCGTTGGCATGCTGATACCTGCTGACGCTCAAGATATTCGGAGATGAGCTCGGGCGTGTAGAAAATGCGTGCACCGACTTGAACGTAGCCAAGCTTAACCACGAATTCTCTCATTGGGAACCGTACACGGCCTGAATGAAGTGGTCGGAATTATGGGGACGATAGACGAGGGGATATCTGGCGCGATCGAGTGTAGTTCTGCTGCTAAACAAGAGGAAGGACTTGTGGTGTTCAACCACACTCAACGTAACTTAATATAGTGGGCGGTGCAGCGACAAAATTCGTCAACAGGTCTTTTGCCCTTATCGCAGTAGCCAAGAGTTGAGCTGCATCGGCAGGTGAGAAGTGGCTGGAAAACGACTACTCAGCGGTCGCGCCATAGGTTGCATTAATAGGTCAAGCGCAGAAAAACTGGGGGCATCGCGGCTTGCGCACAAAGCGTCTAACCAAATCTCTGAAGTAGGCACCTGTTTGAAGGGACATAATCCCGCGAACAGCCTAGATGCACGCGGTGAACGCCACGCGCACCTCGCGCGGCTCGGCAGGGTGCGTGTGAATATCGGCCACGCCGGCCAATGGCTGACCCGGCAGGCGAGATTGATAGTAGTAGTCGATGTCGCTAGCCTTGGCTGTTCAAAGCAGATTGAACACGCTTACGGCAAGGCTCAGGCTTGGGGCTGATCGCGTAGCCGAAATCAGCGTAAAGCAGCGTCGTTGACTTGGACTGTAATGCTGTTATCCTGGCTGAGCGGTCGCGGACCGAAATAGCGCAGCCTCAATCTCGCCACTGAATTTCTCCAAGCGGCCCTTCCAGATCGTGAAGTGCAATGCGGCCATCGAAGTTGCGACCAGCGCCTCGGGCACATAGTTGCCATCCGGCTCGTGATCGGTGAAGCGCGCATGCGACCACGCATAGATCCGCATCGATGGTCAGCCATATCTGTCGGTGTGCAGTAATTCGAGAACTCGATGCCGTAGCGCCGCGTCGGGCCGCTCGGCTCATTCGTGCCTTCATCGCCCGACCACACAAGCTCTGAGCTGATATCGAGCATCCACAGCGAAAGAGTGGCTTTGCAGGCCAGGAAACGTAAGTCGAGCGCGCACCGAACTCGGCGCCTTTGGCGCGCGCAAGCGTCGTGGCTGGATCCGTCGTTGAAAACGATGCCGCGCGCATCATTGCTGTGAAACCCATAGCCGCCATTGAGGTAAAACTCGGTAATGCGCTCAAGGCCCGAATATCAATGCCGAGCTTCGGACTGAACTGGTTGGCGGTTTTATCTGCCCGAATTGCCGCCCACAATATCGGTCACGTCGAACCGGATACGAAATCCTCGCGTAGACCAATCGTGGTGCGCAGCCAGTTCGTCCAGTGCGTTTCGTTTTCTACATAAGGCGCCGCGCTGGTTTCTCCAATGCCATTGGCCGTCGTCGTGCTCGAGGCGAGCGCGCGCTTCCGTGTGGAATAAGACCTATGGATTTCGTCATCGCGGAGATCCAATCGATCTTTGTCTCCGAAGCGATGTTCAAGAAAGTTCCTAGCCGACTCCACGCTTGACCGACACGTAGCGCTTGTCCTGCTGTTCGATTTGATCGCCGTGGACAGGGTCCTCCAGGAAATAGGTAAAGTCGGAGAAGAGATCGAGATCGATAGAAGAGCGCATAGGCGAGCACATGCGTTGACGAGCTCTTGTCTCCCTTTCGCCAATCGGCGCTCACGAAATAGCGCTGCGTGTAATCCCCATCGTAGGGATCGATAGCGCCCCAACGCGAGATCAGCCCGCTCGCTACCGCACGATCCGGCACTTGATCGGTCGAGTGCCATTACATTGTGATAGGCCATTGTGGTCAGCGTCAGACCGTTGTCATCATCGCCGCGCGTGTATCTTAGAGGCGATCGTATTTGCGGGCATTGTCGGCCTTGTCCCAGGGCCCGTCATTGTGCTCGAACTCGGCGGCGTAGATGAGGTTGCCGGCGCTAATGCCAGTATTGTCTGCGATTAGCGCGCGGCCATAGCCGACTTCGCCTCCCTCAACGCGCACAAGACCGCTGTGGAAGCTGGTCGTAATAATTGAGATTGAAAGAGCCCGCCCGCCGAAATCGCCGACATCGGCATAATAGGGTCCCTCCTGAATTGACCACACTCGACAAGCTCGGGAATGAGATAATTGAGATCGGCATAGCCCTGCCCATGCCCGTGTGTCGGCATATTGACCGGCACGCCATCAAGGGTGACGGCGAGATCTGTGCCGTGATCGAGATTGAACCCACGCAGAAAATATTGGTTGGCCTTCCCGCTGCCGCTTTGTTGCGGGCGCGCGCCGCTTCAAGCATCGCGTAAGTCTTTCCGACGCCCGGAGCCGCGCCCACAAAATGAGGTCGTCTCTGCGCTGCTTAATCGTGAGGAGCTGAGATCGACGGGCATGGGAAATGGAATTGTTAATCTGACATATCTACGAAGTTAAGGTTCGACGCGAAGGTGGCTAATCTGAACGTCGCTTTAGCTTAGACGTAGGCAGACAGGGTGCGCGCAATGTTACGCGCCAACATCAAGGAGAAGAATAATCTCACCTATTACGGGCAGAGTTACACCGGGATCGGGAGTCTCCCGCCGGGAGGCGGGTGTTGGACAGCAACAGATTTCGGGACGAATTGGCTGGTTTGAATTGACCGGGAATTGCTGGTTGTTACATTTACAATGTGGTTGTATATAATCGCATAGGAATTGTAACAATATGGCCATGACACAAGCCACCCTCAAAGACCGCGCCATCCTTCTCGCCAAACGTCAGCGCATTGCGCGCGCGCGCGATTTCGATGCCGCAGGAATCCCTGCGCATTTATCTACGCCGCCTCGAAGCCGAGGGGATTTGTCCGGCCGGCGCGCGGGCTCTATCAGCTCGTTGATGCCGAGCTTTCGGACTCAAACATCTAGCCGAGACGGCCGAGATACTTCCTAAAGCGGTCATTGCTCTTATTTCGGCCCTTCAATTCCATGGGCTCACGACGCAGACCCCGCACGAGCTGTGGCTCTACTCCCCTCGAATGCCTGGGTCCCCAAGACGCCTCCCGTGTCGCTGAGAGTTTTCCGTGCGAGTGGCGAGGCGCTCTCCGCCGCATCAAACGCCACAAGATCGATGGCGTTTCCGTACCAATCACTGTGCCGGCCAAAACGGTCGCCGACTGCTTCAAATATCGCTCCAAGGTCGGGCTCAAGTCGCGCTCGAAGCCCTTCGTGACGCGCTCAAGAAACGTAAGGCAACCGCCGACGAGATCTGGCATTTCGCCACGATTGATCGTGTCGCGCGCGTGATGCGGCCTTATCTCGAGGCCGCGGCGTGACGCGGCGTCCTGTTAGCAATGTCGGCGCCTCAGTACAGCAGCGGCTCACAACCCGTGCGCGTGAACATGGCGAAAATATCCAGCTCGTCTTGACGCGATTTGCGATCGAGCGGTTGCTGTTCAGGCTTGCGCAAAGCCCTCATCGCGACGAGTTCATTCTGAAGGGAGCCATGCTGTTTTCGCTGTGGGCTGACGCGCCTTATCGTAGCACTGGCGATCTTGACTCTTGGGCAAGGGTGATCCGACCACTGAGCGACTTGTTGAAATCGTTGCCGCCATAAATACTCAGCCGGTCGATGATGACGGGGTCAATTAGGACGCTAAGAGCATCCAAGCCGAACGTAAGCGCGAACGCGAAGACAATGAGGGCGTGCGCGTCACTCTTACTGCCGTGATTGCCGGCGCGCAGCTTCCCATTCAGACGATATCGTCGGCGACGTGGTGACGCCGGAAGCGGCGTCTGGCGTACCCTCGCTTCTCGAATTTCCGTCCCCGCAGCTCAAAGCCTATCCACCCGAAACTGTGGCTGCCGAAAAGTGAATCCATCTCTCCTTGGGCATCGCAACAGCCGAATGAAATACGTCTTCGAATCTGGGCGAGCGCGAAAAGCGTTGTTCAAGGGTCAACTTCGACCGCCCGCAATTGAATCACCGCCGAAAGACCGTGATGGCAACACGAATGCCCCCTCGGCTACAAGACTTCGCTGAACGAGGGAAAGAGAGCCAGTGGCCTTTCCTTGAAAGATCGCTGACGCGACGACGAGGTTTCGATATTGTCCTTGACGCAAATCAGAGCTAAAGTGCAAGGGTCTGTGACGCGTCTCGATCAGGCGACGAACACGTTCAGCGTTTTCCTTTGGTGCACTGGGATGCAGTTGCGCATGGGAAGACGAGCGCTGGCGCTTCAGCTCACTTCAAATTACTCACTGGCTTAGGCACGAGGCGCCGTGGCAGGGAGATCCAAGTGCGCGTCTCGTATTACCAGGCGATGAGCGAAAGAAGCCTGGTGAACTCTAATGCAAAAAACTACCGCGGCGTTTTCGGTCATGCTTTTGGCACAATATGTCAAGATTCGCGCGGCTGGAGCGGTAGTCTTCAATGTTGACAAATTCCAGATTCCAGGAGGCAGACACATGTCGTTGTCGCGCCGAAGACTCTTAGTTCTGGGCTCGGCGATTATCGCGTCAGGAGCGTTGAGTGTGAAGTCGCAGGCGGTAAAAGCCTTGCCGGCAAACGACGGCACCTGGTCAGATAACCCCCTGTGGCCGGTGCTCAAAGAGACTCATCTGACAACCGACTCAAGCGGGGCCATTCATGCAGCATTCGCGCCAGGCGTTTTGGGGCTGGCCGACAAGCCGATGACCATATCGGGCTTCATTCTACCGATCGAAAATACGACAAGCTACCGCCACTTCATCCTTTCGCGTTACTCACCCGAGTGTCCGTTTTGTCCGGCAGGCGGTCCGAATGAGGTGATTGAGGTTTTTGCGAAGTCATCAATCGCGCCAACATCAGCGATGGTGGTGATGAATGGGATGTTCAGCGTACAAGGCGACATGGACAAAGGAATGTTTTATCGCCTCGGCAATGCTCAGCTGGCTTAATTGCTGGCATAATCTGCAAGGTGTTTGGCGCTGATTGCAAAGCATGCCGCGGTCGTTGGCGCAAACCTCTCGTTAGCAGTTATTCAAATCTCGGCTTGGTCAGACGAGTTGGTTAGACCGAGATAGGGTGGGCTTTAGATCGAATTTTCCTAACAGACATCGATATGCGGAGTCTTGCAAGGCGGCGCGCAAAGGAGCGGCAGCCTCATAAGTCGTTTTTCACGAGCGGGGTGGAGACAACAGTGAAAAGACTATTTCAGATTGGGCTGACATTGCTTGGTATCGCTGGATTTGGTTCGGCCGCGCTGGCCCAGCTCGGCCCGGAAGGGCCTCTGCCAACTGCCACGGCCGATACGGTTCTTCAAAACGGCCAGATTTACACCCCATCAGGCTGGGTCAGCTCGGTTGCGATCGATCGCGGCGTGATCATTGGCGTTGGCAGCGATGCTGCCCTAAAGCCGCTGATAAGTGGCAGTACAAAGGTCGTCGATCTAAAGGGTGCAACAGTCTTGCCCGGCTTGCACGATATGCATGTCCATCCAACCGGCGCTGGGCTTGCTCAATTCCAGTGCCAACTGCCGCACGGATCATCGCCGGCCCAAATTCTGAAGATCGTTGCTGGATGCGTGAAACTGCACAAGCCAGGGGAGTGGATTACTGGACGTGCTTATGAGGCCGCTTCATTCGGTTCAACACCCCCAAATAAATCGATGCTCGACGGCGTTGCGCCAAACAATCCGGTCATTCTGACCGACATTAGTGGTCATAGCTCATGGGCAAATTCCAAGGCGTTGCAAGAAGCCGGCATTACAAAAGATACCAAAGACCCGGCGAACGGTATCATTGAGCGGGATGCGAACGGTGAACCCACCGGTCTGCTTCGAGAAAGTGCAAGCCGTCTTGTCGCCGGACTAGTTCCTCCGCCCTCACGAGAACAAAATGCCAGAGCTCTAAAGTGGGCGCTCGACACCATGCTATCCCAAGGCATAACAGCGCTCGATGATGCGGCTGTCAGCATTCCGATAGCGCAGGCCTATGACGATCTTTCTGATAAGGGCGAGCTGCACCAGCATGTGCGCGGGTGCCTGCTCTATCAAGACTCTGCATTGATCGCGATGCGCGGATTTTTTGCGCGTGACCGGTTCTCACCCTCATGCATAAAGATCTTTCTCGATGGTGTGCCGACCGATAGCCACACAGCCGCGATGCTCGAAGACTATGTGCCGATACCGGGGCGAGATGAGAAGGGCCGCGAAAAGGGCCTGCTGATGATCGCCCCGGATGACCTCAAGATTTCTCGTGACCCACTTCGACGCGATGGGAATGACAGTCAAGTTCCACGCGGCTGGCGATGCTGCTGTCCGAGAGGCGCTCGATGCAATCGAAGCAGCGCGCAAGACGAACGGGTATTCGGGACTGCTCCACGATCCTGGGCATAACAGTTTTGTTCACATTGAGGACGTAAAGCGTGCGAGAGAGCTGGGAGCTGCGCTCGAATTTTCGCCTTACATCTGGTACCAATCGCCTATTATCGACGATATCAAGAAGGCAGTTCATCCAGATCTGATGGAGCGCTGGATCCCGATCAAGGACGCCCTTGACTCAGGGATCTTGTCGGTACCGGGTTCGGACTGGAACGTCGTTCCTTCGGTTAATCCGTGGATAGCAATAGAGACTTTAGTCACTCGTCAGCCTCCGGGTGGGGGCGGTGAGCCTCTAGGTGCAGCGGAGCGCATCACGCTCAAGCAAGCGATCGACATGTTCACGATCAACTCCGCTCGGCAACAATATAGTGCGGATCATCTGGGTACGATCGAAACTGGGAAGCTCGCCGATTTAGTCGTGATCCGGCAGAATATCTTCAAGGAACCAATCACCAAAGTGCACGATACAAAGGTGTTGATGACCATCATCAATGGCGATGTTGTGTATGATTCAAAAAATCCGGTTCCGGACCATCCGTGATGATAAAGGGTTGGTGATGGGGCTCGCGCCCTGTCATCGGCCTCGCACCGCAACCTTCCTAAAATGTAGAACGCCGCGTGCTCCAAGTTCATGACCTCGTCGCCGGATATCGTGGGCAGCCCGTGATCAGGCTGCCTGCGCTCACTGTCAACGCCGGCGAGGTGATGCTTGTCTTGGGGCCGTCTGGATCGGGGAAGACCACGCTTCTTTTGGCACTTGCGGGCCTCGCTCAAGCCATTGAAGGCCAAGTTGAGATCGATGGGGTTGTCCTGAATGCTCTCCCAGCCGCACAGCGTGATCGGTTTCGCGGACACAATATCGGTATCGTATTTCAGGACTTGAATTCTGATTCCTGGCCTTTCAGCGCTTGAAAACCTCATGCTCGCGCCATTCGCAGTGTCGGCAAGGCAGGATCGGAAGCGTGCGCGGGAGTTGCTTCGGGAGCTCGGCTTAGAACGCGCAGTGCGGCAGCCTGCCGAAACGCTTAGCCGTGGTCAGGCGCAGCGGGTTGCACTCGCGCGCGCGATGCTTCTCGGTCCAAAAGTGATTCTGGCCGACGAGCCCACTGCTAGTCTCGACGCCGAGTCCTGCGCAGTTGTTGCCGAGTTGCTTGCCAAGGCAGCGGACCAGACCGGTGCTGCGCTAGTGATCGCAACGCACGATGACCGTTTGCGGGCGACATTTTCTAACCAGATAAACATCGCGCGGCCGTGAACACACTCACTCTTATCTCATCCTATGTGCGCCGCAGACCTCTGACTTGGGGCTTTCATATTCTAACGCTCGCGATGGGCGTCGGCGTCGTGACAAGTATTCTGCTGCTCGAGCAGTCACTCAGCGACAGATTTACGCGTGACATTGCCAATATTGATCTCGTCGTTGGAGCCAAAGGCAGCCCGCTGCAGCTGATCCTGTCGAGCCTTTTCGAAATCGATATCCCAACTGGAAATATCACGCTCGACCAGGCCAACAAGCTTGCTCGCAACCCGCTGGTCGGTCTATCGGCGCCAGTCTCCATCGGCGACAATGTTCAAGGAATTCGGATTGTCGGAACATCGCACGACTTTCTCAAGATATACGATGCAAGCTTAGCGCAGGGGCGCCTGTGGAACGGGGCTATGGAGGCTGTCCTTGGCGCAAAGGCGTATGAATCTTTGAAGCTAAAGCTAGGTCAACATTTCGTTGGCGAGCATGGACTGTCGGCTGGCGGCGAGCTGCATGCTAAGTACCCATATACGGTGGTTGGCGTGCTTAAGCCGACTGGGGCAGTGATTGACCGCTTGGTTCTAACCGACATTTCGAGCGCCTGGCGCGTGCACGCAGACGAAACCGATCCGTCAAAGCCGCTGGAAGTGACCTCGCTTCTTGTGCACTACAAATCAACGCTGGGCGCCGTTGTTATGCCTCAACTGGTTCGCGCGATGCCTGATTTGCAGGCGGCGGTACCGGCAATCGAACTCGCTCGGCTCAATAAGCTATTGGGGACCGGAGTTGAGGTTATGCGTGCCTTCGGTATCGGGCTGCTCGGACTGTCAGCGCTCGGGTTCTTTCTTGCTCTATTCGGGGCAGTTAATCAGCGTCAGCGAGAGCTTGCTTTGCTGCGCACATTGGGTGCGCGACCGAGTCTGTTAGTCGGTCTTGTTACTGGAGAAGGTCTGCTTTTGGGGGCGCTAAGCGGCGTTATTGGTGTATTTCTTGCGCGGTTTGCGGTAACCGTTGCGGCTGCCCAAATCGCTCATCACGGCGGCCCAGGGCTTGTTCCACCACGAATGGGGGTTACAGAGCTCTCCGCTATTAGTGGGGCAATGGCCCTCGCGCTTCTTGCATCGGTGCTGCCAAGCATTATGGCGTACGGCATCGATCCGGCGCGTGTGTTGCGATCCGGCTAAATAAATATCTGCGGCAACGAGTTGATTAGAGTCTGTACTCAATTCGTTTGAGATGAGAAAGGCCGCGTGATTCGATCTCTCGATGTGATTTGAGAGAGGTTTCATGCGGTTTGACTTGTCTGATGAGGAATGGGCGTTGATCGCTCCGCTGGTTCCTGCTGTTGGTCGCGGCCCGGGCCGGGTGGATGATCGGCGCGTGCTCAACGGCATCTTCTACATCTTGCGCACCGGCGCGCCGTGGCGCGATCTGCCCGAGTGCTACGGTCCGTACACGACGGTCTACAATCGTTACAATCGTTGGTCGAAGCGTGGCGTCTGGAAGTGCGTGTTCGATCAGCTCGCCTCCAAGTCCAAGGACAGCCTGCATCTCATCGATAGCACGATCATCAAGGCTCATCGCGCGGCCTCTGGCGCAAAAGGGGGGAGTTCGCTCAGAGCATAGGCCATTCCAGAGGCGGCAGATCGAGCAAGGTTCACGCACTCGTCGACGGCTCGGGACGGCCTCTGCGCTTCGTTGTGACGCGTGGCGAGACACATGATGCCAAGGCGTTCCCGCATCTCGTCGACTGGCATAAGCCGCCCCTCGCGATCGTCGCCGACAAAGCCTATGACAGCCGTGCTATTCGTCAGGCCGCCGCCGACGAAGGCGCTCTCGCCGTCATTCCTTCCAAGCGCACCGCTCGCCGACCGATCCCGCACGATGAAAACCTCTATGACATGCGTAACATCGTCGAGCGCTTCTTCTGCGCGATGAAAGACATGCGCCGCCTGGCCGTCCGCTTCGAAAAGCTTGCTCGAAACATGATGGCTATGCTCCACATCTACGCCATCAGGGCTTGGATCAAATGAGTTCACACCCTAGTATTCGACTAGTTAACCACGATCGCGCCGCGGAGACTTAGCGAAACATTTAATGGTCGCGCCCACTATCGCGATGAAAATTGCCAGTTCGCTTGTGGTGGCTTTATGGAGAGAGTCGCTAACAGGGATGATAGTACGTCACACGAGAAATTCTGGACGCCTGAAGCGGCGGAATTTTTCAGATACTATCGCCAATTGCAGCAGCAGTCGGCTTCGCTAGTCCCTCCTCGCAAGCTCTTCTCGCCCGCGGAGGCGCGCTCGTTCTTGCCCTATGTCAGCATCGTCGAGGCGAGGACGACCGACTCTTACCTAGTTCGCCTGATGGGAACCGCACTCGTCAATCGCACTCACTCCAATCCAACTGGGCGAACTATGATGGAGACAATGCCGGAAGATCATTGGGAAACGGCCAAGGCGGGCTTTCGACAGATGCTCGAAACTCCATGCGGGGCGACATACATACTGAACGAGGGCTATGACAGAGCTCCGATCCCGGTCGAAATACTAAGTCTTCCATTCTCAAACGCATCAGGCGTTCCCGCTTTGATCATCTCGGTTTCAGTTGAGATCGATCGGCAGCAGCTCATGCTGCGCGGCGAAGATCCAATGTCGCTGCGCGATCCAATTTATGGCCTCCGACTGATCGACATTGCTCGCAACTAGTCACGCTTGGCGGGCATTGTTGAATGTCGCTTCGTCGGTGACATGCTTAGTTGCAGTTTGAACGGACCGTGTTGGTTGGTTTGTCGACATAGGCGCGGCCGTGCACGAGCGCCGTTACTTCGTTTGCTAAAATCTTCTTGGCTTCGGCAATCTCAGATCCACCGAGTGTCTCTAATCGCTTGATCTCGTTGAGGGGTAGTTCGGTGAAGAGCTTCAGGAACCGACCCACATCAGGGTCCTCGACATCACGCCAATATTGCCAAAACTCCGATATTGGCAGCATATCCGCATTCAGCCAGACCGCTCCCGCCGCAGTCTTTCCCATTTTCGCGCCGGACGCAGTTGTAAGAAGGGGCGTCGTCAGTCCAAAGACGTCGGCGTGATTCATGCGTCGGCACAGCTCAACACCATTGATGATGTTTCCCCATTGATCGGAACCACCAGTCTGCAGAATGCAATCATAGCGTTCCAATAGCTCGTGAAAATCATAGGCCTGCAGAATCATGTAATTGAACTCGAGAAAAGTCAGATCCTTCTCGAGCCGCTGTTGTACGCTATCAAAGGTCAGCATCCTGTTGATCGTGAAGTGAGTGCCCACATTACGCAACAGAGCGAGATATTCGAGCCTGTCCAACCAATCCGCGTTATTGACCATAATTGCATCGCTTGGCCCATCACCGAACGTGACGAGACGCGAAAAGATCGTCTTGATGCTTTCAATATTGTTGTTGATCTGAGCATCGGACAGTAACGGGCGAGAGTCATCGCGGAAGCTTGGATCCCCCACTTTCGTCGTGCCGCCGCCCATGAGAACAATGGGACGATGGCCGCATTTCTGGAACCAACGCTGCAGCATAATTGGCATCAGGTGCCCGACATGCAGGCTAGCAGCGGTGCAATCATAGCCATTATACGATGTGACGATGCGTCTTGAGAGCACCGAGTCCAGCTTCGCTACGTCGGTGCACTGATTAACGAACCCGCGTTCAAGTGCGACGGTCAGAAAGTCCGATTTAAACCTAGTCATGAAAGGCTTGATATCCTGATGCATATTGGTCGCCAACCTGCCTGGGGCGGTGTCGCGACCTTTGGCGTCGTCGGTCGACGCGGCGATCAACCGCGCTTGGCATAACCGGTGAACACCATGCGAAACGCTCTCGGTTTAGTCACCAAATCCTTTCGGTGGAACAAACGCGCGATATTGTCGCTCAAGAAGGCCCGCGAAATGCAGGCAGGTCAGGTCACCATATTGCGGGCCTATTATCTGTACTCCAATAGGAAGCCCATTTTTACTAAGACCGGTCGGCGCAACTGTAGCTGGCAAATAGGCGATACCGGCAATACCCGCCCATAGAAGCTGATTCTCAAACGGGACCTCGCGGCCATTCACAGTGAGAGTTCGTCCCTGAGGCGATCCGGGCATGTGTGGAAATGCCGGTGTAGAGAGTGGCGGGCAGAGGCAAAGGTCGAAATTCTCAAAAAACTCGGCCCACTTCACCCGAAATGCGTGTCGCTCCTCGTCAACTCGCAGCCAATCGCGATGGGACAGGGTAACGCCAAAGGCATTTGCTTTAGCGATGTCCCGAGTGGTGCGCGTGGCCCCGGCTGCCTGAGCCCGAGCCTGCAGAAACTCCTCCTCTTCAACGTGGCCCGCCATCGCGGAACGCAAGAGAATCATGAAGAGAATATAGATGTCCTCGCTGTCGCTCCAGGGTCGTTTGTCATAGCTGACTTGAGCCCCCTCTCGCTCGAGGAATTGGCCGAGCAAAAGAAGCTGTGCTTTGACGCTCTCATCGACCTCCGCAAATTTGTCGTCCGTGATCAACGCAATGCGGAAGTCTTTCAGATTCTTCTTTTTGCAAGGTGGAAGCGAGAGTGAGTAGGCACCTGCCTCGGCACCGCTCGGTCCCGCCACTATCGACAAGGCGAGCTCGAGATCAGAAGCGCTACGCGCAAGCGGGCCAACAACGCCGATGTCGGTCATCTGCAGCGTGTCGGCAAGTGAATGGCCGCGTTGAGGACAGATGCCATAAGTCGGCTTATGGCCGAAGACGCCGCAATAGTGAGCGGGATTTCTAATCGAAGACGCAATGTCACTGCCAAACTCCAACCCAGTCATGCCCGCGGCAAGAGCGGCCGCCGATCCACCGGATGAACCCCCGGGTGTTCTCCCCAGGTCCCAAGGGTTGTTAGTGCGCCCGTAGATCTCATTGTTGCTCTGGCCATCCATCAGCCCGGGAGGGACATTTGTCTTTCCCATAATGATGGCACCGGCATCGAGCAGCCGGTCGACAGCAACGGCATTCGAATGCGCAACATTGTCTCTGAACTGAGGAAAACCCCACGTCGTGGGAGTCCCTTCGAAATTAAAGGACTCCTTGATTGTCATCGGCACGCCGTGCAGCGGACCCAGTTTGCCGCCACGCTCAATGGCTTCATCCGCAGCCCTTGCGTGCTTGCGGGCCGCCTCGAAATCCCGAACGATGATCGCGTTCACGCGAGGGTTAAATCGCTCAACTCTCTTGATGAAATAGTCCAGAAGCTCCAGACAGCTGAATTCACGCGACCGGATCTTGTGCGCGAGATCGCCTGCGGATTGAAAGGCCAGTAAGGTCATTTTCATCCCCTGTTTTGAACGTTTGTCTTATAGCAGTTGGTTCAACCGAACGAATGGCGCGCGAAACCGCTCGACAGCCTGGAGGTCCAAAATGGAATGTATGTCCCCAACACTAGGGACAAGCCCCTCGCGTTGAGGGCGTTAGCCTTTTCGGATGACCAGACGGGATCTCCTAAGCTTATCATTTTGCCTTCTAATGGGCGCGATAATGTCTGCACATTCAAAACCGCCGGAAGCACTTCCAAAGCTGGTGGGACCAATCAAGGTCACTGGAACATCGCATGCGTTTCTTGCTTCGGATCATCTCAAGAGATCGATTGATCTCGTAAACGGGGGCTACATCGAATCCGAGTATCTGATCAGTGGCGAGGCGCAAGTCTATGAATGGCAGACAAGAGCTGGAGCAAGGGTCATTACTCGTGGCCCCTATACGACGCGAATCCTTGTGAGGCGCCCGAAGGACTCGGCGCATTTCAACGGAACAGTGATTGTCGAGCCGCTTAATCCCTCTTCACCCGTCGATCTTCCCATTATGTGGGCCCAATCCTATGAGCAGTTCATGAGAGAGGGATATGCTTGGGTCGGCATCACCATCAAGCCAAATACGATCAAATCCCTTAAGCGCTTCGACCCCGAGCGATACGCATCACTTGGGATGCCGCACCCAGTAACTAGCCCGCGCTGCGCACCAGCTGACATCAATCCCTGGGCGCAGCCAACTACACCTGACGATGAAACTGGGCTTGCCTGGGATATTCTCACTCAACTGGGCGAGCTGCTCATTCCCCAGTCAATCCAATCGACGGCACGGTCCAGCGCCTTTACATGACCGGCCAATCTCAAACAGCCGGTTATGCGCGCACTTATGCCAGCTTGTTCGCTCGAACTGCGAGGGGGCCAAAAGGCAAGCCACTCTATGATGGATTTCTATATAGCGGCAGCCCGCCCTGGCAGGTCCCTATAAATCAATGCGCGAAGAATTTTGAATCGGGAGATCCACGACTAATTACGGCGCCGGCCGGCGTGCCCGTCATCGAGCTATTCGCGCAAGCGGATATCGGCACCAACATCGAAACGCGCCGCCCGGATTCTGATGCTGCTCCTGATCTCTTTCGCCGCTATGAGATTGCTGGCGCACCGCATCTTGATCCCTGGGAGCAGCTTTCCTTTGCTTCAGAGGCTGACACGCTTAAAGCATCCGGCCAAGCCGATCCAATCAATAAGGCTGATTGCGAGCCGAGGGACGTTGACCCAACGGACTTTCCCGTCCGCTTCGTTTTCGACGCTGCCTGGCACCTTCTCGACAATTGGGTACGAATTGGCGCAGCGCCACCACGTGCTGAGCCACTGTCCTTAAGACCAGATAGAGGGAGCGTTTTTCTCCCGGAACAGGCGTTTATAACCGATGCTTACGGAAATGCGATGGGAGGTGTGCGCACACCCTATGTCGACGTGCCGACGGCACGGTGGATCGGCTCGAAGTTCGGGCCACTCCCATGCATGTCCCAAGGTTACAAATACGGCTTTGATAGCGACAAACTCAGGCAAATCTATCCAACACACAAGAGTTATGTCGATAAAGTGCGAGCGAGCGCGGCGATGCTACGTGAACAAGGATGGCTTACCGCAATTGATGCGCAAGCCATTGTGGATGAGGCCGAACAGGCGAATGTTCCATAAGCACTACGGGATCCTTGCTTTTGCGGCTTCGTCCAAGATGCTTTGAGCATCCTCGGCTGTGATCCATCTCTCTTCGACTGCGCTTTGCGTCCTGACTTTCATTTTTGCCATATAGCTGGCATGGGTGGGATAGAGCCGCTTCAACACAATGGGGCTCAGAGGAACTTGGTAACCCCATAGCTCGCAAATTCCTGGGCCATCCATGTAGGCGCCATAGCGCATTGTAGGAACGTCGACGTAAGGCGTTCTCAATCCGCCTTTCGCATTGCCAAATTCATCGAGCGCAAGTGTAGAGCGCGCATTCTTGGGATCGCTAATCTCGAATGGCTCAGCGCGTGGCGGTGGAATAAATTCGCGCGACCATCTCTCGAGATTCGCAAACGCTGCATTCAACACGAACTGTGTTGGAAACTCGTTTCCGGATTCGTTTCGCTGAGCACATTTGTCATTCGATAGGAACCCAGCAGCACCGGTCTTGGCCGCATCTGCCGTATCCGTGCCCCATTCGAGTACCCACTGATGAATATGGGAGGCTCCGGCAATTTCGTAACTTCGATAAAGGTCGGGAAATGCGTCACTGTCGGGCCGACGATTGAGATAGCCGAGGTCAGTTTGATTGATAAGCTTGATGATCGGCACACCGCGTGGCTGCATCACCATGCGTGGATCCCCGGGCCGTGCTGAAGGCGCGCACTGATTGACGGGGACACCTGGACCTCCGGAAGATGTGGTCAAATAGCCGTCGAAAACAGGTTTGCCTTGGCTGCGTTCTGCAAACGGATGAATTGCATTGGCATAAATCAGAACGAAAGCGCCGCTCTGAGAGTCCCCAGTCAAGTAGACGCGCGTGACATCAAATCCTTGCAGGGGACTTACAATCGAAGTGTTCCTGACCAGCACTCCAACTTGGCTCAATATGTCCCAAATCAGTCCATTCTCTGTTGCGGGAGTGGACTCGGGCGGAAGACCGCCTGGCGCAGGCGGAAGCTCAGATTGCGGGCAGGTCTGTGATGCCGGCAGCGGATTCTTAAACGATAAGGACGCATACCGCTCTGGATCAAACAGTTTCAAAAACTCGATAGCAACTGGCTTAATCGTGACACCAACATAAGCGTCACCATGCCTGATGAAATAGTCTTGAGACTCCATCCACATGATTGGCGCATCGTATCGCAACGATGGATTGAGGGCCTCGACGATCACCGTACCGCTGAATTTTGCGGGGCTTTTGGGTCGTCTCACTAAGAGTCTTGTCGTATAGGGACCACGCGCAAAACCCTCCAGCTTTCCGATCGCCGGCCATTCATAGACATTGGCGCTGCCACTGATGAAGTACTCCTCTTCAACGTAGCCATCTTGGGCAAGGTTTCTTGGCGTGACCGAATGATCTGCTGCCGCAAATGGCCAGGATGTGCTCGTGACCGGGATGGGTCCCTTAACCTTGGGCAACTCGACCACGAACGGGACAACCGGATACGCCACGGGTCTAGCCATTGCTCTTGCTCCGAAACCGAATAAGGCAAGAAGGATCAGGCCCGATACGGAGGCCCAGCGAGATGTCTTCGCGGCTGCAGCAGTGAACTGCAGGGCTCTGTGACGAGCAGACCTGTCACAAACCCGCCATTGGGTGGTACACTTGAGGATGGCCGCTGAGGCCCTGTCGCGGCATGGTGCAGTCATGACGGAATCAATCACCCAGGAAACTCGCTCGTTGGTAGAGGACGATCATCTTGTAGGCGTTCTCGAGTCGCTCGGTACTCACGATCTGGCGGGAGCGATTCTCGGCTGGCTAAATAAGAGCGCGCAGGTCGATGAGTTCTTCGCGTTCGAGCGCCCAACCGATTTTGACGCACACCCGTCCTCAGTGCTTGCGTTAGGCGCACATCCTCAAATCGCTGAGCGAGTTGAGGCTTATTGCTCACACTTTCACCGCTTCGATCCAATAAATCACCTACTTAGCGCCCAAGATCCCGATGCACAGGCCATAAGAATCTCACCGGGGCAGATCTCCGACCGCAATTATCGACTTGTTTGTTATGAACGGCCCCATTTCGTTGAAAAGGTATCGCTATGGTGCCACGAGGGATCACATTGGGTCGTGGCAAGCTTCTTTCGAACGGCTGATGCGGGCGTGTTCACAGACGCAAACCTGAATGCGATCTCCAGATGCGGCAGACTTATTTTTCCGATTATTCGCAAGCACAGGCTCCTTCAATCCATAGGCGCGGCCGGCACTTCCACCGAAGTGCTCATCAAGCGACTTCAGCGGCGTCTGGAAGCACTTCCCGTCAAGTTGACCTCGCGTCAGCTCGACGTGTGCGCTCGCACGGCTGTTGGTATGACGGCGTACGGAATCGCTCTCGATCTGGGTATCAAGACTTCCAGCGTCGTCACCTATCGACGCCGCGCATATGATCGGCTCGGAATTGCGACGGGCCATGAGCTCTCTCGCCTCTTGTTAGTCTGAGCGCCACCTGCCGACCGTCATCCGACGACTCGGCCGGACACCTCGCCAAGACCGATGGTCGCGGCGCCGGGTCTTGCGCAAAACCCACGAATTACGACCTCATCATCGTCTTCCAGGAAAGTCCGCGTTTCGCCCGAGGGCAACTCGATTGGTGTGCGGCCTCCGCGCGTGAGTTCGAGCAAGCTGCCGACGTTCTTTGAATCGGGCGAGGAAATGGTGCCTGTTCCGAGCAGGTCTCCTGGCCGCAGATTACAACCACCACTCGTGTGGTGTGCGATCAATTGCGCTGGCGTCCAATACAAATCGCCTGCGTTGCAGAGGCTCAACTGGTGGTGAGGTAGATGCTTCTCGCGCATCATCTTGGAGCAAATCAGAACCTCCAACTGAATATTGAGCGCGCCGCCGAACTGGTCGGCAGCGGAGAACAGGTACGGCAGCGGTTTTGGATCGTTAGAGGGGCGCGGCTGTTGCCTCTCTCGAAATGGCGCCAAGGCATCAGCCGTTATGATCCAGGGCGATATCGAGGTGGCAAAGCTCTTTGCGAGAAACGGTCCAAGAGGCTGATATTCCCATGCCTGGATGTCCCTCGCGGACCAATCATTCAAGAGGCAAAGACCAAAGAGGTGCTCCTCCGCCTTGTCGATCGATATTGATTCGCCGAGCGCATTTCCAGGTCCAATCCAGAGCCCCAATTCGAGCTCATAGTCGAGCCGCTTGCTGGGACCGAACAGCGGCTCACTCGACTCGGGCGGCTTGGCTTGTCCGCTTGGCCTTCTCACAGTTGTGCCGGATACGACAATTGACGAAGAGCGGCCGTGATATCCGATCGGCACGTATTTATAGTTTGGCAAGAGTGGATTGTCCGGGCGGAATTGCTTGCCGACGTTCTCTGCGTGATGAATGCCCGCGTAGAAGTCGGTGTAGTCTCCAACCTTTGCAGGCAAGTGCAGGACGCAGTCCTCCGTCTTGGCTAAGAAGCGTTTGGCGATCGGCTCGATGCGCGATCGCTGTTCTCCGTTGGCATCAAGCAACCGCGAAATCTGCTCGCGAAGTGCTTTCCGCGAGCGCGGCTGCAGGGCCATGAGAGGGTTTAGGTTTGGTCCGCTGGCTGCGACCGCTGCAGCTTCAGCCGGACCCGTGAGCACCTCTGTTTCAAGAAGCGCGAGAACGTCCACGATCGAATCGCCGATAGCGATCCCGCCGCGAGGTCTCTCGCCTTTGGGCGAAAACACACATAGCGGAAGGTTCTGAATTGGAAAACTGGAATGGCCGTTGGCCGACCGAACCCAACTCGTGAGGGACGGGTGATGCGTTGAGTCCATCATGGCCGACGAAAAGTCTTTTCTAAGCCGGTCCAGCAAGCATCATAGCCCTCTTGAAGGGCAGGACTCTTCATTGCCCATGAGGTCGGCTGAAATACCCAACGGCACTCGAACATGAACGCCATGGTTTCGTCGATTTTGTTAGGCGCTAACTGTTCCTTCGTTGCCTTGGTGTGCGTTGCCGCATCGGGGCCGTGAGCCGACATGCAATTGTGCAAAGAGATCCCGCCGGGCGCAAAGCCTTCGGCTTTTGCGTCGTAAACACCCTTAATGAGCCCCATGAGCTCACTCATAACGTTCCTATGATACCAAGGCGGTCTAAATGTATGTTCCGCAACCATCCATCGGGGCGGGAAAATTACGAAGTCGATATTGGCCGTTCCGAGCGTCTCGCTCGGAGACGTGAGCACCGTGAATATCGATGGATCGGGATGATCAAAGCTCACTGTACCAATTGTGTTGAACCGACTGAGGTCATATTTATAGGGTGCAAGCGAACCATACCAGGCAACGACGTCGAGCGGGGAGTGCGGAAGCTCGGTATGCCAAAGATTGCCCATGAATCGCTGAAACAGCTCAAACGGCTTATCGGCATCTTCATATCGTGCGACAGGCGTGAGGAAATCACGTGAATTCGCCAATCCATTCGATCCAATCGGACCGAGTTGCGGTAGCCTGAATGCCGATCCGAAATTCTCGCACAAATATCCGCGCGCGACGTCATCAATAAGTTCGACACGGAAACGCACACCTCTAGGAACAACACCAATCTCACCAGGGCTCAGCTCGATGAGCCCGAATTCCGTATTGAGGTGGATTCTGCCGTCGTAAGGCACGAACATGAGTTCGCCATCAGAATCGAAGAAGACACGAGTCGTCATCGATCGATTGACGCAATAGATGTGGGCGGCGGCGCCCGTCTGCATGCGTGGATCCCCGGAGACAGCAATTGTGTGAACGCCGTCCACAAAGTCCGTAGGCTTCGAGGGTGGTGGGAAAGGGTCCCAACGTAGCCGATTGGGGGTCGGGATCCGCTGATCGTTCAGTCCGGACCAGGCATCTTCACACTGAAAAGGAACATACCTTGAATGCACGGCGGATGGATGAATTCTGTAAAGCCATGAACGCCGATTTTCAGACCGGGGCACGGTAAAGGCAGTACCGGACAATTGCTCCGCGTACAATCCGAGTGGTGGCCGCTGTGGGCTGTTCTGACCAATCGGTAGAGCTCCAAGCTCCGCTTCGCTGCTGAACTCGTTGCCAAAGCCCGCCATATAATCCTGCGCACATTGGTCGGTGCCGGCGGATCGAGGGTTGGTCATGTCTGTTCCTCGTTATCAGTGGCAGCGGCAACATCAATTGCATCCATGAGCGTCGCTTGGTCCTGAATTTGATTTGCCAGAAGCAAGACGAGTCTCGTTAAAAAGGCGTCTGCGCGCTGCGTGCCGTCGAGCCGGGCAGCTAATCGCGCATAAAATGCGTCGGGATCCTTGATTTGAATTTCGACTTGCAGCCTCATCTTACCGCCACGCCCTCACCGTGAATGGCCCTAGACATGGCGCCGGTAATTTGCGTTTCTTGGAATGTGCGCCTGCGCATCGCGACGTGTTGATCAGGCCGAAATAAGATCACCGATCCTGTGCGCAAATCGTAACGCTCTGAGACAAGACCCGCGGAATCCTCAAAGTCGCGGCCCAGCTGAAATATGGGAATGCGCTCACCACATGCCTTGAGTTCGCACGGAAGCGCGACTTTGCTTTTGGCCACAACGGCAAACTGATTGCCCAGAAGGCCGAGCAAGTGCTGATCTCCGCAACTTGTCGAAATTGGTGCATCGACAGCCGGGCTGCCGGGGGCTGTTGCGACCGACGGACTCCATTCATCTTCATCAGGCGTGTTGAGCGATGAAGTCGAATAGTGGGCTGGAGCGGAGAGGCGGCCCGAATTGACGAGTGACTGAGCAAATTTCAATCGCGACGCTAGGTTCAGAGTTTCGTCGCGCAGCAGCTTCGACGCCGGAGTTCGAGGTGTCATAAAATTGGTCGCACGCGTCGAATGAAGAATATTCTCCTTTGCCGCCAGTATTCGTTCCGCGTTATAGGTTTCGAGCAGTCCCGTCGGCGAGGTACCATTTATTACGCGAGCAAGTTTCCACGCGAGATTGTCAACGTCCTGAACGCCCCCGTTTCCGCCCCGTGCGCCGAAAGGGGAAACCTGATGGGCGCTATCGCCCGCAAAAATGACGCGATTGTGCAAATAGGACTCGAGTGTCCGGCACTGAAATACATAGAGAGAGATCCATTCGAAATCGAAGTTAGTGTGGCCGAGCAGCCGTTCAATGCGCGATCGTGCCTTGTCTTTGTCCAGCGCCTCTTCTGGATCAGCATCCCAACCCAACTGGAGATCGATTCTCCAAACGTCATCGGCCTGACGGTGCAGCAACGTCGTTTGACCGGGATGAAAGGTTGGCTCGAACCAGAACCAGCGCTCGGCCGGAAATTTCGCCTTCATCTTCACATCGCAAATGAGAAATTTATCCTCGAACACCTCACCTTCGAACCGAAGACCTAATGCGCGCCGTGTCAGCGATCGCACTCCTTCGCAGGACACCATCCAGTCGGCCTCCAGGCTATATTCCCCCTCAGGAGATCTGACGTGCATTTGGACGAAGTGCGAGTGGGGTTTAACCGCGACTAACTCGTGCTCAAAACGGATTGCGCCGCCAAGCTGCAGGAAGTGTGTTCTCAAAATCTCTTCGAGAATCGGCTGCTGGAGATTAACGAACGCCGGCATCTTGTGGCCGACCTCTGGCAAGAGGTCAAAGTGAAATACTTCACGATCGCGATGGAATACCCGTCCAATTTTCCAGGTGCATCCCCGATCGCGAATGGCCTCTCCAACTCCTAGCCGATCCCATATCTCTAAAGATCTCTTCGCCTGACAGATCGACCGCGATCCTTCCGCGATCGATCTTGATTTCTCCAGTACAACTACGGGGATGTTTTTTCGAAGCAGATCAATGGCGAGCGTCAAGCCCACCATGCCGGCACCAACAATCACGACCGGTTCGCGATTGCCGGCCTCTAGCTTTCTCGGCGAGTTCATTACCTTAGCTGATTCCACATCTGCCGGTCGCGCTCCGCTGTCCAGATTTGCGGATCGTCAATACCATTGGCTTCATCAAAGGCGCGGGTGATGTCGAATGGCATGCAGTGCTCGAAAATCACGAGATCACCGTACTTGGCCTTCAGCGCCGGATACACTTTTCGGTAGACGGCATTGAGTGCGGCTCGGTTTGCCGACGCTTGCTTTGTGAGATTATAGAGGTCGGCGACAAAGGCTGAGGTTGAACTGATCGCCTCTTCGACCTGCGTGCTCCCGATGCACGCGGGACCACGTCCCGGAACCAATTTGTCCACCTGAAGGAGGCGCAAGACATCAAGAGTTGCCGGCCACTCTCGAAGATAAGCGTCACCGGTATAGGGCGTGGCGTCGTATTCGACCAGATCACCGGAAAACAGCACTTTCTCTTTCGAAAGCCAGGCTACCGTGTCACCTTTTGTGTGCCCGCGACCCGGTTGAAAAACCTGTACATTAATACCGCCAAGGTCGATCGTGATCTTTCCGGAGAACACGAGGTTCGGCCAAGTAACACCGGGCGGTATCGATGAAGCGCCCCGAAACAGCCTTGGAAACCTGCCGATTTCAGATGCCTTATCCTGCTCACCCCGTTCTGCGATGAGGTCATAGGTATCTTGCGAGGCGATGATGGTGTGCGCATTGTAGGCTGCGGCACCGAGGACTCTAACAGCATGATAGTGGGTGAGAAGCACGTGAGTCACTGGGAGGTCCGTGATCGCGCGGACATGTTTCAGTACATCGCGCGCCATGATGGGCGTCGCTTGTGTGTCGATGACCATGACGCCGCGATCGCCAATAATGACGCCCGTATTGGGATCTCCCTCGGCGGTATAGGCATAGGCTCTTCTTGGAATGAGTTCGGAGAAGGTCACTGCCTTGTCTTCAAGATCGTTCGAAGACGCAAATGAATCTCCAGTGAAAGGCTCGCCGCTCATAAATGCCTCCTCGCCACACACTTAGCTTGTTCAGCTAATTCACTCCGCTTCTGCCAAACAGTCTGTCCGCACAGTTGGGGACAGACAGCCGATTGATGGTTTATTAGCCGTCTGACCCACGAGCCCCGCCCTCGGTTCCAGATAAACCAGGCGTCGGGTGGAAGACGCGATAGTCAGATGGGTTGGGCGAGGCAATGCGCATTGGCGTACCAAAGGAAATCAAGAGCGATGAGTATCGTGTCGGTCTAACTCCGTCGGCCGCTCGCGAACTCGTCACGCACGGGCACGAAGTTCTTGTCGAGGCAGGAGCAGGACAAGGGATTGGTGTATCTGATGAGGCTTATCGAACCGCCGGCGCGCTGATAGCCCCGCGCGCCGAGGAGATCTTTACTGAATCCGCGCTTATCGTTAAGGTCAAGGAACCGCAGCCATGCGAATGGCGCATGCTCCGCCCGGATCAAATAATATTCACCTATCTGCATCTCGCCGCAGATATCGAACAAGCACGTGGGCTGATGAAATCCGGTTGTGTGGCGATTGCCTATGAAACGGTGACCGACCCGTCCGGAGCACTTCCGCTTTTGGCGCCGATGAGCGAAGTTGCGGGACGTCTGTCAATTGAAGCTGCTGCCTATTCGTTGCGGCGAACCTCCGGCGGGATGGGACTCTTAATGGGCGGAGTGCCCGGGGTACCACCTGCCCGGGTACTGGTGATCGGCGGCGGAGTAGTTGGCGTAAACGCGGTGCGGATGGCTGCCGGGCTAGGCGCAAGTGTCACTGTTCTGGACCGATCCATCAAACGGCTGAGGCAGCTTGATGAAATATTTGGCGGCCGCGTCATGACGCAATTCTCGACGTTCGATGCGATCGAGCGCGAAGCCATTTTTGCCGACGCGGTAATTGGTGCCGTTTTGGTGCCTGGGGCACGCGCGCCCAGGCTCATAACCCGTGACCTCTTGAAGAGGATGAAGCCTGGATCGGTGCTCGTCGATGTTTCGATTGACCAAGGTGGCTGCTTTGAGATGTCGCATCCCACGACACATACTGATCCCACCTTTGTCGTGGATGGTATCACGCATTATTGCGTGGCGAACATGCCAGGTGTCGTGGCTGCAACCTCGAGCTACGCTCTGGGCAACGCAACGCTTCCCTTCGTTCTGGCATTAGCCGGTAAAGGTTTGGACGCGCTGCGTGACGACATGCATCTCCGCAACGGGCTTAACGTGTTTCGAGGCACCGTTACCAATCAGGCAGTCGCAGAAAGCCTAGGGCTTGAGTGGAAGCCGATCAAGGCAGATCTTCCGACAGGCTAATACCTTCAGGAGCGTTTTGGCCGCTTCGACTTGCGACTAGGTGGTCTCGTCTGTGTCTCCCGAAACCTTCTCGGACTTCTGCCACGCCAGTCTTTAAAGGCACGCGAGAAAGCAGTTGGGTCAGAATAGCCGACGCTATGCGCTATTGATGTGATCGGCGTTTCCCCGCTATTCAAAAGCGGTTCTGCGATACGCAATCGATGTTCTCGGACCAACGCTCTGAGAGACTTATCTTCATCTGCCAGACGACGCTGCAATGTTCGCGCTGATACACCGAGTTCGTTTGCAAGGCTATGAATGTCGGTCGGCAACCGGCCGAGGCGCTTGGCAATGAGGTAACTGACTTGAGTCGAAATATTGTCATTTCGTATCCCTGAACTCATTAGATCGCATAGATGCTGTTCTAGATACGGCACCATATCTTGCCTCGTCCTCGAGACGTCTCGCGTGAGATCCTTCTTATCCAGCACGAGGCGATTGACACTTTGATCAAACACAACGGGCGCCCTGAATATTGCACTCAACCCCTTCATCGAAGCTCCTTTGCGCGGGTTTAGCTCTGAGTGTTCGAGATGCACTTCGATCGGTGCCCACCCTGGGCCTAACAGCATTCGGATAAAAGTGCAGGTCACGCTGAGTGAAAACTCAGCATCCTGTCTCCTCGGTTGAATTCTCGGATCCTCGATCTGATATATCCACTCGGCTGTACTAGAGCCGGCTTCCAGTTCGACGCGCGTTCCGCTCTGCCAGGCCTGAAGAAGATTGCCTAGCCGCTTCAGTGCGGCTTGCAGGCTCGTTGCTGCAACAAATAAAACGCCGAGCGGACCAAGCTCTTCAGGACGGAAGTGAGCGCCGATGCGGGCCCCGAACAGAGGGTCATCGGCCATCTTGGCTGCCGCCTCAAAGAATGCCACATACCGCTTTAGAGGAATCTCCTTGTACGGATTGTCGATATCGTTGATGGCTTCGATGTGGTCGCGCAACAGGCTATCAGGTTCAACTCCCAAGCGAACCAGCTCGCTAACCACGGCAGCGAGTACGTTTGCGCGTATAAACGGCACTTTGGACGGCCGCTTGATTTTACCGGAGCGAGGCAACGGCGATTCTCTCGTCTTCGTTTGAACACGCGTTTGCAACACTGAATCCATCCTCGTTCCTGTTGACGTGTTTTGTCAACTCTTTGGCGCAATAGGTCAGGCAAGTTTGCGCCGACGTCTTCAACCTTGAACATGTCAAACATGCGACACCAGCAAGCGCTGCTGAACGGGTGAAGGGCTCAGCGGCAGCAGTTGGAGCGGTGGCGGCTGACTAAATGGGGGCGGCCGCTGCTGTTTCGGCTGTCCGTGTTGTTGCGATGCTGGAGCGGCGGTGACGTCAACTGGGGAGCTTAAAATGAAATCTATTCAGTATGTTCGCATAGGTTTGCTCGCGAGCACATGCTTAGTGCCGTTTGCAATAGCGAGCGCAAATGCCGCGGAAACCCCAAAGCCCGCTGGCGCACAGATCGTACCAAGCGCTCAGTCCGATGTGTCGAAGGCAAAGCAGGACGACTCGTCGAAAGTTGAGGAGATTGTGGTGACGGCGACTCGGCGCGCCGAGTCGTTGAGCAAGGTCCCGATCAGCGTCGCTGCATTCACGTCCGAGCGCATGGACCAACAAGGTATTAGAAGCATCGATGACATTGCTCAGTTCACTCCCGGCATTACCTTTTCGCGTACCGATAACCGCAATGCGGGTGCGTCGGCCATATCGATCCGCGGCATTTCATCGACCGTTGCCGCCAGCACTACGGGCATTTATCTCAACGATACGCCGATTCAGACACGCATCATCGGTGCGGGCGCGGCCAACTTCAGCACTTACCCAGCAGTGTTCGACCTTGAACGCGTTGAAGTTCTGCGCGGACCTCAGGGAACGCTTTTCGGCGCTGGCTCTGAGGGCGGCACGCTTCGCTTCATCACGCCCAAGCCGAGTCTGACCGACTACAGCGTCTACGCGCGCGGCGAGACGGCATTCACTGAAAGTGGGGGGCCAAGCTATGAGGCGGGTGTTGCTGTCGGCGGTCCAATTGTCGCCGACAAACTGGGCTTTCGGATAACCGGCTGGTCACGGCGCGACGGTGGTTACATCGATCGCGTCAATACTGATCCTCAACCTGGAGACACACCGCTCGCTGTCTTTAATGCAGATCCCAGCACACCCGCGACGGTGATTCCTCATCGCGATCACGCCAACTTTGTGACCGAGCAAAACTCGAATTGGAAAGATAGCCGGGTGCTCAATGGCTCCTTCGCGTTGCAACCGGTCGATAATCTGGTGATTACGGCCGGGGTCTATTATCAGAAGATCTATAACAACGATGCCAACACCTATTGGGAGGCGCTTTCGAAGCCCGACAAAGGCGTCTGGCAACAAGGCTATCCGCTGCGTCAGCCCAATACAGACGAATTTTGGTTGCCTTCCGTTTCTATTAATTGGGATTTGGGGCCCGTCCGCTTCATCACCAATTCGTCTTACATGGACCGCAATCAGAATGCTCTGAATGACTACGCGCCATTCGAATCAGCTCTCTGGGCCGGCTATTGGGAATTCCCGGTCGGAATGTTTGCGCCAACCGTCCAATCGAATTCGCAGGTGCAGTGGACTCAAGAAGCTCGTCTTGAATCAACGAACGACAATTCCTGGTTTAGGTGGGTTATCGGCGCGTTCTATCAAAAGACAACTGAGAAGAGCCGAGAGCTTGTGCAGGACACCTTTTTGCCGAACCTCTTCTTCGACGTGGTTGGTGTGCCTTTCTCGGTCGCGCTGCCCTGTCCGACCTGCGCTGCGAATGGTCTCGCCCTGGGAAAATACACTTTCAATCAGGATCCCGTTCTCGCGCACGATGAGCAAACTGCAGGCTTTGCGCAATTTGATATCAAGCCGATCGATAATTTGACTGTGACATTGGGTGTTCGCTACGGGCAAACTAAGTTCGATGCCAATGCCCATTACTATGGCCCTGTTGTCGGACCTGTCGTGAATGATACGGGCAACAAAACGGAGTATCCGCTAACGCCAAAGTTTGGCCTGTCCTATCAATTGACGCCGGGTAATATGATCTATGCGTCGGCGGCCAAGGGGTTCCGTGTCGGAGGTTACAATCCGCAGGTCGGTTTGCCCTGCACTGCGCTCGTCGGGAGCTTCGGCTATAGTGCGAGCGCAGGTAACCCGACCGGCCGTCCTCAGACATTCAGTTCGGACTCTTTGTGGAGCTACGAAGTCGGTTCAAAAAATTCATTTTTCGGAGGCCGCGCTCAAATCAATGGCAGTGCCTATTACATTGACTGGAAGAACATCCAGCAGAATGTGGCTCTAGCAAGTTGCGGCTTCGCATTCACGATCAACGCCGGCAAGGCCATTAGCCAGGGCTTCGATCTCGACGCTACATTCAGGCTGACCGATCAGCTTTCCGTTGGAGGCTCTGCCGGATACAACGACGCGGAGTTTCAAAAGACCGTGTTCGGCGGACCAACGGCGCTCGTTCCGTTAGTCAGCAAAGGCGATAAGCTTCCTGGATCGCCGTGGACCCTAACATTGAATAGCCAATACAACTTCAATCTGTTCGAGCGAGATCTCTACGTCCGATTTGACTACGAGTACCACTCACAAGGGCCCGATAACACTGCGGCGCTCGATTTGAAGAACCGCTCACCGGTGCTTCCGCCGGCGGACCCGTTAGTTTTCCAGCCGACGCCCGAGATGAATCTCCTCTCAGCGCGTGCCGGCATAAAGATTGAGGGCGCAGACGTTTCAATCTTTGTCAAGAATTTGCTCGATGAGCACCCTAACCTGGCAAGAACGGATTTGAACATCAAATCCAATCCGCTCGATACGCATGGCTACACAGGTCTCACGCTGATACCGCGCACCTGGGGCGCCACGATTTCATACCGTTACTGATCGATATTAATCCACTCAGAAGGGGATCGCGATTGCCGATCCCCTGCATTTATGACCAGTGCGCTCGGAGAAAAATAAAATGCGCGTATCACCTGCACTTACGGCTGCCTGCGTCGGACTGGTCAGTTTTTCGTCCGCGGCATTTGCGCAATTCGGGGCGAGTCAGGCGCCGCCACCTGCGCCAGCAGATCTTGTTCTCACCCACGGGCAGATCTACACGCCCTCCGGCTTTGTCGATTCTATAGCGGTGTCCAAGGGTGTCATCGTCGCAATTGGTGATGCTTCTGCCGTCAAACCATACACGACCAGCGCCACGAAAACGGTGGATCTTAAGGGCCAAACGGTTCTTCCCGGCTTGCACGACATGCACGTACATCCCGGCGGCGCTGGCATGTCGGAATTATTCCAATGCAAGTTGCCGCACGGTTCATCGCCCGAGCAGATTTTCGCGATCGTCGCCAAGTGTGTTCAGGCGCATAAGCCCGGCGAGTGGATCACGGGCCGCGCCTATGAAGCAGCGTCATTTGGCGCAACGCCGCCGAACAAGTCGATGCTCGACAAGGTCGCCCCGAACAATCCAGTTCTTCTCAACGACATTAGTGGGCACAGTGCGTGGGCGAACTCGCTGGCCCTCAAAATCGCGGGCATAACAAAGGATACGAAGAATCCGCCCAACGGGATAATCGAACGCGATCCAAACGGCGAACCTACCGGGCTCCTGCGTGAAGCTCCTGCTGTGGGCATTGTTTCACAGCACGTGCCACCGCCTTCGCAGGCGGACACAGAGAAAGCACTCAAATGGGCCTTGGACACAATGCTTGCCCAAGGCGTAACCGCCTTTGACGATGCCTTGGTCACCCAGGATCTTGCACAGGCTTATGCAGATCTCTCCGATCGAGGCGAGCTGAAGCAGCGCGTTCGCGGCTGTCTCATCTATCTTGACTCCGGCTTGATTGCCCGTCGTGGCATCTACGCGCGCGATCGATTTTCTCCATCATGCGTCAAGATCATTCTTGATGGTGTTCCGACAGATAGTCACACAGCCGCGATGCTTGAGGATTATTTGCCGGCGCCAGGGCGCAACGACAAAGGTCGTGAGAGGGGCCTGCTCATGCAGGACACCAATGATCTCAAAATATTGGTCACTCATTACGAACTCGATGGGCCTTACAGTTAAGTTTCACGCCGCAGGCGATGCCGCTGTCCGGCAAGGGCTCGACGCGATCGAAGCGGCGCGGAAGGCGAATGGGTTCTCCGGAATCCTTCACGATGTAGGTCACAATAGTTTTGTGCACATCGAAGACATTCAACGCGCGCGCGCGCTTGGGGCTGCGCTCGAGTTCTCTCCATACATTTGGTACCACTCGCCGATCATCGACGACATCCAAAAGGCTGTTCCCGCGGACCTCATGAAGCGCTGGATTCCGATCAAGGATGCCCTGGATGCCGGAGTGCTTTCAGTACCTGGTTCGGATTGGGCGGTCGTGCCTACCGTCAATCCATGGATTGCTCTCGAGACCATGGTGACGCGACAGGAACCCGGCGGCAAGGGACTACCGCTCGGCGCTGCCGAACGTATCTCGCTCAAGCAGGCTGTCGATATGTTCACGATCAACTCAGCTCGCCAGCAATACAATGCTGACAAGCTCGGCTCGATCGAGCTCGGCAAGCTTGCCGATCTCGTGGTGATAGACCGCAACATCTTCAAAGTGCCGATCACAACCGTGCACGCGACGAAGGTGCTGATGACAATCATCAACGGTGAGGTTGTTTACAATGCCTCACACATCTGAGCGGAAAACCGAAGTTCAAGGGCCTCCCTGACTCGGCGCGTCCAAGCTGCGGCTTGGATGCGTCGCTTTTTTCAGTAGGGGCCGGAGCCCACCACACAACCTTAGGATGGACATTATGTCATCAAGCTCCAAAACAAGAACCAATGTGGACTTGCAGCAAGGGCTTGCCTCGTTTTTGCAGCCTATGGCGCACGCGCGGTCGGGCGAATGGAATCCACCGATCGTCATCACGTCCGGAGAGGGCGTATATGTTCAAGACAGCGAAGGTCGGCGCTTGGTTGATGGCGTGGGTGGACTCTGGAATGTCAATCTGGGTTACAGCAATGAGGTAGTTAAGAAGGCTATTCGTGAACAACTGGCCGAGCTTCCATATTATTCGTCCTTTGAGGGGACTACTCATCCTGGGGCGCTGCGGCTCTCGCAGCAACTCGTCGAGTTGTTGAGCGCAGAGAATGTAAGTCGGGTCTTTTACAGCAGCGGCGGCTCTGATGCTGTCGAAACCGCGCTTAAGCTGGCTCGACATTATTGGAAATTGTCCGGCGAGCCCAGTCGAACAAAATTCATTTCGCTGACGAAAGGCTATCACGGCGTGCATTTTGGTGGTGCGTCGGTGAACGGCAATACGCCGTTTCGCGCCGCATACGAGCCTCTATTATGGGGCTGCTACCATGTCGAAACGCCTTGGACCTATCGAAATCCCTTCACCGAAGATCCAGAGCAACTCGGCAATATCTGCGCAGACCTTGTCGAGCGCGAAATTCTATTTCAATCGCCTGACACTGTAGCAGCATTTATCGCTGAGCCCGTGCAAGGCGCGGGTGGAGTGATTGTCCCTCCTCCGAACTTTTGGCCGCGGCTCCGCGAAATCTGCGATCGACATGGTGTTCTTCTCATCTCAGATGAGGTCGTCACTGGATTCGGCCGGTCCGGATTCATGACCGGCGCGCGCGGCTGGGGCGTCAAACCGGATATCATGTGCTTTGCCAAGGGCATCACTTCTGCCTACGTGCCGTTCGGTGCGACAACGCTCAACGAACGTGTCGCCAGCGCATTTGCCAATTCTCCCGATCCTCAAGGTCATGTGATGCATGGCTACACATACAGCGCGCATCCGCTTGGGTGTGCAGCCGCAATGGCAGCCCTTGAGCAGGTTGTTGCACTGAATCTCCCAGAGAAAGCCGGCAGGCAAGGTAGATATCTCTTAGATAGTCTCAAGCCTTTTGAACGCCAATTTGAGGCTGTCGGAGAGGTCCGCGGCAAAGGGCTCATGATTTGCCTTGATCTTGTCTCCGACAAAAGGAGTCGTGCGCCACTGCCGCCCGACAGCAGCTTGACGAGAGACATCGCGCGCTGCGCTGCCGGCAAGGGAGCCCTTGTGCGAGCTGTCGGCAACAACATCATCCTCTCGCCGCCGCTCATCATCGAAGAAAAGGAAATCGACATCATCGTCAACGCGCTCGCCAGCGCGCTTCGCGCCCTCAGCTAGTCGTATTGGAGTCGACAGGAAGGCCCCTGACAATGAACGAGAGACAAGAACTCATTTGAGCCAATACAGAGTGCCCGTGCCGCAGCACGCCGAATCCGCGGACAGTTCGTCGATGGAGAAATCAAGGCGACGACTGGTCGGCTTCTCGACGTCTTCAATCCCGCCTCTGAAGAGGTAATTGCCCAGCTGCCGGAAGCAGATCGCGCGGCTGTCGATATGGCCGTCACTTCGGCTCACAGGGCTTTCGAGGACGGCCGCTGGAGCGGGCTGCGACCGGCCGACCGGGAGCGCATTCTTCTGAGATTCGCCGACCGGGTTGAAATTTCACGGCGAGGAGCTTGCACAGCTTGAAAGCTGGAATCAGGGCAAGTCAATCAACGTTGCGCGCGCGATTGATGTCGGTGCGTCGGTTGAATTTATGCGCTACTACGCCGGCCTTGCCACCAAGATCAGTGGGCTCTCGCTTGACGTTTCAATAGCGCTGCCTCCCGGTGCAAAGCACACCGCCTATACCAGGCGCGAACCTATCGGCGTTGTTGCTGCAATCTCGCCTTGGAACTTTCCGATGATGATCGGCATCTGGAAGATAATGCCAGCAATGGCGGCAGGTTGCACGGTCGTCCTTAAGCCGGCCGCACTTACACCACTCACGAGCTTCAGGCTCGCCGAGCTGGCGGCTGAGGCTGGTGTTCCAGCCGGTGTTTTTAACGTGATTCACGGCCGCGGCTCGGTAACGGGAGATGCCCTAATAAGGCATCCACTCGTGAAAAAGATCAGCTTCACGGGCTCGACCGGCGTTGGCAAGGATATCGCGCGTGTCGCCGTGGACACGATGAAGCGCGTCACACTCGAGCTCGGGGGGAAGAATCCCGCGATTGTGCTGCGTGATACAGACCTTTCCAAGACTGTTCCCGGTCTGCTGACAGGAGCGTTGCTCAATAGTGGTCAGGTTTGTGCGGCTGCCTCCAGCATTTATTGCGAGCGGCCGATATTCGAGCGCCTTGTTGGTGCGTTAACAGACGCAACACGCGCGATGTCGTTCGGACCCGGACTCGATCCGACGGCACAGGTGAATCCGCTTGTATCCGCCTCGCACCGCGACGGCGTTAAAACATTGGTCAAATCCGCGCGTGATCACAACGCCAAGATTATCTCTGGCGCCGAAGTGCCAGCGCGTGGCTATTACGTGCCGCCGACATTCCTTCTTACGGATGCGAAGCACCCAATTCTCAAGACCGAAGTGTTTGGCCCGGTCGTGAGCATCACGGCTGTCGATAGCGCCGAGGAAGGCGTCGCTGCCGCTAACAATACGTCCTACGGGCTCGCGGCAAGCATCTGGACTGAAAACCTATCAACGGCGATGCGCCTCATTCCTCAGGTCAAAGCGGGCACCGTCTGGGTCAATAACCATGTGCCAGTAGATCCGAATCTGCCGTTTGGTGGGTTCAAGGAATCAGGCATTGGACGCGATTTCGGTCCGAACGCTCTTGATTCCTATACCGAGGTGAAATCGATCTGCATCACCTATTAGTTCGCGCGCAACAGGCAGTTTTGAATGGACGACACTCCAATTGTTCCAGCCAACACCCTGCGTGAGGGCGCACTGGGCGTCGGTGCTGTAACGTTCTTCGTCGTTTCCGCAGCGGGTCCATTGGTAGCCATTGCGGGCGGAGTCCCTATTGGAATGTTGTTCGGCAATGGTCCGGGAATACCGGCCGCATATCTCATAGTGACTGCCATCTTGCTTGTGTTCTCGGTTGGCTACACGGCCATGGCACGCTATGTGCGCAATGCCGGCGCCTTCTATGCTTTCGCAAGGAGCGGCTTGGGCGCCGCCGCAGGCGGCGCAGCGGCGATGATCGCTCTCGTTGCCTACAACACCATGCAGATCGGCATCTACGGGATGTTCGGGCAGGCGGCATCAGCGCTGACTGAATCCGTTGCTCACGTAAATCTGCCTTGGTGGTGCGGTGCCTATGCGGCGATGGCAATTGTGGGTGTCTGTGGGTATCGACAAGTGGATATCTCCGCGCGAGTTCTCGGTGCCCTTGTCGTTGCCGAGTATATCTGCGTTCTTGCGCTCGATGGTTTTATCTTATGGCATGGCGGCGATGCCGGGATAAACACGGCGCCGCTGATGCCTCGCACGTTTTTGCTTGGCTCGCCTGCAATTGGAATCCTTTTCGGTTTTGCATCGTTTATCGGTTTCGAAGCCACGACGATCTATGCTGAGGAGGCAAGAAATCCTCATCGCACCGTGCCGATAGCAACTTATCTGTCGGTCATCCTGATCGGAGGTTTTTACGCCTTCACAACCTGGTGCATGGTTTTGGGTGTCGGCGTTGACAAGCTTGTTCCACGACTTAAGGCACTAGCAGACCCAACGCGCCTTCTTTTTCAGCTGTCTGATCACTACGCGAACGCCTCGCTCACTCTCATTCTATCCATCCTCTTCGTGACCAGCGTTTTTGCCGGTTTATTGGCGTTTCATAACGCTGTTGCCCGCTATTTCTTCGCTCTCGGCCGCGACGGATTGTTGCCGCGTTGGTTCGGTTCGACACATGCCGCCTACCAGAGCCCGCATCGCGGATCGCTCGCTCAGTCCTTCACGGCGCTCATCGTCGTTACGATCTTCGTGGTGCTGCGAGCTGATCCAGTCCTCACCTTGTTTTCTTGGCTAACGAATGTTGGAACGCTTGGCGTTCTCGCGCTGATGGCAATTGCATCCTTTTCGGTACCGGCATTCTTCAAAAAACACCCTGAATTTCGGGCAGCTTGGTTGGCAGGACGCGCGCTTCCCTTTGTGGCCGGCATCGCACTTCTCGCTGTTTTGGTGCTCGCCGTTACGCACTTCGACATTTTGACTGGGGCGTCCAAAACGTTGGCTGTCGCGCTTCCCGGAATAATTGCATTTGCAGCGGTCATTGGTGCGGTCGTCGGCGCTCGAAGGTCTTAGATGTTTTGGCACGGCAAAGGGTGAACAAGCACGACTGAGCTCCGGCACGCGTCGGATTTGGAAGGGGGAAATCTCATGAGATCGATTTGTTTCAGCAAATTGATGGCCAGCGTGGCTGTTGCTCCTTTGAGCGTGATCGTGGCGACCTCTGCTTTGGCGCAGGAGACGACATCTGCGTCAAATGGCGCGGTCGCTCAAGAGATTGTGGTGACGGCTCAAAGACGCGCCCAGTCGATCAATGACGTTGGCATCGCGGTCACCGCAGTTTCGGGCGATGTTTTGAGCCTTGCCGGGCTTACGGATGTGCGGGACATTGCATCACTTGTTCCGAGCTTCAAGGTTGTCGACTTTGCGCCAACAACGGCTATCTTCAATATTCGTGGCGTTTCACAGAACGACTTTGGCGATCAACTAGAAGCACCGATCGCCGTGTTTCGGGACGATGCCTATGTTGGTGCGATGGGTGCCATCGCCGGGGAGCTATTCGATATAAAGCGCGTCGAAGTGGAGCGTGGCCCTCAGGGGACTCTCTTCGGCCGTAATGCCACGGGAGGCGTTGTACAATACATCAGCAACGCGCCGACCGATGATCTTGAGGGATATTTGCAGGCTGGTGGCGGCTCAGACAGCGAATATCGCGTCGAGGGCGCCCTAAGCGGTCCGCTCGCCAATGGCATCCAAGGTCGAATAGCGGGTGTCTATCTAAATCACGACGGTTGGATGAAAAATACGCTCGGCCGCGATCTGATGGCTGCCGACGAGCTGGAGCTTCGCGGACGCCTACGCTTCGCGCCTGTTGATAATTTCATCGGTGATTTGATCGGCTATTATACGCGGGACTTCAACACCGCGATCGGCGGCTACACGCACACATCGACCTATCCAAACGCAGATGGACTAGGCGTTGATACACCCGCTAACTTTTCACCAACCTTTGAGCCGGTTCCAGGATTTCCGGTTACTGTCTGTGCCGGATGTGACCTTGCTGGTTATAAGAGACCTTATGACACGCCTTATAAAGTGGATGTTGGTCAACCATTCAACTTCAACCGCGAGTATTACGGCGGTACCTTCAAGGCGGAGTATCACGCTGGTAATGTCACACTCACGTCGATTACAGACGCATTTCGTCTGAGCAAGCACTACAATGAGGACAGCGACTCCGGCCCTACGGACCTCTTCAACTACGATACCGATCAGCATTACAAGCAGATCTCTCAAGAAGGTCGAGTTACCGCCGACCTTGGGCCAGCGATCTTAACCGGTGGTGTCTACTACCTAAACATGTCGCAACGCGACGTCGCATTCGTGGGCGGCGACTACTTGAGCAGCATAGTCGCTGGCGACATAGGAGTGCCTTTCTCAGGAACCTCTCTGGCTCACTTCACACTCGACACAGACTCAATCGCGGGCTTTGGTCATGTCGAGTACAAACTTCCCGGTTCGGTAACGTTGATTGGTGGGTTTCGCTATACTCATGACGTTAGGCAGCTCAACTATCTCTTTGATGATGGATTTGGCGGGGAAACGATCTTCAATGCCAATCAGGCTACCTCGACCAGCTTTCCACCATCGGTCGCAAATCCTGCTTTGGCAAAACGGAGCTTCGACGGCATTTCCGACAAAGCGGAAGTCGACTGGAAACCCACATCGGACATTTTGACCTATGTGAGCTACTCACGGGGGTGGAAATCCGGAAACTATGAAGCGCCCGTATTCCCCGCAGATATTGCCGCGCTGCCGCACAATCCCGAGAAGCTCGATGCTTATGAGGTTGGTGCCAAAATCTCGCTCGCAAACCATCGCATCCAACTCAACACTGCGGCATTCTATTATGACTATAAGAGCTATCAGGCCTTTGCGCTCGTCGATGCCGCGCAGGTGATCTTCAACACCAATGCTCAGCTTTATGGCGCAGAGTTTGAGCTTCAGGCCGAATTAGCGCCGCACTTGCATTTGACGAGCAACTTGTCATTGCTGGACAGCAAGGTATTCAACGTTCCGTTAGCTTCGGGTCGAATTGTCAATTCGGAGCTACCGCAGGCGGCTCCAATCAGCGGCAGTGAAGTGCTGCGATATGATGTGCCTGTCGGACCTGGAACTATTACCGTGCAGGGCGAGATCGCGTTTTCGGGGCCGTTCAACTTCTCTGTGCTTCCGGCGCCGGCGCTGCGTGAGCACTCCTATACGACCGGCAATCTCAGCTTAGCCTATACATCGGACGACAATAAATGGCGGGTCGTGGGCGCAGTCACAAATCTCTGGGACGAGCGTTATCGAACATCCTCGATCGATACAAGCTTTATCGGCGTAGGGCAGGACACGTTCGCGCGGCCGAGGTGGTATACGATAACGCTAACGCGCCGAATTTAGGCGCTGATTTGAAACTTCTCTCTCAGCATAGCCTCACAAAATTGGTGCTGTGACATCTTCCGCCGAGCAGAGTGCGCCTGTTCCAAGCGCGCCACCGCGGGCTGTTCTCGGACTGCCTACCGCGCTTGCGACAGCGGTCGGTCTCATTATGGCCAGCCCCGTCATTCTTACGGTAACGACAGGATTTGGGATTGGCGGCTGGGCATTTGCAGTCGCGATCCTCATAGCATTCGTGTTGATGCAGGCGCAGGCGATGTCGTTTGCAGAGGCCGCTGGGATATTGCCGACCACCGGTGTGTTTATGACTACATTTCTTGCGGTCTTGGGCGCTTCTGCGCAACGGCGGGAACAATATCAGCCTACCTGCTCGTTCACGTGTACGCGAGAACTGCTGAAACGATCCTCAGTGGGATCATGGCTCTCGTAAATTTTGAATCGCTCAACACCGTTTTGCAGAGAAGTGGCACTGCGTGGCTTGTCGGCGTGGGACTGATGATCCTGTTCGGACTGACCAACGCGCTAGGGGTTCGCGTTTATGGCCGTTTCGAGATTGTTCTAACGGCGGGTATGTGGTCGACCCTCATGATCTTTGGGCATTAGGCGTCCTTCTTAGCCCCGCTGTGCACCTCGCAGGGTGGTTCGGCCCATCAAGCTTAGGCCATGGACCCTTTGCGATTTTGTCACTCGTTGGCATGGCCATGTTCATGTTTGTTGGCTTCGAGTTCGTCACGCCTCTGGCGCCCGAACTTCGCAACCCAGGAAGAAACATTCCTCTTGCAATGTTTGTTGGGCTGGCGGCGGTGGCGTGCTGCATGTTGCTTTACGGCAGCGCCGTTCTGCACCAGGTGCCGAATACGCTGGTTGCGCCAAATAGCACGACGCGCATTCTCGAAACGCCTATGGCCATACCGCAGTTGGCGGATCGCGTTATGGGACCATTGGGCAAGATCTGGCTCGGTATAGGGCTTCTCTTTGCCGGCGGTGCGACGATCAATACTTTGATGGCCGGCCTGCCGCGTATTATGTACGGCATGGCCGTCGATGGGGCATTGCCCAAGGTGTTCGCCTATCTTCATCCACGCCTGAAGACACCATTGGTCGGCATCGCCGTATCAGCCATAATTCCCTGCCTACACGCTTGGCTCATCAACGGGGACGTCGATCGCGTCTCGAATCTCGTGCTCGCCGCAGTGTGCGCGTGGGGCGTCGCATATATCTTAGTGAACTTATCGGTCATCTCTCTACGTATTCGAAGACCCGATCTTCCGCGCTCGTATCGCACGCCGTTCTTTCCATTGCCACAAATCATCTCGATCATCGGCATACTCATCGCTATTAGGTACATAGCGCCCGCTGGTCAGCCATCCGCGCCGGTCTATCGATCATTTGGCATTATGATCGCGCTCACTGCCGCTTATAGTTTCGTGTGGACGCGTTTCGTACAGCGTGCGCCTCTCTTCAAGCCAGCATCAGTTGAAGAGATTTTGGAAGAGGAGTTTGGACGTCAGAGTGTGGACGAGCGAAAGGCATGATCGAGACCCTTACGCGAATGGTACAGGCGATTCGATATCCTGGCTATGCTCCGGGCCGGCTAACCTCGCGTCTAAAGGAGGATCTCAGCGGATTTGAGGTGAGCGATGTTGAGATGCGCCGCGCGAGGTTCAAGGCGGCCGGAACAGACATCGAGTTTGATGTGTATGAATCTGTAGAGATCAATTTCTTGATGACAATCGTTGTTGCGGAGTTCCTCCTTGAGCTCGGACCTTGCGACAGAGAAGGCGAAGAAATCCGCATTACACATCGCGGTGTCTGGCGGCGCAGCGGGATTGACTTTGAAGCGCGGGGTGCACCGGGCGCGGATGTTCTTCGACTAAGGACAACGCTGGAAAGTCACGCGCGTCTAAGCGCGGCACTTCTTCCGTTGGACTTCACAAAGTGTAGGCTTGTCACCGAATGTGGCCAGTGGCGACTGCGGCTCCAACACTTTGCATGCTGCGAAATCGTGGGCGCTCTGCCCGGATTTCGCCGATACATCAGGCTGGTTAAAGAACAGAGGGCTGCGCTGCTCGCGACGTTCACAGCGGTCAAAGATGCCTACGCAATGTCGGCTTTGCCGCGACGTCTGCATTGATGAGCTCATGAAGAACGCTTCACCAACTCGCACCACATTCTGGTAACAAAGCTCCGCCATCGACCACCAGGGTTTGGCCGGTGATATAGCTCGCGGCGTCCGATGCAAGAAACACCATGGCTGCTGCGATATCCTGCGGTGTGCCAAGTCGCTTGAGTGGAACGCGCTTCTCTAACGCCATTCTTGTCTCCGTCCCCCCGAGATTTTCCATCGCGGATGTTGCAATCATGCCGGGCTCAACGCCGTTCACGGTTACGTTGAATTTTGCAAGCTCAAGGGCCGCCGCGCGGATGAATCCATTAATCCCGGCCTTTGAAGCGGCATAATGCGCAAGACCAGGGTAGGCGACGCGCGGTCCCGTTACGGAAGACGTCAAAAGAATTCGTCCCCCTCCAAGGCGCTTGAATGATGGAAGCACACCTTGAGACAGCCAAAAGGCGGCCTCGAGGTTGACCGCAAGCGTGCGTTTGAGGACAGCCTCGTCAATCTTCTCAAAATCCGTCAGCGGAAAATAGGCGGCGTTGTGCACGATGATGTCAAGCCGTCCGAGTTCAGCTTCACACTCTGAGATTAGTGCTCTAATCGCATCTCGGTCGCCAACGTCAGTTGCGATACAACGCGCACAACCTCCGGCACTCTTTATCATCTCTACGGCGCGGGAGCCCATGTCGCGCGATAGGTCGGCAATAACAACGCTTGCACCGTATGCGGCAAAGGTCTGTGCAATTGCCAGTCCAATCCCTTGGGCGCCACCTGTAACGAGGCACACGCGGCCGGAAAAATTGTAAGACACTCCAATTGGCGCGAGAGTCTCAGGGCAGCTTATTATCTCACGCGAATGCGAGCGTTGGCACATCGACAATCGTCGACCCGCCGTCGGCGACAATTGTCGCCCCAGTAATGATCGCGGCTTCGTCACTCACGAGGAATCGACATATCGCGGCAATTTCCGCGGCCGTCGCGGGGCGGCGCAATGGCACGTTTCTGGTCACCAGCGCATAAGCTTCGTCGCGTGTCAGTCCCTGCTGCTTCATGAGCGGTTCCATTTCTTCATCAGCCATTGGTGTTCGCACCCAGCCTGGACACACCACATTCGCCCGCACACCAAATGGGCCGTAGTCTCGTGCTACCGAGCGCGCGAGCCCGACAAGAGCATGCTTTGTTGTTGTGTAGCCGCAAACATCGGGGCCAGCGCGTAACCCAGCTATCGATGAAATAACGACGATTGCACCGCGCCTGCTGATGAGGTTCGGAAGGGCCTCGCGAATTACCACAAACGCGGAGTTTAAATTCGAATCTAAAAAATCCTTCCAAGCGGTATCGCTGAGCTTCATGGCCGGTGCCATGCCGCGCCCTCCAGCATTGGCAACGACAATGTCGATAGTCCCAAACTCAGTGTTGATCTCGGATATCGCCCGTTTCACGTCGGCAGTATTCGAGGCATCTCCGACAACGCCGAAACAACCAATCGCGCGTGAGACCTGCTCGATCAGCGCTGGCCGCCGGCCCATGACGGCGACGTGCGCCCCTTCGGCGGCGAAGAGGCGAGCGCACTTCTCACCAATACCGGTCCCGCCACCTGTAATCAGGGCGACTTTTCCCTTCAAACTCAAGATACTTTCGACCTCCCTTTAAGGCGCAGCCCTTACGTGTCTGTCACGTTGAGCAGGCGCGCTTTCGCGCCCACGGGAAAACTAACCACCTCCTCGAACGAATGCTCTCGATAACCAAAGATGCGGCCTGTTGTCTTCATTGCACTCAGATCTATGAGAACGACTCCAAGGGTGGGAATAATCTTTTCGCGCCACACAAAGAGATAAAGCCTATCATCGATCTTGTAGGCGCCACACCGATCCGTATCCGCGAGGCCTTTCTCTGAGCCGCGTAGGCAATGCCAAGTGTAAAGCTCTGAGTTGAGATAGATATGTTCGTATTGTTCGGTTTCACTGTAGGTGTATTGAACTCGCTTGCCGACAAGCTCGATCGTGGGCTCGTGTTTGGAGTCCCATGTTCGATGGCGGCTGTTACACCCGTCAGCTCTTGACCTTTGGCGATTCTCTCTAAGAGAGGGCGCCGTGCTTCTTCCTCTGATGGCAACTTCCCTCTGACAGAGGTGAAAAGGTTACCGTTCAAATTCAGGATTAAGCTCGTCTGCTGATGGCCCAATTTGTTGAGAAGGCTCACGAGGTAGATGCCTGGCCGGATCGTCGTTGCGGCGTATTCGGCTTGGCCAGAGATAGAGTCGGCCTTGCTCTGATCTTGCGAGCTGCGGATTTCGAGGCGAGAAGAACTCTCGAAAGTCCACTGCGTAACCGTATGCTCGCTGCACAACGTAATGCTCTTACCGGCGAGCTCTGCAGTCGGCGATAGCGCGTTTGAGTCGCCTGTGAAGCCCTTTGCAAGGTCTGCGACCGATATCCACGGTGATCGATCAACCATTTGAATCAGCTCGGAGTAGAACCTCTCAAGCTTAAGCGACCAAAACCAAAGGTCTGTCCCCAACTGTGGGGACAGGAGTTTTGTCGCTCCTATGGGAAAGCTATCGGTTATCTATTTCGCGCCCCAAGATCCGATGATCCAGGAACCAATCATTCTCCACGACTACCCTCGTTCGTCTGCGGCATATCGTGTGCGAATTGCGTTGAACCTTAAATCGCTACCTTATCGCAGTCTCGTTCACGATTTGCGTGAGGGTGCCCAGCAGAGCGCCACCTATCGTGAAATCAACCCCCAGGCGCTGGTGCCCGCGCTCCAAATCGGCCCTCTCGTCATTCGTCAATCACTCGCCATTATCGATTATCTCGACTCACGATCCCCAACGCCGCGTCTTATTCCTGTCGAGCCAACGAGCCGTGCCCGAGCGCTTGAAATTGCACTCATGATTGCATGCGATATTCATCCGCTGAACAATCTCAGGGTCCTCAATTATCTCAAACAGACGCTTCATCTTGACGATGATGCATCGGCAACTTGGTACCGTCATTGGATCACCGAAGGCTTTGCAGCCATCGAAGCGTTGGCACCATTAAAGGATTTCTTCGGCGGCGCGGCTCCGAATATCTCTGATATCTGTCTTGCGCCGCAAATGTTCAATGCGCGCCGCTTTGGCGTTCCGTTGGACCCTTATCCGAAGCTCGTTGCAATTGACGCGCAAATGGCGGCGCTGCCAGCGGTTGCTGCCGCCCATCCAGAGCAGCAAGGCCGTTCTTGAACGCATGGCTTCTTGATACGATCACCGAAACGTTACGCGTCTTCGCGACGAATCGCCTTCCGTCACCTCGTGATGGCGCAATATGCCACGTTTGTGGCGCATATTGCCAAGTATCGACCTATCCCTCTTCGTTAGGCTGATTGAGCGTTTCGAACGCTAGAAAGTCATTTCAGTACTTCGGCGCACGTTCGTTCTGCAACAACTCGATGTCGTCGCCAGTTTTATGGCGTTTGAGCGCACGGCTGATCGATACAAGGTGGAGGCGCGACATGTCCGTTACGCAGCGGATCTATATTCCGCCTTCACAGATTCATCCTGCTCCACATCGAGCGGCGCCGCCTTCGGGCGTCGAAACGACGCCGCATGCTGAATCACATTCCAATCATCCACCAGAGCATCCACTGTGGTTGACCTTGGAGCAGATGCATTTGACTCGTGGCCCACGAGGCGGAGTTCGCGCGGTGTTGGCGCCCCGGGTTCTGGAGCTCGCCGACAAGCCAATGCAGATTTCGGGCTTCCTTACACCACTCGACAATACGACGAGCTACCGTCACTTCCTGCTCTCTCGTTATTCACCAGTGTGCCCGTGTTGTCCTGCCGGCGGATTGAGCGAAGTGATCGAGATCTACGCGAGTGCGGCGATCGCACCGACGCCGCTGATGGTCCTCATGAGCGGGTTGTTCCATGTGCAGGATGATATGGCGAGGGGCCGGTTTTATCATTTGAGCGATGCAAAGATCGAGCTTGCGTGAATGCGTTGCACGTCTGCTTGGGAATCGTCCGTTGAGCTGATTGGCGAGGTGTAAGATGGGACTCATTGGATTAAGCAAGGATGCTTCCGCCCTTGGCGGACTCTCCGCTGACCTCGTTTTGAAGAACGGCCAAGTCTATCAACCCTCTGGATGGGCAACTTCAGTTGCTGTCCGGAAGGGCGTTATCATTAGTGTTGGGGACAATTCTTCGGTGGAGCAGCTCACAACTGATGATACCCGTGTCTTAGATCTAAAGGGCGCGACAGTGCTGCCCGGGCTGCACGATACACATGTTCACCCGGCCGGCGCCGGTTTGTCCGAGCTTCAATGTAAGCTGCCACATGGATCTTCGCCCAATGAAATCCTGAGCATCGTTGCGGAGCACGCAGCCCGGCGCGCGCCGGGCGAGTGGATAACAGGACGGGCATATGAAGCGGCGTCGTTTGGTGCAACGCCGCCTAACAGGTTCATGCTCGATAATGTCGCTCCGCAAAATCCGGTCATTCTGTCGGACATCAGTGGTCACAGTTCTTGGGCCAATTCGAGGGCGCTTGAAGCTGCCGGTATTACCAAGGAGACAAAGGATCCAGAGAACGGAATTATTGAGCGAGATTCTAATGGCGAGCCGACGGGTTTGCTGCGCGAATCGGCCGCCTGGATAGTGACACGCTTCGTGCCACCTCCGACGCGAGAAGAAATTTCGCAGGGGCTCAGGTGGGCGCTCGACACGATGCTCGCGCAGGGAATCACGGCGTTCGACGATGCGGCAGTCAGCGTGCCCCTTGCACAGGCCTATGCCGACCTTGCGGATCAAGGCAAGCTGCATCAGCGCGTACGCGGATGCCTCATGTATCAGGACTCACTTCTGATAGCGATGCGTGGTGTCTTTGCGCGGGAACGCTTCTCTCCTTCTTGTATCAAAATCTTGCTTGATGGAGTGCCGACCGACAGCCACACAGCGGCAATGCTTGAGCCTTATGTCCCGGTCCGTGGACGCGACGAAAAGGGACGAGAGCGCGGTTTGCTGATGATCCCGCCCAACGATCTCAATGTTCTCGTCACTCATTTTGATGCGATGGGTTTGACGATCAAGTTTCATGCAGCTGGTGACGCAGCAGTGCGTGAAGCGCTTGATGCCATTGAGGTGGCGCGAAAGACCAACGGCCATTCGGGCCTGCACCATAATCCCGGGCACAACAGTTTCATTCATATGGACGATATCAAGCGTGCAAGAGAGCTCGGCGCGGCTTTCGAGTTCTCGCCCTATATTTGGTATAAGTCGCCAATCATCGATGACATCGAAGACGCGGTCCAACCTCATTTGATGAAGCGGTGGATCCCGATCAAAGATGCTCTCGATGCTGGCGCTTTGTCGGTGGCAGGCTCAGATTGGAATGTCGTGCCTTCTGTCAATCCTTGGATCGCGATCGAGGCGATGATCACGCGCAAACCGCCGGGTGGCGATGGCGAGGTCCTGGGCGCGGCCGAACGGATTACGCTTGAACAGGCCATCGATATGTTCACGATCAATGCCGCACGTTACCGTAATGCGGCCGATAGCCTGGGCACGATTGAGACTGGCAAGCTGGCTGATCTTGTGGTTATCGATCGGAATATTTTTCAAGTGCCGGTCACTACAATCCATGCGACGAAGGTCCTTATGACCATCATCAATGGCGATGTCGTGTACGACGCTAAGCATCCCGCCGGTTAAGCTAGAGCGATGCAGCGATCTGCTGCTGAGCATGTACAACTCCCGCCTTCACTGAACTCGAGTTCGATTCCAGTAGGGACCTCACCCTGATATCGCTCGAGCAAACTGCTCGCTCGGGCCCACCAAGGGGATGCCCGACTTGCCAATCCCTTTCGCCGCATCGCTCGCCACTCTCTGTGAGCGAGCGACGGCGGCTCCGAGGGGATGAATTCGATGGTGGCTATTCGAGACGTGCGAGCGATCATTTTGCTTTTCCTTCGACTCGCGCGACCTCCCAGACCAGAATTGGTACGTTCGCTTGCGGTCGACCGTGGTGGCAGCCACTCCATAACAGAAGAAGGACTCAGCGGTGTTCGCCGCGACGGCGGGCATCGCTTTGTGGATGTCCCGAAGCGTTCTGACCTCGCTCGGCTGCGCTCGCGATATGGGCATCAAGCACCGTCAGACCGACCTGATCACATGCGGCGACCCCAATGATCGTCAGCCACAGTGCCAACGTGAGCGACAGCACGATCAGAGTCTGGCGCGCGGTTTTTCTCGCGAACAACTGAGCCGCATTCATTCTTGAATCTGCAGGTTGCACCCGGCGTCAGCGCGCTCGCCTGCGTTGCCAGTGCGCCAATCACCGTCACGCGCGGAGCAAGTGCCGCCTTTTGCACGCGCGCAAGCTTGTCGACACCACGAAAACGCCATCTCTCTTGCGAGACCGTGACGAGCATTGCCAGTCTCACCTTCGTGCGCAGCGTGGAGTCCGCGTTGGCCATGAGCAGCCTCGTATGGATTGATCCCGCCGAAGACCGACAAGCCTCGCTTCGCCCGGGCCGCAATGGCAGGGATGAGACTTTCTTCCCCTGGCTTGGCGCCATTCCGCGCGGGAACCAAGAAAGTCTCACCCTCGCCATCCTTCGCTGTCGCTGCGGGCCGAAAGGGCTGCGGCGGCGAATCGTCCTCGGCGCTTTTCAACACCATCGAGGCCGCAATGGCGCGGCCTAAGACACGAAGGAGCACTGACATGGCAAATATCGGCACGTTCATGAAATCGGAGGAGGGTTTTTCGGGTTCGGTCAAGACACTCACGCTCAACGTCAAGGCAAGGCTCATGCCCGCCGAGAAGACGAACGATAAGGCGCCGGATTATCGCATCTTTGCGGGTGCCACTGAGTTCGGCGCAGCATGGAAGCAAAAGTCCAAGGATGGGCGCGACTATGTTTCGGTCAAGCTCGATGACCCGAGCTTCGCATCGCCGATCTACGCATCACTCATCGTCGCTGAGGATGGCGAGACTCACAATCTCATCTGGTCCCGCCGCAACGGTGAGTAATCATACGCTCATTAAGTAGACCTCGCTCGGCTTTACGCCGAGCGAGGTCATCCGCTTTCAAATCTGCTCACGTGAACATCTTACAGGTCGCCCGCATTCTCATGTGATGATGTGAGCTCCAAAGAGCGTCGATGGCAGCACGTTGGCTGCCCGTGCTCTGCGTGCCACAGGCTCACCGACGAGCAATCGTGCGTTCCGCGAACCGCTTCCGAGGTCGGCCCTTCGTTTCTTGCGGCGAGCTGGGCCTTTCGGTTTTGGTGGCGTTTCTAGCCGGGCCGCCGCCCGGCGCAACGGCTGATGCCGTCCTCCTCTTCGTTCCGGTCCTTCGAAGGATGCGCCGGCCGGCGCGCGCCCCGGCTTTTCGGCTCGCCGTCCGAAAGGCCGCGGGCAGTCCGCGGCTTCAAACGAAGGAGCCGGCCATGCCGTCATCAGCAAGCAATTTGCGTTCCGATCTTTTCACCCGCGTCACCAATCGCATTATCGCCGATCTCGAGAGAGGCGTTCGCCCATGGATCAAGCCGTGGTCCGTGTCCCATGCCAGAGGACGCATCACCAAACCAATGCGCCACAATGGCGAGCCTTATGCCGGCATCAACATACTGCTTCTGTGGTCCGAAGCGGTCTCGCGCGGCTTCGCTAATGCGACTTGGATGACCTTCCGCCAAGCGCTCGCACTTGGCGCTCACGTCCGCAAAGGCGAAACCGGATCGACCGTTGTTTACGCCAATCGGATCACGCGCATCGACGCAAATGCGGATGGTATCGAAGTCGAGCGAGAGATCGCCTTCCTCAAAACGTACAGCGTGTTCAATGTCGAGCAGATCGATGGTCTTCCAGAGGCCTACTATCTGCCCGTGCCGCAGATCATCGATCCGGAACAGCGCATTGTTCATGCCGAAACGTTCTTCTCTAATTGCCGCGCTGATATCCGCTTCGGTGGCACGCATGCCTACTATGCCATTCACGCCGACTATGTGCAGCTGCCACCTTTCGAGACATTCAAGGATACTCAAAGCTATTACGCAACGCTCAGCCATGAGATGACGCACTGGACGCGCCACTCTTCACGGCTTGATCGCGACCTTGGCCGCAAACAATGGGGCGATGAAGGCTATGCCCGCGAGGAGCTTGTCGCCGAATTAGGAGCTGCATTCCTCTGTGCCGATCTTGGGCTCTATCTTGAGCCCCGCGAGGATCATGCGAGCTATATCGCCTCCTGGCTTGAAGTTCTGAAAGAGGATAGGCGGTTTATCTTCACGGCCGCGGCGCATGCGCAACGCGCTGCCGACTATCTGTACGGGCTTCAGCCCAAGCCTCCTGAGGGCGACGTCGCCTAGGATACGCTGGAAGAGCCGTCAGCGTGCTCTGGCGGCTCTTCGACTTACGCGTTTCACGCTTCTATGGCGTGTCGGCTTCGAACTCCGCCGGCCGCTTCGGACCGGCTTGCCGCGCGCCCTGAATTCGCGCTCGAATTCCTCATCAATCGCGACGAGCTCGATATGAGATGCGCCAAGCGTATCGGCGAGCTCGAAGAGCGTGACGACCGTCGGATTGCGCCGGCCACGCTCAAGGTCCGAGAGATATTGCTGAGAGAATCCAGAGGCGTCGGCGAATTGCTCCTGGGTGAGGCCGCGCTCGAGTCTGAGCCTCCTCACATTCCTCCCGACCAGGTGCCGCATATCCATGACGGCAGACTGGCGGCGCAACATACTTTAAGTTTATCTTCTTCTCTATTCGGCAAGCAGCCTGGGCGGCCGAATGGATTTCGGCGCTTCTCGCACGCGAGAATGTCACCATCGTCCCAGGTATAAAGGATCATGTCTGGACGGCCCTCAATTCGCTTGCGTCCGCTCCACTTGAGGAGCGAACCCTCACCGGCCTTGCAGTGCTCCTGCAATCGCAGGGGCTCAAACAGGCTCTGCAGCCATACTGTATAGGCGGCCCCTGGGGCGCTCTGCTTGATGCCGAAGAGGAGCATCTTGGTAGTGCCGATGTCCAAGCATTCGAAACCGAAGGTTTGATCGGTAGCGGCGGCGCACCTGCCGTTCTTGCCTATCTCTTTCACCGAATCGAAGGACGCCTTACCGGTCGTCCCTCGCTTTTGATTATCGATGAAGGCTGGCTTGCGCTCGATGACCACGCGTTCGGATCGCAAATCCGCGAGTGGCTCAAGACACTCAGGAAGAAGAACGCCTCGGTGGTCTTTGCCACGCAATCGCTCGCAGATATTGAGACGAGCCGAATCGCGCCGGCGATTATCGAGAGCTGTCCGACACGCGTGTTCTTGCCCAATGAGCGTGCCTTTGAACCTCAAATCGCCTCGACTTATCGGCATTTCGGTTTGAATGATCGGCAGATCGAGATTATCGCGCGGGCGACTCCCAAGCGCGACTATTACGCGCAATCGCGGCGCGGCAACCGGCTCTTCGAACTTGATCTGGGTCCGGTTGCGCTCGCTTTCTGCGCCTCTTCTTCTAAAGCCGACCACGCCGCAATCGAGAGCGTTCTGGAGGACCACGGAAACGGCGAATTCGCCGGCGCGTGGCTGCGCCATTCGGGTCTCGATTGGGCCGCCGACCTTCTTCCCAGCCTCAGTTTGGAGATGAGTCAATGACACGCCTCTTACGTTCAGCCGCCACGGCTGGAGCAGTTTTCGCGACAACGATGCTCATAGCCCCCGCACACGCTTTCATCGTCTTCGACCCATCGAACTTTGCTCAGAACGTCTCTCAGGCCGCGAGCGCTCTGACTCAAATTCAAAATCAGGTCACCTCGCTCGCTCATGAAGTCACCATGCTCGAGGATGAGGCGAAGAATCTTACGAGCCTTGATTATTCCTCGCTGTCAGCGATTGCGAGCGCACAAACCCGTATCGGCGATCTTCTCGGCGAAGCCAATCGCATCACTTATGATGTGCAGTCGATCGAAACCGCCTTCTCTCAGCGCTACGGCGATGCCGATCTCAATGCGAGTGATGCCGAGCTTGTCCAAAATGCCGAAGCGCGCTGGAAGGATGCCAGCGCCGCCTTTGAAGACGCTTTGAACGTCCAAGCCGGCGCCGTTGGCAATCTCGCCTCTGTTAAGAGCGAAACCTCGGCCCTAATTACGCAGAGCCAGAGCGCCGTCGGCATTCTCCAAGCCACCCAAGCCGGCAATCAACTCCTTGGCGTTCAAGCCGCGCAGCTTGCTGATCTTACGGCCGTTCTTGCGGCTGATGGGCGTGCGAGAGCACTCGACGAGGCAAACAAGGTTGCCGCCGAAGCACAAGCCAAAGAGCAATACCGGCGATTCCTGACGGACGCTCAAGGCTATCAACCTCAGCCGGTCCGGATGTTCCATTAGTCTTAGGCGTAAAGCGTAACCAGCATGCACGGGACGGGGGTCATCGATCATTTTCTGGAGGTCTTCACCTCCTATATCGATTCCGGATTCGGCCTCCTCGGCGGCGAAGTCTCGTTTCTCTCCTCAATCCTCATTGGCATCGATATCACGCTGGCCGGGCTCTTCTGGGCTTGGGGTGCCGACGAGGATGTCCTCGCCCGTCTCGTCAAGAAGACTCTCTATGTCGGCTTCTTTGCTTTCATCATCGGCAATTTCAATTCCCTCGCGCAAATCGTCTTTGAAAGCTTCAGTGGCCTCGGTCTCAGGGCCTCGGGCTCGACGATTACGGCAGCGGAGCTTTTGCAACCGGGCCATGTTGCCCAAGTTGGCCTAGATGCCGGCAAGCCCATTCTCGATGCTGCCGGTCAGCTGATGGGCTTCGTTTCGTTCTTCGAGAACTTCATTCAGATCGCGATTCTTCTGATCGCCTGGTTGGTCGTTCTCGTCGCCTTCTTTCTGCTCGCCGTTCAGCTCTTCGTCACGCTGATCGAGTTCAAGCTGACGACGCTCGCTGGCTTCGTCCTTATTCCTTTTGCGCTTTTCAATAAGACCGCCTTCTTGGCCGAGCGCGTCCTCGGCAATGTCGTTGCTTCAGGCGTCAAGATCCTCGTCCTTGCCGTCATCATCGGCATCGGTACGACGCTCTTTGGTCAGTTCACAGCCGGCTTCGGCGGCAATCAGCCATCGCTCGAAGATGCGATGACGATCGTGCTCGCCGCCCTCGCGCTTCTCGGTCTTGGGGTTTTCGGGCCGGGCATTGCGACCGGTCTTGTCTCGGGTGCACCGCAGCTGGGAGCGGGCGCCGCGGTTGGAACGGCACTCACTGCGGGCGGTCTCGGTGTTGCCGGCGCGCTCGGCGCACGCGCCGCATTTGGCGCCGTCGGCACGGGTGTCGGTCGAAGTGCGGCGCTCGCAGGTGGTGCCGCGACCGCCTACCGGCTTGGTGCATCAACATCCGGAGAAAGCGGTTTGCGCGCGCTGCCGTCCGGTCTTTCAGGTGTCGTTCGCGCTGGCGGCGGTCTTGCCATGCTTCCGTTCAAACGGGCGGGCGAGGCGCTCGGCTCGCAATATTCCGCAGGCGGTCGCGCTGCGTTTGCACTGACGGGCGGTAAGGCAAGCTTTGCAACGCAGGCTGCTGAAGCAGCATCACCCGCCTGGGCCGAGCGGATGCGCCAATCGCAAGCCCTGAGTCACGGCGTCACTGCTGCCGCGCATGGCGCCGCGTCCGGGGATCGCGGTGGTGCAGGCGCTTCCGTCAATCTCTCCGAGGAGCGCTGATGTTCAAGCGATCATCGATTCGTTATGCCAAGACACCGGAGCCCGTGACGCCCTATCAGAAAGCGGCGCAAATCTGGGACGAGCGCATCGGCTCCGCGCGCGTTCAAGCCAAGAATTGGCGCCTGATGGCATTCGGCTGCCTCTTTCTTTCGGCTGGATTTGCGGCAGCTCTTGTTTGGCAGTCTCTGCGCGGCACGGTGACGCCCTGGATTGTGGAGGTGAGCGCGCTTGGCGAGACGCGTGCGCTTGGGCCAGCCAATGGCAGCTATCGCCCCACTGATCCGGAGATCGCTTGGCATCTCGCCCGCTTCATCGAGGAAGTCCGTTCGATCACCGATGATCCGATCGTCGTCCGCCAGAACTGGCTGCGCGCCTATGACTTTGCGACCGATCATGGCGCGATCGCGCTCAATGATTTCGCAAGATCCGATGATCCCTTCAAGAAGGTTGGAACAGTCCAAGTTGCGGTCGATGTCGCGAGCGTCATTCGCGCTTCCGACAATAGCTTTCGGGTTGCTTGGACGGAGCGGCACTATCAAAGCGGTCAGCTCGCCTCGACCGAGCGCTGGACCGCAATTCTCACCATCGTAGTCGATCCGCCGCATGATGCGGAAAAGCTCCGCAAGAATCCCCTCGGCATCTATGTCAACGCCATCAATTGGTCGAAGGAGCTCGGTCAATGACTCCCCGAACACTCGTCAGTTTGTCTTTAGGCAGCCTGTTGCTTGCCTCATGCGCCGAGCTTGGTCCGCCTCAAATCAACTATGACGACCCCAAGCCCGCCGTTCTTGAGACGGCGCCTGCGGTCCCCATTGAGACTGCATCAGTGCAGCCCGGTCAGCTCAAATCCTTGGCTGATAAAGCACCGCCCGAAGTCAAATCGCCGATGGCGCGTGTCAACCTTGCCAATTCGGATGCGCGTGTTGAGCCCGAGCGCGACAGCTTCATCAATGCGGTTCAAGTTTACCCCTACACTGAAGGCTCGCTCTATCAGGTCTATGCTGCGCCTGGGAAAATCACCGACATTGCTCTTGAGACGGGTGAGCAACTGGTCGGCTCAGGGCCTGTTGCCGCCGGCGACACGGCCCGCTGGATTATCGGTGACACGACAAGTGGCGGCTCTAACGCAACCCGCGTGCACATTCTCGTCAAACCGACCCGGCCCGATATCGCAACCAATCTCATCATCAACACTGACCGGCGCACCTATTATCTCGAGCTGCATGCGGCCTCTCGGACTTATATGGCGTCCGTCTCGTGGCGCTATCCCGAAGATCAGCTGATTGCGATCAAAGGTGTCGGTGGTGCAGGATCTATCGATAGTGGGCTCAACCTTCAAAATCTCAACTTTCGTTATCGGATCGAAGGTGACCATCCCGCTTGGCGGCCCCTACGTGCCTTCGATGACGGCCGAAAAGTCTATATCGAATTCCCGGCTGGGATCGGCCAAGGCGAAATGCCGCCTCTCTTCTTAATCGGCGCACAAGGCGGCACCGAGCTCGTCAATTACCGGATTCGCGGCCGCCATATGATTGTCGATCGTCTCTTTGCTGCGGCTGAACTGCGTCTCGGTGATCGCCAGCAGGTTGTACGCATAGAGCGCTCTGACGGGAGACATTGGTGAGCGCAAATCCAAACGCTGATCACGTCGATCCCGGAGCGCTGCACCTTCGGGCACCGCGGCCCCGGGTCGTGCGTTTGTCGCGCAAAGTGCTCGCAGGTCTTGCAGCTGCCGCATCTATCGCGGTCGGTGGCGCTCTCATCTTCGCCCTTCAAGTCAAGCCGCACCCACTGAACTCTCAAAAAGATCTTTACAGCACCGATGCACGTGCGACCGCTGATGGGCTTGCGGCTTTGCCTAAAGACTACGCGCAGGTCCCCAAAAAAATCCCCCAGCTTGGGCCGCCGCTGCCCGGGGATCTCGGACGGCCAATGCTCGGATCGAATGCCGGCGCGGCGAGTTTTGATGTGGGGAGGGCAGATGCGACGAACCCTCAAGACGCTTGGGAGACGAGCAAGCTCTTTGCGGCAAGCGCCCCTCGCGGAAATACCAATTCACCGCCGTCTCTGTCGAATGGGTCCACGGGCATCCTTCCGGTCGGCGGATCTTCCGCCGCTGATCAAAATCTACAAGAGCACAAAGAAGCCTTTGTGCAAGGTGAAGTTGATCGCCGCAGCGTAAGCAGCGAACGCATTGAAAACACCCCGTCGCCTTACGTCGTTCAGGCAGGCGCCGTTATCGCCGCCGCGTTGATCACGGGGATCCGCTCGGATTTGCCTGGCGAGGTCACCGCGCAAGTGACCGAGAATGTCTATGATAGCCCGACGGGACGGTTTCTGCTCATTCCGCAGGGCGCGCGGCTCATTGGTACCTATGACAGCCAAGTCGCGTTTGGCCAGAGCCGCGTTCTCCTGGTTTGGACCAGGATGATATTTCCGGATGGGAAATCGATTGTTCTCGAGCGTCTGCCGGCATCAGATGCTTCGGGCTACGCCGGTCTTCAGGACGGCGTTGATTATCATTGGGACAAGCTCTTTCTTGCTGCTGGCGTGTCATCGCTTCTTGGCGTCAGTGCTGATCTTGGATCAAGCACCAACGAGAACGACATCGCGCGTGCAATCCGCAACGGCTTTCAGGACACGGTCAATCAGACCGGCCAGCAACTCGTACGGCGTCAGATCGATGTTCAGCCGACACTCACCGTACGGCCGGGCTTCCCAGTGCGCTTGATGATCAATCGAGACCTCGTGCTTGAACCTTACGCTGACTGAGGCTGCTGATGGCAAAGCTAAAGCTGACCTCGATCCCGGACAACAAACCAGTCAGGCTGACCGTCGACCTGCCTGCAAGCGTGCATCGCGATCTTTCCGTTTATGCAGCGTTGCTGGCGGGTGAGGGCAAAGACGTCGATGTCACTAAGCTGATCGCACCCATGCTCGAGCGTTTTATGGCGACCGATCGCGCTTTTTCGAAAGCCAAGCGAACTCGGTTCCATGAAGCGTAAATGGACGGCAGGCACTCACAGTGCTCAAGCTCACTCAGGGCTCACCAAGGGCTCACCAAGGGGATGCCCCAACCCCTCAACGCCGCACATCGCTCGCCAGGCTTCGGCGAGCGAGCGATGGCGGCTCCGAGGGGATCGGAAGCCTGATTCTCAACAATCATGTTGCCGACAAATAGCCGACATATATCGGAGGCCGCCGACAGCTCGGGCAATTGCGTGATGTTGCCTGAGCATGAGGGGGCCATAGCTTCCGGCTGCCTCCCGTACGAGGAAGCGCCCAAAAGCGGGTTTGTTCGAAATAAACTCCTTGCACCCAGGGTTAATGAACCAATGAAAGGATAAACTAGCAATGAGTTTGAAATCGTGCTAATTTATGCACCATGGGTACACAAAAGGTCAGTAAGTTAAACCAGCTCGAAAAGGATCTGCCCGAAGGACTCCTGGTCGATGCTGCTTGGCTTGAGAAGCGCGGCTATTACGGTTCGCTTAGGAAAAAATATGTCGATCTCGGTTGGCTCGAACAGCCGGCTTACCGAGTGTACAGGCGGCCACGCGGAAATCTTCGATGGCAGCAAGCCGTCATCTCGCTGCAAACCCTGCTCGCTCACCCTGTCGTTGTCGGTGGACGGACCGCGCTCGAACTTCAGGGCTTCGCGCATTTTCTGGCTCAGAAGCCGAGAGAAGCACACCTTTACGCGCGCGAGACACCGCCAACCTGGCTGAACAAACTTCCATTGCCGGAGCATTTTGTCTTTCACAATAGCGACCGCCTGTTTCGAAACGATCCGATAACGCGTGGACTCGGCAGTCTCGTCTGGAATGTCAAAACCGGCAAAAGTGCGAATACCGATCCGCTGCATGGCGACACGACCATCCAGCCGTGGGGGCACTGGGACTGGCCGCTTACCCTGTCATCCGCTGAACGCGCTTTTCTGGAGCTTCTGGACGAGCTACCAAATCGAGAAACCTTCGAACAAGTCGATAAGCTCGCCGAAAGCGTCACCACACTCAGCCCACGTCGATTGCAAGCGCTGCTCGAAGATTGCAAAAGCGTGAAGGTCAAGCGCTTGTTCTTCTTCTTCGCCGACAGGCACCAGCATGCTTGGCTCAAACGCCTTGATCGAAAACGAGTTCGATCTAGGCAAGGGTAAGAGGTCGTTGGTGAGTGGAGGAAAGCTAGCCGCCGCCTATGGAATCACGGTGCCGGAGGAATTCAGTGGCGTTCCGTGACGTCTATTTGCGGCAAGTAGGGCTCTTGATCCGCACGATCCCCTACACTGCAGAGGAAAATAGCTTCGCGCTCAAGGGTGGCACGGCGATCAACCTGTTCGTGCGCGATATGCCTCGGCTCTCGGTCGACATCGATCTTGCGTTTATTCCAATCGCCCCATGGGCTGAATCCATTTCCGCCATCGATAACGCGCTCCAGCGAATCTCGGCGCGAATACGCACGTCCATTGATGGCGTTCGAGTCGTCGAAACTCGACTGAGGGGGCAGGGCTCGGTCAACAAGTTGTTCGTTCAACGGCAGGTAGTCCAAATCAAGATCGAGGTGACTCCCGTGCTGCGAGGCAGCGTCTTCGCTCCAGAAGATAAGTCGGCGCGGCCGGCTGTCGAGAGCGCTTTCGGCTATGCGGAGACGAGCGTGCTTTCATTTCCGGATCTTTATGGCGGCAAGCTCGTCGCCGCCATGGACCGGCAGCATCCGCGCGATCTGTTCGACGTTTGGAGGCTGATGGACGAGGAAGGGATCGACGACAATCTGCGCGCAGCCTTTATTGTCTATTTGCTGAGCCACGATCGACCAATGCATGAAGTCATCTCTCCCCGGCGCAAGGACATTGCCCAGGAGTATGAACGGGGATTCGCGGGCATGACTGAAGAGGAAGTGCCATTGGAGACGTTGCTTGACGTCAGAGAACGATTGAGTGCCGAAATAGCCGGGAATATGCTTGACGCGCACAAGCAATTCCTGGTGTCATTCGAGCGCGGCGAGTCGCAGTGGGATCTTCTTGGGCTCGATTCGATCGATAAACTCCCTGCGGTCCTGTGGCGCCAACAGAATCTGGCAAAGCTCGCTCCCGGCGAGCGCGCGCTCCTCGTAGGCAAGCTTGAGGAGGCATTGCGATAGCTTCGATCGCAAAATGCTCTCAAATTAAGATGTTTCGCAGAAGCGACTGATACCGCTTGTCTCGCTCAGTAAAGCCTGTGCAGATGCGCATTAATGCGATTGTCAACTGCGCGTATGGACTTGCGCTCCTGCTTCGTATTGAGCAAATCCTCCGCGTGTCGCATCGCCTTCGTACTCATGTTGGGCGCGCGAAAAGCGCGTGTAGGACTTATGTGAATTTCGGTTCGTGTCGCCCGCGCGAGGATATTGCCAAGAACGCAATGCCCGCCAGGGCGGAGAGCACCGAGCCTGCGAGCACGCCCAGACGCAGCTCGACCTCCGCCCCGGACGCATCAAATGCAAGCGCGCCGATGAAGAGGCTCATTGTAAACCCAATTCCGCATAACATGGCGGCGCCGAGCATCATTCGCCAGTTGGCGTCGCGCGGCCACGCGCCAATACCCAGCCGAGCCATCGCGAACGCACCGCCAAAGATGCCGAGTGGCTTGCCGAGCGCGAGGCCGGCAACGATCCCGAGGGAAATCGGGCTCATCACTTGCTCAACGCTTACATTGGAGAACGACAGACCGGAATTCGCGAAGGCGAAGAGAGGCAGAATGACAAAGGCGACCCATGGCCGGAGCACGTGCTCAAGCTGGTCGAGGGGCGACGGTCCTTTGTTTGATTCGCCCATCGGAATTGAAAGGCCGACGGCGACACCGGCAAGCGTGGCATGCACGCCGGATTTGAGCACAAAGATCCAAAGAAGCGCTCCGACCAGCAGGTAGGGCAAGATGCGGGCAACGCCGAGTCTGTTGAGTGCAATGAGTCCCGCAAGTGCGAGGGCTGCAAGGATGAGGGAAAGGAGCGAGAGCTGCGGCGTGTAGAATATCGCGATGATGACGATTGCGCCAAGATCATCGATCACGGCAACAAGAGTGAGAAATGTTTTGAGTCCGGACGGAAGGCGCTTGGCGAATAGGGCCAATGCGCCAAGCGCAAACGCAATATCTGTTGCCGAAGGGATTGCCCATCCTTGCAGGGCGCTTCCATTTCCTCGGTTGAAAATACAATAGATTCCAGCAGGAACGGCCATGCCAAAAATGGCACATGTAGCAGGCAGCGCAATGGCGTGAAGCTGAATTTCTCCCTCACTCAGCAGCTCCCGCTTGATTTCGATTCCAACCAGAAGAAAGAAGATCGACATCAGGCCTTCATTGATCCACAGCAGCAGGGATTTGCTGAGGACAAGCCCGCCGAAACCCACACTAATATGGTGAGCGAATGTAGCGGCGTATCTGTCGGCAAGCGGACTATTGTCCGCAAGAATTGCCATCAGAGCACCGCAGAGGAGCAATGCGCCTGCAAGAAGATCCGAGTCAATCGTTAAGCGCTTGCCGATGCGCGCAAACGATTGGGCCATGATTTACCTGCTTCTAAGATTGAGTTGGGGCGATGGCAGTTTAGCCAAAGTATCATGAGAATCCTGACTTGGGGTATTGCCGAATGTACGACATTCCTCCCAAGAACACCTTCGGGTCTCTTTGAGCAATCGATGAGTTGATCGAGCGCCTAAGCCTGTTGTTCTAGCGTGTAGTGCTTGAGCCTAGATGGCATGTGTCGCTGGCGCTGGTAAGGTGCAAGGGCCTCCTCCACCCGGCGCCCCAACAGCAAGACCAATATCTTCGTTTTCTCAGGCTCCAATGCGCCGTTGCGGCCTCGCGGATGGCGAGCGTGGTATCAGCACCTCAGCAGAAATACTTAACTTCTTCCACAAATGTTGGACCATGGTCATGCTCAAATCGCGCTTGCCGTTCAAGACTTCACCGACACGGCTCGCGGTGCCGATCGGCGGCGCGAGATCGGAACGGATGAAGCTGTGCTCATCCCAAACTGCCGATTTGTAAGATCAATAGCTCAGATGCTCTGACTGGCCCGCCCTGGCAAACGGCGCTTCTCAAGCCATTCGACGACGGCCCAACAAAACAGCGCCCAGGCTGCGCCGAGCATCCATCCCGCGAGCACATCGGTCGGCCAATGTACGCCTAAATACACGCGGCTTGCCCCTACAAGGATGGTGACGAAGAGCGCGGAGGCGACCACATAGCTCTTCGCTGTGTGGCTTGGCACGATGCGCTAGAGCTGCGCCGCCAAGGTAAGGTATATGACCGCGGACATTGTTGCGTGTCCGCTCGGGAAGCTCAGTGTGTGCAAATCCGCTGCTGCGGGCACAAAATCGGAACGTTGCCGCCCTAAAACTTGCTTCAGTTGAGCGACAAGTAAGGAACCACCGAGTGCCGCGACAGCGACATGAAGTGCCGAACGCAACTTGAGGATCGGGGGGGCATTTGGAAGCACTAAGGCTAATGTCTCGCCAAGCCCCTTGGGGTTGCTTGGCATTGGGGAGGCAAAGATCCTAATGGCTGCTCAAATCACAATATCCTCAGCCTACGGACTAAATCACTAGCTCCGTGGCGCTTTGTGGCCTCACGTTGGTACCTATTTGGTACCACAGGTTCGTCCTATTTCAACCCAGAGCGAACTCATCACCATTACTCCAACAACGCGCGTTGATCCGACCCCGACCGAAGCTTTGGCGGTAGCGGGCATCAGGTCACCATCAAGGAGACCGGCATAACTGAAAGGGCTCTGTCTACAGCAAGCGAATTGGTGTTTATAATCTCTTCGCCTAGCTCATTGCGAAGAGCGGGCGCATGAATTGCGCCCAGATGGACGAATGTCGAGCTGAGCCAGTCTCTATCGAGAGCAAGCGGTCCCGCTTGCGATACGCGCCCGAAGACGCATCGCGGAACGATCACGGCAACATTGCCGCTCGCGTGCAAGCGCGCAAACGCAATAATGTGCTCGGCGGCCGGACCGGTGACACTCAATGGCACGTATGTCCCTTCGAGAAACGGCGCTGGATTCCGCCGGCGCGCTTCAAGCGCTCGCCGCAAGACATGCGCCTTGAACGCATCATTCGACCAACTCGCTAGGGCTCGAGTCGCAGATGAAAGGTCATCTTTGGTCGACAGAATGTCTGCAAAATTCACTGTCCGGCGATTGTCGGGATCCACTAAAGAGAGATCCCAGGCTTCAGTGCCTTGATAGATGTCCGGCAGGCCTGGCGCAGTAAGCTTGAGCAAAGTTTGCGTCATACTGTTGACAGCTCCCGCGCGAACAAAAGGCATTATGACACGGGCAAATTCTGCACGAAACGAAGCATTCACATCGGCAAATATAGCTTGAGCAAAGCCTCTCACACGTTCTTCATAAGAACGGTCCGGGTCTATCCAGGACGTGTGGCGCTTGGCTTCGCGGACGGCCTTCTCGGCGAATGCCGAAAGCCGCTGCGCCAAACCATCCAACATTCCGCGGTCTTCATGAAATTGAAACGGCCACATCCCAAGCAGCGCCTGAAACATCATCCATCTCGTTTGAGCATCGATTGCTGGCGCGTGAAGCATTCCGCTCAACCGTTCGACCAGCGAATGCCAAAGAATGGGCGCCTCGCTGATCGCGTAGATCCGGCAACGCGCGTCTTCGCCGCGCTTGGTATCATGCGTCGCCGTCGTACTAAGGCCATGCAGCGCGTGCTTCTGACGCTTCCGCATTGCGGCATGCCATGCCTTCGCGGAGCCGCCGATCAGGCTCGGATTGCCGCCGACTTCGTTAAGTGCAATCAGGCGATTGAAACGGTAAAACACCGTGTCTTCGATTCCCTTAGCCATCACGGCACCCGAGGTCTGCTGAAACCGGCGCGTAAACGCGAGCGCTGCCGTCCTTGCCTCGGCAGGAACATCCAGCGCGAGAAGCTTGCCAATCCGCTCCACTACGCCTCGATGCAGCGGAAGCGTTACCGACGTACAGCGCATTGCCTCAGCGAGCACCGACCTGTCGTTTGCGCTCGGTCCATCTACACTGACGTAAGTGCGATAGACCGGGATGTTCGCCATCATCGCTGCTACGGCGGGGCTAAGCTCTTGTTCAGTCCGGGCTTCTTCTGGCCACGCGGCGACACATGCGCGAGCCGCCAACGTCACAAGCGCTGTGCGTTCCGCTGTAAGGTTGTGAGCAACAACCTCGGTTTTGGCTTCGTCCGCTTGCTCTCGATAAGGCGTCTCGTCGCCCGTATATGTCCGATAGGCTTGGTCGAGCGCAACAGCATGTTCGCTCGATGTAAGGACGAGTCCTAAGTCCGCAATGAACTCATAGCCAGTCGTGCCTTCCACCGGCCAATCCGGCGGAAGGTTTTCGTCGGATTCAAGAATCTTCTCGACGACAATGAACACGCGCTGGCCGACGCACTCGCGAAGACGCCTGAGATAGGCGAGCGGATCAGCGAGGCCATCGATATGATCAAGCCGCAGCCCGTCGACCAAACCCTCGTCGATGAGTGAAAAGAGCTTTCGATGAACATCAGCGAATACATTCGCCTCTTCGACACGGAGCCCGACAAGGCCCGTGATCTCGAAGAATCGGCGATAAGTGAGGCTTTGCGCACCGGCACGCCACTCCATCAAGCGCCAATGCTGAGCCTCATGCAGACGTGTTAGAAACTCGGCATCTCGGTTCAAAGCATCGAGCGTTGTCCCGGCATGCAGGGCCTCATCAATCAGAGCAGTCCCTTCAGCGTTTAGTGGATAGTCGGCGCCTCCGTATCTCAACACGTGCCCCGCCGGCGCATGCATGAGTTTCAGTGTTCCGTTTCGCGCCGCTGCTTCGAACGGCTCACCTAGAAATGGAAGCGTTAGGGGGCCGCGCGCCCAGTCAATATCGAAATGTCCTGCATATGCGCTTTTAGAGCCGAAATGCAGAACGTCGCGCCACCAAGGAGACTCAGTAGATGCAGCCATGTGATTGGGAACAAAGTCGAGGATCAGGCCAAGGCCTTCAGCCTTGAGTGCGGCGACCATTGCGCGAAAGCCTGGCTCCCCGCCAAGAGCCGGGTCGAGCGCCGTGGGGTCAGTTACGTCATAGCCGTGCGTTGAACCTTCGGCCGCCGTGAAGAGCGGCGAGGCGTAGAGATGGGAGATCCCTAGGTCTCGCCAATAGGGCGCCAGTGTCGCGGCGCGCGCAAACGTCATGCCTTGACGAAACTGCAGGCGATACGTAGCGCGCGGAACGCTCATCGCTTAGGTCTCCGTGCGCGGACGGCTTTGGCAATGCGGCCAAGCCTCTCGCCCTCGAAGAGCTTATCCATCGGCAGTCCAAGCTTCCGCCGCCAGTTGGGATATTCGCTCATTGTGCCCGGCACATTGACGGGGTGCCGCTCCCCAGCCAGATCCTCAAGGCGCACGGCGAAGAGCCGGGAAGGTGCCCGAGCCAAGTGCGCATGAAGGGCCGCCGCCAATTCAATGCTGACTTGTTCGCTTGAATTGGGCTCAATCGTTGTGAGAAGGCCTTCACGCTTTAGCCGTCCGATGAGTACAGCCTGATCGCGCTGACGTTCAATCTCTTGTGCTTGCGCGCCATCACCGCTGATGAACTCAAGACGCCGGCGTAACGCGATGTCTTCGCCACGCCACCATCCTTCCAATGTCGGAAGGTCATGCGTCGAGACACACACGAGCGCCTTGCGCGGATAGTGGCTAGGGCGCCGTATCCGGCCCGCATCGCGCTCGAAATAGAGGACACGATAAGATTGAACCTCGCAATGCGCCATGACGCGCTGGAAGCCCACCGGCACAGTGCCTAGGTCCTCGCCGATGACAATCGTGCGAAAGCTTCGCGACAGGTTGCTTAGCTTGCGAAGGATGGCGCGAATCGGGAGATACACATAAGTGCCGTCGCGGGCCGAAAGCCCATTGGGAATAACAAAGAGGCGATAGAGCCCCATGGCGTGGTCGATGCGTATGGCGCCTGCATGACGCATCACACTCGCCATGACTGAGCCATAGCTCGCCGCATTATCCTGGCGCAGGATTGCGGGTGACAGCGGCGCAAGCCCCCAATCCTGGCCGGAATCGCTGTACATGTCGGGCGGCGCACCAATATGCAAATCCGATATCGTCAGTTCCGGGTCTGCCCAAGCCGCCGATCCATCCGGCGTTTCGCCGACAGCCAGGTCCAGATAAAGGCCGATCCGCATGCCGGCCTGCCGCGCGGTGCTCTGAGCCTTTGCTAACTGAACATCGGCGAGCCATTGAAGCCAAATATGAAAATCGATTGTTGTCTGATTCCGCTCGGCAAACCGCTGAACACTGTCAGACTCTGGATTCTGATAGTCCGTTGGCCAACTGCGCCAGCCCGCGCCATAGTCATCCGCTACCATCGCTTCCGAAAGCGCTTCGAACAGCGCGTGCAACACGAGCGCGCGGCCTTGCGAATTTCGAAATTCCTCGAAAGCCGAGCGGGCATAAGCGCCGCTTTGCGGCGCTGAATCTGGCCATCGGGGCCAAGCTTGCCATAAGGCTTGTCGTTTGAAACGGCAAACGCCGGCATAATCGACAAGCTCACTACCGCGCAGCTGCTTCAACCTCTCAGAATCCGCAGCGCCGATTTCAACGCCGGGAACGTCATGGGGCGCGATGTAGATCGGATTGAGAAATCGGCGATTGGACGGTGAAAACGGGCTGACGCGCTCCGGGTCCGCAAGGAAAAGCGCATGCAACGGGTTCAGGCCGACGAAGTCGGCTCCAATGCTCGCGGCACGCTCTGCAACATCAGCAAGATCCAGAAAATCGCCAATGCCCCAATTGCGTTCAGAGCGCAACTGATAGAGCTGGAGCGCGATTCCCCAGAGCCGGCCATGATTGAGCCAGTCCGGCATGAAACACTGAGCATTTCGCGGCGCGCGTAGCTCGCCTTGAGTGCTGGGCTGAAGATCAGTTGGCTCAGCAATAGCGTCATCATTCGGCTTGTGTCCCAGCGCGTCCAATGCAAGGCGCACCGCCTGCTCCGACGCGTGTTGCGTCTCGCCGTTGGATCCCTCATACGCCAAGGCGATACCATATCGGTTGGCCAGCATTTTCAGTTCGGGATTCACGGCGTTTCCAGGGACGGAGCATCAAGCCGGACAATCACACTGGGTCCTGGCAATTGAGAGCGCTGTGCGCCGGTTGACGCCTGGTCGGGATACGAAAACAGCACGCGCCCGTCAGGTGTCTGTGGTGCGCTGCGTGGTGAACCGGCAATGTTGGCATCAAGATGCAATTGGGCATCCCCGTCCAGCCGCCAGCTCACAGCGATGATGCCATCTTCTGCCTCGCGAACCGAGGCTTGGCCACCCTTCACGTGCGCAAGCCTCGGCGTGACGAGTTTTGAGCGGATCTCCAATAAGCGGCGGACGAAGCGAAACGCATCATGACCCGCCGCTGTCGTCAAAGCCTCCCAATCCAATCGCGAGGCTGCGAATGTACCGGGATCGTTGGGATCAGGAATCTGGAAGCGCGTTGCGGGGTCCGAAAACGCGGCCCACGCTTTGAACTCGCTGCGGCGACCGTCGCGCACTAGCGCCGCCAACTCGCCGTGAAAATCCGTAAAGAACAGAAAAGGCCGCCGTTCCTCCCATTCCTCACCCATGAACAACAATGGGATTGATGGGCTCAGCAAGGTTATCGCCACCAAGACTCGCCGCAGGTCGTTTGATGCAAGCAAAGTGAGCCGCTCGCCGAACGCGCGGTTGCCAATCTGGTCATGGTTTTGAAGAAAATCGATGAAAGCGACCGGCGGGAGCATCGCACAGGGCTCGCCACGCGGCTTTCCGCTGGCATGGAGCGACGTTTCTCCTTGGAACACGTAGCCCTCGCAAAGTGCGCGGGCAAAGCGCTGCTCAAGCTTATCCGTGAAGTCCTCATAATATCCTTCGTTCTCGCCTGTCGCGATGACATGCGTGACATTATGAAAGTCGTCATTCCATTCCGCTGTGTAAAGCCGAGCCCTTCCTCGCGCGTCCCGCTTGTGTAGCCGTGTGATGTTGCGGCTATCTTCTGTCGTCAGATGAATCTCGCGATCGCCTATGTGTTGCCGCACTGTCCGCGCGAGCTCCTCAAGGAGATCCGGGCTTAAATCGTCGACGATCTGATCAATCGCATCCAAGCGAAGCCCGTCCAGGCAATATTCGCTTAGCCAGTACATTGCATTGTCGATGAAAAACCGTCTGACGGCGGGAATGTTGTAGGCGATCGCCGCGCCCCAAGGTGTCTTTCTGCCTGAGTTGAAGAACTGCGGCGCATAGAGATGAAGATAATTTCCGTCAGGACCGAAGTGATTGTAGACGACGTCCAAGAGAACCATCAGCCCCCTGGCGTGGGCGGCATCAATGAAGGCTTTGAGGTCCTCAGGCGTTCCATAAGCTTGGTGCGGCGCATAGATAAGCACGCCGTCATAGCCCCAACCGCGCTCGCCGGAGAACTGAGCTACGGGCATCAACTCGATGGCGGTGACACCGAGGTCCGCAAGGTGGTCGAGCTTTTCGGCGGCGGCGCGAAATGTTCCTTCAGGTGTGAATGTTCCGACATGAAGCTCGTAGATGACGGCCTCATGCCATGCGCGGCCCTGCCATTCGATCGTCTTCCAGCGATAACGGTTGGGATCGACAAGTCGCGAGGGGCCATGAACGTCACCGCACTGCGCTCGTGCCGCAGGATCCGGCACGCTTTTGCCATCATCGAGAATGAAGCAATATGGAGATCCTGCTGAGAGCCCCTCCAATTCCGTTTCGAACCAGCCGCCTTGAACGAGCCCCAAGAGTGTTACATTGCCGCCAGTGCGTAGACGCGGCGCTGATTGAGCGGGCGCCCATAGCGCGAACCGCGTCGTGCCTGAGGGGCTCATCGTTGCCCCCCAAGTGGTGACGCATGAACACGCCGTCTTCATCCGCCCTCGCTCACCAGCACATACATGGCTTGGTTTGGAACTAGGAGCCTCGTGCCTGCATCGTGCAATGCATCGCCAGGCCGGACGAGGCCGCGCGCTGTATCGACCAGCGTCGCCCAGCTTGGCGCGACAGCGCTGCCCGGCAACTGAAAATGAATTGGCGTCGGCGCACCGTTGAAAATGAGCAGATAGCGCTGGGGACTCTCCCTGGGAGGAGCGAGGAGCAAGCTGATCGCGCGCAGGTTTGGCGCCTGCCAGTCGTCTTTAGTCATTTCATGTCCGCCGGGATGAAACCACACGACGTCGCGCTGTCCTGTAGCACTATCCTTTCGGCCATGAAGAAACACATCTTGGCGAAACACCGGAAGCTCACGCCGAAGTGTAATTATTTTCCGAACAAACTCATGAAACGCGCGATCTCGTTGATCGTTCAATGCCCAGTTCATCCAGCTGGTTTCATTGTCCTGGCAATAGGCATTGTTATTGCCTTGTTGTGAGCGTCCAGTTTCCGCACCCATCAGAAGCATGGGCGTTCCCTGAGAGAAGAAAAGGTTTGCCACGAAGTTGCGCCGCAACCGGTCGCGCAGATCGAGGATCTGAGGATCGTCCGTCTCACCTTCAACGCCGCAATTCATGCTCAAATTGTGATTGTTGCCATCCTCGCTTCCTTCCAGATTGGCCTCGTTATGCTTCTCGGTGTAGCTGACGAGATCCTTCAGCGTGAAGCCGTCATGCGCCGTGACGAAATTGATGCTCGCCCAGGGGCGCCGTCCCTGATGGTCGAACTGGGTCGCGCTGCCGAGGAGGCCATCGGCAAGTTTCGGCACCATGCCTTCTTCGCCGCGCCAAAAAGCACGTACAGTGTCACGGAACTTGTCGTTCCATTCGCCCCATCCTGGAGGGAATTGCCCCAACTGATAGCCATCAGGACCAAGGTCCCAAGGCTCGGCGATCATCTTGACCCGAGCGAGAACCGGATCCTGGCGCACCGCATCAAGAAAGCTTGCCGACTGATCAAATGTTCCGCGATCGCGCGCAAGAGAGCTCGCAAGGTCGAAGCGAAACCCGTCGACATGGCATTCTTCGACCCAATAGCGCAGCGAATCCATGACCATCTGAAGCACGCGGGGCGATTGGAGATTTACGGTGTTGCCGCAACCGGTCATGTCGAAATAGTGGCGCGGATCATCAGCGAGGACATAGTAGCTCGCATTGTCGATGCCACGGAATGACAATGTCGGTCCGAGTTCATTGCCTTCGGCGGTGTGATTGTAGACGACATCCATCAAGACTTCGATGCCGGCAGCATGCATACGCGCGACCATGAGCTTAAACTCGTGGATGTTACCCTGCGGTGAGATATAGCGCGGCGCCGGAGCGAAATAGCCGGCCGTGTTGTAGCCCCAATAGTTTCTCAGTCCTTTGTCAATCAGGTATCGATCGTCAAAGAACACTTGGATGGGCAAGAGCTCGACCGCAGTGACGCCAAGCTTTAGGAGATGATCGATGACGTGGGGGGCGGCGAGACCGGCAAACGTACCGCGCCAGTGCTCCGGCACATCCGGATGAAGCGCCGTCATACCCTTCACGTGCGTTTCGTAAAGAACGGTCTCGCTCCAGGAGCGCTCCGGCGAAGCATCCCGCCCCCACGTCACCGCCCGGTCGATAACAACGCATTTGGGCATGCAGAACGCGGAATCCCGCCGATCGAAGGAGAGATCGGCACGCTCATGACCGATCCGATAGCCGAAAACGGCGTCGTGCCAACGCAGATCGCCGTCCAGGGCCACAGCATATGGATCGAGCAACAGCTTGTGATGATTGAAGCGATGGCCCTTTCTCGGTGCATGGGGCCCATAAACGCGATAGCCATAGAGCTGACCCGGCCGCGCGTCTGGAAGATAGCCGTGCCAGACTTCATGCGTTTGTTCCGGCAGCTCGATGCGCTCGATTTCACGCCGGCCATGCTGATCGAAGAGGCAAAGCTCGACCTTTTCAGCATTGGCCGAGAAGAGGGCAAAGTTCACACCCCATCCATCCCAGGTCGCACCGAGAGGAAAGGGCTTCCCGGGCTCAACGCGCATGGCCATCCGGTGCTACCCGTTCAGATTCGATTGGTGACGCAGTACCAATGTCGCGAGAGGCGGCAGGGTCAGCTCAAGGGACGCAGGACGACCGTGCCGAGGGTTATCTATTGCGTTCACATGAGTTTGATTCCCCACATTCGAGCCACCATAGAAGCTCGAGTCGGAGTTGAGGATCTCGCTCCAAGCACCGCCGCGTGGCGCTCCGATGCAATAGCGCTCGCGAACGATGGGCGTGAAATTGCAGATGACGATCATGGGATCGTTCGTATCAGAGCCTTTTCTGAGGAACGCGAGAACGCTGTTATCGGCGTCATTTGAGTCGATCCATTCAAAACCGTCTGCGCTGCAATCGGCCTCGTGCAGAGCAGGAATGTCACGATAGAGGCGGTTGAGATCGCGGATAAGCGACTGCACGCCCCTGTGCAAAGGATCTTCAAGCAAATGCCAATCAAGCGCGTGATCGTGGTTCCATTCGCGTTCCTGGCCAAACTCGCCGCCCATGAATAAGAGCTTCTTGCCCGGATGCATCCACATGAAGGCGTAATAAGCTCTCAAATTCGCAAAGCGTTGCCACTGATCACCGGGCATGCGACCAAGGATTGATCGTTTGCCATGCACGACTTCATCGTGAGACAGCGGAAGAACGAAATTCTCCGTGAACGCATAATGGATGCCGAACGTCATTTGACCATGGTGATGACGACGATAGATGGGATCCTTGCTCATATAGTCGAGCGTGTCATGCATCCAGCCCATGTTCCACTTGTACCCAAAGCCCAAGCCGCCAGTGTAGACGGGGCGGCTGACCTGCGGCCAGGCAGTTGATTCCTCGGCGATCGTAGTCGTTCCCGGAAAATCCCCAAATATGTGTGTGTTTGTTTCCTTCAAGAATTCGATGGCGTCCAGATTCTCGTTGCCGCCGTGCTTGTTGGGGACCCACTCGCCAGGCTTGCGGCTGTAGTCAAGATAAAGCATGGACGCCACGGCATCCACGCGCAGAGCGTCAACATGATAGCGGTCGAGCCAGAAGAGCGCGTTCGAGCTCAGATAGTTGGCGATCTCGTAACGGCCAAAATTGTAAATCAGCGTGTTCCAATCCTTGTGGAAGCCCAATCGTGGATCCTCATGCTCATAGAGTGCCGTGCCATCAAAGCGAACAAGCCCGTGCGAATCCGAGGGGAAATGTGCCGGCACCCAATCCATGATGACGCCCAATCCGGCCTCATGGCACCTGTCGACAAATCGCGCAAAAGCCTCCGGCGGTCCGAAGCGGCTTGTCGGCGCGAACAGCCCGATCGGTTGATAGCCCCATGATCCGGCAAACGGATGCTCGCTGATCGGCAACAGCTCGATATGGGTGAAGCCGAGATCTTGCACATAGGGAATGAGTTGATCCGCTATGGCATCGTAGCTCAGCATTGCGTTATCGGTGCCACGCCGCCAAGAGCCCATATGCACTTCATAGATCGTGATTGGCGCAGTTAGCGATTGGCGCGCTTGCCGTGCGGACAGCCAGCTTTGATCGGACCAAGGATGTTCCGTCAGCCCCTGGACGATCGAGCAGGTGCTGGGCGCCGGTTCTTGCTGGAATGAAACTGGATCTGCCTTGACTGGCAAAAGCGTGCCGCCAGATCCAAGGATCTCGTATTGATAGCGCGCGCCGCGCTCGAGGCCCGGAATGAAGATATCCCAAACGCCTATGCCATGATTCTTCCGCATCGGATGCCGCCGTCCATCCCACGCATTGAAATCACCAACGACGCTGACACGCTGCGCATTGGGGGCCCAAACGGCAAAGCGAGTTCCGGCGACTTTATCTATTTCGGCAGGATGGGCCCCAAGCACCTCATACAGCCTACGGTGCCGCCCTTCTCCCAACAGATGGCGGTCGAGGTCCTTGAGCGTCGGACCGAAACTATAAGCATCACGCTCACGCCAGGATCGGCCGGCGGCGGAAAGCTCTAGAAGATACGGACAAGGCGTGTTGCGGTCCGCTATTGTTCCGGCGAACAAGCCGTTTTCATGAATGCGGTCGAGATGGGTAAGAGTTCGATCCGTCTGAGCGTCGATGACAGCTACCGCGTCTGCCTGTGGTGCAAAAACGCGCACTTGAAGCTCATTGCCGTGGGCGTGCATTCCGAAAACCGAAAACGGATCGCCGCATGAGCCATGAACAATCGCCTGGATGGTCGGCTCGTCCAATCCGTTGGCGGTTGACTTTGTCACGGCCCGCCTTCATTGCGATCGAGTATGGCAAGAATCCCTCTAACTGGGATGCCGACCCAGTCAGGACGGTTGCCTAGCTCATAGTCCACTTCATAGATCGCTTTCCAGATCAAAAAGAAATCGATAAGCGCATCCAAGAACGGCGGATCGGGAGAGATATTAGTTGCTAGAATGTTTTGCTTGTAGGCGTCGAGAAATGCCTTGGAGGTGTGGTGCAGCCACTCGCCCGCGCGCCTCTCGGCCACCTCATCCTCACCCGATCTCTTCTTGTGTTGGGAGAGCGCTGTCATGCGCGCATAATCGAATGAGCGAAGCATGCCCGAAACGTCGCGCAGCGCGCAGCTCTTGCCTCTTCGCTCGCCGAGGCTGCGCTTCGGCTCGCCTTCAAAATCGATAATTAGTAGATCGCTTTGCGCGACGAGCACCTGCCCGAGATGGTAGTCTCCGTAAATCCGCGACACGACACCTGAAGCTTCATGCGCAAGGGGTGCCTTCAGACGGTCAATAATCTCGTTGTGCCGCGAAAGCAGCATCTCGATCACTGGCTGCGTCCCCTCGTTGATCGCCGCGGAGCCGGCCTTTAGCTTTTTCCAGACTTCTTCGGTTTCCCGAATCGCGGTTGCGCTCCAATCCTTGAGATGCGCGGCGGTTATGGGCTCGATTGCAAACGCCGGGTCATCGGTCTTGGTTGCGAGCGCCGCATGCAGCTCAGCGGTGCGCTGGCCGAGCAAGGCACCAAGGTCCAAAGGAAAGGCAAATTCCGGCAACTGCTCTTCGCTGCCCTTGGCGAGCAGGCTGTAATCCTCAAGGTGCTTCTCCAGAGCGGCGGTGACGACACCCCATGCATCTCCCTGATTGGGTACAAAAGCGAAGGCCGCTGCGAGAGTCGTGGGCTCACCTGCCGGATCGACATGTTCAAGCGTGCCCAGCAAGGCCGGTGTGTTTGCAAATCCAACTCTTTGGGTCAGGAAGCGGCTGACTTCCACATCAGGTTGCTCACCGGCACGCAATCGTCTGTAAAGCTTCAAAATGACTTGGTCCGAGAACACGACCGATACGTTGCTCTGTTCCGCGCCGATGGGCCTTGATTTGCCTTCGATCGTGAGCGCGGAGAGCGCTTCGCTGCCGGTTGCTCTTACAACGCCAAACTCCCCAGATGTCTCGAAGCCGGACTTCATGGCATCTAGAATTGCACCGGTGCAAGACTCATCGAAAGCACCGTCGATCAGCGCACCGACTTTGGGACCTTTGCGGACCTTGGCGAGCGTGTAGGGCAGCTTTGGCGCACCCACTTTGAGATTGTCCTCGCCCCAACGCGCCTTGAGCGGCATGAAATAGCGTTGCGATTCACCACCGACCTCAACATCGATTGCCGCAATGGCGCAATCTGAGCCACCCAGCGAAGACAAGAGCGTGACAGACACCGATCTGATGATCTGATCCTTTGCGCCGAACCAGCGCTGTAGCGGCAGAAACCTCGGCAGCGTATCGCGCTCGAGCTGCGTGCGCTCGCGCCCGGCTAAAATCGTCTCAATCTTTCCGTCGGGCGTGGTCAGCGTGATGAATTCTGGAAGGACCTCGGGTATCGGCTGATGCCAGTCAGGAGCTCTGCCCTCATTGGCTAGCAAGAACCAATAGAATCCGTAGGCCGGCAGCGTCAGAAGATAAGGAAGATCGCCAATTGGCGGAAACGATGCCCGGCCCGCCAACTCGAGCGGAACGCAGCCGCGATAGGCAGACAGATCGAGTTCAACGGCTTGAGCAGACCGTGAGAGATTAAAGACGCATAAAATTGTCTCGTCATTGTGCTCTCGAACATAGGCGAGAATCTTGCGATTGAGCGGATAAAGAAAGCTGATCGTGCCACGGCCGAATGCCGTGAACTGCTTTCGCACCGAAATTGTACGTTTCATCCAATTCAGAAGCGATGAGCCATCAGACAGTTGCGCTTCCACATTGATGGACTGATAGCCGTAAACCGGATCCATGATCGGCGGCAGATAAAGCTGCTGAGGATTGCTGCGCGAGAATCCTGCGTTTCTATCGCTCGACCATTGCATCGGCGTCCGTACGCCGTCGCGGTCTCCGAGATAGTAGTTGTCGCCCATGCCGATTTCATCGCCATAGTAGATGATCGGCGTTCCTGGCATCGACAGCAGGAGGCCATTCATCAGCTCAATCTTTCGGCGATCGTTCTCCATGAGCGGAGCGAGACGCCTGCGAATACCGAGATTGATGCGTGCGCGCGTGTCGCCCGCATAGGCTTGCCACAGATAGTCCCGCTCGAGATCCGTCACCATCTCCAGGGTTAGCTCATCGTGATTGCGCAAAAAGATGGCCCATTGGCAGCTTTCCGGAATCTCCGGTGTCTGGCGGATGATATCCGTGACGGGGTGCCGGTCCTCTTGTGCTACGGCCATGTACATCCGTGGCATCAGCGGGAAATGAAACGCCACATGGCACTCATCGCCATCACCAAAATAGGGCCGCGTGTCCTCCGGCCATTGGTTCGCCTCAGCCAGCAGCATCCTGTCCGTGTAATGCTCATCGAGCGCCCCGCGAATCTTGCGTAAGACAGCATGGGTTTCGGGCAGATTCTCGTTATTGGTTCCATCGCGCTCGACGAGATAAGGAATTGCGTCGAGCCTGAAACCATCGACTCCCATATCGAGCCAGAACCGCATCACGCGCAGAACCTCTTCCAGAACGCGCGGATTATCGAAGTTGAGGTCGGGCTGATGCGAATAGAAGCGGTGCCAGTAGAAGGCGCCGGCGTCGGGATCCCATGTCCAATTCGATTTCTCCGTATCCAGAAAGATGATGCGGGTTCCTTGGTACTTTTCGTCGGTGTCGCTCCAGACATAGAATTGGCGAGCAGCTGATCCCGGCTTTGCATGCCGCGCCCGCTGAAACCAAGGATGCTGGTCAGAGGTATGATTGACCACGAGCTCAGTGATCACGCGCAGTGAACGCTTGTGGGCTTCGGCAAGAAACGCCTTGAATTGGCGCATATCTCCATAGCTGGGATTTACCGAGCGGTAGTCGGCGATGTCATAGCCATCGTCACGCAAGGGAGAGGGATAGAAAGGCAATAGCCAAACCGCGGTGACTCCAAGATCTTGAATATAGTCGAGCCGCCGCATGAGCCCGGCAAAATCGCCCATGCCATTGCCATCGGAATCCTGAAACGCCTTGACGTGCAGCTGATAGATAATGGCGTCCTTGTACCAATCCACCTGCGAGCGGTCGATCTGCCCATCCGCGCGACGAGCATGCGCGTCAGGGGCGGCCGGCGTATCAAGAAGGGCTGCCATCAGTGCGCAGCTCCAGGCGGCACGAGGCGCCAAATAGCGTAAGGCCTGTGTGCGGGATCTAGCGATACTTGCTGGATCTTGCCGTGCCAGGTGAAAGGCCGGCCCACGACCAGATCCTCAGCCTCGATCACCGCATCATCGGGCAGACCGAACTCCCATAGCGGAACCTCAAAGTGCGCGCCTTGTGTGTTGTGCGGATCGAGATTTACAGCGAACAGCAGAAAGCTAGTCAGATCGCTCGTGCGTTTGCCGTAGTAGAGAATCTGATCATTCCAGGCATTGTAGAATTTTAGGTTCGTGAATTCCCGCATCGCCGGATGTTCCCGGCGTATTTGGTTGAGGAGCCGAATGTCAGCCTTGATGTTGCCCGGGCTATCCCAATCCCAGCACCTGATCTCATACTTTTCGGAATTGAGATATTCCTCCTTGCCGGGAATCGCTTCGGCGTCGCAAAGTTCAAAGCCATTGTAGAGCCCGTAATTGCCGGCCAGCGTAGCAGCCAGAACGGCACGAATCTGAAAGCCTGCCCGACCACTCTCTTGCAGATAGTGCGGGTTTATGTCGGGTGTGTTGGCAAAGAAATTCGGGCGCATATAGTCACGGCAATCCGTCTGCGTGAGCTCAGTCAGATACTCCTGCAATTCGGCCTTCGTGTTTCTCCAAGTGAAATAGCTATAGGACTGGCTGAAGCCCACCTTCGCCAAACGCTTCATAAGCTTAGGCCGCGTGAATGCCTCCGAGAGAAAGATGACGTCCGGATGTTGCGCGCGCACTTCACCGATCATCCATTCCCAAAACGGAAATGGCTTGGTGTGCGGATTGTCGACACGGAATATCTTGACACCGTGCCCCACCCAAAACAGCACAACGTCACGTAACGCATGCCATAGGCTCGGAATCGACTTCCGATACAGATGAACGTTGACGATGTCCTCATACTTCTTGGGGGGATTCTCAGCGAACTTGATTGTTCCGTCCGGACGCCAATCAAACCATTCCGGATGCTCCTTGATCCATGGATGATCCGGCGAGCACTGAATGGCAAAATCAAGTGCGACTTCCAGCCCATGGTCCCGGGCCGCTACGATCAGACGAGAAAAATCATCAAACGTTCCGAGCTCAGGGTGGATTGCGTCGTGGCCGCCCTCATCCGAGCCAATGGCGTAGGGGCTCCCGGGATCGCCTTCTTGGGCGATGAGACTGTTGTTGCGGCCCTTCCGGTTTGTTTTGCCGATGGGATGAATGGGCGGGAAGTACAGAACGTCAAATCCGAGATCCTGCACATAAGGTAGCCTATGGATAACATCGTCAAATGTTCCATGCCGGTCGGCGGTGCCTGACTGTGAGCGCGGAAACATCTCATACCAGGCGCTGAAGGCGGCACGTTCGCGATCAACGAAAACTTGCAGCATGTGCTCATACTGCGAGAGATTCGTTCTCTCACTTGCGGCGCGCACAAGCGCAGCCAAATCATCACTCATGAGTGTCGCGAACCGGTCGCCGTCGCTTGTCGATGACGAAAGCTCATCAAGCGCGGTCGCCAGCTCAGCTTGAATCTGCTTGTTGGCGCGGTCGTTCGTGCTTGCTGCTTGGACAAGCCGGTGACCTTCTTCGAGCTCGAGCGAAAGCGGCTGACCCGCAGCATGCTTCTTCGCGACTTCAGCGCGCCAGCTGGCAAAGAGATCGCGCCAAGCAATCACAGTGAATTCATAAAACTGATTCTTCTCAAAGTTCGTAAGGGCTCGCCACCGGTCGTTATCGAACAAAACCATGGGCGTTTCAGTCCATGAGCGGCTACCCAATGGGCGCGTGAGCAATGCCGCATCAATCGTATCGTGGCCATCGCAAAAGATGTCCGCCTCAACGCGGAACGGCATTTCTTGCACGGCCTTGGTGGGAAACCGCCCACCGTCGCTCTCCGGACTGATTGATTCGATCGCAATGCGATGCTGCGCCAGATGTTCAAGTCGATCCGCGCTCTTCTCATGCAGACCCGCATCGCCTGATGTCTGCTCTTTAGATTTTGAGCCAGCGTTTAAAGCTGGTCGTTCACTCTCGGCAAGTCTCGAAGTCTTCGGACCGGTCAAACTGAGCCTCCCTCGTTGGCCTTATCGAGATTGGATCCGCCGGCGTCTCCTTCCGCTTTTCAATTGCGTGTACTGCATAAAGTGCTTGCGCACATTATGATACATCATTCAGACGCGAGGTCAATTTCTTGCTGGTCGCCATATGTTCCGCTTAATGATCAATACACTTTGCAGCATGCTAAGCCTGCACACTGAGAAGGTCGTCTGCTGCCGTCATCATAAGAGCTAAGAGTGATCGGTCTTTTGAGGCACATCATTACTAATAGACGATGCCGCGTGCGACACTTTCGTTGATCCCGTTGTTCCGCTCCAGCCGCGCAGTGCCGCTGGCCCTCATGTCCGAAAAAGCTGCGCGTGCGCAGATCGGTTTTAGTCTCGGTACCGTGCTTGCTCTATGCATCATCGATGGCTCAGAGATGGGCTGCCATCAGGCGTCCAGGACGCTTGACCGCCTCAAATGTTGGTCAAGCGATGAGCTCAGATTCAGTGTGGAATCTAGAAGACTGGTCGGCCCGTGCAATTCGAACTGACTGAGCCAACATGCTCCTCCGTCCTGGAGCGGATTGATCGCTAGGTCGCGCTTTCGACCTTCAAATTGAAGCCGGACGCGGATAGTCCAAACATCCTTCCGTCCGAGAGGCCTTTTCTGGGGCACCAGACGTCCTTTGCAGGTTTGACGTACCGCTTACTCTCACACGAGTTCTCCGTTGGCCCCTCTACTGCCAGCCGCTCCCTCCCATCCCCGCTGCTGCGGGCAGGAAAATCCTACTACTCCAGGTGTATTGCACGCCTCACAAATGCGGCGCTGACATTGGAACGCGATACAAGGCCGACGAAGGCTCGAAAGCGGATCCGAATGGTTCCCGCCTAGGACTGCCAGCCACTCAAATCTGTTAGTCTCGCCCAACAAGCCGGTCGAACTCGATCACGCGGCGCTTGGCAACCGAGTATTGAGTGGTATCTGCAGAACCGATAACCTCAGTTCTATCATCGCCAGGGGGTATCTCGATGCTGGGGATCCTCAAAATCATACGCCGAACGATAGCTGGATCGGTATCGGGAATCCTTTTCATCGTCGTAGTTGCGATGTTAGGAGCTTCAAATACTATCAATATGTTGCTCGCAGATAGAACTCTCGGATCGATCCTGCTTTTGCTAAAGTCTGTACTCAATTCGTTTGAGATGAGAAAGGCCGCGTGATTCGATCTCTCGATGTGATTCGAGAGAGGTTTCATGCGGTTTGACTTGTCTGATGAGGAATGGGCGTTGATCGCGCCGCTGGTTCCTGCTGTTGGTCGCGGCCCGGGCCGGGTGGATGATCGGCGCGTGCTCAACGGCATCTTCTACATCTTGCGCACCGGCGCGCCGTGGCGCGATCTGCCCGAGTGCTACGGTCCGTACACGACGGTCTACAATCGTTACAATCGTTGGTCGAAGCGTGGCGTCTGGAAGTGCGTGTTCGATCAGCTCGCCTCCAAGTCCAAGGACAGCCTGCATCTCATCGATAGCACGATCATCAAGGCTCATCGCGCGGCCTCTGGCGCAAAAGGGGGGAGTTCGCTCAGAGCATAGGCCATTCCAGAGGCGGCAGATCGAGCAAGGTTCACGCACTCGTCGACGGCTCGGGACGGCCTCTGCGCTTCGTTGTGACGCGTGGCGAGACACATGATGCCAAGGCGTTCCCGCATCTCGTCGACTGGCATAAGCCGCCCCTCGCGATCGTCGCCGACAAAGCCTATGACAGCCGTGCTATTCGTCAGGCCGCCGCCGACGAAGGCGCTCTCGCCGTCATTCCTTCCAAGCGCACCGCTCGCCGACCGATCCCGCACGATGAAAACCTCTATGACATGCGTAACATCGTCGAGCGCTTCTTCTGCGCGATGAAAGACATGCGCCGCCTGGCCGTCCGCTTCGAAAAGCTTGCTCGAAACATGATGGCTATGCTCCACATCTACGCCATCAGGGCTTGGATCAAATGAGTCCACACCCTAGCCATCGCGATTGTCTTGGCAGATCTGATTGCAAAATTCATATTGATCTTGAACTCCACGTTTCCCGACCTCATCCCCAGTCTCGATGACGATGACCTGAAACGCGTCTCACTGATCAAGCGCCTTAGACCCGGACAGACAATCGCACTTCTGTCAGGTGCCGCTGCAGCGCGGGTTATCCTGTTCGCGATAATTTTTGCTTTATTGGGATTCAGCTATGCCTTAGCGCCGCGGGAAGTGCAGGAATCCTTGTTTGGCGAATATACCGCGATCCATGCAATCGACGCTTTCCTCCGCGAAGGCGTTGCGGGATCGATCGGCTACTTTCTGTTCTTCTTGGGGCCTGACGATCTCAAGTCGATAACCAAGCCAATCATCTCCCAACCCCTCGTTGCAGCAACAATAGACGGCAATATCTTTCTCGCCGGAATACGGCTGTACGGGTTTGCGTTTGTTCTCTCCGTGTTACGAACATTGGTGATGCCGATAGCGTATTTGCGTGCGCGCCTTCGTGCGGGCAAGCTTCCAAAGATTGAAAGAGAGCCCACGACATAGCTCATGCAGAGTTCCGTGTGAACACCATCCTCCGAAATTGCTCTTCAACGCTTTATCGCGGCAATCCTAATCTGATGATGACTTGAAGAGGTTGGTCGTAAGAATACGCGCGCCTTGCCGCGCTCGGGATAACGGAGGACGTGACGACATCCGCCCGATCCTATCGGACACCTATGGCCGAGACGTAAAGCTTTGGGAGCGGCGCTGGAGATTGTTCTTTTTGGCGACGGCCGGCCTCTTCGGTCACGCCGATGGCAGCGCTTGGGGCGTTGTCCATCACCGGCTCAGCCCCAGGAATTAGAGGAGCCACTTATGCTCGCCTATGTGACAGCCTGGTTTGCTGCTGCAATTGTCTTTCTCGGCGTCGATGCGATTTGGCTCAGCCAGATGGGGCCGCGGCTTTATCGGCCAGCGATTGGCGAGCTCCTTGCTGACAAGCCGGATCTCAGAGCGGCCGCTGCGTTCTATATGCTCTACATCACCGGGCTGCTCATGCTGGCGGTTGTTCCAGCGCTCGAGAAGACGAGCCTTACGAAAGCCGTGTGGCTTGGCGCGTTGGTCGGCGCTGTCGCCTACGGCACTTACGACCTGACCAACCAAGCGACACTCAAGATATGGGATCTGAGGCTTACAATCGCCGACATAGCATGGGGCAGCTTTGTGAGCGCGCTTGCCGCGGGCCTCGCCTATCTTGTGGCAAGCCGTATCGGAGGAATGGGAGGCAGCTAAGTGATCCAGGCGCGCATTCGTTCCGTATAAAGCCAGAGAGGTTGGAACGAATGTTAGCTTGGGTTCAGCGCATGCTTGCAGCTTTGATGTTTGGCGCAACCGCCCTCGCGGTTGCGGGCTTGGCTTCGGCCGAGAAGGTCGAGGGCCCTCAGTTCCAGGTCGACCTCAACAAATACGCCGGTCTTTGGCATGAGATTGCGCGGACGCCCAACTGGTTTCAGGACAACAAGCCGCGCCGCAACGGCAAGAAATATTCGCCTTGCTTCGCAACAACGGCGACTTACGGCCTGCTCGATGCGCAATCCATATCCATAGATAACAAATGCTCGCGCGCGTCTACCGATGGCGAAATCTTCCTTGACGAAGCGCACGGCGTTGCACGCATTGTGCCCGCGAGCGGCAACCGGAAATTGAAAGTAGCGTTTGGGCCCGCGGTGCCTCGCTATTTCGAGAGACTCTTCACCGGCGGTGGTGCCGGATATTGGATCTACTGCATCGGTTCCGAAAACGAGGACGGCAAATATTCCTGGGCGGTCGTCAGCGGTCCGAAGCGCGATTTTCTCTATCTCTTGGCGCGGGAGCCGAGTGTTTCCGAAGCCACGAATAAGGAAATGCTCACCTGCGTGCGCGCCGAAGGCTTGCCTGTCGATCGATTAATTTATCGATCCACGCAGCCGACCCGATCGGGGACCTGATCGGCGCATGTCGGTGCAGAGTCCCATCATTGTCTGGTTTCGCCAGGACTTGCGCCTCGCCGACAATCCAGCACTTGCAGCGGCGCATCAAACCGGCGCGCCGATCCTGCCGGTCTACATTCTTGACGATGTAACGCCAGGCGCTTGGGCGATGGGTGGCGCGAGCCGTTGGTGGCTTCATCACAGCCTGGCATCGCTCGATGACCGCCTGAGATCCAAAGCAATGCAGCGCGCGACAGGTGAGGCTTCCACACTTGTGTTCAGGCGCGGTGAAGCAATGCGCGTCTTGCAGCAACTCATCAAGGAAACTGGTGCACGCGCCGTCCATTGGAATCGCTGCTATGAACCCCATGCCGTTATGCGTGACGCCCGAATTAAGGGCGAGCTGAGGCGCCGTGGCGTGGGAGCGCAAAGCTTCAACGCTTCCCTCCTCTTCGAGCCATGGAGCATCAAGACGGGATTAGGCGAACCTTTTCGTGTCTTCACGCCCTTCTACAGAGCGTGCCTCAAGAGCGAGATTGCGCAGCCTGTGGTGGGGCCGGATCGGCTGTGCTTGGCGCCGGCGGGCACGGTGGCGAATGAGCCTCTTGAAGCTTTGAATTTGCTGCCAAAAGTGGATTGGTCTTCGGGCTTGCGCCAAACATGGCGGCCTGGAGAGCCGTGGGCGCAAGCGCGTCTCGCCGATTTCGTTGAGGAAGCATTGAAGGGCTACAAGGAAAACCGCGATCGGCCGGACCGGCGCGGAACGTCGCGCCTGTCACCACATCTCCACTTTGGAGAAATAGGTCCCCGGCAGGTCTGGCATCGGATCGTCAGCGCAGGCTTATTTGAAGCGCCAGGCGGGGAAGCTTTCGCGCGCGAGCTAATCTGGCGCGAATTTTCCTACCAGCTTCTGTTTCACAATCCGAACCTGCCGGACGAGCCGCTTCGCCCGGAGTTCGCGCATTTCCCTTGGCAAGGAGATGCTGCTGCCCTTCGTGCGTGGCACCGCGGGCAAACAGGCTATCCAATTGTCGATGCCGGCATGCGCGAGCTTTGGGAAACGGGTTGGATGCACAACCACGTGCGCATGATCGTCGCATCGTTTCTCACAAAGCACCTTCTTCAGCCTTGGCAAGCCGGCGCGCGGTGGTTTTGGGACACGCTGGTCGATGCCGATCTCGCCAATAATTCGGTCAGCTGGCAGTGGGTCGCCGGCTGCGGCGCGGATGCGGCGCCCTATTTCCGTATCTTCAATCCAATGCTTCAGAGCAGCCGATTCGATCCTCAAGGATCCTATATCAGACGTTGGCTTCCCGAACTTGCGCGTTTGCCGGCCGACGCAATCCACGGGCCCTGGCTCGCGGAACCAGACACTTTGTCTAAGGCGGGTGTCGTGCTGGAGGGGGATTATCCCCTTCCGATTATCGATCACGCCTCCGCGCGAAAAAGGTCTATGACGGCCTTTCAATCCTTGACCGATGAAGGCATCAAAGTGACTTGAACTGTTTGTCCACCAGCCGCTCTCGACGAGGCAGCCCTCTCTGAGGCCCCGGTCTTAAGCATTTGTTTGTTCGGCAACTCTCTCGCGCAATGGGCCAGCCAATCCTCCCGTCCGGCGGTGATCCGCCGCGAACAGGCTATAGATTGTCGGCAGCACGAAGAGTGTGAAAAGCGTGCCGATCAGCATGCCCATGACGACCACGATCCCGATCGCGAAGCGGCTGCGCGCACCCGCACCCTCCGCAAATACGAGTGGCACAAGGCCCGCGACCATCGCCGCCGTCGTCATCAAAACGGGGCGCATGCGCACGCCCGCTGCGCGGCGTATGGCCGCCATCCTTTCTAATCCCTCGGTCCGCTGCATTTGGTTGGCGAAGGACACCATGAGAATGCCATGCTTTGAAATGAGCCCAATCAGAGTTACGAGCCCTATCTGCGTGTAGATATTGAGCGTCGTAAAATTGAGATAGAGCGGAACGAGGGCTCCACACACGGCAAGTGGCACTGTCACGAGGATCACTAAAGGATCTCGAAATCCTTCGAACTGAGCCGTCAAAACCAGAAAGATCACAACGAGCGCAAAGACGAAGGAGATCGTCAGCCGATTTCCCTCTTTGACAAATTGCCGGCTGTCGGAAAGCCAATCGACCGACATTCCCGGCGGCAGGCTCTGAGCCTTCAAGAACTTGACGGCCTGCCCCATCGTGACGCCCTGTGCAAGCACTGCCGAGAAGGTTGACGAATTCATCTGATTGAATTGTGTCAGCACATTCGGTTGCGGCCGAATGCTCGCATGCACAACGGTGGAAAGCGGCACTAGATCGCTAGAAGAAGTTCGCACGTAGAATTGTCCCAGATTGTCGGGCGTGAGTTTGTCACTCTCCGGCGTTTGGGTAATGACATCGTATGAGCGGTTGTGCCAATTGAACCGGCTCACATAGTTCTCTCCGACGAAAATTGCCAAAGTGTCGGCGATTTCGGCCATGGATATTCCGAGCTCGCCCGCCTTGGCATGATCGATGGCAAGATGGGCCTCCGGACTATCGAAGGCGAGATCGCTGTCCACATAGGAGAAAAGTCCGCTGCCTCGTGCAGCACCCTTCAGTCGCTCCATGGTGGCGTAGATAGCTCGAAAATCATCGGAAGACCGCAGGACCATCTGAACCGGCATTCCACCGCTGCCAGCCGGAAGTGATGCTGGTTGAAAGGCGCTCACAAAGACACTGGGAATTGCTCTCGCCTTGGCGCTCAGCGCCGATTGAATATCGTCCGCGCTTCGGCGACGCCGCGACCAATCTGTCAAGACGATACCACCGAACGCACTCACCGAGCTATTGTTGAACCAACTGTCGTGATACTCGGGGAACGTTTCAAAGATCTTTTGAAGTTCTGCGGATGCGCGCGACACATAGTTCACATTGGCATATTGTGGCGCTTTGATGCTCGTAATCACCACTCCCTCGTCTTCCTGCGGCGCAAGCTCGCGTTTTGCGCCTGTGAAGAAGACAACGATGGCTACCAGGACGGCAGCTCCGACAAAAAGCACGGGGCCCCGCGCAGCTAACGTCTTGCCGAGTAACCGGTCATAGCTTGCGATCAAGCGGGTCATGTTGGTTTCTATCGCCTGCGCGAAGCGGCTCTCTGAGTTCTTTGCGTTGAGAAGTTGACTGCTCATCATTGGTGAGAGCGTTAGTGCGATGATGCCAGAGACAATCACTGATCCTGCGAGTGTGAAGGCAAACTCACGAAAAAGGGCACCGGTCAACCCGCCCATCAAACCGATAGGCGCGTAGACGGCGGCAAGCGTGATGGTCATCGCGATCACGGGTCCAACAATCTCCCGAGCGCCCGCAAGAGCAGCATCTATCGGTGTCAGTCCCTCTTCGATATGCCGGTGAATATTTTCAACGACGACGATTGCGTCATCCACCACCAGTCCGATGGCGAGCACCATCGCAAGCAAGGTCAGAAGATTGAGCGTAAGTCCCATGGCCAGCATCATTGCCGCTGTGCCAAAGAGCGAAAGCGGAATGGTCACAACCGGGATGATCACTGCCCTCGCAGACCCCAATGACAGGAAGATAATCGCTATGACGATACATATCGCTTCGATCAGCGCATGAATAACTTCAGAGATGGACGTATTGACGAAGTGCGCGATGTCATAGTCATTGAAGACCCTCACATCTGGTGGTGCAACACGCTGGATCTGCGGCAGTAACGCTTTCACGGCTTTCACGATCTCAAGCGGATTGCCGTCCGGCGTGGGCGAAATGGCGATGAATACAGCTCGATGTCCTGAGCCCGTGGCATTGTGGTCGTAACTCTCGCCGCCCAACTCGACGGTGGCGACATCGCCCAGGCGGACGATCCCGGTAGGCGTCCGCTTGATGACGATCTGCTGGAAATCGTCGGCACTGCGCAAATCCGTCGCCGCCGTTATGTTAATCGCTGTCTCGGCGCCTTTGAGCTGACCTGGAGCTGCTTGGACATTGTTCGCACGTAGCGCGCTAACGAGATCCTCAGCCGTCAATCCGCGCGCAGCGAGCTTGTCAGGATCAGCCCAAATGCGCATCGCGAGCCTTTGTCCGCCACCAACATTAGCCGAAGCGACGCCCGGTACCGCACTGATGAGCGGCTGCGCATCCCTAACGACAAAATCGGTGAGCTGGGGAATCGGCACCGAGTCGCTGACAAAAGCGACATATTGGATAGCGGATTCGCCATCCGTGACTTTGGTGATCACTGGGTCCGTGGCACCAATTGGCAGCTGGTACTTAACTTGCTGAACCTTGGAGAGTATCTCAGTCATCGCGCGGTCAGCATTGGCATTGAGCTTGAGTTTGGCGTTGATCTCGCTCTGGCCCTGGCTCGATGTCGAAGTGATGTATTCAATGCCGCTCGCTGAGGTGATTGCCTGGACGATCGGGGTTGTAACGAACCCTTGCATCACCTCTTGTGTTGCGCCCGGGAACGCCGTGTCGATGCTGATCGTTGCGCTCTCCATATAGGGATATTCCCGCACCGGCAGGTTGAAGAGCGCGCCAACGCCCACCAGCAAGATCAACAGGCTAACAACGATTGCGAAGATCGGTCGGCGAATAAAGAGGTCTGTGACATGCATCTCAGCTTCCTTGGCCCCCCGCGGCAGAGGTCGCTGAGACTGTGTCGCCAGGATGCACGCGGAACTGACCCTCCGTTACCACTACATCGCCCGAATGAAGGCCGCTTAAGACAACTACTGTATTGCCGATGTGGCGGCCGGTAACGACCGGCACCGAGGCCGCCTTACCATGACCGTCATCTGACAGATCACGTACGACGGTCACACTCTCACCGGAAGCCGAGGTTTGAATTGCTGTTGCCGGTACGACAATCGCATTTTGCTTTGGCGACAGGACAAGCGCAATATTGACGTACATGCCTGGGCGCAAAGCGTGATCAGGATTGGCCAACGTCGCCTGCACGGTGACGTTGCGCGTCCTCTCGTCAATTTGTGGCTCGATAGCGTTTACATGTGCTGTAAAAGTCCGACCCGGCTGAGCATCAGTAGTAACTGACACTGTCGCGCCGATCTCGATATGCGCGAGATCCTGCTGGGGCAGCGAAAAATTCGCAAAGAGCTGATCAAGGTTGGTCAGCGTTGCAATGGCATCGCCTGGGTTGAGATGTTGCCCAAGATTAATTTTGCGAACACCGAGTTCGCCCGAGAAGGGCGCAAGAACTTTCTTTTGTGCAATCTCTGCTTCTAATTGTTCGACGGCAGCGATGTCCTGATCCCGTTCAGATTGGCGTTGCTGTAGATTTGCAAAGGACTGCGCTCCGGATTTAGATAATTTCTGTGCCCGCTGCAGCTCGATTTTCGCGAGCTCTGCTTTGGCCTGCGCTGATTTAAGACCTGCCTGCTCCGGCGCATCGTTGAGCTGTACAAGCAAGTCACCTGACTTAACCGTCATGCCGGATTTGAACCCAATTGCGGTGACGCGACCCTCAGCTTCGGGCGTCAAATCAACTTCTTGGACAGCTTTAAGCGAGCCGATCGCCTGGATTGAGTTCGCAACCGTGGTCGGCCGTACCACGGTTGTCACAACCTGGACCGCCGAACTGCTCCATTTGTGAACCGGCGCAGTACGCACGGAGTGCCAAATGAACAGCCCAACAAAGATGGCAACAACAATGCCGACAGCCATGAAGGTCGTCGGGATTCGCAAACGTGAGCGAAATGCCGAACGAGCTTGGGTCGACTGGGTTGTCATTTGCGCAGTAATATCCGAAAATCGACTGAAAGTCGAATCTTGCGGCAACCTCTATAATGCTGGCGAGCTTGCTCACCGAATAAAATGAGGAGAGACCAATGGGAGCTTCAGCCCGCGCGATACGCGATACGGTCAGACATGCCGGGGCCCCAAGCGGCCCACGCCAAGCGGACCGCAGGCGCTCAGCACTGGTTGATGCGGCTGGTGCCCTCTTCATTAAGAAAGGCCTCGAAGCGACGACAATGGATGAGGTTGCATCTCGAGCCGCTGTCGCAAAGGGCACGCTCTATCATTACTTCTCAAGCAAGACTGAGCTTGTCGAAGCTTTGCGCGAGCGCTTCTGCGCCGAGTTCATGACGCGTGTTGAAGACTCTGTCGAAGCTCGTGCTGAAAATGACTGGAAAGGGCGGCTGACGAGCTGGATCGTTAGCGTGGTAGAGACTTATCTTGAAATGAGCGCCCTTCATGATCTCGTTTTTCACGGCGCCGACATGCCGCTTCGGCATGCGATGGGCGGCGTCAATATCAATCAATATTTGAGCAAACTGTTGAAAGACGGTGCCTCTGCCGGAGCATGGCGCATTCAAGGTTCAACGGAGGAAGTGGCTGTCATCATGTTCTATGGAGTTTGCGGTGCGGCTGACGAGGTTATCGTAAGCGGCCGTAGCGCCACTAAGACCTCTAAGCTTCTCTGCAAGCTGTATCTCCAGATGGTGGAAGCTGTATAGCAGGAGCTCGGATCATCTAATCGTTTAACGGACTTCACGTAAGAGCCGCATTCGGTCCGAAGCGGATCCGGATGTTCATCGTCGCAGGAACTGCGCCGTTCTTAATTCTTCTCAAGCGTCAACGCGCTTTCGAGACTTGGCCAGCGGCGAACGTGGAATCAGCACATCAGCAGAAATGTGAAATCTCTCGCGCAAGCGTCGAACCATGGTCATGCTCAAATCGCGCTTGCCATTCAGGACTTCACTGACGCGGCTCGCGGTGCCGAGCAGCGGCTCGAGATCGGAGCGGGTGAGATCGTGCTCGTCCATGAGATAGACAAGGATATCGGCAGGGCGGGGTGCGCGTCGAGGCCAACGGGTCCGCTCATAGACTTCGATCAGCCGAGCCTGCGCGCTAAGGCGCACTGCATCCTTCGGATCCTTTGAGGTCATAAGCGTCTCGATCAAAGCCTTCGCTTCGGCATGATCGGCGTCGTTCTCGATCACTATGAGGTTCGCCTTCATATGGTCTCCGCATCCACTTTATCGTACTCCTCGTGAGAGCCGAAAAACCGGATCATCGCGACACCGGCTTGGTATTGGACCAGGGCGACCAGCCGGTAATCGTTCGCCTTGATATTGAAGACCACTCGTCCGCCCTTGAGGATGCTGGCCTTGGGATGACCCTTCTTAATGTCCGCCGGCGTCTTCCAATCCGCTGCGCTCGCAATCGCCAGCCAGGCGTCATATTGGGCCCGCGCCGCCTTGATGCCACTGTGGCCGGCATGGGCGGCGAAATAGCTTTCGACCAGATCCGTGCCGATCACGATCATCGGTTACCTATATAGCAGAAATTTCCCAAAAATGGAAGTCGGCGTTTCCATTTTTGGGAAGAAATTTCAGAGAAGGCGCTGCGGCACGCAACGGCACGCAACTTGGTGTAAGCTCTTGATTTTCCATTGAAGCGGATTCAACGCAATTCAACGAAATTTGGCCGATTTGCGCCGTTTTCCTCTTTGGAGCGGGCCGCTCATAACGGTCTGGTCGCAGGTTCGAGTCCTGCCGGGCCCACCACCTCACTTTCGGACGTCTGATTTATCAAAGGGTTGGCTTCCATTTTGGCAAACCCGTCACTCAGGTTTGCCACTCGATGTTCTTGATCCGAGCCGCTCGATCATTCCAGCTGCGAGTTTTCGGCGATCTGCAGAGCGCGTGTAGCGTTCGGCTTCTGAAAGCGTCTTCCATCCGAACCAAGCCATAAGCTCGTGTGCAGTGGCGCCGCAGTTTGCGTGGCGTGTGGCTGCATACTTGCGCAGCCCGTGCGCCGAACCGCGCTGAATTCCAGCCGCGCGGCACAGATCGCGAAAGTGATTGGTAAAGCCGGCAGGGCTAAAGGGCTCGCCCGCTCGAACAGTCAAAAACGTTAGGTGCTCGCTCTTTGGCATGGCATCGATAGCGGCTTGAAGCTCAGGCAATACAGGGAGCTCGACGAGCGTGCCCGTCTTCTGCTGCCTGATCGCAAGAGTGCCATCTCTGACGTGCTGGCGCCCCATGCGGATGATATCGGCGCGTCGCTGTCCAGTGCACGCCAAAAGCTCAAGGGCAAGGCGAGCGCGCGTACCCAGCGCATATGTCGCGCGGAAGGTCGCAACATCATCTTCTGACCAAACGTAATAGCCGTCCGTCTTGATCTTGATCCGCTTAATGCCCGCCGTGGGATCGTCAACCCGCAGGCTGCATGCAATGCAATGCTGAATCAGTGCGCGCAATGTGTTCAGGAAATTTCGTGCAGCACTTGGCGTGTTTGCCTTCGCGGCAAGCATCCTTTCAACATGCTGGCGCTGAATGAGCGCGACCCGCTTATCCCCATGTTCGGCGCGGAAGCGTTCGAGAATATTGCGACGTGTGCGTCGTGTCTCCGCCGCCAGCATTTGGAAGGCCGAGGAATTGTAGTAGGCCACGACCGCCGCATTTACTGTGCCAGGCTTGGTCCTGTTAGCGCCAATGTTCGGCTTCTCGACCTGGCCGTTAAGCGCTGCTTGATACGTCTCCATGAACGCGCTTGATCCGGGAGAGCCAGGCAACGGTGTGCGCTTTCCGTTGCGGCGAAAATAATACCTGTCCTTGCCATGCCGATCGCGAAAGTGATGCACGTAAAGCAAATGAAGACGCGTCATTTCAGGCCATCCCACTCGTTCGTTTCGGGCTCGCGCTTCTTCTCGCGCTCTGTGGTCGCTATGACGACGATTTTTCCTGCGACGTCGATCTCGACGCGCTCGACATCCAAGCCCGCAATCCGCGCTGCCTTTACTGCCCGCGTGACGTCGCCTTGGCGAAACTTGGAAGGAGCGCGAGCCATCACCTTCCCTTCGTCGCACGATATTTGAGCGCTGCGCCCACAATGTCGCCGAGCGTTGGCTGGTCCTCGTTGACTGTGGCGCGGAGTTTTTGCATGACGTCTTCGATCAAGTGATCGACCTCCAACACCATATAAGCGGGCGGAAGTGCGGGGCGTGCTTCGTTTTGCCAAATCGGCTCAAAGCGGGTGTCGTCGTTCGGAAGCGGGTGGACTGCCAATGACATTTTTCCGCGGTGGGCGTTGAGGCCATTAGCCCCGAGCGTCAGTTCCAGCGCACGGGAACCGACAAGCTCCGCTGCCGCACGCGCAACGCGCTGAGAGCATCCGAGCGCTCCAAGCGAAAAGATCGACGCGATTTTGATCACTTCGGCGCCCGACGCTTGCCGGCGTACCCCGGTCCCTGGGTTCTGTCGAGCAAGGATAAAATCGCGGCGATCGAGAAGCCCCTTGAGCTGCCCAGCCGTGATGCCGGCTGCTCGCGCGGTCTCCCGCATCGAGAACTGGGGCGCCGTCAGAAGTGCATCGGAAGCGCCAGGATTGCCGGGTTCATCTGCCATTGTACGGAAGATAATACGCTATGCTCTCTGACGGTCAATAGAAAGGTAATAGCCTATTCTCTTCATTCCATTTTCATCGAAAATGGCGGCTCTAGGATACACACTACTACACAAAAAACTTGCAATGCACCCTGTAATGTGTATCTATACACAATGTGAAAGGGATAGGGCGATGTCACAGAAGCGGCGGGTCATGCAACCGAGTGAGATCATCGGTCGGCTTAAGGACGACGGATGGGACTATGAAACGCAAGGGACCCGGCGATCACATGCAATATGTGCATCCAACCAAGAAGGGGAAGGTAACAGTTGACATGGGGGTGAAGGACATCCCGATCGGAACCTTGAGGTCGATCTTCAGGCAAGCCGGATGGGAGTGGTAGCTGAAGGCAGTGATGTAAGGAAGTTAGAAGATCAGAGGAGAAAGGGGTAGACCGTCATGGCAGAGTATGTAGTCGGTCTAGTGCATGAGGAGAATGGATCTTTCGGTATTTCATTTCCTGATTTTCCGGGAGTTGTGTCAGGTGGCACCTCTATCGAAGAGGCTGTCCGACGTGGAACAGCAACGCTCGCGTTTCATGTCGAGAGCATGATCGAAGATGGGGAGGCGCTTCCGAGGCTTCGCGGCGTCGACGAACTCCGCAAGGACCAAGAATTCCTCCAAGATTTCGGAGGGTGCGGTAGTCGTTGCTGTTCCTGTGGAGCTGCCCGGAAAAGCAGTGCGCGTCAATATTTCGATTGATGAGCGACTATTGAGTGCGATTGACGGGCGGCGGCGGCAGAGAGCGAAACGCGCTCTGGATTTCTCTCGAATGCTGCGAAGAGCCGCCTAAAGAAGTCCGCATGATCCGTAACTGCACTGGATGCGTTCTTGATGCGCGCATCCAGTCCGCAGCTCTGGTCCGGCTAGTTCATGGCTGCACCGTTTGCGGTGGCGACAGTGAGCAACTCATGAACGCTCCCCCGTTGGACGTGAGGAGTGCGAGGCGCAGATCCCGGCACCGAGTATCACTGCGGCCTCGACGTCACCCCCGGCCTCAATATGGTCGGATGTCAGCAACTTGCGGATTTCTGCGCGGGACATGTGGGGCAAGGCGACACCAAATAAGCGCCGGCAGGTATTGATGGCGGCCACGATGGCGTCAAGCTTGCGTAGCTGGCCCGCTCCGTCTTTTGTGTCATAGATTTGTCCTCTTTCGAGATCGAAGGCAAAAGCCTGTGCCAGGCATTGAGAACAGCATAAGGGAAGTCGAACGCCTCTGCGCCGCCGATGGCAATCCGACTGGACAAAAATCAGAAGCATCGCGCTCATGTTGGAGTTGGATGCGCGAACCAAAGACGCAGCTAAGCTGTGGCGATGCTCAAGAGAGCGCACGACAAGCACGGAGTTTTCATCGCGGCGGAAAAGTGCGGCGCGCATTTCTCTAGCGGCAAACCGGGATTGGACGGCTGGCCGCGACCAAACGCGCCCGTCGCGCGGCAAAGTAACAGACCCGCCACGGGCTTGACGGGGTTTTGCTGGTAAAGCGCGGGCACTCACCGTCTAATCCCAGCCTATCTAGGGCTTCAAGGCATAAGCTCACAAGGTGGCCAGCCTCAAGCGGGACCTCGCTTCGGCTCCTTCGGCGCGCCAGCTTGCTCTCTGCTGCATGTTGAGGGGGCTGAGATAGGTGTCACCACCCGGATCAGTTCTCGGGTTCAAATGCTCCCAAGCACGCAGCTCATTTGGCTACGCTAAAGTGGTGCTCGCGCGCAAGGCGGTAAGCCGCAAAGCGCGCAGAGCATATGCCGCGTAAAGAGCAGATCGGCATCAAACTTATCTCGTATCCAGTTGCCGCCCAGCCTCGCTGAACACGAGCGGCATAATGAGTCGCTCCCATCGCACCAGCCACGGTTGCAAACAGTGCGTGAAAAACATGCGATTTGTCTCGACCACATTGCTGTAATTTGCATTGGTCAAGTCGCCGTCAGAATCGGCGGGGAAACACGCGAAAGATTCTGGCGATAGACTCGACTGTAAAGCGCCGGCTCTCAAGCATTTGCGCGTCCTCGGCACTTACACTGATTGCCTGCCACTTAAGGCCTTCCTCGAGAATCCCGATGCGCCCAGCATTGCCAGCGCCCGTGTAGACTCGCTCGAAGCTCTCACGCAAATTCCTGTTCGCCTGAGCGCCCAATCGACCTGGGTGCGAGAGCACGCCGGAGAGCGATGCGCCATTTCGGAATGTCGAGCCAGCGAAGCGCTCGTTGCGATCGAGGTCGCAAATGTCTCACGAGCGCGCTGCAAGCGGCTCTTGCCGATGATACCGTCATCGCTCCGGTCTTTGAGGTGAAGCATCTCTTCGGCGAGCAAGCGCCGCGTCGAGCCATAAGGATCGCTCACATCGTAAGCAATGCGCCGGCTACCGGCGAAGGTCACGATCGAGATCCAATCAGGATGCAGCGGGACTAGCTCGATCGGCTGGCCGCGACCATCGCGAATGATCTCCGCAAAGCTATTGCCGCGCAGAAGACAATGCGCCGTCATCATCTCGATGAACTCGGGCGCGGTTTGCAGCTCGTTCGGCTGATCGCTCAAGAGCTTTGAAACCGGGTGACCAGGCGCGGCGGATCGCACCCGGTCACCCTCCAGGCGGTACACGATGCAGGGCAGCGTCGCGACCGATTCCGAAATAACCTGAACGGCGCCAAAGACGGCGGACAGGTTTTCAGCAAGATAAGGCGAGACATAGATGCCGGCATCGCTTCCGCCATCAACACCGGTCCGCATAAGGTCCCATGACGTCGGCTGGGCCGCACTTCGCGTCTCAATGTCGAGAATGTCGCGATCCATCAACAACACGTCTCCAGAAAGCGCTTGAGCGCGCCCAATCGGAAGGGATGATGATCAGCCAGACTGCTCAACGCGCGGCGTGCGACCGTAGTATCCGGGTAAGCCGGAATCGGCGTCACGGTGACCTCATATAAGTCTACATCGCGAAGCTCGCGCACAACCTTGTCGCCGCGCACGTGCCAAACGTCGCCGCCCTTGGGGGTCGAGAACGCGAAGGACGCGCCCGCACGTCGCCGCGCTCGACGGAGACAAGAAGATCGCGCGCCGCGCTCGTTTCCGGGAGATCAATCTCGAAGGCGAGGCCCTTTGCGTCCTCGTTCAATCGCAGCGTGCCGGCCGAACGCCGGCCAAGCACGAGCTGCGGCTGGTGCTGGACCAATGCCAGGGGGTCAGTCGAATTGCTCCTGAGCGTGCGCGAGAAGGCGCCCGGCTTCACGATCTCGATGAAGCCGCCGAGATCTTGGCTTGGTGAATCGAAGACGGCCGCATAGCCGCCAAGCTTGGGCGAATTGCCGCCCGAAGCTCGCAGCTCGATAGCGGCGCGTCGCTCGATCGGCATCATGTACGCCCCTCTTAAGTGACGGCGATGTCATCTTGATAGGAAAACGAAGCAGCGTGCCGAACAGCGACCGTGCACGTCTCTCATCGCGCGCACTTTTACGCGGCCCTTTGCATATGCCGTTGCTTCATACGGATTCAACAGCAAATCGACGCCTGTCCAATAGCCGATCAGAAGGCTCGACCAGTCGCCGAAAATGATTGTGCCGGCGATCGGGGCGGGCGGAGAGCCGCCATCCGAGAGAGCGCCAGGCAGAGCGTTTGTGCTCGCGGCGGCGTAGCCGGCGAGACTGTCGGGCGCCTCCATCAGCATGACGCTATCGGTTGAATCAACCTTGGCGGTGCTGCGAAGCTTCTTCTTGACCAGCGGGTTCATTGCCCATCCGAGAGAACCGTCAAGCGCATTGCCGGTCTCGACAAGCGCGATGAATTGCAGAACTTCCGCCCATGTGAGAGCGGACCCGCCGCCGGCCGCCGTTGCGCCGGCATTGGTTACGCCCGTTGGCGTGTTTGAGCTGCCGTCGCCAACCATCGCTTGATAGTCGATCGCGTTTGCCAAAACCGCAGCGAGGTCATTGCGCACGATCGTTTCGATCGACGGTGACGAATTGATCAAGGTGCGCCGGGAGTAGGAGGTCATGGCGCCGACCGTCTTGGGCGAGAGCGTCACGTCATCGAAAGCCGCATCATCTTCAGTGATCGATCCGTCTTCGGCGACCCACTGTGCGGTGCTTGATCCGGTCTGACGCGGAATGTCGACCGTTCCGACAAGTCCGTCCAGCACCGTTGCGCCCAAGCGGCCGGTCACCAGCGCGTTGCGCAAGCGATCGATGTAGAGATCGGGCCTGTGAGTGCTCGGCACGAGATCAGCCGCGGTTGATCCGGCAAGCAGGGTGCGGCGTTCGGCAAGAAAGACCTGATCAGGCACGGCGATGCCTTGGAATTCGCGGCCCGAACGTCTCACGACTTCCGCGGAAATCTCGCGCTCGAATCCGACATCCACACCGCCGCCTCCAATGTCGCGCGGAAGGGCGGAGCGGATTGCTTTTGCGATGCTGAACTCTCTCGCGCGGTCTTCGTACTGACCATCTCCGATGCGGCCGTGAACGATGCCGGGAGCACTTCGCTCGGCTTCGGCGAGCGCCTGGGCGCGCCCGATCTTCTTGTCGAGATCAGCGATTTTCGTCTTCAGCTCGCCGAATTTTGTCTCTTCGTCGCCAGTGAGGTCGCGCTTCTCGGTCTCCGCCGTGTCGGCAAGCCCCCGCATCTCCGCAACGGCTTGTGCGCGCGCTTCTTGCAATTCGTGCAGCTTCATTTTCTCTCCCATCCGCTTTGAGAAAGCTGGAATGCTTTCAATGAAGCGGCTTAAGCGCCGGGCGCTAGTAGCACCGCGGCGGCGCGTGATACACTTTCCATCTGCGTTGATTGGGGCCGTCGCGCTCGACCCGGCCCGGAATGCGAGACGCTTCTTCGCTGGCGGCGCGTCTAGCGAAGGTTTGCGGGGTGCCGCCGCGTGATTTTCACCATTTGTCGCGCGGCGGCCCTTTTTGAGGTTGCCGAAATGCCAGCCTCGCGCGCGGCCTGGGTCTTCGAAAACAAACTCAGACCGCGCTTACTTTGTTTCTTTGCGTTCTCGGGCCGCGGGCTCTGATCTTGTTCAACGTTTGTGAACAAATCAGACGACGAGCAAGCCCCGGCCTTCATAGACCGAGGGCAGCTCCGGCGGAGTCCTGCATGCAGCGCCAATCGCCATTGCGAGAGCGACTGCCGGATCAATCCGCACTGAACTCCTTTTATTCGACCGTTCCTTATCGACTTTCAGGTTGCCGGCGGCGTCGCTCACCGTGATCGCGCCCGCCATCGCAGCGCGCAACACCGGATGATTGCCGTGCCGCAGGCGGCCCGTGAGCGCAACTTCGATCAGCGCCTCGATATCCGGGCCCGCGTCGCGGAAACCCTGTCCACGGGGCTCCAGCGGGACGCTGCAATCGGCATCGATGAGGTCTTGTCGGAGATCATCGATGCGCCACCGGTCGAAGGCAACTTTTTCGATCTCGAATTCGACCGCCAGGCGCGCAATCGCATCGGCAATCCAGCTCGAGCGGATCGTAGGGCCCGGAATTGCGAGCAGATGGCCTTCCTTGATCCATTGATCGAAGATCTCGCGCTCGCGCGGCTGCCTTGCGGCAAGCTGGCCTTGCGGCGTCCACGCAAAGGTCAGGACATCGAATGTTGGCTCGCGAGCATCGTCGGGGAAGACAAGCACCAATGCGCTCAGGTCATGCTTTGCAGACAAATCGAGCCCGCCGAAGCAGCGCCGGCCCTTCAATGACTCTCGATCAACCGCACCGCTGCACGCATCCCAAATGTTCACAGAAACGATGCGGTTCTCGGCGTTTGAGTCGACGCGCTGATTGAGGCGTCTATTGCGATATCGCGGCTCAAATGCGGGAATACGCTGCGCCTTGTGCATATCGGCGAGCAAGTCGCGCTCGTTCAGAAAGGTTCCGAGCGCCGGATTGACGGACCTTAAGACTGCCTCGTCGAAGGGATCGGCGTCTGCCGGTGCTGCGATGAGATGCACCACGATCGACGGATCGGCCCCCGTGAGCCCATCATCGATCATGCGCGAAAGCCGGTGATCATCGCTCTCGGCTTGCGTGCTGATGACCAGCCCGAGCGCACGATCGCGCTTGCCCATTGCGGTTTCGAGATTGTCCAGGAGCTCGGTATCGGCGACCTGAGCGAGCTCATCGAAAATCCACAAGCTCGGCGCGATCGAGTGCCCCTTGCGCGCATCGCTCGACAGGGCCTCATAGACGCTGCCCGCACCAGCGCCTTCGAGCACCTCAATTTTCTTGTGGAATTTCGTGACGTTTGTGCGCTCAGCAAAGGCCGGCATTGCGGTGATGATTGCCGCCATCTCATCAAACAATTTGGCCGATTGCGTGCGATCGACCGCCGCCGAATAGACCTCGCCGCGCGGCTCACTCTCAGGCCCAAGCAAGTGGCAGAGCGCCAGGCCGGCAGTGAGACCGGTTTTTCCATTTCCGCGCGGCTTGCTGTCGATTCCAATGCGCACCGAGCCGTCATCGACATAAACCGCGCGAATGAATTCGAGCTGATCGGGCAGGAGCCGCATCTTCTTGCCGGCGCGCATGCCTTTGGTCACGGGCAGGCTCTGCAAGAAGCGGATCACGCGGTCCGCGCGCGACAGACCGGCTTTCCGCCAGCTCTCGCGGCCCCGCCGCGGCCGCTCCTTTGATTGCTTCTTGGGCTTCGCGCCCGGCCCGCGCAGTCCCATGACAACTCGATTCTGAAACTAATTCTGTTTCCGATTACCGCGCCGGTCCGCGAGCTTAGTTCGCAGCGATCGAACGCCCCCCCTTCAGTGCTCCAACGTCTTCGCCAAATAGCGCACGCGACCTATGACCTCCTTCCATTGAACCACGGGTGATTCGGATCACGCGGACTTCCATCAGAATAGCAGCCCACAAGTCGGGGTGTGCCCCCGCCGCGACGATTGCCGCGGGCATTTTCTTTGATCTGATTATCGTGCGCGCGACAAAGAAGGCGAAGATTGTCGAGCCTGTCACTTCCACCATTTCCCCGAGTGACGATATGGTCGACGACCTTCCCGGGCGACGTGCAGCCAGGCACCTCGCACATGCCGCCTGAGCGTTCAATTACGAGCGAGCGGAGTTCGCGCCAGGCGCGCGATCGGTAGAAGGGATCAGTCACCGGTCTTAAACAACCTCTCAGCTCAATGGTGAGCCCTGGAGCGAAGGGCAGAGTCCGACAGTCCTCGTCCGAGTGACGGGGCTGTGGCCTGCCCTGACGATCAGATCAGCTCAACGGAGCCGCCCCGTCGCTTTGGGCACCAATGTCGCGATCGCACGGCATCGGCGGGCTTGCTGCTTCTGGCGCCCTCGATCGCGCCAGCTGACGGGCCTCAAACCTTCGTCCTGCCCCTTGCCGTTTGTCAGCGTCCCGTGGTACGGCCTGTACTCGCTGCACGCCACCGTCTCAGCCGTCCGTGCAGAAAGTTTTGGCCGCAGCTTGGAGTCGTGCCCCAGGCTGCGGCCTTTTGCATCACGCTCCTTCCCAAGAGTGCTTGCGCGTCCAGATCATCGAGACGCTCGATCAGCTCGTGAGCGTGATCGTGCTGTCCGAGATCGATAAGGATTTCGATTGCGCGCTCGACGACTGAGCGCAGCGCGACTTGGTTTGCCACCGCGCCGAAAAGCCCTTTGGGGTCAAAGATTGCGGATAAGTAGGTTTGCCCATCTAAGGCATTGGTAGAGCAGGCGTGTGACACACCTGCCGGGCCCACCACCCAGTGAGTCGGGTGCGAACTTCTCTACGACTTAAGCTCGAAAACCCCGCAAATACGGCTCATTTCTGAGGGGCATCGAGCGATAGTCTGGTCAGAGGGAGTCCTTCTTAGAGGCTAATTGGGGCCGAATTCTCTGTTCGCGATTTCGATGACCAGAACTTTTCCCGTCCGTCCGGACGGATCTTGACTTCGCGCCCAAACCATGCCCTGCGCACCACCGGTACTTCGCGCAATCGCGGGCGGTTGACAGGGCTCGCGCAATGGAGATTTCCGGCACGACCACGCTGTGCGATCTGTATATGAAGTATGTGATCTTCGTGCTCCAGGTTGGGAGCGCTTCATCAAGCACCGCAGTGAAACGTTGGTTGTATTACCTGCACCTTAACAACAATATTGATCCTGCAAAGAACGCTGCACCCACGAGGAACTAATGCGAAAGCCACAGGTCGTTGCCCTGGAGGAGCACTTCTCTCATCCCGAGCTTCTCGCCGGCACGCCAATGAAGCCAATCGGCGAAGCGCTTCTCGATCTTGGTGAACGCCGCCTGCACGAGATGGACGAAGCCGGGATTGATCTTCAAGTCATCTCGCACTTTCCGAGTGGCCCCCAGAATCTGACGCCGGTGAAAGCCGCGGATATGTCCCGTGCAACAAACGATCTTATCGCGGAGACTGTCGCTCGCCATCCAACGCGCTTCGCGGGCTTCGCTTCGTTGCCACTAACGTCTCCGGATGAAGCCGTCAAAGAGCTTGGATCGATGACTTACGGTTCCATGACTTGCGATACCGTCTTCTTCACTCTTGGCAGCTATCATCTCTGGTTGGACCCGAGGCGGCTCCATAAGTGGAACCGGATAGGTACCAACGGCGAGCCACAAAGAGCCACGGTTAGTCGGGTCGGAGCGATATCGTCTTTAGGCTGATGACTGCTTTGATGTCCCGTACAAGTCGAGAGCAGTCAACGCTGGACATGACTCCACGAAGACCGCCAAATTGGCCTTCGCTTCCATGTTGTGTCGATTCTCGTCGCCGTCCGAGACGGTTCTCGATCGAGTTCTGGTCAGCACTGTCGATGACGCATTGTTGCAAGCAACAAAAGCTGGTCGCAAGTTTGTGATGCAGTTGCTCCACCACCCAGTGGGTCAGCTGCGAACTTCTCTACGACTTACGCGCGAAAACCCCGCAAATGCGGCTCATTTTCGAGTGCCAGAGAGCGATGGTCTGGTCAGAGGGACACGCAAAGAGGCGAAGTGAACTCGAATTCTCTGTTCGCGATTTCGATGACCAGAATTTCTTCCGTCCGTCCAGACATATCTTGACTTCGTGTCCAAACCAAACACCGCGCGGGCACGTGGCGTCCAACTCTGAGATGTCTGCTTTGGGTGGAAAGCGGACATTTGTAACGCGAGTGCAATATGGTGCTCGCCCGGCGCAGCTTTCGCTGACATCAATTCGAAATTCGACAGGGTGACCGAAGACCTGTGATCGACTGCGTCGCCAATGGCAATCACGTCGGCGAAATGCACCGCGATCGCGGGGCTTTGTGTAGGCTGAACGCAGCGCGTCTTGCAGCTCATCAGACCGCTCGTGCATCTTGTGTTGCTCCGATCCGGTCCAGTCGGCCACGATCTTCACGAAGTCCTCATCCCCGATCGAGCTTTCGAGTTTTCCGTGTTCCGAGAAATAAATCCAGGACCCCATTCTGCTGGAGAATGGCGCAAATTTCTGGGATAAACTGCCCCACGGACGCATCGATGTCGGCCTCGAGCCTCTGGAGTCTTCTTTCAATGTCCCCAATGTCCGGGTTTCGTCGCCTCTTTGTCATTGCCGCCGCAGTTGTGACCCCCGCCATTTGCGCTGCAGGCTCCAAGCCGGACATCGAAAACGGCAAGGCGACATTCAACACCATGTGCAGCGTCTGCCATTCGGTGCAGAAAACAGGGGGCCCCACAGTGGGCCCCAATCTTCTGGGCGTTGTAGGCCGCAAGGCCGGCAGCGAATCTGAGTTCACCGGGTACTCACCCGCGCTCAAGGCGTCCAAGCTCACCTGGAGCAAGAAGACCCTCAACAAATTCCTGGCGAACCCCGGGGAGATGGTGCCAGGCACCTTCATGCCGATACAGATTTCGGACGACAAGACCCGCGCGGATGTGGTCGCTTATCTCGCGACGCTAAAGCGGTAGGGCGAACGGCGCGACATGCCGTTCTCTGACTAAATCTTCCCCCGATAGATCGTTCGTCAGTACACGGAAGAGCCCCCGGCCTTAAGCCGGGGGCTCTTGCTCATACGACGGGATCCAGCTTACCGGCTGACCTGGACGCTGGTTGAACCAGCGCCAGGGCCGGAGAGGAAGGCGCCTCCACCGGCGGAGACAACCTTTACCCAGAGCGCATCCTTGTCCTTGTAGTACGAGGTGTCGCTGGCTTTGCGCAGCGCATCCAGGCTGTCCTGCGGCGTGCCCGAGGCTGCGGTGGTGAATCCCGGCAACTCGATGATCACCCACGAGCCCTTATCTAGTTCGCTGAGGATCAGGTTCACCGATGGCCTTTCGGTGGTCAATTTGATCTCGGTGCCGGCGCGTACATTGCTTTGCGTCAAGGTGTAATCCTTGCCATTGCGGCTCAGAACGACCGGCGGTGGGGAGGTCCCGGGGGTCCACCAAACGGTCCGCCGGGCCCGCCAGGACCAGCGGCAGTGCTGGGACTGGTGGCGCCAGGACCGGGACGAGCGGCTGCGTCCGGACGGGCGGGTGCGCCGGCAGGGCGTGCGCCAGGAGGAGGGCCGCCGAAACCGCCGAAACCGCCGGGGCCGCCAACACCCAGGCGTCCGATATCGCCCTTGCACACCGCGGCGTTCCAGGTCGGGCTTGATCTCACAGTCTTCTGCGTCGGCTGCGATGCTGTCGTTGACGCCGTCGTTGATGAGAATGTAGGAATTGGGGACGCCGCCGACCGAGCCGTCCTTGTCGTGGATCACCGCGGTCTTCCAGGCCGCACTGCCTGCAAATTGTCGTTGCCCCACTTGCGCTCCATCGGCGGGAAATACACCGGCTTGGCGTTGATGAATTTCGACGTCCTCGATGGAGTTTTCGGTGCTGACCCCGAAGCTGGTATACAGCAGGTAGGAGATCGCTCCGGTCTTGCGGGTGGCGTTGTCCTTGAAGTTCCCGAAGGTGGCGTTCACCACGTCATGACGGTAGTCGTAGTACTCGTAGCCGCGGATCGGGAAGTCCGGCATCGTGGGCTTCGGCAAGCTGCGGCCGTAAGCCTTTTCCGCGTCGTCCTGGGGTTGCCGATGTTCTCGGTTTCGCCCACGAACAGCGAGTCGACCACCCGTGACGTGTAGTCGGATTGGCCGAAGTCGCCGGACGCATGCGTGAAGCCGATGGCGTTGTCGGCCAGCTTCACGTTCCTGAATAGCGTGCATCTCACCACGGCCCCAGATGCCGCCATTGCGGTTCTTGTAGGCGGTCAGATCCTCGAAGACCGATTCCACGATCTTGCTGTTCGGGTCAGCGGGATTCTCCGTGCCGATATGCGAGCTGCCGGTACACAGTGAAGGTGCCATTGGGCGCGATGTTCCGGTCGAACATGAACCCGTCGTAGTTGGAGTGGGCGACGTTGCCCTTGAACTCGCGGAATGGCGTGCGACGCGGCCAGGTGTTCTTGCTGATATCCGAGTCCTGGAACGCGCCCGTCGGGTGCTCCGGCAATGACATCCAGAAGCCGTTCTCGTCGGAACCCGCGGCCACGTTGTCCACGTAGATGTTGTCCGGGTTGGTGATCCAGAAAGCCGACACCGTGTTGTCGGAAGGGATCAGGACGTCCTTGGCATTGCTGGCCATTCGTCCTGACGGCCTGGCGATTGTCGTAGTTGCGCTCTCGCCGGCTGCGGCGAGGTTGGTCGGGACGCAGGGCGTGGTCCGGATGACACTTGGTCTGGATCGCCAGGTTGTGCACGAACTCGTTGCCGTGCTCGATGCCGTCCTCGAGGAAGAAGCAGTGACCGACGATGTTGTAGGTCACGTTGTTCTCGACGTGCACGTAATTCGTGCCATGCACCGTCACGCAGCGGTTGTAGGTGTCGTGGATCGACGAGTTCTTGATGTACTGCCCCTTGCCGCCGTCGCCGACCAGATGCCAGTGGATCGGATAGCGGGCCAGATCCAGGTGCTGGCCCATGCGATTGAGCTCGACGCCATCGACATACATGTGGCTCGTGACCATCGCCATGATGTGGCCGCCGAAGTAGCGACTGGGCCGCGTCAGGCGAGGCCTGGATCAGGATGTTGCGCGTCAGCATACCCACTTCGCCGCGCTCGTCCACGCCGTAGGTGATCTTGCCGAAGTGCATGTAGTCCAGCTTCTTGTCCAGCGTGATCGTGTTGCCGCTGATGGCGGCAATGGTGCGCCGCTCGGCCTGATGGGGATCGAAATCCGTGGAGGCGAGGACGATCTCGTCGCCGGCCTGCCACTGGGCGGCGTTCAGGACCTGGATCGTGTTGCTGCCGGCCTCGGCGGTGCTGGCAGCTTGGTCCAGGAGTTGGTGCGGTTGCCGTGCAGGTTCAGCGTGCCGCCCGAGAGCATGATGCCGCGGTCACCCATGCCGGCCATCTGTTCACCCTTGACGTCGTCGGTCAGGGTGATGGTGGCCTTGTGCTGGTAGGGCCTGGCTTCGGTGCCGATGGTCAGGCCCCCGTGCACCATGATCCACTCGGTGCTCAGCTCCAGGTCGGACTTGTCGGCGAAGGTGAGGTTGCCGTCGATCGTCAGACCGTGCAGCGCCGGTGGGCTGACGTCGAGGACCACATCCTTGCCGCTTGCGATGGTGACCTTGTCACCTGCGGCGGGCACCTTGTGGTCCGGCCAGGTGGCAGGATCAGACCAGCTCATCGGCTTGGCCGACTGGCCTGCCTTCCTGCGCCTGCAGGACAGCGAACACGCCGACGAGCAGGAATGCTGGAACGAGCGACCAAAGAAGGAACGAGCGATATCTTCTTGCTCATGGCATCAACCCCCTTGTTTTCCCTGAATATAGACCCAGGACATTGTTGTGCGGGAGATTAGACTCCGTTGCGCAGAGATAGCGAAGATTTCCGGGACAAACGGCCTCTCGGATGCATCTATGTGGATCTCGAGCTTCTAAGGCAACATTCAAAAGGCCCCTGGCCTTGAGCCGGGGCCTCTTGCTCGAATGCGTCGGACCGCAAGCTTACCGGCTGACCTGGAGGCTGGTTCCCCACCGCGGCCGGCGCCAGCGCGGCCGGAGTCGCCGATGGAGACAAGCTTGACCCAGAGCGCATCCTTGTCCTTGTAGTACGAGGTGTCGCTGGCTTTGCGCAGCGCATCCAGGCTGTTCTCCTGCGTGCCCGAGGCTGCGGTGGTGAATCCCGGCAGCTCGAACATCACCCAGGAGCCTTTGTCCAGTTCCGTCACGCTGAGGTTCAGGCGGCCTTTCGGTGGTCACCTTGAACTCGGTACCGGCTCGTACGTTGGTTTCTCCGGTCACGCTGTAGTCCTTGCCATTGCGGCTGAGAACAACAGGCGGCTGAGTTGGCCGGGCACCGCCCACGGCAAACGCTCCCGCAGGGAAGCCGCCACCTGGAGGACCACCCGCTCCGCCGGGACCGGGCTGCTGCCGCCGGCGCGGGACCACCCGCCCCGCCGGGCGGACCGCCGGCACCGGGAGCCCGCAGGACCGCCGGACCAGCGGCCGGAGCGGCAAAACTCAAGCGCCCGACATCGCCCTTGCACACCGCAGCGTTCCAGCTGGGCTTGATCTTGCAGTTCTGGTGTCGATTGCGACAGCGTCATTCTCGTCGTTGATGAGAACGAAGGAGTTCGGGATACCGCCGACCGAGCCGTCCAGGTCGTGGAACACCGCGGTCTTGTAGCTCCCGTTGCCGTAATCGTCGTTGCTCCACTTGTGCTCCATCGGCGGGAAATACACCGGCTTGGCGTTGATGAATTTCGCGCGCTCGATGGTGTTGTTGGAGCTCATTCCGAAGCTGGTAAACAGCAGGTAGGAGATCGCTCCCGTCTTGCGGGTGGCGTTGTCCTCGGTAATTCACGAAGGTGTCGTTGTCCAGGTCATGAGGTAGTCGTAGAACTCGTAGCCGCGGATCGGGAAATCCGGCAGCTTGGGCTCCGGCAGGCTGCGGCCGTAAGCCATTTCCGCCGGCGTCCTGGGGTTGCCGACGTTGTCGGTTTCGCCCACGAACAGCGAGTCGACCACCCGTGAGGTATACGTCGGATTGACCGAAGTTGCCGGACGCATGCGTGTAGCCAATGGCGTTGTCGGCCAACTTCAGGTTCTTGAACAGGTGCATCTCACCGCGGGCCCAGATGCCGCTATTGCGGTTCTTGTAGGCGGTGAAATCCTCGATCGACCGACGCCACTTGGGGCTGTTCGCGTCAGCGGGATTGGCTAAGGGCGATATACCCGCCGACGGCGAAATGGCCATCGGCCCTGGGGTCGCGGTCCATCATGAAGCCGTCGAAGTTCGAATGGGCGGCGTTGCCCTTGAACTCGCGGACCGGCATCCGGCTTGGCCAGGTGGTCTTGCTGAGATCCGTAGCCTGCGAACGCGCCCGTCGGATGCTGCCGGCAAGGCGAACCAGAAACCTGTCGCGTCGGACCCCGCGGCCACGTTGTCCACGTAGATGTTGTCCGGGTTGGTGATCCAGAAAGACGACACCGTGTTGTCGGAAGGGATCAGGATGTCCTTGGCGTCCTGGCCGGTCGTATCGAAGTTCTTGCCGTCCGCTCTCGGATCCGAACGGAGCGAGGTTGGTCGGGTCGCAGGGCGCATCCGGATGGCACTTGGTCTGGATCGCCAGGTTGTGCACGAACTCGTTGCCGTGCTCGATGCCGTCTTCGAGGAAGAAGCAGTGACCGATGTTGTTGTAGGTCACGTTGTTTTCGACATCCACGTAGTTCGTGCCATGCACGGTCACGCAGCGGCTGTAGGTGTCGTGGATCGACGAGTTCTTGATGTACTGACCCTTGCCGCGTCGCCCACCAGATGCCAGTGGATCGGATAGCGGGCCAGATGCATGTTCTGACCCATGCGATTGAGCTCGACGCCCTCGACATACATCTTGCTCGTGACCATCGCCATGATGTGGCCGCCGAAGAGCGTCTGGTCCGCGTCAGGCGAGGCCTGGATCAGGATATTGCGCGTCAGCATACCCACTTCGCCGCGCTCATCCACGCCGTAGGTGATCTTGCCGAAGTGCATGTAGTCGAGCTTCTTGTCCAGCGTGATCGTGTTGCCGTTGATGGCGGCAATGGTGCGCCGCTCGGCCTGATGGGGATCGATAATCCGTCGAGGCGAGGACGATCACGTCGCCGGCCCGCCACTGGGCGGCGTTCAGGACCTGGATCGAGGTGCTGCCGGCCTCGGCGGTGCTGGCCAGCTTGGTCCAGGAGTTGGTGCGGTCGCCGTGCAGGTTCAGGGTGCCGCCCGAGATCATGATGCCGCGGTCACCCATGCCCATCATCTGTTCGCCCTTGACGTTGTCGGTGAGGGTGATGGTGGCCTTGTGCGTGTAGGGCCTGGCTTCGGTGCCAATCGCCAGACTCGCCGTGCACCATGATCCACTCGGTGGTCAGTTCCAGGTCGGCACTTGTCTGCGAAGGTGAGTTTGCCGTTGATGGTCAGGCCGTCCAGCGCCGGTGGGCTGACGTCGAGGATCACTTCCTTGCCGGCCTCGATGGTGACCTTGTCACCTGCGGCGGGCACCTTGTTGTTCGGCCAGGTGGCAGGATCAGACCAGTGCGTCGCCTTGGCTTGAGCCGCTTCAGCGGCTGCGGACACACCGCCGAGCAAGAGTGCTGGAACGAGCAACGCAAAAAGGAACGAACGATATTGTCTTCTCATGGCAGACCCCCCTTCGTGTTCCCTGATTATAGACTCAGGATTTTGAGCAGGAGGATAGCGCGGGTGTCCGGTGCATGGCTATATCGGGAGCGCTGCTTCTTTGCGCGGCGCCGCGCCGAGTTTGCCGTTGCGCTTTACGGGCACAAGGCCATTGACCATCTTCTCGAAATCGAGCGGCTCCTTCCGGGCCTCGGGCCGTCCCTTATGATTGCCGCACATACCCTTCGGAAGCGGCCCTACACAAAGCCGGAGTCGGCCGCGGCGCGGGAATTATTTGCAGCGCACTTGAGCAATGGCGCAGGGATGGCCTTCTGCCGTGGACTACGGAGCGAAAAGCCCGCAAATACGGCTCATTTTCGAGGGTCGGCGAGCGATAGTCTGGTCAAAGGGAGGCGCGAGATAGGCGAATTGAGCCCAATTCGCACGTGAAGCCGGTATTGATCTTCGCGCACTGAAAGCAATCGAATTGGGAAGCGCCTTTGATGACGCCCGACATTGTCCGTACAATGCTGCGTCAGGCGGCGCTGCGGGGCGGTTTTGAGGGTTTCTGAAGCGCCGCCGTCGTTTCCGATCTTGCAGGATGTGATGCAGTTTGCGGTGCGATCGTCATCTGTCGAAGCAATTCGCCGGCGCGCTCGGAAGTTACGGGTTTACTGAAAAGGAATCCCTGTCCCTTGCGTCTCCGGCCCCATGGAAACGAGAAGCGCACGTTGCTCCTCCAGATTCAACACCCTCGGCAATCACCTCGATGCCCATTTCACGTGCAAGATTGATGATGGTCCTGATCGTTGTCGCGCGGGCGTCGTCGTCTTCCGCCATCTCGATGAACCTTTGGGCGATCTTGAGGCGAGCTACTTTGTACGTCCGCACATAGTCAAACGATGAGTACTCGGTTCCGAAATTGTCGAGCGCAATGCGGATTCCCATGCGTTGAAGTTGGGCGAGCACATTGTTTTGCGTCCAAGCCAGTTGAGCGAGCATGGACTCGGTCACGTCCAGTTCGAGGTCGGCCGGGTGCAAGATTATGACGGCGGAGCGTTTCGATAATATCGGTCACGAACTCCCGACCGTTCCTGAGTTGGGCCAATGCAACATTGATCGCGATCACCGGCGGGGCCGAATCCTGACCACGCCAAATCGCCATCTGGCGGCATGCAGCTTCGAGAACCCAATGTCCAAGCGCCGCCATGACTCCTGTCTTTTCGGCAATCGGCAGGAACGCATCGGGCGTCAAGAGGCCCCGCGTGGGATGGTTCCATCGCACCAGGGCCTCCATTCCGACAATGCGGCCCGAGGCGAGCTCCACCTGGGGCTGATAGTAAAGCTCGAGCTCGTCATGCTCGATCGCTTTTCTAAGTTCATCAGCCAGCGTGACGCGCTCGTTCACCTCCTTGTCGAGCTCTTCACTGTGGAAGCGGTATTGGTTACGCCCCTCTTCCTTGGCGCGATAAAGGGCCAAGTCGGCGTGTGACAACATCGAATCAGGACCAGCGACGTCCTCGCTGTACGGGCAAATGCCAATACTTGCTGTGACATGCAATTCGTTTCCCTCGAACTCATAAACAACGCCAAGGGCGTCCTTGATCTTGCCCGCAAGGGTGCCGGCGGCCGCCAGATCGGACATCTCCATCTGCAGCACGGCGAATTCGTCTCCACCTAGCCGGGCGACAAGGTCGGTTTCTCGCACGTTGGACTTCAGTCGCTCGGCGGCCATGCGCAACAATTCGTCGCCGGCGGGATGGCCAAGGGTGTCGTTGATATCCTTGAAGTGATCGATATCGAGATAGAGAACGGCGAAGGGGGTTGCGCCACGGCGGCTGGCCAAGAACGCTTGGCGCAAGCGTTCGACGAACGTCGCTCGATTGGCCAGTCCTGTGAGGGAATCTGTGCGTGCGAGCAGAGCGATCTTTTCCTCGGCCGCTTTTCTCTCGGTGACATCGATAATGATGCCTTCGACTTCGATCAGCGCGCCACTGCTGATCACGCACCGGAGTGTAGCGGTTGTCGATCCAGCGATATTCGCCCGTGCCGGTACGCAGCCGCAGCTCAATGTGGGCGCCCTTAGCATCCTTCTCCAAGATGTGGGCCATGGCGGCCCGCAACTTTTCCAAATCGTCGGGGTGGATGAGTTCGGATTGCCAGTTCTCTGAGCCGACGAGCTTGGCTGATTCGTATCCGAATTTTGCGATGTTTTGTGAGATGTAGACCATCGGGAAGGACGGCTCACCGCTCAAGCGATAAAGGATCGTCGGGCTGTTCTGAACGATCGAGTTTGCGTCGGCAAGTTCCTTTATGCTGCGGGCACGCGCGATTGCGACGCCTATAAGCCCTGCGAGCGTCTTGAGCGTATCGGTTTCCGCCCAGCTCCATCGCCGTTTCTCCAGCCCAGAGTCGACAAAGTTCAAGCTGCCCCACAGCTTACCCTCGATGAACACCGGAATCATTAGCAGCGATCTCATTTCCATCTTTTCGAACACTTCCAATTGCCCACTCGAGATTTCGTCTCGGTAGAGGCTGACCTCTTCACCGACCAGGATCGGTGCAACAATTTTCGGAAAAGCCGTCGTGAGATCCATGGCACGCAGTGCCGGATTGTCGAGCATGTCGAGAATTCCCGGCGCGCACCATTCGTACTTTAGCGACGAACGCAAATGACCGTCACGATCCGAACGGATTTCAGTCAATTGGACTCTCGTCACCGTAATTGTTTGGGCCATCAACTCGAGAACGACTTGAATCGCTTCATCGATGTTCATCGATCCGAGCAGACCGGATGCACTGCGCGTGACCGATTTGAGGAGTGCATCGTGTTCTCGGAGCGTTTCTTGAGCTATCTTGCGATCCACCAGTTCCTTCTCCATGAGAACATTCGACTGTTTAAGTTCGGCCGTGCGTTGCGTTACCGTCTCCTCTAGCTCCGTTTGGTGGCGTGCAAGCGACGCATCGCGTTCGTGTACGACCTCAAGCATGGCATTGAACGCCCGCGCCAAGCCGCCGACTTCATCCATATGGCGCGGGGTTACGCGCACCGAGTAATCACCATTGGTCGACACGCCTTGCATGACAGACGACAATTCGACAATCGGCCGAACGATGCCCTTTTGGAGCCAATTCAAAAGAAAAGCAGAGGCTACGAAAGTTGCAATCGCCGCGCCCAGGATGAGTGCGCTGCCGGCCAAAAGATCTCCGTAGAAGGCGGCAAGATCCGATCGCAAATAGATGGTTCCAATCCGCTCATTCTTGAAAACGATTGGCGCCGAAAATGTGAAGCTGTTAAGCGTGAAGCGACTTACTCCCTTACTTAAATCGGATGAAATCCGCTCTGCCAATCCGGCGCGCGCCCCATAGGTGGCGAATAGCTGATCGCTTTTGTTGTAAATGGCGCCCGAAATGACGCTGGGCGTTGCGTCAAGCGCGGCGAGTGTGGCAGTGGCAGCTTCTGCATCGTCGAAGACCAATGTCGGGGCCGCGTTGGTTCCAATAATCGTCGCGTAGGTTTTGAATTCAGACACGATCCGGCCACGCCACTCCATGGTCTCGTGGGTAATCAATATGCCAACAAGGAAGACCAGCGCCAAACCCGAGTTGATCAGGCCGACCAACAGCAACTTTCGCCCAATGGGCAGATCCTGAAACGCGAATTTTCGTCAGTCACTCCGGTCGGTCACAATCCTGGCAAGTTTCAATAGTTGCGAGCTAATTGTAAGCTTCTCCCGCTTAGCCGCGTCGACGTTGATCTCGAAGCGAACCTTCTGGTCTTCCAGATAGAAATTGATGATGACGCCGCGCTGCGCGAACCCAAGCGTATTGCCGATTGTGAGAACCGCGCCTCCGTGAGCCGCATCCAGTATCTGGTCTGAGGTTGGGCGCTTCCGATGCCGCGACAAATAGGATCTGGCAGCTTCGTGCTTCGGACGGTGACGCGATGTCCCTCACTTCGATAACCCGATTGCCGATCTCCTTGCCGGCCAATGCATTCATGTTGATGGTGAACCGATCATCGCCGATGATACAGAACCGTGCCTTGTTAGTGATTGGGCCCGGCGGCCATTCAACAAATCTGGTGAAGTTGTAGAGAAATGCGACTTCGACCTGATACTCGGTTGGTGATTGCGCCCTGGCTGGCTGGAGGGAAACGATCACCGCGAGCGCGTAGAGTACGGCCCGAGCGCGATACTTTAGGCGGTTCGTTCTTGCTCTCGCCGAATGCAAAACGCGGATCGATTCACCATAACTCAAAGCCGCACCGTGGCCTTGATAGAAATGCTGCGCGGAACCTCACTTGGAACGAAGAGAGTGGACCCGGTCGTGAACTCGATGTGGTGTGGCTGCGCCAAATTCTGGCCGGAAATGCTGAGCTCAAATCTCTGGCTCGGCCGCCAGCCGAGACGCACATCCAAGCGTGTATAGGCAGGGGCGCCGCCGTTCGGCAGACTGTCGACATAGTAGAGCGCTGAATCGAACTCGAGATTTGGAGTTAGATTCAGATAGGAGTGGAGTTGCGTTTGATGATCGGGCGCCGATCCTTCAGTGCTCACTCTGTCAGGTTCGCTGTTGCTAGTCGGATCCAGATGCAATCCGATTCCGAGCCATGTGTAGCTGGCTGCAAGCCGCCAAATTGGCGTGACTTGCCACTTGGCTGACAGTTCGACGCCGAAAGTGTCACCGTGCATGAGGTTGTCGAACTGACTGGGCAGGACAAGGTGTACGGGCGGTTGGAGCACCAAAAACGGTACTTGGGTCTCCACAGAAGAAAGTCGGGTATAGTGTGTGTAGAAGCCTACGACATCGAGGCTTAGCGCGGGCGACAGCTCGCCGCGATAACCAAGCTCCCACGAGATCCCTCGCTCGGACTTCAGCGCGGGATTGCCTGAGATCTGGACCACGAGAGGCGGCGCACCGACCACCGGATTGGGCAGTGCAGCGACGTCTTCGAATAAAGAGCGTTCCACAAAGGATGGTGTGCGTACCACGCGCGACAGGGAGGCCCAGAGCGTTTGGCTGTGGGCTAGACGCCACGACAGCGCCAAGCTCGGCTGGTATTCAAATCCGGTGTAACTGTTGTGCTCGAATTTTGAGCCGACCGTGAGATGAAGATCGTCGCGCAAAGTGATTTCATCCTGCGCAAACAGACTGTAGATCTGATCATTTCCGCGACTTGGTATGAGCGCGAGGCTGGCGCTGTTGGTGTTTATTCCCGTAACATTGCGGTAGCCCGCGCCCCAGACGATATCGTGGTTGGCGCCCCAACCAAAACGCTGTTGGAAATCGATGTCATAGGTCGTCGTGACAAGCCGAGAAAGGGCCTGCCAGTCGCGATCCGTGCGATCGTAGTAGACCTGCAATGTCGTATTCGACCTCTTCGACAACTCGTGCTGCCAGCGCAACAGGCCGTACTCACCGCTCGCGTCCTGGTTGACGTTCATTGTCACCGTGCTCGGCGGCGTCAGGCTTATGATTGACAGGTTCTGGTCGCCGGTTTCGTCGTAATACGCGCCGACTGCCATCAGCGAGTTCGGCGGCGCTGGGCGCCCAGTCCATCCGGAAGCCGGTGCGAATCTGGCTCCAGGAATCGCGCGCATTCGTGCCGGCTGGGGTGACGAAGCTGTCGTTACGGAAGCCCTTGGCATAGATCCTAAAGAAGCCATTGTCGCCGAGTTTTCCGCCATAGCGTGCTGACACTGCGCCGGGTTGCAAATTCCCTCCACCCGCGGTCAGCAGCGTGCCTTGCGTATCCTTGGAGCTCTTCGTGATGATATTGATGACGCCGTTGACGGCGTTGGCGCCGTAGAGTGCTCCGGCAGGGCCTCGGATGACCTCAATCCGCGCGATATCTTCGAGTATCAAGTCCTGAACGTCCCAATAGACGCCGGAAGCTAGGTGATAGACGGAGCGGCCGTCGATAAGAACGAGCAGCTTTGTCGAGAAGTTGCTGTTGAAGCCGCGTGCCGAAATCGCCCACGTACTGGAGTTTATCTGCGCCACATCGAGGCCGGGCACCATGCGCAACAGCTCCGGTATCGATGTCACGCCCGAGCGGCGTATGTCATCCTGCGTGATCACGGTAATTGCCGCCGCGGAATCGCCGAACCTTTCCGGCTTCTTCGATACGCTTGTCACCCGAAGATCCATCAGCTGATCGATTGAGAGAGCGGTGAGATCGGTGGGTGCTGGCGAAGCCAGCGCGGCAGATGCCAAGCCGCAAGAAATCGCGCACAGCGCAATTACGAGGACACCAGCCTTGCTGCGCATAAGCATCAATTCTCGCCGTCCTGCGCCATCTCTCATAGTCGCACCATCGCCTTGATGTAGACACTGCGAGGAATCTCGCTTGGCAAGATCGCGCACAGCGCAAAGGCCCGTCCGGTAGCTCTTTCGCTAATCGCCATCATTCGTGCTCGTGTCGCACCAGAGTCGCTTCGCGCCGTAACATGGATGCAATCAAGATCAAGTCGGATCATTCATCCTGGGTGACAACGCGGACGCTTCCGATGGATTGTCGTCGGCGTCGCTCACGGTATGCATGTAATGAGTAAACATGAGCAGTACGATCCGGTTTGGGTGACTTAGAAAAGCGTACGTACAAATACTAACGCAGAGCGCGCCGCGCGTTCGTTGTCGATGATCTCTGCCGAGAATCAGCCGTGGAGTTACACTCGTGCCGATGCGTTGGCCGCAGTTCTAAACCGGTGCGAAGGAAATTCGTGGTCCCGGAGGGGAGGCGTCAATCCGGCAGATTGGACCGGAGATGGTGGATCGGTCTGATTGCGTTGCGTGCCCGCAACGAACAGACCGACAAAGTTCTTTCAGCTTCGAGATTGAGCAAGAGCGCTATGGTTCTTGTACTGCGGCGTCATGGTCGCGTTCGCGTATCAATGGTTGATCTCGGTGATGTGCAAACCAGGGTGCGGCCGCTAACAGACACGGCTGGTGGGGTGCTCTATTGAATTCGATTGTGAATTGGCTATTCCGGGGCGCGCGTCGTTGTTTGTGCTGCCGTCCAAGAGAGAGCGCTCTCGAACTGGGCGCCAGGCCAGTCCGAGCGCGGGCGTTGTTGACAACCAATCCGTCAAGGCGCCGCCGGCTAAAACGTGGCGCTTGACGCCAGCAAGAAGATCGCCGGCCGCAAGCGTCATCTCGCCCTCGGATCCCTCCTCCGCAGGCGAGCCGCTCTTGACACCATTTTTCCAAATGGATTCTGGGTCCCTGAAACGAAATGTTGCGCTTTGTTGGAGTTTTCCGCAAAACAAATGTCTGATGCCTGACATTGATCTAGACTTCGGAAGTGACGAGAGATAAGACTCGGTTGGTCGCCAAGTTGGGATTGCGAGATTCATTTCCAGGCGTCTTGTTGGATCGTGGTAATTCACTACGGTTTGGCCATCTTACGGTTCTTCGTCTTTGAGTGGGCCCGCGGTAACTGACCGGAGACTGCGAAGAGGCAGGTGACATGTGCGCCAAGGCTTTGCACGAAGCAGATTTTGATCCCAAGACGTTTTTGGCTGGGGCTGGACCCGGCAGAACGCTTGTCAAGTACCAAACGGGTCAAACGATCTTTTCGCAAGGCGATGTCGCTGACGCTGTCTTCTACATTCAGAAAGGCACGGTCAAGCTCACGGTTCTCTCCGAGCAAGGCAAGGAGGCTGTGCTCGCAATCCTTGGTGCGGACGAATTTTTCGGTGAAGGATGCCTGGACGGACAGCAACGTCGCGCTAAGACGGCGGCGGCGCTCTCGGATTGCGAGATCATGCGGATCGACAAGGAACTCGCTGCTCGGGTGCTTCTCAGCGAGCCTGCGTTCTCCGGTATGTTCATTTCGCATATTTTAGCGCGCAAGATTTGGATCGAATCCGACCTCGTCGACCAGCTTTTCAATTCGAGCGAAAAGCGGCTGGCAAGAGCTTTGCTCTTATTGGCGAATTACGGCACCGAAGATAGGCCAGAGCCGATCAGCGCAAATGTCAGTCAGGAAACGCTCGCGAAGCTGATCGGAACGACGCGATCACGCGTCAGCTTCTTCATGAACAAATTCCGGAAAATGGGCCTCATCAGCTATAACGGTAAGATACACGTCCACAAAGCGCTGCTGAATCTCGTTCTACACGATGATCCGCATATCAAAGAATGATTTCTTCCATTTTGCACGATGGTCGCGCGGCGTCGGCACCGACAAAAGAATAGGGCGGCCACGGGCCGGTACAGAGCAGCGCAAGCTCCGAATGGGCATCCGCTATCGCGCCGACGATCGCCCGGAATGGTTCGAAATGATCGCGCGGCACAAGAAATGCCGCCGAAATTCCTTGCTGATTGGCCGCTTCGACACCGAATCGCCCTGCGGTTGCGTGACCAGCAAGGGTGGTATAGACCTCCCGAACCATCTCCAGCTCCACCTTGCGTTGACAGCGAAGCGCGCGCTCCCGCGTCAGTTTTGCTTGGAGATACGCGCTGCCCGGCGCCAGCCCCGGCCTTTCGATACCGCTCGACAGGACGAGCGTTGGAGCACCGCCCGACTGATGCTCAGCGGCGGCCAGAAACCGCACACCAATCTCGACGTGGCCGCGCACACTCTCGATATCTTGCGTGAACTGGGGATAGGCCCGTTGCAACATGCTACCGATCGAGTGCGTGGACGCGAACATGTTTCCGAACCGCGCCGGAAGTACTGCGCGCGTTTTCATGAGCGCTTCGACGACTTGTTCGTGCCGCCATGCTTGGCTGGCAGTTGCCGCGACATGCATGCTAGCGTGCGTGCTAACGACGGCGCAGATCTCGCACCACACGACTTGGCAAAGTTCGGCGTTGTCGAGGCCCAATTGACCCGGCAAGGCCGCCTCAGGCCGGTCAGTGATAGCATAGACATAAGAATTCATTCGTCGACCCCGGCACTGGCGACACCCAGGGAGCGAGCGGTGCCACGCGGCAATTCGTCTGTGTCGCCCCATGCAAGATGCGGCCTGACGCCGATGTAAACGAGATTGATTCCGGCAACCGCGCACGCCGCTGGCCCCCTAGAACAACGACGCCTTCGTCGGGGTAGGTGAAACGGCGGTACAAGCCTCATGGCGCGTCACCACGATATTTAGGGGAACGACGCGTCCTGATTCCCCGCTTCCTGGGGAAATAGCGATGTGATTCGCCGTTTGATTGGGCCCGAACTAACATGAGGCGAACACGCAAATCCGTTTCCCGAAGCGTTTCACGGAGAAGATCAAGTGCGGTGATGCACCAGTGTTGAGTTTCCTCCGGCGGCAGATCGGGCCTCAATTGCAGATAGTGATCTCGGAAATTCCTGTAGAGCCCGAGCGCAGCGGGATCGAGGTGAGACAGCACGCCACTGATTAACGCGGTTTCGAGTGCTTCTGCCGCCTGCCGATGCTTGGCGCGCAGAAGAGGCGCCGTTTCGAGCGCAGATTCTGACAGCGCGTGCAAATCCCCAACCAGCAGTAGCGCCAGCCTTTCTGCGGCTGAAAGCTTACTGTCTGCCACTTGCTTGTCGAGACCTAGTGCGAGCGATTTTCGCTTGGAGACGCGCAAGCTGGCTCTCTCCACCGCGGTCCTGTTGAGATGCAACAAGGAGTCACCAAAGCCTGCTCGGATCGCGATCTCACGCGCGAACACCTCATGAGGCGCGCGAACACACAGATGATTGGCAAGAAGACGCAACATTCCGATAACTGCTTTGTTCTTCTGCTCACACTCGGTGATGACCTGCACTGAGAGCGAGCGGGCTGCGTGCACGGTTTCGTTCTCGGCCAAGGCGTGGCCGTGCTCGTGCGCCAGCAGAGCGCGCAAAGCGACAGGATCATCCCAGATGCCTTCCCGTTCGAGAACGAGGCGGTTGATAAAGACCATGCAGTCGGCCAGTTCGGTCCCGCTGTAAACGTTGATAATCGGCCTGTGGTCAATGTCGTCTGCGGCGAGCGATGTCATCGTCGCCTCTTCGATTTCCGAAACGTGTAGTTGAAAGTCGTCGCAGACAAACATAGTCACCGACTTGTGCGGCCACTTGACCTGGCGAGCGTAATTACGAATTACCGCTTCTTCTTCGCGGACCAGACGCGACAGATTTTCCCCAGCGCCTGCCATTATCTTGAGTGTCGTGTTTTTAACGCTCACGCGCATGACAACGGCATCCTCTATCGTCAAGCTTTGGGCATCGCTTTGCGCCGCCCGAGCGAACGCGATTGAACGCGCGATCTGACGGGCGGATCATGAAAAGTTGCATGGTTGGGTTTTGAATTGCTGAATATATGGCAGAAGAATTCGCCATGAAATTCGCGCAGACGCGATAAGTCGCTCAACGCCGCGCATAATATACGTGTACGTATCATTACGTACATTTAGTCGGTATTCATCAGAGTCTGCCTGAGTGTTCAGGCGCTAGTCCGGCATGAATGATCGATAGCCGCCGCTCAACGAAATTGCGCCATGTCTTGAACGTCTTTGTCGATGTTCAACGCGGCACGGCACTCCGGGAGCATCGAGTGTTAGCAAGGCTCCATCGGTTCAATAAGAACATGGCCTCGCAAGAGGGCAGTGTTGCCGTTCTCATTGCCGTTGTCATGATCGCGGTAATCGGCTTTGCCGCGCTTGGAACCGAGGTGGTCTTTCTGCTTGTCAAACATCGACATATGCAGTCCGCTGCGGACGCTGCCGCGTTCGGCGGCGCAATCGCGCTGGGCACCGGCTCTCCGTCTGATTTGACTGTTGAGGCACAGGCCGCGGCGAGCGAAGCCGGCTTCACGAACGGACTAAATGGCACCGTTGTGGCTGTTAATCACCCGCCGCTTTCGGGTTCTCACATTGGCGATGCAGCATCCGTCGAGGTTGTCATCAAGCAACCCCAGGCCGTGAGTCTCATGCAGCTCTTTCAATTCAGTAGCGTCGATGTGCGTGCGCGCGCCGTGGCGCAAGTGGGCGGATCTGGCCTTTATTGCGTGCTGGCGCTCGATCCAACGGCATTCGGAGCCATCGCGCTCTATAACAACACGGCGATCATCAATTCGACCTGTGGCGTCGGAGTCAACTCAAGCTCCAGCAGCGCCCTCTTTATGACGAACAATGCCCTGATCAATGGGCCGGTGTCCGTCCATGGCGGCTGGACCCTTTATAACCACGCCTCGCTCAATGGAAGCCCGAACGTGCAGCAGGCGCCGGTGCTTGCTGATCCATATGCCAATGTGCAGGTCCAGTCCGCCGGATCCTGCACCGCCCAGACCGGCAACATCTATGGCAGCCAGGTGGTGACTTTCATCCCGGGCATTTTTGCAGCGGCTTCATCTTTTCCAACAGTTCCGTCGTCACGCTGAGCGCCGGCACCTACTACGTCGACCAACAGCTTGTCGTTTCAGGAAATGTGAGAAGTCAGCGCCCCGGCGGGTGTGACACTGGTCGTCAATGGAGATTACGCCGTCAGTATCAGCAACAACGCTGTTGTCGACATTACCGCTCCGTCGACTGGCAACTACGCCGGCATTGCGCTTTTCGGCCTCAGAACCGCGTCTAAGTGGACGCAACACACGTTCAGCAACAACGTAGTCGTCAATATCACAGGAGCGATCTATTTCCCAAATCAAATCCTGAATTTCAGCAACAATTTCTCTCCGGGTGTCAAATGCACGCAGATCATCGCCCGCATCATCTACTTCGCGAACAATGTTTATCTCGATCACGACTGCGCTGGCACCGGCGTCAAACCAATCGGCGGAACTTCGAGCCAGCTCGTCGAGTGAGGTGGAGCAATGAACATGGCAATATGGGGCGCATGGCAAAGGCATTTGCGAACAGCACAAACGGGCGTTGCGGCGATCGAATTCGCTATCTTGGCACCACTCCTCGTGCTTCTCCTCATCGGAGTGGTCGAGGTGGGGATCGCATCCTATGAAGCCCTGCAAGTGCAGAGCGCGGCCGAGGCAGGCGCACTTTATGCCGCGAAGAATGGATGGAATTTGATCGGGATTGAGGCTGCGGTGCTTAGCGCCACGGGGGCCTCGGGAGTTACGGCAACGCCGGCGCCGCAAACCTTCTGTGGCTGTCCGCAGGCGAACGGCATTAGCATCACAAGCTGCAGCGCTACGTGTCCGGGCGGGGACTTCCCGGGGCAATATGTCGAGGTCGACGCGGCGCTTACTCATCAACCAATTCTACAGTTTCCAGGGCTTCCCTCGCCGCTCGTGCTCAAAGGCAAATCGGTGCTGAGGCTGAATTGAAAATTAGGTCGTGGCAAAGGTCGCGCTTGAAGTTCGTCGCAGCTCGAGGCTTCGGCGGCGAATGGGGCGTTATTGCCATAGAATACGCGCTGCTCTTGCCTGTCGTGCTGGTGATTGTACTCGGCATCATCGACGCGGGCCGAGCTATCTGGACGCAAGCAACCCTCGATAGTGCGGCCGAAGCCGCTGCTCGGTGCGGCGCGATCGATGCCATCAAATGCGGCACCACGGCGGACATCAAGGCCTACGCGGTTGATCGGGCAGGCGGCATGGTGCTTCAGCCGACTGTCTTCACCGTCACCTCAGCGGCTTGCGGCAATAAGGTTACGGCGAGCCTGGCTCTGGGCCTGACATTGCCGTGGAACGGCTCGTCCAGCATCACTCTCAAATCCATGGCGTGCTTTCCGGTGCAAACACCGTAGTGCAATCGTGTGAAACGGGAGAGATGGCTATTGTAATTTTCGGTCGCGAGCATAGTCGAAGAAGCGCAAATTGGCCTGCACTTTGTCAGGGCTCAAATCCATCCGGCTCAAGGCTGCGGCGTTCTCATTGTCACCCTTAAGCCCGTATATGAAGGCCAAGTTTTGGCGAATTTGCGGCGAGGCGTCGGAAGAGCGAGCCATCGGTGTCAAGATGGTGATGGCTTCGCCGAATTGCCTGGTGAGCGCCAGCGAAAGCGCCAAATTGTTTCGGGCCGACACGCTGCGCGGCTTGCTTACCAGGATAGCGCGATAGCACTCTTGGGCTTCGCTGTGACGCAAAAGTTTGTCGAGTGCAACGCCACGCCGGTTCAAGACGCGGATGTCGCCTGGCGCGATGGCGCCTGCAAGATTTGCATCGTCCAGTGCCTTGCTCGGCTCATTGAGCCGTAAATACACGCTCGAAAGACCAATGAGCGCGCCGAGCCTCTCCGGCGAATCCTCACTCACACGGCCGTATACGCCGATCGCATCATCGAGTGATCCAGCCTCGGTGAGCGTATCTCCGAGCTCCACGAGCACAGCGGCATCTTTCGGCTTTAGCGCGACGACGTTGCGATAAAGATTGATCGCGGAGGCAAGGTCGCCGGCTGCGCGCGTCGCGCGGGCGAGTCGAAGCGATGAGGCGGCCTCGGATTGATCAAGCCGCGCGGTTGAGTCTCTTGTGCTGCCGGAACCCGTGGCGCAGCCCGAGATCGCGAGCGAGCCGCACAATAGTGCAGTAAATAGAACTAAGTAATAACGCTTATAGATGGGTCCATAATACATGAGAAACCGCCGTTTTCTTGGTTTAACAAAGGATCAGTTCTAGGAATACTACATCTAGTATCGAATTATTAACAAAAACGGTCGAAAAGGAAGAAGCGAAATTCCGGTCGAAGCAAGTAATACCGGAAAGTTGTTCGGAAACGAATGTTGGCAGGAAATAGAACAAAGTAATAAGGAGACAGACATGCGTGATCTTGCTGTCCAATTTGCAAAGCTGTTCTCGATCAAGTCCGAGCGCGGCGTCACCGCGATTGAGTACGGGCTGTTGGCCTCTCTTATCGCGCTGGCAATTATCGGCGCGGTCACCCTGGTCGGGGGCCAGCTCAATACCGTCTTTGGCAACATCGCCACCAAGCTGCAGTGAAATAAGCGGTGGGCGCCTTGGCGGTATTACGCGCGAGATCTTCGGGTGCTTGGGCGGGTGCTCGCCGCGGGTCTTACGAGGATCCGCCGGCGTTGCGCGTTGCCGAAAGAGGACGTTCGCGCTGAGCAGCGGACCTGCCCGTCGACACGCTTTGCGCACTAGCAAAGAAAGCCCGCGAAGATGCACGTATCGCCAATTACCGCAATCGCATGGAGCATCGTCATGGCGGGCTTGCTAGGCGCTACCGTCATTGACTTGAGGATGCGCATCATTCCCAACGGATATGTGCTGCTGATCGCTGGCGCAGCTGCCGCGCTTCGATTTGCCGCCGCCGGACCCGCGGCCTGGACAAGTGTCGTTGTGGCGTTCACCGTGTTTCTGGTCCTCATTGTTCTTTCCAATCTCGCGCTTTTCGGTGGCGGTGATGCGAAGCTGATCGCTGCAGTGACACTGCTCGCGGCGCCAGATCGGTTAGCGCTGCTCATTTTGTGCGTGGTTCTGGCCGGCGGATTTGTGAGCTGCTGCTATTTGCTTGCGCGCGCCAAGCTGTCGACCAGCTCCATGCGGCAGCCACTTGCTGATTTAACGGTAGCTTCCAGAACCATTGGCTGTCGTCTGCTTCATGCTGAGGCGGTCAAGATCTTGGCGGGCGAGCCGATGCCTTACGCGCTCGCCGTGCTCGGTGGCGTCGTTGCTTACAGTTTAATCGAGGTTACGCGATGCGTCTCCGCAACATCCTGCTTGTCGTAGGCGTTCTAGCCTTGCTGTCCGGTCTCGTGTTTTCCGGGATCTGGATTGCGCAACCTCCGGGATCGTCTGTTACTTCGGGCAGCGCGCCGGTAAAACAGGGCGCCATTCTCGTGGCAACTCATCAGATCAGGACCGGCCTTCTGCTCCGCGCAGAAGATATGCGCTGGAAAGAAGTCGCATCGAGTGACGTCTTAACAGGCTATCTCGCGCGCGGTCGGGATTCGGAAGCGAGTTATGTCGGCGCGGTTGCGCGGCGCGACTTCAGCGAGGGCGAGCCGCTTGTGGCGACGGCGCTCGTCAAGCCGCAGGAGCGCGGGTTTCTTGCAGCCGTGCTCGCGCCGAATATGCGTGCGGTAACGATCACAGTCAGCGCGCAGCAGAGTTTCGCGGGGTTGCTCCTGCCAGGCGATCGCGTCGACATTATTTTGACGCAACGCTTCAACGATGCAGCGACGAATCCAGCACATCAAATCGTCGGCGAAACCGTGCTGCACGATTTGCGTCTCATCGCGGTTGATCAGAAAATGAGCGGGACATCGAGTTCGCCAGCCCGACTTAGCACGACTTCCGGAGACACTCCAAAGACAATCACGTTGGAGGTTTCGGAACTCGACGCCGAAAAACTTCTTGTCGCGGCCGAACTCGGCAATGTCGCCATTGCGTTGCGTCCGCTCGAGGACAGCGGTACGGCGGCGACCTCAGGAATCTCTGCAGTGTGGGCATCCGACGTGTCGCCCGCGCTCGGGACGTTGGGGCAGGGCCCGTCGATCGGGGTCGCGACGGAAAACGATCAATGGAGCGGAGCTCCGGTTCAGGTGATACATGGCGCAAAGATCGACGGCCGGTAATTCGTGGGCGCACGCCTGCTATAAGATGCTTTTGCTTGTGATGCCGGCGGTGATGACGATGCCGGCATTCGCGGCCGCGTCGGCGGCAACGCATGCAACGGTACGCCGAGAATTGATCGTGCTCGAAGTCGACAAGGCGCAATTGATCGTTCTCCCGGGACCCGCAAGAACGGTATTCGTCTCCAATCCTGAAATTGCCGACATCCAGGTTCCTGAGCCAACGCGCGTTTTGATCTATGCAAAGAAGCCGGGTTCGACCACCGTCTATGCGCTCCTGCGAAGCGGCTCAGTCGTCACTTACGGCGTCGATGTACAACGCGGCCGTCATGCGATCGGCAAGGCAATTCGGGGACAAGTGCCCTCGGCGAACGTCATGGTATCGAGCACGCCCGACGGGCTTGCCGTTTCCGGCAATGTCGCGACGCCGGCGCAGGCACACGCTGTCAAGGAGACCGCGCGCCAATTTCTTACCGATCAAGAAAAATTGGCATTTAACGTTGGCGTCCGCGAACCGACACAAGTCAACCTGCAGGTCCGAGTCGCCGAGGTCTCAAGGCAAGTCGACAAACAGTTCGGGTTCAATTGGAATGCACTCTTCAACGACGGCAACTTTGCAGTCGGTTTGCTGACGGGCCGCGCACCACTCGCGGCGGTCGCGAATTCGGTCACCGGCGTGTCGAGCAGCTCATTCGGCAATTTTGCCCGCGACTCCACGTCATCGGGTCTGAACTCAGTCGGGTTCGGCTATAAAAACAACGCCGGGACAGTCAACATCTCCGCCTTGGTCGATGCGCTTCAGAGCGAAGGCTTGGTCAGTGTTCTTGCTCAGCCGAACCTGACGGCGGTTTCGGGGGAGTCGGCGAGCTTTCTCGCGGGCGGAGAATTTCCCGTTCCGGTGGCGCAGGGTCTTGATCAAGTCACGATCGAGTGGAAGAGCTTCGGGGTCAGCGTCGACTTCACGCCCACGGTGATGGACGCCAATCATATCAGCGTCAAGGTGCGTCCGGAGGTTAGCGAGCTTTCGAATCAGGGCGCCGTTACGATCGGAAACGTCAAGGTTCCCGGAGTTGCTGTTCGCCGGGCAGAAACCACCGTCGAGCTTGCGAGCGGACAGAGCTTTGCCATCGCCGGACTGTTTCTCAACAACATGTCAAACGATGTGCGTAACATGCCGGGGCTCGGCGACGTTCCGGTTCTAGGTGCGCTGTTTCGCTCAACGAGCTTTCAGCGCAACGAAAGCGAGCTCGTTATTATCGTGACGCCCTACATCGTTCACCCGGTGTCGCGTACGGCAGATGCGCACCTGCCAAGCGAGGGGCTGACCGCTGCAAGCGACCTTGAACAAATTCTGCTTGGCAAATTGGCGGCGCCTGCCAAGGGCGTCAGAGCCCGGACGTCTGCGACCAATCAACCGCATTTGGTAGGGCCCGCGGGCTTCATGTTGGAGTGATGAAGATGCGATCGCCATATGATGCGATGCTGCTCATAGCAGTTTGTGCAGTGTGTTTCGGCGTTGTGGGGTGTGCGACGGGACCTGCCGAGACGTCAAAGCTGGCGGACTTGTGCCCGCCATGGGCCGGACCTTCCGCGGGCCACAGCAACGGCTCGTCGGTCTACCTCGGCTGCACGAATGCGCTCAATCTGAAGAATATGGTAGCTGATCCAATCGACCTCACCACTGGCAAGGTGCTCGGCTTTGGCGATGGCGCGCGCGAGGCGCTTGCGGTGGAAGCTTATAAGCAAGGCAGGGTCAAGGAGTTAAAGCAGGGAGGAACTTCCGCGACCATGGTGCCGGCGATCACGACCGGAGCAAGCCAATGAGCTTACCGTCGAACGAGATCCAGGTACGCACTCAGGCCTCAGCTGCGCCAGCGCCGGACGCCTCAACGGGCGCTCTCGTGTTCGCCCAGGATCGCGACTCTGAAGGCGTCATTCGTCAAAGTCTCGCTGACCTCAACATCACCGACGTTACATTCCTGAATGGCGGGATAAATGCCGCAGTAAGTGAACTCGCACGTCGAGTGTCGCCGCGCCTTCTGATCGTTGACGTCGGCGCAGTAGGCGATCCGCTCGCCAAGATCAAAGAATTGGCCAACGTGTGCGAGCCGACTACCGGTCTCATTGTCATAGGCGATAGCAATGACATCGGTCTCTACCGTGATCTGAAGGAGGCCGGCGTCGTCGAGTATTTCTTCAAGCCGCTTGTGAGAAACCTTGTCGCGCGTGCCTGTGGCTCCATTCTGACCGGCGAACCCGGCAAGAGCGCACCTCGAACCGGCAAGCTTGTTCTGACGTTGGGCGTGCGGGGGGGCGTGGGTGCCACAACGATCGTCGGGCGCTGCGCATGGCATTTGGCCACGGAGCGCGACCGCCGGATTCTCTTGATCGATCTCGATGCCTATTCGGGTGATGCGGCACTTCAGCTCAATGCTGTTCCGTCTCATGCCCTGCGCGAAGCTCTGGAACATCCGGAACGGGTCGACGATCTCTTTCTGGAACGTGGCGTAATTCACGCCTCGCCTCGCCTGGACCTCTTGGCGTCACTGGAATCCTTTGTCGACGTCGTTCCTTTTGGGGAGGACGCGGTCCTCAATCTGTTGACCAACCTGCTGCGCCGCTACCGGTATGTATTTGTCGACGTGCCGGGCGCATTGGCCGCGCAACTAACGCGCGTGCTTCACTTACCGAGCGTCTGCCTGCTCGTAAGCGATGGACGACTGGTCTCAGCGCGCGATGTCGCGCGGTGGCGTAAGCTGATCGGACCGAACACGCCGGATCGCTCAACAATCCATATTCTCAATAAGCTCGGTGCTCGCGGCAGCCTACCGATAGATCAATTCGTTAAGGCAGCCGGCGAAGCGCCCGACGTCACCGTCCCGTTTGAGCGGGAAATCGAGCTCAGCTCAGGCTTGGGTGTCGGCGAAATTGCAAAGTGCGAAAGCCTGACGCGAGCGTTGGCGCCGGTGTTTCGTGATCTAGTAGGCGCGGCTCCCCAGGAGGCGCGAACATTGCTTGGCCGGCTGTTCGGATGACGATCTTTGGCTTCGGAAAGAAGAATCAGATCGGCCCGCCGCCGGGTGAGGCCATCGCTAATGACGTTCCTGTCGAGCTGACACAAAGATCCGATCTGCGTCCCATCGCGGACACGCCAAGCGCGATCAGCCTCATTCGAGACCAAGTGCTGATCCGGATCGAGCCGAGCGTTGCCGTCAAAATGAGTCAGGACGTGCTGACTAATCGCGTCTATCAGTTGATCACGGAGATTGCGAACGAGAAGAAACAGCTTCTCAATCACAATGAGCAACTGGATCTCGCCTCGGAGATTGTCGACGATATGATCGGGCTGGGCCCCTTGGAGCCCCTACTGAGGGACGACACGATCGCAGATATCCTCGTCAATGGACCCAGCAAGGTCTATGTCGAACGATCGGGAAAGCTCCAACTAACAAAACTTCATTTTCGCAACAACGCACATGTCCTACACGTTGCGCAGCGAATTGCGTCGTTTGTCGGCCGGCGAATCGATGAGTCGAGCCCCATGCTCGATGCAAGACTTGCCGATGGTAGCCGCGTCAATGTCGTCATACCGCCTTTGAGCCTTAAGGGCCCATGCATCTCGATTCGGAAGTTCTCTCACGTCGCACTGACCTTCTCCAAATTCGTCCAGCTTGGGACTCTGTCTCAAGAGATGGCCCGCGCCTTGGAGATCGCGGCGCGGGCGCGGCTCAACATTATTATCTCCGGCGGCACCGGATCCGGGAAAACGACGATGCTCGACGCGCTGTCCAGCATGATCGATAAAGCCGAGCGTATCATCACTATCGAGGACGCCGCCGAGCTTCAGCTGCAGCAGCCCCATGTGATTCAGCTTGAGACCAGGCCTTCAAACATCGAAGGACAAGGACAAATCTCGCAACGGGATCTGGTTCGCAATGCGCTGCGCATGCGTCCGGATCGCATTATCGTTGGAGAGGTACGCGGATCCGAAGCCTTCGACATGATGCAGGCCATGAATACCGGTCACAACGGCTCGATGTCGACGGTTCACGCCAACTCCTCGCGCGACGCTTTGGCGAGAATCGAGAACATGATCCTTATGGCGAATGCCAATCTGCCGATGCGCGCCATTCGCGGACAGATCGTCAGCGCGCTCGATCTGGTCATCCAAACCGAACGTATGCGCGATGGCGTGCGGCGCGTTACTGAGGTCACTGAGCTTGCGGGACTCGAAGAGGAGACAGTTCTCCTCAGAAATCTGTTTTCTTATCACTACACGGGCGAGAATTCGGACGGGACGCTGCGCGGGACATTCGAGGCTCACGGCGGGCGGCCGCATTTCCTCGCGCGCTTGGAATATTTCGGCCTCGGCTCAGCGTTTCTCGCAGCGCTGGGCGGACCGAGCCCGGCTGCAGACTGATCATGTTCCTGACCATTGCCATACTTCTACTGACTTTGATTGGGATCGGCACCATAGCAGGCGCCTTTGTGGTGAGCCGTTCGGCCAATCGCAACATGGAGCGACGGCTAGATCTGGTGGCGCTGATGCCGGCCTCGCTCGCCCGCGAGAATCTCGTCGCCGGGCGATCGCGCACCAAGGCCGAGGCGGACCGCGTGATCCGCGCTATATTTGGCTTCGGCATGAAACAGAGATGGAAGTTACATTCAAGCGGCATAACGCTTCTTGCTATTGCTATAGTGGCTATGGCAAGCGCGTGGTTGGCGACATTCTGGATTCCAGGCCCCTCCAACTTAATCGGTCTCGGACTGGGCCTTGTCGCGTTCTTCCTCGTTCCTCAAGTCCTAATGCGCATCGAGCAAGCGAGGATCGACCGGCAGTTCGTCGACCTCTTTCCCGATGCGGTCGACATGATTGTGCGCATGTTGCGCGCCGGACTTCCGGTCTCCGCGACGATACGGACTCTCGCGAATGAGGCGACACACCCTGTCAATTTGGCGTTTGCCGAGCTTGCGAATCAAATGGATATCGGCATCCCCTTCGAGGATGCACTTCGCCTCACCGCAGAGCGAATCGGGCTTGATGACTTTCGCTATTTTTCGGTCGCCGCCTCGCTTCAGCGCACTACCGGCGGCAACCTAGCCGTAACGCTCGAGATCCTCAGTGACATCATTCGCAGAAAACGCGCCGGCAGACTTAAGGCAAAAGCGGTAACAGCTGAGGTGCGAATGACGGCACTGGTGCTCGGATGCCTCCCATTCCTTATCATCATTGTTCTAACGATCATGCAGCCGGGTTATCTTGTGCCGCTGGTCACCGATCCGCGCGGCAACATTATTGCTGGCGTCGCAATGGGACTGCTCTTGCTCGCGTTCTTTGTGATTCGCCAGATGATGCGAAGTGTGACGCGGCCTCAATAGAGGGCTGGAATTTCGATGGACATGAATTCTCACGCTATATTCTCGACGGATTCCAACTGGCCCCTGATCATCGGCGCCTTGACCCTGGTCGTTGGCGGCGTGATTCTTATCGTTTCCGGTTTGCGCGTGCGGCGTGAGCTTACGGCCGGGCGGGTTGAATTCGTTGCCCGGTCGACCATGCCTTCTCTGAGAAGTGCTGCGAGGGACGCCGCCATGCAGCTGGTGCGCAACTCATCGTTATCCGTGGTTCAACGCGAGATCATTCGTCAGTTGGGTCGGTTTGGGATTCACTCTGGCGCGGCGCAAGGGTTGTTCTTGGGATCAAGGGTTCTTGCGGTGCTCTGTTTCGGCATTCCGATTCTCGTATACGGGCCCAGCATTGGTTTGTTGGGGGCCTCGCCGATATTGCCCCTGCTCGTCGCCGGAGTGGCGGGAGCGTTCGCTTGGTTCCTGCCGAAGCTCATTGTGCTCGACATGATCAAGGCTCGTGCGGTGGCCGTCGCAGCGGGCCTTCCCGACGCGCTCGATCTGCTGGTCATCTGCGCTGAGGCGGGTCTTGCTCTGGAGGATGGGATAGAAAGAGTGGCCGTTGAGCTGAAGCTGTCGCAACCCGCACTCGCTGATGAGCTCCTTTATACGGCAGCTGACCTCAAAGTTTTGCCCAACAGCGAGGATGCGCTGGCAAAGTTTGCCGAGCGGATAGATCTACCGCCAGTTCGCTCGCTTGTGACAACCTTGTCCCAGACGATGCGCTACGGAACGCCGCTCGCTCAGGCCATGCGTGTCGTCGCGGCGGACTTGCGTAACGATGCATTGGTGAATTTGGAGGAGCGTGCCAACAAGTTGCCGGCGCTTATGACCGTTCCGATGATCGTTCTCATCATGCCAACGATCTTTCTGATTTTGGGTGGGCCGGCCGCGCTGAGGGTGTATGACCTGTTCACCAAATAGTGGCGCGCATCCGATCAGGCCGCCGACTGTGCGGCATTTGTTTTAGGCTTTAGGATCTTGCCGCGAAGCAGATGCGGTAAGAGGTCATCGGCGTCGAGCGGCTTGGAATAGTAGAAGCCTTGGACCTGCTGGCATCCCCATGACTTCAGCAACTGAAGTTGCTCGCTTGTCTCAACACCCTCCGCAATCGTGACCATGTTCAGTTCACGAGCAAGACCAATGGTGGCTCTTACGATTGCCGAGCTGCCGGGGTCGGTCGAAATTTGTCGCACGAAGTCCTGCGCAATCTTGATCCGGGCGACCGGAAATCTGCGGAGATAGTCGAGGGATGAGTATCCTGTGCCGAAGTCGTCGATTGCGAACTTGATTCCGTTCTGACGTAGCCGCAAAACAACATCGTTGTGCTCGCGCGACGCCTCCATGAGGACAGTTTCGGTCAATTCGAGCTCCAGCCGTTCCGCCGGCAGCCCCGATCTTTGGAGAACGTCCGCGACATCTCCCTCCAGGTCGAGCGCGCGTTTGAATTGCACACCTGAAACGTTGACCGAGACCACAGGCGGTGCGACGCCGGCGTCCAGCCATACTTTGCATTGCCGGCACGCTTCGAACATGATCCAGCGCTCAAGTGCTACGATGATGCCGGCTCTTTCGGCCACATGTATGAACTCGTCCGGTGCTAAGAGTCCGCGCACCGGATGATTCCAGCGAACCAGAGCTTCGACGCCGACAATACATTCGGCATTGATGTCGATTTGGGGTTGATACTCCAGAAAGAACTGCTCTGAGATGATTGCCTCGCGAAGCTCGGTGATCAGGGTCACCCGCGTTCTAACGTCCTTGTCCATCTCATCCGTAAAGAACCGATAACCGCCGCGCCCTTCCGCTTTCTCCCGGTAAAGCGCGACATCGGCGTGAGACAGAAGCGACTCCGCGTCAGGCGTCGCCGGTTCATAAACCGCAATGCCGATGCTGACACCGCAATGAATCTCATTGCCCTGGATTGAGAATGGCTTGTCAATCGCCTCGATCAATCTCTCAGCCAGGTTCGCGGCGTCAGCAGGCTCATTGTTCATCGCTGCGATGACGGCGAATTCATCGCCGCCGAACCGCGCGACAGTGTCTGATTCGCGTGCTTCGTTACGAATGCGTTCGGCCACAGCACACAGGAGTTCGTCTCCGACCGGATGGCCGAGCGTATCGTTCACATCCTTGAAATAGTCGAGATCGAGATAGAGCACCGCAAAGCCCTTTTCGCCACGCTCGGCGCGGGCGATCGCCGCCTGGACACTCGTCATGAACATCCGGCGATTGGCGAGAACTCGTGAGCATGTCGAAGTTCGCCATGTGCTGAATCTGAGCCTCGGCCTGCTTGCGCTCCGAGATGTCCCGCACGGCCGCAAGCGCAACCTCCTCTTTGCCGAACACCGTGCGGCGCGTTGAAATCTCGGTCCAGAACAGGCGGCCATCCTTTGCTTTGCTCTGCCAATCCAGCGTCTTTTGCTCGCCAAGGCCTAACTCACCGACCAAATCCCTTGCGCCTGCCAAAGTGTAGGGATGCACACCGGAGGAAATTGCGCCGATATCGAGGCCGATCATTTCGTCGCGCGTGTAGCCGTACATCGTATATCCGGCCCGATTGACGTCGATGAACTGGCCGGTCTGTGCGTCAATTACGAAGATTCCGTCATTGACCGAGCCGAACACGGCCCGGAGGCGCTCTTCGCTTGCGCGCACGGCTTCTTCCGCCACCTTACGATCGGTTATGTCGCGGAAAAACCAAACTCGTCCCAAGTGCTGTCCTGCCGCGCTTCGCAGCGCCTCGGTGTGGCGTTCGATGAACCGCTCGTCGTTAGTCTCTATTTCGTCGTGGACGCTCTCGTCGGGATGTGAATAGAGATACCGAATGCGTTCCGAGAATGCCTCGGGATCCTTCATCGTTCTCGTGACGGCTGCAAGGATAGGCTCATCGTTCTCCCCATCGAGATCATACTGAGGGATCTTCATCATGGTAGTGAACCGGTGATTGGTCGAGATGATTTTGGCGTCTTGGTCCACCACGAGGATGCCGTCCGGTGAAGTTTCCATTTCGGTCGTCAAAAGAGTGTTGGCGAACTGGAGTTCATTTGCTTGCCGCGCAAGGCGTGCTTCGCTTTCGCGAAGATCGCTTTCGGCTTTTTGGCGGCGCGTTTCGTGCAGCAGAAGCGTGCCGAGTATCGACGCCGATAGAACGCTTGAGATGGAGATCGGAATTGCCGAATTAAGCACTGCCGCCCAACCGCGAAAGATCGCCAGCGCGGTCAAATCACCAATGCTGGTGAGAGCGCCCAGCAGCGGCAATTGATAATAGCTGACCGTACTCCGAGCAATTGTTGTTCGCAGATCAAGCAGCAGCCTCAGGCCAAGGCCGGAGCACTGATGCCGCAAGGACCGTGGCAATGCCCAGGGGATCAACGGATCCGCCGAATGCGTGGGGGAAGAATTCTGCGGCAGCGCAACGAGCGCTGTGGTTATCGCGGCTCCCGGTCCGCTGAGCAGGCCAGCCAAGGCCAGCAGAATTGTTTGGCTGCCGGAGGATGCGCCACCGACTCAAATGTATCGGCAAGAAGTGCGCAATCGCGGTCGCGGCGCCAAACAGAATGCCGACCGCCACCTTGCGCGTGATTTCGGAGCCTGGGCGCACGCGTGCTGCGAAGGATCGCACCGGCCCATAAGCGAGCACCGTGGCCGCGAAGACGGCCAAATTCAAAAGGAACTCGACAAGTCGTGATCTGCCAGAAGATGTTCATTGGTGCGCGTTGTGTGGCTTTTGTGGCCGCGAGCGCATCTGCAATTTGGGCGGGCCGCGTTGCGCTAACGTCATCGCACCGACTATCGGATTTCTCGATTAAGAAACTCCGTATGCGGATGGAGCGTCTGGCCTCGAAAAGATGCGCTGAGCCAATACTCAAGCACGATAAGTAGTTGTGCTTAGAGTGCCATGCCGAGAATTGTTAGCACATCCATTGATAGAAGGGCCTGACGAAGATCCCTTACGAGTAGCAAGGTCGCGTTACCAGCTAATGCGCAATCCATTCGTTGCAAGTCTCGCATTGGAGCGCTGAGTGTTCGAGCGAACGCGCCGGAACGTTCATAGAGCAGCAGCATGTTGCGCTGCAATTGTCTCCATGATTCTGATGACCACTCGCCGGCACAAGCCGCGACGAGCGTTGCGATTGGCGATCTTGAGGCCGCGAACAGATCGCTCGGATTCTTGGACTCGCTTCACCCCCATTCGGTCATCGCGATTGGTGTTGTGTATGCAACTGGCGCGGCCAACAACCAAGAGACGCCGCACACGTAGCCGCGCAACTCTCGACGATGATTGGCCCAAACTCTTCGACAATTCGGGCTAGTGCAATTGTTGCGAGCAACTCGCGCGCGCCGCGCAACGTTTCGATGTGCTGTATCTCATGCCGAGCGTCACTTCCGATGCCGCGTCAGCCGACGTCTCCGACTACGTGCGGCAGAACAGGGTGGTGAGCATCTCTAGCGACCCCGCATGCCTCGACGCGCAGTGTTGCGTCCTAATGGTGCGTTCCGGCTCGGGCGTGGACATCGTTCTCGATACGGCCATGGCAGACGCGGCCGGAGCACGGTTCTCGTCCGTGTTTACCATGATGGTGAAACGAAGATGATCGACCGTCACTTTCACATTTGGCGCCCGGCATGGGTTGCGGTCATCGCGGCGAGTGTGGCGTGTGTATTTCCGGCGCGAACGCAAGCGATGGACTACGGATCGCTCGAGAAATTGTTTGGTGAACCTGTAACAACGAGTGCGACGGGCTCGCCGCAGCGTTCGACCGAGGTTCCTGCCAATATGATTATCGTAACGGCAGACGAAATCCGCCGCTCCGGCGCGCGCGACATTCCCAGCGTGCTGAGGCACGTCACCGGAATCGATGTCTTGCAATGGACCGCGGGAGATACAGAGGTTTCCATTCGCGGCTACAACCAGGCGCTCTCGTCACGCACGCTGGTGCTCATCGACGGACGTCAGGTCTATGCGGACTTCTATGGCTTCGTACCATGGAGCACGCTGCCGGTCGAGCTTAGCGCAATTCGTCAAATCGAAATCGTCAAAGGGCCCAGTTCGGCCCTGTTTGGCTTTAACGCAGTTGGGGGCGTGATCAACATCGTCACCTTCAATCCAATGTATGACGACGTGAACACGGTTTCGGTTCGCGCGGGCACACAAGGATTGGTGGAAGGCTCAGGCGTCGCGACGTTTAAGTTGGGCTCCGTGGGAGCCCTGCGACTGTCGGGCGGGTTGAGCACGGCCAACGAGTTCAACACCCCAATTCCGCCTTCAATGATTGGTGCGTCGCGTACCGACAACACGCGCGAAGCGGTCGACGCCAACGCAGTGGTGAAGTTGGCTGACAATATCGAGTTCGGGCTCGATGCCAGCCATACTCAAGTCCGCCGAAACGAGATGGGTCCCATCTATACGTTTACGAACTCTCGCTATGAGACAAATTCGATCAAGGCGCAGCTTACGGCCGACACACACGCCGGACTGCTTAAATTCACGGCTTACGGCAACTGGATAACGCAACGGGCACTGACCGGCGAGGCACCTCCAGCCGTCTTCAACAGTCAGGTTACCGTGGTTCAGGCCGACGACGTCTTCAATATCGGAACGCATCACACGATGCGCGCGGCTCTCGAATATCGTCATAACTCGGTCAACACAGGCCCCACCACCGGAGGCAATATCTTCTACGACGTGATGTCGGCATCGGGCATGTGGAAGTGGGAGATCACGCGGGCGCTTTCCTTGACCAACGCTCTGCGGTTCGATCATTTGTCGCTTGGCCGCAGCGGCATGGTTCCGGTCAATTATCCGCTCGCGAACTCGGACTGGCACCGCACCATTGACGAGCTCAGCTTCAACAGCGGATTGGTCTGGAAGGTCGATGATCGCGATACACTTCGCCTGCTCGTAGGGCGCGGCGTCGAGCTCCCGAATTTGGCCGAAACCGGCGGCCTGCTGGCGGATTATCCGACCGGCAGCCTGACCGGAGTTCCGTCGCTCGAAGCAACCACTGTCACAAACTACGAGTTGGCGTGGGACCGTGCTCTGCCGTCGTATGCCGCGCGCGTGCGCGCGAGCTTGTTCCATCAGCACTCGGACAAACTCATATCATTCGAAGGTGATTTCCTGCTAACCCCAGGTGGCGCCTTTGTCACGCCCAGCAACATTGGAAACTCGGATGCCGACGGATTGGAGCTCAGCTTAGACGGCACAATCAGCAAAGACTGGCGGTGGTCTCTTGGATACCGCGCGGAGATCGTCAAGGACCAATTCGTGCCTTCTTCGGTTGGCGGTGCCAATTTCGTCGACTACCAGCACACAACTCCGAAGCATACCGTCAAGGCTGCGTTGGGTTGGACTCATGGAGTCTGGGAAGCCGACGCATATCTTGGCTATCAGTCGAAAACCCTCGGGTTGCAGCAGCTCGGCCCCCTACGAACGGCATTGGTGCCAATCGATCAATATGTCTCTGTCGATGCCCGAGTTGCCTACCGCCTGACGGATCGGGCGACGATTGCGATCTCGGGCCAAAACCTGTCGCAAGCTCGTCAGCACCAAACCTCCGGCGCCGGCGTCGAGCGCCAAGTATTCGGGACGCTAAGCGTTAACTTTTGATCAAGGCAAGTCGTTTGATGGCCAACCGCTGCGAGCGAAATCTTCAATCCGCCCGCCAATTCACGGGCTGGACGGACCGATTTTCCACGATTGCGACTGCCTGGCTTGGGCGCTTGTGAGAATATTCAGTCAAAAAAGCGAAAAAGTGTGCAGTTTTGACCGGCCCAACGTCCGGTTGCATGGAAATGCTATGTCTGATGTTCGACATAGTCGCCGCCGTTCGTCGGCGGGTGTGGAAATGCCCAACGTAAACGAGATGTCTGCGTATTTGGTTGGCAACTGTCAAACTCGAAGAGAACGATATGTCAGTGAACGTTGAAAGCGATGAAATCATTCAAGGTGATCAGATCTTTCTGGTCGATGATGATCCGACAGTCGTTGAGTTGCTGTCCTCGCTCTTCCAATCCGAGGGCTATCGCGTGACAGCGTTCAGCGACGGCGATTCGTTCGCCATCGCAGCAAAGTCACGCAGAGCGGCATGTCTTTTGATGGACATTTGCATGCCGGGCCGATCGGGCCTTGAGATTCTCAAGGAGATATGCACATCGCATTACGACGCGCCGATTATCGTCATGTCGGGCCACGCCACAATCGAGATGGCTGTCGAAGCGATCAAAGGCGGCGCATTCGATATCATAGAAAAACCATTCGACCCGGAAACTATTGTGACCCGAATTCGCCAGTTAATTGCCGCGTGGAGACTTCAGCGTGAGCGCGACAATGTTGCTAGGGCAGAAGAGATGGAATTTCCCGGCGTCGAACGGCTCACGCAGCGCGAGCGCCAGGTGTTGGCGGAGATTGCAGCGGCGGCCTCGAACAAAGAAGCCGGCCGCCACCTTGGACTCAGCCCTCGCACAATAGAAGTTCATCGTGCACATATCATGTCGAAGCTCGGAACAAAAAATACCGCCGACCTTGTTCGCTTGGCTTTGAACAAGCGTGTGATGAACTAACTTATCTTCAGTAGTTGTGAGTGGTTTTACCTAATTGATACTGCGCAAGGAGGAATTTACTCTGTTGAAGGCGATTGGAGATCAAACATTACACTCACCCAAGTGTTTGTTGCCGCTCCACCAGAATGGAACGCCTTTCAATGAAGATACGGGAACCGATCGCCGACGCCAACATTTCGGAAATAGGGGCCTTGGCCCAACGGAATTCTGTGTTTCACAAGTCGGCGGCGCTGCAGAACGCGATCCTGAGCAGCGCGAACGTCGCAATTATCGCGACTGATAAGAAGGGCCTCATCAAGATATTCAATGCCGGCGCGGAGCGTATGCTCGGCTACTCGGCCGCGGAAGCGGTGAATAAGCTCAGCCCTTGCGACTTTCGTGATCCCCAAGAAGACATTGCGGTTGAAACGACCATCGTGCCTGGGCTTGGCCGGCTGAACTCCAACGCGCTGGCGGGCGCCGGGGATCAATCTCAGATCACTTATATCCGGAAGGACGGCAGTCGTACGCCGGTGCTCGAATTGATTGCGGCGCTCCGTGACGATGAAAAGAAGTTCATCGGATATGTGTTGATCGACACGGACCCTTGCGTCCAATTGCAGGGGAGTCCTTCGCGCTTGCCGCAGACGGAGGTGAACCGCCGTTACCAGGAGTTGGAGCGCATTGCGAACGAATTGGATGAGAGTGAGAACCTGTTCCGGCAACTCGCAAGCCAATTACCGGAAGCGCTCTGGGTTCGAGATGTCGGAGCTGAGACGCTTCGTTACATTAATCCAGGCTGGGAAGCGTTGACTGAACGCCACCTGACCATCGGCGATGAATTTCAAAAGCTCAATGAAGCGTTTCATCCGGACGATGTGCAGCGGGTGCTCGATGTCGAGAAGGAGTTCCCAAACGGCGGCGCCGACTTCGAATGTCGTATTTCGCGGCCCGACGGTGTCTCGCGCTGGGTGCATGTGCGTACGTTTCCCATAGTGGATTCGGAGGGCAAGGTTCAAAGGGTCGCTGGGACGCTGGACGACATCACGGAACGCAAGGAGGAGAGTGCAGAGGCTGAGCGGCTGAAAGATGAATTTGTTTCGGTCGTGAGCCACGAGCTGCGCACGCCACTGACTTCTATTGCCGGCTCTCTTGGTCTTCTCATGGGAAATGTTGCCGGGAAACTTCCCGATTCTGCTGTCCGGCTTATCGAGATCGCCCGTTCGAACAGTCAAAGGCTCGTACGTCTCATCGGAGACATCCTTGATTTCGAGCGATTCGAAGTGGGCAAAGTCGCCTACGACCTCAAACGCGTCGAGGTCAGATCGCTTGTCCAGCAGTCGATAGATGGCATCAGCGGATTTGCCGCCACCTTTGATGTCAAGGTTCATCTCGATGATGGCGCGGTTTCCGGCGCGGTGTGTGCCGATCCGGATCGGCTGATGCAGGTGTTCACCAATCTCTTGTCGAACGCGATCAAGTTTTCACCGTCTGGTGGGGAGGTCGTCGTTGCAATCGAAAAGCGCCGAAACAAGGTCTGCATTTCGGTGCGCGATCATGGCAGCGGCATTCCGGAAGATTTCAAACCGCACATTTTTGAAAAGTTCTCTCAAGCCGGTAATTCGGATTCACGGCGGCTGGTCGGCACCGGGCTTGGCCTTTGCATCGTGCGACAGATCGTAACGCGATTGGAGGGCAACGTGAGCTTCGGGGATGCTCCCGGTGGCGGCACGATCTTTCGTGTTGAGCTACCCGATTGGGACTATTTGGGCAAGCGAAGCCGACGCGCGGAGGCCAATGGCGCATGCATCCTGCTTTGTGAGGATGATCCCGACGTTGCGATTGTCTTGTGCGAGCGCCTGTGGGATGCGGGATTTGCGACCGATGTTGCAGGTACCGGGAGCGAGGCCGTCGATCATGTCGCCCGGACGAAATATGCCGCAATCCTGGTCGACCTGCATCTGCCGGACCGCGACGGTATCAGCTTGATCAAGCAATTGAAAGCGCAGCCGCAGTGTTACGGCACGCTGCTCGTCGTTACATCGGCGGATCCATCTCTAACCGACGACGATGCAAAGAGCTCAGCCGTGGTGAACATCCTGGATTGGCTCGACAAGCCGATAGAAACCGCTCGTTTGGTTAGGGTGTTGGATCGGATCTCTCCGCGCGACGGCGCGCGCCCGCGCGTGCTTCACGTTGATGATGATCGTGAGCTAGTCCAAGTCGTCGCGCAAACACTCAACAGCACAGCCGAAGTCATGTCGGTCGATTCGCTTGACAAAGCGCGGCGCGCCTTGGCCGCCAATCAATTCGATGTTGCAGTGCTGAATGTTGCGCTTGCGGCGGGGTCGGGACTCGATCTCTTGCTTGAACTGCGCGACATGAAAGGCGATGCGGTTCCCGTTATCGTGTTTTCAGCTTCAAATGCCGATAGCGAGTTTGCCGCGCGGATTCACGCTGGGCTGACCCGGTCGAGGGCCTCTGTCGACAGCGTTATTGCGAACTTACGTAAATACTTGACCGGCAAAGACCCCCCCCCAACGACCGACAAGGACGCCGCATGAGCAGCCCCCATCGCATCTTGTATGTCGATGACGAGCCGGACATTCGCTCGATCGTCGAGGCTTCGCTTGGGCTGGATCCCGACCTTTTGGTATTGAGCTGCGCCTCGGCGCAAGAAGGGCTTTCGGCTGCAGCCGTTTGGCCTCCCGAGCTCATCCTTTTGGATGTCACGATGCCGGTGATGGATGGGCCGGCCATGTTTGGGCGTCTGCACGAAAATCCGGCGACGGCGAGCATCCCCGTCGTCTTCTTGACTGCACACGCCCAGGCTCGGGAGATCGCGCAGTACCGCGCGCTGGGGGCGGCCGGCGTGATTGTTAAGCCGTTCGATCCGATGACACTGGCGGCGCGCGTGCATCAGTATCTACCTGAAGCGGTCCGGAGCTAATCAGAGTGGCCCAGGTGGTTTCGTGAGCGCCTGCCCGCGCTGGGCGCTGATTTTCGGTTCAGTGCTGCTGGCGGTGCAGAGCTGTCTGGGTGGAGCGGCGTTCGCAGGTAGCTTCAACGGCTTCAACCTCATCATGGTGCCCGGTCATCCATTCGGAAGCGACTCGGCAAGGCAGTCGCTCGACAACATCAAGCGGGTAGGAGCGAATACGGTCGCGATCATCCCGTTCCTGTGGCAAGCCAACGCATCGAGTGGCCATATTCAGCGCGGCAACGACATGTCCGACGACGAGCTGCGGATGGCGATCCGTGACGCACATGCGCTCGGGTTGATCGTCGTCGTGAAACCGCAAGTCTGGATTCCGGAAAATTGGGCCGGCGCGGCAGAGCCCACCTCCGAGCAGGATTGGTATACGTGGTTTATCGACTACAGCGTCGAGATCGAGCGAATCGCCCGCATTGCCGCCGCGAACCACGCAGACATCCTTGCGATCGGGACTGAGTTGACAAAAACCACTCAACGGCCGGAGTGGATTCCGATAATTGCGGCCGTCCGGGGGGATTTTTCGGGCAAGCTGCTCTACTTTGCGCACGATGTCGAGGAAGCCGAGCACGTGCCGTTCTGGCGTTCGCTCGATGCAATCGGCGTTACACTCTATCCGTCGCTCGGCGCCGACAATGATCGCGCCGGCCATTTGGCGGCTATGCGCGCGGTTGCGGACCGGCTCGACGCGTTATCGATGCGCATAGGCAAGCCGGTGTGGGTCGGCGAGATCGGCTTACGCTCAGCAGTTGGGGCGGCGGCAAAGCCCTGGGAGAGTGTGGAACAACGCGCCGCGGCGCCTGCGCCCTATCTACAGTCACAAGTCTTGTCGGATTGGCTTTCAGTGCTCGATCGGCCGTCGATCGATGGCGTTCTGATTTGGCGGTGGCTTACCGATCCATCGGCAGGCGGCATCGACGACACCGACTTCATGGTGCAGAGCAAGCCCGCGGAAGGGGCGCTCATGTGCGCGTGGAAAATCGACTGCACGCGCCGCTAGAGTGCGTCTGACATGAAATCGCGATCTCATCCTTCGACAAGCTCAGGATGACGAATCGTATGGCCGTCATGGCGAGTGCTTGCGTCTCAGAACTTGTACCACGCGCCGACCACAACGCCGTTTTCCTGGATCGAGTGGCGTCCGGTATAGGTCGTGAATCCGCCGAGCTGCAACGCCGCGCGCCCAGTCACCTGATACACCACACTTGGCTGAAACTTGAGATAGTCGTAGCTCGGAAATCCCGGGCGCCCGGCGCCTTCGGAAATGACGTTGAAAGACTGCGCCAGCAAGAGCCATTTTGGGCTCGGTCTGATGCCGAATGTGACATCTGCGTGGACTTCGTCCGGCTCGGGGCCGGAGCGAAACCGGTGCCCCACTTGCACGTCGATGAAGGACGGCCGGTGCGCGAATGAAAAGCCGTAGCCGAACAGGCCGCGTATATCGATCTGGGTTCCGCTGTCATCGACGGGTGTTGCGTTCGCCGTGCCGCCGGAGCGGCCGGACCCGTGTACCGTCGTTTGTCCCGAGAGCACCCAATCGTCGCCCTTCGCAAAACGGTAGCGCGCGCCGGCCTCGATATAATCGGGGTTGCCGGTTCTCGAGCCCGCGCCTGTGCCGATTTCGACATGCTGCAGGCCGGGAGAAGCGATTAGCGTCAATCGATTTGTGAGGCCGTATTCCATCAGCGCCCGCACGTCGATCTTTTGATAGCGCGAAGTCTTGCTGAGGCTGCGCGATGTATCGAATGCCTCACTGGCGCGGCTTGCGGTTGCCGTCACGATCACCTGCCCATGGCCGGCATCGAGGGTCCATGCAGCGGCGAATGAAGATCCCGGCGCCGCCAGCAGGCCAATTGCCAGATAGCGCTTAACGCTTAATCGCAATTTGATCACTTTTCCCTCCGCTAAATCTGTGAATTTGTCGTCGCTGAATCCCCTAGGCCGGTATGCTCGCGACACGGTTGCCGCCAACGGCTGCGACTTCCCGAACGACCGCGATCGCGCGGGTGAGAAGATGTGTAAGGTCCGCCCACCGCTGCACGCTCCCGGTTACGACCGCCACGCTTGCGGTCACGCTGTCGGTGGCGATCGCCTCGTCATTGCTGATCGCAAGCTCGGCCACGGAAGCACGCAGCCGCTCGCCAAGCTCCTTTGCCTTGTTGGCGGTCGTCTCGGGCGCAATGAGCACAATGATGCCGTTGCGGTACGCGGCAGCGACGACGCCAACATTGGCGGCGGCCGCGCGAACCGAGCGAGCGACTTGTGCCATGATGCGATCCGCCATCGCTACGCCGTGCGCCGATCTGTAGGCGTCGATGCGATCGACTGCCAGCGCGATGACTGAAGTGTTGTCGTCGGAGAATTGTGCGGTGGACTTCAAATAGGCTTCGGCAACTTCGCCGGCGAACAAGCCAGTGACATCATCAATCAGGCGCCAGTCAGGGCCTTCACCCGAGTTCGATAGCCGCTTCTGCAGTTCTTTTTCGCGCGCCTTTCGCCTGTCGAGCTCCGACTTGAGCCTGAGCGATGCTCGAACACGGGCCAGCAACTCGACTCGCACGACCGGCTTGGTGATGTAGTCTGTGGCTCCTGCGATAAAGGCGCCGGCCAGCGAATCGGTGTCCTCGAGCTGGGATATCATGATGATGGGAGTGTCCACATAGCGCGAATTGTTACGGATGCGCGCACACGCCTCGATACCATCAATCTCGGGCATCAGGATGTCGAGCAGAATTAGATCAAGCGTGACAGCGCCGGACATCGAAGGTGCATCAAGCGCCAATGCCTCAAAGGCCTCGGCTGCGGAGCTCACGCATTTGATCTCTTTGTAGCCCGCGTCGACGAGTAGGGCTTCGGTGACAGCCGTCATGTCCTCTGAGTCATCGACAATGAGAATGCGCATTTTAGGGACTCCAGTGCGTTTCAATCGTGCGCGTACAATCGCCAGCCCGAGTTGCTGTACGCGAGGTGATAGCCGGCCGCTCCGAAGCGATAGAGAAGCGGAAATGTCTTGTTCAAGCGGTCCTGCGCGCCGTTCCCGATCTCAGGATCCGGCACGGCGACGTAAGGCGTATCCAAGCGGGAAAACAACACACTAAGTGTAAAGCCCTCTTCAGAGGGCGTAATCAACCCGCGCGCGCGGCCGCGGCCGAGAACGACCGCAGGTGCGTTGAACGTATCGACGAGAACGCCCTGGTAGGCGATCGTGGCACGTCCAAGATCGATCGCCGATGTCCGTTCCTGATCAAAGCCGCGCCCATCGAGCACGGCTCGTACACTCTCCGCGCCGCGGGGATCGACCATTGCAACGCCGATGACGCCCCCGAACCAGCCAAGTACGAGCAAAGGCAGGACGATCGCGAACCGTTTGTGAACGAGATTGACGCGCGCGATAAGCACGGCCGCGAGGATCGGCGGTACGACGGCGACCGCGGCGGGATCGCCGAAAACGCCGGTGGCAACGGCGATCCATGTCGCGAGGATCGTCATGGCAATGACGATCAAGGCGGGCACGACCAAGGGCCGCCGACGATAGACCCAACCGAGCGTGGCTGGCACGAGTGGCGTACCGAGCACGAATGCCAGCAGCACTGCGACGCCGGCGTCGAGTGCAATCGAACCGGTAAACCCGGGACCGAACACCTGTGAAACGCCCGCAGTCCATGTCGCAAGACCTTCGGCGGGCGCGACGAGGAAGGTCCAGCCGCTGCCCGGAAATACCCATGACATGTAAGAAAATGCGGCGACGCAAAAGATCGTCGGGAATACGAGCGCGATTACGATATTAGTGGCAGAGTTGGCAATTACTTCCGGACGTATGGCGAAGACGAGGAGGGGAACCGCGGCACAAGCTAGGGCCGCACCCATGGGGTGCGCAAAGCTAAGGCCCAAGAGCGTGAGCGCTACCCCCATGACCTCGGTTGCGCCGCTGCGCGCGCGCAGATCGAAGAGTGCGTGACCGAACAGGAAGAGGAACACGGCAAGAAACATCTCTGACGGCCCAGCGATGGCGGCGCGGAGCATTGCCGGATGGAAGGCCAACAGGATGGTAGTTATCACTGCCGCAAGCAGCGGCAGTCCGGCGCGGGAAAATGAGATGAACCAGGACGCGGCGAGCAGGGCGATCAAGCCGGCCGATAAGAGCGCGGGGGCCGGTGTGCCGGTTGGCATCGAGAACTGCAGGAGCGAGGTGGCAAGGAACGGAATCGTCGGGTAGGCGGCCAGCATTCGGCCGATCGGCATTTGGCCGCCGCCGGCAGTGATCGCGCTAGCCCACAAAGTCACACCGTCGTGTGATATGAGCCCTGCATTCATTGCGGCGATCGACAGCGCGATGACCGCGCCAAGCATGAACACGGCAATCAAGCCCGCTGGGATGGTGCGGCTCATGACGTCGCCTCATGCGCTGGTACGAAGCTCGGTGAAAGCTGTTTGGATACGCCGTGCTGTGTCTTTTCCCAATAGAAGGGATTGCGTATCAGTTGCCACAGGGCTTTGTACGCGGCGATTGAAATCAGGACCCAATATCCCGGAACGGTCAGGCAATAGGGAATGAGGTTGAGCCAGCCGCGCCGGATCGGCGCGAGCATCTGCAGAAATATGAGCGCGCCATTGCCGGCCAGAAGATTGAACAGGCTGAGAAACAGCAGCACGGGCGGAAACACAGGATCAAAGCCGCTCGTCGCCATGATCAGCCAGATCGCATAGAGCGCCCAGAACAGCGGGTTGATGAGACCCGATAGCACGGTTCCACCAATAAAGAAGATGAATCCAAAGAAGCCGACCGGACCAGCGGAACGCCAGAACGCCAACGGACGTCTGGTATGAACCAGGAAGGTCTGCATATAGCCCTTGATCCATCGTGAGCGCTGCTTGATCCAGCTGCCCGGCTCGCAGATCGCTTCTTCAAAGGTGGTCGAATCGACGATGCCGACCTTATAGCCTTTTTGTGTGAGGCGAATGCCGAGATCCGCGTCTTCGGTGACGTTGAACGGGTCCCACGCATGCAGACTACGCAGCACGTCGATCTTGAAATGGTTCGAGGTGCCGCCGAGCGGGATCGGTACATTGAGCTTTTCGAGCCCCGGCAGCATCTGATCGAACCAAAGCGCGTAATCGAGCGTGAACATACGCGTCAGCCAATTTTCATTGGCATTGAAGTAGCTCAGGCGGCATTGCAGACAGCCCATTTCGGGCGGTGATTTACGAAATGTCGCAATGACCTTGCGGAGCTGATCCGGTTCGGGGCGATCCTCGACGTCATAGATCACCACGAATTCACCGCGCGCGAATCCAAGCGCGAAATTACAGGCCTTGGGCTTTGTCTGCGGCTGCGACGGCGGCACGCGAATGATTTCGAATACGCCTTCGAGCCCAAGTGTGCTGGCCACCTCGATGGTCTCTGCGTCGCCAGCTTCGAGTACGAGCTTGATGTCGAGCTTGCCGAGCGGATAGTCGAGCTTACGCAATGCGTCTGCAAGGAGAGGCAGCATTTCGGGCTCGCGATACATCGGCACAAGCACGGTGTAGATAGGGAGTTCATCGTCTGTGAGCGCGCGTGCTTCGATCGCAAGCAAGTCATCGTTTTCGGTGGAGCGTTTGCTGCCCACGGCTACGAGTATACCCTTGAACACGAAGTTACCGAGATAGAAGAAGCTTGCAGCAACGTTGATGGCGATAAGGGTCGCAATCGGACCAAACACGAAGCCGATAAGGACGGCCGTCAGCGCGGCGTAGCCGATGATAATTTGTGCCGGCGTAAACACCTGATGCGCCGACATTTCGGAATCGTGCTCGCGCAACTTGTGAACGGCGTGATGCGATAGCTCGTCGCCAAAGGCTGTTTGCACGGCCCACACGATATCGAACTTCGGGGCCACAACGAGTCGGATATCGGCTCCCCAACGCTCGCGAGCAAATAGCAATGTCGCAGGGCCAGGCTCTGCGGTTGCGATCAACAGGTGCCCGTCTTGCCGCTTCCAGGGGATGGCGAGCTTGCGCACATAGATGTCGGCTTCGGCAGCGACCAGCAGTGACTGATCGGGAACATCCTTGATGAGATCGACGAGCGGTAGTTCGAAATGCTGAGCGACCGCTTTGTAATAGATCGCCGGATCGGCCCAATTCTTCGAAAGAATGGCGTCGCCGAGCCGCACATGCCATTTCTCGGCGAGATCGACGACCGTGTCGAGCTGTTCCAGGGTGAGGACCTGCTGGGCGACAAGCAGATCGCCGAGCGCATGATCGGACGGCGTGAGCGGCTGCATCGCGGGCTCCCGTTAGTCTTGCGAATCCGAGCGACGCCGGCGGTAGATTCGCTGAAGGATGACGAGCACGACGACCGTCAAGATGAGCCAGAGCCCGCCGACGATCCAGGAACGGAAGCGCTCGGCAAAACTCAGCCACGATGCCTTCTCTGGATAGGAGATTCGCAGCAACGTGTCGCGCTGGGTCGACATCGCGAGCGCGATTCCGGTCTTATCGACGAATGCAACATTGCCGCGATCAAGCGAGAAGCCGGTGGAGGCGGGCAGTGACCCGTCGGCCGTGAGCGGCTTGATCCACAGCCCGGAATGGCGGTTCGACATCACAATCTGCGCGACGGCGCCGGTGGTGAGGCCGCCGAGATCAAGACGTGTGCGGCCGGCGCGATCGGTGACGACAACTCTGCCATTGTTGAATTTCACATGCGGTGCGGCATTGGCGGGCGGCACGTTGCTTACCGCAATGAATGCGGCCGAAGGTGTTGGTGAAACATTGGCCGCGACGAAGCGGACGTTGATCGGCGCGCTTTCGCGCGAAAGCGAGTTGAGCACGTCCGATAACATGCCGAGCACGGGAAGCGGCCGCGTTGAGACAGAGGCCGGGATCAACACCTCGACACCGTTCGCCCAGAGGCTCGCAAGGTCCGAAAAGTCTTCCGCCACTGGCCCAGCCGGCGACAGGACGAACGCGCTCGAGCCAAGAATCTCAGCCGGATAGCCTTGTGGTTCGAAGCGACAATCGCCCTGCGCGCTACGCCGCTGCACGACGACCTGGATATTGGCGATGGTGCCGACGAGCCCGTCGGGGATTGCGAAGTCGAGCTGCGTCGGCTCACCGATCGCTGCGACCGTGCTGGCGAGCAGCCGCTCGTTCACAAACGCGCTGACGACAGCCTTCTGATCATTGCCATCGGGCGCCACCATGACATTGAGCGCCAAACGCGTCGCTCGCGTTCCGCTGGGCAAAATGCTTGTCGGCACGGCAAACGACATGTCGGCGCGGCCGAATACCTCAGCCGGCGCGGGCACAATGCCGAGTTGGTCGAAGTTGACGCGATCGACGGGACCCTTCGGGGAGGTGACCAAGCCGACCGAAGCGGTGTGCGTGTCACGCAACGACGCCAACGATGGATTTCCTATGAGCCGGCCATCACGCGCTGATGCGGCATCGGAAACAAGGAGCACCGGAACGCCACCGATGTGTGCAGAGACAAGCGAAGTATCAGTGGGCAGGGGGCCCGCTTCATCGAGCTTGGCGGTAATATCGGCGATCGGGCCTACGATAATGAGACCTCGTGTCCAGAGCTTGGGGTCTTGCTGCTTGACGAGTTGTGGCAGCTGATCGAGCCCGTGATAGAATGTCACTTTCCGGCCGGCCGCCGTCAGTGAGCGAGATAGCGTCAGCGCTGCCGCGATGTCGGATGCAGACAGCGAGTTGTTGGAGAGAAGAACGGCGACGTTGTGCGGCATGAGTGCCGCAGTCGTCGTAATGCTAATCTGGGTCGCCTTGTTGACTAACAGATCGAGCGCGGATTCGGGCCGGATTGTCAGGCTGTCACCGACATAGCGTACGTCGATACAGCGCTCTGGCGTCGCCGCACCGGAATAAAGAAACGACAGCTTCAGGAAGCCATCGCGTGCAACGACGCCGGCGAGAGGAATGCGCACGATGCGTCCCCTGCTTTTGCCATCGAGCGCGATCGATGTCATGGACCGATCACCCACGAGAATCTCGAGGCTGCGCTTCGCCTCGTGGGCGCTGACATCGTCGAGCACCAGCACGAGTTCGGCGAGACTGGTCTGAGCGCCTTGTGGCAGAGGAAAGAAGACTTCCTGGCGGCCCCCCAAATTCGAAAGCCGAAACCCGTTAGCGTAGCCGATCTCGCCAAGTGTCTTTGCTACAATGAGCGAATTGGGCGGTACGACGGGTGAGCCTGCGAGCGGGCTGGGCGCGGTTTTGAGTGGCGCTGCGGTGGGAGTGTTGGCACCGCTCGGTGGGGCGGTATCGGTCTGAGCAACGACTATCGATTGTGTCCGTTCGACACTCCGTTTGATTTTTGTTGATCCGCTCACGCCTTGCGGCCCGGGCGTGAGCGTCGGGCGTAGGACAGTGCGAGCGACTGGGGTGGAGGCGACTGCGGGCACCGCGCGTTGCGGTCCGGCCTGTGCGGAGGATGTCAGCAATAGGCCGATTGTAAAGGCCCTTAAGACGCTTGCGGGAACGATTGTCATGACTTGATCCCCCTATCTGTCTGACTTGATTGCATCTCGATGCGCGCGGCGGCGCGAAGCGCCGCGAGTGCTTGGCGAAGCATCGCCACCTCTTGGTCGGTCAGCGCTCGACCAATGCGGTACGGCTCCAACAGAATGTCTTCGGCTTCGCCGGCGGCGAGGCCCAGTTGCGTGTAGCCAAGCGTGCGCCCGGTTCCGCGGATTTCATGAAAGCGCCGATAGGTCGCGGCAATCGCGGCGATAGCATTGTCGCCGGTTCCCTGTAGGAACGGCAGAGCCGCCTCTGTTTCTGCAAACTTGACGTCGAGTCTCGATGCGAACTTCGTTCGAATTTCGTCGAGCCGCTTGTTTAACTGATTAGTGGCCACCGAAAGAGCTCCCCTTCGCCTGTATCGAAGGGTTAGCGCGACTAGTCTAATGGTCTATGAATACACTTAAGTATAGGTATTAGTGCTTATTGCGTTTAGTCGTGACTTCGAAGTCTATGCGTCGCGTCTAATTAAGTAAGTTACCTAATTACAGCACCTTCAGCCGTGATGCCTTCGTGTACGACCATCGAAGCGATAGCTATCGATGTCCTGACGGCAAGCAGGTGACGACCAGCGGCACGCTCGTCAATGAGGGTGCGACGCTTCTTTGCCGCGCCAGCAAATACGATTGCGATGCCTGCCCGCTGACGCCCCGATGTTGTCCGAACTCCCTGGCTCGCAAGTTTCCGCGCTCAATTCATGAGGGCGCGCGCGACATCGCCCGCGCCATCGTCAGGACTGATGCCCATCAGGCCACACGCCGTCAGCGGAAGGGTCGAGATGCTGTTCGCGCACCTCAAGCGCATTCTGAAGCTCGATCGATTATGACTGCGAGGTCCCGACGGCGCTCGTGATAAGTTCCATCGCGCAGCCGTCGCACAAAACCTTCGCAGACTGGCAAAGCTTTGCCGAACCTCTCGGCATCAAGCCCCACTTGCGAAGTGCGATTGCTTCCGGACGGGGACAGATTCCGTTGAGTCGTCGATTATCGGCGGAGCGCATCGGTCATCATGGCATGGCATGTCGATCAAAGGCCACGTCTGTAATCAGTCCGCTGCTCGTCGACACGAGAAGGAACTGATGATTTATGAATACCCAACGGCACCCCGGATATGGGGCGGGCAGGCCCCTATCCCGCCAGTCGCGAACAGCATATCGAGGGCTCCGATATTCGGCCGGCAAGACTTTGCCACGCGCGAGTTGACGGTCGGAGGGATAGGCGCCTTGATCAATGATATGTGGGATAAACCTGCTCGAGATGAGCATTTGTTGGTCGTTGTTGCTTCGTAGCCAGCGATACCCGCTGGGCGGAATGCGAAGATGACATTGCTGCCAATCGGGAGCCGCATATGGGCTCTGCCGATAGCCATCCGGAAGCGGCTTGCCGATCGGCCACTGCGTCGCGTCTCGTTCACGGTCATAGAAGGCCAGACGATTGGCACATGTTACATAATTCGATTGAGCGACGGCTTTGGCCAACAGATGGCTTGGACCGTCGCGTTGCGCGGCATGCGCCGTGCTGTTGATTAAGCTCAACGCAATAACCATGCGAGCAAGGTGTTTCAAAGCAACCTCCGCAATGTGTTGCCACTCGCGTGTCGGTACGATCGGCACTTGATCAAATCTTGTCGGACCGCTCCTCCGGTGGGTTTTGACCAGAGGAGCAGCAAAGCAGATCCCGAAGATCAATAGCCTCGACGGTCGTTGCGGTCGTTGCGTTGGTCGCGATCGTTACGGTCGTAGCGATTATAACGATTGTACCGGTCGTATCGGCTGTCGACTGCCAAGACCTCGACAACAAGGCCGCTTCGCGTCTGGATCAGGACAAACTGGTTGTTGACCTGAATCCATTCGTAACCACGTGCGGGCCGCCGCAGATTGTAAGCTCTCCAATTGTCGACTACATATTGATTGCCTCTGTAGCCGGTGGATATCCGATCGCCGCGCGACCACTGCGGGTAGCTTTGATAGCGACCGTCGTATTGATAGCGGTTGTCGGATTGATATTGATTCTGACTGACGACGACGGCGATGATGCCTGTCGCTAGCGCCGCGAGCAGATACTGATTGTTGTCGTTTCGATACCAAGCGTAGCCGTTGGGTGGCGCCTGAAGCCTGCGCTGCTGCCAGTCATTAACCCGATACTGCTGCTGGCGATATTGGTCCGGCATCCGCCCGCCTCGCGACCATTGCTGCTGCTGGCTTTGGCTAGAGCCGGAGCGCTGGCCCCGCCGGTTTGTGTCATTGCTCTGTGCGGCATATGCCGTACTGGCGAGCAAACTCAGCGCGATTGCCGCGCTCAAAACCTTCTTCATAACAATCTCCATGGTGCGTGCGCTCTTGGCGCACGATTGCGACGGTCGCGTACATCGCTGGGGTAGGATCGCGCTATCGACCGCACTGACTGGCAGATGCAAACCAATCGAGCATCTATCCGGGGCGGATAAAACTGAATTCCATTCCGCCAATGTCTTGAATGTAGTGCCGTGCAGCCGACGTTAGCAGCCTCGGAAACTACTCAACTTTCACTCCGCCGCCACCAAAGACGCGACTTCACCGACTTTATCTACGTTGAGCTTTGCCGCTTCGTTGCCGTTGAACAGCGCATGTTGCGCGTGACCGAGAGCGATTTGTGCTTCGAGCGCCGCGGATGCGTAATCTTTGTTGTCGAAGTGTTCGGACGCTTGGCCGTGGTGCTGCGCGGCCCGCTCGTGGTGATTCGCAGCATCGGTATGTCGCTGCCCCGCGTTGATCTCCGCCGGCATTGTGCTTGCAGTCTCAAGCGATATGGGTGGGCAAATCAGGACTGCCTCCGGATAGTTCCGAGCCGCTTTGCCATGATGCGTCATGTAATATCTTCTGGCTTCATTGCCGCGGTCGGTGGCTTTGAGCGCGTGCCCGTGCGCGAGCCATGCTTGATGGGCGGCATGAGCATAGTCTTTTCCGATATTGAAGTGCCTTGAGGCCTCTCGGTGATGGTGAGCGGCCTGCGCATGATGGTTTGCAGCGGACAAATGGTGATCGGTGGCTTGGTGGTTTGTTGTCATAACTTCTCCAATGCGCTGCCTTTACGCGGGCCACTTGACCTGGGTTGAGATTTCAAGGTGCGCCTATGCCTACTGTATCGAGGCGGGCGATGCCGCGCGCAGATTGGCAGACTGCAAGCAACCGATATAAGTGCGGATCTAAGGCCGCAATAGGCTCGGAAACTACTCAGAGAGAGCATCCGCACGCAGGTTTAACGCAGATGTGTTCGATGATGCCGGCGAACCGTGCAATAGCCTTGTACTCAGAACAAGAGAAAACTTCTCTAGGAAGATCCATGGATTTAACATCATTGCTGTCCGTCGGCTCGAACGTCGCTCAGATTATCACCGGCGCTGCCGCCGCCTTGATCGGCGGAAATTTCATGTATCGTAGATTTCGACGACGGCATGTCATTGAGCACTATTTGAGAGGTGAGCGGGATCGGCCAGAAGTTCCGGGCGAACCAAGTCCCGGTTCGCGAAGCATGATGCACCTCGTTGCTCACCTGGCGATGACGGAAGAGCAGATTCTCGAGGCCGCATTCACGAGCGATCGAGTGAAGCGCTGGACGGCCCAAGACCCGGAAACCGGCCGCGCAAATGCTCTGTTTCTTCAGTACGACAAGCGCGGCGGCGCGCATCGCGACGGCTCCAATTAGGTCGGATTCTCGCGTCGGATCGCCTTTAATTGATGAAACCATGGTAATGTCTGGGTTGTGCCCCCATATAAGAAGGGTCCCTTTTCGAGAAAATCGAATATGCCAGGACGGCGAACGCATAAGGCCAAAGCGGCCCAGCCGCGAGCGGTTCAGCCCGTTCGTGGGAATGCCGATTTCTCCGTGGTCGGAATAGGCGCTTCTGCCGGCGGCCTTGATGCATGCCGCAAGCTTGTCAGCGCGCTTCCGGCCGGCAGCGGCATGGCCTTTATTCTCATCGTACATCTCGATCCGGCGCACGAAAGCATGATGGTGGACCTCTTGAGCGGTCACACATCAATGACTGTGCGGCAGGCGGCCGACGGCATGAGCATTGAACCCGAATGCCTCTACGTCATTCCCCCCGGAACCTATCTTTCTGTTGGTAACGGCGCATTGCACCTCTCGGCGCCTCGGGCTCGCCATGGCGCCCGCCTGCCATTCAATTTCTTGTTGCGTTCCTTGGCTGACGAGTACGGCGCGCGCGCCGTTTGCGTGATCTTGTCAGGAACTGGAGCTGACGGCAGCCTCGGACTGAAGGCCGTGAAGGAAAATGGCGGTCTAGTTGTTGTCCAGGATCCGGAGGAAGCGGGTTACGACGGCATGCCGCGGAGCGCGATTGCGACCGGCGACGCAGATCTTGTCCTGCCAGTCGTGAAGATTCCCGAGGCCCTTGTCAAATTCGATCGTCGATCGGCGCTTGCCCATTCCGCTAACAAATTATCGCCCAAAGAACGATCGAGCGATTGGTTGCCTGAGATCATTGAGCTTCTTCGTACTAAGACGGCTCACAATTTTACCCTTTACAAGCCAGGAACGTTGCGGCGCCGGATCGAACGGCGCATGACGATGGCAGCGATTCAACTTGACGACATGAATAAATATCTTGAATTGCTTCGTGGCAATGCGAGCGAGCTTGACCAGCTCGCCCGAGATTTGCTCATCAACGTTACAAGTTTCTTCCGCGATCGGGAGGTCTTTGATCTTCTGGAACAAAAGATTATTCCGGATCTTGTGCGCAATCAGATCTCGGATCAGCCTTTGCGTATCTGGATTGCCGGCTGCAGCACAGGCGAAGAAGCCTACTCGCTCGCCATGCTGTTCCGCGAGCAGATCACGGCGACGACACATAACATCAAGCTTCAGGTGTTTGCCTCGGATATCGATGCGGACGCCATCGCCACCGCGAGAGAGGGCCTTTATCCCGAAACGATTGCGGCGGAAGTATCGGCAGGCCGGCTTGCCCGCTTCTTTACAAAGGAGGGGCAAAGCTATCGAGTGTCGCCGGAGTTGCGCGCGGCAGTCGTGTTCACAGTGCAGGATGTGCTCTCCGATCCGCCTTTCTCGCGCCTCGACTTTATATCGTGTCGCAATCTTATGATTTACTTGCGCCCCGAAGCGCAGGCGAAGGTCGTTTCGCTGTTCAAGTTTGCGCTGCATGAGGACGGCATTCTTCTCCTCGGCAGCTCAGAGACGATCGGCAACGACGGCGGATTTGCGCCTATCTCGAAGCCGGAGCGGCTCTATCGTCATGTCGGACGCAACCGGCCGGGAGAGCTTGGCTTTCCAATCGTTGATGGGGGCACCATGCGGCTCCCGGCTCGCCCTGGACAGGGTGGCGTTCTCACGCGCAATGCCGCGCTCGCTGATCTTTGCCAGCGGCTTGTGATAGAACGTTACGCGCCGGCGGCAGTGCTGATCAACCGCAAGCAAGAGTGCCTGTTTTCCTCGGGTCCAACGGATCGCTATCTGCGCTTCGCACCAGGCGCTCCCACGCGTGATCTGCTTGCCATGGTGCGAGACGAGTTGCGCACCAAGCTTCGCTCGACAATGCAGCGCGCCTGGAAAGAAGCAGTGCCGGTTACGGTTGATGGCGGCTCAATAAGTTATGGCGGCAAGGTGTATTTGCTCAGCATATCTGCACAGCAGGTTGTGAGCGAAGGGGAGCAACTGCTGTTCATTTGCTTCATTGACGAGCCGAAGCAAGAGACGGCCCAATCGCGCCCGACTGCCGCAGAGGACATCTCGCGGGTTGCCGAGCTTGAGCAGGAGCTCAGCGCAACGCGATCTGAGCTGGAAGGCGCCATTCGCGGACTTGAAATTGCGGGCGAGGAACAGCAGGCGATCAATGAAGAGGCCCTTTCGATCAATGAGGAGTATCAATCGACCAACGAGGAGCTCGTAACCTCGAAAGAGGAGCTGCAGTCGCTCAATGAAGAGCTTACCGCGCTCAACAGTCAGCTTCAGGAGACTCTGGAGCTCCAGCACATAACCTCAAATGACCTGCAGAACGTTCTCTATAGCACCGATGTAGCGACGATCTTCCTCGATCCACAACTGAACATTCGGCTCTATACGCCAGCGGCCAAGCTTCTGTTCAATGTGATCCCGAGCGATATCGGGCGGCCGCTCGCCGATCTCAATTCGCTTGCGGCCGATCGCGCTCTTCTGACGGATGCGCGCTCGGTGTTGAACACTTTGGCGCCGCTCGAACGAGAAATCGAAGCGCACAGCGGCGCCTGGTATATTCGCCGGGTGCTGCCTTACCGCACGCAGGAAGGGCGAGGTTGAGGGCGTTGTTATCACGTTTGTCGACAGCAGCGAGCGCCGGCGTATCGCTGACACGCTTGAAGCGGCAAACCGTCAGGCGCAGCAAGCGACAATCGCCAAATCCCGCTTTCTTGCCGCCGCCAGCCATGACTTGCGCCAGCCGCTTCAAACGCTCGTGCTGCTTCAAGGGCTGCTGGCAAAGACGGTTGAAGGAGAGAAGGCGCAGAAATTGGTTGCGCGTCTGGACGAGACGGTAGGTGCGATGTCGAACATGCTGAATACGCTGTTGGACATCAACCAAATCGATGCCGGCGCCGTTCGGGCCGAGACCGTCAGTTTCCCAGTCAAGGGCCTACTAGATCGGCTGAGAGACGAGTTCGCCTATCACGCGCAAGCTCAAGCCGAAGGCCCGGTGTTACGCGTGGTGCCATGCAGCCTCTCACTTCAGACCGACCCGCGGCTGTTGGAACAGATGTTGCGCAATCTCTTGTCGAATGCCCTGAAATACACGACAAGCGGCAAAGTGCTACTCGGTTGCCGTCGCCGCAAAGGCAAGTTGAGTATTGAGGTCTGGGACACCGGCGTTGGCATTCCGGAGGCTGAATTTCAAGCGATCTTTGATGAATACCATCAACTCGATAACGCGGCGCGACAACGCAGCCGCGGCCTGGGCCTCGGACTCTCAATCGTTCGGCGTCTGGGCAATCTGCTCGGCCACCGCGTTAGCGTACGCTCGGAGTTAGGTAAAGGTTCCGTCTTCGCAATCGAAGTTGCGCTGCCCCCAAGCGGCGCGGCGCCAGCGCGCAAACCTAACGCCACCGATCAAGCAGGATTTGAAGGTGTCCGCCGCACGGGTGAAATCCTGATAATCGAGGACGAGCCGGAAGTGCGCGAGTTGCTTGAGATGCTCCTGAAGGATGAAGGCTATCGCGCGGTGGCCGCGCCGGACGGCATTTGCGCGCTCGAATTGGTAGCGCACGGAACGATTAATCCGGATCTCATTCTGGCCGACTACAACCTACCCAACGGCATGGACGGCCTTCAAGTCACAGCAAAACTGCGCGAGCGGCTTTGTCGCAAGATACCTGTGATCATTCTGACCGGCGATATATCGACGGGCACATTGCGCGATATCGCGCTTCAAAACTGCGTGCGGCTCAACAAGCCGGTCAAGTTGAATGAGCTGACTCAGGCGATCCAGCGTCTCTTGTCCAACGCGCACCCGGCTGCACAGCAGACGCCCTCTCTCGAAGAGGATGACGTATCGGGCCCCCCTGTTATCTTCGTCGTGGACGATGACACGCACATACGCGACGGAATTCGTACCCTGCTCGAAAAAGACGGACGAACGGTCAAGACCTATTCGACGGGCGAAGCTTTCATGCAGGCTTATCGGGCCGGGCATGAAGGCTGCCTGTTGGTCGACGCCTATCTGCCTGGAATGAGCGGAATCGAGTTGTTGCAACATCTGAACGGAAAGGGCCATCGGCTGCCGGCGATCATGATCACCGGCTATGGCGATGTGCCAATGGCGGTTCGAGCGATGAAAGCGGGCGCTCTGGACTTTATCGAAAAGCCGATTAGCCGAGACGATCTAGCCGCCAGCGTTGAGCGCGCGCTCGAACATTCGCACGATGAGACAAAGCTGGCCGCCTGGCATGAGGATGCGGTGAACCACATTGCGAGCCTCACACCGCGGCAGCGTCAGATCATGGAAATGATCCTCGCCGGCAGTCCCAACAAAAATATCGCCGCCGATCTCGGCATCAGCCAGCGCACGGTCGAAAATCACCGCGCCGAGATAATGAAGCGGACTGGTTCGCATTCGCTTCCCGCCTTGGCGCGGCTTGCGCTTGCGGCGGGAACGACGATTTCCGAAGAGCGACCGGCATAAAGGGTCGTCTCGCTCGCACGCCGGGCAAGGGACTCTAAGTCAGATTCCGAAGCTACCGTCGTCGCGCCGCCAAAGTAACCTGTGTTAATGCCAGTCGATCGGCGCCCTGAATTCTGCCCGACGCTCTGAGCGGAGACAGGCAATGCACATGTGCAAAACACCAGTCCGGTATCGCGCGGTCTCAATGAAGCTTGCAGCTTATCCGGATGACCGGTGCGTTGAAATGCATATCGTGACGGATTCCGGCCAAACAATTTCTGTGGCGTGTCCGCACGATTCGATCTTCACAGTCGGCCGTCATATCGAGCTGCTCGGCCAACAGTGTTCCGAGATTGCAACCTGGCGGCAAGCGAAATCATCCAGTTGAGACGGCGTCCCGCGAGGTCTGAGTAGATTCCGATCCTTTTGCTGCCGCGGCACCCGTGGCTAACTAGCTGCTGTAATTCTCATGCGTGACTTTGATCTGGGCCGTTCGTTCGGCCGAGCGCTTAAGCTGTGGCTAGAGTTCTCCCCGAACACGCGCACGGGCAATCGTAGAGAAGGGAATTTCTCATGACGACCAATTCATTGTGGCGCTTTAGCGCGCCGGTTCGCGGCCGATGAGTTCCAACATCGTTCAAAACAGAGACGACAGGCGAACGATCACATTCCAGTTCAGTCGCGGCTAACCTGGCAACGAGCCGGAACGCGCAGCCAACGTAATCACGGAGCGGACTATGAGTCTTGGTTTCATTCTCATTATCGTTTTGTTGCTTGTTTTGGTTGGGGCGTTGCCGAGATGGCCGCATAGCAAGAGCTGGGGTTATTTCCCAAGTGGAACACTTGGCCTGGTGCTTGTCATCGTCGTCGTCCTGATGGTCATCGGGCGTATCTAACGCATGTCGCGCGTTGCTGGAGACCATGAATGTCAGTGCAGTCAAAGGAGTTCGACATGGACAAGGATCGCATTGCCGGATCAGGCAAACAGATCAAAGGCAAGATCAAAGAAGCGATCGGTAAAGTCGCTGGCGATGCCAAGCTGCAAGTCGATGGCAAGGCGGACCAGGCCGAGGGCAAGGTCCAAAACGCCGTCGGCGCAATCAAGGACACTTTGAAGCCATGAATCACGGGCCGGAATCACGGCCGTGTCGACTTCAATTATCCGCTCGATAAACATATGAAGGTGAACGAAAATGGATGGCGCAAAAATCTTAGCGGTGGTTCTGATCGCGGCCGGAATTCTAGGTTTGGTCTACGGCGGTTTCAGCTACACCAAGAGCACGCAAGAGGCACACGTTGGACCGATTGCGTTGACGGTCAAGGACAAGAAATACGTCAACGTGCCGATTTGGGCGGGCGCTGGCGCGATCGTGATCGGCGGCGTTTTGCTCCTCTTTAGAGGCAGGAAGGCTTGAGCGCAGCACGGTATGCGCTGATTGTGCGCGCGCATCAATAGAGCTGAGTACTGGCATGCTAAAGGAAATACGTCATGACGAAGATCCAATCATATGGAATCGTCGCCTGCATCATCGGCGTCACGCTGATCGCGCTCGGTATATACATCACTGATCTACCTGTCGGCCAGCTGCCGAGTGTGATGAACGCACCTCACCCTGATGCAAAATTGTGGTGCATAGGGCTTGGGATTTTTGCGATCGCAGGCGGCGCACTTCTCGGTGTGTTCGGAAAACGCCGAGCCTAGCACCCAATTTTGGGCCGCAGTCTGTTCGCGGCACAAGACAGATATTTGCAAGTAAAGGAATTCATCATGGCAAAGAGCCAAAAGCGCGGCAATCGCGAAGCCAAGAAGCCAAAGCAAGACAAGCCGAAAGTGGTGGAAACGGTCGCTCCGTCGTTCAACACAGTCTTTGACCGAAGCGGCAAAGGCCCAAAGAAGAAGTAGCGTCCATCGAGAGGGGGCCTTGGTCGCCATCACAAAGCACATTGCCCCTCATTCCCCCACATGGACGGCTGGATTGTCTGCCACGACCTGATCGAGATACGTAGTGGCAGCGCTTCTTCTTGCTCTACTGGCTAGCGCATCGATGCTGAGGCCGACCGGGAAAACACCACCTCTTCCTCCCACGGATGATCTGCAGGCACACCGACCGAGCCCATCGGCGCTGCCCGATTGCCAATCCATGTCTCGATGTCCTGCAAGACAATATCGGCCTGATAGTCGCGCTCCAGCATGTGATAGCCGTAGGCGTAGATCAGGAAACGCTTCTCTGCAGGAATGCGGTTTGCCATATCGCGCACCGCTGCCTCTGGAACCAGTTGGTCCTTCTTGCCGTAGAGCACGAGCGTAGGCACCTTCAGCGAGGCGGCACCGTGATAGCCACGGTTCATAAGTGAGACCAGGCCATAAATTGCGCCAATGCTCGAGTCCTTCATCATCAGCGGATCGCCTTCGAGCCCGTGTAACATTTCGATATTGTCGGAGGGATGAGTGGAGAGATCTTCGCCCGAGAGTTTCTTGTTCGGAACCGTATGCGCACCCAGCCAAAGCGTAAGGCGATAGAAGAAATTCATTTCGCTCCACCCCCAAACCGCCGGTGAAACGAGAATTACGCCGTCCGCGTGCGGGAGCTGATTACCGCCGGCCGCTGCGAGGATGACGGCGGAGCCCATACTGAGGCCAACGAGATAGATCGGAACGCCCGGATTTTGTGCGTGCACGAGCGCGCTGACTTCGTCCAGATCCTGGACCATCGTCGACGTGCCTGCCCATTTGCCACGATGCGGCGCCGCACCAAAACAGCGCTGATCAAACGCGTAGGTTGCGATGCCATCATGCGCTAGGAAGCGTGCCGGCGAATCGAACGCGCCCGAATAATCATTCATGCCATGAACGCCGATCACGATTGCACGTGGCTGAGTTTCTTTGCCAGTGAGGCTAACTGCGGGCCAGAAGCGCGACGGCAGGCGCGCGCCATCTGACATTAGGAAGGCATGATCATCGATTCTCGGCGCTGCGAGATGAGGACCGTGAGGATAGATGCCCGGCGTCGCGCAGGCGGCGAGCATGAACAGAAAAATGATCGATAACGCCCGTTTTCTCAAACCAATGATCCGTCTCACCATCGCAGGTATTGCGTGGCTCGAATTGAAGTTCGAGCGACGGGGGGGAACCAATTCAAGCGCGGTGTGCCACTAATCGTAGGACGAACAGCAACACGATGGCGCCGATTGTGGCTGTGGCGATGACGCTGACGATCCCGACGCCGAGATGAACTCCTAATTGCGGAAGCAGCCAACCGCCGATGAATGCTCCGACAATCCCTACAATGATGTCGCCGATTATGCCAAAGCCTCCGCCCTTGATGATCGAGCCCGCAAGCCAGCCTGCTATGGCGCCGACTGCGAGCCAAATGATGAGCGATTCGAGGGGTAGTGTGTCGAGATTCATGCAAGTTTCTCCATTGTGCGGCGTCTCGCTTTTGCGGGACGATGCCAAGATGTGAATGCCTAAGACGTTCGACTGTTAGCCGCCCGATTTCTCTCGCTTATGATGCAAACAAAAAACCAGGCGGCGTTTATCGAGACCGATTGCTCGGTCTGAGGACTATGCGCGCGTCTTGATCAAGACCTGCACCTGGCCCTGATTTCTGAGATCACGATTACCGAATGAACCCATCTGAATCCTGTTCGACGCCACACCTGCTTGCACAAGCGCATCGCGAACAGCATTGGCTCGGCGGCTTGAGCCGTCGATCCCGACATTGAGTGACGGGTTGCGGTCCAGATAGGAGGCAATGTCAGCGATCTTAGTCATTTCCGAATCAGGGATGGTTGATCCGTTGTTCCTAAAATCGAATGCTTGATAGCTCGTCCACGCAGCGACGACGCCGACTGAGCCTGTTGCGCCAGTCGTGCCGGTGCGGCCTTGCACACCTTGGAGACCTGAGGGCCCGGCATTTCCTGGAATGCCCGCTGTCGTGGTGCCTTGTGCACCGGCCCACCCGCTGCCGCCCTGTCCGCCGGTGGAACCGGTGTCTCCGGTTCTGCCAGTTGGGCCGACAAGCGTTGCGCCCTGTGGCCCGGTATTCCCGGCTAATCCTTGCTCGCCGGCAGGACCGCGCGGCCCAACCGGACCTGTCGTGCCAGCATAGCTCGATCCACGTGGACCGGCCGCGCCAACATCACCTTGCGCTCCGGCCGCACCGGTCGCGCCCGTGTTTCCTCGCGCACCAACAACGACGGATCCTGGGGCTCCAGTCATTCCAGTGTCGCCTTGCGCGCCGCGCGGCCCCGCGGGTCCCATCTGTCCTGCTGGGCCGCTCATGGCATAGCCCGGCTCGCCGGCAGGACCGGTGCGGCCCTGTGCACCCGTCGGACCCGTCGCGCCTGTGTAGCCCTGAGGGCCGGTGAGATTCGGACCATTGGCATACTGGTCCTGTGCGCATGCGCCTGCGAGCAGCGCAACGCTCGTCAAAAGCGTTGTCAAAAGTAATGTGCGTTTCATTTTGGTTGCCTCTGGTTTGTTCGTGTTGAGTTATCGCTTCGACTCCCGGCCTGCATTTGCTTTTGCAAACCGGGCGAAGGAAGTGAGCTGGGAGCAGAGACCGGGTGAACCACGCGGAACTCTGCTCGTCTTTCATAGCTATCGAGATTGCATCAAGCGCGACAGGATCGGGATCTACTCAGCAGACATTCGCAGAAGAGCAGCCGCGCCCGATTAAGCGCTGTGTGTTCAGCGGGGATAGTGGCCGCATTGCCGATAATAGTCTTCGCGGCTTGCGTTCTTACTCTTCCACACCGGATCGCCAAGGCTGACCCCACATGGATCGCTGAGGCCGCCCGCTGCGGCTCCGGCAGCGCCACCGATCAGGGCGCCCGCGCCCGGACTGCCAACCATGGCGCCAATCACAGCACCACCACCGGCTCCGATCAGGCCGCCCGATGCTGCGCGGTCACCTCTTGTTGTGCCGCACGCAGAAAGCGCGAGGACCGCAACAGCGGCAATAAGAAATGTGTTCTTCATTTTGTAACCTCATTCAAGTTGATCAGCATTGCAGCGCGCTCGGCGCTCCGCCCAATTTTTCGATAAGAAATCGCGATTGAGCTTAGTGCGCAGGTTCGAGCTGCGTGCGGCTTGATACTCAAGCCATCTAATGCAGTCCGATCGATGCAGGTAGAGCCGGATTGTACCTAGGACGATGTCTGCACGGCCGCGCCTCATCGGCAACCGACGATCGAATGAGTAGATTCCGAATCTCCTCGGATTAACTATGGTCCCGTATGATCACTGCGTGGTTTGCGTACAGTATTGATCGACATGTTGGACGCTAGGGACGGACCTCCCTGGCGCACACGCAGAGATCAGGCCGCACGGAAGCCGCTGGCTCGCACGACGCCCCCCCAAAGGCCCCCCGTGGGCCGGCGGCTTTCCACTTATAGATAACTGCGGCTCTACACGACCGAAGAACTCGCTTGCGACGCCTCTCCGCTCGGTAAACTTGCACGGGCCTGAGTGCGCAAGCGGCTTGAGTCTCAAAATCGGACGGCATCGGCGTATCGTGCGTGGTTAAGGCTCCGGGATGCAGCCCGAGCCCCTTCATCCGCATCTAAGTAAAGGTCCGGTCCTGTCGTCGCCGTGACCGACGGGATAACTTCGCCATTCGTGATCCTCGCGATCGGCAGCGGCCTTGGCTGGCGCACCCGACGGGTGATCCCGGCACAAGATCGTACAGGAGGTAAGGGATGCGACTGTTCTCACGCGAGACGACGGGGCGTCGCGGGCTGGATATTCGGCCGCACGCCGATGAAGCCGATTGAGCATATAGGTTTCATCGGCAACTACCTGCCACGCCGCTGCGGAATCGCGACATTTACGCACGATCTTCATCGCGCAATCGCTGTTGAACGTCCAGATCTCGCGACCAGCGTCGTGGCAATGACGGACGCGGGTGTCAGCCTACGATTATCCCGCCTCCGTGCACTTTCAAGTCACGATGACCGCATCGATGAATATGTCTCGGGCGCTAAATTTCTAAACGACGCGCGAGTCGACGTAGCTTGCCTCCAGCATGAATACGGGATTTTCGGCGGTGACGCCGGTGGTCACATCATCGAACTTCTTTCGCGGCTCAAAATGCCGTTGGTGACAACGCTTCACACCATCCTTGCGACGCCGTCGCCGGTGCAAAGGAATGTGATGCAGAAGATCATCGACGCATCGGCAACTCTTGTCGTCATGTCCGAAAAAGGGCCGCGAACTTCTTCGATCCGTCCATAATGTGCCGGTTGGTAAGATTGAGCTCATACCGCACGGGGTTCCCGACTTTCCCTTCCGCGAGCCACATCAAGCAAAACTGAAGCTGGGCTTCGCCGACAGGACGGTCATTTTGACATTCGGCCTTCTTTCGCCGGCCAAGGGTATCGAGAATGTGATCGATGCGATGCCGGATATCCTGCAGGTCTGCCCCGATGCGGTTTATGTCGTTCTCGGCGCGACGCATCCAAGCGTTGTGCGGCATGCAGGGTGAGGGGTATCGCAATGGTCTGAAGTTGCGGGCGACGCGAACTTGGCATTCAGGACCATGTTGTTTTCTACGATCAGTTCGTCGATCTGGCGACACTTCTCGAATTCATTTCAATGTGCGATGTCTATGTGACGCCCTATCTCAACGAAGCTCAGATGACATCAGGGACACTCGCCTACAGTTTCGCGCTGGGAAAGGCCATTGTGTCGACGCCCTATTGGCACGCGACGGAATTATTGAGTGACGGCCGCGGGGTCTTGGTTCCATTCGCGGATTCCCAGGCGATTGGCCAGGAAATTGCCGCTCTGTTGACCAATGACATTCGTCGCCAATCTATGCGCAGGCGCGCTTACGCTGAGAGCCGCTCGATGACTTGGGCGCGCGCCGCAAAGCGCTATCTCGATGTTTTTGAGCGTGCGCGCGAGCGCAGCAAGGCGGTTTTCTCGCAGCCGCCGGAAACGGTCATCGGGCGCCAAAGGATTTGAAGGTCCGGAGATTCAAACGGGGCATTTCCTTTCGCTATGTGACAGCGTTGGATTACTTCAACACGCCACTCATTCCGTCGCGAACCGATCGCATGGCTATTGTGTTGACGACAACGCGCGCGCGCTTCTGCTCGCAAGCACGCTTTCCAAATGCGGCGAAGCGCAATTGCCCGAGGTGCTCACAGCGCGGTTCGCGGCATTCATCCAACATGCGTGGAATGCTGATGCTGGCAGGTTTCGAAATTTCATGAGCTATGAGCGCCAGTGGCTCGACGAAGCCGGCTCCGAAGACAGCCATGGTAGGGCCCTTTGGGCTCTTGCCGAATGCGTGGCACACGACAGCGATCCGTCACGCCGCACCTGGGCCGGCGGCACTCTTCGAGCGCGCGCTTCCGGCTGTCGAACAATTCACGTCGCCGCGGGCTTGGGCGTTTTCACTTCTCGGATTGGATGCTTATTGCACACTGGATTTCCGTCTGACGACTTTGCCAATCGCATGCGCCGTCATACTCGCCGATAAACTGATGGGCACGGTTCGCTGACGCGCAGACCGAAGGATTGGTGTTGGTTCGAGGATATGCTCGCCTATGACAACGCCCGGCTTCCGCAAGCGCTCATTGCGACAGGTCTGGCGACTGGCATGCGCGCCTATGTCGAAACCGGGCTTAAATCGCTCCGTTGGCTCATGTCGTTCAGACCTCGCCGGAAGGATGGTTTCGGCCGGTCGGAACCGACAGCTTTCGGGAGGGTTCGCTCAAATCCTCTGCCGTTCGATCAGCAGCCGATCGAAGCTGCAGCCACGATTTCCGCTTGCCTTGCGGCGCGGCGGGCCGAGGACTTGCCGGAGTGGTCTTTGGCGGCCAGGCGCGCATTTGGCTGGTTTCTGGGAGAGAACGATCTCAAAACGAGACTTGTCGACCCGATCACGGGCGGTTGCTGCGATGGACTTCATCCAGATCGTGTGAACGAGAATAAAGGCGCGGAGTCCGCAATTTCATATCTTGTTGGTCTCACTGAGATACGCTGGCTCGAGCGCGATGCCGCGCTGATTCGGCGGAAAGACGCATCCACGCGAGCTCACAGCGCCGCGCTTTGCGCGGCGGCATTGCGTGCGATCCGGGAGAAGCAATTTGTCTCAGTTCCAATTCTTGAACCGCCAAGCTCTCTACCTGCGTCCGGATCCGGCCAGAGTCGTCGTCAGACCGTTCAAGCCGGCGATCGAACCGAGAGACCTGAACCCGGCAGATAAGACGCGCGCCAATCACATCGTCGACAGGGTCTTGCAGCTTGATCCGGAGATCGCGACACAGCAGTTGAACGACGTGCTGGAGAATTTCGAAGGTCGCCACCGAAATTTGCTCGACATCTTCGATGCACGCGCGGCAGAGATGGAAACGGCCTTCGCACCGCACGCCGAACTGAACACAACGCAGCGGCGCTTGATCGGCGCATATTTTCTCAATGAGTATTCGTTTGAAGCCTCGGCCCTGTTCAATCCAAGCATTGTCCGGCATCCCGACCAGACTGGCGCGCCGCCGGGCGGCTGTCGGTTCATATTAAGCCTTCGTGCGGTCGGCGAGGGTCATATCTCCTCTCTGACGTTTCGCTCGGGCAGCATCGCTGCCGATGGCAACGTGACGATTGAGCCCACAGCCCGCCATGCCTCGGTTCCAAAGGTTTTAAGCCGCGCTCCGGTATCCAATGGTGAAGTCGTTGACCTCGCCTTCGGACCTGAGGATGAGCTTAGCGAGCGCGTCATTTTCCCAATTACCGATTCCCAATGGAACGGCATTGAGGATGCAAGATTCGTCGAATTCGGCGAAGGCGCGGAAATGAAGTTCTATGCGACCTACACGGCCTATAGCGGGAAGGCCATTCGTTCCGAGCTGCTCGAAACAAGTGATTTCACCTCATTCCGGATGACGCCTCTCGGCGGATCGGCGGCGCACAACAAAGGAATGGCGCTCTTTCCTAGAAAATTGAATGGCCGCTATGCGATGATCAGCCGGCAGGACAACGAAAACCTCTACCTCATCTACTCCGACGATCTGTACTCCTGGAACGCCGGCGGCGACGTCCTTCTTCGGCCGGAATATCCTTGGGAGTTTGTTCAGATCGGCAATTGCGGATCGCCGATCGAACTTGATGAGGGTTGGCTTCTGCTGACACACGGGGTCGGGCCGGTCAGAAGATATTCGATTGGCGCGGCTCTCTTGGATAAGAACGATCCATCGAAAGTTCTCGCCCGCTCACGCGAGCCGCTCGTTCGGGCCGAGCCGTCGGAGCGGGCAGGATATGTGCCGAATGTCGTCTATACCTGCGGCGGGATGCGCCATGGCGATCAGATCATCCTGCCTTACGCTGTGTCCGACACGTTTTCCCACTTTGCCACCATCAAAATCGGCGCGCTGTTGCCTGCACTTCTGCAGTGAACAAAACGGCACTTCATTGGACAGCTTAGATGCGTTCTCGGCGATGCTCTTGAGCCGAAGACCCGTTCGTGAGTGCACTCTCGCCGCGTGGAGGTTCGGAATCTGCTCATGTTTGAAAAAAGGCCGGCATATGCGGCTCTGCTGCCCGAATGATGTTGGCGACCTATGTTCTATGAGGGCGGGCGCTTATCTCAAGCCCTCGGAGAGGTCAAACAATGTTCGGGTTTCAAGGCGGCGAAAGCGAAAACACGGTTACACGCAAAAAAAAGCTACATGAAAGATGCTCGGCGTCGATGGCCGCTTCTGACCAGCTTCGATTGTTCGGCCATACGAACAGCCGGCCAGCTTCGTTCAATGGTCTGCACGCGCATGGGGGTCTCGAAGAAGCGAGCGAAACTTGACGTCGACACGTGGATGGCGAACAAGACGTTTTGAGACTGAGCGCAATTCGATGCCGTCGCCCAGCGAGACGCCGCTCAGCACCATCCCGCCCCTATGCCCGTCGGAACGCGAACCAGGGTCCGCGTTTCGCCGAAGAGCGGAATGCCCGAATAGATGCGCGCCGAAATCACGTCAGGAGATTTGAACTCCATGTTCACCCTATAGGTCGTCCCATCGTCCGGATTGTAGAACCAGCCGCCTGTCCAGCTATTGTCCTCATTGGGCCGCACATTCCAGATGATCGTGGGGCCGCACACCTGACGCTCGCGAAGCGCCGGATCGGGGTTGAGCGTGTCGCGTTTCAGCAGGCCCTGAGGATCAAGCGGCGCCTTCAGCCAGATGACCCGGCCGCACAGCATACCGCTGCAATCCCAGATCTGAATGGCGACTTTGGTGCCCATCAGCCACACGCCGGCTGGATCAGCCGTGGCGGCCAGCGCCCGCGTCATTAGAACGCTCATGCAAGCGAGAAAGAGGGCCGTGTAACCGGCCAAGTGCAGCGGCGCGCGTTGCCGCCGCGAGGGCCCGGGTTGCCAGTGCCCCAAGTGCTGCCGAACAGAATCTGCATTTTGCATCAGCGCCATGTCTGGATCGGACGCTCCGGGCACCAACCTAGTTCAGCGTATTTTAACAGACAAACGCATGTGAGCCAGTGTCGTACTGTCGTACCTTCGTCGTCGGCTTTGCGCCCGATCAGCAAGCTATTGGCCTGCCGATCGGGTAATATTCAGTGTCCAGCCAGCATATGTCCGACATGGATACGTTGAGGCATGTGGCTTCGTCAGATTTTGTGCGGCAGAGCCGGCCCCGGAGCCGGGTGGAGCCACGGGAGCATGCGAGTAAGATGCCTCAGGGCAAAGCGCGCCTTCTCTGCCACGCTCGCGGCTCTGATCTTGTCAAACTCGACACGGCCACGCCGATCGAGGATGGACACGTTGCCGCGTTTGTATTGGCGGGCGAGCAATTCGATCTGCCGCTCGCAGCCGCAAGGCGTAACCGGAACATGATTGGGGAGGCGAGGGACCGGCAATCTTGGCTTTATTTACCGGAGCCGCAGCGGTGTTTCGAGTAACGGATCGTCCTGCGATCTCCCGATCTCAAAGCGGCTTCGAAGGCGGAAGTTCTCGCTGGTCGGTATTGTCTTTGGTTTCGTCCGCCTCGGTCAGGATGGTGTCCTCGGACGACCGCTGCTCGTTCTTCCGGAGGCTTTCGGCGCGCAGCCGCCCGAGCGTGTTCTCGATCAACCTATTCAATTTGTGCGCGGCGCCATCAATGGCTATCACCAAACTCGCTGCGTGATGCGTGACGGCGATCGGCTTGCGGCCATCGAGGCGCGCTTCTATCATGCAGCGTTTGTCCTCCGGGCCGTGCTTATTTCCGCTCTCGTCACCAAGGTGCACTTCCACATGCGTGATCCGATCGCTAAATCGGCTCAACGTATCTGTCACCACATTTTCGACCTGTGCGACTAGGCTCTCGCTACCCACGATGTTATTGGCCGTACGGACCTCGATCTGCATTTACGCCTCTATCATCGATTGTCGACGCGTTTCGGCTAGGCACGCATTGCCAGCTGCACGACATATCATGCGCGCGATCGCCCATATTTGGGTTGGTGTTTTAAGGATAGGCTGCGCGAGCCGAAGCGTCAGGCTCGGAAACTACTTAGAAACAAGCTTAAGAAGTCATTTTTTGGTGATGCATAATTAGCTTCGCCGCTTGCGTCCTTCACGTTTCCGCTGAGCAGTCTTCGTTCCGCGTCTGCCCGGCGGCGCAGCCGCTCGCCCTCCTAGGTCTTATACGTAATTGATGTCGGAACTTCGCGCGCTAAATCGATCTCCGAGGATCGGGATTCGACATGATCACGGCCGTCCTCAATGAGCATCACTAGATGAAGGCGCTACCGCAAAATTGCCCGATGGCGCGAATTACACCTCGAACCGCTAAGGTCTGGGTCGACGGTTCATGCCCGCTGTTCCACGAATGGGCGATCGGAATCGAAATGGATAACAAATGACCGCTATTCGCGTTTTACATGTCGATGACGATCCCGACATTTGCTCCGTCGTCGAAGCATCGCTGGCGCTGGACCCGGACATCTCGACAAGAAGTTGCGAGTCGGGTGAGGAAGCGCTGAAGATTGCCGCCAGTTGGTTGCCGGACCTCATATTGCTGGATGTCATGATGCCGAACATGGACGGGTATGAGACGCTCGCGCATCTGCGCGAGAACCCGGCGACAGCAAACATCAACGTAGCGCTCATGACAGCGCGCGCGCTGTCGGGCGAGATTGCGGATTACGGCAAGTTGGGGATCGCTGGTGTTATCGCAAAACCATTCGACCCCATGACGCTCGCCGCTACCGTTCACCAATATCTGCCGCACGCCACAACTTGACTGATCGATGGCTCGCATAATTGATCGCAAGTGCGGCCTTGCCGTCATCGCAGGGCGGCCCGGGCGCTGGGTGCCTAGAGACGTCATGAAGTTCTAGGGATGAGGCTGTACTGGCAGCTTAGGAAGCACTCGTTTGAGGTGATCGAAGTCCACGGGCTTATTGAGCCAGTCCAATACATTGAGCTTTGCAGTCGTCGCTTCATCGCGGCGGCGATTGGCTTCTGCGGAAACGACAATGATGGGAGTCTTCGAGTAACTTGGCAGGCCGCGCAAGGTTTGGATCAAACCGAGGCCGTCGCCCTCCGGGAGAAGGAGGTCAACTAAAACTGCGCCATAGGCAGTGTCCTGTGCATAGGTGATCGCCTCGGCGGGGTCATAAGCGAAATCCGTGGCAAAACCGGCTTGCCGCAATTGATCGCGGAGCGCAATCGAGGTGTACGGATCATCCTCGCATAGCAATATGCGGGCGGCATCCGGCTTGTTGTCCGGATCGATGGCTATTCGCTCGCCCTGCTCCCAGGTTGGTAAGTCGACATAAAAGACAGCTCCGCCACCAGGGGCGTCGGAAAATCCCACCTCGCCGCCCAGCCGGTCGACGATCTGCTTCACTATGCTGAGGCCAAGGCCGGTGCCGTCTTTGGGGCGCGTCGTGCTGCTATCCACCTGTGCAAATTTTTGGAAGACCCGGGGCGCAAAGGCGACAGGAATGCCCGGCCCGTGGTCGCGCACCGCCAATCGGATGTTATCCCCGATTTTTTCGATTGAGATTGTCACCTCGGTGTCTCGCGGCGTGAATTTGACGGCGTTTGATAAGAGGTTGGTGACGACCTGAATCAGCCGATCGGAATCGGCCCGCACATCGCTGTTGGTGCTTGTGTCTTTAAGTCGAAGCTGCACGCCGAATCCTTCAGCAAAACCCCGGTTGGCCTCGATCGCCAACTCGACCAATGAGCGCAATTGGATTCGCTTGAAATAGAAGACGACGAGCCCGAACTCCATCTTTTGAATGTCGAGGATGTCACTGACCAAACGAACCAGCCTTTGGCTGCTCCGGTTTGCAATATCGATCAATCGTGCCGCCAATTCGGGGAGTGGGTTCGAAGACTTGTCCAACAACGCAAGGGAGCCTGCGATCGATGTCAAAGGTGTGCGCAGTTCATGGCTAACCGTCGAGATGAACTCGTCTTTCAAACGTTCGGCTTCCTGTAACACAAGATATTTGGCTCGCAGTTGGGTTACGTCTCCCTCTGCGATCTTGTTCATGCTGACATCGCGGATAGCGGCGGCGATGAAGGTTGCTTCAGGGCTCCTCAGCGGGGTCAACATAAGGTCCATCGGAAACTCGCTTCCGTCTTTCCGCTGGCCGATGAGCTCGATCCCCATGCCTAGTTTCTGCTCCTTTGCTTCGCTTGCGGACCTGAGGCCGTCGGCAATCAGCCGTTCCGCGAAGCCTTGCGGAATTATGCTCGTCACCGCTTTGCCCATAAGCTCGGCGCGGCTGTATCCGAACTGGCGTTCGGCCTGATTGTTCAGAAGGACGATTTCGCTGCTCTCGTTTACAATCACCATTGGGTCCGGAACAGCCTCCAGAAGGCCGCAATATCTTGCTTCCATCAGCGTGTGATGCGTTGCCGAGCTCGCACCCGAGGCATTTTTCCTTGTTGTTTTTACTGGAGCGTTTGGGCGCTTTGGTTTCATGCCGTTCTCCTCAAATGGCCGGGACCCCAGATATGGGGCCGTTGATGAAGCTGTGAGCGCCGTTTCGCAGGTCCGCCCAATTTTTTCAGCGTGAGAGGCGGTTGGTTGGTGTTCTAAACCCAAAGGGTTAGCAGCATGAGCGAGATTCGCTTGCGTACTGATACTTATAGGGTCACGCATGAGGCGGACCGGATCGCGCTGTTGAAACCCGGCCTGCTCCATTCGATTGCTGGCTATTGTCGGCGGGATGCGATGCAGATCGCCGGCAAGCGGACCTAGCGCTTCGACTCCGCGTGCTGCTCGACAGGCTTGTGGGTCGATGTCAGACCGAAGCGCTTGATGAGGATGGGCATGGTCAGGCCTTGCACGAAGATCGAGAAGGCGACGACGGCGAAGGCGGCCAATATGATTGCGTTCTTGTCGGGCACTGTGTCAGGAATTGCCAGCGCGAGAGCGAGAGCGAGCGCTCCCCGAAGTCCGCCCCAAACGAGAACATGCTGGTAGTGTGCGTCTACCTTGAGGGAGGAGCGCGCGAAGAGAGAGCAAATCGGATAAACCGCTGCAACTCTGCCGACCAGCACGAGGCCGATAGCGATGGCCGCGCCCCAAGTGAAGAGCCTCGTTGCTTCTTGCGCCTCGTGTCCGCCGATCAGAATGAACACAATGGAATTAGCGAGGAAGGCCGCATACTCCCAGAAGGCGAGCACGTGCTCGCGAGCGGCTTGTGAGACCGAGCCCGTCCAACCGACATTGCCGATGACAAGTCCCGCGGCTAGCGACGCGAGCACGCCCGACATGTGAAAATGTTCTGCTGTCAAAAACGAGCCATAGGCGGCAATCGTCGTGAGTGTGATTTCGACCAGATGATCTTCGGTTCGGCTGGCAAGCAGGAGCAATGCCCCTGCCACAGCGGCGCCGACAGCAACGCCGCCGAGCACCATCCACAGCAAGGAGCTGACGATAGCGGCGGCATGAAGCCCCGCGCCGTGTGCGACCGCCACAAGTATCGCGAAAGCAACGGCAGCCGCTCCGTCGTTGAGAAGGCTCTCTGATTCAACAAGCATGCTCAGGCGCGGCTGTACTTTCATTTCCTTGAATGCGGCTATTACCGAAACGGGATCTGTCGCCGCGATGAGTGCGCCGAATAGGGCCGAGCTGAGCCAGGCCCAGCCGATGATGAAATGCATGCCGGCGGCCACGACCGCGCCGGTCACCACAACGCCGGGAAAGGCGAGTGTTAAGGTGACGACCAGATTGTCGCGAAACGGCCGCCACTTCAACTGCAACGCAGCCTCGAAGATCAAGGGCGGCAAGAGAACCGTGTAGATGAGATCAGGCGCGACCGACAGTTTGAAAGCCCCGCCCAGGATCGCCATACCTATCCCAGCGATGACCAATCCGACGCTGTAGGGCAGCCGAAGCTTCCTAGAGAGCATAGCAACGATGCACGCGACCAGCAGGACAAGGCCAATCTGATTGGCAGGCATTCGTTCGCTTCCTTAGAACGTGCTGTAGGACAATGAGTCCGCGGCTGTCGCTCGTCGGGTTGAGCGCCGGACGCTGGTTAGCCGCGCGGTTCGGTTTCGAAGGACGCACGCATGGAATACACACACAAGCTGCGAAACAGCTTAGCGGGTCCATCCATGATGTCCAAATTCCGCAATTTCAGAGCGAGCAGGAAACGCTATTGATGGAACGCATGGCAGTCAGAGTGCTTGCCGCCTCAATTTCTGTGGCGATGTCACGAACACAACGGCCACTTGTTTCGACATGCCTCATGGGCTGAACCGGCTTGCTCTGATCGCTTCGATGTCGAAAGCGGCCAGCAACGGTGGATGGACTACATGCGATGGGCGTTCATTGGCGAGACCTTAGGCGGATTGAGCCATATCTCCATCATGGCCTTCCAAGCCGGGCGCGCTTCAATCCTAGACCGATGCTTGCGCTTCGATTGCGCGGCCTGCTTCAAGCACAGCGGCAACGAGCGCGTCGACGTCTTCTGTCTGCGTGCGATGATTGACAAAGGCCGCGCGGATCGCGAGCCGGCCGTTGAGTGTTGTGGTTGATGGCGCTGATACGCCGCTCTCATGCAGCCTTGTAGTGATCTCGCTGTTGATGCGGTCCAAATCCTCGCAGCGATAGCGAAAGCAGACGATGTTGAGTTGAACGGGCGCGAGCAGCTCAAGTTCGCTATGCGCCTTGACCTGCACCTCGAGATAGCGCGCGAGCTTGCAAGTGTGCGCCATGACGGCGCCAAGAGCATCGGTTCCATAGACCTTCAAAGTGAACCAGGTCTTGAGTGCTCTGAAACCGCGCGAGAGATCAGGGCCGAAGTCGCAGGGCCATGGCGCGCCTGCCGCAAGACCGCGATCTTCGCGGCGAAGATAAGCGGCTTGGGACGCAAACGTCGCGCGGTGAATCTCACTGTCGCGCACAAGGACGAAGCCGGCGTCATAAGGCACCTGGCCCCATTTGTGAAAGTCCAGCGCGATCGAATCCGCGCGTTCGATGCCGGCGAGTTTCGGTGCGATCTGCGGTGACATGATCCCAAGCGCGCCGAATGCGCCATCGACATGAAACCAAAGACCTTCCTGTGCACAGAGATCCGCCAATGCGCTAAGATCATCGATTGCGCCGACATCAACTGTTCCCGCCGTGCCAATAACCGCAAATGGCTTAAGTCCAGCGGCGCGATCAGCAGCTACAGTGGCGCGCAGAGCTTCGATATTGATGCGATGCGAGTCATCGGTCGGCACGCGACGCAGCGCATCAAAGCCTAGGCCGGCAAGGTCGACGGCTTGTGAGATGCAGCTATGTGCTGCGCTTGATGTATAGGCACGAAGCTTCGATCCCGAGGCTCCGAGGCCTTCTGTGCGCACCTCTGTGCCGAGCGCTTTGGTGCGCGCAACGAGGATCGCAATGAAGTTTGCGATCGATGTGCCGGTGACGAAGATGCCGCTGGCGCCCGGCGGAAATCCGAACAGTTGCCGAACCCATTCGGCGACTTGGCGCTCGACTTCGATCGGCATGTGATCGCGGCCGCCCAGATTGGCGTTGAGCCCGCCGGCAAGCATCTCGCTGAGCATGCCGACAGCGGAGCCGCCGCCGTGCACCCAACCCAGAAACCCGGGATGGCAATTGCCGACACTATAAGGCAGCACGAACTTCTCGAAGTCCGAGTATGCGTCATTAAGCGGTGTGGCCGCGCGCGGGAGTTGATCGCGGAAGCGAGCGCGTACGGCATCGGGTATCGGTTGCCAGACAGGGCGCTCCCTTATGTGTTCGAGATGATCGAACATGTCGTCGAGCATCCGGTGGCCTTGTGCTCTGATCTCTGACCAATCAGACGGATCGAGTGTTGTGCGTCCCACGTCTTTCGGCGCGGGCTTTTCAGGCAGGCTCATTCTGCAGCGGATCCAACGTTGGTGCGCTCTTGCAGCATACGAACGAAGCTATCGAAGAGATGCCGCATCGCCGGCGCTTTATAGGGGAAGAGCTCCGGCAAATCCATATCGTGCACGATCATCGCAATGTCGCCCTCGAACAGGAGCAGCTTGCCATCCACAGTCTCTGCGCAATCGATGGCAAAGTAATCAAGGCCGACCCTGCGCGCGAGCTCTTTCAACGCTGCCGCGTGCCGCGCACCGAACGTATTATCGAAGCTCAGCATGAACTCTTCTTCTTCGGCGCGCTTCCCGGCATCGGTTTCCATCCCGGCATTCAGATACCAAAGGCTCCAATCGGCGCCGATTGCCATGTGGCACGGATAGGCTCGGCCATCGATGAAGGCGATGCGGTATTTGCGATACAGTCCGTCGACCCCTTTGTAGTTGACGAAGGGTGATAAGAAGAAGTCCGAACCCTCATGGCGCGCGAGATAGGCGCCAAGCGCCGCAGCATCGTCGATCTTCTCAAGGCCTTTGCCTGCTTGGGATCCAACCGGCCGGATGATCACCGGAAAAGCCCAATCTTTAAAGTCGCCTTTGGCCAGCCTGCCGCTGGTGGCGATTTCGGCAAGCTGATCACGATCGGCACGTGCTGTTGGCGGGATGGCGATGCCAGGAATGTCGCCTACGAGCGCACAGAAGCGATCCCGTTCCAATCGCGCGATCCGATCCGGCGTGTTGAGCACGGGCCGCGGCCAAATCTCTATCATTTTCGCGATTGCGGTGAGTGTCGGGCGGTTGGCATCGGAGTCGGGTACTGCGACAATGGCGACGTCATGATCGCAAGGCGGCTCGATCACCTGAGAGTCCGGCACGACATAAAGTGAGCAAAGCTCGACATCCGTATCCTGAACCAGAAACTCGAGCGGCGTGTTGGTCCCTATATCGACGGCGGCGCAAAGGGCGAGAAGGCGCAATTTGGCCGGCTTCGGCGCCCGTGCCAAACGGTAGAGGCGCCGCGTTCCGAGCGCCTGCGCTTGGCACAATTGTCCAAGCTCGGGATTTCCCGTCAGCTGTGCAATCAGCGACAGATCCATCAGCGCCCCGGCGTCGCTGGGGTCTTTGACAACGCGCTCACGTAGCTCGTTCCACAGGGGCGTCAGGTCTGCGCCGGCATAAGCCATCTTCGTCAGCCGCGCGACACCTAAACGCGTTGGTGGAGCCCGGTCAGCGCTCCAGCTTTGGGCTTCGGCATGTTTCACGCAAAGACCTCGCGCGTGCTGTTAAGCTCGAGAATGACTGCGATCTTCTTGAAGATCGCACGAACTGCCAGGATCGTGCGATCGATCTGTTCAAGCGAAGCGCGTTGGTCGTTAGGGATCCAGGCATCCGTCACCAGCCGTGCATCGGCGCTCAAACGTAGTGCGCCAACCTCGCGTCCGCTTTGCTCTTTCAGGAGCAGCGGTTGACCGATGTGGCAAAGCGTCGAAGCATCACAGCGGTCTGCGTGGATTGCGCCTCGCTGAAGTTCGGTGGAGAGGTCCGTGTTGAGCGCTGCATAAACTTCACGCGCGCGATCAAAGCTCAGCGGTCTGCCATGCTCAATGACGAGAAGAGGATAGATCGTACGAATGGTCTGATCGTGAGGTCCGTTCGACATAGCTCGCTCGGGATCGACGAGGCGGCAAAACGTGCATTCATCAAGCAGTGCAGGCACGGCATCGGCGAACCGTGACAATGCCAAGATACGAAATGCTTCCGGCACATTGTGATAGGCCTGTATCTCGGCGAGCGCCGCCTCCCACCGCAGCCACATGCCGAGATTCATGTGTTGCGGCAATTGCCGACGGAGATAAGCCCACCTGCTTGGCCACTCGCTTCGGCCACTATAGTCTGCGAGCCCTGGCGGCACCTCGCAGTCCGTTTCCATGCGTTGCGCGACGTTTGGTGGAACGAATACCGCGCCGGAGAAGGGTGGGCCGGTGAAGAATTTCGATCCTGTCATCAGGACGATATGGCCGCGGCTTAGATGCTCTTTCAGCGCTAGACGCGAGAGCCGGCCCTGGCACGCATCAACGACAATTATGACCGATGTGCCGAATTGCTCTTCGATAGAGTGAAGGCAATCCCGGCTCGGGCCGCTGAGGCCCGACTTGGATTGGTCCATAGCAAAGAGCACGACATTGCGCCCTTGAGCGCGCGCCGAAGCGATCGAGGCAATGACATCGCTGTCGATATCTTCAGCGCGGCGCGCGATACCCTCATCGCTTCGCACCCGAATGTCGATGCGTGTGAGATTGCCGGCCAGGCCCTCAATTCCTGTTCCCTTGATGACGCGGGCGCCATGCGCTGTTTGTGAATTGAAGTGTTGACCGAGCGCGGTAAAGGCGGTGCCGCTGCCGGTTTCTTCTGACGCAACGATGATGCTGGCAAGTGGCGCATCGAGGCATGTTCTCGCGATGAACAGGGCGCATAGCTGGGCATCGGTGCCGGAAGGCGCAAGCACGACTTCCACCCCTGGATCGTTGATCAGGAATGCACGCTTCAGTTCGGCGCGAAGCGTATCGAGCGCATCGTCAAAGAAAAATGGTGCATCGCCATTGCAGTTCGCCTGCGCGAGCGCTTCGCGGGCACGCTGCGCCGCTGCATAGGCGCGAGGGGAGATGGAGCTCGCGGTCGTCGAGGCGAAGCTGATGACTGCCGGCCGCGGTGAAGGCGCACAACCATAGACGTTTAAGTGTGTCGCCGGATCGATGGCGAGCCGTGCATCGCTTCCCGTAATCAGCAACTGCTCGAGCGGTGCCATCAGCTCGCTCTGACGGTCCGGTACGGGGCGGGCGAGGTGGAGATCGGGTTGCGAGCGGAAACCTTGAGGTTTGGGATTAGAGAGCGCGCCCATTGTCCGGTCCGTTGTGCGAGAAAGCGAGGTGATCGCCTCGCGCCCGCATTACGCCACACTCGGCACGCGTTCGGCCCGCCGGATCTCAATTCGTCGTAAACATATGATGGCGAAACATTGTTAATCAATTATGTTTGCGTGGCCACCAAACCGCCATCCCCTTACACTTTTTCCTGCTCGGCCGGCTTTGGGGAGGTCGCCGGAGCTCGAATGAGGGCGTCATAGGCGCGGTCCAGCAGCGAGAGAAGCTGCTCAATCTCTTGCTTTGTAAGCGCCTTCCGGATTGGGAGCCCCACTTCCGTCACCGGTCCAAACATACGCTGCATCATTGCTTCGCCTTCCGCCGTCAGCGACAGGGAATGCCGGCGGCGATCATGAGTGCCGCGCTCGCGGCTCGCGAGGTCCCGGGCTTCAAGCTCGTCGATGATCGCCACCACGGCGGACTTGTCCATGCCGAGCCCGCGCGCCAGCTCATTTTGGGAGCAGCCCGGATTGGCCGAGATCATCGCCAAAGTCGAAAAGGCTCCGGAGCGCAAGCCGAAGGGCGCTAACGCGGCCGCGTTGCGTGCACTCAACAAATTCCAAAGAACGCAAATCCTTGGGCCTAAATGGCTGGCGAGGACACCCTGATCCAGTTCCGCCTGCGCACTGGCCTTTTTATTCTTTGTCTCCAACTCTCCCTCACGCCGCGTTTTGGTTCGGCATAGCGAGCGCAGCCGCAACACCAGGACGCGCCCTCATGCGCTCAAGCCATGCCATCGCATTAGGTGTACGCTCAGTATTCATCAACTCCGGATAGCTCATCGGAACGCCGATTGCCATGGAGAACATCGCAATATCGGCCAGCGAGAACATATCGGCAACCAGCCATTCGCGGCCTTCAAGGCCCTGTTCCAGGCGATCAACCAAGTCTTTGAGCTGATGGCGCCAGGTTTCGAGCTCGCGCTCGGTGAAGCCGCCACTTGCTGCGAGCGACCATTTATCGCGCTTTTCCCTCAGTGGAATGCGCGCGAAGTTCGTCTCTCAAATTCGCCCTCCGGCAAGTGGCTGGCGAGCCCTGGAATCACGCGGTGCCAAGCCAGAAAGCTGAGTGAGGGCCGGAATACATCGTCGACGAATTTGGTCCAGATGCGCATTTGCGCCTCTTGATAAGGATCCGCCGGACGGAGCGGCGGGCCGGCGAAAGCGCGGTCGATATACTCGTTGATGATGGTCAATTCAGTCACCACCCGGCCGTCATGGACCAAAGTCGGTACTTGGCCCGCGGGATTTATCTTCAGGTACTCCGGATCGTGCTGCTCGAACTTGCTGAGATTTATGTAGTGACTCACGAAGGGCACACCCTTCTCGTGGATCGCCTGCAGCACCTTCAAGCTGTTTGATCCAGGTTCACCGTGATAGAGATCCACCATCATCTCAGCCTCTTATTGTTGACGGCAGGCGTCGCCCTGCACCCCAGCCAAAAGGTTAAGTCGGCATTATACGGTTGTAAACTACAACCATACTGGATCGTGACCGAGCGGCCTTTGGCCTTCGCCGGCGCCTGGGAGGAGATTGTGAAGCTCTGCCGCGATATACCGCTTTGCCATGCGCGCAGAGTCTTAAGCCCTACCCCGGTTGCCAATGCGATGCCGTAACGGCAATCGATGTCAGTGTCGTGCGCGAGGGCATGCGCCTTAGGCTGCATTACACCGTTAGCGGAGCGATCACCGGTTTGCGCTTGCCGCCGGGCGCAGATCCGGCTCGCGCGGATAATCTCTGGCAGCACACCTGCTTTGAAGCCTTTATTGCCGGCGCGATATCCTCCGCCTATTACGAATTCAACTTCTCGCCTTCCACCCAATGGGCGGCTTACAGCTTCACCGGCTATCGCGAAGGCATGGCCAACGCTGAAATCGCTGCGCCGCTGATCACGCTCCATCGTGCAGCGGATCGTCTTGAGTTGTCGGCCGTGTTGGATCTTAGAGCCTTGAATTTGGCGGCATGGCGCATTGGGCTTTGCGCCGTCATCGAAGAAGCAGGCGGACGCAAATCTTACTGGGCGCTTGCGCACCCCGGCGCCAAGCCCGACTTTCATCATCCCAATTCCTTCACTCTCGAGCTTGCCGCGTGACACATATTCAATTCGGTATCGATCGCCTGCTCGCCGATAAAGCTTTACGCGCGCCGCTCCATGGCAAGCATGTTGCGCTGCTCGCGCATCCGGCGTCGGTGACGCATCATCTAACTCACTCGCTCGATGCGCTGGCCTCTGCGGGCGACATCAAGCTGACGGCTGCGTTCGGGCCGCAGCATGGTATGCGCGGCGATAAGCAGGACAACATGGTTGAATCGCCGGATTTCAACGATCCGGTGCTCGGCATTCCAGTGTTCAGTCTCTATGGCGAATTTCGCCGGCCGACCGGTCAGATGATGGGCACTTTCGATACCGTGCTTGTCGATCTTCAGGATCTCGGTTGTCGCATCTACACGTTCATCACCACGCTTCGTTACATGCTCGAGGCCTGCGCGCGCGCCAAGAAAGCACTGTGGGTGCTTGACCGGCCCAACCCAGTCGGCCGCCCGATTGAGGGCCTTACGCTGCGCGCCGGCTGGGAGAGCTTTGTCGGCGCGGGGGCGATGCCGATGCGTCACGGGCTCACCCTCGGCGAGCTGGGCCATTGGTTCATCAAAACGCTCAAGCTCGATGTCGAGTATCGCGTCATCGAGATGGAAAGCTGGCAACCCGAGGCCGCGCCCGGCTATGGCTGGCCGCTCGGTGCGCGCACCTGGATCAATCCGAGCCCCAACGCGCCCAATCTTTGGATGGCGAGGAGCTATGCCGGCACGGTGATGCTGGAAGGCACGACGCTGAGCGAAGGCCGCGGCACTACGCGTCCGCTCGAATTGTTCGGCGCGCCCGATATCGATGCGCGCAAAGTCATGAGCGAGATGCACCGCCTTGCGCCGCATTGGCTGCACGGCTGTCATTTGCGTGATTGCTGGTTCGAGCCGACCTTTCACAAACATGCCAAGACGCTCTGCAACGGCGTGCAAATCCACACCGAGCATCCGAGCTACGACCATCACACATTCAAGCCGTGGCGCATCCAAGCGCTCGCCTTCAAAGCCATCCGCAAGCTTTATCCCGACTATCCGCTGTGGCGCGATTTCCGCTACGAATATGAAGCCGGCAAGCTCGCCATCGATGTGATCAATGCATCGATGCTGTTGCGCGAATGGGTCGACGATAGTTCCGCTACGCCTGCTGATCTCGATGCGCTTACACTTCCCGATGAGCAAGCCTGGGAAGCCGAACGCAAGCCCTATTTGCTTTACTGATCTGATGTTCCTCCAATTGTCCTGACCTCCCCGGCACGATTTGCCAGTTAGGATTTGAGATGGGAATGAGCGTCACGCTCGTCAAGAGCAGCGCTCGGCCAAGAGCCGTGCGCACGCGCGTTTTGCCCGCGTAACGGCGCTCGGCTGTGCGCATATGGCGCTTCGTTTCCCCGCGAAACTTTTTTTGAATCCATCATCACGCCCGCGGTTCTTGTGTGCGGAACTAAACAGGCGCACGATGTTTCTGCAGCCATAGTGGAGGCGAGCCATGCGCGCAACCGGAACCATCGAAACCGCCCATTATGCGATGAAGATCGATGCAGGCGGGCACAAGATCATCGCCGATGAGCCGGCCTCGATTGGCGGCGCCAATGCCGGTCCGGCGCCATATGATCTTGTGCTTGCGGGTCTTTGCGCCTGCACCGGCATCACGCTGCGCATGTATGCCGACCGCAAGCAGTGGGACATGAAGTCCGTCACCGTGGGATTGCATTACATGCGGCGTGATGGCGCCGAGATCATCGATCGCACCTTGCATTTTGAAGGCGATTTGAGCGATGAGCAAAAGGCACGCCTGGCCGATATTGCGGAGCGCACGCCGGTGACGCTCACCTTAAAGCGTGGCCTTGCGATCAACACCAAGCTCGTGCCGTCGCTGCCGCCGCCGGATGCCGATGCGCGGCTCGACGAAGCGCTGGAAGAAAGCTTCCCTGCAAGCGACTCGCCCAGCGTTTTGCCTTAGCTAAGGCCGCTCCAGCAAAGCGACGGCGCCTTGGCCGCCATCCGCGCAAATGCTGACAACCGCACGCGCGCCGCACTTCATCGCGTAAAGCTCCTTCACGCATTGACTGAAATCGCGCGCGCCGGTGGCCGCAAATGGGTGGCCGATTGCGATCGAGCTGCCATTGGGATTCGTGCGGTCCCATGGAAAGGCTCCGAAGTCGTCTTCGATGCCGGTCTTCTTCTTGATCCAATCCTTGTCTTCAAGCGCGGCGACATTCGCCAGCACTTGTGCGGCGAAGGCCTCGTGAACTTCCCAAAGATCGATGTCGTCATATCTGAGGCGCCGCCGCGCAAACATGCGCGGGATTGCATAGGACGGCGCCATTAAGAGGCCTTCATGCAGAAGATCGATGGAGGCGATTTCGTAGTCTATCAGCTTGGCATAGGGCGTATCGTCCGGCAGGCGCTTCAAGCCTTGCGCATTGGCAACCCAAACCGACGCGGCGCCGTCGGTCACCGGCGATGAATTGCCTGCGGTGAGCGTGCCTTGGCCGCTGGTCTTATCGAAAGCCGGCGGCAGTTTCGCAAGCTTCTCCATCGATGTGTCGGCGCGCGGGATCGTATCGCGATCCGCCGTGCCAACCGGCACGATGAGATCATCGAAAAAGCCGCTCTCGCGCGCTGCTATCACGCGCTTGTGGCCGCGAAGCGCCCATTCATCCTGTGCCTCGCGCGTGATGCGCCATTCCTTGGCCGTGATCTCGGTGTGCTCGCCCATGCTCATGCCGGTGGTTCGGTTGATGATCGCCGGAATGTGCAGGCGCACGTCCTTCCAGTTCAGCTCGGTGAATTCTTCGAGCTTTGCACCGAGCGAGCGCGCTTGAATAAAGTGGCGCAGCCAATCGGAGAAATTCTGGGTGAGGCCGATCTGCGTGCGGCTCATCGCTTCAACACCGCCGACGATTGCAAGATCGCGCACGCCTTCCGAGAGCATGCCGCCTGCGGCAAGCGCCGCCGTCATGCTCGAAGCGCAAGCGAGAATCACGGAATAGGCCGGCACTGTCGGGTCGAGCTTGGCATCCAGCCAGATCTCGCGTGCGATATTGCTCCAACCGAGATTGGGAACGACCGAGCCCCATACCGCAAAGTCCGGCCGGGTGCTTGGCTTCAAGCGCTCGATCATCGCTTGCGCGACAGGCACCGAAAGCGCGATTGCATCATATTGCTTGAGCGCGCCGTCGATTTTCGAGAAGGGTGAGCGCACGCCCGATGCGATGAAGATGTCCGGCATTCTTGGCCTCAGCTCGAGCGGAAGCCGATGCGGGCATGCGTGCCGTCGCAAAACGGTTTGTTGTTGCTGCCGCCGCAGCGGCAAAGCCGCGCCTGAACAGTACACGCGCAACCACGCGCCCGGTGCCCACTGGTGATCTCAAATTTCCGCGCACGCGCAAGGGCCCATCGGTCTGCGGATCAATGGCGAGCGGGCCGTCGCGGACGGCGAGCATGTCGGCTTTGCCGGTCGGCGGCTCGCCTGTTGCGGCGAAGCTCACATCATGGTGCGAGCTGTCGCAAAGGGCTTATTCTTCGAAGCGCCGCAGCGGCACAGCGTGGCGCGGTAGTCGATCATTGTCGCCGTCGAGCCGGATGTCGGCGCGCACGGCATAGGGCCCGCCTTCGCGAATGGCAACGAGGTTGACCGGCGGCGCGGCCTCGTCCGGCGGGCCGTCTTTGCGCTGATAGCGGATGGCGCCCGAGGGGCACACATGCGCGATCTCGGCGACGCGCTCGGCATCCATCGCGTCCGGATTGATCCAGGGGCCTTCGACATTGGCGAGGAAAACATTCGGCCCCCAGGTGACACAAAAGCGCGAATGAATGCACTTCTTGCCGTCATAAATGAGCGTGAGCTTCTCGCCTTCGATGTGATCGATGCCGTCGACGACGGTGGGCGGCGGTGGCTCCTTCGGGTTTGCGCCGATGCTGGTTGCAGCGGCGTCGGCGGAGCGGGCTGTGCTGCCGCCGATTGCGTCTCGGCGGGCGCCGGATCGAAGCCGCGCGCGGCACGCTTGGAGAATCGCCGATCAATCGCGCCGCCGCGGTCGACGCGCGCTTCGCCGCCTGCGGCAAGCTTGGCGCGGCCGTCGCAAGCTCGGCAAAGCGTTCGACGAAGAAGCGCTTCGAGCTTGGCATGTTGGGCGGCGAGGCGGCATCGCGCACGCCGAAAACGACATGCCGGCATTGCAGTCGCGGATTAGACGGGCCCGGCAGGCAAGCGCTGACCGCGCGCTCGCGCAAGCAGGGGACGGCGCGCATGAGGCTGAGCGGCAAGATCGATCGCGAGTGATTTTTCCGGCTGAGCGGCCGCGGCACGAGCGTAGCAATAGGCCAGAAGCCGTATCATCAGCGTATAGCCGGTGTTGGCGACATCGACGGTTCCGCGGCCTCCTCATCCTCGATCCAGACGCGGCGCCTGGCTGACGCACCGGCGCGGCGCAGCAGCGGATTCCCGCGGCGGGATGGGCGGGCGCGAAATTGGGGTTCTCGGCTTTCAGCGCCGCAAACTCCTCGCGCACGGCGATAAAGCGCTGAAAATGCGAGCCCGCCGAGTTTGCTTGGCGCCTTCGCCTTGCTCGATGATGGCTTGAGCGCGGCGGAAGCTGTCTTGATGCAGATCACCGGCTCGCGCGCCATTGAGCTCGACTTCGTCGTGCGAGAGCTGGAGGCCGGGTCGCCGCAAAACGCATCGGCTTCGCCGATGCGCGCGACAAAGTCGCGCAGGCGCGCTTCAAGCGCCTGGTAGAATTCGCCTACCGTGTCGTAATCCATCGGCATCGGCGTGATGCGCGGCTTGTCGATACCGCGAGCGAAAATGCAGCTCCGGCTCGAAGCCTTCGCCGTCGCGCTCCTGCGAGCCGTGCGGGCGTTCGAGATGGATGAAATGCTGCAGCACTTCTTCGTTGAAACGGCGCCAGCTTGACGACGACGCCCGCGGGCAAGCATGCCGGGATCGAGCGGAAAATTTGCGCGGCCGAAACGCGGCGAGCCACCGAGCGCGGAGGTGATGTTCCATACCGCGGTGAGGTGGCCCATCTCGTCGACGGCAACGCCCAGAATGGCGCGCCGCCAACTCTCGACCGCCGCGGCTTCTTCCTGCGTGAGGCCTTCCTCGGTGCCGTCCTTTAAGCTGAAAGCGGCATAAAGATAAGTGCACATCAGATTGTGCTCGAGCTCGGCTGCCTCATAGAGCGCGTGGATCAACCGCTCGCGGGTATTGGGCGTCATTGTTACTGGCGCGTTCATTGGGGGCCTCCGGCTTCGGCGCGAGCGTGCGACTTTTCCGCCGTGCTTGTCCACCCGCACTTTCGGATAGGTCGGCTTCTACCCGAAGGCGCCGATCTCATGCGCGATCGCGGCGCCGATATCGCGCAGAATGGCGTGGCAGGTTTCGAGCGGGGCGAACACCTGCTCATGCAAGTCGCGATAGCCATGTTGAAAGTCGCTTTTATAGGTGGCCGGGCCGCCGAAGCTGTCATCGACCACCAACGGTGGCGATTCCGGAAAGACAATGCGTAGCGTCGCGACCGTCTTGGGCACGTCGAACATGTTGAGATCGCGATCAAGGCGCTTGGGATCGACATCGTTGCGCGGCGTGAAGCTCGGAATCTCGGCGGCGAGCAGGAGAATGCGCCGCGCCAGCGTCACCCGCACGGCGTGCATAAGATCGAGCGCGATATCGGCCGCGGAAAGCGTGCAAGGGGTGCCGCAGCGCTCGAACACGCGGTCAAGATCCAGAATGTCGTCGACAATGCGGTGCATGAAGGCATTGGCCTGGCGATAGCTGCCGTAATCGGAAAGGCCTTTGGCCACCCGGCGCATGCGGCGGCTGCGATCCTCGCCATCGGCGAGCGCGGCGCGCCGGAGCCATTTCACCGGGTTCAGAAGATCGGTGTACGCGCCCATTGCATCGATACTGCTGACCGCGCGGGCGCGGGCAACGAGCGCGAGCAGTGAGCGAAAGCGCGCCGAGCTTTGATACATCTCCGCCGCGCGGTCCGGATCATTGCCGAGCGCGGCGCCTGTGCCGGCAAGCGAATTTACCAGCATGCCCATTTGCTGCAGCATCGCATTGTGCGGAATGGCGCGCATATCGAAGATGGATTTGCGCTCTTCGTTCGGCCGTGACACGGCACGGCTGCCAGAGGGCGGCAGAACGCTCTGCGCCCAACTCGACAGCCAGTAGACATAGTTGCGGTCGTTTGCGAGCGCTTCGTTGAAGGCGCTCATATCCAGGAAGAATTCGAGCGAATAATCCTGATTGGCATAGAAGGGATCGCGCGCTGGCGGCGGCGGCGCTAGCCAATGATCGATCACCGCGCCGACCGTCGCCGATGCGATCGCCGGATTGCCGAACAGCAAATAGCCGTCGCCGCCTTGGAAGCTCGACTCCTGCAAATGCGTCAGGCCGAGATCGTGCATGACCCCGCGGCTGAACGGAGTATCGATGTAGTTGAAGCGATCGCTGAGTTCGCCGGGATGGCCGCCGCGGCCGACCGATTTGCCATGGGTATCGAAAACCAGAAGATCGATCCTCGGCAACCTGGCGCGCGCCAAGAGCTCGGCGACCTTGATGCGCAAGCGTTCAATCGCAAGCGAGACGCTGGCCTGGCCGATCGCGCGCCCGCCATCGGAGAAGCCGGTCTGAATCGCGAGCCGCCCGCGGCTTTTGGTGTAGGCGCGAAAATGCTTGTCATTCAAGAGCCGCTCGATGAGATCCGGCCCGCGCTCGAGCGCGCCGCGGGTTTCGAACAAGGGCGAGATGTCGATGCACTGGTCGACACCAAAAAGGCGCGCCAGATAGAGCGCAGAAAGCACGATGTATGGCGAATTGCATTCGGCAATCAGGAAGCGGATCGGTATATGCGGATCGATTTGGCGATGAATGAGGCTCGCCAGCATCATCATGCGCCGGGCCGTGGTCGGCTCGGCGATCACCGATCCGAGATTGACCCGCTCGGGATGTACCTCACCGAGCAGCGTGTCGATGCGCGCGAGCCTGCGCCGGTTGTCGCCGCCGCCACCCGCGCTCTCCAGGCCAATATCGGCATGCAAGGCATTGGCGACTTGCACCGCGTTGACGCGAAAATGCACACGCGCCTCGCCAAGACCGAAATTCTGCATCTCGGTGCGGATGAGCTGCGCCTCGATTTGCGCATCTTCGGAGAGTACCGCTAGGAGCTTGCCAAGCTCTTCGATCGCATGCTTGCAATCGAAGCGGCTGTCCTCGAGCTTTGCCAAGCGTTGGCCGACATTGCGCGCAATATCGTTGTCGCCCTGCGCGCCGGCCAAGTCGCGCGAGATATCGGCAAGCTCATCGGCCGAGCCGCGTGCTGCGGCAGCGAGCGCGGCGATCTCGGTTGAGGCCGAAGAGCGCGCGAAGCTCGAAAGCACAGAGAGGCGCTCGGCATAGTGGCGCGCCATGGCCGAGGCCGAACTCCGTGCGCGCTTTCAAGATATCCGCCCAGGAAAGATCGATGCGGCCGTCAAGATCATAGCCGGTCCAGCTGGCGATGGTGACGAGGCAGGGCAGGAGGCTTTGCCATTCGCCGGGATAGTTCGCGTGTGCCTCCTCCAGGAAGATACGATGCGCCTGGTCGATTGCCGCGCGGCAGCGCGCGATCACTTTGCTCGCCTCATGAAGCTCATAGGCCAGCGTCGGCCTCTTGGCATGCGTATGATCGGACGTGATCGCCTGCGCGATAAGCTCAGCCCGCGTTGCCTCCGAAAGCGGACGCCCGACATGGTCAGTCATCGTGGCGAGCTGCGCGATGCCTTCCATCAATTTGTCGGGCACGGCGAAGGTCGGGTGTGCTGTGAAGACGATGCCGTAAGGCTGTTCGCTCACGCGCTCCTGAAAGTCGGTGAACGGGATAAGCTCACCGTCGCGTTTCATCAGGCTACGGACCGTCGCGCGAATGCGCTCTTCGCCGCCTTTCGCAAACGGCTCGATATAGGCGCGCAAGCGCGCTATGCGTTCCTCATAGCCATGCATCACCAGCGCATGAGCGAGATTACCCAGCTCTTCGAGCGAAAGCTTGCCCTCGTCGATCTCGCGCGAGATCTCAAAGCCCAAGCGCTCGACTGGGTTGGAGACAGGGTCGGCGTGGCGCTCAGCCCTCAGCTCGGCCAGGCGCCTCTTTACCCGCGCAAGCAATTCCGACCCCTTAGGGGCCGGAAAGCTCGACGACTGCGCCGTGCGGGCATCCGCCTCTTGATGTTGACCATCCACGAGGCACCTATCGCGCCCCGCATGGGGGATCGGCAGGGCGCAGGATCAACTATCTCGCCATTTCTCTCGCAGTGCAATAGAATTTGCCGCAGCGGCGAAGTGCGCTCTGGGGCTTTCCCTTCCCAAAGCATTTGGTAAGGTTCCCTTCCTGCTGCAATGCGAAAGATTCTATGGCGATCCTGGCCGGAATAACCCATCTCACGCGCTATGTTTATGCCCGGCCGGCGAGCCTCTCCCCTCAGGTTATCCGTCTGCGGCCAGCGCCCCACACAAGGACGCGCGTACAGAGCTACTCGCTCAAGATCGAGCCGCAAGAGCACTTCATCAATTGGCAGCAGGATCCGTTCGGCAATTGGCTCGCGCGCATCGTGTTCCCGGAGAAGGTGCGTGAGTTCAAGATCGAGGTGGATCTCATCGCCGAGATGTCGGTGATCAATCCGTTCGATTTCTTCATCGAAGCTTACGCCGATAAATTTCCTTTCGCCTACGAAAAGGATCTCAAGCAGGAGCTGACGCCTTATCTCGCCACCGAGGATTATGGGCCTGAGCTCGAAGCTTTTGTCGATGCCGTGCGGCGCGCGATCCCCAAGGACGGTATTCAGACCACGGACTTTATCGCGAATTCAACCGCCAGCTTTCGAGCGAGATCCAATATCTCATCCGGATGGAGGCGGGTGTGCAGACGCCGCAACAGACTTTGCGCCTGCGCGAAGGCTCGTGCCGCGATTCCGGTTGGCTGCTGGTGCAGATCTTGCGCAAGCTTGGCATCGCCGCGCGATTTACCTCCGGCTATCTCATTCAGCTGACGCCCGACATCAAATCGCTCGATGGGCCTTCGGGGACGTCCTACGACTTCACCGATTTGCATGCCTGGGCCGAGGCATTCATTCCCGGCGCGGGATGGATCGGGCTCGATCCGACATCAGGCCTGTTGTGCGGTGAGGGGCATATTCCGCTTGCATCGACGCCGCATTATCGCTCGGCAGCGCCGGTTTCCGGCTCATCGGAAGCGGTTGAGGTCGAGTTCTTCCATCACATGGAGGTGCGCCGCGTCGCCGAGCATCCGCGCGTCACCAAGCCATTTGATGAGGCCGCATGGAACAAGCTTGTAGGGCTCGGCGAGCAGGTAGATCGCGATCTCGTCAAGCAGGACGTGCGTTTGACGATGGGCGGCGAGCCGACATTCGTCTCAATCGATGATTTCGAAGCGCCGGAATGGAACTCCGCCGCGACCGGACCGACCAAGCGCCGGCTCGCGGATGGGCTAATCCATCGTTTACATCAACGCTTTGCGCCACACGGCTTCATTCAACACGGCCAAGGCAAATGGTATCCCGGCGAAACTCTTCCCCGTTGGACGTTTTCGCTCTATTGGCGCCGGGACGGCAAGCCGGTCTGGCGTAATCCTTCGTTGTTCGAGCGTGAATTTATGGGCGGCGAGGCGTCGAGCAATCAAGCGGCCGCCTTGCTTTCGGCAATTGCCGAGCGGCTTGCGGTCGATACCAAGAACGTCACGCCTGCTTATGAGGATCCGGTTTATTGGGCGCTGCAGGAAAGCAATCTGCCCGAAAACGTCGATCCGACCGATCCCAAGCTGGAAGACGAAGAAGCGCGCGCGCGTATGATGCGCGTGTTTGAGCGCGGCATCGCCAACCCGGTGGGCTATGTGCTGCCGCTGCAAGCCTGGCAAGCGCGCGATGGCGTCAGGTGGGTGAGTGAGCCTTGGCTGACACGGCGCAAGAAGCTGTTCGTCGTGCCGGGCGATTCGAGCATCGGCTATCGCTTGCCCTTGCCCTCGCTTCCCTGGCTGTCCGAGGGCAGCTATCCGTTTGTGCAATATGCCGATCCGTTCGAGGAGCGCGGCGATCTTCCGGACCCGGAGGAATTGGCTCAGCCTTATCAGCGCTCACCGGAGGAGCGGCACTTGCGGCAGGTGCAAATCGCACAGCAGCTTGGCGCGCCTGAAGTTCGCACGGCGGTGACGGTGGAGCCGCGCGATGGGCGGCTTTATGTGTTCATGCCGCCGCTCACGCATCTTGAGGAATATCTGGAGCTGCTTGCGGCGGTCGAAGCCGCGGCCGAGACGCAAGGGCTCAAGGTTCAGATCGAGGGCTATGCGCCGCCGCCCGATCACCGTTTGAACGTCATCAAGGTTGCGCCGGACCCGGGCGTTATCGAGGTGAATATTCATCCCTCACCCTCGTGGGCCGATTGCGTTGTGACGACGACCGGGCTTTATGAAGACGCGCGGGAATTCGCGGCTCGGCACCGAAAAATTCATGCTCGATGGCCGCCACACCGGGACAGGCGGCGGCAATCATGTGGTTGTTGGCGGTGCCTCGCCCGCGGACAGCCCGTTCTTGCGCCGCCCGGATCTTTTGAAGAGTTCTGATCCTTTATTGGCAGCGCCATCCTTCGCTGTCCTATCTCTTCTCCGGCATGTTCATCGGCCCGACCAGCCAGGCGCCGCGTGTCGATGAGGCGCGCCAGGATGCGATGTACGAGCTGGAGTTGGCGCTTGCGCAGATCGACTCGAATTTCTACGCGCCGCCCTGGTTTGTCGATCGTGTGTTGCGCAATCTGCTCACTGACGTCACGGGCAACACCCACCGCACCGAGATCTGCATCGATAAGCTCTATTCTCCGGATGGGCCGACAGGGCGCTTGGGGCTTGTCGAGTTTCGCTCCTTCGAGATGCCGCCCGACGCCAAGATGTCGCTTGCGCAGCAACTGTTGCTCCGTGCACTGATCGCCTGGTTTTGGCGCGAGCCGCAAACCGGCGCGCTGGTGCGCTGGGGAACGGCGCTGCATGATAAGTTCATGCTGCCGGATCCCGTCTGGGTCGATTTCAAACAGGTCGTGCACGACTTGAAAGGGGCGGGTTACGAAATAGATCTTCAATGGTTTCAGGCACAATTCGAGTTTCGCTTTCCGTTTATCGGCGAGATCCAGACCGGTGACGTCAATCTCGAGCTCAGAACGGCGATCGAGCCCTGGCATGTGACGGGTGAGACGGGCGCGATCGGCGGCACGGTGCGTTATGTCGATAGCTCGGTCGAGCGCGTTCAGGTGCGCGCGCGGGGCCTCAATCCGCAAAGGCATGTGATTGCCTGCAATGGCCGGCGTGTGCCGCTTGCCAAGCTCGAAGAGACAGGAGACGAGATCGCAGGCGTGCGCTTCAAGGCCTGGATGCCCTCGGTCGGTTTTCACCCGACGCTTGAGCCCAATGTGCCGCTCACTTTCGATGTGATTGATACATGGTCGGAACGCTCGCTCGGCGGGTGCGTTTACCATGTCGCCCATCCGGGCGGGCGCAACTATGACACATTCCCGGTGAATGCTTACGAAGCGGAAGGGCGCCGTATGGCACGATTTCAGCCATTCGGTCACACTGGCGGGCGTTTGGTTGCGCCGCCGCGCGAGATCAACACCGAGTTTCCGCGTACTTTGGATCTGCGCCGGCCGCCGGTTATGTAAAGGGAAAAGGTGAACACGGCTTCGTCCAATCAGGGCCAGATGCCGCTCTTTGCCGGCACCGGAGTGCCTTCGGCGCTGCTCGCCGGCTATCGCCCGCTTATGCAGGTCTATGACGAGCTGGTGACGCCTGCGCGCGAGCTCAGGGCGCATTATGCGCCACTGATCGATGCGTTCAACCGAATGGGGCACGACGAGGTCGAGCGCCGGTTTGGATTTGCAGACCGCCACCTTCGTGACAACGGCGTCGTCCACCGCATCTACGATTCGCGCGGCGGCGCTGAGCGGCCGCTGCCTTTGTCGCACGTGCCACTGCTCATCAGTCAAAAGGATTGGGAAGAGATTGAGGCGGCAGTTGTCAACGTGCGGAGCTGATCAATCGTGTTCTCGCCGACATTTACGGTGCGCAGGAGCTGATCAGAGGCGGGCAGATTGCCGGCCGCATTGATTGCCGGCAACCCTGCAGTTCTTGCGTCCGATGGTCGGTGTGAAGCCCGCCGGGGGCTCTCATTTGCTGTTCTACGCTGTCGACATCGGGCGCGGCCCCGATGGCCGATGGTGGATTCTCCGTGATCGAACCGAATCGCCGTCCGGCGCCGGCTATACAGTGGAAAATCGCATCGCGCTGTCGCGAGCATCTGCCGGAACTTTATCAGCCGATCAAGGTGAGGCGTCTGGCACAGTTCTTTGGCGCGCTGCGTGATTATCTCGGCGGCAAGTCCACGACCGGCCGTTCAGTCGGGGTTCTGAGCGCCGGCTCGTACAATGAATCCGCCTTCGAGCACGCTTATCTTGCGCGTTATCTCGGCATTCTGTTGTTGAAGGTGAAGATCTGGTCGTGCGCGACGACAAGCTGTTCGCCAGCACGACCACGCGGGCTGCAGCCGATCGAAGTTCTGCTGCGTCGCCTTGATGCCGATTTGCCGATCCGTTGATATTCAATCGAATTCATGGATCGGAACGCCGGGATTAGCGCTCGCAGCGCAAGCCGGAAATCTCGTGATTGCAAATGCGCTGGGCTCGGGCGTTGCCGAGGCGGCGGGCTTTTAGGTTTTCTTCCGACCTGTCGCGAAGTCATGCTCGGCGAAGAATTGCTATTGCCGAGTCGCGACGTGGTGGTGCGGCGATGCAGGCGACGCGGGAGAGCGTTCTGGCGGATCTCGAAAAGCTTGTGATTGCGCCTGCATTCGGATGCCGTTTGCCGGGCGTGTTGGATGATGGCGCTGTTCATATCGGCGATCTTCCACAGACGAAGCGGGATGCGATCGCGCAGCCGTCGCCTCGCGGGGGATCGATTTCGTCGCGCAAGAGGCTGTGCAGCTTTCGACGATGCCGGTCTGGGCGGGATGGCCACTTGGAGCCGCGTCCTTTCATGCTGCGGGTTTTCGCGGCGCGCACAGCAGATGGGTGGCAAGTTCTTCCGGGCGGTTTCTGCCAGGTCTCGGCGAGCTTGATCCGCGTGCGGTGTCCTTGCAGCGCGGCTATCGGTCGCCGATGTTTGGGTGCTGTGCGATCGGCCCGAAGGCCAATGACGCTGCTGTCTTCCGAGGCTTCGCTCGACATTCAGAGAATCCGCGATATTTGCCGACGCGCAATGCGGAAAATCTGTTCTGGCTCGGGCGTTATCTCGAGCGCGCGGAAAACTGCCGTGCGGCTCGTCCGCGCTCGCTAGCGTCGCGCCTGATCGGATTTGCCGCCGATGATGACGCGATCATTCCGTTTCTGCGCCGGCTGATGGTCAGTTGGGCGCGCTGGGTCCTGCGCTGTCTCTTCCGTCCGTCCGGCGGCCGAAGCTGCCGTCGAGCAGGCATCGGCAGAGCGCTGCCGATCCGGACGCCTTGTTGCCAGCGCTTCATCATGCGCGCGGCTTGCGCGGCAAAGGCGCGCGATCAGATTTCGGCAGATGCATGGACGGTGATCAGCGAGCTTGTCGACTTGCCGAGCACTGGCCGATCCATGGCATCGCGATGCAAGAAGCGTTCGAGCATTGCAACGAGATCCTTCGCGATATCTCCGCTTTTGCAGGGCTGGCTGACAACAATATGAACCGGCTTTCGGGCTGGCATTTTCTCCAGTTCGGCACTTGCATCGAGCGCGCTATCAACACCGCTTGGCTCACGCGTGCGCTTGGCGATGTCTCGGCGCCGCCGGGCGGATTCGAGGCGCTTTTGGAGCTTGCCGACAGCCAGATCAATTTCGGTACGCTTTATTCAAGCGTGCCTTTGCGTCCGCAAGTCGTCGATCTCTTGGTGCTCGATACGCACAATCCGCGCTCGCTTGCCTATCAGGCGAGCCGCATCGATGAAATCATGAAGCGGCTGGGCGAGCTTGCCGGCGATTTCGGGCCCACCACCTCACGCAAGCTTTCGATTCTAATCGGCGCAGAGGTCAACGTGCTCGATCCCGTCGAAGTCACATCCGAAAAGCTCGAACACGTGATTGCGAATCTGCGTGCGCTCTCCGATGCCGTGGCATCGGACTTCTTCGTCCACTGGCGATTGAGTGTCGGAGCAGACCTTTAATGCGCTTCGATATTCGTCAGACGACGACCTACATCTATCCCGAGCCTGTGCGCGGCAGCCAGCAGATGATGCGTTTGCAGCCGCTTTCAAGGCTTCACCAGCGCGTTATCGCCTCTTCGCTGACGATGGCGCCGGCGCCGGTGAGCCGGCATGACGGCATCGATTTCTTCGGTAACGCAACGACGGCCGCACTGATCGCCGAACCGCATAATGAGCTTAAGATCACGACACAGGCGCGCGTCGATGTCGACCGGCCGCTGCAAACCATGCCGACGCCGCCTTGGGAGGAGATCTGCGCCAAGGCTGCGGCGATGCGTGACCTTTCGCCGGACTCGCCGGTGCATTTCATCTTCCCATCGCCGCTTGCGCCGCTCCTGGTGCCGATCCGCGAATACGCGCGAGCTTCTTTCTCGAAGGGCAGGCCGATCTTCGATGCGGTTCTCGACGTCACCAAGCGCATGAAGATGGAATTCAACTATGATCCAACGGCAACCGATGTGACGACGCCGGTCGGCGAATCCTTTGCAGCACGCGCCGGCGTGTGCCAGGATTTCGCGCACATCATGATTGCAGGATTGCGCGGGCTTGGTGTTCCGGCCGCCTATCTCAGCGGTTACTTGCGCACTTATCCGCCGCCGGGCAGGCCGCGGCTCGAAGGTGCCGATGCGATGCATGCCTGGGTACGGGTTTGGTGCGGCGTCGAAGCCGGCTGGCTCGAGTTCGATCCCACCAACGGGATCGCGGTTGCCAATGACCACATCATTCTGGCGATTGGACGCGACTATTCGGATGTCTCGCCAACAGTCGGCACGCTTAGAACCTATGGCAGACACTCGATCGCAATCGCTGTCGATGTCATTCCGGCTACGCAATAATACGCAATACGCAGGGCTGCACTACGTACAACTACGTGCACGCCTTGCGCGCAAGAGGTGAATCTACAATCGGATTCAGCCTTTGTTGGCAACTCATCTGGAAAATTTGAAACAAATACATGTCTGACATGTGATCGGCATAGATTGAGGTTCGTCCAATGACTGACTTGATTGTTCTCGCCGCTGATGATGATGAGAGTTCGCGCGATACATTGATTGCCACGCTTGTTGCTGGTGGCTATGTATCTCATGTCTTTCCTACTGGCGATGCGTTGCTCAAATCACCATTGCTGAAGCAGGCCGCGTGTATTGTTACGGACATGAGAATGTCCGGCACGGACGGCGTTGCGCTGATCGACGCGATCAAGTCCATAGATCCGCATGTGCCTATCATCGTCATCACGGGCCAAGGCGATGTCTCGGCGGCGGTGCGCGCGATACGCGCAGGCGCCGTTGAGTTCATGGAAAAGCCGATCGAAAGCCACAAGCTTCTTAAGAGCATAGAGGCGGCTATACAGGCCGGCACAAAGGGCTCTGAGCTGGAGAGTATGGTCGATGATGTACGTCAAAGCTTCGAGCGCTTGACGCCGCGTGAGCGTGAGATCTTTGCACTCCTGGTGGCGGGCAAGGCGAACAAGACGATCGCCTATGAGCTTGAGATCTCGCCGCGGACGGTCGAGACGCATCGCGCGAGCTTGATGAGCAAGATGGGAGCTGAGGGGCCGGCGCATCTCGTGCGCATGGCGGCGATCTATGATGCGCGCATGCTCACATCCCCGCTGCCGCTGGCACTGCGCGTCTGATCAGGCCGTAATGATCAGGGCATCTAGCGCAATGACGCCCTCTCCCTCGGGCAGGGCGAGCAGCGGATTGATGTCGATCTCTTTGATGGCGGGCTCCGAGAGCATCAAGCGGCCGATACGCGATGCGGCATCGGCAGCAGCTTTGACGTCGACTGGCGGTGCGCCACGAAACGCGCCGAGCAGCTTGGAGGCTTTGAGGGCGTGAAATTCCTCTTCGATTGCGCTTGCCGCTAGATCGGGCGGCAGCAGGCGCACATCGCCGATTGCTTCGACCCAAATGCCGCCCAAGCCGATCAACAAGAGCGGGCCCCAATCCGTATCGCGGCGGGCGCCGATCATCAGCTCCAAGCCTTTGGGCGCCATCTGCTCGATGAGTACACCATCAAGCGCAAGGCCCGGCTTGGCGCGCTGAACATTTGCGTTGAGCTTTTCCCAAGCGTTTGCGAGCTCGGTTTCGTTCGCGATACCCAACATTACGCCGCCGGCTTCGGTCTTGTGTGCGAGCGCTGCCGCTTGTGCTTTCAGCACGAGCGGGTAACCGATGCGCGAGGCAGCAGCTTTCGCCTCATCGAGTGAGCGCGTGAGCTGACCTTGCGGCACTCTTATGCCGGTGGCCGAGAGCAGCTCTTTACCGACCCACTCGGCTTGTGCGCCTGTGCCGAGCTTGGGCAGACCAGGGAATCTTTCCGGCTCTGGGCCCTTGCTGGGTCTCGAGAGCCGGTTGCCGTACTGGGTGAGCTTTGCCACCGCCCTGAACGCGCGCTCGGGCGAAGGGATGAGCGGCAGTGAAACGCCTTCCAGGCGTTTGGCAAAATCATTCATCGAAGCCATTCCATCGCCCATTGCGCCCCAAAGGATCGGCTTTTTGTTGTTCTTGAGGCGCGGCAGAAGGCCATCGAGATAATCGGCGCCGGGCGGCGTTGCGATCACGACGCTGCCGATTGCCGGATCATCGAGCAAAGCTTGGGCGCCAATGCCCATTAGCTCGGGTTGCCAGGCCGGTTGCGTCGTGAGATCGAGCGGATTGGAGGGCGGCGCGAAATCGGGCACCTGCGGGCGCAGCTCATCGGCGATGTGCGGTGACAGCGGGGGAATATCAAGCCCGATCTCGCCGCAATAATCATGCGATTGGCCGCAGAACGCGCCCGAGAAGGAAATGATGCCGACGCCCTTTGTCGGCGGCTGCGGAAAATGCAGCAGGAGATCGCTCGCATCGATAATCTCCTCGAGCGTATCGACCATCAAAACGCCAGCATGCTCGATGGCAACGCGCATCGCCGCATAATCACCAGCCAGCGCACCGGTATGCGAGCGGGCGGTGGCTTTGGCGCGCTCGCTCTTGCCCGTGTGCAGCATGACGATTTGCTTTCCCGCGGCGCGCGCGGCTCTTGCGGCAGCAAGAAACGCCTTGGGGTCGCGCACCTGCTCGGCAAAGACCGTGATCGCGCGCACCGCCTTATCGGTTGCGAAGTAATCGAGAAAGTCGGCAATGCCGAGCCCAGCTTCGTTGCCGGTGGTCACGAAATAGGAGCACGCATGCCCGCGCGCTGCGAGCGCCGATTGAATATGCGCAACCAGAAGCCCGCTTTGACCGAGCACGGCGATACCTTCGGAAACCTCGCCGGCTTTGCGGTTGCCGCCGAGACCAGGAAAGAAGCTGACCGGCAGGCCTTGGGTGATATTGGTGAAGCCGAGACAATTGGGTCCCAAAAGCGCGATGCCACCCTCAGCGGCGGCATCGCTTAGCGCTTGTTGCGCGCTTTGGCCATCACCACCAAGCTCTGAAAAACCCGCCGCGAAAATTACTGCGCCTCTAACACCGCGCTTTCCGCATTCGACGATCGCATCGCGCACCGCGGTTTGCGGCAAGGTGAGAATGGCGAGATCAACACCCTCAGGCAGATCAGCAATGCTGGTGAGACAAGTGTGGCCCTCGATCACGCCGCCGCTGCGCCCCACCGGATGAAGCGCACCGGCATAACCGGCCTTGATCAAATTGGCGAAGGCGTTATAGCCAGCCGAGCCGGCACGTGTGGAAGCGCCGATCACCGCGATGCTTTTGGGCCGCATCATGCGCGCCACCGCATCCCGGCCCTTTATACTTGTCGTCATCGCAGTCACCCGCCTTTGTTATTGGTCTGTCCGTGCTCTCTTGCAGTGCATGTGGGGGAACGGTCCATCCATCCGTTGACAAACGCCCCTTCGCGTTGACCTAATCCACTTACGTCAGAATAACAGTCGAGGCAACGCCGATGAGCGATCAAGTCGTAACCTACGAGCTTCAGGGCGAAACAGCTCTTATTGGGCTCAACCGGCCGGAGAAGCGCAATGCGCTCAATGGGGCGGTGGCTTCGCAGCTGCATGATGCGGTGAGCCGTGCGCTTGACGAAGCTAAGGTTGGCATCTTGTTCGGCCATGGCGATCATTTCTCGGGCGGGCTCGATCTTGCGATGTTTGCAGATACTGCGGGGCGGGAGCGCAGGCCCGTTCGGCGCCGGCCGCTCGGCAGCGGCGCCGATCTCATGGCGCGCGGCGACATTCCGTTTATCGCGGCGATCAGAGGCGCGGCCGTCGGCTGGGGCCTTGAGGTTGCGGCGTGCGCGCATATTCGCGTCGCGGATGAGACGGCGTTCTTCGCATTGCCCGAGGGCCAGCGCGGCATCTTCGTCGGTGGCGGGGGATCGGTGCGCGTCTCGCGGCTCATGGGCGTGCCGCGCATGATGGATATGATGCTCACGGGCCGTGTGCTGAGCGCCGCGGAAGCCGAGCGCTGCGATGTCGTGCAGTATCTCGTGAAGTCAGGCGAGGCGCTCACCAAAGCGAAAGAGCTGGCTGAGAAGATCGCGAAAAACTCACCGCTTTCGAACAACGCGATCATCAACGGGCTGCCGCGCCTCCGGGAGATGCCATACGAAGATGGGCTCTATTTCGAGGCGCTCGTTGCCTCAACGACCTTCGGCCCGGAAGCGACCGAACGTATCAAGGCGTTTGTCGAGAAGCGCGCCGAGAAGCTTGCTGTGCCCGACCACCCCGAGCGCAAGAAATAGCCGGCGCGCGATGGATCTGAGCTTCCCGCCTGAAGTTCTGCGCTTCGCTGAAGAAGTGCGCGGCTTTGTGCGCGCAGAATTGCCGGCGTCATTGCGCAAGCGGATCTTGTGTGGCGGTGCACCGGACCATGATGAGCAGGTCGCATGGCAACGCACTTTGATGAAGCGCGGCTGGGCCGCGCCGCTTTGGCCGGTCGAATATGGCGGGCAGGATTGGAGCGCGTTTCAGCATTACATGTTCAATGAGGTGACGACTGAAGAGGGCGCGCCGGCGCCTGTGCCCTTTGGTCAAAGCATGCTCGCACCAATCATCGTCGCGGTCGGCACGAAGGCGCAAAAAGAGCATTATCTGCCGCGCATTTTGAGCCTCGAATATTGGTTCTGCCAGGGCTATTCCGAGCCGGGCGCCGGTTCCGATCTTGCGGCGCTCAAGACGAGCGCGGTGCGCGACGGCGATCACTGGGTGATCAATGGACAGAAGACTTGGACCAGCGGCGCGCACTACGCGAACATGATGTTTGCGCTCGTGCGCACTGATCCCGAAGCCCAGAAGCCGCAAGCCGGCATTTCGATGCTCGTGTTTCCGATGTCGACGCCGGGCATCACTGTGCGCCCGATCATCACGCTCAATGGCGAGCACACCGTCAACGAAGTCTTTTTCGACAATGTGCGCGTCCCCGCCGATAGCCTTATCGGCGAGGTCAACAAGGGTTGGACCTATGGCAAGATGCTGCTTGGCCATGAGCGCGCCATTATCGGCGGCACCGGACAATCGCGCCGCGCCTTGCGCCGCTTGAAGGCGATGGCGCGCGCCGCACGCGAAGACGGAATGCCGGCGGGCCAGGCACAACGGCTTGAAATGAAAATCGCCGAAGCGGGAATCGAGCTTCGGTCGCTGGAGATGCTCAATTTGCGCATGATCGCAGGTGAAGGAAAAAACAGCCCGGGCACCGAGGCCAATATGATCAAGATCAAAGGCTCGGAGCTGCAGCAGCGCATCGCGGAGCTGATCTTGGAGGTGACCGGGCCCGACGCTTTAGCGCGGCGCGGAAATGGCGAAGGCGAAGCCGCGCCTGCGGCGCCCGCTTATCTCATGGGGCGTGTTGTCTCTATTTTCGGCGGATCGAACGAAATTCAGCGCAACATATTGGCAAAGTCGCTCGGGCTCTAGCGATGGATCTTTCGCTCAGCGAGACGGAATTGCTGCTGCAGTCGACGACGCAGCGGCTCCTTCGTGAACGTTACGGCTTCGAAGCGCGTAAGCGCATTCTCTCTTCGGCCGAGCGCAGCAACGGGATTTGGCGAGCGCTCGCAGAGCTTGGACTCTTAGGGATCGGCATTTCCGAGGAGTTTGGCGGCAGCGGCGGTGACTTCAATCAGATCGCTATCGTCATGGAGCAGCTCGGGCGCGGCCTTGTGTGCGAACCTTATTTGGCAAATGTCGTGCTCGGCGCATGGCTTGTCGGCGAGATAGGAAACACCTCGCAGAAGCAGAGTCTCTTGCCGGGCTTTGTTGCCGGCCGGACCAAGATCGTGCTTGCACATGGCGAGGCAGGAACGCGCTATGATCGCTCGTCAATCGGCACAATCGCGGAAGGGACCGATTCCGGTTACCGGCTGAGCGGAAAGAAGACTGGCGTTCTCGGCGGCGACAGCGCGGATGTGCTGATCGTTTCCGCGAAGACGCAGAAGGGCATTTCGCTGTTTGCTGTCGATAAGGGCGCGGCGGGTCTTGCCATTGAGGCTTACACAAATTTCGACGATGCGCCGAGCGCGAACGTCGAGCTCTCATCGGTTGCTGTTGCCGATGCGGCGTTGCTTGGTGTTCAAGGCAACGCAATGCCGTACATCGAGCATGCGCTCGATCGCGCCGCCGCGGCGCTTTGCTGGGACGCGGTGGGCGCCATGACCGCGCTCAATGAGGTTACGCTCGACTACATCAAGACGCGCTCGCAGTTCGGCCGACCGATCGGTAAGTTTCAGGTGTTGCAGCATCGCATAGTCGATATGACGATTGCCGCCGAGCAAGCGCGCTCAATGGCGATCTTGGCCGCCGACCGGGCGGATTCCCAAGATCCAAAGGTGCGCGCAAAGGATATCTCGGCCGCCAAGGCCGCTGTCGGCAAAGCGGCGCGCATTGTCGGGCAAGGGGCCGTCCAGCTTCATGGCGGCATGGGGCTGACAATGGAATATATCGCCAGCCACTACTTCAAGCGCTTAACCGCGTTCGATCTGATGTTCGGCGATGCCGAATATCATCTCGCGCGCTTTGCAGCGCTTTAGCGGTCGGCGTTGAAGCGCTCGACCAGCTCTTGATCATCCTTCGGCAGCTTGCCCTTGGGCGCATGTGAAAGCGCCTCGCTGTTCGCGGCGCGGTCGAAGGCACGCAAAAGCCTTGCGCAGCGCGCTTCGACTACAGGCTTCATCTCAGGATGAGTGATGATGTAAAGCTCGTTCGCTTTGATCGCTTCGACCACGCGCTCGCCCACCACCTCCGGGTCAAGCGCGCCGTTGAGCGAGGGCAGGCCCTTGGTTTGTTTCGGTAGCTCCTTGGGCCCGCCATATTTCTCCTGCCGTGCGCGCCCGCTCTCGCCGATCCGCGTACGGACATACCCGGGGCAAAGCACCGAGATGCCGATATTCCTCTCCTCAAGCTGAATTTGCCAACCTTCGCTGAGTGCGAGAATGGCGAATTTGGTCGCCGCATAGGGCTCGCGGCCTTCGCGCACCACCAGGCTCGACATTGAGCCGGTATTAACGAAATGGCCGCCCTCGCCGTGGCTCTCGATCAGCGGCAGGAAGATTTCAGTGCCGGCGATCACGCCTTTGAGATTGACGTCGAAAATCCAATCCCAATCTTTCTCCGCAATCGTGCCGATCGGCCCGACAACGCCGATGCCGGCATTGTTGCAGACGATGTGCACCTTGCCGAACGCATCGATCGTGTGCTGGGCCGCTGCTTTGATCGAGGCGCGGTCGGCGACATCGCAGATCGTCGAGTCGACCTTGCCGCCGATCGCGACAAGATCCTCCTCGGCCGCGCCGAGCGAGGCTTCATCGATATCGGCGATCATCACATTCATGCCTTGGCGCACGAAGGCTTGCGCCATCGAGAGGCCGAGCCCGCTCGCGCCACCGGTAATGAATGCGGTTTTGCCTTTCAGGTCTTTCATGAGGGTCTCCTCCAGAACGGGCGCGGCTCGTTGTCTTTGATTTGCGGGTGCTACTTTAGCGTATTGATGAAGGCGCGCCAGCCGCCAAGTGCGGTGATTTCCTGTGCACCTTCGAGCCCGTAGGGCTCGCACAGAAAGCCGCTGACTTCGGTGCCGTCTTCAAGCGCGATCTTGCCGATGCCGAGCGGCGCAGGGATCTTGACAACGAAGCGGCCGAAAGCTTCGGCGCTGAGCGACCAGACTTCGCCGGCTATCCCATTTGCCGCGTCAGCCTCTGTCTTCAACAGACCCGGCTTTGGCGGCGTAGCGTTTGGCAGCACGAAGAGCTTGTAGTCGGTCGCAGTATTCACGGCGCGAACGAGCTTCCGCCGATGATGTCAGCTCATGGTTGAGCGGCATGCCGGAGAGATGCGCGCCGACGACGAAGATGTTCGATCGCGCCCTCGGCTCGCGTGGCCTTGTCTCGCGCTTGGGTTGCTGCCGTTTTCGGCGTTTGCCGAGCCCACACGCGGCCGCTCCGATGCAAACGATCGGCGATGATGGCGAGCGAGGCATCGCAGAATGCCGGCGCGACCAACGTGACACCGAAAGGGAAGTCCGCCTTCATCCAAAGCCGGCAGGACCGCGATACCGCACAACAATCAAGCAGGTTGACGAAATTGGTGTAGAGGCCAAGGCGCTTGTTGGTCTCGATCGGATCGGCTGCGATTTCGCCGGCTTTGTAATGCGTGGGTGCGGTCGGCAGCAGCAGCAGGTCGACATGCATGCCATTGCTCATCCGCGGCGCGCGAAGCTCGTGCAGCCGATACATGCCGTCAAAAGCGTCGACGGCGCGTGTAGCGTTGCCGCGCCGGCAATGATGCGCGCACGGTTGGATCCATCGTGTCTTCAGTGGCTTGTCGAAAAAGTCTTTGATCGCGGCATAGCGCTCGGCGACCCAGGGCCGTCATAGAGAAGCGCCGCCACGTCGCGAAATGGCGGAAAATTGAACTCGATCGGCTTCGCCGCCCAGCGCTTCGAGAGTCTCATCGTCGTTTGTAAAGAGCGTCGCGTAGCCGGCATTGCCGAAGAACTCGTGATCCGCTTCGCCAAGAACGCCAAAGCGAAATCGCTCTGATTCGGCAAGGGGCGCGCTTATGCGGGTCGTGAGAACGGGTCACCAGGATCAAATGCGTCAATGAGCGCCAATACTTCGCTTGCATCGCGCACGCGTGGGCGAAAGATCGGAAACGCAATCAAGGCTCCTGCAGGCGGGAACAACGCCGCGGGCGCTGAAAAGGCCGCGTGTCGGCTTCAAGCCGACGATGTTGTTGAACGCCGCCGGCACGCGCCCCGAGCCCGCGGTATCGGTGCCGAGTGCAAAGCTGACAAGGCTCTGCAGCGACTGCAACGGCGGAGCCGGAGCTCGATCCGCCGGAAATGTAATCGCTAGTTGAACACGCAGCGCGGGGCGCCGTAAGGCGAGCGCGTGCCGACGAGGCCGGTCGCGAATTGATCGAGATTGGTCTTGCCGATCGAGGATCGCGCCTGCCGCGATGCAGCTCGTCGACCACCGTCGCGTCTTTCGGCCGCAGAGTAAGCAAAGGCGGGGCATCCCGCCGTCGTCGGCAGACCTGCGCATCGATATTGTCTTTGACCGCGAAAGGAATCCCGTAAAGCGGCAGGGCTGGGCGATCCTTCATTCGCCGAAAGCGTCGCGCGCGCGCCATCATCGGCATCGGCGCTCGCACGCGCGATCCACACTGCCGGATCGGGATAGGCGGCGACGCGGCGCAAGACTTCGGCTGCAACACCTCGACCGGCGTGAGCGCTCCGTCGTCATAGCCGGCGCGAAGCGCGGCGAGATCGAGCGAGCGCGCTCATGGCGCGCTCCTCGAGCAGAGCAACCACCTGGCCGGCGCTACAACGTGCCCGGCTGGCAGCGCAACTCGCGCACAATGCCCGGACGTGAGCGCCGGCATGGCGATCTCCATTTTCATCAATTCGATGATGACGATCGGCTGGCCGGGCTTGACCCTTGTCGCCCGGCGCGACCTCGATCTTCCACACCGTGCCCATCGCCGAGGAATGAACCGCGCTTGCGCCTTCGGGCACGTACATCATCGGCCGGCTCCGGCGGCATGCCGCTTCGTGCTGACATGGAATGAGTCGAGGCCCTGCTCGCGCCAGCGCTGCCGCTCGGCTTCGAATGCGGCTTGCTGATGCTGATTTGAACGCCGCGATGCTCGTCGGCGTTGGTCAGCCAGAAATGCTCGTGTTCGCGAAGATGTGAAGCTCGTCTCTTCGATCGCGAATCGGATAGCGCCCGTAACGGAAAGGCCTCGCGCGCCTCCAAGAAGCTCCTCCGGCGGAGACGGGATAGAACTTGATCTGATCGAAGAAGCGCAGCAGCCACGGCTTGCCGGGCTCGAAGCGTTCGGTCGATCGCCAGCTATTCCACATCTGAATCGTGCGGCCGAACAGCTGATAGCCGCCCGGGCCTTCCATGCCGTAGACGCAGAGATAGGCGCCGCCGATGCCGACGGCGTTTTCCGGCGTCCAGGTGCGCGCGGGGTTGTATTTCGTGGTGACAAGCCGGTGGCGCGGATCGATGCGGGGTGGCGACCGGCGCGCCGAGATAGACATCGCCCAAGCCCGAGCACGAGATAATTGGCATCGAACACGATGCGCTTGACGTCGTCTTCGGATGAGAGGCCGTTGATGCGGCGGATGAACTCGATATTGGAGGGGCACCAGGGCGCGTTGGGGCGCACGAGCTCCTGATATTTGCGCATGGCGAGCTGCGCCTGCGGGTCGTTCCACGACAGCGGCAGATGAACGATGCGGCTCGGCACCGTCACGTCGCGCGGATCGGGCAGGCAGCGTCTCCAAGGCACACCAGCGCCTCGAGCAAATAGCGATTCGGAGACGGCGTCGTGCGCCATAATGCACTTGCAGCGAGCGGATGCCGGGCGTCAGATCGATGATGCCGGGCAAGATGCGCGGCCTTGATCGCCTGCATCAAGAGGATGCACGCGCAGGCGCAAGCTCAGATCGAGCACGATGGCGCCGTATTCGACGAGAATGTTGTCGTCGCCCGCGCGGCGATAGATCACGCGCGGCTCGCCGGTCGGCGAGCGATTTGACGATGTCGCCCGAGGGCATGCCGATCCCGCGACAGCGAAATCTGTGCTGCCGCGGCGCAGTTCGCGCGGCTTCCTCACGCGTCATCAGGCAAAAGCGAACCTTGTCGCCGGGCTTGAGCTGGCCGATCTTCCACAGCTCGCCGAGCGCAACCGCCGCAGGGCAGACGAAGCCGCCGAGGCTCGGGCCGTCGGGCCCCAGGATGATCGGCATGTCGCCGGTGAAGTCGACGGCGCCGATCGCATAGGCATTGTCGTGAATGTTGGAAGGGTGCAGACCGGCTTCGCCGCCGTCTTCGCGCGCCCATTTCGGCGCCGGGCCGATCAGGCGCACGCCGGTGCGCGCGCTGTTGAAATGCACCTCGTATTCGGTCCCGAAGAAGGTCTCGATGTCTTCGTCGGTGAAGAAGTCCGGCGCGCCGTGCGGGCCGTAAAGCACGCCGATATTCCCAATGCACGCGTAAGCTCAGGAAGATCGTCGGGCGCGTGATCGAGCGGCGGCGTCGAGAAATCGTTGCCGATATGCAGCGTGTCGCCGGCTTTCAGCGCGCCGGTCGCATGACCGCCAAATCCGCCGAGCGTGAAGGTCGAGCGCGAGCCGTAGATAGAGCGGCGCATCGAAGCCGCCGTAACACGCCGAGATAGGTGCGCATGCCCGGCGCCGTGCGATGCGGCCGAGCGCTAGCACCTGCCCCGCCTTGACTGGTTACCGGCTGCCAATAGGGCACCGGCGCGCCATCGAGCGTTGCCGTCATGTGGGCGCCGCCGAGCGCGATCAGTCGTATCGCTCATGAAGCGCAAAGTCGGGCCGGTCAGCGTGCATTCGAGCGCCGCGGCGTAGTCTGCGATTGCCGAGAATGCGGTTGACGAGCCGGTGCGAGCGCTCGTCCATCGGCCCGCAGGGCGGCACGCCGACATCCCAAAGCCGAGGCGGCCCGGCCAATCCTGCAGGCTCGATTGTGCGCCGGGCGCCAGCACTTCGATCGGACGCGCGGCAGGATGGTGAGATCCTTGAGCGTCGAGGTCAGCGGCATTGCCCGAGGTGAACTCGTAGCTGCGCGCGATATGGCCGAGATAGGAGAGATTGGTCTCGATGCCCCAAACCGAGCTGCTGCATCGAGCGCATGATCCAAGCTTGCGCAATCGCGCCTGCTCGCGTGTCTCGCCATGACGATGATTTTGGCAAGCAGCGGATCATAGTTGGGCGAAACTTCGGTGCCCCGCTTCGATCCAGGTGTCGATGCGGGCCTCGCGCGGGAAGCTGCAAACTCGGTGATGCGCCCCGTCGGAGGGGCGGAAGTTCTGCGCAGGATTCTCCGCATAAAGCCGCACTTCGATCGCATGGCCCGCGAGGCTTCAGCGATGCTCTGGCTCGGCAGCTCGAATTCGCCTGCGGCTTGGCGGATCATCCATTCGACGAGATCGATGCCGAAGACTCCTTCGGTCACCGGATGCTCGACTTGCAAGCCGCGTGTTGACTTCCAGGAAATAGGGCTCGCCGCGCGCGACGTCGTAAACGAACTCGACGGTGCCGGCGGATTCGATAGTTGACGGCCTTGCCGAGATCGACGGCAAATCGCGGCAAGCTGCATCGCGCACGATAATCGGGCAAGTGCGGCGCGGGCGTTTCCTCAACGACCTTCTGGTTGCGCCGCTGCAGCGAGCAATCGCGCTGCGCCGAGCGCGACGATGCCGCCTTTGCCGTCGCCGAAGATCTGCACCTCGACATGGCGCGCTAAGGGCACGAAGCGCTCGAGATAGAGGCGGCCATCGCCGAAATTGCTCTGTCGCGAGGCGGGTCGCGCTTTCATAGCGCTCGTCGAGCTCCTCCGGCTCGATGCAGAGCTGCATGCCGATGCCGCCGCCGCCGGCCGTGCTCTTGAAGCATCACGGGATAAGTCGATCTTCGCGGCCTCGAAGCGCGCGTGCTCGACGCTCTCGAGAATCCCGCTGCCGGGCAGCAGCGGCACGCCGCATTGCTTGGCGATCTCGCGCGCTGTGTGTTTCAGGCCGAATGCGCTGATGTGCTCCGGGCGTCGGGCCGATGAAGGCAATGCCTTCGGCGCGCAGGCGTTCAGCGAAGGTCGGCGTTCTCCGAAAGAAAGCCATAGCCGGGATGCACGGCCTCGCGCGCCCGTCTCTTTGCAGGCGGCGATGATCTTCTCGATGTTGAGATAAGTGTCTTTGAGCGTGGTCCCGCGCCAGGCGAACGAGCTTGTCGGCCATGCGCATCGGCGCGGTGAAGCGGTCGTCATCGGAGGCAACGCACGCCGATTCGATGCCCAAGCGCTTCAGCGTCCGGATGATGCGAGCGGCGATCTCCCCGCGATTGGCGATCAGGACCGTCTTGAACATGCGCTACCGATCCGCGCCGTCGAAGATCAGCACACGGATCGGCGTCGGGTTGAATCCGTTGCACGGATTGTTGACCTGCGGGCAATTCGAGATCGCGCACATCACATCCATCTCGGCCCGCAGCTCGACATAGTCGCCGGGCTTGGAGAGCGCCGTCGACAATGGCCAGCGCGCCGTCGGGCAGGATCGGCACATTCATGAAGAAGTTGATGTTGCTGACAATGTCGCGCTTCGTCATGCCGTATTTGGCAAGCTCGACAACGAAGTTCTCGCGGCAGGCATGCATGTAATGCGTGTGATGGCCAAAGCGCACGGTGTTGCTCTCGCAGCTGCACGCGCCGGCCGACGTGTCGTGATCGCCGACGGTATCGGCGGTCATGGTCAGCATCGAGGCGACCTTCGTTGGAAAGGATCGGCGTTCCGGCGCCGATATAGGCGAGCCCTGCGCACGCAGCGTATCCTGCGCGCTGTAGCGCTCGGCGTAGTCGTCCGCGTTGTAGAACAGCGTGTCGACGGCCTGCTGGCCATCCGAGATCGATGATGCGGATCAATTGGCCCTTGCGCACGATGCCGGACCAAGGCGTGCGCGCAGGAACGAAATGATCCTGTAGAGCGTGGCTGGCGGGGAGCGGCGTGGGGGCGCGATTTGGTCAGTCATGGCGCTCTCACTCGAGGCCTTGAATAAGCGACGGTGTTGTCGAAAGCGCGGCTCGCTTCCTCGCTCGCATGTGCGGCAATAGTCGTTGTCGTCGAGCGGCGGCGACTCCAGAGGACGATGCGCACCGGCGCGGCGCCGAAGCGTCTTTTTGGGCACAAGGGATGCGGGCAGTTGGACAGCGCAACGATCAAGTCCATCTCGGCGCGCAGATCGATATAAGTCGCCGGGCTTGACTGCGCCATCCGCCAAGCGAAGCCGCCTTCATCATCAGTCACGACCGGCGCGAAGAAACTGACGCATGGGCCGACATCGCGCTTGGTCAGGCCGTGTTTCGCCGCAGCGAGAATGAAATTGTCGCGCGTGTTGCGCCGTGTCGGGTCGGCGCCGTATTCTGTGATCATCGATTGTGCGGGTCGAGCCGCCGGCAACGAAATCGTGATAGCCGCAGGTGTCGTCAGTGATCGAGGCAAGCGCGCGGCCCATATCGGAGAGCAGCACCCGCCCGCGGCCAAGCCGCGCCGTCCATTGCACCTTGACGCTGTCGGCCGGGTTGATGCGTTCGCTCGTGTCGCGCGCGTTCCAGAAGATTGCTGAGATGCCGTCCGAAGCGCCGTCATTGATGAGGCGCAGCGTATGGCCGCGCGTGATGTGCCCGCTCCAATACCAGGCGCCGGGAATTGTCTCCTCATGGATAATGAGATCGCGCGGCAGCACTGTTGGGTTGCGCGCATCGCGGGTCTTGATTGGCCGGGCGCCGGCCCCGGCCGCGCGCGCCTTAAGCTCGAAATAGCGGCGCCGATAGTCCTCGGGCGTCATGGGGGCAGTGGTGTCGGAAGTGCTCATGATTATTCGTCGGAAAGAATTGTGCCGAGATCGCCGATTGTCATCTCGTCGCCTCCTCCTTCTTCATCATAGACCGACTGATAGATCAATTCCTCCAGCCGCATTTTGGTGGCGAGGAACTCCTCGGAGATGAATTGCGCCGGGCTGCGCGGGCGCGGCACCGGTACCTCGATCAGCTCCAAGACTTCGCCGGGATGCGCAGAGAGAACGAGGATGCGGTCGGCTAGGTAAATTGCCTCATCGAGATCGTGCGTGATGAAAAGGATGGTGACGTCGATTGCCTTCCAGATCTCCATAAGATGCGCCTGCATGCGCGCGCGGGTTTGCGCATCGAGGGCGCCGAAAGGCTCATCCATAAGAAGCATGTGTGGCTGATTAGCGAGCGCGCGGACGATCGCTACACGCTGCTTCATGCCGCCCGACAGCTGATGAGGGTAGGCGTCGGCGAACTTGTCGAGGCCGACAAGATGGATCCAGCGCATCGCCTGCTGCTCGGCCTGGCGGCGGCCCATGCCGTTGATCTCCAGGCCGAACATCACGTTCTTCTTCACTGTGAGCCAGGGAAACAGCGTGTAGGCTTGAAACACCATGCCGCGGTCGCGCCCCGGGCCGAGCACCGGCTTGCCGTCGAGCAGAATCTCACCGGACGTCTCTTCTTCCAGCCCTGCGACGATGCGCACGAGCGTGGATTTGCCGCTGCCCGAGGGGCCGACGACGCAGAGAAACTCGCGGGCATGCGTCTGGAAGCTGATATTCTTGAGTGCTTCTGTCTCGCCCAGACGCGATTTGAAGGTCTTGCCGATATCCCTGACTTCGAGGACGACTTCGCGGGATTTCAGCTCATCGAAATAGGCGCGTACCTGGGGCGATTGCCGGAGATGCGGCATCTCCGCCGCGTTCACAGAAAACTTGGTCTTTCCGGGCTTTTTGATCTCCATCACGCCGCTCCAGCCAGCGAGCGGTCCCATGGGAAGAGGCGGCGACCGAGGAGCGCCAAGATCATATCGCCGCCAAGGCCCAGAATGCCGATCATTATGATTGCGGCATAGACATTGGCGAAATGCTGATAGCGCGCCTGCTGCGTGATGAACCAGGTGATGCCCGACATGGTGCCGATCAATTCCGCAACGATCAGATAGGTCCAGGCCCAGCCGAGCAAGATGCGCTGATCGCGGTAAAGCTCGGGCAGAATGCCGGGAACGACGACGCGGGTGAGCAGCTTTGTGCCTTTAGTGCCGAGTGTCAGTGCCGCTTCGACCAGCGCGACATCAAGCCTTCGTGTCGTGTTGGCGATGATGAGAATCTGCTGAAATAAGGTGCCAATGACGATGATGGCGATTTTGGGCCCATCATAGATACCAAGAATGGCAACCGCGAGTGCGCCGAAAGCCGGCGCCGGCAGATAGCGGAAGAATTCGACAAAGGGCTCGGTGAGACGCGCGATCGGCGCATAGGTGCCGCACAACACGCCCAGCGGCACGCCGATGATCGATGAGATGACAAAGCCCCAGAAGATGACTTGAACGCTGTGCCACAGGCTTTGATGCAGCCAGACGCCGCCTTGCGCGCGCGGCGGCTCGGTAAAGGAGACGAAGAAAGCTTCCAACACTTCGTGCGGTGCCGGCAGATAGATCGGGTTAGCCGGCTTGCCTTGAGGTGGCGTGCCGCCCGAGGCAAGATCGCTTTTGACCTGCGCCTCAAAGTCCTTCTTGTCCATGCGCATGCCGGCCTGCAGATAGGCCGATGAGCCGGCATTGGTGATCTGGATTTGCGGGTGCCAGATCTCCGGCACATAGCTGACGAGACACCAAAGACCGATCGGCAAGACGAACGAGAAGATGCCAAGCACCGTTCTCGCTGTAGGCGAGAGCGGCTTTAGAACTGCAAACCCCCGCCGTCTCGCCATTGCCCATCTCTTGCCGCTGCGCCGCTACCCCTCGCTTGCAGCGGATACGCCTCTTACTGCGCGGCCGCATCCGTGATCGAAGGATCGATGTAAGAATCAATGTCTTGCGAGTCTTTGTAAACGTCATTCGCGACATTGAATTCATTCGCCGTTTGCGAAGAGCCATAGAGTGAGGAAAGCCCAGGGCCCTTGACGAATGTCTTCTTGCCTTCGGCCAGATCGATCAAATGCGTGCCGGCTACCAGCGGCTTGTATTCCGCTGGCGTAAGGCCCACGCGCTTGGCCATGATCGCGACCGCATCGTCTTGGGTCTTGGGGTCGTAGATGTAGTGCACGACCTTGTCCCAAACCTTGGCGAGCTTGACGTAATCAGCCTTGTGCGCGGCAAGGCTGGTGGGGCTGGCATAGAGCACGTCATAGATAAGGCCCGGTGCCTGCGCCGAGGTATAAATCGGCTTCGCGCCGGGAACCGCCTTCATTGCAAGGCCCGAATTCGGCTGCCAGGCGCCGATCGCCGCGACCTGGCCCGAGGCGAGGACTTGCGGCGTGTTGTTGGTCGGCGTGTTGACGAGCGTGACATCTTTCTCCGTCATGCCCACAGATTTGAGGCCGTTGAGCAAAAGCAAATGCTCAACGAGGCCGATCTCGATGCCGACCTTCTTGCCCTTCAAGTCTTTCAGGCCGTTGATGCCGGGGCGCGCAACGATCATGTCGTTGCCGTTCGAATAGTCGGTCAAGAGGATCATTACGCCCTTGGCGCCCGAGGCGCCGGTCACCAGGCCGTCACCATTGGTGACGAGATCGGCGTCGATCTTGCCGGCCGAATAGGCGTCCATCGAGGCCGAGTAATCGAACCACTGGAAGTTGACATCGAGCCCGGCGTCTTTGAGCCAGCCCTTGTCGATGGCGACCTGCCAGGCCACCCAGCCGGGCCAATCGCTATAGCCGATGGTCAATGCGGCCGCCGTTGCCGGTGCGGCTGCTGAGAGCGCCATTGAAAGCGCGATACCCAGAATGCCCAAGCTTTTCACGAAGCGCACAGGACCCCTCCATCTCCCGGTGTTCATCCAGGTCAAGGGTGCAATCGATGTGCCATCACGGGACAGCAGTCTTTCGGCCGGATAGTGCAGTATTTTCGGGCGAATGGGCACGGATTGATCACGCTCAACATCTCCGTCTGCATGAGATTTATGCGTTTCAGGCCCGCGCAGCCTAAATCGCAGCCATTGGCGCCGCCTGACTATCAGGGAGTGGCGGTGCGCCGTGGCTTTCAGGCTAAGCCACTGGAATTGTTATGGTTTCGGCCATCGACGGGGCTCCGCTAGGAGGCCACGCTCATTCGTGCTCCCATTGACCAAGCCCTGGGAGCGAAGCAATGGCTGATCAGACCAATCGGCGGCCGAAGCCGGACCGCGAAGACTACGAAATGCTGATCGACGGCGCCTGGCGCGCCGCAGCGGACGGTGCCGTCTTTTCTTGTGTTGATCCGTATACGGAAGAGGTTTGGGGCCGCGTGCCGGTGGCGGGAGAGGCGGATGTCGATGCTGCGGTCAAAGCCGCGCGCCGCGCCTTCGACGAGGGCGGCTGGCCCGAGACAACGGCGACGTATCGCGCAGCGCTCTTGCGCAAGCTTGCCGCGCTGATTGAAGCAAATGCCGAGCGGCTGGTGCGTCAGCAAATCTTGGAGAATGGCAAGCTGATCTCCGAGATGCAGCCGAACATCTTTTCGGTTGCCGGCGATTGTCATTTTTATGCCGGGCTCGGCGAGACCGTGCACGGGCTCACCATGCCGGCGACTTCGGCAAATTTCTTCACCTACACATTGCGGCGGCCGATCGGCGTTGTCGGCGCGATAACGCCGTGGAACACGCCGCTTGGCTTGCTCGGCTGGAAGCTGTTCCCCGCACTCGCCGCCGGCAACACGATCGTGATCAAGCCATCGGAAGTTACGCCGACCTCGACATTGTTGCTCGCCGAGCTGGCGATGGAAGCGGGCTTTCCCAAAGGCGTCATCAATATCGTGACCGGGCTCGGCGCCACCGGCGCGGTGCTGGTCGCGCATCCGGGCGTCGATAAAGTCGCTTTTACCGGGTCGAGTGCAACAGGGCAGAAAATTGCAGCCGTCGCGATGGGGCGCGGCAAGCGCGTTTCGCTCGAGCTTGGCGGCAAATCACCCAATATCATTTTCGCCGATGCCGATTTGGACAACGCGGTCAATGGCGTGATGGCGGGCGTCTTCGCAGCGACGGGGCAGACTTGCATTGCCGGGTCGCGTGTGCTTGTCGAATCCAAGGTTTACGACGAATTCGCGGAGCTGCTGGTTTCGCGTGCGCGCAAGATCAAGGCGGGCGATCCGCTCGATCCATCCTCGCAATTGGGTCCGCTCGCTTCGCGCGCGCAGCTTGAGAAGGTTCTGGCCTATTTCGAGATCGGCAAGAGTGATGGCTTAAATTTGCTGACTGGCGGCCAGCGCGTCGACCGCAAGGGCTTTTTCGTCGAGCCGACGATTTACGGCGATGTCACCAACACCTGCCGGCTCGCGCGCGAGGAAGTGTTTGGCCCTGTGGTTGCGCTAATGCGTTTCGATGGCGAAGAGCAAGCCGTGAAGATCGCAAATGATACGCCCTATGGGCTGGCCGCCGGCATTTGGACCGAGGATTTACGGCGTGCGCACCGTATGGTCGAAAAGCTCCGTGCCGGGACGATCTGGGTGAACAATTACCGCATGCTCGGCCACACCATGCCGTTTGGAGGCGTGAAACAAAGCGGGCTCGGGCGCGAGATGGGCGCCGAAGCTTTGAGCGAATACACCGAGGTGAAAGCGGTGTGGCTCGACATCGGCAACAAGGTCAACTTCCCGGTTGGGTAGCGGCTATTCGGTCCCCGCAAGAGGCACTGACTGGGAGCCACCGCCCAGCCGCAACTCTGACTCGGCGGCGGTCCTTTGTTGACGCAGCAACGCTTCGAGATCGGCCCTATGACTCGGATACATATGTGCGAGCGCTCTTGAATAGAGCTTCAGCATCGGCTCGTCGCTCCAGGGAACGTCATGCAGCACGGTTGAGCCGGCACCCCAGACATAGGAGCTGCGCGGATCTCTCTCCAATTCTTGGGGGAATAGCGCGATTTCAATCTTGCTGGCGCCTTTGGATGGCGGCGAAACTTCTTCGCCGCGCAGCACGCATGCAAGCTGCGCGCAAAGATCTGCGCCCGCAAAACGGCTGAGATGAACGTTGGGAATGGGCCGGGGATTTATCTCGATGAGATGGGCACGGCCCTCGCTGTCGAGGATGAAATCGAAGCTGATAAATCCAGAACACTTCAGGGTTTCGGCGATCTGACGGGCAGTCGCATCCATTTCGTCATTGATGATCGGGCGAATGACCGTGCTGCGCCCGGTCGGCTCCGGATTGACTTTGACCGCCTCGAAGCTTGCGCCGCCGAGCACTCTGCCGCTCTGCACCAAGATAGTTCGCATGGTTAGCTTGCCGGAAACATGCTTCTGAAGCGTGAGTGAATCTGTATAAAGCGCATCGAGCTTGGCAAGGTGTGCGATAAGGTGCCTGGCAGCGCGCGCGCCTGCCTTGAGCGATAGACCTTTGGTGCGGTGCTCGTAGGCCTGAAACGCGCTTTGGAGCTCGTTCAGCGCAAGGGCGATATCCACTCCGGCGCCGCCCGAGGTTCCGTCGCGTTTGAGCACCACCGGATAGCCAAAGTCTCTTGCGGCTTCTTGGGCATTCTCCAGCGTTTCGATTCGGCGGGTTGCCGGGGCGCGCAGGCCAAGCGTTTGCACAACTTCCATAAGCGCCGCCCTGTCGCAGGCGGCGTCATAGCCTTCTGGCGCGCCGAGGGAGCGAACGAGCAGCTCGCGCAATTCAGCGGGCGCATCCTTGGAGCGGGCAAGCAGTCTTAGGGCGCGCGCGGCAATGTCGTCTATGGGGATGATTTGGTCCGGACGCCACTTGCGCAGGATCGTGCTCAGGCGGCGCTGAAGAAACAGAACGCCAAATCCAATGCCAAACTGAGGCGGCAGGAAAAATCGCCGGGACACAAAACGCGACCGTGAGCAATGGCCCCATGGCCATCCTAAGACCGCGCATTCAAGCCCGTTGCGCGAGAGCTCGGCGACAAGCCGCTCGGAGCCGACAAAGTTTCGCAGCATGACGAGCAGAATACGAGGTGATGCTCGCTTGGTTTCGAGATCACGGCTGCTCATCTAACGCCCATTGCCATGTTTATCACGACTGGTTCTGACTGCTCTGGCCTGCCTTAGGTGGCGTTGCGCCGGCCGGGAGGCCGAATATGCGAACGAGAAGCCACCTGAGTTGAGGCAATGGGCGATATAAGGCCCCCGTGGTTCCACATCATCGGAATCGCGAGCTATTTTGCAACCATACCGCACATTAGCTGATCCGGCGGGCAGTTTCCACAATCCGGGCTTCCGCCCGATTGACTTGGCGGTTGCCAAATCAACACACAGTGTTCGTCGAGAGATGACAATAGAGTTCCGGCGAAATTAGCGCGGGAATACAGTTATCAATGGAAATTGCGGCCACCGGGCATTGCAGCTTCGATTTGCTTGCGTGCGCTTGGCGTTCCGTCCGAAAGCATTGCGAGCAGCGAGGTGGAGTTGATCACGCGCTCGGCGATGACATGGATGACGCCGCTTTGATTCTGCAGGCGCCCCTCGACCGTGGCGAATTGCGAGCCCAAAACCTCGGCGCGATATTGCTCGAATATTTTCGGCCAGACGATGACGTTGGCGATATGTGTCTCGTCTTCGAGGGTCATGAAGATGACGCCCTTGGCCGTGCCGGGCCGCTGACGCACCAGAACGAGCCCGGCGACTTTCGTGCGTGCACCATCCGGTAACGCGGCCAGGCGCTCGGCCAGCGTGATGCCTTGCGCATGAAGCGTCGGGCGCAATAGTGATGCGGGATGCGCGCGCAGCGAGAATGTCAAGCTGTCGTAATCGGCGATGATCTCCTCGCCGAGCGGCATGGGCGGCAGCGCGAAATCGGGCTCGCGCGTGAGATCGCGCGCCAGATTGAACAGCGGCAGATTCTCTTGGCCGCCGACGCGCTCGAGCCCGCGCGCGATCCACAGCGCCTCGCGACGCGAAAGGCCGAGCGAGCCGAACGCATCGGCATCGGCAAGCGTCTCGATAGCGCTTAAGGAGAGCCCGGTGCGCAACCAAAGATCGCGAATGGAATCATAACCGCGCTCGCGCTGCGCTACGACGCGTTCGAGCTCTTCCTCATTTAAACCTTTGATTTGCCGGAAACCGATGCGCAAAGCATGGGTAGAAACAATATCTTTTCTCATCTCGCTGTGGCGTGCATGAAGGTGTTCGGCGGCGTGCGGCCCCGGCTCGACGGTCGAGCGCCATTCGGAATGATTGATGTCGGCGGGGCGGATCTCAATGCCATGATCTTTGGCGTCGCGTACAAGCTGCGCCGGCGCATAAAACCCCATGGGCTGCGCATTCAGGATCGCGGCGGCAAACACATCCGGATAATGGCATTTAAGCCAGGCCGAGGCATAAACCAGCAGCGCGAAGCTCGCGGCGTGGCTTTCGGGAAAGCCGTATTCGCCAAAGCCCTCGATCTGGCGAAAGCTTGCTTCGGCGAAATCGCGCTTATAGCCGTTCGCCACCATGCCTTCGATAAATTTGGTTTTGAGCTGGCCGATCGTGCCGACGCGCCGGAAGGTCGCCATGGCGCGGCGCAGCTTGTCGGCTTCCGGCGGCGAGAAGCCTGCGGCGACAATCGCGATTTGCATTGCTTGTTCTTGAAAGAGCGGCACGCCGAGCGTGCGCTTCAAAACATCTTCCAACTCTTTCGAGGGATAGGTGATGTCTTCGATGCCCTGCTTACGCTTGAGATAGGGATGCACCATGCCGCCTTGGATCGGCCCGGGCCGCACGATCGCAACTTCAATAACGAGGTCGTAAAATTCTTCGGGTTTGAGGCGCGGTAGCATCGACATTTGCGCGCGGCTCTCGACCTGGAACACGCCGACTGAATCCGCACGCTGCAGCATTTTATAAGTCGCTGGATCTTCCTTGGGCAGGCTCGCGAGGGTGAACGACAGGTTGTAGTGCTTCTCCAAAAGGTCGAAGGCTTTCTTGATGCAGGAGAGCATGCCGAGGCCGAGCACATCGACTTTTAAGATGCACAAAGCATCGAGATCGTCCTTGTCCCATTCGACAACCGTCCTGTCTTCCATCGCCGCATTCTGGATCGGCACGACCTCATCGAGCCGGTCGCTGGTTATGACGAAACCGCCGACATGCTGCGAGAGATGACGCGGGAAACCTTGCAATTGCTCACTCAAGCGCAGGCATTCCATCAGCCGCCTATCGGTGACATCGAGGCCCTGCTTGGCGAGATCCTCTTCGGAAATACCTTGGCTCCACCAATGCAAAAGCTTGGACAGAGAGGCGATGCGGTCCTGCGAATAGCCGAACACTTTGCCGACTTCGCGCACGGCACTGCGACCTCGATAGCAAATCAGCGTTGCGGCAAGACCGGCGCGGTCTCGCGTGTATTTTTTGTAGATGTATTGGATGACGTCTTCGCGCCGCTCATGCTCGAAGTCGACATCGATGTCGGGTGGCTCGCGCCGCTCGCTCGAAACGAAGCGGTCGAACAAAAGCTCGTTGATTGCGGGGTCGACTTCGGTAATGCCGAGGCAATAGCAAACTGTCGAATTTGCTGCCGAGCCGCGGCCTTGGCAGAGAATCGGATCGCGCGGATTGCCTTCATGATCGATCCGTCCGCGTGCAAAGCGCACGATATCTTCGACGGTCAAAAAATAAGGCGCGTAACCTAGATCGGCAACGATCTTGAGCTCGCGGGCAAGACTCTTTTCGATCTTTGGTGGAATGCCTTTGGGATAGCGCTTCTTAGCGCCTTCCCAGGAGAGCGCTTCAAGCGCTTCTTGCGGGGTTTTATAGCCGGCTTTGATCTCATCCGGATATTGATGCGCAAGCTCATCGAGCGAGAAGTTTATGCCGTCCATGAAACGCAGCGATTCTTCAGCGGCTTGCGGAATATCGCGGTAAAGCCGTGCGATCTCTTGCGGTGGCTTTAAATGGCGTTCGGCATTGGATTCGAGGCGGCGTCCGGCATTATCGAGCGTCGTTTTTTCGCGGATGCAAGTGACGATATCGAGCAAGGGCTTGCGCTCTGGGCAATGTATGAGAGGGGCGGTGGTTGCGAGTGTGCGTGCGCCCGAGGCTGATGCAATCTCCTTCAGCGCGCGGCTGCGGCGCGCGTCTTGCCCGTCGAAGCGCGAGGGAAGTGCGAGCCAGACAGTGCCTGCGGTGTTTCGGATTTGCGCGAGCAATTGAGTGAGATGCGCATCGGCCGCTTCGCCAAAGACGATGGATTGCAAGCCTTCGCAAGCTCCGAGGAAATCGGCGAAGCGCAAATGACATTCACCTTTGGGCGCACGCCGGTTGCCGATGGTGAGCAATCGCGTGAGCCGTTGATAAGCCGGCTTGTCCTTTGGGTAGGCGGCGATCTCGATATCGCAATCGGTGAAGACGAGGCGCGCGCCGACAATCAATCTTACTTTGTGTTCTTTGGCGGCGACATGCGCACGTACGACGCCGGCCATGGTGCAGCGGTCGGCAACGCCGATGCCGGCGAGACCAAGCGCCTTTGCCTGCTCGACAAATTCCTCGGGATGCGATCCCGCGCGCAAGAAGGAAAAATTGGTGGTGACGGCAAGCTCTGCGAAACCCATGGCATCACCCGAAAAGCCCGTGCATATACCAGCGAGGCTCATGTGTCTCGCGGCCGTATAAGCCTTCGCGGAAAACCCAATAGCGGCCTCCGCGCGTGTCTTCGATCTCGAAATAATCGCGTGTCGGGCTGTCGGCGTTCAGCCACCATTCGGCGGCGATGCGCTCGGGTCCCTGCGCGCGCGCAACATCATGCAGAACGCGCCGCCAACGGAAGCGTAAGGGTGGGCCATCGGGGATTGCTGCCATCACTTCGATCGGCGCCGGTTTGGCGAAGAGTTTGAGCGGACGCGTTGGCGCTGATTTCTGATCGCCCCTCCCTTGACGGGAGGGGCTGATTGCGGCCGGCAGGGCGCAATCGGGGAGGGTGGGACTGCAGACAACTGAGGCTCTGTCACCCCCTCCCCCTGCCCCCCTCCCGCAAGGGGAGGGGGGATTTACGCTTTCAAGGGCGGGAGCTTTTATTTCGGCAAGCTCGGGAATGTGGCGATCGGCGTGTGCCAGGCGAAGCACGGCTTCTTCGCCAAGCCGCGCGCTCAAAATATCGATGAGGCGTGCGGTGTCATCCTTGGCAAGTGACTCGAAGGGCGCAGTTTCAATGGCGTCGAGTTGCAAAATCTCGATGCCGAACTCGAAATCGATGGCGGAGGAGACTTGCCTTAGCAATTCAAGGAACGGACGCGCGAGTGCTTCGGCATCACGCTCGCCCGCGCTGAAGCCGACGTTCAAGCGATGCGTTTCGCGTGTCGGCGAAAACAAGGTGGTGGTGAGCTTGCGCACGCTGAGGCAGCGTTCTTGCACCACATGTGCAATGTCTTTGGCGGCGTTGCTGATCTCTACGAAAATCTGATCGGCGTCCATCAGTGGCTCGAGGCACTGACGCGTGGCCGAGATTGGCGGCAACACACGATGAAATTTTATCGCCGGATCACTACGGCCAAGCGCTTCATCGAGCCTGCGTTGCGCCGCTTCGCCAATACGCGCGGAGAATGGCGCACGGGGGCGCTTTATCAATTGGCTGATGGTGATAATGCCCAAGCGCCGCAACAGCGCCGCGCCTTCCGCATCCAAACGCAAAGCGGCAATGGGCAGCGATCCCAGCGCGTCGTCAGTCTTGCCACGCTCCGCGATTAGATGTCCGCCGTAATGTGCAAGCGCCCAGGCAGCAGCTGGCGTATCGGCAATCGTGACGCGGCACTCAAAGCCTTAGGCGTGCGATGCGTTTGGTATGGCTGCACGCAAAGCCTCCTCGCCGCCGAAGAAATGCGCGCTGCCGGCGATTTCAAGAACGAGCCCATCCGGCGGGTCGAGCGCAACACAAGGCGTCCAGCGCTCGCAATAATCAGCGAGGACGCCGAGCAATTTGGCATCGGCCGCCGGGCCGGCTTCTTCAATGTGCAAACCGGGGCGCAGCGCACGCGCATCGGCGAGCGTCATGCCCGGCGCGATGCCGAGATCGGCCGCATCATCGTCAACCGCGCTGATGAGATAGGCCGTGCCCACGCGGGCGTAGGTCGCAAGGCCTGGCCCACGCTTTCCTCTCGGCTCGCTTGATGCGGTCGGTCGTCAGCCGGCGCAGCCAAATCGCTGCCCAGCGCTTCGATGTGAAACGCGCGCTCATCGCACATCCACTCCAGAAAAAATCTTTGGCCTGCCGCCCGCTCGCGGTGGCGCATAAGGCTCGCCGTCATCGCAAGCGCGGAGAGCTCGCCGGCATGAGGGTTGCGTCCTTGAGCGCGTCGGCGATCTGCCAGCGTGTCCAGGCGGCGCTCGGGGTGCGTGGGGCATGGGTGAGGTCGCCGCGGACGATAAGGGCGGTCGAGCCTTCGGATTTTGCGGCGAGCGCCAGCCGCCGCGTGAGTGTGAGATCGAGTGCCCGCCCGCGCGCGCCAAGCTCCAAGAGCACGATGATGCCCTGCCGTTTAAGGCCCTGCTCGGCGGCCCAAAGCGCATCCAGCCTCGCTCGCGCGCGCACCAGGATCACATTGCCGGGATCGAAGCCGAAGCCGGCAAGGCCCGGCGTATAAAGCTCGCCATGCTCGGCGCCGAAAGCCTGTTCCGCGACCCAGAGGAGTACACCGCCGGGAGGGCTTATTTGTCTCGCAATTCCGGCTAAAAAGGCGGAGGCTTTGGTTTCATCGCCAGGGGCGGCAGGGATCGCCTCATGGAGATGGCCAAGCGAAGGGAAGGGAAAAAGTTTTGTTGAATTAGGGGCTTGGCCAATGCCCGAAGGCGGGCTGGCATCTGCAGGCGAAAGACTGGTGAGCAGCGCTTGCATTGTTCCCTATTTGTTCTTAGGGTGAGGCTTCCTGTCAAGACGGATTCGTGTCGAGCTGCCATTGCCAAATGAGCCCGCACGATGAGAAGCGCCGGAGCGGCAACGCTCCGGCGCTTTGATTTTCTGCCCGTGTTACAATCGGTCACCCAAGCGAAATCGCCCCGCAACGTCGCGCGGCTAGACATCTTGAAACTCAACATGGAGAGCGAGATGTCGAAACCCGAATTGCATTACCGCCGCGCCAAGCTCGCCATCGCCATGGTGGCCTCGCTTTGTCTCGCTGCCACCGGCGCATGCGCGCAGCAGGGCTCGCTCGCCCAGCTTCGCCAGGCTTGCCGGACGGATTTCAAATCACTGTGCTCGGGCGTGCAGCCGGGTGGCGGACGCATTCTCGCTTGCCTCAAGGAAAATGCATCCAAGCTCTCGCCGGGCTGCAAGCAAGCGCTTGAAGCAGCGAACGCCGCGCGCGAACAACGCCAACAGCAGGGCTCGGGGAATTAATGTGCGCCGGCAGCGCTGCCGCCGGTCGATTTCTTCAAGAGCAGTGTTAGGGCCAAAGCGAGCGCCGCGACGACACCGAGCGCAATGAAGGTATCGGAAAAGCCCATTATCGTCGCTTGCAGGCGCACCGCACGGCCGATTGAGACGATCGCTTCGTGCCGCGCTAAAGCAGGATCGGTCACGCCGCTCGCCATGATGTGCTGCGTGGCTTGCGCAATGCGCTGACGCGTCGCCTCGTTGAACAACGAAACCGATTCGCCCAGCACGTTGGAGTGGAACTGCTCGCGCTTAGTCTCGAAGGTTTGAAGGCCGGCAATGGCAAATGCACCGCCGAGATTGCGCAACATGTTGACGAGGGCCGATGCGCTTGACGCGTCCTGCGGCCCGATTTCGGTGTTCGCAACCGAAAGCAGCGGGGTCAGCACCAAGGCCTGCCCGACAGCGCGGATGACGTTCGGGATCAAAAGTTGTGGCCCCGCAAAATTGTAGGAGAGACCGCCGAGCATGAAGCAGCTGATCGCAAACAGACCAAAGCCGATCCAAACCAAATGGCGTGCGTCGAAGCGCTTCAAGAGTTGCGGCAGGAACGGGATGATCACGAGCTGCGGCAGGCCGGTCCAAGCGACGACGACACCGATCTCGGTGGCGTTGTAGCCCTGCGTCACCGCCAAATAGAGCGGCATGACGAAAATCGTGCCGTACAAGAGCGCGCCCAGGAGTAGAAACGAAAGATTGCCTAGGGCGAAATTACGACCGGCGAGCAGCCTTAGATTGACGAGCGGGCGCCCCGAACGCATCTCGGTGAAAACGAACAACACGAGTGCAATGGCCGAGATGATCGAAAGCTCGGTGATGAGTGGGTCGCTGAACCAATCGTGGCGGTTGCCTTCCTCAAGCACGGTTTGCAGCGAGCCGAGGCCGATTGCGATCGTTGCAATGCCGAGCCAATCGCCATGGCGCAAGAGGCCGAGATTCATCGGCTCGCGCTCGAGTGAGCCCCACAAAAGCGCAAGCATCAACGCGCCGGGCACCAGATTGACGTAGAAGATGAATTGCCAGCCAAGCGTGTCGTTGAGCCAGCCGCCGATGGTCGGACCAATCGCCGGGCCGAAAGTTGCCGCGAACGCGAAGAGCGCGGTTCCGGCAGCTTGCTTGGATTTGGGCAGCTTGGTGAGAATGATCGTGAAGGCGAGCGGAATAAGCACGCCGCCTGAAAAACCTTGCAGCGCGCGAAACACGATCATCTGCGAAAGATTTTGAGCTTGCGCGCATGCGACCGAAAAGACGAGGAATGCGATGGCGCTGCCGATCAGGTAATTGCGCAAGGAGAAGCTCTTGGCGAGCCAGCCCGACAGCGGAATGACGATGATCTCGGCGATCAGATAAGACGTCGAGATCCAGCCGCCGGTGTCGAGACCCGCGCCGATTGCGCCTTGGATATCGGCGAGCGATGAGTTCACGATCTGGATGTTGAGCACGGCAAGGAACGCACCAAGCGTTCCGCCGATGACCGCCAACCAGGTTTTGGGCGAGACATTAATCCTCGTCCTGGTTGGCGGGGCCTTGGACGGCCTCGCTGGGCGGCGCGATCTTCCGCGCGGTGAATGCGTCGATCGTTGTAACGGCGGTCATGAGAGTTCCTCGGCGCTTAGCGCGCGGCGACGGACTGTGCTTTGGCTTGCGGTTCAGCTTTAGGCGCTGCTTTTAGCGCGAGCGCAGTTGCCTTTGTGTCGACCGTGACCTCCACCGACATGCCCGGGCGGAGCTGGCCGGCGAGCGGATCATTTGCCGCGATGGCGATCTTCACGGGCACGCGTTGCACGATCTTGGTGAAATTGCCGGTCGCGTTGTCGGGCGGCAGCAGCGAAAACTCCTGGCCGCTCGCGGGCGCCAGGCTATCGACATGGCCGTGCACGGTGTGGCCCGGAAAGCTGTCGACGGTGAAGCTTGCCGGCTCGCCTGCGCGCATTGCATTCAGCTGCGTTTCTTTGAAATTGGCGACGACATAAACCGATTGCAGCGGAACCACGGCCATCAAAGCCGTGCCTGCTTGCACATATTGGCCGACGCGCAAGGTGCGTGCGCCGACAGTGCCGGTGATCGGGGCGGTGATCGTCGCATAAGATAGATTGAGCTCAGCTTGCTGCTCGACGGCTTGCGCGTGTTCGAAGGCGCTTTGCGCCTGGCCGCGCTCGGTCTTCAAGACTTCGATCTTTTGCCGTGCAGCGGCGAGAGCGGCATAGGCGCTCTCAAGGGCCGCGGTCTGCTGACGCAAGTTGGCGGCTGCAGACTGCTCGCGCTGGACCGTGCCCGCGCCGGTCTTCACGAGATTCTGGTAGCGCTTGAAGTCTTGTGCCGCGAATTTCTGTGCCGCCTCCGAAGAGGTGATGTCTGCATTCGCCTGGGCGATCAGCGATTGCTGGAGCGAAAGCTGGGCATTGAGATTGGCGACACCGTTCTCAGCCGAGGCGACATCCGCTTGGGCCTGGGCGAGGGCGGTTTTTGAGGTCGCGATCGTCGATCTTGGCGAGCGCCTGACCGGCCTTAACGCTTTCGTTGTCGCCGACCAGCACCTCGCCGATGTAGCCGGAAACGCGCGGCGCGATGGTGGTCGTATCGGCCTTCACATAGGCGTTGTCGGTGCCTTGGAGGTACCGGCCGGTCTGGAACCAGTGGACGCCGTAAGCCGCCCCGCCGGCCACGGCGAGGCCCAGCCCGGCGAGTAGGGCGATGCGAGAAATCGATCGTTTCAGTGCCTTCATAGCAGGCCCCCTTCAAAGGGTAATGATCAGTACCCTTGAAAGGTACTGTACGTTACCGTATCTTTCAAGGGGACAACGAAAAGAATCTTGGAGGAGGTGATGACCGATACGATCCAAGCCACGAGGGACGAAAAAACCGAGCGCCGGGCCCGGATCCTTGCCGAGGCGGAGCGCGTGTTTTTCGAGCAGGGCTATGAGGGGGCCTGTATCGATGACATCATTAAGCAAGTCGGCGGCTCCAAGCGCACCATCTACAACGAGTTCGGCAGCAAGGAGGGGCTGTTCGCGGCGATGATCGCCGATACCGTCAGCAAGCACTCAAACGAGATCGTCGAACAGCTGGCGCTCGACGAGCGCAGCAAGGTCGGCGTGCGCGAGGCGCTGATTGAATATGCTAAGCGCGTGATGGCGCTGGTCAACAAAGACAGCACCGTGGCGCTGTTTCGTACCGCGATTGGCGAAACCAACCGCTTTCCAAAGCTCGCCAAGGCGTTTTACGAGAGCGGGCCGGGCCGTACCATGGCGCGATTTGCCGAGGTGCTCAAGCATTTTCGCGTGCGCGGTGAAATCGAGGTCAAGGATTGCGCCTTAGCGGCGGAACAGTTCGGCGGACTCATAAGAGATAGCGTGTTTCTTGCCGTGCTGCTCGGCGTTCGTCCGCCGTTGACCAGCCGTGAGATTGACGGTCGGGCGGCGGCGGCTGTCGATCTCTTTCTCAACGGAACGCGCGCCCATTAGACTTTCAAGTTACAGGTGCGGCGCTTCAGCTGTGAGGGAAGACTTAGCATCTCGGTAATGCGCCTGTAATATCTGAGAGAGTATCGGTTGTAGGGATGCCCCGGAGCCCGGGCGCAGGTCAAATTCATGAAGCAGATCTTGGTGACTGGCGGAGCGGGCTTTCTCGGCTCGCATCTCTGCGAGCGCCTGCTCGGGCGGGGCGATGAAGTGCTTTGTGTCGACAATTTCTTCACCGGCAACAAACGCAATATCGCGCATCTTTTGGAGAACCCAAGGTTCGAGTTGATGCGCCACGACGTGACGTTTCCGCTCTATGTCGAGGTCGATCAGATCTATAATCTCGCATGCCCGGCTTCGCCGGTTCATTATCAGTTCGATCCCGTGCAAACGACAAAGACGAGCGTTCACGGCGCAATCAATATGCTGGGCCTCGCCAAGCGGGTGAAAGCGCGATTCTTGCAAGCTACCTCGAGGTTTACGGCGATCCGGAAGTGCATCCGCAAACCGAAACCTATTGGGGCAACGTCAACCCGATAGGCGTTCGCGTCCTGCTATGACGAAGGCAAGCGCTGCGCCGAAACGCTGTTCTTCGACTATTGCCGCCAGCATAAGCTGCAGATCAAGGTGGTGCGCATCTTCAACACCTATGGGCCGCGCATGCATCCCAATGACGGGCGCGTGGTGTCAAACTTCATCGTTCAGGCGCTCAAGGGACGAGACATCACGATCTATGGCGACGGCCGCAGACGCGCTAGATTTTGCTATGTCGATGATCTGATCGATGGAATGATGCGCATGATGGATTCTCCGGACGGTTCACCGGTCCGTGTAATCTCGGCAATCCGAACGAGTTTTCATGCTCAAGCTTGCCGAGCGCGTGATTGCGCTCTCAGGCTCGAAGAGCAAGCTTGTGTTTCGCCCGCTGCCTCAAGACGATCCAAGACAGAGGCAGCCGGATATTGGGCTTGCCAAGCGCGAGCTTGGCTGGCAGCCGAGCGTTCAGCTCGATGCGGGCTTGCGCAAGACTATCAGCTATTTCCGTAATGTGGTGAGCAGCTGATAAGTGCACAACCTCAAGTGATCGAGTTGTCTTCGCTCCGGGAGATCCTGCGATGCGCTCTTAGGAGCTTCAATGCTTGTTAATGACGCCTTCCACATGATTTTCGCCAGATCCAGGAGGCGCTAATGCGTAGCGTAGTACTCGCGGCTCTTTTGGCATTCGCCCTTGATGTTGGTGCGTGTGCGAATGCATCGCCAGATTCTGGGAGTGGATTGCCGAGCGATCATTTTGCGGCCGCGACAACCAGACAGCGAACCGTGGGCGGTGGCAATGCCGCTTTCTGCGATCATGTTGATGGCGGCGCAGATATCGATGCTCCGCCTCAGAATGCGATCATTGTCGAGCGCGTTAGCTCTGCCTGTGCCGGCGGTGAGATGGCGCCGGCCGCCGGAGGAAATCCAAAAGCGACGTCGCTGCCGGCGGTTCCGGCCGATCGGCAATATGCCGCCAAGCAAGGGCCTGCCGTGCCTAAGCTGTCGCAAAAAACCCAGGGCCCCGCACGTCAGCAGGATGTTTCGCCCGCTGTGCCATCAAGCCGATCGCCGGTCATTGCGATTGCAACATATCCGCCAGAGCCCAGCGGCGGCGATGAGCTGGATGACGATCGCTGATTGCGGTATGCAACCAGCTCAACGACTGGAATGAGTTAAGCATCCTAGGGTGAATCATCTTGAGCCTGCGTTGCACCGCCGGTGGAGAGTAAAGCGGGTTCCGTTTCCCTGCTAGCAGGGAAAATAACAGGGAATTTTCTAGTTTTGCTCTTCGCACTGATCGCATGGCTAGAAAAATAGGCGCTTGTTCAGATGGTTAGGTAAGAGTTCCCGTAATCCATTAACAGGGAATTTAGAAACCCAGATCAGGGAATTAAGATTGCAGATCAGGGAAAACCTGTAGGCGGTCAGGTAAGCGTCCAATGATTGCACACTTGTTTTGGGAAGCCCGGATTTCATCTGTTCTCATTTGCGATTTTGCAGATGAGAGAGGATCGAGAAGGCAAGTGATTTTACGCATCGAGTGAGACACGGTGAGGCGTTTTGGCGGGCGCATCACGAGGCGTGGCAGCGTAGCGACTTGAATTCAGCGGGAATATTGCGAGGCGCAGGACATTCCACTGAAGGCGTTCGGCAACTGGCGCGCTAAGTTCAAAGCCGAGCCCCAGCTACCGGCGCGCAAGCTGCTCTACCGACGCGGCCGCGTAAGTCACACCCTTAGTCATAGCTTTAGTCACGGGCTAAGTCACAGCCTTAGTCATGTGCCTTATTCCTCTTCCGGTCCAACAGTCTTGCCGGCGCGTCAAGGGCATCGGCGCAGGTTCAGCGAGGCCGACCGACGCCACATCCTCATGGCGGCCGCGGCGCCGGGGGCCAGCTTGTCCGAGATCGCCCGTCGCTACGGCATCGCGGGGCGCGTTCTGTGCCGATGGAAACAGGAGCTTGATCAGGCGATCGCGCCGACATTCGTCGACATCGAGATTACCAATGCGCCGAACTCCGGCAGTGAGGCAGCGCCATGACTCTGCTGCCGGCCGGCGTGAAGGTACATCTGGCGTTCGGCTACACCGACATGCGCAAGGGGTCGATGGACTTGCGATGCTCGTCCAAGGGGTTCTCCAGCAGGATCCGTTCTCGGGCCATCTCTTCGTCTTCCGGGGCCGTAAGGCCAACTTGATCAAGATCGTCTTCTGGGACGGGACCGGCCTGTGCCTCTTCACCAAGCGGCTCGAGCAGGGCGTCTTCCTCTGGCCGCCGAATGTTGAGCCGGGCCGAACACTGCCACTCACTTCTGCGCAGCTCTCGGCTCTGATCGACGGGGTCGACTGGCGCGCGCCGGAAAAGCAATGGCGACCGGCAGCAGCTGGATAAGTTCGCACCGATTAACTCATCACTGTGATCGCCCTTGACGTGCTCCCCGATATGCCCAAGGTCATAAGGAGAGTCCGTTCTGGTTATGGTCCGATTGGGACCGGGTTGCAAACTCGATCGGCGTGAGGCCACCTAGGCTCGTGTGAGGCCTCTTGCCGTTGTAGTCGCTCTTCCGTTCTTCGATGATCTGGCGCGCCTCCTTGAGCGAAGCGAAGAGATGCTCATTCAAGCATTCGTCGCGGAATCGGCCGATGAAGCTCTCGGCAAAGCCGTTCTGCATCGGCTTGCCGGGAGCGATGTAGTGCCATTCAACGCGGCGTGCCTCGGCCCAGCCGAGGATCGCGTTCGAGGTCAACTCGGTGCCGTTGTCGCTGACGATCATCGAAGGTGCTCCTCGCATCTCGATGAGCTGATCGAGCTCCCTGGCGACACGTGAGCCGGGAAGCGAGTTCGCCGGCACGAGAGCCAGGCACTCGCGGTTGAAGTCATCGACGACGCACAGAACCCGGAAGCGCCGGCTGTCGCTCAAGGCATCCGAGGCGAAGTCCAAGGACCAGCGTTCGTTGCTCTTCTGCGGGATCAGCATTGGCGCTCTTGTTCCAAGCGCCCGCTTGCGTCCGCCCCGCTTTCTCACCGTCAGACGCTCCTCCTTGTAGAGCCGATACAGCTTCTTGCGGTTGAGCTTGGTGCCTTCGCGGGCGAGCATGATGTGCAGACGCCGATAGCCGAACCGCCGGCGTTCGGCGGCCAGTTCTCTCAAACGCTTGCGCACCTCGCCATCATCGCCGCGCTTCGATCGATAGCGATAGGTCTTCGCATCGATCCCGACGAGCGAGCAGGCCTTGGCCTGGCTGTAGCTCTTTTCCTTCATCGCCCAGTCCACGGCGATCCTCCGCACTCTGGGCGTCAGAAGTTTTTTCCGAGCATCTCCTTGAGCGTCGCAACGTCGAGCACGCTCTCGGCCAGTAGTTTCTTCAGCCGCCGGTTCTCGTCTTCAAGGCCTCTGAGCTTTTTGGCATCTGACACGTCCATCCCGCCATACTTCGAGCGCCACTTGTAGAACGTCGCGCCGCTCACGCCGTATTTGCGGCACAAGTCCGCAGCCGACAGCCCCGCCTCGTGCTCCTTCAAGATCCCGATGATCTGCTCTTCTGCAAATCGCGAACGCTTCATGTCCGTCTCCTTCAAGGGAACGGACTCTACCTCAAATCCAGGGCGTTTCACGGGAGCACGTCACCCTCAACAGGAAACCTGCGAGTCAGTAAACTTTGGACATGAATATCGACCTCTCCGCGCTGCCGGAAGACGTTGATGCGCTGCATCGGTTGATCGGTGTGCTAGCGGCGGAGCGTGAGACCGAGCAATCGCGGCTGAGGGAAGCCCAAGCTGAGATCGAACGCCTCAAGCTCGTCATCCACCGGCTCACGCGCCATCAGTTCGGCCGGCACTCTGAGCGGCTAAGCGCAGATCAGCTGGCGCTTGGACTTGAGGATCTGGATGCCGACATCGCGCGCGTTGAAGCGAAGCGTCCCACGACGCCGAAGCCCTACGCCGCATTGCTGAACTCTATGCCATCGAAAGAGGCGTCCGCGGTGGCACCGCCGAAGAACGTCGTCAAATCCGTATCAAGCACACTCGACCGTTGATTGATGCTTTAAAGCCGTGGCTCGAAAAAGAGCTACTCCGTGTCCCGCCGCGTGGCGGCTTGGCCGAGGCGATCCGCTATGCACTCGTGCGCTGGCCGGCGCTCTGCCGCTTCCTCGATGATGGCCGCATCGAGCTCGACACCAATACGGTCGAACGCGCGATCCGACCGATCGCCCTCGGCCGAAAAAACCATCTCTTCGCTGGCTCCGACGGCGGCGCCGAAAGATGGGCCACCGTCTCATCCCTTCTTGCCACGGCAAAGCTCAACGACGTCGAGCCCTTCGCCTATCTCAAGGACGTGCTCGAACACATGGCCGCACGCCATCAGATGAGCTGCCTAGACGAACTCTTGCCCTGGAACTGGACACCCGCATCAGCTGCACATTGAGCGACGTGCGAGGAATGGACGCTTACGCGGTCAGGGAGCGAAGACCTCTGATACATTGAATGCCTCATCGTACTGCCGGAGTTCTTGGAATCGACCAACTCCAGTAACGGATGAGCTGAAGGGTCTTTGACTTCATAACCCGGCCACACGGCCTCTGACGATTTTGGCGGTGACCTCGAGCTGCAATTGGCGGCGCACGTGACGCGAGATCGCAGCGCGAACCGAGTGGCGTTGCCAGTCGAGCTTTCGGCAAAGCTCGGCGAGCGTGACGCCGCGGGGTTGTTGGAGCGCACGGACCAATATCTCGGTCTTGGTGATCGTAGGTGGTCTTGAGATCTTGGGAGCTGCGCCGCCACGATGCTCAGCGATGGCTCGTTGCTCGGGCCGATTGCTGAGCCTGTGCGGTGAAGAGGCGGCTTGATCGACCGTCCTGCGTTCAATGGGTCGTGAATGTTGCCTTGTGCGATGCTGTTCGTGGTGAGCGGGCCTCGATGTTGTGGGCCCTCGCTTGCCATGAAGAGCTGATGGCGTCGTTGTTGGCGCCGGAACAGCTGCCCCGGCGATGAGCCGAAAGCCGGCCCTGGTGATCTTGAGCGCGAAAGCGCGTCCTGATGTGTCATGCCGCCAAGTGGGCGCTTTGCCGGTTGCAACCTTCTCTTGCACAAGCTTGGCATCGATCAGCTCGCGGATGTGTTGGTGCTTGGGAAATGGCGCGATGCCGCCGGCATCGCGTGCAGCGCCGATCAGCAGTGTCAGCTGGAACTGATTGAGCTTGCCCATGAACTTGCCTTTCCCTTGAAGGCATCACCGATCTGCCCGACCTGCTTGCGGCCCTGCTCAGGTCTTCAATCGACGATCACAGCCTCGCCTACGCATTACGCGACCGGCTGTCCCAGATGCCGATCGCCTGACCCGGCTGGATGAGCGGATCGCACGAAAGCGTTCAATCGTGCGCACCGCGATGCAGGAGGCCGGCATGAAGCGGATGATGCAGCCCGACTTCACCGCCTACCTCAGGGCAGCATCGCCGAGTGTACAGGTGGTCGATGAGGGCCTCATCCCAGCTGAGTACTGGCTGGCGCAAAAGCCCAAGCTCGACCGGGTTGGGCTTCTGGGACATCTCCGGCTTGGCAAAGAGATCCCTGGCGCGACATTGGTCGCAGACGCCATGAGCCTCAGTGTGAGGACCTGCTAATGGCCTTCACCGATCAACAGACCGCTCAGCTCAAGGCCAAGCTCAAGCGCAGGCACATCAGAACCCGCGAGGAGAAGGACAGGACCCTCAGCTATATCGAGGGCTGGCATGCCATTGCCGAGGCTAACCGGATCTTTGGCTTCGATGGCTGGGACAGAACAACGACAGCCTCAAGCTGCATCTGGCAAGGCCAGGCAAATGGTCAATTTGCTTGCTCCTATGCCGTAAGGGTCAAGATCAACGTAAGGGCAGGGGAGGCCCAGGTCACCAGGGAGGGCAATGGCTGCGCCTATGCCACCGGCTCAACCGCTGCCGAGGCTTATGAGTTTGCACTCAAAGCTGCTGAGACCGACGCCACCAAGCGAGCCCTAGCCACCTTCGGCAACCAGTTCGGTCTCTCGCTCTATCACTCCTCGCTCCACGCCAAGGCTCAGGCGGAGGGGGCACGATCAGCACTGCCGCCGGCCGGGACATCGAGCCCATCTACTCGCAATGGAGCTGACAATCCCGCGATGCCAAGTGGGCCCATTGCGACCGAGCAGCTGCGCCTGACAGGCACCCATCATCAGAACGCGTGAGGCGAAGTGAACCAAGGCTCAGCGCGGATAGTGAGAACAGTGAAGACCACCACGGTCTCTCATCTTCGGCCGTGGCGTCCGAGGGGACGTCACCGTACCACCACAGAACGAAAGACCCAGCGCGTCCGGCCGAATTGATAAGTCCGAGCTCGCAATACCTGAGCCACAACGAATGCGAGACAAGCGCCATCTGCAGTTTGTTGCCAAACAGCCGTGCCTCGTGTGCGGCCGGATTCCGGCATTCGCGCATCACATTACCTTTGCTCAAGCAAAAGCACTCGGCAAAAAAGTCAGCGATGAGTTCACCGTTCCTCTCTGCGCTCTCCACCACAGATCACTGCACACTTCAAATGACGAAAGATCCTGGTGGCTCAACTTCCACATTGACCCCGTTGCCGTCGCGCTTCGCTTGATGGGAGAGACGAGAAGGGCCTCGCACACCGTTGGGCCGAACGCGAAGATTGGATGAGCTGGAACGGTTCAATTTGCAGGCGGCCGATTCCCGCGGTGAGCAGTCCTATTTGAAAACATTTTGGCTTCGATGCGTACCTACGCTACAGTGAATAGCCAAGTGACTGGCCCTCTGAGGTCGTGCTGAAATCAGCAGGCTCCGGTGACCTGGCGAACGTCAGGCCAGACGTGCCGCACGGTGCCGTTCCTGAGGCCTGTCCAGCCACTGTCTCTCAATCGACACAAATCGCTATTTTGTTCGAATATCAAACAATTTGGACGGCATTTGGGATGGCGCGGCTCTTGCGTGAGCGGTCATCGTGCCACAATTTACGGCAGATGGGGGCGCCAAATGATGACTTCAAGCGGGAGCTTAGGGCTCGTTTCGGCAGTGCGGCCAAACGATGTGTATTCGTTATAAATCAGGCGAGTACTTTTCGTTTTCCGAACTTGTGAGATCGACTGCTGAAGTCCGCACTATCTTGCGAGAAGCCGGTATTGGCCCGGGCTCTCGAGTAGCGATCGCCATACCCGATGGCCCACTGCTTGCGATCTCGATTGTAGCGGTTGCCTGCAATGCTGCTGCCCTCCCGCTTGATGGACGCCTGACTGCGCGAGAGTTTGAGGAGTTGTTGGGTCCGCTCGGCGTTGAAGCGTTTATCACGACTGGGACAGTGGTCCAACCGCACGCGAGGCGGCAGAAAAGGTCGGCGCGGTCATCTTCGATGCCGCTCTTCAAGGCGGACAATTGTCCTTAAACCAAAGAACCGACGCACACACGCGCGTAAGAGGAAGGCCTTAATCCAATCGCCGTCATATTGCGCACCTCGGGCACGACGGCGCGCCAGAAACTCGTGCCGGTAACGCACTACTATATTGCCTACGATGCCAACCGCATGAAGGGCTGGTTCGATCTCACGCCGGAAGATCGCTGCTTCTGTGGCGCTCCGCTTGTTTTACGGCCACGGTGTGATGGGCGGCCTTTTGACCTCGCTTTATCTGGGAAACGGCGTTGCGTTCAATTCCGGTGATTGCAACTTCCTTGAAGCGTTAGACAATTCCGGTGAACTTGGTATGCGGCCGGCCCGACCTTTCATCATACGGTGATGCAGCTTGCCCGCAAGAGACAGGGTCCCGCCCCGCGCCTTCGCTTCATTCAGTCGGCTGCTGCATTTCTCCCCGACAGGCTCAGGCAGCAACTCGAAGACTATTTCGGCGTGCCAGTGATCGACGTCTATGGGATGAGTGAGGCCGGGCTCATTGCCGGAAACGGTATAGAGCCGAGTGCACGCAAGCCTGGAACCGTCGGCAAGCCGGACGTTACGGCGTTCGGGATCTTTTCGCCCGACGGACTCAAGCTCCCCATTGGCGAAGTGGGCGAGGTGCGCGTCAAAGGTCCAAGTGTGACGCCCGGATATCTTCTGGATGACGCGGCCAACGCTGCAAGCTTTAAGGATGGCTGGTTTTGCAGTGGCGATCTTGGTTCGATCGACGAAGAGGGATTCCTGACCTTGCGTGGGCGATTGAAGGAGATGATCAATCGCGGCGGCGAAAAGGTTGCCCCGGCAGAGGTGGACCTGACGCTCACGAAGCATGAAGCGGTGTCAGAGGCGGCGGCCTTTACCGTGCCGCACCCAACCCTGGGCGAGGACATCGCCGCTGCCGTGATCTGAAAGCTACGCGCGGGCGAGCGAAAAGGAATTGCGCTCGTTCTTGAAGACGCAGATAGGTCCATTCAAGGTGCCGCGGCGTATTCATTTCGTAGAGTCTCTCTTAAGGGTGAACTGGAAAGGTTCTGCGTGCTGAAGCTCGCGGAGCAATTTGCATTGGCCTCACGCACGCAAGCAGCCGCTCGCGCCGGCGAAACCGAACTTGAAGGCAAGCTCCTCGCCATGTGGCAGCGTACCTCGAGCGAGAAGATATCGGGATCGATGATGATTTCTTCGAGGCTGGCGGAGATTCGCTCACTAGCCTTCAGGTGCTGATAGAGGCCGAGCGGCTGACGAATAAAAAGATTGCCGATACTATCCTATTTGAAGCGCCCCATTAGGCGGCTCGCTCGCCTAAGTCGCGGGTGGTCAAGCGGCCGAACGGCCGCTCATTATTCAAGATTCAAGCCGGAAGCCCGGTGTGCGGCCGCTCTTCTACTTCGACGGTATTTATCGACGGCGCCGGATATTACACGCGCGACTTGGCAGCGGCGCTCGGTCCCCGTCAGCCATTTTATCAGCGTAAGGCCATTTCCCCTCGTCGACGGTAAGCTGCCGACAGTTGAGGAAATGGCGAAGAATATGTAGATCTCATAATGTCCACGAGCCCGGGGCCGTATCGGATAGCCGGTCATTGCAACGGCGCCGTTATCGCGTTCGGTGTCGCACGCGCGCTCGAAGACTGGGCGAAGACGTAGAGCGTCTGGTGATCGTAGACCCGATTTCGCTGAACGCGCGGCCAGATTTTCGCTGGCGGGCGCAGCTTTTGGATCTTGTCAGCGCGATCAGCGGTCGGGACGTCATGAAGCGGCGTATCGGCGGCATGACAAAAGCCTGGGACGAAGTCTTGATGCGCGACCACAAGAAAATCCGTCAGAGGACGGTCAAATTGGCGAGCAACGAGAAGCTGCAGCTACCGACAGCTTTCTTCGTTGTTTGCAGGAAAGTCGGGTAATGAAGCGGCAGCTTACCCGTGCTCTCGCCGGTTTCGTCCCAAAACGCGTGCGCGCGCCGGTCGTCTGTTTCGTTGCGAAGGAGAGCGTGGGAAGCATTCGTCATAGCCCCGATCCTTGGCGAAACGTCTGCGGCAATTTCCGCTCGATTACGGTGCGTGGCGCCCATCGTTCGTGCGTTACCGTTTATGGTGATCACCTCGCGCGTGAGCTCAACACCGTGCTGAACGGTTAGGCCAAAAAGCCTAGAATGCCGCCAACAAGAGCAGCCAGCGGGTCCTCGGGGGCATTAGATCTCGCCGCCTGGAAGGGCAAACAGCCCTACACTTTCTCAATAAGCTGATCGCATCGAAGTCTCCGGCCCACATAGCGTTAATCGATGCGATAGACGGCTGCGGCTTCAGCCGGCCGCGAATGAGGGACCGGAGAGGCCAATGAAAGTTCTGGTGACGGGTGCCGCTGGCTTTATAGGCTTTCACGTAAGCAAAGCATTGCTCGCGCGCGATGATGAGGTCATCGGCGTCGATAACTTGAATAGTTATTACGATGTGAAGCTTAAGGAGGATCGCCTCGCACAACTGGCTGGGCTGAAGAATTTTACCTTCCACAAGCTCGATATTTCCGACAAGGAAGCGATGTCCGCTCTCGTGGACAAGTCCGCTTCTATCCAGGGCATTGTCCATTTGGCGGCACAAGCCGGCGTGCGCTATTCGCTCATTGATCCCTATGCCTATGTTCAATCAAATGTCATGGGCCAGGTCGTCCTGTACGAGATGGCGAGGCGCCTCAAGGATTTGCTGCACATCGTCTATGCGAGCTCCTCTTCCGTCTATGGCGGCAACACAAAACTGCCTTTCAGCGTAAACGATCCTGTCGATCGGCCGAATTCACTCTATGCGGCGACGAAGCGTGCCGACGAGCTGATCGGATATACGTATGCGCATCTTTACGGCATTCCATCGACGGGGCTCCGGTTCTTTACCGTTTACGGGCCTTGGGGGCGGCCGGATATGTCGCCGATCATATTCGCGCGGGCGATTCTCGCCCGTGAGCCGATCGAGGTCTTCAATCAAGGAGAGATGTGGCGAGACTTTACGTATATAGACGATATCGTTTCTGGTGTTGTCGCTGCGCTCGACAGTCCCGCCCAAGGAAAGCCGCCGCATGCTCTGTACAATCTCGGCAACGACAAGTCGGAGAAGCTCACGGACTTCATCGCGGCAATGGAACAGGCGCTGGGCCAAAAGGCCCAGGTAATCCTAAAGCCGATGCAACAGGGCGATGTGGCTGCGACTTATGCGGACATCAAAGCCACGAAAGCGGCGCTGGGCTATGTCCCGACCACTTCGATCGGCGCTGGGCTGAAGCGCTTTGCAGCTTGGTATCGAAGTTACTACGGCGTTTAGCCGTCTGTAGAGTTCCCGCCGGCCTTGCCGCCCGCGTTCCCTGTCCCGATCCCGCTTCGGCAAATGGAATCGTTCTTGCCTCTTGGAGCTTGGAGTGGGGCACCGGCACGGCTCTTGGTATGTCTCGGGGCCAGGACCGAAGCTCTCTCCGCAGACGGAATAAGCAATTGATTCAGTGCAGAATCCTTTGTTCGAGTGTGAAGATCACGCGCCAGCCAAGGGTCACAAAAGTGAGATGTGCTGCGGTGCACATCCCCCTTTGACACAACTCAAAAAATGAAAGACGATTTGGTCGAGTTGTGTGCTGCAAGGACGTGGGACCTGGGGCTGGCTGAAGCGAAAGCTAAGCGGCTCGCGCGCAACGGGTTGGGTGGGGCATAATGAAGCTTTTCGGGCACCATTTGGCGCTGCCTTCGGGCATCTTGGCGCTTATCGACGGTGTGCTTTTTATCTCTGCTCTTTATGCGTTGGGGCTGACAGGTGGGTGCTCCACCTGCGCGCTGCATAGCGTGACCCATCTCGGTCTCTTCGAAGCCCTTCTTTTGACCGGAGCCTTCATCTGCATCACTGCATCGATCGGCCTCTATAACAGCGATGCGCATCACGACATCCGGATCTTCATCCGCCGCTTCATTCTGGCGTCGCAGTTCGTCTTCATTCCGGCGGTTGCTTCGGTTGCCATCGTCAAAGCGGCCTCGGGTTACCCCTTCGGCTGGTTCGTCGGCATTCTCACGCTCGCGATCGCGCTCTTCTTCTTCATTCTCTTCATCATTCGGCTCTGCCTGCTTTGGTGGTTTGACGTTCCGTTCCTGAAGCGGCGCGTGCTGATTTTCGGCGGCGGCCCGCTCTCCGAGACCGTCTACGACTTCATCAAGCGCCACGGCACCTCGCATCTGCGTTTTGTCGGGCAACTGTCGAACACGGTGATGTTGCGCGATGCTTCAGCTTCGATCGGTAACACGGCTCTGCAGACTCAGACGGATGTGCGGCCCAGGACCTTGCTCGACGAGGCGCAAGCCTTGAAGGCCGAAGAGATTGTCGTTGCCGTCAAGGACCGGCGTGGCCTTCCCGTTTGGCAGCTTCTGGAGTGCAAGCTCCAGGGCATTCAGATCACTGATTATCTGACGTTCTGGGAGCGTGAAACCGGACAAGTCGACCTTGAAACGGTCGGGCCCGGATGGCTCGCGTTCGCCGATGGCTTCCATTTCAATCGTACGCGCCGCGTTATCAAGCGTGTCGTCGATATCGTTGCGAGCATCTTGTTCCTGACTCTGGCCTTGCCAATCGGTCTCGTCGTGGCGCTGCTCATTCGCTTGGATAGCAAGGGCCCGATCTTTTATGCGCAAGAACGCGTCGGTAAAGATGGGCACGTGTTTCGGATTTGGAAATTTCGGAGCATGCTCGTGGATGCGGAGAAGGACGGTGTGCCACGCTGGGCGGCGGCCAAGGATGACCGGGTGACGTCGGTCGGGGGTGTCATTCGTAAACTGCGCATCGATGAGTTTCCGCAGGTGTTCAATGTGCTTAAGGGCGATATGAGCTTCATTGGTCCGCGCCCGGAGCGTCCGTTCTTTGTCGATCAGCTGCGCAAGCAAATGCCGCTTTATGATTTGCGGCATCGGGTTCGTCCAGGGATCACCGGTTGGGCGCAGGTAAGATACCAATACGCCGCTTCCACCGAAGATGCGAAACGGAAGCTCGCCTACGACCTCTACTACGTTAAGAATCAGGATGTTGTTCTCGACTTGATGATTCTGCTGCAGACGGTCCGCGTATTCCTGTTTTCGCATGGCAGCCGGTAACGCCGGCGCTGTCACCGTTCGTCTTAGAACGAGCTGGCAAGAACTCTTGAATCCAAAGACTCTGTTGTCTGCTCTGTAACTTCAAAGCTCCGAATTAGCCATGATGAAGACCGTCCTCATAGGAGCTGGAAATATCGCGCAGGCGCACGCCTCCGTGCTTGGCGGGCGCGCCGACGTTGAGGTCGTCGGCGTGGTCGACCCGCGCATGGAACAGGCCTCCGCCCTGGCGGCCCGGTTCACTGGTTGTGCACCTTACGCGTCGCTCGATGCTTTTCTGGCCGAGCGCGAATGCGATGCGGCCCATGTGCTGGTGCCGCCAAATCATCACGCCTCGGTTGCGAGTCAGCTATTACGCCATGGCGTGCGCGTGCTTCTCGAGAAGCCCGTCGCCGCAAGTCTTGAAGAGTGCGAGATGTTGCGGGCCGCAGCCCGTTCGTCCGCCCTCGTGCAGCCGGTTTACGTCAACCACAATTTTGTTTTTCATCCTGCGTTCCTGAAGCTTTCGGAAGCGCTCAAGCGAAACCAATATGGGCCGCTCGCCAGCTTGGCGGTGACCTATGCAATGCCGATACGGCAAATTTCGGCTGGCCAATTCGAACATTGGATGTTCCAAAGGCCGGTGAACCTGCTCTTGGAGCAGGCCGTTCATCCGATTTCGCAGGTTGTCGCTCTTGCGGGGCCGATTGAATCGGTCCGGGCGATTGCCGGCCCTGGTACCAAGATCAACGACAAGCAGGAAGTGCCGTGTTCGATCACAGCGGTGCTTCGCTGTGCCAATGCCGATGTGCAACTGACGCTTCAGCTGGGCTCTAGCTTCCGGCGTTGGAGCATCGAGGCGCTTTGCGCAGATGGCTTAATCGAGGCAGACATAGCTGCCAACACATTTGCTGCTTCCACGCGCTCTCAATGGATCGAGCCCCTCGATAATTATCTCTCGACGCGGAAATTCACGGCGGGCTTGCGGCGTGAGCAACTTGGCAACCTTGTGGCCTATATAGGCTCTACGATCGGACTTATCAAAAGTGCAGACGCTTTCAGATCGTCGATGGCAGGAAGCATTGGCGCATTCTATGCGACTCCGGTCTCCGAGCCGCCATTGGCCAACACGCTCGAAGGCGCGACAGGAATTGTTCGGGCCTGCGAGCAGATTGCGCGCGAGACCTTCCCTGTACGGAATGCTCCGCAGCGCGTGCCTGAGCGCGTGGCAGCGCCTCAGGTCGAGATTGCCGTCATCGGTGGCACTGGATTTATTGGGCGCCACATTGTCCGGGCCTGTGTTCGCAAGGGCATTGCGGTGCGGGTGATCGGCCGGCAGAGCGCAGGCTTGCCGAGCCTGTTCGAGGATCGCCTGGTTTCGATTGTCAAAGCCGATCTGCGCTCAGCCGATGACTTGAGCCGGGCCGTGCAGGGTGCAAGGTCCGTCATCAACTGTGCCGGACCAAACCTGGCTGAGACCTGGGAACAAAGCGAGCCCGATATTCGCCTCTCGATGACCAATCTGGCTGAAGCGTGCCGGGCTGCCGAGGTTAAGCGACTGGTCCATTTGGGCTCTACAGCGGCGCTTTATCTTGGCGACAAGCACGCGCGCGTCGTCGGCGCCGATCCGGCTGATACCGAGCTTCAGGCGCGACCGCTCTACTCTCGCGCCAAGGCATATTCAGAAACCCTGTTGCGTGAGCTGGCCGCAAGGCTTGATCTATCGCTCTGCGTTTTGCGTCCGGCGATCGTCGTGGGTGAGTACGGCACGCCCTATCATTCCGGCGTCGGAATCTTCGTCAACGAGCGCCATTTTATCGGCTGGAACTCGGGTGATAATCCATTGCCCTTCGTTCTTGCTTCTGATGTTGCATCGGCGGCGATTGCCGCGACAGAACGGGCCGAGGCTGCGGGGCGATGCTACAATCTCGCCGGCGACGTTCGCATTTCGGCGAAGGCCTATGTTGCCGAACTCGCCCGCGTGCTTTGCCGGCCGCTCACCTATCATGCGCAATCGACGGCTTGGCTTTGGACGAGCGAGCTCGCTAAGTTCGCTATTAAGCGCATTGGCGGCCGCAAAGGCACGCTCACAACTCTACGCGACCTTCAATCGCGCTCGTTCTTAGCGGATCTCGATTGCTCGGATGCAAAGCGAGATCTGGGCTGGACGCCTGTCTCAAATGAAGACGCGTTCATAGCGGCAGCGCTTACGGTTCATGTGCCCCAAGAGGTTAATCGTTGCTGTCCGGAGCAGGCTGCATAGCCATGTTCGCCTCTGGCGTGCGCCGGAATGAGGCGCTTCAAGCGGTCTGGAAGATGCATCTATAGCTATGCTCGCTCTACGAATTAAGTTAGTTTCACCGGGGTGGATTGAGGGGTCCTGATGTTTCCGCGAGCGGTCTCCCGAAGCGGGCGCAGCTTGAAGCCAGCCCATTTTGCGCTGTACTACGCGCAGCGGATCGTGACTTTGCCGAAATTGAGAACGGTCACGGCCAAGGTGTTGGCGGGTAACGTCAACAGACAACATCCGCAGCCGGCGGAGGCGCCCTCGCCTGACAGCGAGCGCGTGCTGAGCATCTTGCGCAGCCAAGGCTGCAGCGAAGCCCCTTTGATCCTGGCGCCGGATAAGTTGACGGCAATCCGGAAATATCTCGACAATGCGGAAGTGAAGGTGGGCGAGAGGGCCTATCGCGGCGCGCCGAACTCATTGCCGGCGGGCGTCACTGCTGATTATCCAATCGAAACACTCATCGGCTGCAACGAGCTGGTCGAGCTGGCGAACCATCCGTTCGCTCTTAAGGTGGCCAGGGAATATCTCGGCTGCGCGCCGACGATCTCGACGATTGCAGTCCGCTGGTCGACGCCGGAAGCAAAGGCCGCGAACATTACGCAGCAGTTTCATCGCGACTATGACGACTGGCGCTTTCTCAAGTTCTTCGTCTATCTGAACGACGTCGATCTTGAAAGCGGCCCGCACACTTATGCGCTCGGCTCTCATCTCCACACCGCACGTTTGCTCGCGCGGCCGTATTCCGACGAGCAGGTGGAGAAGGACTTATGGCGAAAGTGCCATTAAGCGATTCGTAGGGCCGGCCGGCACTGGGTTCTTCTGTGACACCTATGGCATTCACAAGGGGGCGGTGCCGCTGGCAAAACCGCGGCTCATGTTCCTCGTGCAGTACTCGATCTTGCCGGTCTATGCGTTTGACTATATCCCACAGCCGCTCAGCTCGGACCGGCCGGTCGATCAGTATACAAACCGATTGTTCATACGCACCGTCGATGATGGCGCATCGCGTCGTAGCTGAACCAATCGAAGCGCGTGAAGGACAGCATGGCGTCTACCGACAATTCCGAGCTGAGAACATTGGTTCTCGAGGCGGGCAGAGCACAACGGCACTACTGGGCCGATCTTGGGCGTACCGCGAGCTTTTTATGATCTTTGCATGGCGCGACGTTACCGTCCGCTATAGGCAGACCGTAATCGGAATTGCCTGGGCCGTCATACGGCCGTTTCTGACGATGGTCGTCTTTTCGGTGATTTTCGGCCGCCTGGCAAAACTGCCAAGTGATGGAGCCACACCCTCTCCGGATTTTCGTTTTGCGGCTTGCTGCCCCTGGTTTCTATTTTCGACGATTTTGGGTGACGCTTCCAACAGCTTGACCGGTAACTCAAGCCTCATCGGTAAGGTCTATTTTCCAAGGATCATTATTCCGGCCTCTGCCGCAGTCGTTGCGCTGATCGATTCGGCATCGATCTGGTGATCCTGTCGGGACTGATGCTGTGGTACGGCTTTGTGCCGAGCTGGCCAGATTATTTCGTGCCGCTATTCGTTGTGATGGCGGTGCTTGCGGGCTTGGGCCCTGCGCTTTTTCTGACAGCGCTTAACGTCAAATATCGCGACTTGCGCTTTGTCGTGCCGTTCATCGTTCAGCTCGGCTCCTATGTCTCGCCGGTCGGATTTTCGAGTTCGATCGTGCCCGAGAAATGGCGATTTTGGTATCATCTCAATCCGGTCGCCTCGGTGATTGATGGATTTCGCTGGTGTGTTCTGGGTGGCGAGGCTCGTCTGGATTTGACGGGTCTGTGCACAGGTCTGATCGTTGTCGCACTCCTTCTTTGGGCCGGCATTGTCTACTTCAGAAAGACCGAGCGTTCGTTTGCGGATCTAATTTAATATGAGCAATGACGTTGCCGTTCGTGCCAAAAACGTCGGCAAGAAATATCTGATCGGGCATCAGAGCGAGCCAAATCGTGAAGCGACTTTGCGCGACGTGATCGCCCGCGGTGCGCGCAACGCGTGGCGTAAGACGGCCGATATGGCACGCGGCCGCGCCCTAATTGCTGGTGACACTTTCGAAGAAGTCTGGGCCCTGAAGGACATCAACTTCGAGATCGGGGTGGGCGAGATCGTTGGAATTATCGGACGAAATGGTGCCGGCAAATCAACTCTGCTCAAGATTCTCTCGCGCATCACCGAGCCAACGGAAGGGCGGGTCACAATCAATGGCCGCGTCGCAAGCCTTCTCGAAGTGGGTACTGGCTTTCATCCCGAACTCACGGGCCGCGAAAACGTCTTTCTCAATGGCGCAGTGCTTGGGATGAGCAGCGCCGAGATCAAGCGCAAGTTTGACGAGATTGTCGAGTTTTCAGAGATCAGCAAGTATCTCGACACGCCGGTGAAACGTTATTCGTCGGGTATGTATGTGCGCCTTGCATTCGCCGTTGCCGCGCATCTGGAACCCGAAATTCTCATTGTCGATGAAGTTCTCGCTGTTGGCGACGTCGCGTTTCAAGAGAAGTGCTTGGGTAAGATCAGTGAAGTGGCTCGCTCAAACAGAACGGTCCTTTTCGTAAGTCACAATATGGGCGCGGTGAGAACGCTCACCAACAAGACTATTCTACTCGAGCAAGGCCGCATTGCAGCGGCGGGCAGCACTGAGAGCGTCATCGACGCCTATCTGACGAAGTCACTCGATGTCAGAGCCCAAGCTATAAGATCGAACGATCTTGACCGGTTTCGGCACTGGCACAAGATCGACCCGCCGTTTCGCGTGTCGAGCGTTGGAATAGCGGCGCCAGGGATCTTACGGTTCTGCCGGAGATTGAGCTAGGACGCCCATTCACGATTGAAGTTCAACTCAGTGTGCGCCAACCGCTCAGGGCGGCGGATGTCTGCTTTGTGCTCATGAACAGCAAGGGCCATCACATCACGACAATTGTTTGCTCCGATAAGCTCAATGGGCTGCAGTTGGAGCCTGGGGAAAGGATTGTCACCGCCAAGGTCAATGATCTTGCGCTCGCCCCCGGAGAATACTTGATCGATGTCTTGTTGAGCCCAATGCTCGATGCACCATCATGTGACGCGGTTTTCGACTACCCATTGCTCAGCGTGCGCAACAAGAACGAGGTTATCCATGGCCTGTCGCGGTCGTGGGGCGCGGTCTACTGCAGATCGGTAGTTTGGGAGGTTGAGGAGGCCGCGCAAGGATCGGTGAATGTCAAAGCTCTCACGAGCCGTTGATTGGACGTCTCCGCCTTTTCTTTACGCCGAGCTTCGTCAAGATCTTAGATACGGGCAGGATCTTGGACTTCTTGGCCGAGTAGGCAACCAACTTCTCGAGCTGCTCTTCTGTGCAGCCGAACGGCGAAGGATCTTTGCGGATATCGTGGGTGTAAAAGATGAGCCAGCCGCTAATCGATCAATTTCTTGTCGATGAGAGCCTTCAACTTGGCTTCGTCAAAATCTTTGGCGTAGATCTTGTTTACGTAGCTCGGCCAGATTGATTGCGCCTCGATTGATGCCGGGCCGTACGCTTCGGCACGATCTAAATCGGCGCTTGAGGACGCGTTTGGAGAGAGGCGAGAGAGAGCCAAATGTAAACGCGAAATTCTCAGGGCAAGAGCCCTCTAGGAGAGGAGCCAGCGCTGCAGCGTCTTGCGCACCTCACTCAATAACGATGTGCGGGTCGCCTCGGCGCAGTTCAAATGAGAAAATGTGTGACCGGCAATCTCATGACCGCTTTCGTGGATGTTAATGAGATCTTCGGCGTCGAACATCGAGCCCAGTGGGCTCGGTTTCCCGACGAGGCCGGACGCTATGTAGTAGGTGCCGCGAGCGTCATATCGCTCGAGGATGGGAGCGCCGGCAATGCAGGCTGTCTTGGGAACATCATCAAATGTGAAGGTTACAGCGCCGCCAGGCAAATGGCGCTTAATTCGCGTGCCAAGCGTAAGCTCTATCCGGGTCGCAGCCCTCTGCAACAACGCGCTACTGGGCATCTTCCTCCAGTCCTGGTTGTGACCATGCCCGATCAGGACTGTTGCAGCCCGCGTAGCGACCCCGCCGGACAAGGTTATAAGCAATAGAAGTACTGTAACACCAAAGATGATTCCGATAAAAACCGCAGTGATCGTCCCGACCTATAATCGACCCGCCATGGTGGAGCGTCTGCTTACCAATCTCTCGCGCTGCTCTATGCCCGCTGATACGAGCATTTGGATCGTCGACGGGCCGAAATGTGGTGTTGAAGAGCTCTGGCAGCACGAATCCGATCGCCGCCAATTGAAGTATTCGTATGTTGCGGCGGCTGGGCGGTCATTAGCGCTCAATCACGGCATGATTACGAGTGGCGCTGACTTCTTCGTCTTTTTCGACGATGACATCATCGTTCCAACCGACATGCTTGAAATCTACGTGGATGCAGCCCGTCGTTACGGCCCGGGACATTTCTTTGGCGGTCCACTCGTCGCAGATGCCGAGACCGAATGCGCACCGAGCTTGCTGCCGTTTCTTCCGGCGTCTGCAAGAGGCTGGTCATTGGGTGAAGAGGAGCATGAAGTTCCAGTGGCCACTTTCGATTCGTTCTTCGGAGCGAATTGGGGCGTGTTTCGATCCGACCTTGAGGAGGTCGGCACTTTTGCCGAGGGCCTCGGCGTTACCGCAGGTAAGCACTCACCCTTGGGGGAAGAGACCGACCTTCAAATGCGGCTCGTCAAAGCCGCAAAAAAGGCGATCTATCTACCCACGGCCGTCATCCATCATCACGTGCCACGTGAATGCTACACGATGGCCTGGGCGGCGCATCGCCAATTCAGAACCGGCGTGACCGACTGGAGGCTGACGCATCGCCGGAAACAGGTGCGCAAGTTGTTTGGCGTTCCCAGCTGGATCATACGTGCGGCCGCTGAACAAAAATGGCGCTCGGTGATCTCCGCACTTACAAGCGCGCCGATCAAAGAGCGCACGGAAGCAACGATGCGAGCAGCCTATCTCAACGGTCTTCTTTACGGCGCGTGGACTGAGCGCCGGGCCGCAATGGAATTGCAGGAAGACCGGAAGCAAACCAGCGGACATCTCGGGCCCGGTCGCATGAAGTCTTGTTCGCTTCAGGATTCGCTTATTTCCCTCAGGCATCAGGCGGCTCGCAAGCCGCTATGCATGATTTGGCAGTTGAGTTCAAATCTCGCGGGGTCGAGACCGGCGTTCTTGCGCCCTTTGTCGCCGAGGGATTTGTCGGCCTTCGCACGCGCGCCCTTATGAAGCTGACGGGTAAGCGGACGATCCGTGATGATTGGCTTGGCTATCCAGTATTCAGGCGCTGGGATACGCGCGGGAAACTCGAGGACTTGATCTCTGATTTCAAGCCGGATGTGGCTATTGCCCAGCCAATGAGCCAAGTAAAGCTGGCGCAAGAGCTGCGTCGAACTCTCAGTTCCAACTCTCGTCTATCTGCATGACGTCAAGTTCGACGAGCTCGAGGGCGATCCGCGCAATATCGACGGTGTTGGCTTCATTTCCAATTCGGACTTCACCGCGCGCCGCTTCAAGGAACTGTTCGGTCTCGGCTCGACCGTCATTCCTCCCTTGTTTCAGGCGGAGCAGTATATCGCACCGCGCCATCCATCACTCGTAACCTTCATCAATCCCCATCCGAGGAAGGGGCTCGATCTCGCTCTGGAGATCGCCAAGGCGTGTCCGGAGATACCATTTCGTTTTCAGGAAGTCTTGGCCACTACGCGGTGAGTTACTCGCGCGCGTAACGGCCGAGGCCAAGGCGGCCGGCAATATCACGCTGAAGCCGGCGACGCGCGACATGAAGAGCGTCTATGCGCAAACGAAGATTCTATTGACGCCGAGCAAAGTGGAAGAGGCGTGGGGCAGGGTGGCTTCCGAGGCGCAATATAACGGCATCCCGGTGCTCGCGAGCGATATTGGCGGGCTGCCTGAAGCGGTAGGCCCCGGCGGCGTTCTGATCGATCCCAGCGGCCCTATCGAGCTTTGGGTGGAAACCTTGCGACGGCTTTGGAACGACGATGCCTTCTACAGGGAAAAATCCGAAGCGGCGCTCGCCTACTCAAAACGGCCGGAGCTCAATCGCGATAAGCAGGTCGGCGAGCTGATCAAACTCTTGCAGCAAGCAGCCGACGCGGTACAGCTCAGCGAGAATCGCCGATAGTCATGAGAATATTGCTCGTCAGCGGAAACATATATCTCCCGCAATATTCTGGAGGTGTGGAATCCAGCACGCATGAGCTAGCGCTGGCGCTGAAGGAGCGCGGTCACGCGGTTTCGGTCGCCTGCAAGTTCGCAAAGCAAGGAATGATCGGACTTCGCTCGCAAATTGCGTTGAAGGCCACAGGCAAACGCTATGCCCGAGATCGTTCGCTCGGCTATCCAGTATACCGCTATTGGAATGTGGCCAAGCGCCTGGCGGAAACGATACCGGACATTACGCCGGACGTTGCGCTTGTGCAGATCGGCGGACCTGTCGAGTTAGCTACTGAGCTGCGAAGGGCAGGTGTTCCTACAATTGTCTATCTCCGCAATGCCGAGCCGAATGAGCTCGGTGGCGATCCGAAAGATCTTAAGGGAGTACGATATCTCGCAAACTCCGAGTTCATTGCCCGATTCTACGGCGATATGTTTGGCATAGAGGCGGATGTTATTCCACCCTTGTTCGAGCCGGAACGCTACAGGATCAAGCGGTCGCCGTCTCATGTGCTCTTCATCAATCCGGCTCCGGCGAAGGGTGTCGATATTGCGCTTGAGATTGCGCGGCGGTGCCCCGAGATTCCGTTTCGATTGCTCAAATCCTGGCCGATGGGAGAAGGGCACAAAGTCGAGCTGCGTGCTCAAATCAAAGAGATGCCGAACGTTTCATTCAAGACACGGACATCTGACCCACAAAAAATATATGGCGGGGCAAAGATCGTCTTGGTACCGAGCAAGTGGCAGGAAGCGTGGGGCAGAGCGCGACGGAGGCTCAGTTCAGCGGCATTCCGGTCATCGCATCCAACCGCGGCGGGCTGCCAGAGTCGGTCGGACCTGGTGGTGTTTTGCTCGACCCTGATGGTCCGATCGAAGCCTGGGTTGAGGCCGTTCGGCGTGCCTGGACGGATGACGCCTACTACGAGAACTCTGTCGAAGGCTGCGCTCGACTATTCAAAGCGACCTGCGATCGATCCAGCGGCGCAAATCAACTCACTGATCGAATTGATGCGTCAGGCTTCAGCTTCCCCCTAACTTCCTTGTTGTGTCCCGGCGCCAGTTGCCTTGGCCTGATTGATCGCGCCGAGGTCATAAGCAATTCGCTTGAGTTGAATGTACAGGCGCGACTTGTCGGGGCGCAGAGCGACGAAGGGAAGCGTAAGTGCAGTGGCGAGAGCCCTGCGAATTCGCCAGCGCGGGAATTTCGGCGGAGGCTTGGCCGGCCCGACATAAGTGCAATTCGCCATAACGAAAGAAAAGCGGCCATGCCGGTAGCATCGCTTGAGTATCCAGCGCCATGTTGTTTGCTCGGGATGCACAATGTGACGAATTCGGGCCCTCGGCGCGAAGCCGACTTTGCGACCGCGCGCGGCTAAACGCCTGACGAAGTCCGTGTCCTCGCCCATCATCCCTTGTGGTCCCTCAAAGAAGTTGCGATCGAACATGGCTTGGCCGTCTATCGAGGCGCGCCTCACTGCCAAGTTCGCTCCAAAGACATCGCAATGCGCCCCAAACACGTCGGAAGGAAGGATCTCACCTTCCGCGCGGTCCGGTGTTACGCCGAAGAACATGCTGTAATCGCCGAGAGGCAGCCAGCTCGGCGGTGGCGTTTCGAACGCGGGCGCGATGGCTCCACCGAAGACCGAGATTCCAGGATAAGTGTCGGCGATACGCCGCCATTCCACGAGCCAATTGGCGTCAGGCAACACGTCATCGTCGGTCATTATCACAAGGTCGCCTTCAGCGCGCTCGAATGCGGTGTTTATGGCATTTGGCTTGCCGAGCCGTGGCTCAACCAGATACTCCAGTGGGAGCCTGGCACGCCATTTGAGGATTTCCGCTTCCGTATCATCCGTGCTCGCATTGTTGACGATGATGAGCTTCCATCCGCCGGGCGGCAGCTCCAGCTCGGTCATCGCCGCGAGCGTTCTGCCGATTGTGTCGGAACCGTTATGGGTTGCCATTAAGACGGAGAGCATCTTTTGCGTGCTACTGTTCTAATGGATTGGGTCACTGGCCGGACGAGATTGACGCAAACCGAATTCGTTCGTAAATCCAATAATGTATGCCGAAGCAAGATCGCAAACTGGTCTTAGAAACGTCTTACCAGAACCAAATGGGTCAGCTCAAAGTTCTGCATATCTTCCCGAATTTTGACATTGGCGGTCCGCAAAGGCGATTTGCGCAGATCGTTAATGGCACCGGCGAGCAGTTTCTACACCTGATCGTCTCGATCAACGGCAGCCTTGAGGCGCTGAACCTGCTTCCCGACAAGAGCCGCGTGATGCCTCTTGTGAACACATGGCGTCAGGGAAATCTTATCGCGCGCGCGCGCCGTTGCGCCGAAACTATGAGGGAAGCACGGCCAGACCTCTTGGTGACGTATAATTGGGGTGCAATCGAATGGGCGCTCGTCAATCTCCAGGTCGGCATTCCGCACATTCATATTGAGGATGGCTTTGGGCCCGAAGAGGCTGATCATCAGCTGCGCCGCCGTATCTGGGGAAGGCAACTCGCGCTTTCCAGGAGCTTCTCAATCATTGTTCCCTCTCGCCTTCTCAAGTCCATTGCCGAGGCGAGGTGGCATTTTCCGGAGAGCCGCATTTGTTTGATTCCCAACGGCATTGCGCTTGGGGCGGACGAGGCGAAGGCCGAGCTTGGGCGGGAAAATCTTGGTCTGCCTCCGGATGGTCTTATCGTCGGATGGGCCGGCGGTCTGCGCAAGGAGAAGAACGTAAACCGTCTCATTCGAGCATTTGCCGGCCTTCGCTCCGACGCCATGCTTGTCCTGATTGGCGATGGTCCAGAGCACGCGGCGATCGAGGCTGAGATCAAGACGCTGGGAATTGCGGAGCGTGTGCGTCTGCTCGGCAGCCGAACCGATGTCGAAAATCTATTGCCGTTGTTCGATATTCTTGCGCTTTCATCGGATACGGAGCAAATGCCGATGATTGTCTTGGAGGCGATGGCGGCTGGCTTGCCGCTGGCTTCAACGAATGTTGGCGATATCGCAAATATGATTGCGCCCGAGAATAAGCCGTTTCTGGTCGAGCGTTCCGACGAGGCGCTCAGGCGCGCTCTTGAAAGCCTTTTGGAATCAGAAAGCCTTCGCACCAGGATCGGTGCTGCCAACCGGAAATATGCGCGTCTCAATCACTCGGCAGATCAAATGATTGCGGCCTATGCGGATATCTTTCGCCGCGCTGGCGCATCGGGCATTAGACGAGGGCAGGTCGCGGCCTAATGCGATAGATTGGATCAGGTGGTTCGTCTGCCGATGTGGCGAGGATGCCGGCCCCACCACCGTTAGAACGACTTGCTTATTCCCACCTCGATTGCGTTCTCAGGCGTTGATACGCCGGGTGCACCAAACGTCTCTTGGCGCGCGAAACCGGCAGTTACTGAGACTGACTTTGTGAGATTGTAGGCAAGCTGTGTGGCAACACGATAGTCCCAAGGCTTGAAGGTGCCCGTCACAGCGGTCAGCGTTCTATCGTATGCTGCGCTGAACTGAAGCGAGAGCTTCCGGTTCACGCGGTGGACGACATTAACGCCCGAGACAAAGAAGCGATCTTCGGTGTTCGTATTTAAGATACGACGATGGCTTTCTCCAACGAGCAGCGTAACATCTGTTCTGACACTCGGCTTCCATGCCAAGTCCAAACTGGCATCATCGCTTAAGAATGTCGCATTGATCAGCGTCAGGTCCACAAATGTCGGCACTGAGGGAGTGCCGATTTCTTGGTCGACGTTAAAATCAGTGAGGCTCGTCAGTGAGCGCGTGATGCGGGCCTGCTCCGTTTCCAGTGTGCGCAAGTAAGAACCCGAGAGCCGCAGTACGGGCGTTAGCGCTATTTGAACAGCAGCATTCCACGTCGGTTTTTCAAAGCGGCTTCCATACTCGACACGGACATAACCGTCCTTGCCCGGCCTTGCGATGAAGCCGGCGCTCCAGATCGGGCCGTGAATGTCGGTGATACCTGGGTCGGTCGTGCTCTCATAGCCGCCGCGCCCCACAATCTGAAAACCGTCACTGTCGCCTAGGAAGATAGAGTAAAGGCCGTTATAGAGCCTGAAGCCGCCATCTTCTCTCAGATACTCGCCAGTGATGGCCATCTGATATGGTCTGATGCTGTTGCTCGTTGCAATGCGTCCGAGATATTGGTTGATCGCGGTATTGCCTGCGAGCCCTGCGGGCAAGGTCGTCCCGGCGAGAGGTTGGATATCGACTTGCGCGTATCGCGCACGCCCTTCCACTTCAAGCAGATCGCCGAGCTTGGTTGTGAGATGGGGGCCGACCTCAAAAGCGCCTTGTCGCGCTCGGCCAGCGGTTGTCGCACGCGCGGTGGCCGGTGCCGAAAACTGATTGATGAATTGATCTGAGGTGCTGCCGTCGCCCTCGAGCGAAAGGAAGTCACGGAGGATCGTGAGCGAGCCGCTGCCGGTTGCACTGACGCCGGAGTTGTTAAGCGAAGAATTGTGAGCGTAGTCCTCGAAGTCCACCGTCGCGGCGGCGGCAAACTGCGTCCGCTGAGATTGCTCGGCCAAAAAGAGGTTCAATGAAGCCGTCGAGATGAGGTCGGCGTCACCACCTCCGGTCGTTCCGTTGACGTTATCCGTACCGGTCTCGTCAAGGCTGATTGATCCGCCAAAAACGAATGGCTGCGTAATGGCCGACGGCACGCCAAGAGCGCGTTGGCTATAATAGGAGATGCCGGAAAGGGTGCCGGAATTGCGTGGTATGACCGTTGGAACGACTGGGCCCGCCGGCGCCTGTGGTATAGCCGGCGCTGTCAAATTGAGGGAAGTCGGAGACGCGCCCGATTGGCTACTATTGCCAGGATTTGATGTCGTTGGCGCAGCAGAAGACTGAGCCCGTTGTAGGCGTTTGCGTGCCCGTATTGTTCAGCACCTGGGATGAGCTGATGGTGGGCGAGCCGAGCGCAAAGACAAATGCGGACCGAGGCACCAAGGCTCTGACGAAATCTTCGACTCCGGAACACAGTACAACTCTCTCGTGGGAGCCCAGATGTCATCAACAACGATGCGTCTTCAGTTAGGTTGCCGAATATCGTGCTGTCGAATGGCCGGGGCTAATCTTATTCAGGATGAGGCCGATATTCGTGCTGTCGATCGGTCCGACGGCCGCATCCAGAAGGCCAAAACACTCCTCGACTTCATTGCGACGGCTCTCGTTTGACGAGATGACGAAAACCATTTGGCCCGCATGCGCAGCAATCGCCAAAGCTGCGCTCCCTGACAGAATCGAAGGAGTGTCAATGACCACTAACTGATTCGGCGACTCACTCAAAAGCTTATCAATGAGGGACGACATGCGATCCCCTGTCAACAACTCGACCGCATCCCTTTGGCTATAACCAACAGGCATCATTCCGAAATTGCCGACATTCGAGGTCTCGATGAACTCCTTGGGGTCGGCGCTCGGATCCTCGAGCGCGTCGATCAGCCCAGGAACGGCCTCCAGCCCGAAAGATCTGCTCAGGCTGCCATCCTTCAGATCGCCATCCACAAGCGTGACGTTCTGACCGCGCTCGATGCACAGGCTCAAAGCCAGATATAATGAAATGAAAGTTTTGCCCTCGCCGGGATGGGCGCTGAGCACAACGATGACGCGTGGATCACGGCCCGCGCGACCCTGGCCGCTTTGAACGCGCGCCAAGACCTGGCGCTTTATCATCCGAAACTCTTCCCGCAGATGCAGCGCGTCCGGCGGACTAGGCGAGATGTGACCGATGCGTTGAAGAGCAGCATCCGGAACATTGACAGAAAATTGCTGGTTCGGCTGCGTGCGGCCCAACAGGCCCCGAAACAGCGCTGGCATCATGCGCTTGCTGCCACGTGACTTTCCATCGTCGTGTTCGACTAACCCACTCATTTGGAATTACCCACCAGAATTGGACCGACCCCATCGACTACCCAGTGACGGGCCGACGAAATCAGCGGATCAAACAAGATCAGGAGTAACAGGACTGCGACTAGCCCGCCGAGCGCTGCCGAGAATGAGATGAGCTGAGCGGAGCGATCGAGCTTCGTGCGCATATCCGAGATTTGTGAGACCGCACCATAAAATGGCAGCCTGAATGTACGCATCACTTCATCTGGCCTTACAAAGGTGTTTGCCAGCAGTCCGAGGAAGTAGGAAAACACGATCCCGCAATGATTGCGACCGACAAGGACACCCGCCAACACAAGCGTCTGTTAGGGCTGCTTGCTTTCACCGGAAGGGTGGGCGGAGTTCGATGATAGGCCTCGGCGCCAACGATATCTGGCGTGGAATTTTTGAGCTGGCTCTAATGCCATCGACCCGGTCTTTGATCGCGGTCGCGTTCGAGAGGTGAGCTGGTCCAGATGAGATTGGATGGGCTGAGCCGACGCAGCCAATGCGTCAGCTTGTTGACTTCGCTCTGGGACTGGACAATTGCCGCACGGGCGCTGCAGACCCAGATATTCGCGGCCACAAGATTGACACTAACCCGGTTGATCTCCTGATCGAAAGCAGGCGGGTGCCTGCAGGTCCACAGCATCATCGCCGCCTCCCAACTCGCACATCATTGCTCCAGGGGGAAATTGCTGGAAGATCGCCACAATTGCGCGCTTGGCGTCAATGACATCGGGATGGTCGTCCGAATACCGAGAGCGCAAATCCTGCAGATTGTTAAATGAGCAGTAGAGGTTCTGAATGAGAGAATCGTCGCCTGGCGCTTGATAAGCTGCAGCCAACACTTCGCTGTCGGCGCTGTTGCTTCTCCAAATATCGAGCAAGTGACTGCGCGGAGGGCGGAACTGAATAGTCCGATTGTGCTTTTTCGGAGCGCAATCTTGCTCCTGACAGGCGATCAGAGACGCCGCCTTGGCCGAAAACTTCCGAGTGAGCCAGCTGATAGCTTTGTACCTTGTCCTCGGCAGTGCTCAGTGCCCGTTGTTGCTCCTGTAGCTGCTGAGAAAGAGATCCAAATCCGCATCGGCCTTGGCGACTGCGGCTCGAAGGTGGACAGAACCAGCTTGCATAAACCTTGTGCCCGCGCGCGAGATGAGTCATCGCAGCTAAACTTAAGAAGCGGGCTGTCGATACCATTGACCTCAAGCTGTTCTTGATGATCTGTCGGCATACTGACGTAATTCAAGAACGGAGACATTGAAAGTCTTATGATCTTTTCGGATCGCTTCGCTTAAGTCGGGCTCGCTCAATAGATCGTCTGCCGCGCTATGGATCTGCTGCCGGGACACGATCACCCACGACCGGAACAGAATCTCTGACGATCGAGGTGAATGTGTCGGGCAATATCAGCACTGCGACAGGTTGCGCCGAATGCGGCTATTGCAGCGATAAAAAGTCCAGGCCAGCGATAACGCCAGGACCTTCTGACCTCGTCGAGGATTGAATTGAGTGTCTCTTGCATCGCCCGTTTCTGCCAGTGTACCCTATGACCCAAGCAAGGACTGTGCCCTTGCAAACCTACTAAACTGATCTTCAACCGGCTCTAGCAACGAAGTAGTTAGGCGCGATACAGCTCTCACAAAGTCCGTCAGTAAAGTCGTTCTGGAATGACGATGGTATCCCCCGGAACGAGTTGGATGTTCGCGCTGAGATCGCCGCCTTTAACCAGTGATCCAATGCGCAGACGGAATCGCTTCTGCTTCCATCGACGGTGCGAACCAAAAATGCACGGTTGCCATCTGCAAATTCGGTTAGACCACCGGCCTCCGCGATCGCATCCAACAGTGTGATGCCAGTGAAATATGCGATCACTCGCGGTTGCGCGGCCTCGCCGACAATCTTGACGCTCGTTTGTGAGCGCGGTGATGGATTGGAAACGATCACCGTGACTTGGGGGTCACGCACGAACTTTGAAAGTCCGTCGGTGATTGAGCTGCTGAGCTGCTCCGGGGTTAGACCGCTCGCGCGAACATCTTGCAGGAGCGGAATTGAGATCATTCCATCAGGACGCACTGGTGCGGAAACGGAAAGATCTGCATTCTTCCAGACCGAGATCTGGAGCTGATCGCCGGGCCCGATGACGTATGGCGCGCTGACCTGAGAATCCGCCATGACTGCGGGCGGCTTCGCGTAGAAATAGGAACAAGCTGCGAGGCTCCAAGCGAGGAGCATCGTCAAAAAAATGCGCGGCATGTTTATACGCCCCACCGAAGTTACTCCCCATCTGAGTGCCCGCATAGTGAGCACTAGGAGGGTTAAAAAAACCGCACTCATTCAGCGGTTTGCCCCAACTTGGCAAAGAAGGCATTAAGTAAACTCGCTCCTGACCCGCGAGCGAGAATTTGCCCCTAACAACCACTTGCCCCAAGAATACAAAATCAAATTCTTCCGTTTTTGTCAATTGTTTTCCAACAGAACTATCTATCTGTAGTATTGATGATCCAAAATAATACAGGATTTGGTTAATTCCAGCTGCGATCTCGTGGTTGATTACATTTGGTGTAGCAGAGCAACACAGGCTGGAAGTCCGAAGACCCTGAGGGGTCGGGTCCGACCTTTCTTAGCCATTCGCCAAGATGGCGTGAGCCGATAAGAGTGCTTGCGACGTTGATAGTTGTACGCCGGCCGGCTTCCTCAGACTCTGCGAGCCCGGTCAGAAGCGCTCGATTTGCCTCGGCTACCGTCTGCCAGCTCATTGTTTCAGCGAACTTTCGCGTCGCGCGACGATCAATCGACGCACTTTGTAACTTGCGAACGGCCCTCACAACTGACGGCGCGGTCCTCTCTTCGATAAGACATCCTGCTTCGGGGCGAGAAACGATTTCTGGGGTTCCGTTAACATTGGTCGCCGCGACCGGTGTTCCGCATGCCATCGCTTCGAGCAACACGTTCGGCCATCCTTCGCGATCCGATGCCAAGAGAAGGACATCTGATGCGGAATAGATGCTTGCCAGTCGGGAGTGAGGGATCTCGCCAAGCAGACGAACGCGGCCGGCAACGCCGAGTTCTGATGCAAGTCTTTCGAGTTCGTGTCGCATTGGGCCTTCGCCTGCAATCACGAGTGTACAGTCGGTCAAGTCCTTCAGCGCTTCGATGAGAATGTGATGGCCCTTGCGGGAAATGAGATGACCGACCGACAAGAGCACAAAGCCTCGAACATCAAGCGCGGAGCGGGCTTCCTCGCGGGGAACCGGCTTGAATAATGAGAGATCGACACCGTTGCGCATTGCGAGGATGGTTTTCGTGTCCACGCCGAGCTCAATTAGATCGTTGGTGAGGGCTTGACAGACCGTAATATTTGCTGCCGCTTGTTGCGCTGCCCATCTAATTTGACGGCGTGCGAGTGCAAATTTCGGGAACAAGGTGAGATCGCTTCCGCGGCCTGTAATCGCAACGGGCAAGTTCAGTTTCTGCCCAAGCATCGCCGCAGCAACGCCGTCCGGATAGTAGTAGTGCGCGTCGATGACGTCGAAGCGCGTTCCTTCGCGGTAGAGCTTTTCGATTACTTTCAGTGCCGAGTGATAAAGAAGAAAGGGGGCAAGCGCTGTTCCCAATTTCGGAATTGCCAGAAAGCGCGGATGAATAATCCTGACTCCGTGCCGCACCTCTTCGCGTGGCGCGCGTGCAAACGCTCCGTAACGGCCAAAGACCTCTGCCTGAAATGGAAAATACGGGACCGGCGCGATCACCAGGATGTCCAATCCGCCGAGCCCAAAAGTGTGGCGCAGCCGGTTTTCAACGAAGATTCCGTGGTTGGGCTGGGCCCGGTTCGGAAAAAGCGTCGAAAATGTCAGGACGCGCGTCGTCATTCGCAGCCTCCGGCCTAGCAGACGAGACCGCTCAAGCGTGCCAAACCTTCGCCTGTGGCACTCGCCGCCAGTCCGGTATCTCTTGAGTGTTCAGGCTGTGAACGGCACTTGTCGCCAGAGTTCGCAAGGCCGCCGTGAGCGCAAGTAGAACAATGAATGCGTCGTAATAGGCCATTGAAAGCAGCGCGCCGCCAGCGAGAAAACCAACAATGCTGACCTGAAGCCCACGCGTTAGATCGTCAGCCCATCTGAGTTCGGGAAGGCCCTTCACCAGGCGGCCAACATCGAGAAGGTTGACCCAAGCGATAAAGATCATCAGGGCATAGAGCGCGAGCCCTACATATCCGTGATCGCCAAGCACCTCAAAAAGGATGCTGTGCGCAGCCGTTCCTGGCTGCTCGGAGCCCGGATCGCGGTACTTCTCAAAGATCGGCCCTTGCAGGGTCGCCGAGTAACCGCCACCGACAAGCGGTCGGTCGGAGGCCATTCTCATGGCAACGTGCCATGCGCCCAGGCGTCCCTCAAATGACTCATCACTCGAATATTGCCCAATTGTCTGCATGCGCTCGAACCACTGCGGCGGGATTGCGCTTTGAATGGCAATTGCAAGCACAACGATACCAAGCGCAATCGAAATCTTTTGTCTTGATCTGAGCCAGAGCGCAGATGAAACGACGGCAAGTCCGAACAACGCACCCCTTGAATATGTTCCGACAATCGCGATTGCTGAAGCGACCATAAGCACGACCGTCAGCATTGAGGCCATCCTAGAGCGGCTCGATATGCGCAAATAGTTCAGAATCGGCACAATCATGACCAGCGCAAGGCCAAGCGTATTGTTGTCCGAGATCATCGAGTTGTCGGGGCCATAGACACGCGAATGCCCTGCCGATAGGGTGAACACGCCTGTACCTCTGACGGCGTAGTAGCCGATCGAGATGGCAATCACCCAAAGCAGCGCCTGAACGCGGATCTTGGTGGTAGCGAGACCAATGACCGTTGCTGCAAGAATAAAAGTCTTTGCAGTTTGGATGAAAAAGGGAGTCGACCACTCGCGGTCGAGTGCTGTGAGAGTTGTCAGCCCTGTCCAGGCCAGGAACGCCGCCATGACCCAAACCGTGCGGTCGTTGAAGATGTCTTTCCTCTCCTTCTGCGAAAATATCCATCCGGCGATTGTTAAGACCGCCGCGACCATGACGAACGGAAGGTCGGTGGCAAAGCCCCAGACTTCGCGATGTGGGTTATTGAAGGAGACCCACGACCAGATCAGCACGCCGATATACGGCGCGACGAGGATCATCGGCATCAGCGCTGCGAGCGCGACGAACAGAATTAGGCTACGCAAATACTGCCCCCAACGGGATTTGGAAGCGGTGAACCGCCCCTACCGCTTCTGCTCAAGAACCATGCCAAAGAGCGAACACCCTGGCAACTATGCTGACCCTCAGGGATTTTGGTACTCAGGCTATGGAGTTAGGCTGGCGGACGTGGCACGCTTCTTGATCGGACTTGCTCACTGTCTGGGTTTGTTGGTTTTGGAGACTAGGCCCCATGTCACTTGCCGGCGCACTTTCGGGCTTGTTGTTCCTAGGCAATCTCATTGGCTTTGGAATGATTGTAGTGTGGGTGCTGATGTTCGAATTCGCGTGGTGCGGATAGCGGCGGGGGTGGATTCTTCGCCATGAAAACCAAGGATGATTACTTTGACTCGAGGCCGAAGTCTGATCGCCGCGATTGGCACAAGAATCGGCCGCGACCTCAATGACTTCTCGGCATTGCGCTAGAGTGCGTGCCAGCCGGTCGTAACCGGTATCTTGCCTGGCATTGAGCGATCTATTGCATGACATGAAATCGTTGATCAGGGTTAGCAAACGGCTGGTGCGCGAATATGTATTGTATCGCCCCAGTCATGCGCTTCCGCGGACAACCAATGTTATCTCGGCTGAGGAGTTGATCTCCGGCTATGCGGGCAGAACCCTCCTCGTTGCTGCTCACCAGGATGATGAGGCGATTGGCGGCGCGATTCTCTTGCATCGGCTGCCAAATGCAGAAGTCCTACATGTGACCGACGGGGCGCCACGCGATGGCAAGAGCGCACAAAACGCGGGCTTCTCCGGTCCAGTGGAATATGCATGTGCAAGACAGCGGGAAGCAGAGGCGGCGGTTTCCTTGATTGGCGCACGGATCGCAACGCGGAACTTTCCTCCAATCCCCGACCAGGAAGTCCCCGCCAATGCGGCCCAGGTGGCTATTGCGCTCCGATCGCTTCTTGTTAATTACGATGCGGTTGTGACACATGCCTATGAAGGCGGGCATCCTGACCACGATGCCACTGCGTTCGCCGTTCATGCAGCGCTGCGCTTGCTTGAACACGACGGGGCATCAATCTCCGTATTCGAAATGGCTGGATATAATGGCTGGGGAGGATATGCCACCTCCGGATCGTTCATTCCCCAATCTCGAAGCCCGATCGCCGAAGTTGCGTTCACTTCCGCTGAGTGGGAGCTCAAGAGAAAAGTGTTTGATTGTTATGTTACGCAGAAGAAGGTCCTTGAGACCCTTGGCGTTAGTGTCGAGCGGTTTCGTGCCGCGCCGCGTTACGACTTTCGAAAGCCGCCTCATCGCGGGCCGCTCTACTATGACCGTTTCGGCTGGAACTTCAGTAGGTCCAGCTGGATAGAAGCAATGTCAGGAGCCCTCAATGAGATCGGTATTGAAGCTGGAGCGATATAGGAACTAGTGCCAGCTTTGGTAGTGCGATGAGCTCTCAAAAGAAGCGTGCATTGATGATCTGCTGCACGGGGCCCGATGCCAACGGTACCGGGCTCGAACAGCGCACTTTCCAGCACTATTGGTGCCTTTCACAGCTGTTTTCCGTCGACCTTGTCATTCAACCGCGTAATCAACTCGGCCTTGAGCGTGCCGCTGCCCTTACACCTGAGTTCGGGGCGCTGATACTGCCTCGCATTGATTGGCCCTACTATCGTATCGCTTCCGCCGGCTTTCTCGCGACCTTTGCGCGCGAGCTGTTTGGCCTCGGCCGGGCAGACTGGCCAGTTTACTCGACTCCTAAAGCAATAGAGGCATTAAGCAGGCTGCAGCGCTTCCTGCATACGGCCTATGAGGTTGCATTCTTCATGCGGCTTGATACGACCTGGAGCGCCCTTCACTTCAAACGAGCGCTTGGGGCAACCGCCAAGTTTGTGCTTGACCTCGATGATCTCGATTTACGCTTCCTCGCTCAATATGCGCGCTTTGAATTGCGCGATCGTGGCCGCGAGCTTGTGCTGGCCACCAAGCTGCGTGCTGCGAGAGTTGCAAATGTCGAGCGCCGGCTGTTTGACGCCTTCGATGTCGTGACGTTTGCATCCGATCGTGATGCGGCGGCAGCTCGAAAGATTTCTCATGCCGCATGCATAAAGACATTGCCCAACTGCGTGGAGACTACGGCCGAACCCTTGCCGCTTGCACGCGCGAGCGGTCTTAACCTTTTGTTTGTTGGCGCGATGGGCTATGCAGCCAATGCCGATGCCGCCGCGTATCTCGTCAAAGAGATCTTGCCGCTCATTCAAGCCGGCGCGGAGATGCCGACGGCTCTTACGATTGTGGGCCAGAATCCGCCGCCGAATATCGAAGCCTTGCACGCACCACCGGCTATCCGCGTCACAGGCTGGGTGGAGTCCACGGTTGCCTACTATGCAAGCGCCGATATTTGCGTCATGCCTATTCGCATCGGGAGCGGTACACGCTTCAAGGCGCTCGAAGCTCTTAACTTCGGGCGGCCCATCGTTTCGACATCCCTCGGTGTCGAAGGTCTCGGCCTCGTGCCGGAGGTCCATTATCTGCGCGGTGATAACGCTGAAGAGTTTGCCGGAGCTTGCTTAAGGCTTGCTCGTGATCCCGGCTTACGCGACCGGCTGATCGCAAACGGGCGAGAGCGCGTCGAGCAAGAATTCGGACGCGAGGCCGCGCTCGGTCGCTGGCGCGAGGCGCTGGCGCAGGCTGGGCTGGTCCTCGGCTGATTGCCGCGGTTTTCAGTTCATTCTTCATGCGCCGCGAGAAGCTCTCGAAAAGCCTTTTCCGGAAGGCCGGCGCGAAATGCCTGCGAAATCAACATCTCACTCCGATAGAGCTCCTCCAGCCCGCGCCCGCGCAGGCTCGACTTGAACGGACCGCTGTAAAGCATGAAGAACTCTCGCATCCTTTGCGAGGATATCGCTGAGCTTGGTTGCTTTGTCCGCAAACTTTGAATCGGCCACTTCAAAACTGATCGGCTGTAATTCGGGCTCTGGAACTGAGTAGATGCTCTCCGCATGGGAATCGAAAATCGGGGTGAGCATGGCCGCGCCGACTTCATTCCATTCGAGGTCGAGCTTTTTCGTAAGCCGCTGCCTGAGCGCATCGGTGTATTCCGAGATAACCGCGCCGTGCGCCCGGGATCCCATGAACCCGACTGAAATATGGTTGCGGCCGAAGGACTGCCTGCGGACGGCGAAAAAGTCGTAACGGTCGAGAAGCGCGAAATACCGATCGAGACTGCCAAGCAGTATTGCATCGGAATCGAGATAGATGCCGCCATATTTTTCGAGGAGAAAGGCCCGGATGAAATCGGCGCGCTGAGCGATTGCGCGACGCTTTCGGCCCCCCCTGAAGAAGCGGTCAATGCGCCCCCGCGGTGCAAGGGCGAGATCGAAGATCTTATAGGATATGTCGGGTAGAAAGCGCTTGAGGTTGTCCGGCGTTACGAGCTGCAGCGCTCCCTCCGGCATGTGGACTTCCATGGATTTGCGGCATAGCGCGATGTGCGGTGGAAGCTCGCTCCGCCCTTTGGGCATCTCCCAATAGATCCACAAAGTGTCAGTCATCGGATGCTGGCAATCGTTAGGGGGAGGACAAACAAGCCATCAGCTCAGTATCCGAGCTTTTGCAGGCGATGTAGTTGGGGCCGGCAAAATCTTCGTGCTCGAGACGATAGGGCTGAAACACAACTTGCTCGGGAAGCAGGCGGCCCACACTGTAGCCCAGCGGCTCGAAAAAAGCGTAGAAGTCACGGAGCAGAAACCGGCTCATGATCGCGCCGCGATTATATTCGAACTGGGCGAGGCGGATCTTGTCCCCGGCAAAGGCGCTTTCGAAGCCACGAATGACCGCGCCATCGGCGCCTTCCGCGTCGACTTTGAGAAAGTCGATCGCGGCAATGCTATTCTGTTGCATATAGGCATCCCCGCGCATTACGGGGACTTTTGATGCGGAGCGTTTGCCTTCGCCGACGAGTTCGAAATTGTGCACGCTTGAAAGCAGGCTCGAGTCGGCGTCGACGAAAATGTCGATTGTGCCGTCGTGGTTGAGCAAGCCGCATGGGCTAATTGTTATGCGGCTGGCAAGGTCCGCCAGATTGCGGGTGAGCTCTTCGCGCGTGCTGGGGGCGATCTCAAAGCAATGAATCTTGGCATCGGGGAATTTCGCCGCGCAATAAGATGTCCATCGGCCGACATTAGCCCCGACATCGAAGAGCATTTTAAAGTTCAGCGGCGCGAGCCGGTCGACAAGCCAGGATTCGCCGTTCTTCTCGAACGAATTTTCAATGCCGGCGAAATTGTCGTTAAAGCCGCTGAAGAAGGGAGCAAGGCCCGCGGTCGACCGGGCCGATTTGAGGCGGCCCACATAAGCACCGAGTGAACGCGATTGCGCAGGACCCAGATCGGCAAGAAGTGCGCCGAGCCCCTTGGCCATTTGATATGCGAGATTTTTCTTAAGCCAGCTCATAGAAATCGCTCACCGCTTGTTCGCAAATAGCGACGAACATGCAAGCCAGGTCGAATACGCGCTCCATTTCAGTGTCGGCAATACGGCCTGCGCCTCGCGGGCGTAGAACGCGGCGTCGCCGACGCGGCCCGCAGCGGCAAGTGCTTCAGTCAGCTTTTTGAGCGTGAAGCCTTTGTTGCGGCGGCCATAGGCCTTAATGCGAGGATCGTGCGTGAAGACGGCGATCTTGTCGAAAACGCGTAGCTGAATGAGGCGCCGCTCCACATCTGAAAGGACTGTCGTCATGTTGTCCTTTTTGCCAGGGTCGGGAATGTTATGGCGCGACACATAGCCCGGATAGTGAAGCATGCCCTGGGCTTGATCGATCAAGCGAAAATAAAGATCGCGGTCGCACTCCCACCGGATACCTTCGTCCATCCCGCCTATCTTTTCATAGTAGGCGCGTCGCACGATGAGTGTGTTGAGATGACAGAACCCGTGTGGCTTCAAGAGATCTTCGATGCTGACTTCATAGACGCCGCACGCGTTCGAGCGCCGCCCCTCGGACTGCAGGATCGTGTCCAAGTCCTCGATCCAGGTCGATTTGGACTTTCTCTCGTTCTTCAAAAAGGCAGCTTGGTTACCGAGATAGAGATCGATCGTCTCAGGCTCGTTGTCGATCGCTGCGCTGGCCCGTGCAAGATGCTCTTTGTCGGTCCACACATCGTCATCGTCCAAGAAGCATACATAGGTGCTGCTCGCATGCGATACGCCGAAATTGAGTGAATAGCTTTGGCCGTGGCCGCGGGCGCGCGGAACCAGCGAGTGGAGCTGAATGCGGTTGCCGGCTTGCGCCAGAGTCGCACGGTAGGCTGGCATATGCTCTTCCGCCGACCCGTCGTTGACAATGATGATTTCGTTCGCGGGCTTGCTTTGCATGAGGACGGAAGCGAGGGCCTCGGCGAAAAGGGCCGGCCGGTTGCGTGTCGCGATGATCACTGAGAAATCGGTCATGACGGCGCCGGCACCCCTAGCCCGATGGAGACTTGTGTATGTGGGCATCGACATGCACACGCTCTGCCGGCGCAACACCGCAATGGGCGAGCACTTCGATCTGCCCTTCATTGGTGTTCAGGCGATCGGTGTCGATGATCATGAAGCGCGAGGGCAGGCGCTGAGCGAGCACCTCGGCCTCACGGTAGTAATAGTCCCAATATTGGCTAACGGCGCCTTCTACTGAGTCGGCTTCGAACTTCGGAAAGCATTTGTCCCACACCGGATCCTTGAGCCATTTGCTGCCATCATGCTCAACCCAGAAGTTTCGGGTCGTGTAATAAGGCGAGCGTGTGATGAGACTTGAAAGCCGGTCGGCTAGAACCTTGGATGGCCATCGCGTGACTTGAGCCTGCCGAAGCCAGCTTCTCACGGTTCTGTTCTTATTCCGTTTGAGGCACACGAATTGGACATTCGGGTTGCGGGCGGCAATGAGCTCGACATAGCTCAGATAGTAGAAAGCGATGTCGCCGAGAAGCCGTACATCGCGCATATGCGAGAGGTGGTCATACGCCTTAACCGAGACCTCGCGCGAAAGATCGACTGTAAGCATCGACGGATCCCCGCCATCGAGGATCGCCTGAAACTCCTCAATCGTGTTGAGGATCGGCCGCGGCGTACCAAAGAACTTGCTGCAGGTCGGGTTGAGTTCGTGAAAGCACACGCCGCCGCGTTTGCGCGTTGAGGAGCTTGGCAAGCGATGCCGTGCCCGACCTGCCGGTGCCTAGGCCAATGACGATCACGTTTTCACTCAAGATGAAGGGCGAGCTTGTCCGGAAGATACAAGTTACGGAGAAAAACTTGATCCTTAGTGACTATTCGGCGGCCGCCGCGGCGGCGCTCTCGAACGGTGCAGCGAGAAGATCCCGGCCCTTGCGGTCGTGGCCTTCGGGGGTCGAGCGCCAGTTGGGGTCCGGGCTGCCACAAACAAGAGCGGTGAGCGTGGGGAAGACATCAAGGACCGAGACTTTTTCGGAGTACCGTTGAGCATCTCCATTCTTAACCCAGAAGATACCGTCAGGGTGGTGGCAGCCGCTCTTGAGGCCGTCGATGAGATAGAACAGGTCGTGGAACCTCATGTTCTGGGGCAGACGCTCGTGGCTGACGAGAGCGTCATCCTTCACGATCTTGCGGATCGAGCAGCCGAAGTAGATTTGATCGTCGGTCGCTTTTTCGACGTGAAAGACTTGATCCGGCCCCAGGCGCAGGCCGGTCAACGCCTCTCGTGCGCGCCGCCCCTCGCCGGGCCGGCAGGTAAGGTTGAATTGATGCGTCATGGTCGGCTCGATCGCGACCGGATCGATGCCCAGCGCTCGCATCAATGCATTGACATCGCGCGGCCGATAGAAGCGTTGCCCGCCCACCGCTTCGAGCCGCAAGAAGGGCTGCTGGCTTAACGCTGTTGCCAGCGCCAGTGTGACGCCGGTTCTGTTCGAGCGGCAGGAGGCGGCCGAGCAGCTTATCCATTTGCTGATAGCCATAGAGAACCGCGCCACCATAGCGGCTCAGTTCCTCTTCACTCGGACGGATCGAAAATGGCGCCGGATCCATGTGTCGCCAATAGGCGTGCTGAAAATGCGCCGTCGAATTCGAGAAGAAGGTCGAGAAGCTGGGCTGGTACTTCTTGAAGTAGTGCAGAAAGACATCCAGCTGCAGTCGATCGAGCAACGTCGCGCGCTTCCATTCGCTCTTCTTGTCCCAGGTCTTTTCAGCCATCAGCCGAGTCGCAAATTGAGCCGCGGTGTCTGCTGTGAGGCCATGGCCGAGCATGAAGGCGCCGAAACCCATCGCTTCGCCAAGACGCGTCGAGAGATCGGTGCGCGTGTATTCTTTCACCTGCCGCGCGACAAAGGTTGCAAATGTGTTCAGCTCGGCCGGACTTGCCGGCTCTCCGCTGCACCATGGATCGGAAAGAAAGAAGCTCCCGGGCGCGCTCAGGCTGCGGGCATTCATGCTGCCGAAATTGCCAACCCTATGGCCGCGCTTAGAGAGATAGTTCCAAATATCTTCGTGGCCGGCGCGAGGGCCATCCGTCAGATGAAAGACATGATGCTGCTTGAAATCGAGACCGGTGTGCAGCGAGTACCATTGAATCCAAGGTTCGAGATTTGGTGCCTCGGGCTCGTCGGATTGCGTCACAAACGCAGCTGAATCGTCACGAAAACGTCCGAAATTCGGCAGGCTGCCGTCGGCAATCCACTTGTCGAGCAATGCAGGGCATAGCTCGTTAAACTCGATAAGAATGACACGGTGCTGGTGCGATCTTGAACGCATCCGCCGTCCAATTCAATTATTGGGCCTTACCCGTTTTCTCCAATCTGAGACTAATCAGCCTCGCGCAGATTGCCAAGGGGTGGAAGAGCTCGCCTATATCGTGTCGTTGGATGTCGTGTAGTCCGACAGCGGCGTGGCTCCGGTCAACGGCTCGCTTGAAGAGCGTGTTGAAAGTGTCATCTTAAGCTGCTGCGCGAGGACGCACACGCCGCGCTCGATCTCACGGTAGACCGCGTTGAATGCTTCGATCTTCTTCCCGTCCGGATCTGCAAGCTCCGCCACGCCGCAAAACAGCGCCAGCGACAGGATTGGCGCGTGAAGTTTTGGATACCGTTGAACCAGCGCGGCCCTGTTCTTCTGGTCGAAAACAAAAATAACGTCGGCTTGTTCAGCCAATGATCGATCGAAGTGTTGCGAAAGGTGAGGCGTGAGGTCGATATCGAATTCGCGTGCAGCCTCGACCGCGGCCGCTGGGCTGGACCTGCCGGGCCTAGGCAACATCCCAGCAGAAAGAACCTCGACTTTGGGAGCACGTTCGAGCTTCGATAGCTCGCGTTCGAAGAGCTTCGCGGCGAATGGGCTTCTGCAAATATTTCCTTGGCACAAAAACACGATCTTCGCCGGCTTCTTCTCGGCGCTATCGACCGCATCATTGTAACGCCGGATCGCGCGGGCGCGGCGCACTGGCTCCGCTCCGGGAATCCGCCGCGCCGCTCGCCCAGCGATGCTCATAATGGCGGTGGCGAATTCATGAAAGGCGGGCGCCGGATCATCTGGGACGAATAAGTCGTGCCGTTCACGGCCAGCAATGATGCGCACCAGCTCTTGCACGGTCTCGGTAACGAACGCTCCCGGTCGTATCTTGGAGTGGGATGCGATGATATCGCGGATATCGGGCAAAAGGTTTCGGCCATAGATGCCGGTAGGGTATTCGCGTGGCGGTGTCTCTTCACCATGCACGAGCAGCCGGTACAATCGATAGGGAAAGTCGATGCCGAGCGCGACCGAAAGCGGCAGCGAGCCCCATGGGCGCGCATTGACCTCGAGTAGTATCCACTTTCCGTTTGCATCGTTCAGTCTGAACTCGAACATCGCAATGCCCGTGTAATCGAGAGCGGCAACAAGTTTCGAACAAGCCGCTGCCATATCTGGATTGATGGGCGCGCTTAGCCGGTAATAGCTGCTTCCGGCAACTTCCCGCGCACGATGATGCTCGAAATATTGAAGAACGCGGCCCCTGCTTGCGAGCACCGAAACGCCGATGCCGCGGCCCTCGAATAACTGCTCGAATATGCGCGAAGTCGTGACCGGCTGCGCAAGCTCGGCATCGAGATCACTTTGGCTTCGCGCCACCGTTACTTTGGCGCGCTGGTAAAGGCTTTCGATCGTGTACGACCGGCGCGGTTTGATAAAGACCGGCAATCCCAACTTTCGAACAATCTCGCTTGTTTGAATCGGTGCTTCGAATAGTCCGCCATCGGCGACGGGCACGGCGAGAGATTTCGCAAGCTCGCGCGTCTCGTGCTTGTCGAAGAGGATGGTGATCGATCGGTTGTCTGGAAGCGCTAGCTTTGCGGGCTGCGAGAGCGATGCCCTGTGGAGTTGAAGCGGGAGGAGGCTTCGCTCATCGCAGGGGACCACGAGGCTGAAGGCTTCACGCTTGAGCAGCGTCGAGATCGCCTTCAGCCACGCCGCTCCGTCGTCCATGTAATATGGAAGATAATGCACTCTAGTGACGTATTTTGACTTGAGCGATGGGCTCGTGAAATCAAAGGGCGCGGCGTGTGCTTCAATGCCCTTGCGGCCCAGCGAGCGTGAGATTGCCAGAAAGCTTCTGGTGTCGTCTCCGATGATCAGCGCCTTTTCCGGGCTAGCCATTGGAGCCGGCCTTCTCCTTGAGGAGCGCCGAGGAGACAGCGCTTACCTTTACGGGCTCGCCATGACACTCTTCAAAGAAGAATCTTAGATAGTCGGCGATACGGCCGAGCAGCGCATCGCGAGTGGCGACGTCCTTGGCGTATGGGGAGCCGCCCGGCAGGAAGGACGAGCTGTGGCAGGTCAGCATGAAGAGCCGCTCGCCGCGGGCGATCAGGGCGCTCGTCAAGCGCCGCATCTTATCCAAGCTGTGTCCCTCGGGGCTGAGGCGAATACGCTCAAGGAGCCCGAGGCGCGAGGCAATGCCGTGTGCCCTCAGCGCGGAAAGGCCGTCGAGCCACGCATAGGCAGATCTGCCGACTTCGTGAAGCGCGCCAACAAAGCCAACTGTGAGAGGGAGAGCCACAATTCCGGATCGCGTTTTGAACGGTGCTGCGTCGAAGCTGGAGAAGTCGGGCCCTTCACCCGATGAAAAGTCGGTGTAAGGAACAACGCTCACATCGATCTTGTATCCAAGCTCCGCGAGTAGCTCGTCGGTCGCTGGGCCTACGCCGTATCGTCCGGCCTTATAGATCGTTGGTCGGGATCCGAATTGAGCCGCAATCAGATTTGTCAGCGTTTCCAGCTTTTGAAATTCGACCGCCCGAGGAAGATTTCCAGGGAAGGAATAACGATTGAGGCCATCTTCGCGCGCTGAAGGCGGATTAACCCAAGGATGCACATGCGTGCCGATCTCGCAGCGTCCCTGAAGCTGGATCGGCCGAAGAATATTCACTGCGTCTGCGCTCGCAGCGACAGGATGGTCGATCACATAGGTTGGGACGAGCGCGTGCCGGTCAAATAATCGCTGCGCCAGCGGGATCTCATCAATGTTCTTGACCGATCGTGACGCCGGATCGAAGGGTGCCGACCAATCGAACTCCTCTTCCGTATCGATGACGATCAGCAATGCCGGCGGTCCATCGCGGCGCAGCTTGAGCGGAGTCCGACCCGTAAAGAGTGGCGCCGGTGACGTGGAGGCTGACTTCAGCCTATTTGCCTCGATATTCACGATGCCGCATGACCCATGATCAAAACCCATCAGGCTGCGTGCCGTGTGTGGTGGACGCGAATGGCTTCGTTGCAAATGTCGATGAAACGGTCTGCGACGTGCGCCGACGAGAAGTTCTGGGCAACGAACTCATATGCCGACTGTGCAATGTGTTCGCGCAGCTCGTCATCTTTGAGCAAGCGTACAACGGCGGCGGCAAATTGTGCAGGGCTATCGGCGATCAGGCAATGCTCGCTGTCGATAAGGGGAAGGCCCTCGATGCCGATGCTCGTCGCAACGAGGGGCGATCCAAGCGCTACGGCTTCATAGGCTTTTAATCTCGTGCCGCCCCCCACGCGCAGCGGGATCACGCTGAGGTCCGCTGTCTGGATATAGCCACGCGTATCGTCGACAAAGCCTGTAAAGTGCCAGGGTAAGCCCTGCCGGTGAGCGGCGTCGATGAGGCGCTGTGGCGGATTGCGACCGACAATCGTCATGCGCACTTGCGGTACATCGACGGCGATCAGCGGCCAAATGGTATCGCGGAAATATTCGATTGCATCGATGTTCGCCCGCCAATCCATCGAACCAGTGAAGACGATGCTCGGTGGCTCGCCATTGGCCCGCGGCCGCGGTTTCTTGAACGCAAACTTGCCGATGTCGACGCCTGTCGGGATTACGTGCACTCTATCGAGCGAATAATGCTGTTTGAAATAGGCGGCATCGCGCTCGGAAACTGCGACGATGGCGTCAAAGCGGCTGAGCGACGAACACTCGAAGGCATTCATTTTGCGCGCCTGGTCCTTCCAGACGGCGCGGGCGATGGGTCCCTGGGCATGCTCGATGTGACGCTCAAAGATCTCGGCCTCGACATTATGGGTGAATACGACTGACCCAATGGGCATCCGGCGCGGCGCCAAGACGGCAGTGTGCACAAAGTCGATCACGACTGCATCAAAGCCTTGTACAAGCTGCTGGGCCAGAAGCTCTTCCCCAGCGGGCGAAACATCAGCTGCAACAGATGCCGGAAGCGGTGACAGCAAGTGTTGAAGCCTATGCAACTGAAAGGCTGCAGGCCGCTGCGCCTTCTTCGGCCAGTGAACGAAGGAATCGCAAATCTCGGCGAGGTCAGATGAGAAACGTTCAATGTCGTCCGGCGCTGGCGATGCGAGCACAATCTCGAATTCCTTGCCCTTCATGCCGCGCAAGATGTCGGAGGTTCTGATCTTGCCGCCGCTGTCGGCCGGCAAGAGAAAATTGGGCGCAACAAAGAGAAGTCGCTTGCCAGGCTTCACCAGCTCGCTCCTCTACAAGAGGTGCTGGGCGCAGTAGTAGGCTCCGGCCCGCCCCCGCGAAGATCAAGCTTAAGCTTTCGGCCAAATCCGGCGCAGGCCGCATGACCAGGGGATGAAGGATGGCATGCGTCTGCGGCGGATCCGACACAGCCGATATCGAAAACCCCTGCGTGCATAGATGCTCCCGAAATGTGACGGCCTGTGCTGCGCCCGGCAAACCCTGACTTATGTAGCGAAAGACTTGCCAACAGACGGCGGTCGGGGCGGCACTCTCTCCATCGATCATAGTCCGGATTCATGCGCTGCATGGCCCACAGCCCACTGTTTTGCGAACTTAGGCGCCAGCCGCTACAAGTTCGAGTTTGCCCCCTCGTGCCGGTCCGGATGGTGTGCCAATTTGAAACGCTGACGCCGCCGTTGCCTCAGGTGTCGCCGGGCCAAGATTTTTCTTTGGTCACGCCCGAGCGTGGGAATGCGTTAATTTTCTCGCCATTCGCTGTTGTTGAGTGATCCTTGCAAGGCTCGGCTTCCAAAGCCATGAGCGCATGATTAGGGAGGGGAGTATGACTGGAGCGGGTTGGACGGCCGAACGGGGGATCTCGTTTGAGTGGTTGCGCGGCGTCACGGCTATCTTGGGTATTTGCATTGCCGTCTCAGTCGAAGGGGGATGCTCATACTCGGCAACGCCGGCTCCTTTCGGGTCTTCGTCGTCGGCTGTGTCTACAGGCCACTTGGTGTACACATTTAATCCGTTATCCCCCAAGCTTGGGGTAAGCTTCCCAAATTATCCGGCGCCGATCATGGGCACGACCTATTTGGGCAAACCGGGTCAAAACGATCCGCAGTTCAGAGATCTTAGCCGGTTGATGAGAGACCACGCGTTCTTTCAGTGGGATCTCTACTGGGCAAACACTGAAACGGCGAGCGGTGCCTACGACTGGACTGCGCTCGATGCTCGCATCGACGACGCTTCCAATCACGCCGGCAATCTGTTGGTTACACTTCGTGGTTGGAATCCGGTGCACGGGGGCGTGCGGCACGATGTGGGGCCGTGGCTGGACGACTTCGTGCACTTCGCACGGGACGTCGCCCAGCACGTTCAAGACAAGGATAATGTGCAATTCGAAATTTGGTCAGCGCCGGATGCTCCGGCAACCAAGCTAACGGCTGCAGCGTTTGCTCAAATGGTTTCCCGTACCTCGATCGCAATCAAGGCGATCAATCCGAATGCTCTGGTGTTCTCGGGAGCGGCGACAAATCTCGATCCGGCTTGGCTTTCTGCGGTGCTCGCCCAGTTTGCAGCGAATGCCAAGCCAAATATTGATGGCTTCGGTGTGGACCCCGGCGATACCGGCACGCCTGAGGATGCCGACGCGACGCTCCTGGCGGCCCAGTCCGAGGTTCACTCTGCGCTTGGTGTTCCGATTGTCGTGTCGCATTGGGCATTTCCGAGCGACAATAAAGTGCTGAGCTCAACCGGAAATGATCGGAGCAGCGGTAATCACGCCGCGTCGTTCTTGGCACGTCAGTGGCTCACGCTATGGCGAGTTGGAGTACCGCGGGGATTGCTCTATCCGAGTCAAGGACGGGGTATCAGCTTCTATGGTCTGGACGGAAGGGACGAGTGGTCGTTCACCCGGGCTCAGGACGTGTTCGGCCTTTACGCCGGCGGTGACGGAGCGGTTCTGGCGGGTGAGCTTGCAGATGTTCCGGGTGGTTGGCGCATCGCATGGAAGAAGACATGTTTCATTGATACTTTCTTCTTATGGAATCCGTCTTTCGATGCACCGCCATTAACTATTCGCGTGCCGGTCGGGACGGTCTATATCAACAATTCGGATCGCGCTTCCGTCAAAACGGTTACACGCGTCGAGCTTAGTTATGATGAAGTGGACGGATATTATGTGTTTCGAATTCCGAATGATAATACGCCGACCATCCTCGCTAGTGCGAATAAGGGCGGATGCTCTTAAGGCCAGCTTGATCAAATGCCGGGAGTAACTTCTGCCGTGCGAGAGGGACGCCGATTAAATGTGCTGCTGCTCGCAGAATTGAGCGGGTTAGCGCTCCAGGCTATCTATTGCCTGCGTGAATTAGGTGTTCGGATCTTCGTTGTTGGACGCAGGGGTGCCAAGAGGCTAAGCCTCTCCCGCTATTGCACAAAGTTCGTGGAATGGGACTACCACCCCAAAGCTAATTCGACCGAAAAATTCTGTATTTGGCTAATGGAATATCTGCAGCGAAACAAGATCGACTCCGTCATGCCTGTTGGCGATCTGGGTATGAACGTGATCGCGACCATTCGCGATCGTTTGCCGGCTGTCTGCTTTCCAATACCCACGGTGGAAGCATGCGAAATCTACAACGACAAATGGTCATTTCACGAGCTTTGCGCGGGGGCGGGCATTCCCGTGCCGAAGAAGTTCTCTATTACGACGAGAAGGCGGATATCAAGCCGGAAGAAATTGAGAATGCCTTCGGCTTTCCATGCGTCGTCAAGCCAACCCGGGAAGGTGATGGCCAAGGCGTCGAGTTTTGCCGATCACGCGATGAGCTAAATTCCAAGATTTTGGACAACACAAACTACAACTTCGCTCCTTTGATCGTGCAGGAGCTCGTGCCGGGGCTTGAGATCGATCTCAACACACTCACTGTTGGCGGCAAACTGGTTGCTCATTCGGCGCAATTCCGTGATGGCAAACGCATTGTATTTGCCGATCGACCTGATTATGCCGACTATGGGGCCCGCGTCGTTGCGGCGGGCGGATATGAGGGGCTTGCGCATTTTGACGCGATTCAAAATTCCCGTGATGGGGTAGTCAAGTTGCTGGAATGCAATGCACGATCCTGGGCCAGCATAAGCGCATCTTCATTTTGCGGTCTCAACTTCTTCGAGGGGGGCTTGCGTCTCGCTATGGGTGAATATTGGATCGCGCCCGAAATTGCAGACGGGGCCAACTATCTTCCTCCGGCCTTTGCGCTCTTAAGCCTGTTCGGCAATAAGTATGGTAAGGGGCCGCTTTCAAAAGCAACCTTGCACGGGCTGGCGAGTGCGCTTGGAGACCCCCTACCTTTTGCGAGCGAATATTTTCGCATGTTGAAGGGCCGGTTCCAGTAGACGATTGCAGGAGGGCTCCATTAGGAAACTTGGTCGCGCGCTTGCTCTTGTTGCACTCACGGCTCTTGGCTGCTCGGCGAAGACAAGTGAGCCTATTCGCATGCAGATCGATGTCGACAGCGTAAAGCGGGAGGCGTGGGTCTATCTGCCGCGCAATCCAGTTGGGCAAACTGTGAAACATCCCGTCATTCTTGGGTTTCATGGTCACGGCGCAACGGCAAAATCGGCGGATAAGTGGATGCGGCTGCAGGACTACTGGCCGGGCGCAATTGTAGTTTATATGCAAGGGCTGCCGACACCCGGCATTTCCTATGATTTTGAAGGCAAGCTGGCGGGCTGGCAGCATCTGCCAGGTCAGGAAGGCGATCGAGACATCCAATTCTTTGACGAAATGCTTGTCGCATTGCATCGGAAATTCTCGATCGATGATAAGCGCATTTATGTGGTTGGATTTTCAAACGGCGCCTATTTTAGCTATCTGCTTTGGGCGGAGCGGGCGAGCAAGATCGCGGCACTAGGGATCTGCGCAGGACGCCTTGTTGATGACGTTCGACTGAGCACACCTCGGTCCCTCATTGCGATTGTTGGCCGCCGCGACCACGTTGTGAAGTTTGAGCAGCAGATGAAAAGCATCGAGGTGGCGAAGCGTCTCGCCGATGCACAGGATCAAGGCGCCAGCTGTGGTCCTGGTTGTACAAGCTATCAGGGGAATGACGGAGTTTCCGTTGCGACGTTGATCACCGATGAAGGGCACGGCTATCCAACCTATGCGTCTCCACAGGTAGTGAAATTCTTTGAAGCGCACGCGCTTCGCTAGGCGCCGTTGCTGACGTTGGCAAATGATCGGGGATTTGCGCTTGCGCTCGGGCGGGAAACGGCGGCCGGTTAGAGTAAGCCTCGTGACACCTTGAGTGCAGCGGCCTACCAGCAGATGCCCTGATAGTTGTGTTGGCTCTCAGCCAGCGCGGCATTGCCTTGAAGATCGATGATCGTCAGGCGTCTCGGATGCATGGCGATGGCTTCGGCATCGGCTTTGGTTGCGTGGCCGACAATCACGATGTCGGCATCTGCGATTGCCTGCCCCGTGTCGTTGCACAAGAGGCGCTCGAGATGAGGGATTTCTTGATTGATGAAGGCCTGGTTGGCGCCGACAAGGCGGCTGATTTCGACATTATGATCGACAATCGTCATGTCATAGCCTTTGCCGATCAGGCGTTCGGCCAGGGTAACCAGCGGCGACTCGCGCAGATCATCGGTGCCGGCCTTGAAGGCAAGGCCAATGAGCGCAACCTTCTTGCGCCCGCACGCAATTACCATACTGAAGGCGCGCTCGATATGCGCATTGTTGCTCGGCAGCACCGACGAAAGCACCGGCAGCTCGACGTTCCGCTCGCGCGCGATTGAGAGAATGGCACGTAGATCCTTCGGCAGACACGAACCGCCAAAGGCATATCCGGGCCGCAAATAGGCCTCGGAGATGTTCAATTGGTGGTCGCGACAAAAGATCGCCATCGACTTGCGGCCATCAGTGCCGAGCTGTTTCATCAGGGCGCCGACTTCATTCGCGAAGGAGATCTTGAGCGCGTGAAAGGCGTTCGACAGTGTCTTCACCGACTCTGCCGCGATGAAGCTCGTCTCAATGAGTGGAGCATCCACGCCTTGATAGAGATCTTTGATGATCTGAGTACACGGTGGGCGGCTCGACCCGATGACGGTGTAGGGCGGTGCAAAGAAGTCTCGAACCGAGCTGCCTTCGCGCAGAAACTCCGGATGAAAGCCGAGCTCAAGGCCGTCGCCAATCGCCCGCCCGGATTCATGCACGAGCGCGGGGCCGATGCGTGATTTAGTCGTTCCCGGCGGCACGGTTGAGCGCACGATCACCGCGTGCGGACCTTTCTTGGCCCTGATTGCCTGTCCGATCTGGGCAATGACGGTGTCAATTGCAGCGAGTGAAGGGGCGCCATTGGGCCGGCTGGGCGTGCCAACCGAGATGAAGCTCAAGTCGCTCTCGGCGACTGCCTCCAATGCGCTTGATGTGGCGCGTAGGCGCTCGCTGCGCACGGCGGAGGCAATCAGCTCGCCGATCTTCTCCTCCACAATCGGCGATTGGCCGCGGTTGAGGAGATCGACCTTCTTCGTACTTACATCGACGCCGACAATTTCATGACCGAGCGATGCAAGGCAGGCGCCCGACACGCATCCAACATAGCCCATGCCGAAGACTGATACGCGCATCGGATTGCCCAACTCCCTGTACGACCCCCGTCCCCGTGCGGTGAGCCAGCATCCCACATAGCGAAAGTCTTGCCAACAATTGCCGATTCTGATCAATCAACCGGCGGGAAGCCGGTGCGACTAAAACGTTGTGACTGCGTGAAATAAGCTAACTGGCGATTGGGCGCTGCCGATGTTTTGCCGCCTTGGGCGGTCAAAGTGACAACGAGGCGGCAATCGGCGCTGCTGCTTTGTGCCACTTTGGGTTTGAGGTGCCGGAGGCGGCAGATCGCATTTGGTTGAGGACTTCGATACTGCGGCTCGCGCCGGAGGCGATAAGCAACTCCGCGGCCGAACGAGGTGCGCGTGGCGTCCGGTGCCTGCCAAGAGCGTCAGCCGTCTGCCGGAGTTGAAAGGCTCTGTCTTGCCGCCGCTCCCATTGCCTTTGCCGGCTCGTCGTTTCTCTCGGCACTCCGGTTCGCTACGCCGCCTCGTTTGCTGATTATTCGTCCCGGTACACCGAAAACGGTAGCGCTGGCGGGCACATTGTCTATGACGACGGTGTTAAGGCCGATAACGGCGTCATCGCCGATCGTGACATTTCCTATGATCTTTGCGCCAGCATAGATCCTCACGCGGTTGCCAATCGTCGGCCTGTCGGTGTGGTTTGAATATCCGATCGTCACCTGTTGGTTTATCCAGCAGTCGGCGCCGATGCTGTGCGCGGAGATAAGTGTGCCGCCGCCATGCTGTATGTACAGACCTGGGCCCAGATCAGCCGTATTGATTTCGAGGGTGCTCAAGGGCGGGCACAGCCACGAGAACACTTTGGCCGGCAAGCCACATCGAAAGTAAAACAGGTTCCTGAACTCGCGCAGGAACGTCATAAGCTCTATGAACGCGATTGCATAGTCTAAGCTGGTGACCGGTTTTGGCATGAGCTCGATCTCAGCCCATCGGGCTATGTCCGCTCTGACTATTCGCGCATGCGTGGTGAATAGAACTATGAGATGTGGCACCAGGCGAATTGAGCTGAGAAATACGCGCGGCAGGCTAAGTGTCGCGTTCCATGGCTATGTCGGCTCGCGGTCTTGGGTATGCATCTACTTTGCCAAGGTGAAAGCATGGTTCGTGTAAACGTGCATCGGATCATCAGCGCCCAGGTTAATCCTGACGACCATACCACAATCGGGACAGCGCTTGGCTTGCGATTGCAGGCACGAGAATTGCTGCGAGCGCTGGGTTAGCAGGTCCAGGGGGCAGTGTGACTGAACACGGGTCGATAAAGCCGGCAACTTTGCTCGGCGGCCTTAAGGGCCGGATTGAGCTGGCTGCTGCCGCGTCGGCGGCACATGCCGACAAAGTCGATAGAGATGCATGTTTCCCTTCGGAAGCCTTCAAGGTGCTCCGAGAGCAACGTCTGCTCGGATTTCACGTTCCTGCGGCGTTCGGCGGTGAAGGGGCGAGCGTCGGAGATATAGTGGATGCCTGCTACACGCTCGGCCAAGCGTGTGCATCAACGGCGATGATCTTTGCGATGCATCAGATCATGGCCGTTATTCTTGCGCGCCATACCCGCGGGTCGCCGTGGCACGAAGATCTCATGCGCCGGCTGGTGGCGGAGCAGTTGCTGATCGCCTCTTCGACGACCGAGGGGCAGGGTGGCGGCGATCTGCGCGCCAGCAGCTGCGCGGTCGAGCGAAACGGCGCTCGCATGGCGTTAACCAAGAGCGCTACCGTGATGTCGTTCGGCGCGGAGTCAGATCTTATCTTTGCCACGGCCCGGCGTGCTCCTGACGCTCAGCCGACCGATCAGGTGCTGGCGGCGCTCAGCAAGAACGAATATGTGCTCGAGCCCCTCGCCGATTGGGATTCCCTGGGCATGCGCGGCACGCGAAGCGGAGGCTTTACATTGCGCGCCGCGGGCGCGGCCGAGCAGGTATTTCCGCAGCCCTACACGAAAATTCACGCTAAATCGATGATGCCGGTCGCCCATCTGACGTGGAGCGCGGTCTGGTGCGGCATAGCGGCTAATGCCGTTGCCCGCGTGCGTGGCTATGTGCGCAAGGCATCACGGCGCGCCGGCGGTGCCGTACCGGCAAGTGCCGCACGCCTCGTCGATGCCATGATGACGCTGCGTGCATTGCGCGCGCTTATCAGCTCGCAGCTGCGGCGCTATGAGGCAGCCGTGACCGGAAAGGAAGAGTTCGATACCGTCGACTTCCAGACCGCGATGAACCTTCTTAAGGTGCGCGCCTCGGAAATGGCGATTCAGACGGTGATGACCTCGATGCAAGCCGTCGGGCTTTCCGGGTATCGTAACAGTGGCGAATTCAGCCTTTCCCGGCACATGCGCGACGTCTTGTCCTCATCCATCATGATCAATAACGATCGCATCATCGAGAGCGCATTGCCGGCGGCGATGTTGATGGAAGTCCCGAAGCTGCTCCGAGACTGAAGCGGCACGGCTCAGCATTCCTTTGCGTGCTGCGTCAGCTTTATTTATCCCCGGCGATACGATATCATCAGGTTGCGTTTGTTATCAGGGTCTTGCGGCCCGCGCGGAGTTCGCTTGGCGATTGAAATTGCGCTTAGTGCTTCACCCGAAACCCCACGTCTGTTGCGTTCTGAACCATGGACCAAATCGCCAATAGATCTCCTCAGTCCTTGATGGACGCGCTGTATCAGCGCACGGGCGATGGCGGAGTTCTTGGGGAATACGGCACTGTTCGAACAAGCGCTTGAGGGGCTTGGCCGGCTGATCGGAACGATACGCGAGGACGACACGGAGATTGTACGATTTCCACCGATCATGAGCCGGGCTCAGGTGGAACGCGCGGGTTATCACAAGAGTTTCCCCCATCTCTTGGGTTGCGTCTGCTCAATGCATGGCAGCGAGGCTGAGGTGCGGTCGCTGCTGGAAAATAGAGCAGGCGGCTGGACCGAGGCTCTTGACGCGACCGACCTCGTGCTCACCCCGGCTGCCTGCTATCCGCTCTATCCGATGGCGGCCGAGCGCGGCGCGGTACCGGCAGACGGCTATAAGTTTGACGTTGCGTCTTATTGTTTTCGGCGCGAAGCGACGAATGAGCTCGGAAGGCTTCAGTCCTTTAGAATGCGTGAGTTCGTACGCGTCGGCACAGCCGAACAGGCATTCGCGTTTCGCGAGCGTTGGATCGCCCGTGTAGATGAGCTGGCGCAGCGTCTTGCGCTCCCCTCCCAGGTTGCTGCGGCAAGTGATCCGTTTTTCGGTCGTGCCGGCAAGCTGATGGCCGCGAGTCAGGTTGAGCAATCACTGAAATTCGAGCTGCTTATTCCGATCCGCCCTGGTGAGGAGCCCACGGCGTGCATGAGCTTCAACTATCATCGCGATCAATTCGGTTCGACATGGGGAATTAAGGGCGCGAGCGGTGAGACGGCCCATAGCTCTTGTGTCGCCTTCGGTATCGACAGGCTCACCCTGGCATTGTTCGCAACCCACGGACTTGAGATCGCAAGCTGGCCGCACAGCGTGCGCTCTGCACTTTCGCTGTAGATGCCGGACGAGCGAGCCGGACTAGCTGACAAGCCGCTAAAGGCCTGGGTGCGCGCACTCGAAATGACGGCACCCGGCTCCTCGGGCATGAAGGTGCCGTTTCCCAGTCACATCGAGCGCCTGGGCGAGGCATTCGGTGAGGCGCCGGCCCTGTTGTCGGAGCATCAACGGCTCAGCTATTGCGATCTGGCTGCACGCAGCAATCAATATGCGCGCCTTGCGCGCGAACTTGGTCTTACCGCCGGGGATGTGGTGTGCCTGATGGCCGCCAACTCGCCGGAGTATGCAGCGATCTGGACAGGATTGACGCGCATTGGCGTCGTTGTCGCGCTCATCAACACCAATCTTGCCGGCGATGCTCTCGCGCATTGCATCAACATCGTAAAGCCGAAATGGGTGATCTTAGGCGAAGCCTTTGCCGTGGTGGTTGGCGAGGCCGTGCCTTTGCTTGCGCCCGGCGTCCGCTGCTTCCTCTATGAGGATCTCGATGGCTCGCTTCCGAGCCTTGCTAAAGCGATCCGGGAGACGGCTGCAGAGCCTTTACCGGCAGCCGCGTTTCCGGCACCAGCGCTAGAGGAAAAGGCGCTCTACATTTACACCTCTGGGACGACGGGGCTGCCCAAAGCCGCCATCGTCAGCCACTACCGGCTGGTGCGCTGGTGTCTTTGGTTTGCGGGCATGCTGGACATCAAAGGCAGCGACCGGATGTACAACTGCCTGCCGATGTATCACAGTATTGGTGGTGTCGTTGCCGTGGGCGCGGCTCTTATGTCCGGTGCCTCTGTCTTTGTGCGCGACGGCTTCTCGGCGAGCCGCTTCTGGGACGAGGTCTGCGACAACCATTGCACGCTCTTTCAGTATATCGGCGAGCTGTGCCGTTATCTGGTGAACAGCCCGCCCAATCTGCGCGAGAGGGACCATGAATTGCGTCTCGCCTGCGGTAATGGGATGCGGCGTGACGTATGGGAGGAATTTCAGCGGCGTTTTGAAATCCCGCGTATTCTCGAATACTACGCTGCCACAGAGGCGAATTTCTCTTTGTATAACTGCGAAGGCGAGCCTGGGGCGATCGGGCGGATCCCACCATTTTTGGCGCATCGCTTTCCGGTGGCGCTGGTACGGTTCGATGCGGCCAAGGGTTTGCCGTTACGCGGTGAGGATGGCTTGTGCATCCGCTGCGCAGCTGATGAGGTCGGTGAAGCGATTGCGCCTATTGCGCAGTCGGATCGCGATGCGGGCTTCCGGTTCGAAGGTTATTCCGACGCTGGCGCTTCAACTGCGAAGGTGTTGCGCAATGTCTTCGCGCCCGGGGATGCTTGGTTTCGCAGCGGCGATCTTATGCGGCGCGACAAGCGCGGCTTCTTCTACTTCGTCGACCGGATCGGCGATACGTTCCGCTGGAAGGGCGAGAACGTCTCCACGGCCGAAGTCGCCGAGACGATTGCGGCATTTCCCTCGGTGCAGGACGCGGTTGTCTATGGCGTCGCCGTACCCGGCACGGAGGGGCGCGCCGGCATGGCCGCGATCGTTGCCGGCACCGGCTTCGAGCTTGAGCAATTTCGCGAGTTCATCGTCGGCCGTCTTCCGCCTTACGCGCGGCCCTTGTTCGTGCGTCTGTGCGGCACGATTGAAGTAACTGGGACATTCAAGGCCAAGAAGCAGGAGCTGGCGCGTGAGGGCTATGATCTCTCGCTCGTCAGTGATCCGATCTTCTTCAATGATCGTGTGTCATCGGGCTTCGTGCCGTTTGACGATGCGCTGCAACGGCAACTCGCGAGCGGCACGCTGAGCCTTTGATGCGCTTTAGGGTGCCGCGGCAGTCAAGGCTTGCGCCAGCGTCATGACATCCGCTTCCGTCGACTCGCCATGTGTGACGCAGGCGCGGATGATTTCGCGCCCCTCAAACGTTGCTGCAGCAATCCAGGCATTGCCGGAGGCGAGCACGGCCTTGGCGATCGCGCCGGCTGCGGGGGCGTCTTGCGGCGGATCCAGGCAAAGCACACCCAGAGGCGAGTCGTTGGCAACCCTCCAGCCCTTTGCTGCAAGCGTCTCTTTGAGCAAGTCGATGAGCGCGACCGAACGCTCGACATGGATTGCATAGCCCTGCCAGCCGGCTGCGGCGAGGGAGAGAAACAGGCGCAAGCCGAAGAAGCGGCGCGACCATTGGATTGTCGTGACGTAAGGATCGACATGCGGAATAGTCGAAGGCATGAAGCCGGTCGAGACATTGAAGACCGAGAACGGTACTTTGGGGTGCGTGCAAAGAAACATCGCGCAGCCCATCGTGGTCGCAAACCATTTGTGCGCGTCGATGGTGATCGAATCCGCGCGTTCCATGCCGGATAGCAGCGGCCTCAGCTTGTCGGAGGCGATCACGGCGCCGCCCCATGCGGCATCGACGTGAAACCAGAGGCCGTGTCGGCGCGCGAGATCATGACAGGGTTCGATGGGGTCGATCATGCCCGCATTGGTCGTGCCTGCGGTTGCCGCGATCATGAACGGCACCGCGCCGCTTGCGCGGTCGGCTTCGATCAGCGCGGCCAGCTGGTCGATATCCATCCGGCCCATCCCATCGGTTGGAACAAGGCGCACGCCCGAACGGCCAATGCCGGCCTGATGTGCGATCTTGAGCCACGCCAGATGGCTTTCGCGTGACACGTAAAAGATTGGCTGTCCGGTGAAAGCGCGTGCGCCCTCGGAAGCAAAGCCGGCATGAGCCTGCGTCAGCGCACAGAGCACCGCGGTGTAGTTCGCCTCCGCGCCGCCGGTTGCGAAATGCCCGACGGGCTCGGCAAGGCCGGCGCGCTTGCCGACCGCACGGATCACATGCGCCTCGATCTCAACGGCGGCGGGTGAGGTCGTGAAGGTTGCGAGCTGCGGGTTGAATTCCGCCGTTACGATGTCTCCGCATTGCGCGGGAAAGGTCGGGCCGGGATTGAAGAGGCCAAAATAGCGCGGATGCGTGATGTGAACGAGGCCATGTTCGAGCTGAGCGATCGTCCAAGTGAGCGCGTCTTCGAGCGTGCGCGGCTCGGCGAATGTAAAGCCGGCGAGCTCGGAGCGGAAAGTGTCGAGATCGATATCGGGCGTGACAGACCCTTTCGCCACACGCGCGTGAGCGGCATCAAGCGCTCGGGTCAGAACAGCGCGTATGCGCTCGCGCTCCTCCTGCGGCGGAAAGAGCGCCGCGACGGGCTCTGGAATTTGCGTCATTGCTGCTCCCGTGCATGCGCGTGGGCAGCCACATAGGAGAGCCAGCTGGCATAGAGCCGAGCCGCGGGCTCGCGCCAAGGCTGACTGAGCGCCGTTTCTGCCTTGGCGGCCGGAAACGCCGCGAGAATCTCGCGGCGCCGATCTCTCAGCGCGCGCTTGTGAAGGTCTTCAAACGCGGCGGTGGTCTGCGAATCGAAATAGTGCCGTGGCATGTCTGGATAGGAATCGCGATCGCGGGCGAGGTAGGCGCCGATGTCGCGTAAGTATTCGCGCAGCAGCGTTCGCGCGTGATATTCGGGATGGCCCTGAAAGAAGATGAAGAGGCTCTTGCCCTGCTTCACGAAGCTATCGGCATTGGCCTCATCGGAGCGGTAGAGCAGTGTGTAGCCATACTCGGTAAGCTCTGACTCTGAAATTTCGTTGTAGCGTGAATGCGGAACGATCCATTTGTCCGGCGCGCCTTCAAGAAGGCTGTGCTCGCCAACGCCGCGCGCGGTAAAGAGGCCAGAGAGCTTTGAGCCGAGCGGGCGCCGCTTGATGCCATCCAGATGAAGCACTGCAGCGTGGGCTGCAAGACAGGACCAGATGGTTGAGACTGTGTGTTCGCCGGCCCAGTCGATCAGCGCCGCCATCTGAGGCCAATAAGGCTCGTTGGAAAGGTCGGCTGCCATGGGAACGGCGCCCGTGACGATCAACGCATCGACGGGGCGTTCTGAGAGCGCGGTAAACGGCTCATAGGATGCGCGGATATGTGCCTCGCCATCCGGTCCGCGCGGTACGCCGGGCAGATAAAACAGACGCAGATCAACTCGCCCTGGCGCTGCCGCTGATAGTAGATCCTGGAACTGCAACTCGGTGCTACGCAGCGCCGCGTCAGGCATGTTGTTGACAAGACCGATCGTCAGTCGTCGATGACCTTCATTGGCTGGGGCAACTTCACGCAATTCCACTCTATGCTTCCCCTCAGGCCTGACCGGGCACGCTAGATCTTTGCCGCCCGGAGCGCCTGTTCGAGATCGGCAATGATATCATCAATGTGCTCGATTCCGACGCTCAGCCGGATCATCGCGGGCGTGACGCCGGCCTTTGCCTGCTCGGTAGGCGACATTTGGCGATGCGTCGTCGATGCAGGATGGCATGCGAGCGATTTGGCATCGCCGAGATTGACCAAGCGCTTGACGAGCTTCAATGCATCGTAAAAACGAACGCCGCCCTCATAGCCGCCGCGGCACCCGAAGGTGAGAAGCGCACAAGCTCTTCCGCCGAGATATTTCTGCGCCAAACCGTGATACGGGTTGTCGGGAAAGCCGACATAATTCACCCACTCGACATCGGGGTGTGCCCTGAGAAACTCGGCGACGCGCTGTCCATTCTCCACATGCCGGTCCATGCGTAACGCCACTGTCTCTATGCCCTGAAGCAATAGAAAGGCGCTGAGAGGAGACAGGACGGACCCCATGGTCCGCTGAAAGACGTTGCGGCAACGACCGGTGAAGGCGGCTGCGCCGAAATGCTCAGTGTAGATGAGATTGTGATAGGAGGCGTCGGGCTCGGTGAACATCGGAAAGCGCGCGGCATGCTCGGCCCAAGGGAATTTTCCGCCGTCGATTACGATGCCGCCCAGTGTCGTTCCGTGGCCGCCTAGATATTTGGTCAGCGAATGGATCACAACATCAGCGCCGTATTCGATGGGGCGAAGCAGGATTGGGCTGGCTACTGTGTTGTCTACGACGAGCGGCAGGCCGTGGCGATGGGCGGCCTGGGCAAGCGCTTCAATGTCGCAGATATTGCCGGCCGGGTTGCCGACGCTTTCGCAATAGACGGCCCGCGTATTCTCGTCGATGAGCGCCTCGATGGCAGAAGGATCGTCGCTTTCGGCAAATCGCGTTTCAACGCCCAGGCGCGGCAGGGTGTATGCGAATAGAGTATGCGTCGTGCCGTAAAGCTGCGGCACAGAGATGACATTTGTTCCTTCCTGCGTAAGGTTCGCGATTGCGAAATGCACCGCCGCCTGACCGCTGCTCACGCTGAGAGCCGCCACCCCGTTTTCAAGGGCCGCGACGCGCCGCTCGAGCACGTCGGTTGTGGGGTTCGCGATGCGGCTGTAGCGATAGCCTTCGACCTCGAGATTGAACAAGGCGGCGCCGTGCTCGGCGCTGTCGAATGCGTAAGAGACCGTTTGGTAAATCGGTACCGCCACCGACTTCGTTGTCGGGTCGGGCTCGTAGCCCCCATGAATTGCGATCGTTTCGCTACGCACGATGCACCTTACGCTGCCGGTGAGCAATGCAATCGCTGCGCCACCGCTACTGCCGATACGCTAGGATGCCGCAAGATGCTACGCGTTCATGCCGACTGCTGAGAGCCGCACCAAAGATCGCCGCACTGTGGGTCCGTTGACCTAGCCCTAATTGACGTGATCCTATACTAACAATGGGTCTGAATACAGCTTGGTTACGATGGTCCCACGGGACGCGAGGCCGGGTGGTCTTGTTCTCCGTCTGGGCGATCCGCCGAGCGTGAACTTGGGCGCTCAAGATTCGTCAGTGGACGGATTGGCCTCGCCGAGAACGTCACATTTCTCCGCCATCGAGACAATTGGGACCCAGTTGTACGTGGCATGGGCAATGCTTGTTTCAGTTTGTATATTGCGTCCCGAGTGGGCTTAGTGGGGGAGCAGAGTAAGAATGTCTCTGGAATCGATCATTATCGAGCAGTTTGAAGAAGTCGCTAGGGATCAGAAGAAGAAGCTTGCGCCACTAACGCGAGATCTGGTGCTTCTAGAATCGGGTCTGGACTTTCTCGGATTTGCGATTTTGGTTGCCCGGCTGGAAGACGTTGTCGGGTTCGATCCGTTCAGCGCTGAAAGTGAAATCGAATTTCCGGTCACGTTGGGCGACTTCATCAAATTCTATGAAGATGCGCCAAAGTGAGCCTGCCTCGCTGCGGAGCATCTTGGGCGCCCTAGGCGATCCGTCTACGCGAGTCATTGCTGCGCCTCATGCGCGAGTGAGCCTGAAGGATGCTCGCGCGGGCCATGGCTTAGCAGCCAAGCGGGCGAAGCTGCGCGGCCGGGCGGTGCTTGTCGCGCCATACGAACAGATGGGCGCTGCGCTCGCTCTTATCGCGCTTGACGGGAGTGCGCGCCGCCTTGTCCTCCTGCCGCCGGGCGTTGCCAGCGAGCACGTCGCAGCCATGATCGCCAGCGGTGTTGTCGATGCGATGGTTTCTGATTCCGGGACGTCAACTGAAGGCCTGCCGCCGATCGAGAATTTCCCCATCGAGGCAGCTGACGGCATCGACCTGGGCGAAGAACGGCCCGCCGGGCAAGCTACGGAATGGGTGCTCTTGACGTCCGGGACCACAGGAATGCCCAAGCTTGTCTCACATAGCTTGGCGAGCTTGACCGGCGCCATCGTGCCTACCAGGGCTGCCTCGGCCACTGGCGCGGCACCGATCATTTGGAGCACCTTCTACGACATACGCCGCTATGGCGGATTGCAGATATTCCTGCGTGCTTTGTTGGCCGGTGCCTCGATGGTGCTTTCCGACTCCGGCGAAGCGACTGCAAGCTTTCTTCTTCGCGCCCAAAGCGAAGGCGTCACGCATATCTCGGGAACGCCGTCGCATTGGCGGCGCGCGCTGATGAGTCCGGCTATTGCCCAGTTTTCGCCCGGCTATGTCCGGCTATCGGGGGAGATTGCCGATCAGGCGATCTTGGATAGTCTCAAACATGCCTTCCCCAAGGCGCGGATCGGCCATGCCTTCGCATCCACCGAGGCCGGCGTCGGCTTCGAGGTCACCGATGGCTTGGCGGGATTTCCCGCAAGCTGGATTGGGCGCAAAGACGGTAGCGTCGAGCTCAACGTCGTCGATGGCACGCTACGCATCCGCTCACCGAGAAGGGCGGCGCGCTATCTGGGCGCTGGCGACGGCGCCCTTGGTGATTCCGAAGGGTTTGTCGATACCGGCGACTTGGTCGAACTGCGCGGCGATCGTTATTACTTCATGGGTCGGCGTGGCGGAATCGTCAATATTGGCGGCCTTAAGGTCTATCCGGAGGAAATCGAAGCCGTGATCAACAGCCATCCGAGCGTTGAGATGGCACAGGTCAAGGCGCGCCGCAGCTCCATCACCGGAGCGCTTGTCGTTGCCGATGTCGTCTTGAAGAGCGAAGCCGAGGGCGACCAGGCGGCCCTTAAAGAAAGCATTTTGGAGCTCTGCCGCGGTTCGCTCGATGCGTTCAAGGTTCCGGCGATCATCCGGTTCGTACCGAGTTTGGAAATTACGGCTTCAGGAAAGATGGCCCGCGCGAATGACTGACACGCCGCATCGTAATGTCATCGTCACTGGTGGAAGTCGCGGCCTTGGTCTTGCGATTTGCGGGCGCCTGATCGAGGCCGGCCATAGCGTGATCGCGATTGCGCGTAATGAAAGGCCTGAATTCGCAGCGCTTATGGAGAGCCTTGCGCCATCACAGGCAAGTGCCTTGCACTTTCAGGCCCATGACCTAGCCGATGTCTCCGGCTTTCCGGCGCTTATCAAGGGGCTGCGCAAGGCGTACGGGCCGATCTATGGCCTCGTCAATAATGTGGGCGTTGGTACGACCGGTATTCTCACCACGCTTAGCGACGCCCGGATTGAGATGACGGTGCGCCTCAATGTAATCTCGCCGATCTTGTTCACCAAACATGTCGTGCGCTCGATGATGGTGGATGGCGGCGGCGGGCGTATCGTTAACATCGGTTCGATCGTCGGCGCCACCGGCTTTTCCGGCTTGTCCGTTTACGGAGCGACCAAGGCATCGTCGGTAGGTTTCACCAAGGCGCTTGCGCGTGAGCTGGGCGCGCTGGGCATTACGGTCAACACGGTCGCGCCCGGCTTTCTCGATACCGAGATGACCGAAGGGCTGCAGGGCGAGCAGCGCGCGCGTGTCGTTCGCCGCTCTCCGCTTGGACGGCTCGCCGAGATCAGCGATGTCGCCTCGGCCGTTGAATATCTGCTCAGCGAGCGCGCAAAGAGCATCACCGGCACGGTCCTGACGATTGATGCCGGCAGCACGGCCTAAAACATTGCTTCACCGGTCGGCGGGCGCAAGAAGCTCGGTGTAAGAGGTGATCCGCCCGTCTTCGGTCGTAACGATGTCGACCATTTCCGTAAGTGTGGAGCTGCCGAAGATCCGCGAGTGGATGAGGGCCTGCCAATGCACTGCTGCCCTCTCACCATCGATGATCATCGACAAGATCCTTTGATCGGCGAGCTTGAAGGATTTGATCATCAAGGTGAGAAGTGGATGAAATTCGGCAATGCCCTCTGCCGTGGCGACGATTGGGCTGGATCCCGTGCCGCCCGCAAATCGTATGCGCGCCTCATCGCTGAACAGGCCACAGACAGCTTGCGTATCAGAGCGCATGCGCGCGGCGTAGAGTTTGTTCAGCAAGGCTTCAAATTCGGCGCGTTTCGTCATGCCTAGTTCCTCGCTTGTCTGCTTGGTTCCATCTAGCCGAGCTCAAGACTTGTGTGTGGCCGCGTCCGCGGCGAGCGCATTGCGAAGTGCGGCGCCCATTGCTTCGATCGCTGTGCGCGCGCGTGGAATTGCGCCCGCCATGGCGTAAAAATGATGGATCATGCCGGCATGGCACTCATAGTGGACATCCACGCTGGCCTCTGCCAATCGATTCGCGTAAGCTTTGCCTTCATCGCGCAGCGGGTCGAATTCAGCTGTATGAATAAGCGCGGGCGGCAAATCCGACAGATCATCGGCGCGTAAGGGCGAGAGGCGAGGGTCGCCAAGGTCTTTAGTCTGATCCGGACAATAGTGGCCGATTGCCCAATCAAGCGTTTGCATATCGAGAAAGTAGCCGGAGCCGAATTCTTTGCGCAATTCCGTCTCGCACCGAAGATCGGTCACTGGGCAGAGGAGGAATTGCAGCGCGATACGTGGCCCGTGTGCTGCGCGGGCGAGCTGACATACAACTGCGGCAAGCGTCCCGCCGGATGAATCGCCGCCGACAGCGAGCCGGTTGGGATCGATGCCGAGCGCGAGGGCTTGTCCGGCCGCCCAACACAACGATGCAAAGGCGTCGTCGACAGCAGCCGGGAAAGGATCCTCTGGCGCCAGCCGGTAGTCGATGGAGAGGATGCGGCAGCCGCTTGCGTTGGCGAGCAGCCGGCACAGGCCTTCATGGGTCTCGATCGCACCGAAAACGCCGGTGCCGCCATGAAAGTAGACGAGCCCGGGCGTCTGTGTGGCTTGCGCCGGAGCAGGATCATAGAGGCGCGCTCTCAGATCACTCGATGGACCCGGCAGAACGAGATTCTCGGTGCGCGCAATCGGCACGTCTCTGGCGTCCAGTATCTCGCTGAGGTGAAGCATCGATGTGCGTATTTTGTCGGGCGTCAATGCTGCATGATCGGCTCCTCCGGCGGCGATCATGTTGAGGATTCGTTTGGCTGAGGGATCTAGTGGCATCGCGTGTGCTGTCGCGTTGCTGGCGCGCTTATTGGGCGAACCATCAGCTATCCCCTAGAGAGCGTGCGACTATCAGAGCAATGGTCGCGATCGAGCGAAAGTTCGAAGGGATCATATCGTCCTCCGCGATCATGAAGTCGAACTCCGCTTCGACGAGCAGCACGAGCTTTACCATATCCAGGGAGGTCAGCCCGTGCTCCCGAAGACTATTGTCGACACCTAAGGGCGTCAGCGGCCCTCGCTCGGTAAGCATCAATTCCACGATTCTTACGATTGCCGCCTCGATGCTCGCTTTGTCCGGATCAGCCATGATCAGCTCAACTCACCTGCTCATTCGCATCTTACGGCCAAGGTCGTTGAGATGAATTTGCATTTATGCATAGCCCGCGCGCCCGATGGCCGGGGCCGGCTTCAGGAAGAATCGGGCGTTGCGTGGAAAGATTTCTCATTGCGTTCTCAACGATACTTGAAATTGTCTGCTTCGAACTTTGCTAACTTGTGCGATGGTGCGTGACTTTGATGACGTGCACCACCTGGGACCTGCCTCCGGATGTTGTTTCGACAGGTTATCGGCTATTTCCCCGCATTGGTATTCCCGGCGGTTGCGGCCTTTGGCGCCATCTACTGCTATACGCGGCTACTCAGCCCGGCTGACTTCGGAAACTATAGCCTGGCGCTCAGCACAATGGCCCTGCTGAACGCGATGTTCTTTTCATGGCTGCGGATCTCTCTGCCGCGGCTCGCGCCGGAGGCGATCAGAGAGAACCGGCTGGGCGAGTTGCGCGCGACGGCGCAGCTCATCTTTGCGGGCATCACGCTCTTGTTGCTCGCTGGCGGGGCCCTCATCGCGGGCGTGATTCCGCTGGGGCACATCAGATTGTTAATCGCGCTGGCGGTGCCGTTGGCGCTTGCGCGATCGCTGCTCAACCTCAATCAAGCATTCCACCGGAGCGCGCTTGAGATCAGAAGCTACAGCATCATTGAGTGCGGCCAAGCCGTGCTGAGCTTGGGTTTTGGTGTTAGCCTTGTCTACTTTGCCCATCTCGGAGATGTCGGGGCGGTGGCGGGCATGATCTTCGGCATGGCGGCGATGGCGATCGTCGACCTGCATACAATGCTCTCAGCGCCGTTTGGTGCCGCCAGCCGCCGTACCATGAGCGCGCTCATCAGTTACAGCCTGCCGCTCGTCGGGACCATGGGCTTCAACGCCGTCATGACGATCTCGGACCGCTACCTGATCGATTATTTTCGCGGTGCAGAGGAAGTCGGCTTTTATGCGGCGGGCTCCACTCTAGTGATTCGGATCATTCAGATCATCTTCGACCTCGTGGCAACGCCGGCCTTTCCGCTCGTCGTCCATCGGCTCGAGAATGAGGGTGTTGAGGGCGCACGCGCGCAAACCTACACCAATGGCGTTGCGATCCTTGCGCTTATCCTGCCTGCCTGCACGGGTCTCATCATGACCAACCGCCAGATCGCTACCGTGTTCATCGGCCCAGAATTTCGCAGTGGCGCCATTGCAGTGATGCCCTGGATCGTCCTCGGAACTGGCGCTTTCGGGATCGCCTCGCACTTTTTCGATCACGCTTTCCATTTGGCAAAAAAACCGCATTTGCTGTGGTTTACGCGCGGGCCCGCAGCCGCCTTCAGCCTATGTGCCAACCTCGTTTTGATTCCGCGCTATGGCTTTGTCGGCGCGGCTTGGTCGGTCTTCGCCTCGTATATGGTGGTTCTCATCCTGACTGTCATGCTTAGCCCCCGCGGCTTTCCGCTGCATTTCCCGTTCAGGCCCGCGCTGAAGATCGCAGCGTCAACTGCAATCATGGCTGGCGCATTAGTGGCGATCCCATTTCCTGCGGATCTTCTCGGCCTTGCAGCGATGGTCACGCTCGGTGTCGCCGTCTATGGCACCGGCCTCGTGGCGTTCGACGTACTCAATATACGGATGCGCTTGATGGCATTCGTGCGGCGCTGAGGTGCCTATTGCTGGCGCGGCTCGGGAGAGGCGGGCTGCTTAAGCTTTTGGGGCATCAGGGGCGCTGCGGTCACCCGCGGGCCCGTTGTTACGGCACGGGCCGCCGAAGGCGCCGTTGCGGTGGCGGCAACCTGAACCGGATGGCGCGGCGTCTTGCCGAAGATCTTGGAGAGCGAGCCGCTATAGGGCTTGCCGTCGATGATGACGGCGTATCGCGGTGGAACATCGTTTGTCTCAAGAATGAACGCAGAAGGGGCGTAAGCATTGTGAGTGTTGCGTGCGTTGCAGGAGAACACGGTCTTATCGCGAAACTGTATCACTCGGTCTTTCTCGCAACCGTGGAAGAGGCCGACCACCTGGGTGTGTGAGACGATCCGATAGCCCTGCGCGAGGAAGTCGTTGAGATTATCGGCCGCCTGCGCCGATGGGATGCCGACCAAGGCGGCGAGAAACAATGACAATAGGAGCCGGCTCGAAACCGCCATCACGGATGGTCCTCCCTCTGTTGCGAACAGGCCAAATGCGCGATCAGCCGCCTCGGTCCCGAGCCCGGATTGATCATAACACCTCCAATGTTGCCCTGCCATGCAAGGTGCGGGCACTGCGGGGCGTAGCGGGCCCCACGCTCGCGGGCGGAGCTATGCTTCCAAGCTGATCTAGAACGCGTTGTCGCCCTTAAACACGGCCCAGACAGTCCGCCATAAGATCTTAAGGTCAAACAGAACCGACCAATTCTGAATGTACTCAAGATCGTAGGCGATGCGCTGTTTCACTTGATCCGGCGAATTGGTTGCGCCTCTCGAGCCATTGACCTGCGCCCATCCGGTGATGCCCGGCTTTACGCGATGACGATGGGCGTAGTTATCTGCGATATCGCTGCATAGAAGACCTTCGGTGCGCATTCCAACTGGCAAGGGCCGTGGTCCCACTAGCGACATGTCGCCTCGAATGACATTGAGCAGCTGCGGGAGCTCATCGAGACTCAGCCTACGGATGATTTTGCCGACGAATGTCATGCGTTCGTCCGCGCGCGACGCCTGTTTGGCGCCTGACGCGTCGGCCTGGCTGTGGCTCATGGATCTGAATTTCAGAATGTTGAATTCTGAATTGTTGTAGCCGTGCCGCCGCTGGTGGAAGAGGATCGGGCCGGGGTTCTCCAATCTGATGGCGAGCGCTACAACCGCCATGACCGGCAAGCACAAGAGCAGGAATGCGCCGCCAAGCAGCAAATCTTCGGTTCGCTTGAGAACAGCGCTCCAACGCGCCATTGGGCGCCGCTCCAGCGTGAAGTATTCGTGGCTTTCAAGGATGCCGGTCGAGATCTCGGGCCAGCGCCAGTCCGCGATCTTGGGGAGCAGCATGATATCGCCAGCGAGGCTCTTGAGCCGGTGAACCGTGTCGTTGATCCGTGCCTCCGCTGAATTGGGCAGGGCAATGAGAATGCGATCGATCAAGTCAGCTTGACCAATCTCGATGAGGTCACCGATCGTGCCAATCGGGCGATTGCGGAATCCCTCGTTGCGGCTCTTGCGGTCATCGAAGATACCCACGATCTCCAGCTGGTTGCCCTTCAGTACCTCAAGATGCGCAATCAACTGATCAGCCGCGTTTCCGGCTCCGACGATCGCCAGCCGCTCCGTCAATTGATCGGCAATTCGCATTCCAGCGATGGAGCGGAGAGTCCAATATCGTTCCGCGGAGAGCATGAACAGGGCGAGGATTGACCACAGCAAGATGAAGGTCGCGCCATCGCTGTTGGGCCCGTGCGTCGCCAGGAACACGACCTCAAGCAAACTGAAAATGACGACAACCGTCGCAAGCGCTCCAAGCGCGCTGCGCCATGCGCGTTGCGGGGAGTGCTCGCGACCACGAAGGTAAGTCGAGATCTTGTTGCCGTGCCCGCCAATAATGATTGTGAGAATGCCGGTGAGGCCCGCCATCCAGACAAACTCGGGGCGCAATATGGCTGATTGAAGTGCCGGGACGAATCCGCGAATGAGAATTCCGGCAAGCGGTATGGCGAGACCTTCGAGCGCCAGAAACAGGCTTCGCAACGCAATGCGCCGGTCTTCGGAATAATCCATCCGAAGCAGCGCCTTCCACGGCCGGGCATGCTCGCGGACGCCTCTTATCGTGAAGTCCGCTGCCTTGCCGACAAACTCGGCCCGCTCGATTTTGGTCATTGCCCGAAAACCAACGCCAGACTGTTCGGAACGAGCAAACGCTCCCAATATTCCTTGGGCTCACAATCAAAGATTGTAGAGATGGTTATCGTCGCGTGAGCCAGCGGTCTTCCGTCAGCTCAACACTTCAACATGTAGTAGCTCAGCCACCCCGTGCACCCAAATTTACCCTAGGATAAGTATCTTTTGGGTGCAAGACTTTTTGCCAGGTTCAATACTAAATATTAGATCTCGAACGAGTGGGAGCCGATCGGAGTAGCGCTAGTACGACTTTGGCATGGAACGCTCAAGGTATTGTGTGCGCTTGAGTGCCAGCCAGGCGTTGGCTCGTCACGACGCGATGGAATGGAACAGCGGCCTCCTCACTTGGGCGGCGAGCAGTGCTGTTGCCGAAGAGCGCGCGAGGCGAATTTAGCAGAGCCGAGCCTTGGACTGGGCCGCTGGCGGCCCGCCAAGATCTTGAGTTCGCTGCGCGAGATCGACCGCGCACGACCCAATTCTCTCCGCCGGATTGGCGGTTCAATGAGCAAGGATGAATTGCATGGGGGCGCGTCAGCGCGAAGGGGCAAAGAGACCTTAGTCACTGCCCTTGTCCGAGCGAGCTGGCCCGGTCACGCGATGGGGGGTACATGGCACCTTGTTGTTCTCGGCTATTAACCCTTTGCCGTTGACTCTCGGCCGCCCTCGTTGCCTCTTGTGAGTGTGTATCTTCTTGGGTAGTGGGAAATGTCTAGTCCCGCAGATCTGTATGGAACAACGGAAGTCAGGGGTGACGCTGCGGCGTTCTATCATCCGAGCGAAGAATTTATCTCGCTGCGCGAACTTCTGACGATCGCATTCCGCGAAAAGACGAAGGTCATTGCAGCCTTCATCATTCCGATCGCTCTTGCGATTGCCGCTTACATCATAATCCCGGCGACATACACGGCCAACATGACGTTGATGGTGCGCACGGGCCCAGAATATCTGGCGGCAACGCAGGGTGGCTCCGCTTCAGCGCCGTCATCAACTAAACAAGAAGAGATCAACTCCGAAATCGAGATATTGGAGAGCAACTACGTTGCCGAAGAGGCCATCAAGCATGTAGGCCTTCACAATATCTATCCAATGCTCGCAGATAGCGCTAGTGGCTCCGCCATGGACAAAGCGGTGAAGCATTTCCATGCGGATCTTAGCGTCGATTCCGTCAAGCTGACGAATGTCATCAGTCTTTCGTTTAAACACTCAGATGCAGACATTGCGAAGAGTGTCCTTGAGGCGGTTCTGGTGGCATTTCGCGAACGTCACGCCGCGGCGTTTTCCAGCAAGCAAGCCGAAGCCTACAAGCAGAGTATCGATCAAGATGTTGCCGAGCTGCAGGCGCTTTCGCTTCAACGTGAAGCGATAAGGAAGCGTATGTCGGCATTCGATATCGACAAACAACGTGCGGACTATCTCAGTCGGCTTAAGGACATTCGAACGCACCTCGACGAGCTGACCGATCGCAGAGACGCGCTCACCGCGCGGCTCGCTTATCTGCGCCAGGCGCGTATTGCCGATCCGAGCATGACGACTTCGCTCAACGGCGATAGTGCGATGGGATATGTGCAGAACGCTCTGAGTGATCTTAAGCGCACCGAGGCGACGCTGCTGTCGCAATATGGGGCGGATCATCCCCGCGTTAAGGCGGTGCAGGCGGAAATCGCTGGACTTCAGGCCAGGATATCGTCTCTCGGCAATCAGGAAGAAAAGCTCGATGCGGTCGAGCTCGCCCAGTACCCGGGTCAGGCGGCCAACTACAAGAGTCAAATCAATGATATCACGGATCGCTTGAAGGGGCTTGAAACGGCTGACGCCGACCTTCATGCGATCGATGCAAAGATCTCATCGATTGATGAGAATTTACGAGTTACCCGCGATCACTACGAACAGGCGCGCGTTTTGGACGATATGAACCGTGCCGAGCTCTTGACGAGCGTCAACGAAATTCATCCGGCGATGACATCGCAGCGACCGACCAAGCCACGCAAGGCAATCGTTTTGGGCATCGGATTGATACTGGGGGTGATCGGCGCCTCGGGCGTGATCATGCTCGCCATCGTGCTGAACAACAGGATTGTAACGAGCGAAGGCGTGGAACGTATATTGGGCCTGCCTGTCTTGGTCGCAATTCCAAGGGTTGCCTGGCCGTATATTGGGTCAACCCCGCAACGCGAATGAAACTCTCTTGGTACTGGCGCCGTTTGCGTCGTATGTCGGCTGAGGAGATTGCGACGCGGATTTTGACGATGACTCGTCAGAGCATGTGGCGCGTCTCCTGGCTGCGGCCGCGCGCTGCGCCCGTCATCGAAAACGGCGTGTGCGTATCTCTGCCACGAAAGAGCTGGCCGCAACCGCTTCCGCGCGCAGCCCGCGATGTTGTGGATGAGGCCGAGCGGCTGCTTGCCGGCGAATGGCCCGTGTTTGCTGTACATCGGACCGGTATCGACGCGGAGCCCGACTGGTTCACCGACCCGCTAACCGGTATGCGCGCGCCATCAGATAGATATTGCTTCTCAATTCCGCATCGCGACGAGAGTGTCGTTGGAAATATCAAATATGTGTGGGAGCCTTCACGCCATCAAGAAACGACGCTGCTCGCAACGGCATGGTGGATCACCGGCGATCGGCGATTTGCTGAGCGTGCGGCTGCGCATCTCGTTTCGTGGTGGCGGCGGAATTCATTTCTCATGGGCGTGCACTGGACAAGCGGGATTGAGGTGGGCCTGCGACTCATCTCATGGACTTGGATCCGAGCGCTGCTCAGCGATTGGGATGGTTGTGCGGCTCTGTTTGAAGATAATACGCTGTTTGCCAAACACCTCTACTGGCATCAAAGGTATCTCGCGAGCTTTAGGAGCTGCGGCTCGTCGGCCAATAATCATTTGATCGCGGAGCTTGCCGGCATCGCCACTGCCGCCGCGGCGTTTCCTTGGTTCGCAGAGAGTGCAAGATGGATGGCTGAAGCGCAGTCTGCGCTTGAGCGCGAGGCGCATCAACAAACAAATGATGACGGCATGAACCGCGAGCAGGCGAGCGACTATCATGTCTTCGTGCTCGATATTCTGCTTGCGGCAGGGTTGGCTGCGGATATGGCGCAAGCGTCCCTCCCGAGCTCGTACTGGCAGCTGGTTGCACAAATGGGGGATGCGCTTGCCGCGCTGCTGGATTGCCGTGGGAGGCCGGCCCGTTTCGGCGATGCCGACGATGGCCGGTGCCTTGTTGTCGATGCGCCGGAACAGGTTGGAGTTTCATCGCTGCTTGATGCGCTTTCCGTTACAGTGGGCGCGCAGAGCTGGTGGCCCAGGGCGCAGCCGAGCGTGTTGCGGGAGATTGTGGCCAGCATTGCGCATCCTCATCCGCAATCCCGCCACCGTTTGGATCGTGCGCCGGCTGTGCTCGAAGACACCGGATGCGCTTTGTTTCGTGAGGGGCGGGGCGGCGATGAGGTTTGGCTGCGTTGTGACTATGGTCCGTTGGGATTCTTGTCGATCGCTGCGCATGGTCATGCCGACGCGCTTTCGATCGAGCTGCGCCTTGGCGGTGTCGAGATCTTCGCCGACCCCGGCACCTATTGCTATCACGGTGAACCAGAGTGGCGTCGCTACTTCAAAGGCACGCGCGGGCATAACACGCTTAGCGTGAGGGACGAAGATCAGGCGCTTTATGGTGGCCCGTTCCTGTGGCTGTCCTCGCCGGCGTCGATGCTCGATGCGCTTGATCACGACGACCAGAGTGGAGAGTGCATTTGGGAAGCGCATCATGACGGCTACGCAAGGCTCGATGATCCGGTGATTTATCGCCGAAGAGTCAGGTTGCGGGCACAAGAACGGATGATCGAAGTTGAAGACTGGATCACCGCGAACACCGCGCAGGATGTCACGCTCAGCTTTCATTTGGGGCCGGACCTAGAGGTGTCACTTGACGGCTATGTCGCTCGCCTCTCGTGGAAGGACAGCTCCGGAGCCGGCCGTTCTGGAGTGCTCCATCTCGGCAGTGAGCTGGATTGGAGCGCTCATCGCGGCGAATCCCATCCACCACTCGGCTGGTATTCGGCGCGCTTCGGTGAAAAGGAACCGATAACCGTCTTGGTCGGGCAGGGTAAGCTTGCGCCGAACCTGCGTGTGCGCTCGAGGTTTTCCTGGGCGGTACCGCAGGCTGCGAGTCAGAACGATTTTGTCGAAGCGGGGCTATCGCAATGAAGTCGGCGTTGCGTCGAGTTCTCATCATTGTTCAGAATTTGCCGGTTCCCTTCGACCGGCGGGTCTGGCTCGAAGCGACGACGCTGGCGCGAAACGGCTATACCGTGAGTGTCATATGTCCCAAGGCGAAGGACTTCACGGCATCACATGAAGTCATTGAAGGCGTTCACATCCATCGATATCGCCTGCCGATCGATGCGCAGGGTGTTCTTGGATACTTTATCGAGTTTGTCTATTGCTGGCTCGCGACCGCGTTCTTGAGCGTCAAGATCGCGCTGGGCGGGCCCGGTTTCGATGTTATCCAAGCCTGCAATCCACCGGACACATACTGGCTCTTAAGCTGGTTGTGGCGCGTGTTCGGCAAGAAATTCGTGTTCGATCATCACGACCTGTCGCCCGAAATGTACGGCGTCAAGTTTGATAAGAGCGGTGGCTTCCTCTACAACATCCTGCTTTGGCTCGAGCGCCGGTCTTTCCATGCCGCGGATATCGTCATGACGACAAACGAGAGCCACAAGGAGATCGCCAAGAGCCGCGGCGGCAAGAGCGCCGGTGACGTCTATGTCGTGCGTTCCGGACCGGATCTTTCGCGCTTCCGGATATATCCAAAGGATCCGAAATATGCGCGCGGCAAGGCTTATCTGTTGGTCTATCTCGGCGAGATGTGCAAGCAGGACGGCGTCGAAAATATGGTGCGCGCGATCAAACATCTGCGCGATGACCTGGGCCGGAAGGATTTCTTCTGCCTGTTTGTCGGTGGCGGGCCGCATCAACCGACGATCGAACGATATGCGGAAGAGGTCGGAATAATGGACGTTGCGGCCTTCACTGGGCGTGTGAGCGATGAAGAGCTGTGCCGCATCCTCTCCTCGGCGACGCTTGGCATCGACCCGGATCCGAAGAATCCGTGGTCGGACAAAAGCACAATGAACAAGGTCATAGAATATATGTATTTTGGCCTTCCGGTCGTCGCTTATGACCTGCATGAAACGCGTGTGTCGGCAGGACCCGCTGGCGCGTATGCCACGCCGAACGAGGAGATCGAGCTTGCTAAGACCGTCTCGTCGCTGCTCGATAGGGCGGATGTGCGGGAGAGGATGGGTGCAACGGGCAAGCAGCGTGTCCACGATAGTCTTGCGTGGGACCATTCGGCGCCGGTTCTACTTGCCGCATATGAGCATGTGTGCAAAGGCAAGGCTGCCCAACGCGATGCTTCAAATTCCAACGTGAGCGCGGCCTTCTATGATGAGGCCGCTCCTCTCGCGGGCGAGCGGGAGGTACGCCGGATTGCGGCGAATGAAACGCAGCCGAGCGCGCACCGTTCGGCACCAGGCGAATAGCATCGAGCAAGCGAGATGTTGCGAGAGGAGTGGGCGAGTTCGATGGGTTCTGAGATCGCGGCGGATCGCACGGAGTTTCCGCCGCGTCTTCGTGGTCTCGTATACTTCTTCTATGCAACGCTTGGGATGGTCCTCTATCAGGACGGGCTGACTTCCGCTCTGCGTCTCTTGCGCGGCGCGCCGCCCCTCGAGCCGGGTCAAAGCGAGATCTCCAACACAATCGGGCAGCTGATTCTGCTGTGCGGCCTTGTCATCTTTCTGTGGGGCTACCGCAATATGCTCAGGCGCGCTGTGCGCCCGTTGCTGCCGATCATTGCGCTAATCGCGCTTTGCTTCGTCTCGGCCCTCTGGTCCGATTTTCCCACGGTGACGATTAGAAAGAGCGGGACGCTGACGATCTGCATTCTCTTCGGTGTCTACTGCTACTTTCAGTTTGGCCTCATCAAGACGATTGAAATGATCGCCAACACAACAGCGGTTCTCGCGGTCTTGTCGCTTGCGGCCTATTTTCTTCTGCCGTCGGTTGGGCGTGAGACGGCTCTGAATTATCACAACGCCATTCGGGGCGTTTACAGCCAGAAAAACACGATCGGCATGGCGATGCTGATCGCCGCGAACTACTGGCTGTTCGCCTTCTTTAGCGGTCGTAGGCTTAGCCTTCGTGCTGGTATCGGTGCTATCGCTACTCTGACCTGTCTTGTGCTGTCGTCTTCCGCAACGTCGCTTTTGAGCTTTTGCGTCATTCTGTGTCTGCATTTCCTCGATTACGCGCGCCGGTCGTGGCGATTGCGCTTCGTTACGATCTATGTCGTTGCGGTGGTCTTCTTTGTTCTTGGCGTTGCCGTGCTTGTGGCGCCGGCTGAGCTATTGGGGCTGTTCGGTCGCGATCTGACATTGACCGGACGCGTGCCGCTGTGGCTGGCATCGATCCAGGCCTGGCTGGCAAAGCCGATTCTCGGCTACGGGTTTGGCGCGTTCTGGGACCACAATTCCACGCTCGTCCAAAGCATTTGGAGAGACCTCGCATGGGAGGCGCCGAATGCCCATGATGGCTATCTCGACGTTCTTTTGCAGCTGGGCGTCGTAGGATTTGGTGTCTGCCTGTGGGTGTGGGGGCGGATCATCTTGGGTGCGTTGAGAGCCGCGAAGAGACGTATGCCCGGCATCTCCTGGCTGATGGGGTTCATCTTGATCAGCATCATCGTCAATCTCGACGAGGGAGGTCAGCCGGAAGCCGGTGAATTTGCGCTGTTCTTACCGGTTATTCTCCTCGCGCTTGCGAATGTGTCACGCCAGCTTCCGCGCCGCGGCCGAGGCGTGAGCCGGACATAAAAAAGCCGGCGCCGGATTGCTCCGGTGCCGGCTAACTTTTCCGTGTTACCCGTTTAGGGGATGTTTTGGTACCGACCCATATTATAGCTGTAAGAGGCCGAAGTGCTGAACGGCAGCAGCTTGCGGATATATTCATCGACCCAGACATCCAGCGAGGCAATGTGCGTCCGTGGGACGTAGATCGTGTCCAGGGAGTGAATTGCAATGTCCTGGGACAGATCTTGACCGCTGATGATCTTCTTAACATCGATCGTAAAGATCATGCGCTTGCCCGATGCGCTATCGCGCACGACGATAACCTCCGATGCCCGCGCCGTCGGCAAGAGGCCGCCGGCCGCCATCAGCACCTGCATGATCCTGCGCTCGCCGCCAGGCAGCTCGAGATAGCCGGGATGCTGAACTTCGCCACCGATAAAGACCTGTTGCGAGCCGAGCCGGCGCAGGATCACAGAGAAATGCGGCTGCCTGACTGAATACTTTTGATAGAGCGCGCCCAGCTGCTCGGCGAGCTGGTGCGTGTCCCGGCCCGCAGCGGGGATGCTCTCCGGAACGCCCGGCACCGTGATGTTGCCGTCCGGCCCGACAGTCACTGTGGCGTTATAGTCGGTGTCGACGACATGGACGATCTCAAGCTCGTCTCCCGGGCGAATTACGTAGGCTTGTTTCGCGCGCAACAGATCGTCCGCGCGTACCTCTTGAAGGGTTGCGCCTGAGGTTACGATCGAGCCGCAAGCGGAAAGCACCAAGCAAAGACAGGATAGTGCGACGCCGATAACACCGTGAAAGGCTGGCTTGTGTTTGATTTGGTTCATGAACTCAACTCTCAGAGCAATGCTTCTGTGTGGTGTGAAAGGGCTTGGCGGCCGTGCAGCACATTAGGGCCATGCGAGCGGTGCGGTTCTTGGGCCGCAGTGGTCACGTGGCTCAAGGAAAGACCGCATCGATCACAGCATCCGCTTCCCACCGTTGCGCCATTACCGCGATCGATGAACTTGATGCACATGATATGCCAGGCCCCGGGGCGGGTCACACAGGTACGCGCCGCCAGCACGAGCTTATAGATTTATCCGTGGTCTGACGAGACTTGATGAAATAGTATTTCAATGATGCTGGATGATTTGTCGCAAACGATGCGCCGAATATTTACTATCACGCGAATTATACGAACGAGATAAGCGTAACAGGCATGGATGCAACAGATGGGAGGTGTGCGGATTGCCAAACTCACCTGACTGGAATGTGCCGATCGGCATGGTGAGCGCACGGCGTTTCCGCGCGCCTCTTGCTGCATGGAAGGTTTCTTGAGAGGGTTGAAGGTGTCGGGCGTTGAGTAGCGTACCGACAAATTTTCGTTCTATTTCGTGTCGTTTGACCCAAGAATTGTCTAATGATCCGGCGGCTTTCAAGAAAGCTCTTCACCCTTGAACAGTGGTCGGTCGGCTGGGCCAAAGTCGGTATTGATAGATTCCTTGCAGATCCAAGCGCGGTTGATCTTCAGTGGATGAAACCGCGCTCGGCGCGAGAGCTGATCGCCGATCCGTTTGGATTGGAGGACAATGGGGAGCTCGTCATATTCGCCGAGCAGCTGGTGTATGGCGAGAGCGTCGGGCAGATCATGCGCTTCGGGGCTGATGCGCCGTTCCACCGCGAAAGCCTTCTGCGGCAACCGTGGCATTTGTCCTACCCTTTCGTCGTCGAAGATGCGGGGCGGCGATTTATCGTCCCTGAGCAGAGCCAAGTCGGGGCGCTCGCATTCTATCCGTACTCATCGAGCGGACTTGGCGATCCGGCAGCCGTGATTGACGACTTCGACGCCGTTGACCCCACATTCCTCTATCACGACAGACGCTGGTGGCTCTTTTGCACACACAGGCGGGGACCCAATTGCCCACTTTATCTCTATTTTTCCGATCGCCTGTTCGGCCCTTATCAGCCGCACCCGATGAATCCAGTTGTGCGCGATCCTTCGCGTGCACGGCCGGCGGGCGGAATCATCAGGTCGACGGATGCTCTACTGCGACCTGCGCAAGACTGCTCAAAGAGCTATGGGGCCGCTCTTGTTATTTGTCAGATCGAGGCGCTGAGCGCTCACGAATATAGCGAGCGCCCGGTCAAGAGGATCGAGCCCCAGCAGCTGAGGGGAGGCTTTTCGGAAGGCGTGCATACGCTTAATCACACAGATCACTACGTAATGCTCAACTCAAAGAGATTTGCTCGCAGTCTCAGTGCTCCTTCGATAAAGATCGCAGGAATCGCGAAGCGGCTTACCCGTCGCAGGACGGATGCTTCCCCCGATTTGAGCCGTCGAGCGTAGGAGGAGCGTGAGCGTGAAAAAGCGCTATCTCTTCATTACGGACCGACCATTCGTGCCGGTTGTCGATGGATCCACGCAGATCTACCAGGCGTGGCTTGATGCGTTGGGCGCTCAATGCGGAAGTGTGTGTAGTGTCATTCAATCAATGGCGAACGCGCTGGACACCGGACGCGATCGATACGCTGCGTCGCCAAAATGTCGAAGTTCATATCTTCGACAGATTTGCCAGCCCGGCGGAATTTATCGCAACGCAACTGCGAGAATCATGGAATGCCCTAGCGACAGGAATGCATCTTCCCCTTGGCTGGCAGTATGGACCAAGAAGCGGAAGGCTGGTTGCGGGGCTCGACCGGCTTCTCGCAGGACGGCGATTTGACGCTGTGATTGTCCAAAAAGTGAACACGATAGGATATTTGGGTGTTGAGCGTCTGAGATCCGTCGCTACTCAATTGATCGTGGATGTTCACGACTGCGTGCCGAGGATATTTGCGCTCGCCAGACAGGCGCTCGCGCGACTTGTGCGCTGGAAGCCGGAGGTCATCAGAAAGCCGTGGTTCGTGAGGGAGCTTAGAGCTCTGATCCGGTGGGCGTCGGTTGAAAGGATGGTTCGCTGCGAGATCGACGGACTGAATTGGTTTGATCACGTTCTCTTTAATGTGGAAGAGGAGGCCGATCTCTACATTCGCAATGGGTTGGCTCGAGACAAAGCTGGCCACCTGGCCTGGCCCATTTTGGGGGCCGCGAACGTGGGTGCGCAGCGCAAAGCATCGGGCAACAAGGCTCAGTTCGAGTTCGGCTTTATCGGATCGCGGGCGCTGTTCAATATAGATGCAATCGTTCATTTCGCTCGGGAGATCTGGCCGCGAATCAGGTCGGCGCTGCCCGACGCGAAGCTGCTGATTGCCGGTCCAATTGCAAAGATCGCCCGCGAGGAGTGCGCCGATCTTCTTCCGGGCGCCAGCTATGTTGAGTGGGTTGACAACACCGACGACTTTTACGCGCAAGTTCGGGTTGTCCTTGTTCCGATGACCTGGGGAACGGGCAGAAGCATCAGAGTGCCTGAAGCGGCCTCTTGCGGCGCTGCGATCGTTACAACGCGTGTCGGCCTGCGCGGTCAACTCTTTGTGCCGGGCCGGGACCTGATTTTGAGAGACGATGCTGCGAGCTTTGCTGATGCCGCAGTTGATCTATCCCGGGATCCAGGGCTCGTCAGCCGGCTTTCGCAGAGCGCAAGACAGACCGCCGCGCAGGCCTATGGCATGGACACGTTTGTTGGCGTTCTGCAAGAGCTCGTGGGCTGACGCAAATGCTCAATCTCAACGAGCTCATCAAACGGCTGCCGCCTCTCTACGAACGGGATCGCAGGCTTATCGAGCACGTTTCACGACTTGGTCCTGCGGAGCTATCAGCGTTTCAACAGGAGAGTTTGAAGAGGCCGATGCGCTGGGCGCGCGCGCTGCCGCATGGGTATCCGAGCGCTTGCTCGTTCGAGGAGATGCCGCTGCTCAGCAAGGATCTCGTTAGAAAGAACTACCAGGCTTATCTGAGCAAGGGCCTTTTGCCGGCAGCAAGGAATCAGACGAGTGGCACCAGCGGCTTATCGTTCGAGCTCTAGGCGCTCACTTCCGGCTATCGTCTTCGAATGGGCGATGATCGATTGGGTCGTCGCGCTCACGGGACACAGTTACCGCGGCGAGCGCATCGCCTGGTTCCGAACCAACGACATCAAGCAAATGGACGACACCGAGCCACCATTTTGGAAGCGTACGGCACCGCATGTTCTGAGTTTCTCGGTCAATCATCTCAATGCGAAGAATGTCAGACACTATCTCGCAAAGCTCAAAAGCTATCGTCCGGACATCATCTACTCTTATCCGCTGACGGCTGCACATTTGGCCAAGCTGGCTCTTGCCGCCGGCGAGAAGATTCGCATTCCTCTTGTCGTGTGCTCGTCGGAGGGGCTGCCGCTTTGCGCGCGCGCGCTTATCACCGAAGCGTTCGGCGCCGAGGTGATCGACTATTACGGCCAGGGCGAGCGCGTTGCTTTCGCTTATTCGCTGGAGCCCGGCAAATTCCGGTTCCATCCTGCTTATGGATTCACGGAGTTAATTCCAGCCGACTGCGATTGCGGAAACAATCGTCAAGTGTATGAGATTGTCGGTACGAGTTACTACAATTCTGCGCAAGTTCTTGTTCGTTACCGTACCGGCGATTTCATCGAGTTGCCGCCCGACGCGAATGTCACAGATGTAGCAAACGGCTACGTGACGTTTGAGGGGATCTCGGGACGACTAAATGAGGTCTTGGACACGCCGGGGGGTGAGAAGCTGGTTGGGCTCAATTACATCCCACGCGGTCTCGAACAATATGGCCGCATGCAATTGATGCAGGATGCGATAGATCATGTGTATATTCTGATCGAGTCAAATGACGGGGGCTCGTGCGAAGCGACGGCGGAAATCCTTGCCAAAGCGCGTCTCAAGATCCCGCGTACGATGCAGCTCGATGTGAAGTTCGTCAAGGAGCTTCAAAAGACGACGGCCGGAAAGTCGCCGTTCATTTTGCAGCGGATGTGAAGCGAATGGATTTTGCCTCGAACGTGTCTGTACGAGATTTGAGTCAAGTTAAAGGATGATTTCAGTTGATGCGCAGTCCGGATTAAGACGATGCGGTTTGTGGACGCACAGCCGGCAACGGGTGTTGGGCCTTTCCGACCATTGACCGTTTGGATTGAGGCGAAGGCACCACTTTTCGCTGGCGCAAATCACGCTCCAGAAGGCATTGGGGCGAGGGATTTTGTAGACTTCGCTTCAGGGCCGTGGAATGATCCGAATGCTTAATCTCGACGAAGTTGTTAAACGCTTGCCACCTCTCTATGAGAGAGACCGCGCGCTGATCGAAAGAGTGTCAAGGTCCGCTCCTGAAGAGCTGTTGATCTTTCAAAAGGAAAGTTTGAGGAAGCCGATGCGGTGGGCGCGCCGGTTACCAGTTGCTTACCCGAACGCAACTGCGTTTGAGAACATGCCGCTGCTAAGCAAGGATCTCATACGACAGAATTACGCGGCATATAGACTCGGAGGCGTCTTGCCCACCGCAAAGAAGCAGACAAGCGGCACAAGTGGGTTATCGCTCGAGCTCAGCCGTTCACTTCCATCCGTTATTTTTAAATCGGCAATGATCGATTGGGTTGTGTCGCTCGCGGGCCACAAGTTTCGCTCAGAGCGGGTTGCTTGGTTTCGCGCCAATGACATCAAGCCGATGGACGACGCCGATCCCCCCTTCTGGCGGAAGATCGCTTCAAACATTCTGAGTTTTTCTGTCAATCATCTCAACGCTACGAATCTCAAGGACTATCTTTCTGAACTCAAGAGTTACCGGCCGGACATTATCTACGCCTATCCGACGACCGCGGAGCACTTTGCCAATCTCGTCGAAGCTGCCGGCGAAAAATTTCACATTCCACTGGTTGTGTGCTCGTCGGAGAGCCTTCCCATGCCATCGCGCGAGCTTATTGCACGAGTGCTTTGCGCCGAGGTGATCGACTATTACGGCCAGGGCGAGCGCGTTGCTTTCGCTTATTCGCTGGAGCCCGGCAAATTCCTGTTTCACCCTGCTTATCGATTCACGGAGCTCATCCCCGTCGAAGGTGATTACGGGATTGACGGCGGTAAGGTCTACGAGATTGTCGGGACGAGTTATAACAATTCCGCGCAGGTCCTCATTCGATATCGTACCGGGGACTTCATCGAGCTTGAGGATCAAGATATACGGGAAATTGCCAATGGTTACGCGACGTTTTCGGAGATCTCCGGACGCCTAAACGAAGCATTGAATACGCCCAGCGGTGAAAAGCTAATCGGGCTCAATCATATACCGCGGGGGTTGGAGCATTACGGGCGCATGCAAATGGTACAGGACGCACTTGATCATGTGTATATTCTGATCGAGTCGGCAAGTGGCGGCTCGCCACAAGCGGCAGCTGAAATTCTTGCCAAAGCGCGGCGCAAGAATTCCCGGCAGCGTCAAGCTCGACATCAAGTTCGTAGCCGAGCTGGAGAAGACGGTAGCGGGTAAGTCGCCTTTCATATTGCCGCGGATGTAGGTGTTGGCTTATCGCGTCGTTCATGTCGGCACGAGTCTTGAGACGCGCGGCGGTATATCTGCCGTGCTTGACGTCATTTTCGATGACGCGGAAGAAGAACTCTCGCACATTGTAACGCACTGCGACGGCTCGGTCCTCAAGCGGATTACGACATTCATCGCCGGGTGGCTATCGCTCCTCAAGAGTCTCATCTATGGCAGGCGCGCAATCTACCACGTCCACTCAGCGTCGTATGGCAGCTGGATGCGAAAGAGCATCTGTATACTGACGATCGATCTGTTCAAGCAACCGATCATCCTTCATATGCATGGCGGAGGATTTCGAAGCTTCTATGAAAGCAATGTCGGACTGCTTGGACGTCTTTTCGTGCGCACCGTACTGCGCAAAACCGACGTTGTTGTGGTGTTGTCCTCTGAATGGGAAGAGTTCTTCAAGAAGATCGTGCCGCAAGTGGATGTCGTTGTTATTCCAAATGCTGTTGCGATTCCGCCCGCCCTCAAGGAGGCGCATTGGTTGAAGGCCGGTGTCCGGCAAATCACCTGTCTCGGCCGGCTCTGGCAGCGCAAAGGTACCTGGGATCTGATGCACGCCTGTGCGCAGCTTGGCGAAGCTTGCGAGCTCTATCTTGCAGGCGACGGCGAGATCGAGCGAGCCCGCTCGCTCGCTGATGAGCTCGGTATTGGATCGCGTGTCCAACTGCCAGGTTGGATCGACGCCAAGAGCCGCGATGAAATTCTATCGGGCACGCACGTCTTCGTGTTGGCCTCATATATGGAGGGGCTGCCGATGGCGCTGCTTGAGGCTATGTCATACGGCTTGCCAGTGATTTCCACGCCGGTCGGCGGCATCCCGTCGCTTATCGAGAGCGGCGTGAACGGTCTTCTGATCGAGCCAGGGGATATTGCCGGCCTGACTCAATCGATTGGGTGGTTGATGCTGAAATCCAGAGGAAGCTGTGCGGCTCGGCGCGGCAGCGCGCCGGACGATCAAAGAACGCTTTGATGCCGTCGCGTTTCGGGTGGCGCTGCGGATGCTCCATGCCAAACTTGCAGCGCAATACTGGGGGACGACCGGCCCGGCCTAGCTCCGGCTTATCGTGTCGGCGCATTCTTGAAAGCATTGGCAATCGCCCAGAAAGCGGGCTTGGGCGCAAGCGTCTCATCAAAGGGTAGCGGACGGGCCGGTAGGCCGTCGGCGCGGCGAAAGCGTTTTGATGAGCTTGGTGTGAGCCAAGTGTAACGATCCGACAGTCCCCAGGTCACCACCGAGGTCACCATCGGCTCATCGAGCGCGGCGGCCAAGAAGCGGGCATACATGTCTGCAACGGCCGCATCGCGCGCGGCGATGCCGGAGGGCGCGTTGGTGTCGAGCACGTCGAGCTCAGTGATCAGTATCCGGTATCCGAAGGCGGCAACGTCTTTCAGGAACGACCGGTACAGCTTGGCGTCGAAACGCGATCCATCAAGTCTCAGATGCGATTGGAGGCCGACAGCGCTGATCGGCGTTTGCTGACGCTTGAGCTTTTCGAGAAGGCGCAAAAGCGCTGTCCGTTTGGCTTGATCATCGCGGCGATCCATAGCGAAGCCGTAATCGTTATAGGTGAGGAGCGCGTGTGGATCGGCTTCGTAGGCCGTATGGAATGCGGCGTCAAAGAAGTCTGGCCCGAGCCGATCAAGCATCGCGCCGCGGCGTAGCCCATCGGCCCGTCCGTCGCTCGGATGAAGAGCTTCATTGACGACATTCCAGGAGAAGACGCGGCCTGCATAGCGCGTGGCCATGAGGTGAATATGATCAAGCGCGGCCTTCCGTGCGCTCGCTCGATCGTCTATCGCAAGAAACCATTGAGGCAGGGCTTCGTACCAAAGGAAATGTGCGCCGGTAAGTGGCAGGTTGTGCTCCTCCGCGAAAGCGACATTCGGGTCTTCCCAGACGATATGCTCGGAAGTCGCGGCAGTGACGTAGCGCCAAGACAGAATCGGGGCCATAAGCTCGCATTGCGCCAGGAATAGCGCTGCATATTGCGGGGGCGCATGGACGATTGCGACGTCGCTATCAGAGCCGTAGTGCAGGCCCTTGCTTTGCGCGAGAGCTTTCAGCGACGGAATCTCCGGCCCCGCACCGGCGCGGGCGCAATACGGCCAACAAAGGCTACCGAGCGCAGCAGCGCTCAATCCTAGAAAGCATCGGCGGCTGAGCGCTGACATTTCTTGAGCTCTCACGAGATCCTGCGCCGCAGCGGCTTAGATCCTGTCGTAGAGGAAGGACGGTATGACTTGCTCTTGCTTGTTCAATACGACGCCGATGATCTTGGCGCCGGCTCGCTCGAGTGCTGTGCGTGCGCGCTTCACGACGGCGATCCGTGAGTGATTCTCCTCGACGACCAGGATTACACCATCGGCGGCCGCAGCCAAAGACGTCGTCTCGTTGGGCTCTGTAACTGGCGGGCAGTCGATGATGACGAGAGTGACGGATTCGCGAAGCGTCGTGTAAAGCTTGCGCAAAGATTCGGGGCTGCGCAATTGCACGCCTTTCGGTGCCGCCGGTAAAACCGCCAGCGCATGCTGGTTTTGCAGGACAGCAGGCAGCTTCACCTCGTTCGTGGCGTGCTGTCCGGGCACGGGTACTTCCGCGGAATCCGTGGAATCATCGGGGCGCATACTACGAGGTGGGCGCGCGCCATCCATCAGCACCACGCGGCACCAGTCCTGCTGTGAAGCAACTCTCGCCAAGCTTGAGGCTATGGTGCTGGCGCCCTCGCCATGCGTCGCCGCTGTGATCGCAATGACGGCGCTGCCACGCTGGTCGATCAGCCTCAGAATCGATACGAGCAGCGCGTGCATCTGCCGTTCGAACGCTTTCTGGCTGCTTGGCCTCGGCTTGGCGCGCTTTGTTTGACGTGCGCGGAATATCCAGCGCACCGACCAAATCGTCTCGTCGATTTGCTCATCATGGTGGGCCGAGGCCCCACTGCTTGAGTGATCTTTACCGCTCGCCGAGCGCCTGGGAGCCGGCAGCGCCTTGCTTGAGTCGAAGGCCCTCTCAGAATGGCTTTGAGCTTTACGCATGGCTACTGTCAGAACCCTTTCCTCGGCCACTATATCGAAAAGCGCCTTCGTTGTCGAAGGGCTGGGTGTTGCGGCCTGGTCTTAAGCGCACCGCACGAAAAGGTCTTAAGGGCTACTCCGGGGAGGCGAACGCGCCGCCGCACGCCGTCTGGCGCCTAAGCGGCAACAAAGCTATGGTTGACCCCGGGGGAAGGGCATGCGCGGCTTTCTTAGGTTGATAGCTTGGCTCTTGGTGATCGGCGTTATCGCCTCACCGCTGGTTGTTGCCGCGCTCACGCTTCAGCGATATCCGCTCGTTGCCGAGAACAGCCCGATCCTCATGCGCGATGTCGAAGACGCCAAGGCGTTGAAGGCGCGCTACGATCCGCGCCTGATGCCGGCAAACATGACAACTGAGGTGGTCGCCACCGAAGCTGAGCTTAATACCGTTCTATCGGCGGGGCTCACGGCGTTTCCTCGCATCAAGGGCCGTATCGAAGTCACGCGCTCAACGATCACCGCGCTCGGCACGTTTGCGCTGCCGATCCCGGACTTTCCGTTCGGTCACTACCTCAACATTCGCGCAAGCGTCGGCCCATCTGCGACGGGATTTGATGTCAAATCGCTATCCATCGGACACCTGCCATTGCCTGCCGGTCTGGTTAAGCCCGCGATCGCGGCCGTGATCAATGTCATGATTGGAGCGGATAAAGGCAAAGAGATGATTGCCAGTGTCAGATCGCTCAGGATAACCGGCAATACCGTAACCGTGGCGTTCAGGCCGCCGCCCACCCTAGTCGCCGATGTCAAGACGGCAGCGCGCCGCGCGATACAAGTCGCCGGCATGAGTACGATCAGAGCTTATTATGTGAAGCTTGTGCAGCTCGGCCAGGACTTTGGCTACGGCAGGAAAGTTTCGCTCGCTGAATTCATGGGGCCGACCTTTGCGCTCGCAAAGTCACGCTCGCTTCTCGGTAATCCGGTCGAGGAAAATCGCGCGCTCATTCTCGCCCTTGCGATCTATTTCGGCGACAGTCACTTTGAGCAGCTTCTGAGCGATGTGAAGAGGGGCGGGCTCGAGAATATTCAACCCAGCATCGATCACGTCTATATCCAAGGACGCAATGACTGGGTGCAGCACTTCATAACGTCGGCCGGCTTGCAGGTCGCCGGCGGGACGGGGTTTGCGAACGAGCTCGGCGAGGCTAAAGAGCTTTCGGATTCGCAGGGCAGTGAGGGGTTCAGCTTTGGCGATCTCGCCGCGGATCACACTGGCGTGCGCCTGGGTGAGGTCGCCGTGGCTTCGGATGCTTCGGCGCGCAAGCTTCAAGTTGCGCTTGCCAATTCAACCTCTGAAGGCAGGTTCTTTCCCAAGATCACCGATTTTCCTGAGGATTTGAAGGAAGCCGAATTCAGGGCGCGCTATGGCGATGTCAATTCAGCGGCTTACCGCAAGCAAGTCAAAGAAATCGACGATCGCATCGCGCGGATCCCGCTCTACAAATAAGGCTGGCGCAGGCAGCGTATCTTCGTGTCAGCTGTAGATTGGAGTGTCGCTGGCGGGTTCGCCAACAGCGCGCCGCGTGCCGAGCGCCGCATCCTCAATTCTAATCCGCCAGGCAAGAAGGGCGAGATTGATGCCGCCGCAAATAAGTGCAACGTCCGTTTCGCCGAAGACGAGCGGCAGGCAGAACACCTCGAGCGCGACGACGAGATAATTGGGGTGGCGCATGAAGCGATAAGGTCCGCGTTTCACCAGCGGAGCGCCTTCGAGTGTTATCACACGTGTCGTCCAATAAGGGCCGAGCGTCGCAATAACCCAGACCCGCGCGAGTTGGAGCGAAATCAGAAAAGCCAGTGGAATCGCATGGATGATCGCAGGCTCCGGCAGCCACAGAGCGATCGCCGCAAGCCATGTCACGTGGAAGAGGACGATGAGCGGGTAGTGGCCCTGCTCGACTTCGGCCGCGCCTCGACGAATAAGCGCGCGCGTGTTGCGGGTGGAGAGCACGAGCTCGGCAATCCGTTGAAGCGCGACGAGTGCGACGATCGTATAAGCGGCGATCATGAGCTCTCGATCAGCTGAAAGGCGGCAGTAAACCCGGGGCCGAGTGAAGTCATTAACGTGCGCGGCAGCAAGCCCTTTGGCAGCATGCGCTCGAGGACGAACAGAACCGTCACGGCCGACATATTACCGTAGTCACGAAGAACGGCGCGGCTCTCCGAAAGATCGCCGCGCACAAAATCGAGCGCGTCTTCAAGTGCATCGAGCACTTTGGCGCCGCCTGGGTGGCAGGCAAAGGCGTTGATCGAGGACAAGGACATGTCGTTAGTGCGCAGGAAATTCAGCGTGGCCGCACGAAACTCGCGCGCAACGAGCGAGGGTATGCTTTGCGAGAACAGCGCTTTGAGCCCATCCTCCTCGACTTGCCAGCCCATGATATCGAGCGAGCCTGGCCATGTGTGTTCGCCGTGCGCAGCCAGCGCCGGCCCGTCGCCGCGGGTTGAGAGAATTGCGCCTGCCGCGCCGTCGCCGAACAATGCCGCAGCGACGATATTGCTCTTGGAAAGGTCGGCTTTGCGGAAGGTCAGCCCGCACAGCTCGACGACAAGACACAGCACGCGGCTCGCTGGCATGGCTTTCGCCAGATCTGCGGCGCGCGCCAGACCGATCACCCCGCCGGCGCAACCAAGACCGAAAATCGGTAGCCGCTGCACAGTGCGTCTTAGCCCCATGCGTTCAATCAGCAAAGCATCAAGGCTCGGCGTTGCGATTCCGGTCGTGGAGACGGTGACAATGGCGTCGATCTCGGCGATGTCGAGGCCCGCTTCGTTAAGGCATGCGCGCGCTACTTCTTCCAAGAGCGCGAGCGCGTTGTTGACGTAGAGCTGCGTTCGATCCTTCCAGCCATGCGGTTCGATATACCAATCGATCGGCACGCAGGAATAGCGTCGTGCAATCCCCGTGTTTTCAAAGATCGGTAAGAGACGATCAATGTCGCCGCGTTCGCGGAACAAATGCCGTGCGCGCTCTGCGACGAGCTTTTGGTCCAACACATGTGGCGGAACCGCCGTCTTTAACGCGAGCAATCGGGGGTGTTGAGACATCGCGCTACATGGCGGCGAGCGCGATGAATGCGGTGTGAACACTGCAACACGTGACACTTCGGCAATGCAAATTGTCGCCGTAAATCTCTGACAATTTCCTTCATGAGGGGGTGTCGAGAAGGTGACCGGTGCCCTGACAGGAAATCACGGTTGGCGGCCGGCGGATCTCACGCGCGCCATTGTACAAAGCATCATCGCGGTTCCAGCTCCCGCCCTATGGGCAATGCTCAAGGCGCTTGCCACAAGCTCTTCCCATTGCCAGCTCGTGATGGCTAGGATGCTTCCCAAGCGAGACGCCGCACGGGCCATAAGGCCTGCAAAAAAGCAGGAAAAGCTCGCGACCAGGGAGAGCAGATGGCCGACATTCCTCTCAGCGAGCGGGACATGCCTGCTGTGCCGGCGCAATCAGGCGCCTCCGGCGAAGCAAAACCCGCCGACGCTCCCTGGCCGAGCACAACGCAGGCCTGGTACACGCTGAACATTCTCACTTTTGCGATGATGTTCTCGTTTCTCGATCGTCAAATCATGACGCTGATGATCGGGCCGATCAAAGCCGATATGCATCTGAACGACACCGAGGTCAGCTTTCTGCTCGGCCTCGCCTTTGTCTGCATCTATGCGTTTTCCAGCTTGCCGGTCGCGCGGCTTGCGGATCGGGCAGCCGGAAGGTTATTGTCACTGTCGGCCTTGCAGTGTGGAGCTTGATGACGGCGTTCTGCGGTATCGCGCAGGGCTATTGGCAATTGTTCTTTGCGCGCATGGGCGTGGGTGCTGGCGAGTTGACGTTTTCGCCGGCCTCGTATTCGATCCTGACCGACAGTTTCCCGCGCGAAAAGCTGGCGATGGCAACCGGGTATCTGGGTCTTGGCGTCAGCTATGGCTCGGGCATCGCGCTTATCGTCGGCGGTCAAGTGATCGGCCTCGTCTCGCATATGCATGACACGGTCATACCAGGGATCGGCGTGCTGCATCCTTGGCAATGGGCGTTTGTCATTGTCGGCTTGCCGGGCCTTCTGGTTGCGCTTCTGATCATTTGACGATCAAGGAGCCGGCGCGCCGCGGCCGTATGAAGATCTCTCCAGCCGCCGCCGGGGCACAGAATTCAATGCCGATCGGCCAGGTGATCAAATATATCGCCGACGATTGGGCGTGCTTCGGCCCGATCTTTGTCGGCATGGGTATCCGCTCGCTCGGCCTTGGCGCGGCGGCCTGGCTGCCGGAGTTCTTCCGGCGCACCTACGAATGGTCGATTCCGCAAATCGGCCTTGCGCAAGGTCTCATTTTGCTCGTTGCGGCGCCTGCCGGCGTGTGGCTCGGCGGCCGCCTTTCGCGCGCTGGACGCGCAAGAATATCTGGGACTGCAATTTGCGCCTTGCGCTCATCACGGCTCTGATCACGCTGCCGACTAGCATTCTCTATCCCTTGAGCCCAAGCCCATGGCTGGCGCTCGGCCTGATGGCGTTCAATTCGTTCCTTGTCTCGGTGGGGGCCGGGCCCGGCGCGGCAGCGCTGCAATTGATCATGCCCAATCAGATGCGCGGGCAGATCAACTCGCTCAATCTGCTGATCTTCAATTTCTCCGCTGCATTCGCGCCGACTTTCGTGGCCTTGTTCACGGATTTCGTATTCCACAATGAAACGGATCTGAGATACTCGATCATGCTGGTCGCGCTGGTGATTAATCCGGTCTCTCTGGTGATCACTTGGTTCGGCTTGAAGCCTTATGCCCGCAGTGTCAAGCGCGCGCACGAGCAATTCAGTTGATGACCCATGCTTACACTCTCGCTGAAGCGCATCTCGCCAACACATCACCAGCTTCAATATGCGAGAGCGGATGGCAGCAAGCGAGACCCTATTGCTAGAAACCAGGAGCTGCCTGGAGCACGACTTTATCCATCTCGCGCTTGAAAGCGAGGCGGGCTCCGGGAGGCGTTCTTCGGGCTGCTCGATGCCGGGCATGGCTATGCGGCGCTTTCGGGCAAGGGCGAGATGATGGCGGCTGGTCCTGAAGCGCGCATTGCAGAGATCGTTATTGGCGCGCTGACAAATTATGTGACCGGGGCGCCAGACGATGACGCAGAAATGCCACACGCGCACCGGCGGCTATCTTGCGCAGGTCGGCGAGATGATGCCGGTCTGGCTGACGACGGCTTGAGTCGCGCGTGAAGGAGCGCTTTCGCCAGCTGAATGGGGAATGGAAGGCAACACCCTTTGGCGGGGACCTTGCGCATCGATTTTCCCTTATCGTGAGCGCAGCGCAGTTATGGCATGGCTGGCGGCGATTTCCAGCACCCAATCGGCACGCGCCGGCATCTCGGCCATGATGTTGCGGCGTGACGCGCTCGTAATACATGATGAAATGGCGATTTCCTCGTGCGACATGAGATGCGTGCCGTCGGGCACCTTCTTGCGCAACTTGTCTTCCTGCAGCGCGCGCCATTCGAGCACTTGATCGAAGCTCGGCGGCTCAGGACGACGAGAAGATCGAGGCGCCTGAACAAATCTTGATAGGCGGCCGGCCAGGCAGTCGTTCGCATAGCGGCGCCATATGCCGCTGCGCTGTCTCGCTCGCGCTCAAGCGCGTTGATCGGTTCAGCGAGCTCGGACGCGCTTGCGGCCGTGCGCCGACGCACCAGCCCTTCGAACAGAATGATATCCGGCTGCCCGGTGAATGAAGTCCATGCTGATTGCGGCGCGCGGTCATCGATTGATTTATCGAAGCGCGGAATGAGCGTAGTCTGCGCCGGTCCGGCAGCGCTCAACCGGTCGAGAAAGTTCGCATGCCCATTGCCACATCGTGCGTTCCCGGCGGGCCGCGGGTCTTGAGCAGCGGATGCATTTCACGCGCGAGTTTCTCGCGCTCTTCCCGCGTCAGATAGAGATCGTCAATTGAAAGGACAGCCGTCTTCAGTCCCTGCACTTCAGCAGCAATTTCAGAAAGTCCGCAATCGTCGATTTGCCCGTGCCTTGTGCTCCGCAAATGCCGACCACTGCCGTACGTGCGGCGCCGATGTGCAAGCCGAGATTGCGCAGCGAGTGGGTCGATAAAAGCCCTCGACCGTCCGACATAAAATCCTCCGGCAGCGTTCATCGCGGCGCGCGAGTGCTCAAGCTCGTCTCTGGTCCGCGCTGAACATCAAGCGACCCGGTCGCGGGGCGGGCGGCCGGAAAAGAATGCATCGAGATTATCCGCAACACGCATGCCCATGGCGATGCGCAGTCTCAGCCGTCGCGCTGCCGAGATGCGGCAACAGCACGACATTTTCGAGGCTTCGGAGCGCTTCGGGCACGCGCGGCTCCTGTTCGTAGACATCAAGGCCCGCGCCTGCGATTGCACGGGACTGTAGGGCTGATATCAGCGCTGCTTCATCGACCACCTCGCCGCGCGCTGTGTTGATGAGGAAGGCCGTCGGTTTCATCCAATCCAACATCGCTTGATCTATTAGATGGCGTGTCGCCGCACCGCCGGGGCAGTGAAGCGAAACGAAATCCGATTGGCGAAGAAGATCGGCCACGTCAGAACAATAGCTCGCGTTGAGCTCGGCTTCGGTTTGATCATCCTCCGGATGCCGCGTGTGATAGAGAATGCGCATGCCGAAGCCATGATGGGCCTTACGGGCGACCGCCTTACCAATGCGGCCAAAGCCGATAATTCCGAGTGTCTTGCCGGTTACTTGCGTGCCGATCATGTGCGTCGGCCGCCAGCCGGTCCAGTTGCCGGCGCGCACCTCACGCTCGCCTTCGCCGGCCCGGCGCGCAGCCATCAGAATCAGGGTTATGGCGAGATCGGCGGTTGCGTCGGTGAGCACATCCGGCGTGTTGGTGACGAGGATGCCGCCGCGCGCGCATGCGGCTACATCGATGTGACTGAAGCCGACGCCGTAATTCGCAATGATTTTCGCGCGTGCGCCGTCAAGCATATCCGCCGTGATGCGATCGGTTACAGTTGGGCAAAGCGCGTCGCACTCTTTGAGTGCGGCGGAAAGCTGTCGCGCTTGTCAACGGCACATCGCTTTCATTGAGCGTCAGCGCATAACGCTCGGCGAAATGCCGTTCGACCGCATTCGGCCAACGGCGCGTGATGAAAACTTTTGGCCGCGTCATTTCAAGTCGTTCACCGGTGGATAATCGAACTCAACCGAGCCAAGCGCAAGATGTGCCGCCCCCATGAGCGGCAATTTATCGTCGCGCGCAAGGCGCGCGCCGACCTTGGAGAAATCGAGCGGCCCGCCATCGGCAGCTCTCAATTCACTAAGGAAGCTTTCACTTTGCAGCTCACGCTTGAGCCTGCGCCCGAGACCGCCGGCGAATATGATCTCATCAACACCGCCTAAGACATACATGAGATCGCGCGCGAATGTTGCAAGCGCGGAGGTGACAAGCGTCAAAGCATTGCGTGCAGCCGGATTTGAGCCGCTTTCGGCGCCCAGGAAGATGCCCTCTGAATTCTCATAAGCTGGCGCGTCTCCACGCATTGAGGCGTAAACGTGCTTGATACCGGAGCCCGAGATGACGTTCTCGAAGCTGAGGGCACGTCCTGTTTTCTCGGCGTCCAGGACAAGGCCGATGCCCGCGGCACCGCTGGGCGCGAAACGCATGTGGCCGGCTTCGGTCGGGTGCACCATAACGCTGCCGCCCGCGCGCTCATACCAAGCAACGCCGAGGCCGGTGCCAATGGCAATAACCAGAGAGCGAAACGCATCTTTCGCCAGTGGACCGGAAAGCGCTTCGAATGCTGTCAGAGGCGCATGCGAGATGCCGGCTGCCATCACGACAAGATCATTCGCCAACATCGCGGTCTTGATGCCGAAAGCATGTGTGAGCGATGCCGGATCGATCGTCCAATCGAGATTGGTCAAGTGGATCTTGCCGCGCGCTAGTGGGCCGGCTGCGCCAATCGAGATGACGCGTGGCGCCGACGCATCAAGCGTGCGCAGATAGGCGCCGAGCGCGGCCTCGAAAGTGCCGAATCCGCTGGTCTTGAAGCTCTTGAGGTGCGCGAGGCCTCGGCCTTGCGCATCGGCGATGGCAAAGCGGGCGTTGGTTCCGCCGATATCGGCGACGATCAGGTCTTGCGCTTCGGTCATGGCCAATCATCGCGCGGAGAGGCTGCGGATTAAAGTGCGTTCATGCATCGGTTAACAGGGTGCAGCGCACTAATGCGCATGGGAGGCGGCGCTGACAGCCGCAGCCATGGCCTTTGCAAGGCCGGGCACATAATCCGCGCCTTCGACGATTTGAGCCGAAGAGCCTTTGAGCGCATTGCCGATCGGCTCGGCTGCGCCGCCGAGGCATTTGCCAAGGAAGCTCTCAGTGATCGCGTAGAACGCCAGCTGGTTGGCCGGCCGTGCCAGAGAAGCGCCTTCGTCCGGGTAGAGCACATAGGTCACCGGAACGCCGTCTTTCTGAAGCGTGTGCACGAGCCCCTGCGTATCGTCTTCGCTTACCTCCGGATCTTTGGCGCCTTCCACGACGAGCAGAGGACGCGTGATCGATGAGGCATGCAGGGCAGGCGACTGAGCGCGCAACAGCGCGCTCCCGTCCGGCGTTTGAGGATCGCCTACCCGGTGCTGCAGGATATCGCGCATGCTCGTCCAATAAGGCGGCAAGTCGCGCATCATGGTGACGAGATTTGACGGGCCGCCCACCGAGATGCCGCAGGCATATTTGCCGGGCGCAAAGGCAAGCTCGGCGAGTGCGGCGTAGCCGCCATAATGCCCGCCGATAATGGCGATCCTTTTGGGGTCGGCAATGCCGCGATCAATCGCCCATGCCGCGGCATCGTCGAGATCATGCAGCATGGCATCGCCCCATTGGCGGTCTCCGGCATTGACAAAGGCTTTGCCGAAGCCAGTCGAGCCGCGGAAATTCACCGACAAGACGGCGTAACCACGATTGGCGAGCCATTGGTGCCATTCATCGAAGCCATAGTGATCGCGCGTCCAGGGCCCGCCATGCACGATCAGAACGAGGGGGCTTGCTCGCTCGGGCTTGCCGTCGGCATTGCGGTCAGCCTTGGCCGGCAACGAGTAGTACGCGACGAGATTGAGCCCGTCGCGTGCTTTGATCACTGCGGTATGCATCGGCACGAGCGAGGCATGCTTGAGCGCCGGGCGTGTATCGAACAAGAGGCTCAGCTGCCGCGTCTTGGTGTTGTAGAGATAATAGGCGCCGGGCTTCGATGTCTTGTCCATATGCACGGCCCAGATCGAATCGTCGCGCGTGCGATTGACGATGTCGAAATCTCCATCCGGCCCAGCCGCAGCCGAAAGCGCCTTCAAATCGTCTTCAATGGAGGGATCTACGACCTTCCAGGCGCGGCGCTCATAGTCGACCGAGAAGGCTTGCGCGGTGTGCAATGTCGGTTGGAGCAGCACGCTTGAAATATCCGCCTTGTCACCCTGGCCGAGGATCTCGAGTTCACCCGTCGACGGTGTATAGCGCGTGAGCGCTGTCGTATCGCGGCCACGTGAATCGACCATGTAAACGCGCCGATTCGTGTTGTCGAAGGTGAGAAAGCGAAAGCTGAGCGCATCCTCAGGCGGCACCGCGCCCCATTGCTGCCAGCCTTTCGCGGTCTTCTCGAACAGTAGCATACCGCCGTCATCGGTTGGCGCGGTTGCGAAGCGTAGATTGAGATCATTGTCGGCGATGAAGCCTGAGAATCGAGTGTTCTGTTCAACGAGCGTGAGCACGCCAGTCTTGATGTTCGCTCTGTAAACATCACCAAAGCGCGGATCGCGCCGGTTGATCGTCAGGAGAATTTCATCGGGGTGCTGAGCGCTCAACTGCAGAATTGATGCCTGGATACCGCCGAACGGCGTTAGGTCCTTTGATCGGCCGGTTCCAACATCGAGCGCATAGATGTGCCAATTCTGATTGCCGGTCGGATCGGCGCGGTAGAGAATGGTTGCGCCGTCCATCGCCCATCTATGCTCATAGATGCCGGCAACCTGATCGTGCGTCATCACGCGCGCCGTGCCAAAATCGCCGCGGCGGCCGACCCAGATATTGAGAATGCCGCCCACAGGCGCGAGATAGCTCATCTCTTTGCCATCGGGCGAGAGCCGGAACTGATAGCGTGCCGGCGCGCCGAACAGGTCCTCGCGCGAGATCAGCTTGGGTGCGCGATCGCAAGCGGCGAGCATGCAAAGCGCGATCAGGCTCAGGGCAAGGGTCGATGATGGCAGAGATCGCATGGTTCTTTTGGTTGGGCTCTTCGCTGGCCAGCGCCGGATTGCCTAGATCTGCCGCGGAACCCGGTCTTCTTGAGTCGCGCGGGCAAGAGATTAACGGCGGCACCCAGTGCTATCTATGGCAAGCCTGCCACAGCGGAAGAGCGCGGGGCCTCAATCCATCGTGAGCGATCACGCGCTGCCCCGGGGCGGCCTAAGAAAGCCAACTATATTTGCCCTCGGGAGGTGGACCAGGCTAAATCAGGCTGAAATGGCCATCGCAGCGGCGTTCTTGATTGTGGCGAGGGCCGCGGCCATACCCCATGTGAGAGGTTGCAAGTGCGATGAGAGGCGTTGCCCGCCGTTCGGCCCACAGCCTCGCCATTTTCGCTTGAGGTTCTATGACAGCGCGCGACGGCGAGGCATCTGAGGCCGGCGCAGAGATGATGCGCCTTGCGGCGGAGCTGTTTCCGATCTGCCGCAGTATCACGGGTAGCGGCCTGCGCGAGACTTTGCGCATTATCGGCCGGAATATCCCGCTCACGATGAGCGAGGTGCCCTCGGGCACGCCCGTGCTCGATTGGACGGTGCCGCGCGAGTGGAACATTAAAGATGCTTATATCGCGCGAATGGACGGCGCTCGTGTTGTCGACTTCCGCGCCAACAATCTGCACATTCTTCAGTATAGCACGCCGATCGACGCGGTCCTGTCGCTTGAAGAGCTGAAGCGCCATCTCTTCATCTCGCAGGAGCATCCTGAATGGATTCCCTACAGGACCTCCTACTACAACGAGGCTTGGGGGTTTTGTGTGACGCGGGCGCAACTCGATGCGCTCACTGATCCGCAATACCGTGTCGTCATCGAACTTTTCTTTGACCGAAGGCGCGTTGAGCTACGGCGAATGCTTGATCGCCGGGGAAACCAAAGAGACAGTCCTGTTCTCCTGCCATTGCTGCCATCCCTCGCTCGCCAACGACAATCTTTCCGGCATTGCCGTCGCAATCCAGCTGGCGCGCTCGCTGCTCGGCCGGAAGCTTAGGCGTAGCTATCGCTTTCTGTTCATCCCCGGCACGATCGGCTCGATCACCTGGCTCGCGCGCAATGAAGATAAAGTCGCCGATATTCGCCACGGCCTTGTGCTCTCCTGCCTAGGTGATGCCGGCGGCATGACCTATAAGCGCAGCCGGCGCGGCAATGCCGTGATCGACCGCATCGCCGCGCATGTGCTGCGCCACGACGGCGTCGCGCACTCGCTTCGCGATTTCATCCCTTACGGATATGACGAGCGGCAGTATTGCTCACCGGGCTACAATTTGCCGGTCGGCTGCCTGATGCGTACGCCCAATGGCGAATATCCCGAATATCACAGCTCGGCCGACAATCTCTCGCTGCTTCGCCCCGAGAGCCTGGAGCACTCGCTTTCGGTGCTTGAGAAGATTGTCGCCGTCATTGAAGGCGAGGCGCTCTATGAGAGCCTCAATCCCAAGGGCGAGCCGCAGCTCGGCCGGCGCGGGCTCTATGCGACCATGGGCGGGGCGGCCCAGCCGGCCTTTGATTCCATGACGCTTCTTTGGGTGCTCAATCTCGCCGATGGCGAACACACTTTGCTCGACATGGCCGAGCGGGCGGATCTTCCCTTCACTAAGATACGCGCCGCAGCCGACGCGCTTTTCCAGGCTCAGCTGCTCGCGCCCGTCGCCTAGCGGCTCGGTGGCGGGCGTTCCATGCGCCAAACTTCCCAAGGGGCGACGCCTTTGGCGAGCAAGCCCTCCATGGTTTGCAGATCCTTGAACGTGTCGATGCAGCGCCAGAAGCCGTCACATTCGACCGTGAAAAGCTTGCCTTCGTCAATCAGCCGCTTGAACGGCTCTTCGACCAGCTCCTCGCCCGGCTTGATATATTTGAAGATCTCGCGCGACAGGACGAAGAAGCCGCCATTGATCCAAGCGTTGGATTTGACGGCATCGTCGATCGAGGTGATGCGCCCGGTGGCGTCGCGGCGGACGAAATGGCCGCTATAGCTGGGGCGTACGGAGAGGAAAGTGGCGACCGCCCCGCGCGCCTTGAATTCAGAGATCAGCTTGTTGAGGTTGGCGTCGCTGAGTCCGTCGCTGTAATTGGCGAGGAAGATGTCATCGCTGCCGACGAAATGCTCGACGGCTTTGAGGCGCATACCGATATTCGCGTTGATGCCGGTGTCGGCGAAGGTGATGCGCCAATCCTCGATGTCGGTGCGAAGAAGCTCGATGGTCTTGCCGCCATTGCTCAAGACGAAGTCGTTTGAAAGGCACTCGTCATAGTCGAGGAAATATTGCTTGATCGTATCGCCCTTATAGCCGAGGCAAAGGATGAAATCCTTATGCCCGAAATGGGCGTAATATTTCATGATGTGCCAGAGCATCGGGCGATAGCCGAGCGGCACAAGCGGCTTGGGGATCGTCTCGGAATATTCCCTGAGACGCGTGCCGAGCCCGCCGCAAAATAGAACGACCTTCATATGCGCCACTCCACAACCGGCAACTTCGTGCCTTTGGGGGCGTTGGTAGAAATCATCAGCGTTTTGTCCCCAGCTGGCCGGCCCCGCGAACTTCCGGACATGGTATGCTTGGCCCGGCTGAGCTTCAATCGGCATACGAAATTGGAAACCGGCAGAAGGCCGGTGAAACGGGCGTTCGTAGGATCTCGAGTAGCAGGGGACCATCATGGCGGGCATGCGAGTACTGATCACGGGCACAGACGGCTATATCGGCTCGGTGCTGGCACCCCGGCTGATCGAGCGCGGCTACAGCGTCACAGGCGTCGATTGCGGCTTTTACCGCGACGGCTGGCTCTATAATGATCGCCGGCCGCATCCGCTCACGCTCAGCAAGGATATCCGCAAGCTCACCGCGCGTGATGTCGAGGGCTTCGATGCCATTGTCCATCTCGCCGAGCTTTCGAACGATCCTTTAGGTGAGCATGATCCGCGTATCACATTCGATATCAATCATCAGGGCTCGGTGTCGCTGGCCCGGGCCTGTAAGGAAGCCGGGGTGCCCCGCTTCGTCTACACGTCTTCCTGCAGCGTTTATGGCGCGGCGCTCGACGGCAAAGAGCGCGATGAGACTTCGCAGACCGATCCGCAGACCGCCTATGCCCGCTGTAAGGTGCTGGTCGAACGCGATGTGGGGGCGCTCGCCGACGCCAATTTTACGCCCACCTTCCTGCGCAATGCGACGGCTTTCGGCGCGAGCCCGCGCATGCGCTTCGACATCGTGCTCAACAATCTCGCAGGCTTCGCCTGGACGGAGAAGCAGATCAAGATGACGAGCGACGGCACGCCGTGGCGGCCGCTCGTTCATGTCGAAGATATCTGCCAGGCGATTCAGCTTGCGCTCGAGGCGCCGCGCGAGAAGATCCACAACGAGATTTTCAATGTGGGTGATGATGAGCAGAATTACCGGATCCGCGAGGTCGCCGAGATTGTCGGCCAGGTTTTCGAAGGCTGCACGGTGAGCTTCGGCGCGCCGAGCGGCGACAATCGTAGCTATCGCGTCGGTTTCCAAAAGATCGCCAAGCATCTTGCGGGATTCAAGTGCCATTGGTCAGCCGAGCGCGGCGCGCGGCAGCTGCATCAGGTGTTCGGCTCGATCGGCTTCGACACAGAGATGTTCGAGCATCGCGGTTTCACGCGTCTCAAGCAGCTTAAGCATCTCATCGCCACCAGGCAGATCGACAAGGATTTCTACTGGCAGACATCAATTGATAGCGACAGCCAAGAGCCCGCGCTTTGATCTTCGATGCGACGAGCCTTGAGGGCGCGCGGCTGATCTTGATCGAGCCGCACAGCGATGCGCGCGGATTCTTCGCGCGCCTCTGGTGTCAGCGCGAGATCGAGGCGGCCGGGCTTGTGGCCCGAATTGCGCAGGAGAGCCTCTCCTTCAACGCTGCGCGCGGCACTTTGCGCGGCATGCACTTTCAACGTCCGCCGCATGAAGAGGTCAAGATCGTGCGCGTCGTGCGTGGCGCGGTTTTTGATGTGATCATCGACTTGCGGGAAGGCTCGCCCAGCTATCTCAAATGGGAGGGTTTTGAGCTGAGCGCCGAGAATCGCCGCGCGCTCTATGTCCCGGTCGGGTTTGCGCACGGCTTTCAGACGCTCACCGACGATGCCGAGATCCTCTATCAGATCTCCGAATTCTATGCGCCTCAGGCTTCGGCGGGCTGTCGCTATGACGATCCTGCCTTCGGGATTGACTGGCCGTTGCCGGTCTCGGTTATCAGCGAGCAAGATCGTTCCTGGCCGGCCTTCGCCGGGCTGCGCTCATAAAACGAGCTTGGTTGCATAGAAGGCTTCGGCAACGCCTTCCGGCGCATTGCAGCCGATGCCGCGCAGCCGCGCGAGAGCTTGAAAGGTTTCGGCGCTGAACCAGCTATGGCCGCGCTGCGTGGCGAAATGCTCAAGAAGCAGATCGCATTTTGCGGCAAGCTGCGCACGGCTCAGCGGCACGAACAAGTTTGGATTGCCAAGGTCGCCGTCGTATTTCGGGATCTCGTATTGAAGCATCAAATGATCGCGAAAAGTGTTGTGTGTGAGCTCTGAGATCAATCGATGATCCTGATGCGCGTCGCCCTGCCAGTGCGTGAGGATGAGCGAGGGCTTGACCTCCTGCTTCAGGGCTTCGAAACGGTCCTTGATGGCGGCGCGCTCGGCCGGGAAATAGCCGTCTCGAAATTTTAGGATCTCGACTTGAGAGGTGCTGCCGGCAAGGAAAGCCGCCGCGCTTGCTTGCGCTTCGGCGAGACGCTGGGCAGTCGCGCTGAAGACGATCCAGCGCACGCGGATGCCCGGATTCTCCACGATCAGCCGCAACACGGTGCCGCCGCAGCCGATCTCGATGTCGTCGGAATGCGCGCCGAGGCAGAGAAGACTGAGCGGGCCGTCCGCGGCCGGTAGTGCCAGACGTAGCAGAGCGCTCTCCTTCAGCCTTGTCCTCAGACAACCGTCAGCTCGGGTATCGGGATTACGAATTTTGCTCCCCAGCCGCGCGTATAAGCAAGCTGGGTCATGATCTCGTCCTTAAGGTTCCACGGTAGAATGAAGATATAGTCCGGTTTCGTCTCGGCGATCTTCTCGGGAGCGTAGATAGGGATGTGCGTTCCCGGAAGAAAGCGGCCATGCTTATAGGGGTTGCGGTCGACCGTGTAGTCGATGAAGTCGGTGCGGATGCCGCAATAGTTGAGCAAGGTGTTGCCTTTTCCCGGGGCACCATATCCAGCGATGCGCTTGCCCGCACGCTTGGCGTCGATGAGGAAGCTGAGGACCTTGCGCTTGGTCTCGCGTACCTGTTCCGCAAAGCGATCATAGGTCTCTATGCGGTCAAGGCCGAAGGCGCGCTCTTGCGCGATGAGATCGCCGACGGCGGTTCTTGTCGGCTGCGCAGCATTGTCCTTGTGGCAAGCATAGATGCGTAAGGAGCCGCCATGCGTCCAGAGTTGCTCGACGTCGAAAAGGCGCATGCCGTGGGAAGCGAAGATCTTTTCGGCTGTCAGCGCTGAGAAGTACGAAAAGTGCTCATGATAGATTTGATCGAACTGATTGCCTTCGAGTGTCTTCAGAAGATGCGGAAATTCGATCGTGCATACGCCACCCAGCTTTAAGAGGATCCTAATGCCGTCGACGAAGGCGTTGAGATCCGTCACCTGCGCCATGACATTGTTGCCGAGCACGAGGTCGGCCCTGATGCCGCTGCCGGCGAGTTCCTTGGCGACACCCGCGCCGAAGAAGCGAACCAGCGTCTTGACGCCGCGCGCTTCGGCCGATTTGGCGACATTGGCCGCCGGGTCGATGCCAAGGACCGGCACGCCTTGCTTGACGAAGTATTGCAGCAGATAGCCGTCATTGCTGCCGAGCTCGATGACTTGGCTCGATGGCCCCAGACCCAATCGCGCCGAGATCATCTCGACATATTCGCGCGCATGTTCGAGCCAGGCTTCGGAAAAGGCCGAGAAATAAGCGTATTCGGTAAAGATGCCTTCCGGCGCCACATAGTCTTGAAGCTGGACCAGCCAGCAATTGCGGCACACCTCAGCAGCCAACGGATAGAACGGCTCGACTGTGTTGATCTTCTCCTTGGGAAGGAAGCTCTCGCAGGGCGGCGACATGCCAAGATCAACGAATTCGGAGAGCGGGCCGCCGCAGAACCGGCACTTGGCTGTTTCGGACAGAGGCACGGGCGAACTCACCGGCTAGGCGTTAACCGCGTCAGGCTACTGAAGCGGAGGCTGATCTCAATCACTTATGTCCCCTCTGTCCACGGCAAATGGCGCAATCGGTTGCATTGCGCCGCCATGCCGCGATAGAACCGCGCCGATTTCAGCGTTTGGAAAGCCGCCATGGCCTCGTACCAATACGTTTATGTGATGAACGGGCTTTCGAAGACCTTCCCGGGCGGCCGGCAGGTCTTGAAGGACATTCGCCTCTCGTTCCTTCCCGGCGTGAAGATCGGCGTGATCGGCGTCAACGGCTCGGGCAAATCGACGCTCTTAAAGATCATGGCGGGGCGCGACAAGGATTTCACCGGCGAGGCCTGGGCGGCGGATGGCGCGCGCGTCGGCTATCTCGAACAGGAGCCGCAGCTCGACCCGGCGCTCGACGTTGTCGGCAATGTCGATGCTAGGCGTTGCGCCGAAAAAGGCCGTACTCGACCGCTATAACGAGCTGGCTGCCAATTATTCGGACGAAACCGCCGATGAAATGGCGAAACTGCAAGATCGAGATCGACGCGAAGAATCTGTGGGATCTCGATAGCCAGGTCGAGCTGGCGATGGACGCTTTGCGCTGCCCCGATGCAGGCGCCGATGTAGCCAAGCTTTCGGGCGGCGAGAAGCGCCGCGTTGCGCTGTGCCGGCTGCTGCTCGAAGGGCCGGATCTGCTTGTTGCTCGACGAGCCGACCAACCATTTCGATGCCGAGTCGGTCGCGTGGCTGGAACATTATCTCAAGGAATATGCTGGCACGGTCATCCTGGTTACGCATGACCGCTACTTCCTCGACAACATTACCGGCTGGATCCTGGAGCTCGACCGCGGCCATGGCATTCCGTGGGAAGGCAATTATTCCACTTGGCTCGACCAGAAGGAAAAGCGGCTCGAGCAGGAAGGCCGCGAAGAAGCCGCGCGTCAGCGCACGCTCGCCCGCGAGCTCGAGTGGGTGCGTGAATCGCCCCGCGCGCGCCAGGCCAAGTCAAAAGGCGCGCATCACCGCTTACGAGAATTTGCTCGCCGAGTCAGCGCGCGAGGAGGTTAACCTCGGCGCAGATCATCCTGCCGACCCCGCCGCGGCTTGGCGATGTCGTCATCGATGCCGAGGGCTTGAGGAAGGGCTATGGCGAGCGGCTTCTGATCGATGATCTGACGTTCAAGCTGCCACGCGGCGGCATTGTCGGCGTGATTGGGCCCAATGGCGCGGGTAAGACGACTTTGTTCCGTATGCTGACGGGTCAGGAAAAGCCCGATTACGGCACGCTCACGATCGGCGATCATGTCGTCATGGGCTATGTCGATCAAAGTCGCGATACGCTTGATGCGAACAAGACCGTGTTGGAGGAGATTTCCGGCGGAACCGACGTCATCGAGTTCGGCAAGAAGACGATGGCGAGCCGGGCTTATGTCGGCACGTTCAATTTCACGCGGCGGCGATCAGCAGAAGAAGGTGGGCCAGCTTTCGGGCGGTGAGCGCAACCGCGTGCATTTCGCGAAAATGCTGAAGTCCGGCGCCAACGTGCTTCTGCTCGACGAGCCGACCAACGATCTCGATGTCGAGACGTTGCGGGCGCTTGAAGATGCGCTGACGCGCTTTGCCGGCTGCGTTCTGGTGATCGAGCCATGATCGCTGGTTCCTCGACCGTATCTCAACGCACATTTTGTCGTTCGAGGGCGACAGCCATGTCGAGTGGTTCGAGGGCAATTACGGCGATTACGAAGCGGATCTGAAGCGCCGCTTGGGCGTCGATACAATCATTCCGCACCGGCTTAAATTCAAGAAATTCGCCCGCGCTTAGGCTTTGCCGACCAGCGTTTTAAGAAGGCCGGTTGCTGCCGAGACTTTGCTGCCGGAAAGGCCGATCACGGCGAGCACTTGCGCGCGCAGAAGCTTCGCTGCGGAAATGCCGGCGATTTGAACATCGACAACCGACCCATCGCCGATCACATACCAATCAAGATCGAATGAGCTTGGCGTCTTGGCAACTGTGTGGACGATCGAGCCGCCAGGCACGTCGGTCGAGCCGGTAACTTCCAAGGTGATGCCCGAGAAGCCCGCGGCCGGCTTGATGTAATAGGCGAAGAGATAATCCTTGAAAGCGGCGATGTATCGGTCCAGCTCGTCCTGGCTGGCAGAGGCGCGGTATTTGCCGAGCGTGTAATAGGCAATTCTCTCAATATCGACATTTTCGTCGACAAGCTTGGTGAGCTCCTCCTGCTTCTGCTCCTTCGTCTCGGTGCCGTTCAGAACCTCAACCACGCGTACCGCGCGCTCGGCAATGAATTTTTCGGAAGCTGGATTGGCGTGCGCAAAGGCCGGCGCGATGAGTGCGATCAGCAACAACGCTGCAGCAAAGTGCCAGCGCGCTGCGGGCGGGCCGAGGGGCTTAGTTGCTTTCAGCATTATCGTCATCGCCGTTCTCGTACTGATGATCCAGATAGGCAATCGCACCGTCCAGCTTGCCGGGGCTCTTCATGAGCACGGGGGCGAGCCGCTTCTTGAGATCATCGATCATCCAGACGCCATCGAACTCGATGTCGGCGATGAACCGGTCACCCACGACGCGCCAATCCACCTCACGCACGCGCCGCCCCTCGATCGAGACAAGCGAGGTGACGCGCGTGCCGCGCCCGCCGCGTAGTTCGCTCGATCCGGTGACTTCAATCGCAAGATCAAAGGCGCGGGCGAGCTCTCCGGCATAACGCGCGCGCAGATAGCGCCGAAAAGCCAACACATAATGATCTATCTCCTTTTGCCGGATCGGGGCGGCATAGGCGCCCAGTGTCGCGCGTGCCATCGCCTCGCTGTTGACGCTGCGATCGATGACGAGCCAGATATCGGCGCGCTTGGCTCGTGTCGTGGCCGTCCGATTGTTCACGACGGCAACGACGTCATTCGCGTGGCTTTGAATGAAGCCCTCGGCGCGCTGGCTTGCCGATGCCGGCGAGCACACCGTCAGCACAAGGAGCAAGCCGATCAAGCCCACTCCTCGCGCGCCGCATCTTTTGCGCATACTGATCATCGGATGCCCCTTCCGAGATCAAACCCCACCCCTGAAGACTACATGGGGCAGCCCCCGTGTTCAAATGATAGGGCGGCTGTGTTTTTCGGAGGCTGTGCCTAGCTGTGTTGCGCGGCTGCGTCCACTTTGCTCTTGAGGTCGGCGATGCCGACGCTCACTTTGCCGCCGCCGTTACCCATGACGGAATCGAGCTCCGAGCGCAGGCTCTGGGCGACCCAAATGCCCTGCAGCTGCACATCGAAAATGCGCGTCCCGCTGTCGGTCTGGCGTACCCACCAAATCGCATCGACCGGGGCATCGCCGCCTGCCGCGAGCTTCGATTTCACGATCGTGCCCTGATTGCCCGGCCTGTCGACCGAGCCGGTCACGTTGAATTTGACGTCGCTGTAATTCACGAGATTGTTGACGTAGAAATTGATGACATATTGCTTGAGCAGTGGCGTGAACTCTGCCTTTTCGGCATCGGTTGCCACGCGCGCATATTTGCCCAGCGTGAACTTGGCAATCGCATTAAGATCAAGGCGCTGATCGATCATCTTGGTGAGCGCCGCTTTCTTGGCGTCCTTCGACATGGTCGTGCTGTTCAGGATGCTGGTCGCCTCGTCGGCTGCGCTCTTGATGTAGGTCTCGGCAGCGGAATCCGCATGCGCAAGCGAAGGCGCAAGAGAGAATAGAAAGACGAGCGCCAGGCAAAGCGCGGCGAAATTGCGGCCAAGCTTGAAAGCATCGCTCATCGGCAGTCCTCCTACAGCATGCGTGTTATTTTGGGATCGATTGTGACGTCAACAAGGCCGGGCAGGCATCAAGGTTCCGCTATTCGCCATCGAGATTCGAGATGTCGGGCAGATCGTTGTAGTCGGTCTTGCCATTCTTGATGTCGTTGGCGCGCGTCTGGAAATAGATGCTGCGCACCTGGGCGTAGAAGTCGATCGAAGTGCGCTCGATCTCGTCGAATTGATCCATGGTCGCCTCGCGCTGCGAAACGATCTTGACGGCGGAAACACCAAGCATGGCGTAGTGTAAATCGTTGTTATTGATCCAGGTCGTTGGGTCGAACACCTGATCGACAATCAGGCCGAAGCCGTCGCGCGGGTCTGATGGGCCGAGCAGAGGCACCATCAGATAGGGCCCGGGCCCGAAGCCCCAAACGCCCAGCGTCTGGCCGAAATCTTCGTCGTGGCGCGGCAGGCCTTCGCCTCGCGCAATGTCGAAAAAGCCGGCAACGCCGAAGGTCGAGTTGAGCCCGAAGCGGGCTGTGGTGATGAGCCCGCGGCCAAACTCGCCCTGAAGGATGTCGTTGGCGAGGATCACCGGGGAGTCGAGATTGTTGATGAAGTTGGTCACCGAACGGCGGCCCGGCTTGGGCACAGCCCAGCGATAGGCCCTGGCGGTCGGCCGCAAAATCGCGTGGTCGAGGGACAGGTTGAAACGGAAGATCCGCCGGTTAAAGCCTTCGAGCGGGTCGTTGAACTCATCCGGCCCGGAGCTGGGGGCGGCGGATGTCGCCGCGGCTTGAGCCGCCGGAGCCGCCGGCTGGGACCATGCCTGCTTCTCCGGCTGGAAGAGCGCCAGGCACAGCGCTGCGATCGCCAAAAGCTGGAGCTTGCGGCGTGAACGCAACATCCCCACAGCGTGGCTCGTGCCCGTCAACAACGGCCGCGACCGCACAGCAATCTTCAAAGCCGATAACTCCTCAACATCCCCTGAGAGGCGCCGCCAAAGGCTCAAGCTCGCTACCTAGACGACGCCACGCTACCAAAGCCATCATCCTATTGCAGACAAATAGGTAGAATTCATCTCGATTCCCTCAAGAAATGAAGAGCTATCGCCGCAGCGCAACACACTGGATGGTATCAGCGCTACCGGCGCCCAACATATAAGTATATGTTTATGTCTGTGAGGGAGAGATTCGGTCCGTCATGGATGATTTGGTTGCCATTTTGCGGGCGGCGGGTGAGCCGACGCGGCTGAGATTGCTGGCCATTCTGGCGCGCGGCGAGCTCACCGTCACCGAGCTGACCCAGGTGCTGTGCCAGAGCCAGCCGCGGATCAGCCGCCACCTCAAGCTCATGGTCGATGCCGGCCTCTTGGAGCGTAAGCCGGAGGGCAGCTGGGCGTTCTACCGGCTGGCCCAGGAGGGGCGAAGCGCGGCGCATGCCGAGGGGGCGCGGCTTGCAGCGATGATTGCGGCGCTCGTGCCGCAATCGGATGTGGCGCTGTCGCGCGATGTCCAGCGTCTGGAAACCGTCAAGGCCGCGCGTTCGGCTGCAGCCGAAGCCTACTTCCGCACCAATGCGCAGCGTTGGCGCGAGCTGCGCTCGCTTCATGTCAGTGAAGGCGAAGTGGAGCGCGCCGTCCTCGAGCTCGCCGGGTCCGGTCCCTATAATCATCTTCTCGATCTGGGGACCGGAACGGGACGTATGCTCGAGCTGTTGGCGCCGCGTATCCGCCGCGGCACCGGGATCGATGCCAATCATGAGATGCTGACGCTTGCGCGCACAACGCTGGACCGCGCTGGCTTGCGCCACTGCCAAGTGCGCTACGGCGATATTTTCTCGCTGCCTTTCGTGCGCGCCGAAAATGGCGGCGACGAAGCGATTGATCTCATTCTTATTCATCAGGTGCTGCATTATCTCGCCGATCCGGCCGCCGCGCTCGCAGAGGCAGGGCGGGTGCTCACCCCCGGCGGACGTATTCTGGTGATCGACTTTGCGCCTCATGACATTGAGCAGCTGCGCAGCGAGCATGCGCATCGCCGGCTCGGTTTCTCCGCCGAGGAAGTCACCAACTATCTCGAAGCCGCCGGGCTCATTGTCGACGAGGTGAAGCATCTGGCGCCCGATGCGCAAGGCACCGGCACGCAACGGCTGACCGTCACGATGTGGCGTGCACACGCGCCGCACATCGCCAAACGCCATTTGCGCCTTGCCGTGGAGAGCACGGAGTCGTCCGTGGACGGATAAAAGAAAGAGGCCGGCGTGCGGACGCCGGCCTCGAATGCCCCCAGCTATATGACTTAAATAACCCCGATGACGATTGCGCCGACAAAGGCGAATGCCAGCCCCGTAAGCAGGTAACGTCCAAGCATCAGACCACCTCCTCTTCGGTTCGGGTGCCGCAAGCTTGAGCATCAAGGGGACGTTCGTCAAACAAAATCTGCGTTAGAATGTCGCAGTTCATGTTGACTTATTCCCGCCTGATCACGGGGCGCGCTGAATCCTTTTCACTTCAACGCCTTGATTGATGAGAGCGCGTTTACCAAGGCACAGAGGTTCCGTCATAGTTGACGAAACAGCCGGTCTTATCGAGGCCGATCTTCGCGACTGTGGACGTTATTCCGGCCGCGCTTTGTTCCACCGTGATCGCCGCATTGGCGCCGCCCATATCGGTCTGCACCCAGCCCGGGCTCATCAGGATCACGGTGATGCCATCCTTCTCAAGCTCGAACGATAAGATGCGCATCACCATGTTGAGCGCGGTCTTGCTCGAGCGATAGGCGTAGATCATCAGCCAGCCGGGCGTAAGCGCGCCGATCGATCCCATGCCGCTGGTGATGTTGACGATCTTTCCCTTGGCAGCTTTGAGATTGTCCTTGAGGGCAAGCGCCACGCGCAAAGGCCCTTGCGTGTTGGTCTCGAAGGTTTGCGTCCAGCCTGCGTAATCGACATCGTCGACGGTTTGATTGTGCGGGCCGCCAATGCCCGCATTGTTGTAAAGAATATCAATCGGCGTATCGCCGATTTCCTTCTTCAGCGCGGCGACGCTTGCATCCGAAGTCACTTCGAGCGCGGCGATCTTCAAGCGGTCGCCGACTTTGAGCGATTTGAGCGCCGCGGCTTCGGCGGGCTTGCGGCACGCGGCGATGACATTGTCGCCCTCATCCAAATGGTGGCGCACAAGGCCGAGGCCGATGCCTCTATTGGCGCCGGTGACTAGAACAGTTGCCATGGAGCTTCCTCCTCATTGTTACATTCCGTTTCGCCGCGGCGGGTGACCGGGCGCGCATTTGCGGCTATGGTGCCCGCTAATTTTGCACGTGGCCAACGGGGCCCCAAGCTCATGTCTTTGTGGGGAAAAATCACCGGAAGCGCCTCCGGGGCGCTGGCCGGGCCGCTCGGCGCGCTCGTGACTTCGGTCGCGGGTCAGGTGCCACAAGTCGACGAGCGGGTGCCGCGCCAAAAACAAGGCGTCTTTATCATCGGCGTGATTGCCCTCTCCGCCAAAATGGCTGTGGCAGATGGCATCGTGACGCCAGCGGAAGTCTCTGCCTTCCGAGATACGATTAAGGTACCCCCGGGTGAGCTCAAGCGGGTCGCATTTGTGTTCGATCAGGCGCGCAAGTCGGTTGCAGGCTTTGATTCCTACGCAAAGCAGCTTGCCAAGCTGTTCAAGGACAATCCGCAAGTGCTTGAAGACCTGCTGGACGGCCTGTTTCACATTGCGCGTGCCGACGGCCTCATGCACGAGAATGAGATGATCTATCTCGAAGAGGTGGCGCGCATCTTTGGTTTCAGTGAGGCCGAGTTTGCGCCGATCAAAGCGCGCCATTCCTTCCAGCCCGAAGCAACGCCCTATCTCGTGCTCGGCATCAAGCCTGAGTCGAGCGATGATGAGGTGAAGACGGCGTACCGCAAGCTCGTGCGCGAGAATCATCCCGATGCACTAATGGCGCGCGGCGTACCGGAAGAATTTGTCCATCTCGCCAATGACAAGCTTGCGGCGATCAACATCGCTTACGAAACGATTGAGAAGGCGCGCGGTTTGGCGTAGCTCATTCGATCTGGGTCATGGTTCGACGGACTCACCATGACGGAGGAAGCCAGATAACCGTCATCCTGAGCTTGTCGAAGGATGCCAATTAGGACGAATGCGACGCCGCTATGGCCCCGCAACATCTGTTGTTCGCGCTTCTGATCGACCTCGTTTGGGGGTTCAATTTCGTTGTCGCGCGCGTCGGCGTCACCGAGATTCCGCCGCTTCTGCTGCTCACGCTTCGTTTCGGCCTGACGGTTCTCTTGCTCTCACCCTTCCTGCGATGGAAGCGCGGCCAAATGCGTGCGATCCTGCTGGTCGGCTTGTCTTCGGGCCTTATTCAATTCGCTCTGTTCTTCGTCGGCACCAAGCTCAGCTCGGCATCCGTTGCGGCAACGCTCGCGCAATTGCAGCTGCCGATCGCCACCTTGCTGTCGATCTTTCTCCTTAATGAGCATGTCGGCTGGCGGCGCTGGACGGGCATTGGCTTTGCGCTTGCGGGCACCTTGGTGCTCGGCTTCGATCCGATCATCCTGCATTACTGGCTGGGCGCGGCGCTGATCTTGGGCGCGTGCTTCTTTACCGGTCTTGGGCAATCATCATGCGCCGCCTCAAGGATATCGGCGTATTCGAGATGCAGGCGTGGATTGCCGCGGTCACGACCCCTGGGGTGTTTCTTCTATCGGTGCTGTTTGAGCGGCACCAATGGCACGAGCTGCCGGAAGCGCCGATCCATATTTGGGGCATTGTCGCTTACACCACTTTGCTGGCGAATATCGTGGGCCAGGGCGGCATGTTCTTCCTGTTGAAGCGCTATGACGTGGCGCTTGTCGTCACGCTCACAGTGCTGGCGCAAGTGTTCGGCATCATTTTCGGTGTCGTGTTCCTTCATGAGCCGATGACATGGCGCATCGCGCTCGGCGCCGGCATCATCTGCATAGGTGTTGTCATCATCGCGGCACGCCAAGGCCGTGCGCGCGTGCCCGCGCCATCCGGATCGGGCGAGCCCGCCGCTGTTGCGCTGGCGCTCGCGGAACCCGAGGTGGCGCTGGCGCCTTCTGTAGTCAGCCCCTTGAACAGCGAGAGCCAAGAGAGCAAAGACTGAGCCATGAAGATCGAAGAGCGCCCATCGCCCAATTTCAACGCGCGCCCTCAAGGCAAGGCGATCGATCTCTTGCTCCTGCATTACACCGACATGAAGAGCGCGGAGGAGGCGCTGGTTCGCCTCACCGATCCTGAGGCAAAGGTCTCAAGCCATTATCTTGTCGATGAAGCGGGCGGCGTTCACCGGCTCGTCGCGGAAGAGAACAGAGCCTGGCATGCGGGCGCCTCATATTGGGCCGGTGAGAGCGACATCAATGGCTGCTCGATCGGCATCGAGATCGCCAATCCGGGCCATCAATTCGGCCTTGCGCCGTTTCCCGATGCCCAGATCGCTGCCCTGGTAGATTTGTGTCACGGCATTTTGGAGCGCCATCCGATACCGCCCTCGCGCGTCTTGGCGCATTCCGATGTTGCGCCGGGCCGCAAGAAGGATCCCGGTGAATTGTTTCCGTGGGCGCGCCTCGCTGAGGCCGGCATCGGCGTTTGGTTTCAGCGCAAGGTGGTGGCGCCGCCGCAAATGACCGAGGGCGACATCTCGCATCTGCTCGAGCGGCTGGAAGCGATCGGCTATCACGGCGCGCCGGCAAGCGAGGAGGCCGCGCGCGATATCGTCACCGCGTTTCAGCGCCATTGGCTGCCTGAGGCGATTGGCACTTCCGACGAGGGCAGGCCGACGCCGAAGACGGTTTCTGCTGCGTCTGAGATCGTCTCGGCGATGCGCCGAGCGAACATCGAATATCAGCGCGCCAATCCCGCTGCCAAGAAGCGCACGCGCGGCCACGGCGAACAAAGCGGCTGAGGCACGTCTCGCCTCTCCCTTGATGGGAGAGGCCGGATTGCTAGGCGTGAAGCGCCTTAGCGATCCGGGTGAGGGTGGGGCAGCGAGCAAAGAGTCTTTGATTCAACCCCTCACCCCCGCAACAAGTGCGGGGCAGGCTCTAACCCTCTCCCACAAGTGGAGAGGGGATTTGTCTAAATGTCCGCATGTTAGCTCAGGAGGCGGATGATTTCCGCTTGCTGCAATTTGGCGGCGGGTGCGCCACTGCCGCCGCGACCGGTTTGCTTGGTCGCAAGCTCCAAGGACGTTGATCCTTTCTCATTTGGAAGAGATGGATCGGCACCGCCCTTGATCAGGGCTTTCACCGCGGCCGCGCAGCGCGTTCTGATCGCGCGGTGCAGTGGCGCAACGCCGCTCTTGTCGCGCGCATTGGGATCGGCGCCGCGCTTGATCAAGCAGGCAATGACGGCTGCTTGCGCCTTTGGATTCCACGCCTCGGAATCTGGCGCGCCATCTGCCGCGTAATGCAGGGCCTGCGCGCCGCGCCGGTTCATGGCGTGAACATCCGCGCCGAGCGCAAGCAGCTTGCGCATGGTCTCAAGATCATAAGCGGCGGCGGCGATATGCAGCGCGGTATCGCCTTGATAGGCGTAGTGTGTAATCCGGGGAAAGAAGAACTCTTTCGACACTTTGCGCGTTGCGCCGGCACCAAGCGCCGCGCGCGCAAGCCCCGGTGTTTTCTCAAGCAGCTTGGCCGCGCGTACCTGTTCGCCCGCGGCAATCGCCTTGATGAGATCGAGGACTGCTTCGGCCATTGGGAATCCGAGGAATGAAGCTATCCCTTCTTAGCACGATGGCGGGCATTGTTGACGCCGCGAAATGCTTCTAGGCTCACCCCGCGAAATCGAGCGAACGCGATCTGAGAGGCGGCGATGAAGTACAATCAACTCGGCAATACCGGCATGTTCGTGTCCGAGATCTGCTTGGGTGCGATGACGTTCAGCCAGGGCAATACCAGATTTGCCGCCGTCGGCTCGATGGATCAGGCAAGCGCCACCAATCTCGTCAAGAAGTCACTCGAAGCGGGGGTCAATTTCATCGATACGGCCGATGTCTATTCCGCGGGGCAATCCGAAGAGATGCTCGGCCAGGCGCTTAAGGATTTGAGCGTCAAGCGTTCCGATGTCGTGATCGCGACCAAATGCATGGGGAGCATGGGGCCGGGTCCGAATGATCAAGGCGCGAGCCGCGGCCATATCATGGATTCGATCGATGCGAGCTTGAAGCGCTTGGGCACCGATCACATCGATCTTTATCAGATACACGCGACCGACATTGTCGCGCCGGTGGAAGAGACGATGCGCGCGCTCGATGACATCGTGCGTATGGGCAAGGTGCGCTATATCGGCTGCTCAAACTGGCAGGCGTGGAAGATCATGAAAGCGCAAGCTGCGGCCGAGCGCGCGGGCGGCACGCGCTTTGAGACACTGCAAGCCTATTATTCTGTTGCGGGCCGCGATCTCGAGCGCGAGCTCGTGCCGATGATGCAAGATCAGAAGATGGGCCTCATGGTGTGGTCGCCGCTCGCCGGCGGTTTGCTTTCCGGCAAATATGACCGCGACGGCAAGGGTCCTCAGGGCGCGCGGCGCACCACGTTCAGCTTTCCGCCGGTCGATATGGAGCGCGCGTTCAAATGCATCGATGTGATGCGCGAAGTTGCCAAAGCGCACGACACCAGCGTTGCGCGCGTGGCGCTTGCGTGGCTGCTCGCCCAACCCATCGTGATGAGCGTGATCATCGGTGCACGCAATGAAGAGCAGCTTTTGGATAATCTCGGCGCAACGAAGATTTCGCTCACCGCCGATGATCTGAAGAAGCTCGGCGAGGTCAGCGCGCTGCCGCCGGAATATCCCGGCTGGATGCTGGCGATGCAGGGCGGCGGGCGGCGTCCCCAACCGAAATGAGGCCCCGATGCGCATTCTGAGCTTGGGGCTCTTTCTCATCGGCGTGCTTGCCGTGCTTATCGGGACTCTTGTGGGTCGGGCAGGGGACAGGCCTGGTTCCTTGGCCCAAGCAAAGTTTCATGATTGATCAGATGCCGTGGGCCTATCGCGGCATCGGCCTTGCGATTGCCGGGCTCTTCATCGTGCTGATCTCGCGGCGAAGTAAAGGCTGACTTTAGACAGCGACAGCCTCGAAGATCGATATCGGGCTTGGCGTTGGGATGACGCGCTCGAGCTGAAAGCCTGCCGCGCTCAGCAGTGCCGCGTGCTGCGCCTCGTTGCGTTCGCGTCCGCCATTGGTGATCAGCATCGTCACATCGAGCAGAAGCGCGGGATGGGGCCCGGGCGCATCGGGCATGAGCATTCCAATGAGCAGAAGCTTGGCGCCGGCGGGCGCGGCTTTGCGCAGATTCTTCAAGATGGCGATCGACTTCTCATCGTTCCAATCATGGATGACATTCATCAGAAGATAAGCATCCGCGGCCGGCAGCTTGTCCTTGAAGAAGTCGCCGCCGATGAGCCGCAAGCGCGGCGTTGACTCGTTGATCTGCGGCTCGATCACATGCGCCAAGTCGAACAAGATGCCTTCGCTCTTGGGTGCTTTGTGCAGGATTGCCTTGATCAGATGTCCGCGCCCGCCGCCGATATCGGCAATGGTGCCGAAATCAGAAAAGTCATAGGCACCGACAGCGCCTGCGACTTCTCCTTTCGATCTCTCGGTCATGAACTTATCGAAGGCCCTGGCCTCCTCGGGATTGCGCGACAGATGGCCGAATAGCGCGTCGGGGCCCAGCAGCTCAGTCGAGGGCCGGCCCGTGCGCAACGGATGTTCCAGCATCGCCACAGTCTCGCTGATCATCGGCGGCGTGAATCTCAGCTCGCCGGGCGTTTGCGGATGATCCGACCGCAGAAGAAGAGACAAAGGCGAGTGGCGGAAACGGCCGTTCTCAAAGGCGAACATTCCGTTTGCAGCCAGCATGAACATGACGCGATGAAGCGCATCGGCATTGGCGCCGATTTTTGCCGCGAGCACTTCAGCCGTCTCAGGCTCTTCGCCGAGCGCATCCGCCACACCCAGGTTGACGAACGCGCGGATCAGAAGCGCGGGCCTCGGGTCCGTCATCTGCTGGAACTGCTGAAAGACGGCAGGCTCAACGGGCTCATTCAACGAGCTGGGTGGTGTAGCGGTCATGTTGATCCTCAGCTGGAACGGCGGGGTGCATCGGTAGCTGTCCGGCGTTGAAGGTGACAAGCCCAGGAGGAGGAACTATTTAGAGGCAAGGTCAGACGGCCGGACGGCCGCCTTCAGAAATGGGGGAGGAAAGTCCGGGCTCCACGGAAGCACGGTGCCGGATAACTTCCGGCCAGGGCGACCTGAGGGAAAGTGCCACAGAGAACAGACCGCCCCATCTTCGGATGGGGCAAGGGTGAAACGGTGCGGTAAGAGCGCACCGCGCGCGCTGGTAACAGCGGCGGCACGGCAAACCCCACCGGGAGCAAGACCAAATAGGGGCCGCACGCGAAGGGCAACTTTCGCAAGATCCGTTTCCGGATCGCGGCCCGGGTCGGTCGCGCGAGGCGCTTGGCAACAGGCGTCCCAGATGAATGGCCGTCTCCTGCATTTCGGTGCAGCAGACAGAACCCGGCTTACAGGCCGTCTGACCTCTTTATCTTTATCCGTTTGCGGATGATTTGCGCGTTTGAACGAAACGCCGCGCAACGCCGATCCAATAATTCGCGCCCAAGATGAGCAGAAGCAAAGTCGGCACTGCGAATATGCCAAGCGCCAGGAAGCTGCCAAGACTGAAACCGTCCAGCCGTCCGCCGCCGAGATCGCGGCCCAAAGCCATCATCAGCCAGCGCAAAGTGTAGGTGATGAGAGCGCTGCTCACATTCATCCACGCCGCAACCGGCCAAAGCCATGAGGCGCGGCAGCTGACGGCATAGCTCGAGCCGATATCCATCCACCAGCCGTAACAGAGCGAATGCGGCTCCGTGCCGGGCGGCATGAATTGCGGATCGAAATGCGGCAAAAGCTTCTGCCCGGCGATATAGCCGAGAAGGATCAATGCACTCGCCCATCCCGCGATCGCGGAAAGGACGCTCAGAACTTTACGCAAGACCCAGCCCCCCAAGCCTTCATGCAACTCAGATTATTGTGGCGCTGCTCCTTTATCCGCCGGTGCAGCGCTTGGAGCCGATGTGCCCGCCTCGGAACGCAAGCGCGTCAGCAGTGCAACTGTAGCAAATCCGTCCGCCGGTATGCCCGCCTTTAATTGAAAGCCTCTGATCGCAGCCCGCGTGCCGGCGCCGATGAGCCCGTCCGGCTTGCCGGCATTATAGCCGAGCTGATTGAGCAAGTTTTGCAGCTCCAGCCGCTCGCTCAGTGTGAGCGGGCGCTCATCGCGCGGCCAGGAGGCGGCGACGCCGGTCGAGCCGCTGAGCCGGTCGCTCAGCAATCCGACGCCAAGCGCGTATTGCGTCGAGTTGTTGTAACGCAGGAAGACACCGAAATTGTCGTAAGTGATGAAGGCTGGGCCTTCATATCCGGCGGGCAGAAACAGCGCCGCTTGCGTATCGCTTGCGGGCACGACTTTGCCGTCGAGCGTGGCAACACCAAGCTCATGCCAGCGCGACATCGGCAATTTGATCGCAGGATCGGCGAGCGCGTAATCGAAGCTTTTGGGCAGCTTTACTTCCTCGCCCCATTTCTCGCCCTTGGTCCAGCCTTCATGATCGAGAAAGTTCGCGATCGAGGCGAGCACGTCCGGCACTGAATCGAAAAGATCGTGCCGGCCATCGCCATCTTCATCGACGGCGTAAGCGAGATAGGCAGTGGGGATGAATTGCGTCTGACCCATCGCGCCCGCCCATGAGCCGACAAGACGATCGACCTTTACGTCATGGCGTTCGACGATCTTGAGCGCGGCAAGCAGCTCGTTTTCGGCAAAGTCGCGGCGGCGGCCTTCATAGGCAAGGGTTGCCAGCCCTTCGAAGATATTGAACTTGCCCATGATGGTGCCGTAATTGCTCTCAAGCCCCCAGATCGCAACCAGCGTGTGGCGGTCGACGCCATATTGCTGTTCGATCTTGTCGAGCGTCGCCGAATTGGCCTGCAGCTGGTTGAGCCCGGTTTCGACGCGCTTGGGCGATGTCGCGCTATCGAGATAGTCCCAGACGGCTTGGGCAAATTCGGGCTGGCTCTGATCGCGGGTGAGAATCTTGATGTTTGGCTCGACCTTGCCGAGCGCCGTATCGAAGGTCGCGCGCGAGATGCCCTGGGCCAGCGCCTTGGCGCGGAAGGATTTGAGCCAGGCCTTATAGGCGGCCTGGTCGATGACGATGGGTTCGCCGGGTGCGGCCGCGGTCGTGCCGGCCGCCGCCGACGGCGCAACCGGGCCGGCTGCCGTACAGCCGAACAGGATCGCAAGGCAGCCCGCGAAGACCGCCAGGCGGCGAAGGGGTGATTGCCGGCGCTTCATCTCATGTCCCCTCTGGCGTCGACCCAGAACCGGTTCTGGGCGGTGAAAATGGCAAGGTCAAGGCCACCCCCTAACAGCTCATTTTGAAACGAGAACTGATAAAGAGGGGACACAAACGAACTTCGGCTGTTAGTCTAACCGACTGAAACGTAAGGGTTTTTTTATTCGTAATTTTACTGCCCAACCGAATCTTGATATAAGGGGGATAAAAGACAGGCACCCAAAATGGCAACAAGCAGCCCACGAGCATTGCTGCGCCATCTCCTTCAGGAATACGAGGAGAGTGAATGGCTCGAATTCAAGCACAACAACACCGACCCAGAGTTAATCGGCCGGACGGCTTGCGCGTGTGCGAACGCTGCCATGCTTGCTGAGCGCGACAAGGCCTTTATCGTATGGGGAATTGACAGCAAAACAAAGGAAAGACTCGGCACAACGGTTCGCCTGAGCGAGCTTAGCAAGGGCGGAGAAAACTTACGCAACTGGTTGAGCAGAATGCTTGACCCGCGTTTGATGTTGGAGTTCCTTGACTTTGAGGACCATGGCAAGTCGTTCTCGATTCTCGTGATCGGGCCCACCTATGATCGGCCGGTGAAATTCGCAGGGCAGGAATATCTGCGGATCGGTGAGAACGTAAAAAGCCTCAAGGAATTCCCGAATCACGAGCGCGCGCTTTGGATGGCGACGGGCCGTCGCAAGTTCGAAGATGCAATCGCACTCTCTCATCAGATGGTCGACAACGTTTTCGACAAGCTGAGCACTGCAACGTATTACGAACTACGACGAGAGCAGGTCCCGCAGAATCAAACTGAAATTCTACGCCGCTTCATACAGATCGGCTGCATAAGAGAAGACATGGAAGGCGGTTTCGATATTACAAATCTGGGTGCGCTTCTTTTTGCCAACGATATCGGGGCGTTTCCGTCAATTGCGACGAAATCGGTTCGAGTGATCAAGTATGTCGGCAAGAACAAGATGAGGTCGGAAGAAGAAACTGAGGGTCGGAAGGGCTATGCCGTTGGGTTTCCCGGTATGTTGAAGTTCATATTGGACCGGCTGCCCAAAGAAGAAGACTTTGAAAAAGGCGTAAGGTCGTCTGCTTCGCTCTATTCGGCGACTGCAATTCGCGAGATAATTGCGAACGCTCTAATCCATCAGGATTTTACCATGTCAGGTGTCGGGCCGTCGGTCGAAATCTATAGTGACCGAGTCGAGGTCACTAACCCGGGAAATTCTCTGATCGACATCGATCGAATTATAGATGAGCGACGCTCCCGCAATGAGAAGCTGGCGTCGGTAATGCGTGAGCTGGGGATATGCGAGGAGCGCGGCGGAGGAATTGACAAAGCGATAATTGATATTGAGGAGAAGTCGCTCCCGGCACCAGAGTTTTACGCCTCGGAACAGTCGATGCGCGTCGTCGTATTCGGGCCCAAGACCTTCTCAGAGCTGTCGAAGGCAGACAAGGTGTGGGCCTGCTTTTGCCATTGCGTGGTGAGGTGGCTTTGCCTCGACTTCATGAGTAACACGAGCCTGCGCGAGCGGTTTTCTTTGCCGGACAAAGAGTATCAAGCCGTGTCTGCGATAATCGCAGCAGCAAGAAAGGCCGGCCGAATCGTGGAGGCTGAAGCTGGGCAGGGGAAGCGAAATGCCCGATATGTGCCCTACTGGGCCGGTCCGGAGGAGGAGTAGGCCATCTGGCTTGACGCGGTAACCAGCCCTGACTAGTGTCCGCGCCTTCGCTGGCGGGCCCAAAGCCCCCGGCCTTGGAGCCTCTAATGAAAGTCCGTAACTCGCTCAAATCCCTTAAGACCCGGCACAAGGACTGCAAACTCGTGCGCCGGCGGGGGCGGGTCTATGTGATCAATAAGACGCATCGCCGGTTCAAGGCGCGCCAGGGCTGAGCACTCCGAGCTTGCCGCCTTTGCTTTGAGCCTCACAGAGGCCTAAATAGGTATTTATGCAGATTCTCGGACGCGTAGTGGCGCTAGCGCTGCTCGCCCTGCCGCTTATGGCAGCTGGCGCACGTCCGTTTTCGCCCGCCGAGCAGAGCGCCACGCTCAACCTCTTGTTTGGCCGTCTCAAGGCGGCGCAGGATCCCGCCGAAATTCAGGCGGCCGAAAAGGCGATTATCGGCATCCTGGCGACGAGCCCGAGCGCAACCGCCAACCTTCTCTATAGCCGCGGCGCAGCCGCGCTTGCCGGCGGGGACAAGGAGACGGCGCTCGATCTCTTCACCGCGTGCACATCGCTTGAGCCGGAGTTCGGCGAGGCCTGGCATCAGCTTGGCGTGGTCAATTTTGCGTTAAACGCCAATGACGAGGCGATGGTCGATCTTGAGCATGCGCTCGCGATCGAGCCGCGCAATTACGGCGCGCTCATGCAACTCGCCGCGATCTTCTCGATCTATGGTAACAACCGCGCATCGCTGCAGGCGCTTAGGCGCGCTTACGCCGTCAATCCGCATATCGATGGGCTTAGGGCTAAGATCGAGGCGATGTCGCGCGAGGCCGAAGGCCAGGGGATTTAGCTATTCGCCCGGGTCGGTTAAGAGGTGCGTGTAATCCTGCGCATCCTTGGTGTCGACCTCAAAAAAGCCGGTACGGTCATAGCCGCGCTCTCGGCAGCTCTGCCGCCCGGTGATCGTGAAGCTATGCTTGCTGGTGCAGAAATAGCGGTCGCCAGTCCAGCCGCCGCCAATATCGTATTCAACCGCGTATAGATAGTAGTAGCGTGCCTTGAGCGGCCCTTCGAGAATCACCGTGCAGCCTTTGGAGTCGATGTTCCACCAGCCCTCCGAGATCCAATCGATACCGTTGGAGCGGGCGATGGAAAGGCCGACCATATGGTTGGTGTCGTTGCACACCCGAAACTCGGCATGTGCCGGAGCGGCCATGGCGCACACCGCCACAAGCAACGCAGCTCCTCCCAGCTTGAGACGCAAATTCGCCTCCTCCTCCTGCCGATCTTTCCTGAGGGTTAAGCAAACCGAGTGCCTATCGCAAGCCTGACCCGCGCTTCTGTCATCCGCTATGCCACGATCAAATCCAAGCCTAGCCGCCAATAGCGAACGAATGCCTTATCGCTCCCCCTTCGAATCGCTGCATGAGGGTGGGGATACGCGCCTTGTCCTGGCCTGCGATCATGCCAGCAATGCCGTGCCCGTGCCTTACGATTCGCTCGGCCTGCCGGCAGCCTCGTTTACAAGGCATATCGCCTATGATCTTGGCGTTCACGATCTCGTTTCGGCGCTCTCAGGGCGGCTGAATGCGCCAGCTGTGCTGGCCGGGTTTTCGCGCCTGCTGATCGATCCCAACAGAGGCGAGGATGATCCGACGCTGGTGATGCGGCTCTCGGATGGCGAGATCATTCCCGGCAATGCCGACGCTGATGCCGCCGAGATTGGACGCCGGCTGGCGAATTATCATCGTCCCTATCATGCCGCCATCGATGCCGCGCTGGACCGCGCGCTTAACGCAGGTGTCGTGCCGATGCTGGTATCAATTCACAGCTTCACGCCGGTATGGCGCGGGCGGGTGCGGCGGTGGCATTGCGGCATTCTGTGGTGGGGCGACAAGCCGACTGCAGATTTCTGTCTCACTTATTTGCGCAGCATGAAGGATCTCACTGTCGGCGACAATCAGCCCTATTCGGGCGAGCTTGAAGGCGATTGCATGGACCGGCACGGCAACAAGCGCGGCATCTCGCATGTGCTGATCGAAATTCGCCAGGATCTGATCTCGACCGAAGAAGGGCGCTGTGAATGGACGGAGCGCTTAAGCCCCATGCTGGGCGAGCTTGCCGTGCGCGGCCGGCGCCTTACGTGATAGGATAATTCACGTCTCAGGGAGAATGGCTATGAACGAAACCGAAAAGCGCGATCTTGAAGCGGCTGCGTTTCGCCGGCTCGTTCAGCATCTGCGCGAGCGCACCGATGTGCAAAATCTTGATCTCATGGAGCTCGCCGGCTTCTGCCGCAACTGCCTTTCCAACTGGTACAGAGAGGCGGCCGAGGAGCGCGGCGTGGCGCTAACGAAAGAGGCCTCGCGCGAGATCGTCTACGGCATGCCGTATGACGAGTGGAAAGCGAAATATCAAACCGAGGCTGCGCCCGAAAAGCTCAAGGCGATGGAAGGCAAGTTCCACAAGCACTAAAGCGGCTTCGTGCCTGCTACAAGCGCCGGCACGGGCTTGATGTTTGCCTTGCGCAGCGCCTTTTCGGCAATGGTTGCGGCGGTGGCAGGGCTGGGCGGTGTGGCAAGCTCGATGGCTCGTCCCTTGCGCTCGACTTCCGCAGGGCGGGTCGAAGATTGCTTGACCGCATGCGTGAAAGCCCAAGAGCGCATTTGCTCGATTTCCTCTTGCCTCAGCTTGGCAATGGGGGCGATCCCCGGGGCAAGAGCTTCAAGATCGTCCATGGTGAGGCGCGCGCTCTGGTGATCGCTGCTCGCGCGCTCGAAGGCGCGGATCATCGCTTCATTGATCCAGGCGGAAATCTCGGCTCCCGTCATCGCCACGCCCGGTCCGAGCACTTGCGGGCCCGATAGCGCCGTCAGGTAATCGAGGTCGAAATCTTCCGGATCCTTCTTGGCGTGGCGCAGATGAATCTCGATGATGGCGCGCCGTTCGGAGTCGTTGGGCAAATCGACAAAAAAAATCTCGTCGAAGCGCCCTTTGCGGAGCAGCTCCGGCGGCAAGAGAGAAATGTCGTTGGCGGTCGCGAAGACGAAGACCGGCTGAGTCTTTTCCTCAAGCCAAGTCAGGAAGCTTGCAAGAACGCGTAGCGATACGCCGCTGTCACCAACGTGGCCGGTATTGCGCGGCAGAGATTTTTCGATCTCGTCGACCCAGAGAACGCAAGGCGCAATCGCCTCGCATGTCGCGATGGCGTGGCGCATGCGTTCTTCCGAAGAGCCGACCAGGGATGAGTAAACCTTGCCGACATCAAAACGGACGAGCGGCAGGCGCCAGGATGCGGCAACGCATTTCGCTGAGAGTGACTTGCCGCAGCCCGGCACGCCGGTGACGAGAACGCCTTTAGGCATCTGAACGCCAAAGCTCCGCGCGGCCGGCGCCAAGCTCGTGCTGCGCATCTGCAGCCAGCTCTTAAGCTCGTCGAGCCCACCAATATCGCCGATCGATAGACCGCGTGTGTCGTAATAGTCGAGAATTCCGCTCTTGTGGATGATCTGGCGTTTCTGCTCGATGATCCATTCGACGGTTTCGTAGCCTAACCGTCCATCATCGACGATCGCTTTGGCGAGCGCGTTCTCGATCTCAACCATTGTGAGGCCGAGCGAGGCGTCGACAAGAGCCTCGACAAGCCGCTGCGCTTCATCGACGGCGCCAAACTTCACGTTTTGGATGCGGGCTATGAAGCTGCCGATGAAGGCTGCGATTTCCGCACGATCTGGCAGCGGAAAGTCGATGATAGTCACTTCATTTTCGAGCTCAAGCGGTGTCTCGCGGGAAGCCGAGATGAGCAGGCAGCTTGCATTATAGCCCTTTGTGCGCAGATCGACCGCGAGATCGCGCAGTCTGCGTTTGTAGAGCGGGCTTGCACCTGGAAGATTTAGATAGGGCTGCGGATCGAGCAGCACGAACACCGAGCTCTTCTTCTGCTGTGCGGCGGTCTTGTCGATATAGTCGAGCGCAGCGGCCAGATCATGCATGCCGGAGCTCAGCCCGGGTTGCGGCTGCTTGCCATGCTCGACAATTCCGCGGCTCGTGCTCCACACATACAGCGTCTTGTCGTGCAGCGTGCACAAATCGGCTATCGCGAGAATCGCGCGGTCTTCCTCATGGGTCACGATGTGAATAAGTGGATAATGTGCGCGCATGAGTTGATCGAGCTCATGCTTGAAGGTCTCGCGCGCGGTGTGAGGCGTCTCGGTCATTTCTATTGCCCGGCGTGAATGCCCGCCTACTGGCGTCTAGGCGCGGCGACCAACCCCCAGCTAAGACTTTAGAAAAGGTCGATTAAAGAAGGCTTGCGGATGCCGCAGGCGAGGTAACTCCTTGGGGAAAAGCCCGCCGCTCTCTTGCTTCGCCCGGCCAAAACCGCACTTTGGGGGCTCAGATTAAGGATGTTTCCGGGAGAGCGAGATGGCGGCCGATGGCGGCTTTGCGGCAGGACATTTGCGAGCCTTCATCGAGCGTGTCGAGCGCCTGGAAGAGGAGAAGCGCGCGCTCGCCGAGGACATCAAGGAAGTCTACGCAGAGGCCAAGGCCAACGGCTTTGCGCCCAAGATCATGCGCCAAGTCGTCCGTCTACGGAAGATGGACAGCAATGACCGCCAGGAGCAGGAAGCGCTTTTGAAGCGTCTATCTCGATGCGCTGGCGATGCAATGCCGACGCCGCGGAATAGCTTGCTCGCTTCTCCCGTTAAGGGAGACGGAAAGTGCCGCGCCACGAACTCTGTTATTCTTCGCGCCGTGGTCGAGGCCGAGGTCGCGCACCTTGCGGTAAAGCGTCGAGCGGCCGATGCCGAGCCTGCGCGCGACTTCGGACATGTGGCCGTCGTATTTCTCGATCGCGAGCTTGATCATCTGGCCCTCGATCTCGTCGAGCGGGCGCACATGGCCCGACGGGATCGGTGATCTGGATGCCCTGCGCCGGGTGGCGCCGGTTGTCGGCGGCGTGGTGTAGATCGGCGCGTAGATCGGACTTGCGTTCGCTGCTTGCGCTGACGCTGGGGGCTGGTGGCGAATGTCATTGCGCCCGCCGTCGCGCCGCCCGCCGCCGCGGCAACAATGCGCGCGCTCCGGCAGCGTCACCTGCATGAAGCCGGCGATCTGCGGGAAGTCGTGCAAGCTGAGCCACTCGTCTTCGGCGAGCACGACGGCGCGGAACACCGCGTTCTCGAGCTGGCGCACATTGCCGGGCCAAGTGTAGTCGACCAGAACATTCGAGGCTCTTGGGCTCGATGCCGGCGACTTTCTTGCCCTCTTCGGCAGCAAAACGCTGGATGAAATAGTCAATGAGATCGGGGATGTCTTCCCTGCGCTCCTTGCAGCGGCGGCACATAGATCGGGAACACATTGAGGCGGTAATAGAGGTCTTCGCGGAACTCGCCGGCCTGCGCCATCTTCAAGAAGATCGCGATTGGTCGCCGAGATAAGGCGGATGTCGACCTTGACCGGCTTCGATGCGCCGACCGGATCGACCTCGCCTTCCTGCAGAGCGCGCAAGAGCTTCACCTGGATGTCGAGCCGCAGCTCGCCGATCTCATCCAAGAACAGCGTGCCGCCGCTCGCTTCCTGAAACTTGCCCATATGCTTGTCGCTGGCGCCCGTGAACGAGCCCTTCTCGTGACCGAACAGGATGCTCTCGACGAGGTTCTCCGGCAGCGCGCCGCAATTGACCGCAACGAACGGCTTGCCGCCGCGATCGGAGGCGCCCTGAATGGCGCGCGCGATCAATTCCTTGCCGACGCCCGAGCCGCCTTCGATCAAGATCGGGATGTTCGATTGCGCCGCACGCCGGCCGAGCCGGATCACCTGCTGCATGGTCGGCGCTTTGGCGATCAGATCATCGAAGGTGAGCTGGCCGGATTGGCGGCGCTTCAGGCGCTGCACTTCGCCGGTCAGCGTGTTGAGCTTGAGGGCGTTCTGAATCGAGACGACTAGGCGCTCAGGCGATCGCCGGCTTGACGACGAAATCGGCGGCGCCCGCGCGCATCGCCGAGACGACGGTGTCGATGCGGCCTTGCGCGGTCAACACGATCACCGGCAGGCCCGGCAACACATTCTTTACGTGCTCAAGCACGGCGTAGCCATCGACCTCCGGCATCACGAGATCGAGCAGAATCACGCCGGTGTCGTTCGCCTTGCCGGCATCGATGAATGTTGAATCGCTTCTTTGCCGCCGGCTGCGCTCGCGATCTTGTAGCCCTGACGCGTAAGCACGCTACTCCATCAGCCGGCGCTGCGTGGGATCATCGTCCACGATTAAGGATGGATTGAGCCATGCACGCCTTCCCAGATTAAGGCGGCGCATCCGCAACCAATGAACGCCTTAGATTTTGGCTGATCCCGGCGATCAGAGACGCGTCGCGTCCAAGAGTGAAACACGCGCAAGTGTGCCGCGGAGTGGTAAAGGCTGGCTTAAGTTGCGGCCCAAAAAGAGACGGCGGGCCGCCTGCGTGTGCAGATTTCCTCCGGCGCTGCCGCGCCAAGCGTGGCTGTCCGCTTCGCCCTTCCGCATGCGGAATGGTTGACAGCACGCAAACCAGTTCCGAACATTGCTCCGTAGGATTTGGCGGCGGTGGGTGTCTTTCGGTCGAGATGAGTTCCTGCTCTAACGGAGGAGAGCCGGCGGTGGCATCTCAATCGGCCCCATATGATAGGCTGAATGAGCTTATTGCCCGTCTTTACGATGCGGCGATCGACCAGCGGCTCTGGTCAGGGCTGGCGGATGCGATCGCAACCGGCCTCGATTTCGACCAGCGCTGTCGTCAAGCTGCATGACGCGGACGGCGCCTTCGAGCTCCTGGAGACAACGGAAAATCTGATCGTGCCCGAGTCACAGCACGACTGGGCCGATCATTGGCAGCGCAACGATCTGTGGGTCGAGCGCACGGTCAATCACGGCCTGTCGCAGATCGTCACCGGCGATGATCTCATCACGTCCGACGAGATGAAGCACACCGCGTTCTACAATGAGTGGCTGCACAGGCTGGAAATTCATCATGTCGTGGGTGCGGCTTTTGCGGTGGGCGATGAACGCGTTGGCATTCTCGGCATTCATCGGCCACTGGATGGCGCGCACTATGCCGAGTTCGAGCGGCGAAGAGTTGGTTTTCTACTGCCGCATCTTCAGCGCGCTCTGAAGCTCTCGCGGCGGCTCAGCGGCGTGTCGCTTGCTCAGTCCGCGGCGCTCGATGCGCTCGATCATGTCGATGCCGGCATTCTCGTCGTCGATAGCTCGCGCCGGATCGTCTATGCGAATGCGCTTGCGGAAGCGATGCTGCGCGATGAGGCGGAGCTTGGCGCACTAGGTGGCCGGCTTGTCCTCAAGCAGCCAGCGCTCGATGCGCGCTTTGCAGATATCATCCGCGATACATTGGCGATCGGTCAGGGGCGGTTGGTTGGGGCGCGCCCGCCTCTTAGCCTTTTGCGCGATGAGCATCTGCCGATCACGCTCACCGTCACATTGTTGCGGCCGCGCTGGTCGCGCTGCGATGGGCAGCCACCGCTCGCGCTTATCTTCCTGCGCGATCCGGAGCGTGTTGTTGCCGACATCGAGAAACTCCGCGGGCTGTTCGGTTTGACTGCCGCTGAAGCGGTAATCGCTGCCGATCTTGCCAAAGGGCTCTCGCTCGACCGGATTGCTCAAGCGCACGGCGTTGCAATCGCCACAGTGCGTTCGCATCTGAAGAAGATCCTCGCCAAATCGGGCACGAGCCGTCAGGCCGAGCTTGTGGCGCTGATCGCGATGAGCATCGCACCCATGATCGGTTGATCGTCGCCGATTTACCTCCCCAATTTGGGGGTGTGCTGCCGATGTCACGGCGGTTATGATCTTGTCCGCTGAGGCACGCGCGGCAGGTCAATTCGAAGAAGCTCGGTGTGCTGCTGACTTGATGGGGCCGTTCGAGTGGCGAGCAGGTGAGGGGGTACGAGAGAATGAAGAATTTCCATGCGCTGAAGAGTGTTGCCGCGCTGATCACGCTCACGGTTCTCGTCGGATGCGGCGGAGGTGTGTCGGGGACCTACACAGACTTAGGCGGGATGAACAAAGTGACCTTCAAGGGCGATAAGCTGACATACACCGAGGACGGCTTCACAAGAGGGCCCTTCAAATACAAGGTCAAAGACAAAATCTATGTCGATTTCACCGAATTGGGTCATTTGAAAGCATTCAAGCTCATCGATAACAACTGCTTCGTGGTCGAGGACCCGACGATCGTCCGTTATAATAGCGATATCATCGACCTCGGCCGTCTCTGTAAGAAGTGGCCGAAGACTTGATGGTAAGACGGCGGCCGGTTGAGGGGAGCAAAGGACCGATGAAAATCACTCGTCTCGCGATCATCCACGCTACGGCCATGCTGTCCCTCCTCACCGGCGCCCGCGCCGATGCCGTCCTTGCGCGCCAACAGGCTTATTCAGCTCCTCGCAGCTCTTGGGGCGGCGGGCTTCATCTCCCCCATTTAGGGGACGCGCCTTGACCGACCGGGCGATAAGAACCCTTGCGGGCAGTTGCGAGGGCGATAAAGATGCGGGGCTCCAAATATCTTCTTGTTGCAGCGCTGTTGCTGTCGGCATGCGGCGATCCGCAGAAGGCCGCGCAGAATTCGGTCGAAAAGGCCGGCAAGACGCTCACGCAGGAGCAGAACGATCTCGATCCGCAGAAGCGGCTCGATGCCTATAATCGCGTGCTCAAGGATCTTCAGAGTGTTGCCAAGAACACCAAGACAGCGACGGGCGCTGCGCTCGCCGCCGGCCAATCGGTCGACGGCATCTCGATCGCCGAGCTGACGCAAAAGCGCGATGATCTTGCGGCGCGGGCCAAATGTTATGCCAACCCCACGGCGGATTGCTTGCGCCCGTTCGGCAGCAGCGCCGTCAATAGCTCGGATGGCGGCCCGCAAAGCAGCGGCGCCTTGGCTGAGGAGCTGGTTTGCAGCAAAGGCTTTTCGGCGGCTGACAAATCGCTCGATAGCTTGAAGATCAACAAGCCGGCCTATGCCAAGGAGCTCGTGCAGGTCGCGTTGGCCGCAGCCAAGTGCGAGAAGCGCGATCAGGTGACGGCGGCGATCGGCGCGCTGGTCAATGCGACGGCCGGTCAAGGCAATCAGCGCGCGGGCCTTTTGATGAGTGTCCTCGCCACGCAGGATCTGCTGCCGGGCTGGAGCGAGGCGACGGATGCGCTTGAGAAAGATCTGAGCGCGGGCGCGATCACAGGCCAGGACGCCGCCAATGTAATGATAACGCTCGCGGTCGATTACGCGCGCGCCGGCAACACCAAAGCCGCGCTCGCGAAATACGCGACCTTCACCGACGCGTTGCACTATCAGGCGGACGTGAACACGCAGGGCGAGCTGGCGTCGGAGATCATCGCCAATGGCGACATCGATGCGGGCCTCAAGATCAAAGCCTATACCGATAATCCGGATGTAGTGGCCGCAACGCTGCATACCGCGCTGGGCGCGCTCGGCAACCGGATGGGGCTTGTCGACAGCGGCCCTTCGGCCGTGCCGACGTTCGGCAACCAAGAGACGCTTGACGAATATTTCGCTCCGGTCGATTTCGAGTCTGAAGGCGCAATACGAAGCGGGCGCCAATGCGCTCGAGCAGCGCATCGACACGCTCGCGCCCAATGCGCGCGCGAGCAATCAGACCCTCGGCGGCATTGGTTTCGATGCGGATTACGGCATCCTCGCGCTGATCCATCAAAAGTTCGGCGAGACGGACAAGGCGAGCGCCGCCATCAAGAAGGCGGTGGATTATCGCACGCGGCAATTGGGCCAGGTGAATGCCGGGCGCGATTATCAGACCTTTGCGCAGTTCGCGGCGCTGATCGCAATCGCGCAAGGCGATTTCCAGACCGCTGCGAATTATGTTCGCGACGGCCAGCTCTTCAGCGACAGTTACGGCCACTATCTGTGCCAGGCCGCGGGCAAGACCCTCAACGCGGAGCAGGTGTTGGCGATTGCTAACACGATCTCGGCGCGGCGCGATCTCTACCACTGCTATCTGGATGCCATCCCGGAGATGGCCAAGCTCGGCAAGCTCGATCAGGTCGAGAAGCTGGTCGGTGCCTATCCGGGCGATCCGCGCCAGAAGAGCGATTTCTATTCATGGGTGATTCAAGGCCTGATCGCCAAAGGCGATGTCGATGGCGCCAAGCGCTATGCCGAGAAGCAGGGGCTCACCAAGGATGATCGCGGCAAGCTCAAGCTCGATGCAGAGCTTATGGACTAAGACAAGGTTGCGAAGAATTGCAGCAAGGCCGAGCCGATCATCCGCGAGATTTTCGCAATCGGCGATGCGCGTGACAAAGCTGCGAGCAGCAGTGGCGGTTACGGCCGTTCCTATTCCGAGGACACCTACAATGCGCAGAACGCGGCGACCTATGCGTTCGAGAATGGCTATACCGATCTGGGCATCGAGCTTTACGAGAAAGCATCGAACAAAGATCAACGTCCGCTGCTGGTGGCCTTCACCGACAATGTGAAGAAGAGCGACATCACCAAGCTCTTGATGCTGGCTCAGGATCACGCTGGAGGCGACACGCGCAGCTATGTCGTCGACCGTGCGGTGAGGCTGCTGGAAAAGCGGGAGAGCTAGGCGCTCCGGATTATAAGTTGACAGAGCGCCTCATGGGCCGAACACTTCCGCCACCTGAGGGGGAAGATATGAAAATCTTGCGCTACGCAGTCCTGGTCGCGGCGGCTTTATTCACTCTGGTTGCGAGCGCTGCCGGCGCGTTCGCTGCCAGCATCGAGGGCACTTATGCCGACAAGGACGGCATTACGAAACTGGAGTTCAAGAATGCCCGTGTGACGATCACGCGGCTCGGCATTATGCAGGGCATCTTCAAATACACAGTCGACGGCAAGGAGATTACGGTCTCGAATGCGAATAACGGCCAGGCCATGCTGCTCGAGATCAACGATAAGGGCTGCATCATCGGTGTGCCGGGCGCGAGCGAGCTGTGCAAGGTTGGCGCGGGGTCGAGTGCTGGTGCGGCCAATACCGGCGCCGGTGTTTCGGGCGTCTATGCTGGCAACGACCCTAAAGGCAACAGCTACCGCTTCGATTTTCACGGTGATGGAACGGTCGGGATGACGACCGAAGGCATCAACGTAACCGCCACCTATAAAGTTACCGGCCGGACAGTCACCATCACCGCGCCAAAGGCCGCAGGCGGCGACACGCTTGTCTTGCAGATAGACGATGCGGGCTGCCTTACCGGTCCGGATGTCGGCAAGCTCTGCAAGGTTGCAGAGAGCGGCGATACCGGTTCCAGCAGCGCCAACACGTCCGGCGTTTGGGGCGTCTACAGTACGACGGATCCCACCAACGGCACCATTCGCTGGACTTTCTATAATGACGGCAAGGTTGAGATGTCGGCACAAGGTGCCAGCTTCACGGCCACTTACAAGGCCGAGGGCAAGAAGGTCACGATCACGGCACCCAAATCCGTGGGCGGCGATGTGATTGTCATGCAGATGGACGACAAGGGCTGTCTCTACAATCCGGACCAGCCGACAACCAAGCTTTGCAAAGAGTAGCTGCGCGGCTTCATTCCCTACAGCGTCATGGCCGGGGCTTCTTCGACAAGCTCAGGATGACGGCCCGGCCATGGCGAGAGTGATTCTGTGCGAGATAAAGACCTCAGACCGACTTGTGCGCCAATAGGCTCAGCAGCTCGTTCAGGATTGGCGCTTGCCCTGGCTGGATGCGCCGGCGGGCTTCGCTCATATCGACCCACATCGCGCGATCGACTTCGGGAAAGGATTGCTTGCGGCCCGAGCGCGGCGGCCATTCCATCTCGAAGAGATTGCTTCTGACCTTGCTGACGTCGACATCGGCTTCGACCGCAAAAGCATAAACGATCTTGCCGCTTGGCTGTCTGACCGGCGTCAGCGCTGTGAAGTCGCCTTCGATGGGTTGCCCGATCTCTTCTTCAAACTCGCGCCGCGCAGCATCGAGCGGCTCTTCGTCGTCGAATTCGCCTTTGGGAATCGTCCAAGCGCCGAGATCCTTCTTCGCCCAATAGGGACCGCCCGGATGCGCGAGCAACACCTGCGGCGCGCCGCGCACATGTTTGTAGACAAGAATGCCGGCGCTCTTCTTCATCTGCCGAGCGAGAGTCGCACGAGGTTGTAGGAGAGCGGGGCGAGCCTGCCGCGCAGCATTCCATCCTCCAGGCCGAGCCCCACGCCTTTGACAGGCGCGATCGTGTCGGGCGCTTCCGCTGTGTTGGTTGCGTGCAGATTGTCGCTCGCCAAAGTGAGGTGGGCCGCCAGCGAGCTCGGCATAAAGCCAGTCAGAGACACGCTCAGCGCCAGGTCTTCCGTGGGGTGGCGGTTGACCAGGAAAAGCGTCAGCAATTGCCCATCATCACTCAAAGTGGCGGCGGCATCGAGATAGGGAATGTCGTCGGCGACGGCCGCGTTATAGGCCGGCACATCAACAACAATGTTGAGCGCGGTGCCGCGGCCGTAGAGCGATGCCAGATAGAGCGGATGATAGATTGTCTGGCGCCAGGCCGGCCCGCCAGTGCGCGTCATGATCGGCGCGATCACGTTCACGAGCTGGGCGATGCACGCGATCTTCACGCGGTCGGCCCGCCGGATGAAGCTGTTGAGGATTGTTGCCACGATAAGCGCGTCTTCTAAATTGTAGATGTCTTCGAGGAGCGGCGGCGCAACCGTCCATTCCTTCTCGCGCATCACCGCCTTGTCTTGCTCGCGGCTGTGATACCAGACGTTCCACTCATCGAACGAGATGGCGACATCTCGCTTCGAGCGTGCCTTGGCCTTGGCGTAATCGATAATGCCACCAACGGTGTGGATGTAGCGGTCGAGCACAGCCGCGCGTGCGAAAAAATTCGCCGTGTCTTGCTCGTGATTGGCGAAATACATGTGCAGCGAGATGTAATCGACCGCATCATAGGTTTCGGATAGAACGGTGCGCTCCCACTCCGGATAAGTCGGCATGCCGCTATGCGATGAGCCGCAGATAATGAGCTGAAGATCGGGGTCGAAGGCGCGCATCGCTTTCGCCGTTTCGTGGGCAAGGCGGGCATATTCATGCGCGGTCTTGGCGCCGATCTGCCATGGCCCGTCCATCTCGTTGCCGAGACACCAATGGCGTACATTGTACGGCTTGGCGGTGCCATGCTTGCGGCGCAAATCGCTCCACGTGGATTCGCCTGGATGATTGCAATATTCCAAGAGCGCGCGCGCCGCATCGAGCCCGCGCGAGCCGAGATTGACCGCAAGCATGGGCTCGGTTCCGGCCTTCTCGCACCAGCGCACGAACTCATCGGTGCCGATCAAATTCGGTTCCTTGGATCGCCAAGCGAGGTCGAGCCGCTCGGGGCGTTCCTCGCGCGGGCCGACGCCGTCTTCCCAGGCATAGGCAGAAACGAAATTGCCGCCGGGATAGCGCACCAGCGGCGGCCTTAGCGCGCGGACAAGCTCGAGCACATCGCCTCTGAACCCGTCTTCGTCTGCTGTTGGATGCGTGGGCTCGTAGATGCCGCCATAGATCGCACGGCCGAGATGCTCGAGAAAGCCGCTGTAGATGCGCTCATCCACCGGGCCGATGACGAAGTCTTTGTCGATTGCGATTCGCGCTTTCACCGTTCAGTCTCCGGCGGTTGAGTAAGGTTATGTCGTGCGATCAGGTGAAATGGAGGAAACGAGATAAACCGCACGCTATTGAGCATCGTATCTCGTTCGCGCCAGAGCGGCGTGAGCTTGCCTATCGCAGTTGAAAGCGCCGCAGCCGTTAAATTCATCGCAAGCGTCACGTGTGGGACCCAGTTGCCGGGGCGATAATAGTCCCAACACGACTTGTTGAACGCGGCGAAGGCGCGGTGAAAGTCTTCGTGAAGCTTGAGAAGCTGTCTCGTTACGACCGGGGCAATGAAGAGCACGCTTTTCTCGTGACAGAATACGCCAAGAGCGTTGAGATGGATGGGCAAGGGCTCAAGATTGCGCGCAAAGGCGCTAACGGCCTCGCTGAAGGGCCCGACTTCAATATTATCGAAGACGGCGAGCGAGATATGCGGTGCACTACCGAGCCGCCGGTAGGTCCCGATCCCGGGGTCCTCTTCAAGCTGGTCGCATAGCTCGTCGAGCGCACCGGCTGCGGGTGCGGCAAGCATTAGCTCGACGGAATAGGCCATTGATGATGCCCCAGCTGGATTTGCTCGCAAGATGCCCCAGATTCAGGCAAGCTTGCATTCCCTAATCATCTCGCGCTGACGCTTTATGGTCGATTTCCGAATCAAAGTCCGGGGAGAAGAACTCGCGATTGCGCCGGGCCCAGCGTTATGCGCAGGTCGGCGCTGGGGTCGGCGGGGTTGCTATCAGAGCCGCGGGAACGCGGCTTTTCGGCCTGTCGCCCGATAAGACCAAGGAAGCCGCCGAGTTGCGTGCGGCGCTTGGCGGGCTCAAAGGCCCGATCATGAAGGTCGCGCAAATGCTCGCGACCATCCCGGATCTCGTGCCGCCCGAATATGCCGATGAACTTATGCAATTGCAGTCGAGTGCGCCGGCAATGGGCTGGCCATTTGTCAAACGCCGCATGAGCGCGGAACTCGGGGCCAACTGGCAAACGCGCTTTGCCGAGTTCGGCCGTGAGGCTGCGGCTGCCGCATCGCTCGGCCAGGTGCATAAAGCCAAGCTGCCGGATGGGCGCCTCGTTGCCTGCAAGCTGCAATATCCGGATATGGCGTCCGCGGTTGAAGCCGACCTCAAGCAGTTCAGGCTGCTGCTTGCGCTCCACAAGCGGATGGACTCGGCAATCGATACGAGTGAGGTGGCGGTTGAGATCGGTACGCGCCTGCGTGAAGAGCTCGACTATGAGCTTGAGGCAAAGCACACGGCGCTTTACCGCAGGATTCTCGCACAAGAGCCGGGCATTCGCGTACCGGACATTATCTCAGAGCTTTCCACTAAACGGCTTTTGACGATGAGCTGGCTTGAAGGCCGGCCGCTGCTCAAATTCGCGGCGGGCGAGCCGCAGGAAGTGCGCAATCACATTGGTGACATTATGTTCCGCGCTTGGTGGCATCCGTTCCACCGCTACGGCGCGGTGCATGGCGATCCTCATCTGGGCAATTACTCCGTCTACGGAGACGGGATCAAAAGCGGCATCAATCTGTTGGATTATGGCTGCATCAGAACGTTCGGGCCGAAATTTGTCGGCGGCGTTGTCGATCTTTATCACGCGCTCGAGCGCGACGATATCGAGCTTGCGGTGCATGCCTACGAAACCTGGGGCTTCCGCGGCCTCAAGCGCGAAGTGATCGAAGCGCTCAATATCTGGGCGCACTTCATCTATGGGCCGATGCTGGAAGATCGCGTGCGCTCAATTGCCGATGGCGTTTCGCCCGGCGAGTATGGCCGCAAAGAGGCGTTCACGGTGCACAAAAAGCTGCGCCTGTTGGGGCCGGTGAGGCCGCCGCGCGAGTTCGTCTTCATGGACCGTGCTGCAATTGGGCTTGGCGGCGTGTTTTTGCATCTGGGCGCGGAGCTGAATTTCCACCGGCTGTTCAACACCGCGATCGAGGATTTCAGCCTGGAGCGGATCGCCGAAAATCAGCGCAAGGCTTTCGGTGCCGCGGGGGTTCCACTGCCCAATCCCGATGGCGATGCCTGATGGCGCGCGAGCGGGTTGCCGGCGCGGCCTATTTTCGCTCCTTTGCCGGCTTTGCCCGCAATGGCGGATCGGCGCTTTATGAGCGGCTGGCGCTTGAGGTTGCCGAAGACCCTGAGATGCTTGCGCTCGCGGCGTTGGCGCGGGCGGAGCAGCCGCAAGCCAACATCCTGTTCGGTGCCGTGCATGCACTTCTGCTTGGCGGCGTGAAACATCCGCTTGCGGAGTATTATCCAAGCTGCGGCGGTGCGCGCGCGCCCGATAGCGGTGATGTCTACGCCGCATTCAAATCTTTTGCCCTGCGCGAACGCTCGGCGCTTGAGGCGATCATCGCGGCGCGCATTACCAACACCAATGAAGTTGGTCGCTCCGCTCTTCTTTATCCTGTCTACGACCGAATCGCGCGAGAGAGCGATGCGCCGCTCAACATCATCGAGATCGGGCCAAGCGCCGGGCTCAATCTCAATTGGGCTCGTTATGGCTTTCGTTATGCGGGCGACGCGAGCGCGCCAATCACCCGCAATGCCAATGCCGCGCTCGTCTTGGCGTCCGAGCTGCGCGGGAGCGGCCGCCCTGAGCTCGCGAAAGAGCTGCCGGCGATCGCAACGAATATTGGGCTCGAGCTCAATCCGGTCGATCTTGATTCGGCGGCGGAGCGGCTGTGGCTGCGTGCTCTTATCTGGCCGGAGCGGACCGATCGCCTCGCGCGGCTCGATGCGGCGCTTGAGATCGCCAAGCGATTTCCGCCGCCGATCAAACGGGGCAACGCCGCCGGGGACTTGGCGGCGCTTATCGAGCAGGTGAAGCCGGGCGCGCCTGTGATCATCACGCATACGCTCGTGACCTATCAATTCGACAAAGCCGCGCTTGAGCGGTTCGAATCGATTCTCTTTCAGGCAAGCGCCGGGCGCGCCATCTATGAGGTGGGGGTCGAGTGGGATGGATCGAGCTATCCCATCAGCCTTGGCCGCCACCGCGCCGGGAGAGTGGAGCAAGAAACCCTCGCCAGATGCGATCCCCATGGCGGCTGGATCGAATGGCTGGCTTAGGGATGGATGAGATGCGTGCCTTTGCGCCTTGCCCGGTGGCGCTTGCGCCCCTAGCCTTGCCGCCTCAACTTCGAGTCCCAAAGGGGGCGGCTGCTTGACTTATTGTGTGGGCCTTTGTCTGCAAGACGGCCTTGTCTTTCTTTCCGACACGCGCACCAATGCCGGCGTCGACAACATTGCAACCTTCAGCAAGATGCATGTTGTGGAAGTGCCGGGGGAGCGGGTAATTGTTGCGCTCACCGCCGGCAATCTCGCCCTCACGCAGGCGGTGATGAACCGCGTGCTCGAGACGATGCCGACGCCGGGAGATGGCGAGCCGAACAAGACGCTCGCGGAAGCAGCCTCGATGATGGAAGCCGTGGAGCTGGTCGGTGCAGCGGTGCGCCATGTCTATCAGGTGGATGGCCCGACGCTTCAATCTCAGAATATCAGCTTTGATGTCTCCATCTTGATCGGCGGGCAGATCAAAGACCGGCGCATGCGATTGTTTCAGGTTTATCCTGCCGGCAACTACATCGAGGCAACGCAGGAAACGCCGTTCCTGCAGCTCGGTGAGCACAAATACGGCAAGCCAATTCTCGACCGCGTGCTCACCTATCAGACTGATCTGTTCGACGGCGTGAAGCTTTGCTTCATCTCGATGAATTCGACCTTGCGTTCGAACTTGACTGTCGGGCTACCGATCGATCTTGCAGTCTATAAGCGCGATGCGCTTAAGCTCGATGTGAAGCGGCGCCTGAGCGACGATGACCCCTATTTCAGGCACGTACGACAGAAATGGTCGGATTCGCTTCGCAAAGCCTATCAAGCTCTGCCGCGCCCGGAATACTAGGCCATTGGGGTAGAGCGGTTATGATGTGCGTCACCGCACCTTGAATGTTGACAAGCGGCAGGACGATCATCTCCATTTCATACGGACGCACCAAAAGCTTCCTGGGGGTCTCCGCGTCGACGAAGACGGGCTCCTGCATCATCATGGCTTTGCGGAAGACGGCGCGCGCCTTGAACTGAATGTCCTTGTTTGTGGATTCGCTCAGGCGCATGCCCGTGACATCGAAGCCGTGCAACTTGACCAGCTGGGCGCCGGCAAACGTGTTCTTGAAGTCGTAGCCTTCGCCGATGACCTCGGTGACAAGCGCCTGCTGACGATAAGGGCGGATCACCTCGATTATCACTTCGGGCGTGAAGCCCATATCGAAGGAACCATTTGCCGCGCGCCAGATCTCGGTGATCATGCGCAGATTTGATGCCCTTGGTGCCGTGTTCCAACGCGCCACGACCCTGGTTCGCGTTGTCGATATCCGGCGCGCTCTGTGGGCTATGCTTGCCATCCTGTTCGGGCCCCTAGCACCCGTTCGTTGAGATCGCCTCGGTGCGATCCTCAACCGAAGAACGGCACAGCGGTGATGAAATGGGTCACCACACCCTCAAGGCCGATTAGCGGTAGAAACATCATTTCCAGATTATGCCGGCGCACCATGCGCTTCTTAACGGGTGGCGGCGTCTCGAGGAAGACGGGTTCGTTCTGACCCACGACTTTACGGAAGAGAACTCGCGTCTTCAGTTGAACTTCTTTGTCAGCGTAATCGCTCAAAAGCGAGCCGGTGACATCGTGCCCGTGCAGCTTGTGCCACTGCTTCCCGACAATCATGTTCTTGTAGTCGTGGCCTTCACCGACGACTTCCGTAACCAGCGCTTGCGGATGATAGGGCCGGATCGCCCAGAGTATTGTTTCCGGTGTCCAACCCATATCGAAGGCGCCGTTCGTCGCCCGCCAAATATCGTGAATGCTGCGCAGATCCCGCGCCGCGGGCTCCGGATTCCAGCGTGCCGCGACCTTGATCTGCGGTGCCGGCTTGCGCCCACCGGGTCCTCTTCCGCGCGGAGTCTTTGCCATCCTAATGCCCGCCCCTTAATACAGCCGCGCTCCAGGATTGCTTTGGCGCAATAAAATGGCAAGTGCGCTGTTGCCGCTGGCTCGTGTGCAGTCCTGCGATATGATGTCTTTATGCATAGCACGAGCGAACTTCAATCTCAGACTTCGCCTCAAACGGCACTTGTGCTGTTTTCCGGCGGTCAGGACTCGACGGTCGCATTGGCCTGGGCGCTTGCGCATTTCGTTCACGTCGAAACAATTGGCTTCGACTACCATCAGCGCCATCGCATTGAGCTTGATGCGCGCAAGAGAGTGTTGGCGCGCATTGGCGATGTCGATAGCCGTTGGGCCGCGCGGCTCGGTACCGATCATGTCATCGGTCTTGAAGCCTTGTCTCAGGTCAGCCCGTCGGCTTTGACGCGTGATCGGCCGATCGAAACGGGCGAGAGCGGGCTGCCAACGAGCTTTGTGCCGGGCCGCAATCTCCTTTTCTTTACATTTGCCGCCGCCGCCGCCTATGCCCGCGGCATCAAGCATCTTGTCGGTGGCATGTGCGAGACGGATTTCTCCGGCTACCCGGATTGCCGCGACGATGCGCTGAAGGCATTGCAGGTGACACTCAATCTCGGCATGGAAGCGCGCTTCGTTATCGACACGCCGCTCATGTGGATCGACAAGGCGGCGACTTGGGCGCTGGCGCACGAGCTGGGCGGGCAGCCTTTCATAGATCTGATCATTGAAGAGACGCATACCTGCTATCAGGGAGACCGCACGCATCGCCATTCGTGGGGCTATGGCTGCGGCGCGTGCCCCGCCTGCGAGCTGCGTGCAAAGGGCTACGCGGCTTGGAAAGGCATCTGATGGCTCTATCACGACTTGGGGACGTTGCCATCGCCATAGAGCCGCGAGACGCCTTTGCCGACCTTATCAGAATTCTATGAATCAGTTGGCTATTACGGCGGCATTGCTGGCGACTGCACAGTGGTATCTGCGCGCGTTGGTGGCCGCGTGATTGGGGTCGTGCGCCTTGCTCTGGAGGCTGGCATCCTGTTCTTGCGCGGCATGATGGTTGCGCCGGATTGGCAACGGTGCGGCGTCGGCTCGGCGATGCTCGAAGCGCTTAGTGCCGAGATCGGTGTGCGCGAATGCTACTGCGCTGCGTTGCCCTGGCTCGACATTTTCTATGGGCGGATCGGATTTCGCGCTGTGGCGGAAGAAGGGGCGCCGGCCGGTGTGCAAGAGCGTGTGCAGCTCAACCGCGCGCGCGGCCACGAGCAGCTCTTGATGCGGCGCGACGGACAGAGCTGAGCTGGCAATGGTCTATCAGGTCAAAGAGATTTATTTCACATTGCAGGGAGAGGGTGCGCAGGCGGGGCGCGCCGCCGTGTTCCTGCGCTTTGCCGGCTGCAATCTCTGGAACGGGCTCGAGCGTGATCGCTCGCGCGCGGTTTGCCAATTCTGCGATACGGATTTCGTCGGCACGGATGGACCGGGCGGCGGCAAGTTCGGTTCGGCGGCCGAGCTTGCGGCCGCTGCTGCAAGCGCCTGGCCGGCGGGGACGGGCGGCAACCCCCTTGTCGTCTGTACCGGTGGCGAGCCGGCGCTCCAGCTTGATGAAGCATTGATCGCTGCGCTTCACCTCGCCGGGTTTGAAATCGCCATCGAGACCAATGGTACGATCCTCTTGCCGCGCGGGATCGATTGGATCTGTGTCAGCCCAAAGGCGGACACCGAGATCGCCCAGCGTTTCGGCAACGAGCTCAAGCTGGTCTATCCGCAAACGGACGTTGATCCGGCGCGCTTTGAGCGCCTCTCATTCGAGCACTTGTTTTTGCAGCCGATGGATGGCCCCAATCGGGCACTGAATACGGAGCTCACCACGCGCTATTGCCTCGAGCATCCACGCTGGCGGCTTAGCCTTCAAACTCACAAGCTGATTGGAATACCGTGATGGCCCGCATCGAGATTGTCAAAGAGTTCGGCTTCGAGGCCGCGCAGCGCGATGGCACACGCACCTATGGGTTTTCTTATCGCGTCGAAGTCGCGCTCACGGGCGAGATCGCGGACAATGGCATGATCGCGCCGTTTGAAGAGATGGCGCGCGCCATAGCGCCGGTTAGTCAAGCGCTTGATCACAGCATGCTCGATGAAGTCAGCGGGCTGGCAAAGCCGACGCTTGAGAATCTCGCGCTTTGGATAAGCGAACGGCTCAGGGTTGATTTGCCTTCCCTGAGCCGTGTCAGCGTGTTTCGCGAGAGTGAAGGCGAGGCTTGTCACCTCACCTTCGAGGTCTAGCCGGCAAGGGCGTCGGTGATTTGGGAGGCCCAGTTGCGGACAAACTCTTGGACGTCGCCCCATTGATTCTGCAAATTCGTATTGATGTCGATCGGGTCGCCTTCCTCGTGATCGACAAACGCCGCGAGCAATTCACCGCTGGCGCCGTCCTTGATGTCGACCTGAACGCCCGCCTTGCCGATGCCGAACGAGCGGGCGTAATCGGTGCCCGGTTTCTTCGAGAGATCGGTCATTGTCGGCTTGTTGGCACGAAGCGCGGTGAAGGAGGCCGCGACGACAAGCACACCCGGACCGGGCTTGTCCGCAATCGTGAACTTCTTGCCGAGCGCGCTGGTCAGGCGCTTGTAGAGATAATCCTGCATCGGCTTTCGGTCAGAAGCGGACATCTCATCCATTGATTTGTCTTGGCCTGAAATGATGCCGACAGGCTCGACAAAGACCGACTTAAACCCCTTGGGCAAAACGCTGCCTTTGGCATAGACGGCATCGAAGCCCGGCTTCGAAAGCTCGGTGAGGCTGCCCAGATTGCCGACATAGCCGGCCGCACTCGCCGCAAGGGCGACGGAGCCGATGCCCGCAAGCCAGGCGAGGGCCGTTGCAAAGAGGATCGGGCGCAAGATTTTGGTTTGGGACATTGATAAGCCTCCCAGTGGTCGGGCGCCATTGAATGGGGCGCGGCACCTGAACGGTGCTTGAACACATATAGGATGGCTTACGGGTTTGACGAAGAGGCCGCAGGCACCTTGTCTGTCAGTTTGGAGACATCGGCGAGGATTTGCGGCCAGATATTCGCCCAGCAACAGTTGTGATCGTAGTTGGGAATGACAATCAGTTCGTCGGGATTACGCAGGCCCTTAAGGACCGTCCTGGTGGGCACGACCGTGTCGCGGCCGCCGGAAAAGTGGCGCTCGAAAACATACCCATGCTGGGCTTCGTGGCGCCTGCCGTCGACCGCAGGGTTGAGGGATTCGCGCATGCCCGAATACTGATGATAGGCGAGCCAAGCTTTGGTATCGAGATTTGCCGCGACCGTTACGATCCCGTCGACGTAATTGATACGGTCGGCAATCAGCACGGCGAGCGCACCGCCGCCCGATGCACCGAACAGAACAACACGCTTGGCGCCTGCTTGCTTGGCAACGCGCGTGAGCGCTGCCGTCATGCTCGCGACGACCGGCTCTGAATAGCGCGCATCGTTCCACAGCGTGTAGTTGCATTGCGGCGTTTCCGAGAGGCCGTTGAAGCAGGGCCGGCCGAGAAACACCGATGGCGCGTCATCAAGCGCGATCAGGCGCAGGATCAGCGGATTGCGCGCAGTGGGGTCGAGCGTCGGGTGGCCGGCCACCCATGGCTCGCCGTCGCCGTCGAAATAGACGTGCAGCACAGCGCCACCGCCCGCGGCGCGCATCTCCAAGGCAGCCTTGTTCCAATAGACCATGTGTTCGAACGGATTGCCGCGGACCTCGGTTTCGGAGAGCCCGGCAAGACGCGCACGCGCGTTGAAGCTTTGGGTTGGCGTGGCGCACGATCCGAGAGCGATCAGCGAGGCGAGAGCCACGATGGAAAAAAGACGCCGCAACATTTCCTCAAACCAGTTTTGCGGCTCATTATAGCCAATTCGCTCGGGCGCCCAAGGCGCGGGCGGGGCGACAAAAAGCCGGCTCACGCCCGAGAGGCTCCCTTTACCTTCAATTCGTCGCCTGGACCAGCCAGATGGCGCTGTCCTGCGTGGCTTGTCCGGCATCCATGCGCTTCTTTACCCAATCGCGCGTCAGTGCTTCGAGCATCGTGCGCTGCGCCTCGCTTGCCTCGCGCATAATGCCGGCGCAAGGCCCGATACGCGTATAGAAGGCCGTGCGCTCCTCCAGCGTCTTTCCGGGCATGCCGAGCGGCATGTTGACCGCCGTAATTGCGATGTTCTTGAAGCCGGCGCCCTCGAGCATCGATGCCGTGAAGGCCTTGTCGGCAAAGCTGGCCGGACCCGGCGTGTAGCCCGAAGTTTCCGGGGGCGGCGGCATTGGAATGACTTTGCTGGCTTCGGCCGCAAGCTCCGACATCCATCGATTCTCCGGCATGGTGCGCCAGCAGGCGAAGATCAATTCGCCGCCCGGCTTAAGCGCGCTGCGCAGATTTTTGAAGGCATCGGTCGGGTCGGCAAAGAACATGACACCGAAGCGCGAGAACAGCTTATCGTAACTTACGGTGAATCTGTGGGTTGAAGCATCCGCTTCAACGAAGTCGATCGGCAGGCCGAGCTCGGCTGATCGCTCGCGCGCGCTCTTCAGCAGCAAGGCGGAAATGTCTATGCCGGTTGCGTGGCCGCTCGGCGCGACCGCTTTGGCGATCGCGATCGTCGTGGGCCCGCAGCCGCACCCGACATCGAGCACACGCTCGCCGGATTTGATGCTCGCGGCCTCAAGCAGCTTGGCCGTGATCGGCTGCATCATTTCATCAAGCGCATCCTGAAAGCTCGACCAGGAATTGCCGGTCACGCCATTCCAGCATTCGCGTTGCCCGCTATTGTCTTGCCCGCTCATGTCGCTCTCCCTTTGGTCTCTTTTAGCACAGGAATGAAGTGGTGACAGGGCGTTGCGCGGACCTTCATAGTTGGGCCTATGACGCCGCTGATTCTCCGTTGTCTCTATCAGGTCCGGCTGGCATATCGGCGCCTTGCCTTGCCGCTCACGCTTGGCGTGAGGTGCTTTGTGGTGCGCGAGGATGGTCATGTGCTCATGGTGCGCCACACTTATCTGCCGGGCTGGTATCTGCCGGGCGGCGGTGTCGACCGGGGCGAGTCGATGGAGGCGGCCATTGCGCGCGAGCTTCAAGAGGAGGTGGGTGTTACACCACTCGAACGGCCGCAGCTGTTTCACGCCTATTCGAATTTCCGCGAGCACAAATCGGATCACATCGTGCTGTTCTCGCTTCGGCGCTTCACGATCGCGCCTAATCCAAACCACGAAATTGCCGAGCACGGTTTCTTCGATCCGGCGGCGCCGCCCGCCAAGACCAGCGAAGCGACTTCGCGCCGGCTGGCCGAGTGGCGCGGGCTCGCAAAACCGACGGAGATGTGGTGATCAGCGCGGCAGCGTCGCGCGCGCATCGCTCTTGAGCGCGAAGTCGACCCAGATCGGGCGGTGATCGGAAAATGCGGCGGGGCCGACTGTCTTCTTCGCGCACATAATGCCTTTGCCGACAAGCGCTTGGTCAATCGGAATTCTGAGCGGCCAGGGCATTAATGCAAACCACGTCCCGCGCGACGGCAGCGGTTTCACATGAGTGATCTTGCTTATGGTCCGAATAATGCTGCTCCAGTTCGCGGCGTTGAAGTCGCCGACGATCAAGCGCGGCTGCGGTGACTTGGCGATCAAGCGCGCGAAATAGCTGACCTGCCAAAACTGATACCAGTGCCGGTGTGGCGGAAACGGCCGCAGCGCATGGATGGCTGCGATGTTGATCGTTGCTTCCGCATACGCTGCGGTAAATCCCAGCATCGCGCTTGATCGCTCGCCGGCGTCCCTGTCGATGGGCACGCGCGAATAGACATAGAATTGGCACCGGCCTTCTTTTTCATGGTTGGGGCATTCGATGAAATACGGATAAAGCTTTCGCAATTCGCCGAGCGCCGGCCTGAAGCGCGGATTGACTTCGGCGAGTACGACCGTGTCTGCGTTTTGGTGCGCAACGAAATCGACGGTCTCGGTAGGATGCCGGTTCTCATCCCAGACATTGAAGAAAAGAACGCGGTGGGTGGGCACGCCGCTGCATGGCGCGACGGGCGCCGGCACGCTGACAACAAAGTAGCCGGCAATTGCGATGGCGGCCGAGAGGCCCGCAAGCGCAGGTCGTCTGAGTAGCGCGAAGAAAACCGTCAGAGCGAGCGCAGCGAATGCGGCTTGGATCGCGAACTGGCCGATGAGATCGAGAAGATAGCCGAGCCCGTCGGCGTAGGCGCCGATGATGGAGAAGGCTGCGCCGCCAAGCGCTACCAATCCCGCGATCGTGAGGAAGCCGAAGGGTCTATAATTTGGCACTTTGCTCGCTTCTACCCCCGAACGCCTGGGCGGCGAATGTGACGGCAAATCGCGCGCGCGTCACGCCACGATTGCGTCAACCTGGGGCCCGCCTCTTAACGGCTTTGAAGTGACAGTGAAGTATTTGGCCCGCGGCGGCGCGCGAGCCCTTTACAGCCGGGGCGAACTTGCCCATATACCGCGCGGGATAGAGGTCCTTGGGGCCAAAGGAAGAGATGACGAGCATCTTTTCATGCGCAGAGCGACGAGGCGCGGCACGCCGACGCGGTGTGCCGTCGCGTGCGTTTGGCGCGCTCCGCTGAGCTGAAGCGGGGGCACGCGCCGGCCGGTGGCGGCATTTCGTGCAGCTCTGTTCCCGCTCTTGCTCGGATGTTTCAAATGCTCAAACAACCCTTCATCACTGCGCCCCAAGCGCCTCATCAATCGCACTCTGTCGAAGCTTTGAACGACTTGGCCTTCGGGCCGGGCCGGTTCGCCAAGACGGCCTACCGCCTGCGCGAGGGGCGCGAGGGCCTCGCGGAGCTTTCCTTCGTCGCAACCGATGGCGATCTCTTGTGCGGCTCGGTGCGCTATTGGCCGGTCACGATCGGCGCCGCGCCGGCATTGCTGCTCGGTCCGCTCGCGGTTCACCCCGGCCGGCAGAACCAGGGCATTGGCCGCGCGCTAATGGAGATGAGCCTTCAGCGTGCCGCTGCGCTTGGACACAGGCTTGTGATCCTGGTCGGCGACCCGCCTTACTATGCGCGCGTCGGCTTTGCGCCGGTGCCAATGGGCCGGATGACGCTGCCGGGGCCGGTCGACCCCGCGCGGATTCTCTATCGCGAGCTTGTGCCGGGTGCTCTCGCACATGCGAAAGGTGAGGTAAAGCCCGCCGGCAAACATCTCATCTGAGCGTGATAGACTCACCCTGCTGAGCGGTTTCGCTTGCGCGCCGGCCGCTCTAGTATGGCGGGCATGAACTTTGTCCTCGATACAATGTTCAAGCACGTCATCCGGGCCGGCCGGCTCGATGTGACGTGGGCTGACGGCCGAACATCGCGTTATGGCAGCGAGGGCGCGCGGCGCGCGGTTCTCAAGTTCAAGACCTCTCACGCCGAGAACGCGATTCTTGTGAGTCCCGAGCTCAAGCTCGGCGAGCTTTATATGGATGATGAGGTTTCGTTCGGCAGCCCGGAAGGCGCTGTCGAATTTCTGTGCATGGTCGAAGATAATTACGACGCCATGCGCGAATTTCCGCTCATGAATGTGATCGGCAGGATGCGCCGCGCCACGCGGCTTTGGCGCCAGGACAACAAGAAGGGACGCGCACGGGCAAACGCGCATCATCATTACGATCTCGACGAGCGGCTCTACCGCCTGTTCCTCGATTCCGACATGCAATATTCCTGCGCTTATTTCGATGACGGCGCGGCCGATATCGATGCCGCACAGGAAGCCAAGAAGCGCCATCTCGCCAGCAAGCTTGCGCTGAGGCCAGGCTTTTCGGTGCTTGATATCGGTTGCGGCTGGGGCGGGCTGGGCCTTGCGCTCGCGCGTTCCTCCGGCGTTCAAGTCACCGGCGTCACGCTTGCCGACGAGCAGCAGCGCGTGGCCGCGGAGCGCGCAGCGCAAAGCGGGGCTCACGTCGCGCGCGCGGTTCGAGCTGAAGGATTACCGCGCATCTGAAGGGCCGTTCGACCGCATCGTTTCGGTTGGTATGTTCGAGCATGTCGGCGTTGCGCACTATCAGGAGTTTTTCGACTACGGCAAAGCGGCTTTTGAAGCCCGATGGCGTGATGGTACTGCATTCGATCGGGCGCATCGGCCCGCCCGGCGCCATCCAATCCATGGATCAGCAAATACATTTTTCCGGGCGGCTATATGCCGGCGCTGTCGGAAGTGATGCCGGCGATCGAGCGCTCCGGGCTCTTCATCACCGACATCGAGATCTTGCGCCTGCATTATGCCGAGACGCTCAAGGCATGGCGCGCGCGGTTCCATGCGCGCTGGAACGAGGCGGCGAAACTGTTCGATCAGCGCTTCTGCCGGATGTGGGATTTTTATCTGGCGGCTCCGAGGCGTGCGTTCCGCTCCGGCGGCATGATGGTGGTGCAAATTCAGCTGACCAAGAATTTGCGCGCATTGCCGCTGACGCGCGATTACATGTTCAATGCCGAAGAGCGCTTGCGCGCGAGCAGGAGTTCTGCCAACGCGGCAAAGCCCGCTGGCGACCAGCCCGAGCGCACGATTTATCGCAGATCATTGAAGCGCCGCACATTCCCCTCTGCCATCAAGGGAGAGGGGAGAAGAAGCGCGCAGCGGCTTACTGGCTTTCGCGGCGCCAGGCGAGGAGGAAGAAGCCCGGCGATCAGCGCGAGCGCGAGCGCCGGCAGCACCAGCGGCGTCTGCTTCGACCGATGTCACGACATAAGCGCCGTTGCGCCGTGATGCCGAGCCAGTCGTGGCCGGCGGCCGTGCGATCTTTGCCGACAAAGCGCACCGCCGGCACATCCGCGCGGCGATTTGCCTTGCCGATCCAATAAATGCCGCCGCCGGTGGCCTTGGCGATCGGTGCCACCAGCTCATCGGTCGCGCGCATGTCGGAGACTTCGCGCGGATTGAGCGGGCCGACCGCAACGAGCGCATTCAGCTTGCCGTCGGTCATGTGATAGAGCCCGACTTCCTCGATCGGCATTTTCGCGCTCGAAGCGGCCCGGCGCGGTTTGCGACAGCGTGATCGTTGCGTTTTTGCCCGAAGGCGTCGTCGACTGTCACCGGTGCGGCCGTGTCGGCCATCGTGCGCCGCGTGATGTCGAGGTATGGCCCTTGACCTCGCCGCGCAGAAGCTCCTCATCGAGATCGGGCTCTTTCATCAGCCAATGCGCCAGGCGGCGCAGCAGCTCCTGCCTGCGGGCCGCCGCCTTCGAAGCCGCGCGCCCACAGCCAGGCCTGATCGGAAAGAGTTGCGCAACGCGGCCCTTGCCCGCGGTATCGAGAATGAGCAGCGGGCGCTTGTCCGGCCCGGTCATCAGCGTTTCGCCGCCGACTTGCTGCGTATCGATCAAGCGGAACCAGCGGCCCCATGTCGGTGGCGCATCGCTGTCCGGCGTGTTGGCGCCGGCAAGGCCCGCCGTCACCGGATGGCGAAAGCCGAGCGGTGAGATGCGCGGCAGAAAGCCTTGCTCGAAAATGTGCGTTGTCGGTTGCGCGGGCAGCAGCGAGACGAGCGCGGTGTTGGCAATCGAATCCGCCGAGTTGAAATCCGGCCCCGCAGCAACAAGCAGCGCGCCGCCGGATTCAACATAGTCCGCCATGTAGCCGAAATAGGCGGAGGGGATCACCTCGCGGCGGCGGTAGCGATCGAAGATGATGAGATCGAAATCATAAAGCTTGACCGAGAACAGCTCGCGCATGGGGAAGCTGATCAGCGCCAGCTCGCGGTCGTCGGTGTCGTCCTGCTTTTCCGGCGGGCGCAAGATTGTGAAGTGCACGAGATCAACGGAAGGATCGGCCTTTAGGAGATTGCGCCAGGTGCGCTCGCCGGCATGCGGCTCGCCCGAGATGAGAAGCACGCGCAAGCGGTCGCGCACGCCATTGGTCTCGATCACCGCGCGGTTGTTTTGCAGCGTCAGCTCGGCGGGGCCCGGCTCGGCTTCGACCTCGACGACATTCTCGCCGCCATGGCTGACCTCGAAACCAATCGTGCGCGGGCTCACCCACCGGCACGGTGTAGTAGTTCGGCTCGCCGCCGTCGATGCGCACCTCGATGCGCGCCGAAGAAACCACGGGCTCATTCGCCGGATGGTTGCCGAGATCGTCGACGCGCAATTGAATGTTCGCGGGCTGACCGACAATGCCGAAGCGCGGCGCTTCGAGGATCGTTAGCTTGCGGTCGGCCTCGCCTTTCTCGCCGGTGATGAGCGTGTGCACGGGCGCGGCCAAGCCGAGCGATTGCGGGTTTTCCGGCACATCATGCACTTCGCCGTCAGTGAGCAGGATCGCGCCGCCAATCTGATCAGCCGGCATGTCACGCAAGGCTTCGAGTGAGCGGCTGAAGAGATGGGTGCCGTCGATATCGGGATCCGACCGGCGTCGACCACGCGCAAATCAATGCCGTGACATCGAGCTGTTTCTTGAGCTGAAGCGAGCGCTTGATCGTCCGCTTCGGGGCGGCCGGGCAGATGCTCGCTTTGCGAGCGGTCAACGACGACAGCGACAACATCATCGAGCGGCTTGCGCGCCTCGCTGTTGAGCGATGGCCGGCAAGCGCGAGCATCAGAAAGCCGAGCGCTGCGGCGACAGCGCGCCGCGCGCGCGCAAGACAGCCCGAGCACGATGATTCACGCCGCGCCGAGACGCCCAGCAGCAGCATCGGATGAAGCCAAGCGACGATCATCGACGCAACGCAGGTTCGGCGGCATCAGCGTCACTGCGAGCGAGCGAGCAGTCCATGCGACCAGTCTGGATACGAAGCGCTCGACGCCTCGCGATGACGAGTTTGTAGCGCGTTCACTCTCCCAGCCGTTTGATCAGCTCGCGCGTATGCACTTCATCGCCTTTGTAATTGCCGGTGAGCGCGTACATCGCGAGGTTGATACCGAACCGATAAGCGGCTTCACGCTGATCGCAGGTGCAGCCCGCCACTTGGCCGCCCGGTATCACCGGCGCAATCCAGCGACCGGCGGAATCGACTGCCCAAGCCGATGACCAATCATTGGAGCCGATAATGACGGAGGAGACGCCGTCATTGACCGCGCCTTCGCGGCCGCCTTCCGAATCCGGGCCTTCGCCGGTCGGCTTCCACCCACACCTGCCGCCTTGGAAGCGGCCCGGAAAATTGTTGAGCAGATAGAAGGAGCGCGTCAGCACATGGTTGCGTCGGCACCGGCTCGAGCGCGGGAATGTCGAGCCCGTGGAGCAATTTCTGCAAAGCGGCGCCTGCGGCGTTTGGCGCCGTCGGGCATTGTCGATGCGACGATCTTGATCGCGCGTATCGAACAGGATCATGCCGCCGGTCTTGAGATATTGTTCGAGCTTGCGCTGCGCGTCGGCGCTGAGCGCCTTTTGCTGCTTGTGTCACCGGCCAATAGATCAGCGGGAAGAGGATGATCTCGATCGCGCTCGATGTCGAGGCCGACCGGCTTGTCGGGCTCGAGCGCGGTTTTTGCGGTCAGCCGCTCGCTTAAGCCGACGAGCCCAGCTCTGCTCATCGCATCGACCGATGGATTGCCGGTGATGATATAAGCGAGATGGGTGTTGAGCGCAGCGTCCATGAGCGCCGCGTCATCGGCGCGAGCACGTGATGTGCCCGCAAACACAAACACGGACATAATGGCGATGAGCGCTGCGGCGCACGGCGGCGGCGCGCGGGCCAGCGCAAGCTTGCCCATCACGCAAGGGCCGCGAGGCCGTCGACAAGCGCGAGCATGATGCGCTGCCACCAGAAGTCGGGGCCCCAGCCGCACGACATGATCGCCGGCATAGACATTGAGCATCGCGCTGGAGGCACATCGGTGAGCGGCAGCAAAGTCTCGTTGTTCGTGGTCGTGTTGAGCGCGCGCGGCGCATCGGCGGGCCGTAAAGTCCCGGCGGATGACGCGCGTCGGGGCGCAGCGTGCCGAAGATCCGTCGACCGAGATCGGCTCGGCCGACGCGGGCGGCGGTTTCAGAGCGCCATAGCCGTCAAGCGATTGGCGCGGCGTCAGCGTGCGCCTTGTTCGTGCCGGCCTCGCGTCGGCCGTGCCTGGCGGTTATGCGACAGATCGACAGGCGTTGCAGCATGTCGACGAACAGGCCCGACAGCGGCAGGTTCGACCAATCGGAATTGGCCGTGACATGGAACAGCACGATATGGCCTTTGCCGCGCGCCTCGCCGTAACCAGCGGCGTGCCGTCTTGCAATCGCGCCCAGGTGTGACTGGCGAGCTCGAGCGAGGGCTCGGCCAGAACCTGGCGGCGCACGGTGATATCAGCAGGGCACGGCGAGGCCGTAGAACGGGCTTGCCTCATCGAAAGGCGCGAGCTTTTCGGCTCGCCCAGGACAGGGCGCCGCCCATCACGCGCCCGCCGCTGTGCGCAGCTCGACCGGCAACAAGGTCGTCGCTTTGCGCGGCGAGCCGCGGGCCGGCGAAGCGAACGAGCACGCCGCCTGGCATCGAGCCATGCGGCGATCCTCTTGACGTCGTCGTCGAGATACGTCCGACATCGGCAAGGATCAGCACCGAGATATGGCCATCGATCAGCGGACCGATCTCGCCCTTGCGTAAGTCCGCGTAAGGCGACAGAGCACGCTCGACATAATAGAGATCGCCGAGCAGGGGTTGCGCCGATTCGATGGCGCCTCCGGAAACTAGCCCGACCGCGCGGCGGTGCCAGCGATCGTCGAGCAGCGTGACGCCGCCGGCACTTCGTGCGCCGTCGATGTCGACGCGGTTGATGTCGTTGCGCACTTCCAGCGGCAGCTTGAAGCTTGCGGTCGCGATCGCCGAATCCGGATCGAAGCTGAAGTGCTTCGCGCCCGAGGACCTTGCCGCCGTCGCCATAGGCGGTCACGCTGCCGTCCTGGCGCGCGCCGGTCGTGCCGCGCACGACATTGACCGACAAATCTTCCGCGGAGCGACTGCGCCGGCCGGATCGCGATAGGCAAGTCCTGCGTCGTCGGCATCAGCGCTTCGAACTTGCCCTTTCGGCGAGCGCCTTGGCGAAGTCCTTGCCGTCGCCGCCGGCGATGCCGTCGGTCAGCCAGACGAAGCGGCCGGTCTTGGGCGCATCGCTCGCCGCCTGCCATGCCTTGAGCACGGTCATGCGCTGCGGCAGCCAGGGCTGCGGCTCCATCGCGGCATGATCAAGCCCTTGGCGCGGTCCGGCGTGACTGGCGCGAAAGATTGGGCGGCGGCCGGCGCGGTGTGGATGAGCGCGACGTGCCTTGCCGGCGCGCTCCGCTTCATCGACAAGCGCAGAGCGCTTGCGCGGATGCGGTCCCAATTGTGCGCCTTGGCCAGCCATCATCGATGATGAGCGTCAAAGGTCCTTGCGAGGCCGCCATGCGATGCGCATTGAGCATCGGTCCGGCGAGACCGATGATGATCACGCGGCAATCAGCAGGCGGAGGATCAGAAGCCACAGCGGCGTGTGCGCCGGCGTCTCCTCGCGCTTTTGCGCGCCGAACAGAAACGCGATCGCGGCAAAGCGCTCGCGGCGCGGCGCCGGCGGCGTCACGCGCAGGATCCACCAGATGACCGGCAGCGCGGCGAGCGCGGCGAGCAGCCATGGTGTCGTGAAGCTCAGCGCGCTCAGCAGCTCTATCCAAGCTCCATCGGCTTCCGGCTGACTGCCATCATCCCGACGGGCTCGGGGTGACGCGACTGAATCATTCCCGTCATGGTGAACTTGTCGAACCATAACGGGATGAAAACTATGCAATCGCGCCAGGCCGACACGGCCGCATGCAATGCCAGAAGCGCCGTCTGCGGAGCGTGGTCGGTGCGGTGGACCGAAAACGTCCACCCCAGCCGCCGTGCTTCGGAGCCGAGCCGCGCCTGATAACTCGCAAGACGGCGAATCATAATCTGTCTTTGAGGGTCTCGGCGCGCCCGACCAGCAAGCGCGCATCGCCTTCAATCGATTCGAAACGGATGCGACCCGAGAAGGCGTAGTCCGCCTCGGCCGGATCGAGGATCTGCAACAGATGGCCTTTGACGCCGCCGCCGGCCAGCGCCCGCATGCGTTGGGTGATCGCCTCGGCATCGAACAGAAAATCGCTGAACCAGACGGTGTGCGAATGCCGGGGCAGCGCCAGGGCGGCGGGCAGGCTCGGCTCATCCTCGCGGCTCTGCTGCATATAAAGATAGGCGAGCCGGCGCAATGGCAGCCGCCCGGTCTGCGGCGGAAACGGCGCGCCGAGGGCGGCGATGCGCTCGCCGGCCTGGACCAGCAGAATGCCCAGGGCCAAGGCCAGCACACCGGCGCGGCGAACCTTTTGAACACTGCCGGACGCATAGCTCATCGACGGCGAGGCATCGCGCCACAGCCAGACGCTTTGCGCGGCTTCCCACTCGTTCTCGCGCACGAACAAGTGTTGCGAGCGCGCGGAGCGGCGCCAATCGACCTCGCTCGACGAATCGCCGAACTGAAAGCGGCGGAACTGCCAGAACGTCTCGCCGGTGCCGACGCGCCTTCTGCCGTGCACGCCTTGGGCGACCGTGGAAGCGACGCGCTCGGCTTCGACCAGGAGCGGCGGCAGGGCGGCGGCGAGCGTCTCCGATTCTTCGCGCAACCGCGTCCAGCGCCCGGGCCGCGCGCCTTCCAGATTCGCGTGCGCACGCTCGGTGCTCGTCAAGCCAATGCCTCGGCCAGGTCGGTAATGGTCTTGTCCATGGTGATGCCTTCGGCGCGCGCCGAGAACGACAGCGCCATGCGATGGCGCAGCACCGGCCCCGCCAGTGCCACGACATCTTCAATCGACGGCGCAAGACGGCCGCCGAGCAGTGCGCGCGCGCGCACCGCGAGCATCAAGGCTTGGCTGGCGCGCGGGCCGGGCCCCCAAGCCACATAATTGCGGATCGTGTCCGAGGCATCCTCGGTGTCGGGGCGGGCATTGCGCACCAGGCGCAAAATCGCATCGACCACGCTGTCGCCGACCGGCACGCGCCGGATCAGGCGCTGTGCATCCAGCAGCTCGCCATCGGTGAGAACACGGCGCGGCTGGGCTTCCTCCGGGCCGGTGGTCGCCAGCAGCATGCGCCGCTCGGCCGCGAGGTCCGGATAGCCGACATCGATCTGCAACAGGAACCGGTCGAGCTGTGCCTCGGGCAGCGGATAGGTGCCTTCCTGCTCAAGCGGGTTTTGCGTTGCCAGCACGTGGAACGGGATCGGCAGCTCGTAGCGCACGCCGGCCACCGTCACATGTTTTTCCTGCATCGCCTGGAGCAGCGCCGATTGGGTGCGCGGGGAGGCGCGGTTGATCTCGTCCGCCATCAGCAGCTGGCAAAACACCGGGCCATGAATGAAGCGGAAATCGCGCCGCCCGGTCTCGGTCTCCTCAAGCACTTCGGAACCGACGATATCCGCCGGCATCAGGTCGGGCGTGAATTGAACCCGCTTGTCGTCGAGGCCGAGCGTCAGCGCCAGGGTCTGCACGAGCTTGGTCTTGGCCAGGCCCGGCACGCCGATGAGCAGGCCATGGCCGCCGCACAGCAGCGTGATAAGGCTCTCCTCGACCACCTGCTCCTGGCCGAAAATGATCCGGCCGATCGCCTGCCTCACGGCGGTCAGCTTCTCGCCTAACACCTCGACTCGGCCGAGGATGTCGCCGGGACTTTCGTCCGACAGAGGGTTCACGGTCTGCTGCATTGCCACACGACTATACTATTCGGGGTTGAGTTGCGCCTCACATGGTCTCACGTTCATGAGAGCCGCGCACCCTTGGACCATGACATAGGTCTCGGGCGAAAGGCGTTAAGGAGAAAAAATGTCGGGCGAGGAAGCGGGGCGGACAGGGAACGGCGAGATCCAGGGCGCCGAGCTGGCGCCGGCGCTGGCACCGGTTCTGTCGGCGGACTCGCTGCGCAAGGTGCTTAACGCCAAGCTCGACTTCGCCGGCCTGACCGAGCCGTTCGATGCGCGCCTGCCCGGGATGGCCGAGCCCGGCGCCCCGTTGGCAACCCTGCGCGATGCCGCCGTGCTGATCGCCATCGTCCAGCGCCCGGGCGGCCTTCGTGTGATCCTGACGCGCCGGCCCGATCACTTCGCCAACCATCCGGGCCAGGTCGCCTTTCCCGGCGGACGGATCGATCCGTCCGATGAGGGGCCCGTCGAGGCGGCGCTGCGCGAGGCCGAGGAGGAGGTCGGGCTCCCGCCGCAGCTGGTCGACGTGCGCGGCGTGCTGTCGCCGTTTGCGACCGGCACCGGCTTTAAGGTCTATCCGGTGATCGGCCTCGTTGATCCGTCGTTCCAGGCCAGGATCAATCCGGGCGAAGTCGCCGAGGCGTTCGAGGTGCCGTTCGAATTCCTGATGGATCCGAACAACCACGCTCAGAAGACCGGCGAGTTTCGCGGCGAGCGGCGCAGCTATTACGAGATGCCTTATGATCGCCACCGCATCTGGGGCGTGACCGCGCATATCATCGTCAAGCTCTATCGCAGGCTGTTCGGCTGATGGCGCTCGCTGACCGCATTGAAATTAAGTTCCGTGTCATGGCCGGGCAGTGGTCCCGGCCATCCATGGCTCATCAAACGCTGACGCGCAAATCGGGGCCAACGGCGCGCGCTGAACGATGGATGGCCGGCATAACGGGCCGGCCATGAGGAGTGTGGTGCCGCCCTGCAGCGAAGTGACCTGAGCGATGGAACGGCTGGTCCCGCTCGTCTTCTTGATCCTGCCCTTCGTGGTGTTCCTGGGCTATGTGAATTTCGCGGCGAGCTATCGCGAGCGCTATGGCCGCGGCTTCTACGCGACGCATTGGTATTGGGTGGCGCTGATCGGGGTGCTCGGTTTCCTTGCGAGCTATGTGGCGCTATGGGCGTGGCGCGATCACGTCAGCTCCGGCACTTACATTCCGCCCCATGTCGAGAACGGAAAGATCGTACCCGGACGATTTGAGCCGGCAACGCCGGCGCCGGGCGCGCCATGACCAACACGGCAAGCATCGCCGGCGCCGCGTGGCTCGCCTCCCCGCAAACGCTCGCGCTCGTCGCCGCGCTCGACCGCGAGGCCGACTCGGGACCGGCCATTCGCTTTGTCGGCGGCTGCGTGCGCAACACTCTGATGGGCCTCGCCGTCGATGACATCGACGTCGCGACCATTCATCCGCCGGAAAAGGTGATGGAGCTCGCCGAGGCGGCCGGGTTGAAGCCGGTCGGCACCGGCCTCGCGCACGGCACGGTGACTGTGGTCGTGCAAGGCAAGCCCTTCGAGGTGACGACGCTGCGCATCGATGTGAAGCCGGACGGCCGGCGCGCGCAAGTTGCGTACACGCAAGACTGGTCGGTCGATGCGAGCCGCCGCGATTTCACCATCAACGCGATCTTCGCCGATTCCAATGGCGTGCTGCTCGATTTCGTCGGCGGCCTCGACGATCTCAAAGCGCGGCGCGTGCGCTTCATCGGCGATGCGTCCGCGCGCATCAAGGAAGACTATTTGCGCATCCTGCGCTTCTTTCGCTTTCACGCCTGGTACGGCAAGAGCGCGCTCGATGCCAAAGGCCTCGCTGCCTGCGCTGCCGAGAGGGAGGGCCTCGCGCGGCTTTCCGCCGAGCGCGTGCAGAAAGAACTGCTGCGCTTGCTGGAGGCGCCGTCGCCGCTTAAATCGCTTGTCGCCATGGCAGATGCGGGCATTCTCTCGATCATTCTGCTTGAAGCCGATAATTTCAAATTGCTCGAGTTCGCTTATCGAAGTCGATAGCGCCTTCGCTGAGAGCGATGCGCTGAGGCGGCTTGCGGCATTGATGAAAGCGGGTAGCGATGCCTCCGCGCTCGCCTCGCGCCTGAGGCTTTCCAATGAGATGCGCGCGCGGCTTAAACGCTTACGCGCAGCAATCGAAAGCGAGCCGTTGTCGCCTGATATCGACGAGCGTGCGCTGCGCCGTCTGCTCTACACTGAAGGCGCCGATGCGGTACGCGATATGATCTCGCTTTCTTGGGCGAAAGCAGGGCTAAAGCACAGTCCAAAGAAATGGATGGGTTTGCGCATCGCAACGCTTAGCTACAAACGGCCGAAATTGCCGGTCGACGGCAATGATCTGCAGGCGATGGGGCTTTCCGGCGCAAGGCTCGGCGAAGTTATCAAAGCTCTCGAAGCCTGGTGGATCGACGAAGATTTCGCGCCGACGCGCGATGCGCTGCTCGCCCGCGCGAAATCTCTCCAGTAGCGAGGCGCCTACCGGTCGCCTGTCCGCGCAAATGCCGCTTTTGCCTTTGTAAGTACATCCGGCGCCGTCACCTCGGTCACCGAAAGGTCCTTGCGGGCAATGGTGATTGTTTTGACCAAGAGCTTGTCGCCTGAGGGTACCGCCTCAGTCAGAGAGAAGCTTTGCGTTTGGGTGTCGTACTCGATGCGCGATATGTGATCGGGTGAGAATGAACGGCTGGCGATGTTCGTGCTGTTGTCGGTCAGCGAAATCGATTCGAATTTTGCTTCGTCACCGCAATCCAGCGTGCCATTTTTGTTGGTGTCTTTGTCGACAACGAGCGCCACAATCGATTGGCCGGAATTTGAGCTGAAGTAGAGCCAGCTGGGCAGAAAGACTTGATGATCGAATACCGGCGTGCCATCCGGGGCGTGCACATCAATCATAAGAAGATTGACGGTTGCCTCTGAGCACGTACCGGCCCCCATCACTTGTTCTGCGCCTTGCTCCGAAGCGTGTGAAATGGAGTAGCCAAAAGGACGTGCGAAACTGAGCCCATAAAACACGGGCAAGAGTAGAGGGGTTCTATCTTCGATTTCCCATGAACGGCGTGGGCCGAGCGCACCAATCGGAATAGAAACATCACCTGGGTCCGTCGCCGGCACAACGCGAGCGTTATAGGCTTCAAGCCATCCCGGCGTGTTCCACCAACCGAGATCGGGACCGACGCCATATTTGTCGGCCAGCCAGCTTCCACCAATGGCAATCACCAGCACCGCGGCAATCGCCAGAAATATTCGATAGACAACGATCATCCCCCAATCCCCGCTCTTCTTCTAATAATTGCGGGAATGGTAGATTCATCGAGCATTTGCTGCAATTACACAGCTAGCCCTGCGGTTTTGCTGGCATTTTGTGATAGGGCTGGCTGTTCTGGAACAGCACGAGGCGCTTTTGCATCTCGGCCGAGACGTCGGGCAGCGTGCCGAGCCCGAGCATCTCGAGCGCTTTGCGTTCCTCGCGCGACGCGTCGGCAAATTTGCCCGCTTCGGCATAAGCCGCCGCAAGCGTGTCTCTGTAGCGCCAACTATCGGCAATCTCGACGGCCTTGAGCGCAAGCTCTAAAGCGCGCGCGCCATTGCGAAACTTGGCGTCCGCGCAGGTTGCCAAAAGCCATGCCTTTTCGTTGTAGGCGCGTGCAAAGCCGGGATCGAGATGGATCGCCATGTCGAGATCCTTGATGGATTTGGCATAGTCGCCGCGCGCAGCAAGATCGGCGCCTCTGTACCCATAGGGATTGGCATAATCCGGCTTAAGCGCGATTGCCTTGGTGAAGTCTTCGACGGCCTCGGCGCGCATGCCTTTGCGGTCTAGGGCGAGGCCGCGATTGAAATAGGGCGTCGGTGCATCGGGCTCTAGACGTATCGCCTCGGTTTCGTCTGCGAGCGCCCGCGCCATGTCGCCTTTGAGGTAATAGGCGGCGCCTCTGTTGCTGAAGGCCGAGGCATAGCCGGGGTCGATCTCGATCGCTCGATCGAAGTCCGCGATCGCAAGATCGGCATTGCTTTTGCCGCTATAAGCGATGCCGCGGAAATTGTGCGCCGATGCCAGATCGTTGCCGGCGTTGATCTCGCTCGTGCAAGCCGCGATGACGGCGTCCGGATCGCCCTTATCATCGAAGCATTGTGCGGCATCAGCGAGGCCGGGCGTGCCCGCTTCGGCAATGCCGCCGGCCATGCAAGCCAACAACGCCAACAGGAAAATTTTCGCACGTTCTCCCCCCCCAAGATCAGATCATGAGCATAGCATCGATCTCATTGCCCGGGAGGTCTTCGAAGTTGATGGGCGGGCCCTCGGGCGAGCCGGTGTCATCGAAGCTGAGCCCCAGCCACATCACATCGCGCCAAGCGCTGAGCTTGAAGCCGGCATTGCGAAAAGTGCCGACAAGCTCCATGCCGAGAGAACGATGCAGCGCTTCGCTTGCCGCGTTGGGCAGTGTGATGCCGCCATAAAGGCTGCGATAACCCTGGCGCCGCAAAAGCCCGAACAGCAATCGGTAGAGCTCTTTGCCAAGTCCTTTGCGCTGATAATCCGGGTGCATATAGGCGGTGACATCCGCCGACCATTGATAAGCGGCGCGCGTGCGATGCTGGCTGCCATAGACATAGCCGGCGATGCGGCCGCCATCCTCGGCGACAATCCAGGGATAGCGCGCGCCGACGCTCTCGATGCGCGTTTGCATCTCTCCGGCGTCCGGCGGGTCCAGCTCGAACGAGATCACTGAATCCCTCACATAGGGCGCATAGATCGCCGAGATGGCTTCGGCATCACTCAAGCGGGCGCGGCGTGCGCGCAGGGAGCGCATGGCAGGTCTCCGGGGTGGCTGCAAGGAGACAACATATCAGCGAAATCGTGATGCACGCCACGCGCCGTGCCGCTATGTTGCCCGCGCTTTTGAGGATTTGAGCGATGGCAAATGAGATCACGATCTATGGCGATTCGATTTCCGGCAATTGCCTGAAAGTCAAGTTCGTCGCCGACCGGCTGAACATTCCCTATCGCTGGATCGAAACCAGCGTGATGAAGAAGCAGTCGCGCACGGGCGAATTCCTGGCGCTCAATCCCGCCGGCCAAGTGCCCATTGTCGTGCTTGAGGATGGCCGGGTGCTGGCGCAATCGGGCGCGATTATCCTTTATCTCGCCGAAGGCTCATCGCTCATCCCGGCAGATCCTTATGAGCGCGCGCTGATGCTGCAATGGATGTTCTGGGAGCAATATTCCCACGAGACGGCAATTGCGGTGCTGCGCTTTCATAAATTCTATCTCAAGAAACCCGACATCGATCCATCGCTCAAGCCCAAGTGCGAGAGCGTGCTCACGCTGATGAACGAGCATCTGGCGAAGCGCCGCTATTTCGTCGCGGAGCGATTGAGTCTCGCCGACATCGCGCTTGTCGCCTACACGCGCTGGGCGCATGAAGCGGGGCTTGATCTTGGGCGTTGGCCGCATGTGCAAAGCTGGGTGCGGCGCGTCGAGCAAGACCTCGGCCTCGAACGCGCCGCCTGAGCTCAGCCGCCGTAGAACACGTTGTCGCCGAGATCCTTCATTTCGAGAATGGCGGCATCGGGCCGGCCGGCGGGCGGCTTGTTCAGATGCGCATCGATCACTTCGCCGACGAAAATGTGGTGGTCGCCCTGCTCGATGATCGCTGTCACCTTGCATTCAACCGCCGCCGGCGCATCGATCAGGATCGGCGCGCCGCTCGTGCCCTTGCGGTAAGCCTGTCCACTCAGCTTGCCGTCGGTCACATCGGCGGGCCTGAAGAAAGTGAAGGCGAGGGCTTTCTGATCCTTGCCGAGCATGTTGAGCGCGAATTTCTGCGCCGTCTTGACGATCTGATAGCAGCCGGAATTGGTTTTGACGCCGACAACGACAAGCGGTGGCGTAAACGCCGTTTGCGTCACCCAATTCACGGTCGCGGCGCCGATATTGCTTCCGTCATCCGCGGTGAGCACATAGATGCCGTAAGGGATCATCCGCAAAGCCGTCTTCTTGAAGTCGTTATTCATCTCTCACCACCAGTTTCGCATTACCTGATAATCTCGAAATCGTCATTGCCGAGCGGCCGGGCAAAATCGCCCCATTTGCCGGTCGCGCGCCAATGCCCCACAAGCCCCGTGTCGCGGAGAATATTCTTAAAGCGCGCATCCTTGCGCAGCCCGGCGAACAGCGGGTGCCACATCTCGCCCACGGTCAAGCCGCGCATCTCCACGCAGTCCCGCCGCAACGCTTCGAGGGCGAGATCCCCTATCGCCGAAATATTCCGCCCAATGTGCGAGCGCGCCCATGCGCGCAGCATCCTGATAGAGGGGATCGTCGAGGGCCGCGCGCATGAGCGTGAGTGCTCCTCCTCGGGCCTATCCAGCACCTGAAGGAGCTGCGGGTCGAACGCCATCCATGTCGATCCGTTGGCAATATATTCAGCGAGACGCTGCCTAAGACGCGCCTCATCCTCTGGCGCCATCACGCGGGTGATGGCGCGCCATTCCAGCGTTCCCCTGCCTCCAGGCAAGTCTTTGCTACGCTGATATTCCGTTTCGGCCTCGTTCGTGCGTCCGAGGAAGTCGAGGGTGAACTGCACGCCGAAGGAAGCGTTGAGTGAAAGCGGATCATCTCGGCGTTGGACAGAGTAATATTTGAGCGCTTCTTCCATCCGGCCAAAAGTTGTAGAAGAAAACCGAAAACGCCTTGCGAATCTCCGGCAGTTCCCACCCGCCGGGCAATAAGCTTCTCGGCGCCGGCCCAATCATGCCGCGAGAGACACT
>CAWBKL010000007.1:0-207472 GCA_963789405.1 uncultured Alphaproteobacteria bacterium
AGCTTCGGCCGCCGTTAACGCGTAAAACTCCCCCTTTGAGGGTTCAATCTTAATCCGGTCATACTGCTGATCGAACGGCAAATGATAAATCTTGCCGTCTCTTCCAACATTACACTTTATCCGCGGATAGCGGCTGTCCATCGCCAGCTCCTCAACCACCGCAATCTTCAAAGCATCACAAGCAATTCGTGCTCGGCTCGACATAGTCGTTGACGTCACAAACACGCCTTGAACACCGTGCTTATTCATTGCCTGAAAGATGTCCCCTCGCGACTTGATCAGTCCGTTCTCGACTAGGAAGTCAACGACCGACCCAAAAAGTTGAAAGACTGCGTTTTCATGAATGTCTCTCCACTGAGCCCAATATTTACATTGAATGATACTGATTTTGCCGGGTTTGCGAGCAATTAGGTCTCGCCCTAGGTCCTCTAGCCCACGAATAGCACCATGAAATTCGACGTCCCACCCGTGCTTCTCGTAATCATATCCAACAAATCGTTCGTAGTCTCGACCTATCTCCCAGTTGCTCTTTCGGCGAGAGACATATCGATCCAGCGCAAGCTGCGACCGTCCCGCTGAGTCCAACGCTTCGTATTCTACATCAGTCAGGTAGCTCCTAATTGGATCATCGCTTCCACCTCGCGGCTGACGGGATACCACCAGTTCAGAAGTTGGCGCGCCCTCAATAAATTCTCCCAAGAAGGGAAACACGTCTTCGTAGATAAGCGCTTTGTATTCGCCATATTTGGCGCGCTCAACACGTTCCCTAATTGCTCGCTTAAAGGCCTGCACCTCCTCGGAAGCCCTAAACGCAGGCCTTTTCTTTATTTCCAGAATGCGACTAGAGAGTCAGCCTCTGACTCGACTAGGTCACCATGAATTTTTGCCACCCAGGGGAACGCTCGCGATTTGTCATCGAGAATTCTGATTGAAGCGCTGGATGTCTCTTGAAAGCTCTGCGCGACCAGTTTCGAGCTCTCTCTGCGCTTGCTTCAGTGTCTTAGATAAACTCTGCCACTTACCGATCCTGTTTTGAAAAAACCAGACAACGGCGCCTATTGCAACGAGAGTCCAGAAGAATGTGGTCGAGTTCATCTCGTATCACCCTAAGGCTCTACGCAACCGCTTTAAGCACACGATGATAGCTGCCTTGTTGCAAGGCACTTCGTTATCTCATCCCTTCAGCGGCCAGACGATCAGCAGCATGGGCACGGCAACCGCCAGCACAACAAGCTCAAGCGGCAAGCCCATGCGCCAATAATCGGAAAACTTGAAGCCGCCCGGCCCCATGATCAGTGTGTTGTTCTTGTGCCCGATCGGCGTGAGAAACGCACACGATGCAGAGATCGCGACGCCCATGAGAAACGTATCGGGACTGACCTGAAGCCGGCCGGCAAGATCGATCGCCACCGGCGCCATGATGACGATCGTCGCCACATTGTTAAGCGCATCGGAGAGGCTCATCGTGACGATCATGATAGCGGCCAGCGCAACCACAGCCGGCGCGCCACGCGTTAGATCGAAGATCCAGCCCGCGATAAGCTCGGTTCCGCCGACACGCTCGAAAGCCGCGCCAATCGGCAGAAGGCAAGCGAGCATGACGACAACAGGCCACTCGATCTGCTCATAAAACTCCTTGGCCGGCACGAGCCCGAGTGCGGCATAAGCCGCAACCGCGATCGCAATCGCGACCGTGAAGGATAAGAAGCCAAGCGAGGCACACAGAATCGCCGCAACAAACAGGCCTATCGTCAGCGCGACATTGAGCGGCTTGAATGGCGCCACGCTCGCTTGGTTGACCGAGATAAGCCCAAGACTCTCGAGCGTTGTGGGCCTGCGCGCGCCTCTGCCGGTGAGCAAGAGCACATCGCCGGGCTGAATAATGCGCCGATGCACGCGTTGCCTCTCGATGACGCCCGCGCGTGCAATGCCTAGAAGCGTCACGCCGAAACGCCGGCGCAAATCGAAGCTGAATGCCGACCGGCCGGCAATCCTGGAATCGGCGCGCACCACCGCCTCATAGATCTCGGGCAGCTCGGCCTTCCGCTCACTCTTCTTGGCGCCCTCATCCTCTGCCTCGCCCTCCGCTACCTTTCGCGCAACAGTCTTCTCATCCGCTGGGGCGCCATCCGCCTTCTTCTCTTCCTCCTCCGTTTGCAGGCCGACGCCCTTGATGAAACCGGCGATCGCATCCGTCGACCCCTCGACGATCAGCACATCGCCCACCGCGATATTCATAAGCCGCGCCTTCGCATACATGGATTGGCTGCCGCGAATGAGCCCGGCAAAGACGACATCGGCCTTCTCCGCTTCCTCATCGAGCGAAAGACCGGAGCGGCCGATCGCCGGGGATTCCTCAGGCACGCGCAGCTCGGCTCTGAACGAGGACTTCGGCAGCGCCGCCGCTTCATCCTTCCGCCGCGGCACGAAGCGCCAGCCGACAAAAGCGACGAACAATGTGCCGATCACGGCGATCGCCAAGCCGACGGCGGTGAAGTCGAACATGCCGTAGGGCTCGCCGAGGCGCTCGGCGCGAATTGCGGCAACGATGATGTTGGGCGGCGTGCCGATCAATGTCGTCATGCCACCGAGAATGGTGCAGAAGGCAAGCGGCATCAGCGTGATGCCGGGCGGCCTCCCCGCACGGCGCGCCGCCTGCACATCGATCGGCATCAGGAGAGCAAGTGCCGCCACATTGTTGATGACCGCCGAGAGCGCCGCGCCAATGCTGCCCGCAGTCAGGATATGCAGACTGACCGGCCGCTCTTCGCGCGCGACGAGCTTGGTGAGCACACCCAGCGCGCCGGAATTCTCAAACGCGCGCGAGGCGACGAGAACGAGGGCAACGACAACCACCGCCGGGTTAGCGAACCCGGAAAACGCCTCGCCTTGCGGGACGAGCCCCAGTGCCACGGCTGCAAAGAGCCCTGCGGCCGCGACGAGATCGTGGCGAAGGCGGCCCCAAATGAGGAGGCCCAAGACCGTGCCGAGAATGGCAAAGAGAAGGACTTGCTGAAGCGTCATTATCGCGAAGCCCTCGAGAATTAGAGGCCGTCGTCCCGAATCGGCCTTGGAAATCCCTGGCCTCGCCTATCCCTGGACGGCTGCTGAGGGAAGTGGAAATATGCCGGCCCGGATTGGGCATTGCCTGACCGCCAGATCGGGACATCCGCAACCCGCGCCCGAACGTCTTGCCGGGGCCCGCGAATGTGATGATAGCCATCTTGCCGGGGCGCGCCGCGTGGCCGTCCAATAGCGCGAGGCGGCGGGGCGGTCAGGCGTAACAAAAGTGCATCGCACTCAGGCACTTAGGGAGCATCGAGACATGAAACCTTTCAAACTACTCATCAATGGCAAGCTGGTCGACGGCGCCTCCACCATGGACGTCATCAACCCGGCGACCGAAGAGGTGCTGGTCAAAGCGCCGCGCGCCGACAAGAACCAGCTGAATGAGGCGGTGGCCGCAGCCAAGGCCGCTTTTCCGGCCTGGTCGAAGATGCCGCTCAAAGAGCGCGGCGCACTGATCATGAAACTCAGCCAAGCGGTTCAGGCCCAAGCCGAGGACCTCGGCCGGCTTCTGACCGAAGAGCAAGGCAAGCCGCTGCCCGCTGCCATCGGCGAGTGCATGGGCGCATCCGGCATGCTCGCTTATTACGCCGGCCTCGAGCTCAATGACAAAGTCCTCAAGGAAGACGACACCACCAAGATCGTGCAGCAATTCGCGCCGCTCGGCGTTATCGCTGCAATCACGCCGTGGAACTTCCCGCTGTTGCTTCTCATGTTGAAGGTCGGCCCCGCGCTGCTCGCCGGCAACACCGTCGTTTGCAAGCCGGCGCCGACAACGCCGCTGACCACGCTGCGCTTCGGCGAGATCTGCCAGGAGATTCTGCCGCCGGGCGTGCTCAACGTGATCACCGATCAAAATGATCTCGGCAGCGCGCTCACCTCGCATCCGGATGTACGCAAAGTCGCCTTCACCGGCTCGACCGCAACCGGCAAGAAGGTGATGGAGAGCGTCTCCTCAACCTTGAAGCGCCTTACGCTCGAGCTTGGCGGCAACGACGCCGCGATCGTGCTTGACGATGTCGATGTGAAGGACGTTGCGCCGAAAGTGTTCAACGGCGCGACGATGAACTCGGGCCAAGTTTGCCTCGCGATCAAGCGGCTCTATGTACATGAATCGCAATACGATCAGATGTGCGATGAGCTGGCGAAGCTCGCCAAGACGGCGATTGTCGATGACGGCCTCAAGCAAGGCACGCAGCTCGGTCCTCTGAACAACAAGCAGCAATACGAAAAGGCGCTTGGCTATCTCGAAGATGCGAAGAAGAACGGCAAGGTGATTGCCGGCGGCGAGAAAATGAGCCGCAAGGGCTATTTCATCCCGCCGACCATCGTGCGCGACATCCCCGAAGAGTCCAAGCTTGTGCAGGAAGAGCAGTTTTCGCCAATTCTGCCGGTGCTGAAATATTCTGATTTGAGCGAAGCCATCAAGAAGGCCAATGACAGCCAATATGGCCTTGGCGGCACGGTGTGGGCGAAGGACATGAACAAGGCTTTCGAAGTCGCCAGCCAGATCGAGAGCGGCACCGTTTGGGTCAACAAGCATCTCGACCTGCCGGCCGACATTCCGTTCGGCGGTGCCAAGAACTCCGGCTTCGGCAAGGAGATGGGCCGCGAAGGGCTTGAGGAGTACACGCAGTCAAAGATCATCAATATGGCGAAGTGAGCGCGCTTCAGCGCGCTCATCCCCGACTTGATCGGGGATCCAGCCAATAGAACAAACGGCGGCGGGATATTCTCGCCGCCATTTCTTTTGGCGGCAGAAGGATCGACTCGCTAAAGGCCTCGAGGCCTCAGCGCGATGGTTCCGTCGCCGGATTGCAGGCACCGCCTCGTTCAAACAGTCTGTGACGACTGCGCCCTCTGTTGAGGGGCCGCGCCACCACAGCGAAAAGCCCCTATCCCGAGGCGAGTGATCCAGTATTATGCACGCAAGACAAAAAGTCAGTTAGGGCTCAAGGAAGGCATATGCCAAGAGGACCGATGGGAATGGGGATGCACGGCTTCGGCCGGGATCCATCCATCTTGAGACATCAAGTCAAGAAAGGGACGACGAAGCGGACGATCCTCTTTTCGAAGCCCTATTTGCCCTGGCTTGTGTCCTTCCTTTGTATTGTCGGCATCAGCGCCAGCTTCGCTCCGATCAACGCGCTGATTTCGCGCGACATCGTCAATAACGGCATTCAGAAGGGCAATGAGCATCTCATCATTTTGATGACGGCCCTCTTTGTCGGGCTCGGCGTTTTCAATGCCGGTCTCAGCCTTTTGCAGACTTACTTCTCTTCATCGATTGGCGCTCGGGTGGTGCTGAGCCTGAGGACCAAGCTGTTCGAGCACATCCAGCAAATGCCGCTGGCCTTCTTCACCCGCACGCAGGCCGGCTCACTGATCAGCCGCCTCAACAATGACGTGCAGGGCGCGCAGAGCGCCTTCACCGACATTTTGCAGAATGTCGTCGGCAACGTCATCACTGTCACGGTCGTGCTGATCACGATGTTCGCGCTGTCGTGGCAGATCACGCTTGGCGCCGTCATCTTGATCCCTATTTTCTTTTTGCCGGCACGCTATTGGGGACAGAAGCTGCAGGCAATCGTGCGTGAGAGCCTCAATCTCACGGCCGAGATGAATAATCTGATGACCGAGAGGTTCAATGTGTCGGGCGCGCAGCTCGCCAAACTATTCGGTCGCCCGGAGCAGGAGGTGAGTGAGTTCGAACGCAATGCCGGGCGCGTGTCTGCGATCTCCGTCACGCGCAATATCTATGCCCGTATGCTTTTTGCTTCACTCTCGCTCCTCTCGATGGCTGCGACGGCAAGCGTCTATGGTTGGGGCGGCATCCTCACGATTCAGCACAAGCTCGATATCGGCACGGTCTTCGCCTTCCTGACCTTGATGCAGCAGCTCTACGGGCCGATCATGGGACTCTCGAACATTCAGGTGAATGTGATGACGGCGCTTGTCTCCTTCGAGCGCGTCTTCGAAATCCTCGATCTGCCGCCATCGATTCAAGACAGGCCGGATGCCATCGACATCACGCCCGGTCCTGCCCGCATCGAGTTCGATCATGTCTCGTTTCGTTATCCCGCCGCTTCGGAGCTCGCGATCGCGTCGCTCGAACAGACGGCGCTGCCCGACAAGGCGGGCGACAAGCCGGTTCTTCACGACATCAGCTTCGTTGCCGAACCGGGCCAAATGGTTGCCCTTGTCGGTCCATCCGGCGCCGGCAAGACCACGATCACGCAGCTCATTCCGCGGCTCTATGACGTGAAGGGCGGCGCGATCAGGGTCAACGGCATTGATGTGCGCGACCTTACGCAGCAATCGCTCCATGACCGCATTGGCGTGGTCACGCAGGATTCGCATCTCTTTCACGATACGATCCGGGCGAATCTCCTCTACGCAAAACCCGACGCAACTGATGCCCAGATTCAAGAGGCGCTCAGCGAAGCGCATCTAACGCCACTCGTACAGTCCTTGCCCGATGGCATCGATACGGTCGCCGGCCAACGCGGCTATAGATTCTCGGGCGGTGAGAAGCAGCGCGTTGCGATTGCACGCGTTCTGCTCAAGGCACCTGACATCATCATCCTTGACGAGGCCACCTCGCATCTCGACTCGCAATCAGAGGCCGCGATTCAGGAGGCCTTTGAAACAGCCCTGCGCGGGCGCACATCCATCGTGATCGCGCATCGCCTCTCGACCATCCTCAAAGCCGATCAAATCCTCGTCGTCGAGGCCGGGCGCATTGTCGAGCGTGGCACGCATGCCGAGCTTCTCGCGAAGAACGGGCTTTACGCCAATCTCTTCCGCAGCCAGGCCTTTGAGCGCCGGGATGCGCCCTCCGAAGCGGAGCCCGATGAACCCGAGCTTGAAGTCGCAGAGCCCATGATCGAGCTGGACGATGACAAATTCCCGGAGAGCGCGCTAAGCTAACCTTCAAGGCGGCGATGACCGCCATAGGAGGAACGAATGGCGCAAGCGGCACCGCGCACGAATACCAGCCCGCACCCGATGTTTCTGGGCATCATCAATTATATCGGCGAGATGAGCGAGCGGCCGCGCTATTACGCCGTCGATTACGCGCGCGACAATCTGCAGATCGATGCGCGGCCGATGCGCATCGAGGATCTGCGTGGCGACAATGCTTCGCTCGACGAAGAAGGCTTCGCCCTCTGGGAGCACAAGAGCGCCATCAAGAATTTCCGCGACGATGACGAAGTGCGCCGGATTTATTCTGGCGAGATCGAGAAGCTCATTCTTGAGGTCACGGGCGCTTCGAAAGTGCTGATCTCGCCCGGTGGCGTTTTGCGCTTTGGCGAGAAAAGCCCGGAATATGGCACGCGCGTCAACACGCGTCCCGCTCGGTTCGCGCATGTCGATTACACGCCGAATTCAGCGCCCAATCTGCTCCGGGCGCAACTGGAGGCTTCCGGCTTCAAGCCGCGGCCGGGGCAGAGATGCGAGGGCTTCAATATTTGGCGCGTGATCTCCGAGCCGCCGCAGGACGTGCCGCTAGCGCTGTGCGATCTGCGCACGGTTGCGCCGTCCGACTATGTCGCCGCGGATGCGGTGTTCGATGCGCCGGGCCGTCCGGAGTTTTCGTTCGAAGGCTATGTCGTCAAGTACAATGGGAAGCATCGCTGGTGCTTCTTCACCGACATGACTCGGGCCGAAGTCTTGATCTTCCGCAACTACAGTTCTGACTCCGCCCACCCGACGCCCGTGCCGCACGTCGCCTTCGATGACTTAAGGGTCGGGCCCGGCGTTGCGCCGCGCGCATCGATCGAAACGCGCGCCTTCGCTTTCTTCGATTGATCCTTCGACAAGCTCAGGATGACGAGCAGCCATGCGCACCATCGAAGCGATGATCCCCTACCCCAAGCCCGAGCACATCGAGCCGGGCGTGCTGCCCGCTTTCGGCCGCTTTCCAATCGTGAATGAGCGCGTAACGGTCGAGGATTTGCGCGGGGGCGAGGATGCGCTTTCGCTCGACCGCGAGGGCTTTGTGCTTTTGCACCGGCCGAGCGCGGTGAAGAACTTCCGCGACCCGGAAGAGGTCAAGCGCATCTATGTGCCCGAGATCGAAGAGATGCTGAAGGAGCTGACTGGCGCATCGAAAGTGACGACCGATGGCGGCGGCCTTGTGCGTCTCTCGCGCCACTCGCCGGAAGCGAAATCGGTCGGTGTCGGCACGGGCAACTTCGTTCACGCCGATTACAGCATGAATGCGGGGCCCACCTGGGTTAGGCGCGCCCTGCCACCCGACGAAGCTGAAGCCCGGCTGAAGAAGCGTTACGCGATCTACAATATCTGGCGCTGCTATTCCGAGCCGCCGCAGGACGTGCCGCTCGGCGTTTGCGATGCGCGTAGCGTCGCGCCGGAGGATATCATTCATTGCGAGCTGCGGCTGGGCCCGCCCGGCTCCGGCATGGTGTTCGAGAACTCGGCCTATCGCTACAACCCCAAGCACCGCTGGTGCTATTTCTCGAACATGACGCGCGACGATGTGCTGATCTTTCGCGGGTTCGTCTCCGATCATGATTACACCAGCGCCGCGCCGCACACCGCGTTTGAAGATCCCACTTGCCCGCCGGATGCACCGCCGCGCGAAAGCATCGACATCAGATCGATCGTCTATTTCGATTGAGGAGGAGGCCATGCCAAGGGTAATCGAGGCCGATCTCAACTATTATGCACATGCGGAGGAGCCGCCGGTAAAACCGGAATTTCTGCAAGTGCCGCTCGAGACCAAGCGCGTGCGAATCGAGGATGTGCGCGGGCGCCGCGATGATTTTACGCTCGACGAGCAAGGCTTTCGGCTGATCGACTGGCCAACCCAGGTGCGCAACTACCGCGACCCGGAAGAGCGCGCACGGCTCTATGTGCCGGAAGTCAATGCCATGCTGAAGGAGATTACCGGCGCCGCCAAAGTGGTGACCCAAGGCGCGGGCTTCATCCGGCTCAGTGACCGCGTTGGCGAACGGCCAAAAGACACATTCGGCACCGGCAATTTCGTGCACGCCGATTACAGCAAGAATGCCGGCGCGTTCTGGCTCCGCCGCTTTGTCGATAGCGAAGAGGAAGCGCAAGAGCGACTCAAGAAGCGCTGGTCGATCTTCAATGTCTGGAAGATCGTCTCCGAGCCGCCGCAGGACGTTCCCTTAGCGATGTGCGATGCGCGCAGCGTCGCGTCTGCCGATGTCGTGCATACCGACTTCACGACAAGCGACCGCGAGACGGGCCGGTTCAGCTTCGAGAACGCCACCTACCGCTACAATGAAAATCACCGCTGGTACTATTTCTCAGGCATGAACCGCGACGAGTTTCTCGTGTTCCGCGGCTTTGATTCCGATCCGGCGAGGCAGGAGGCGGCACCGCACACCGCCTTCATCGATCCGAGCTGCCCCGATGATGCACCGCCGCGCGAAAGCGTCGAGATCAGGTCGATCGTCTTCTACGACCAATGTTGAGCGAAGCGCATAATCGCTTATTGACGCGCGTCGGCCCGGGGACGCCGATGGGCAATTATCTCAGGCGCTATTGGCAGCCTATCGCCGGCGTAAGCGAGTTCGACAAACAGCCTACGAAAGCTTTGCGGCTCTTCGGCGAAGACTTGGTGCTCTACAAAGATCTTTCCGGCAATTTCGGCTTGATAGACCGGCAATGCCCCCACCGGCGTGCCGATCTATCTTATGGCTATGTCGAAGAGCGCGGCCTGAGATGCAATTATCATGGCTGGTGCTATGACGAGAGCGGCGCCTGCATTGCACAGCCTTATGAAGACATCGCCGCGCCCGAGACACGTTTCAAAGAAAAGATCCGGATCAAAGCCTACCCGACCGGCATCGCCGGCGGCTTGGTGTGGGCCTATATGGGCCCTCAGCCCGCACCGCAATTGCCGGATTGGGAAGCCTTCTCCTGGAAGAACGGCTTCAAGCAAATCGTCTTCGCCGAAATTCCGTGTAATTGGCTTCAATGCCAGGAGAACTCGATCGATCCTATTCACTTCGAGTGGATGCACTCCAATTGGAACATTCGCCTTTCCGGCAAGACCGGGCCTTATTCGCCAACGCACACGCAGGTTGATTTCGAGGAGTTCGAATTCGGCCTCATCTACAAGCGCATCCGAACCGACACAAGTGCATCGAATGATCTCTGGACGGTCGGGCGCGTCGCGCTCTGGCCGAACGGATTTTACCTGGGCGAGCATTTCGAGTGGCGCGTGCCGATCGACGATGAGAACACGCTCTCAGTGACCTGGGCCTTTTCGCGCGTACCGAATGAGTTGGAGCCCTTTGAACAAAACACCATTCCCGCTTGGTGGGGGCCGATCAAAGACGCCTCGGGCCGCTGGATCACCAGCCATGTCATGAATCAAGACTTCGTCGCTTGGGTTGGCCAGGGCACGATCGCCGATCGCACCAAGGAACACTTAGGCGCAAGCGACAAAGGTATTCTGATGATGCGCCGGCGCTTCATGAGCGAGCTTGAAGCCGTGGCGCGCGGCGACGAGCCCAAGGGCGTTATTCGTGACCCCGAGCGGGCCAAGTGTGTTGCGCTTCCAGCCGCGAATAAGGACGCCTACATCAAAGGCCGCTCGCGCGCCGAGATGCTGAGCAATCCGGCTCTGCAATCACGATTGCAGGCCTATCCGTTCCAGGCCGGACAACCCGAGACAGTGCGCGATGCATTTCGCGCGGCCATGGGCTTTGACCAGACTTAGCGATCAAGCTCCTCGAGCAGAAGCTTCGCCGTGCCCTCCGGATCCTCGAGCTGAATGCCATGCCCGGTCGGCATGGTCAGAAGCCGCCAGGAGGGATCATTCAGCGCCTTCACCTTGTCGTAGAAACGCTGAAAGCCCGCAGGCCCCGGCCCGCCCGTGGCGAGCACATAAGTCTTGTTCTTGATCTTCTTCCCTTCGCCCGTGAGCTTGACCGGCTCGATCAGCGTAAGCAGCGGATGCGGCCCGAGCACGCGCGCCATCGCTGGATTGTTCTGCGCGAATGTCGGCGGGACCAGGCCGGGCGTGTCGCGCTGCATTTTGAAGAAGTTTTCGCGCCCCTCTTTGGGCTGAAGATCGAACAGACCCTGCCCATCGCCGGGCAAGAACGCATCAAGATAGACGAGCGACTTGATGCGCGCGCCGTAAAGCGCCGAGACTCCGGTGACCACCATGCCGCCATAGGAATGACCAACCAGCACGAACTCATCCAGCTTCTCGTAATCGATGACGCTCCCGATGTCCTTGATGTGCAGGCTGAGATCGATCGCCGGGTGCAGAAGATGCGCCCGGTCGCCAAGACCGGTGAGTGAAGGCGCAAAGACATCGTGGCCCTTCGCGCGGAGCAGCTTGGCGACAGGGTTATAGCCCGCACTGCCACCCCAGGCGCCGTGCACCAAAACGAAATTCGCCATCTCAGCGCCCCACTTCTTCGAGCAGCATTTCTGCGAGCCCCTCAGGATTTTCGAGCATCGCAAGATGCGCCGTCTTGATCTCGCCAACCTCCCAGCCTTCGGCCTTGGCCTTATCGTAGAAACGCTGGAAATTCGGCCCGTGCCCGCCCGTTGCGAGAATATAGCGGCGGCGCTTGATCACCTTCTCGGCGCCAGAAAGCTTGACCGGCTCAAGCAAGGTCAGAAGCGGCTGGCGGTCCATCGCACGGATCGAGCGCGGACGGTCCGGGTCGGCGCCCTGGCGGATGAAATCCATCGAGATGATGCGGCCGGGCATGTCGCGCTGACCGTCGATGAAGAAATCATGCGATGCATCGCCCGCAATATCCCAATGCGACTGGTCGTTGTCCGGCACGAACGCGTCGAGATAGACAAGCGATCTGATCTGCTCGGCGCAGACCGACGAAACGCCTGCAACGACCATGCCGCCATAGGAATGGCCGACAAGGATGACGTCGCTCAGCCGCTCATAAACGAAGACATTAGAAACATCCTTGATGTGGGTCGAAAGATCGATGCCGCCGTGCAAAAGATGTGTGCGCTCGCCAAGCCCGGTGAGCGTGGGCGCGAAAACATCATGCCCCTTTGCGCGCAGAATGCGCGCCACTTTGGACCAGCACCAGCCGCCGATCCAGGAACCATGGACCAAAACAAATGTCGCCATAACAACCTTACGCTTTGAAGTGAAATTAGCCGGGACGCTGCGGCATCCTTAGTGACCTTTGCCGGACCTTCGGGCCAGTCCGGCCGCAGCCGCGGAAAATGATCGGCCGAAATCGAATTTCAGCGCCTTGATTTCAAGGTCGATTTTCACTCGGTTCCTCCCGGTGTTTCCCGGCGATTTTCGGTGAGACTAGCGACAAGCGCCGCGATCTCCAAGGGACGCCTGGACGCATTTGCTTCCGCATCGCACAAAGCCCAAGCACCGAAAACGAAAGTCGTCCGCCAGCCTGCAAAGGCATTGACACCGCGCGCTCAAAGAGTCGACCTTTAGCTCGCAACAACATCATTCAAGCTAATAGCAAAATCCAAAAGGGTGTGGAGGAAAACCATGGCGGGTAAGCCACCTGCAAGTCTCGATCGGGCGGGGCTGGAGCGGCTCGTTGATCAATACTGCGAGGCCGTCGTGGCGCATGATCCCGGCAGGCTGCCCTTGGCCAGCGACGTGCGCTTCACCGAGATGGGCCAGGAACTCGAGATCGGCGACGGCTTCTGGGGCACCGCGAGCGGCATCGGCAATTACAAGACCTATTACGCCGATATCGACGCTGGCGAAGTCGGCTTTCTGGGCACCATGGAGGAGAGCGGCAATCCCGTGCTCATGGGCCTTCGCCTTAAAGTGCAGATCGGCCGCATCACGCAAATCGAGACCGCCTTCTACCGCCGCGGCGGCGGGCCTTCGTGGAATGATGCGGGCATCGACGTGCTCAACAAGCAGAAAAAGCCATTCGACACTTGGCTCAAGGAGATCCCGCCACAAGAGCGCATGTCGCGCCAGGATCTCATCAACACAGCCAATTGCTATTTCGCCGGCCTCGAGAACAATGACGGCAAAGGCTATTATCCGTTTACGGAGGATTGCCACCGCCTCGAAAACGGCGTCGCCACATCCAACAATCCCGATCTCAAAATGGGCGATGATAGCTTTAATCCGGCCGCGATGACGGTGAAGGAAGCGTTCGAGACCGGCTATTACGGCGTTGTCACGCGCATCCAGGATCGCCGGTTTCCGGTCGTCGACCGAGAGCGCGGCATCGTTCTCGCCTTCGCCACTTTCTGCCACGCCGGAACCGTGCCGGTGGTTCACCTCACCAGCGGGCGCGACTTCAACATGCGCTTCTTCAACCGGCCCTCCTCGATCCTAATCTTCGAAGCGTTCAAGATCGAGAAGGGGCTGATCTCGCAGGTCGAGGCGCTGGGCACATCCGTGCCTTACGCGCTCAAGACCGGCTGGCCGGGCGGCATTTCCGGCCACTAACGCACGCGGGGCGTCTATTCACGATGTGGCGCGAGGCCGCGTTTGCTGCCTTGCGCCACCGCACAGGGTCGTGGGCGTCTTTAGCCCAATCCAAAAGCGGCTCCCGCGCAGCAGAGCTGAAATGGGTCGGATTTTCAGGCGTTCAATGCCTATGAGCGCGCGCCGTTCCGCCTACGGAGCGTTTTCCCCGCGATGGACGAGGCATCCTCTCGCGAATCGAGGTGTCCCTCCCGGCAAATATTTTATTCGCACTCTACGCCACCTTGCGCGCGCCACCGGCGATCTTTGCGATCACATCATCGACACTCAAAACCTGCGCAAACACGAGCGAAAGGCTCGCGCAGGTGGCGCGCTGAATCTCCTCCGCCGAGAGATTTCCGATCGGGAAGGTTGCGGTCCCGTCGCTAGTGAACAGCACCTTGAAATCGCGCACCGCCGCCTCACGCGCGGTGGTCTCGCAGCACACATTGGTGCAAATGCCGGTGACGATCACCGTGTCGATACCTTTGGTGCGCAGGATAAGCTCGAGATCTGTGGCATGAAATGCGCCGAAGCGAGGCTTCTCAAGAAGAATATCACCCGGCTCAACAATCAGCCCTGGATGCAGCGCCGCCGAAGGTTGATCGAGATCCAAGAGCCGCGCCGAAATCACTTCCGGAGAAAACACTCCCGCGAGCCCGATATTGGAATGATCCGGGCGGTAGCCGACAATCGTGTGTATGACAAGAGCGCCCGCTTTGCGGCAGGCCGCGCTCAGCTCGTTAATTCGCTTGAGAATCTTCAAACCATCGGGAGCGGCAATCGGCGAGTTCTCGACGAACACGTTTTGCATATCGACATTGATAAGTGCCGTCTTGTTTGGAACGACCGCAAAATCGACCATCTTCGTCTCCCCGGTCAGCCTGCCTGAGCCTCCAGCATCTTAATTCGCTTTAGCTCCTTGGCGTAAGGTTTCACGCCCGATATGAAAATGATGAGTGAGATCGGCGCGAAGACGGCCGTCGAAAGAAAGATCGCCCATTTGATGTTCGCCTCGCCGACGACGAGATCATTGATAAGCGCTGTTACCATCGGTCCAATTGAAACGCCGACGACACTGAAGATGAGGAGATAAAGGGCCGTGAGCTTGCCCCGGAGCTGACCGGGCGTAATGCCCTGCATCGCAACGTTCTGCGCCGGCCCGGCCATCCCCACTGTCATGGTCGCAAAGGAAAACAGCGCCCAAGACAGCCACGGATTGCTGACGAGAGGAGCGATCAGCGAAACCGGCAGCGCAAGAATGCGCGAGATGATGAGCACGCGATATGGGCCGGTGTTTTTGCCGGCTTTCTCATAGTGGTTCATCATGAGAACGGCGATATAGAGAAACAGCGATACGCCGAACAGCGATACGCCGCTATTGAGAAGCGCCACCATGGCCGGCTTCCAGCCGAATGTGCGCTGATAGAACAGCGGCATCCATTGCAGATTGCCCATCTGCAATGAAGAAACGGCAAGGCCGAGAAACAGCGGACCGTAAACCTTCCAATTCTGGAAGAGATATTTGAAAGCAATAGCGTAGTCACCGAAAACGCCGGCCTTGCCGGGCCCGCCTTGCGCAATCGTTGTGTCGAGCACGCGGCGCTCCGGCTCCTTCAATGAGAAGAACATGAGCGCAGCAACCAAAAGGCCGGGCGCACCGACTATGACGAAGATCAGCTGCCAGCCGTGGATGGTGCCCCAAGGCACGCTCATGTCGGGAATGTCGGCAAAGGCACTGATGAGAAACGCGCTAATGAACAGCGCAAGTGCCGGCCCAACGATTTGGCCGAGCTGCATGGTGGCGATCGCGCGTGGCAGCTTGGCACGAGGAAATAGGTCCGCGAGAACCGAATAGGAAGTCGGCCCATTAACGGCCTCGCCCGCGCCGACGAGAAAGCGCGAAACGAACAGCTGCATGAAATTCTGCGCGCCGCCGCAAAAGACCGTGCCAAGACTCCATGTTGTGATGCCGGCAAACAGGATCCATTTGCGTGAATAGCGGTCTATGAAATAGGCGAGCGGCACGCCGACGACCGTATAGAACAATCCGAAAGAGCCGCCGAGTAGAAGCCCAAGATCGATGTCGGTGAGATTAAGGTCGCGCTTGATGTAGAACGTCAGATAAGTGACGATGTTGTTATCGAGCGCCGCAAATGTCAGCGAGATGATAAGGATGAACACAGTGTACCAGGCGCCGCGTGGTATCGAGGCTCGCGCGTTGGCCGCGTCTTCCTTGCTCTGTGCAAGATATTCCGCCTCGACAATCTCGGCTGCTTCGTCGCTCATCCTGTTCCCCGTCGGCCCTTATCGCATCCACAACCGTCTTTAAACGGAATATCGTTAGTTGGAAATGCCTTCGGCGGGTGGCACGCGCGTCATCTTATGGGCTTGCAGGCGCGGCAGAACCTCTTCGCCGATGCGCTTGATCTGATTCATCACCATCTCATGCGGCATGGCGCCGGGGTTGCACATCAGGAGCACCGTTCCCGCGCCGGTCACATCGGCCTGACGAATGATGTGCTCCGCAACCTCATCCGGCGTGCCCCAGGGCAGCTCGTCGGCGCGCTCTCTGAGCTGCTCCTGCGTGATGCCGAAGACCGGCCCGCGCCCGCCTCTTTGGCCCGGCGGCGGTGGCGTGAAGGGACGGATCGGGGCGCCCGAATATCCCGAGCTTCCGGGAGATCCAAAGCCCGTCTGATCAATGCCGACAAGCGTGTTGTGCAGATAGCGGTAATACGGCCCGCACTCTTCGACAGCTTGCGCCTTGGAATCGGCGACGTAAATGCTCAGCTGCATATTGATCTTGTCGGGCGTCACCTTGCGGCCATGCTTGGCCTGGCACTCGGCATAGTAACGCACGATCTCTTCCTCGACGCCGCCGGCAGCAAGGCTCAGCCATGACGAGGGCGTAATGCCGGCATCGACGCGTGCCGCCCATTCGATTGATTCCTTCGAGCCGCTGATCGGCACCCAGACCGGCGGGTGCGGCTCCTGCACGCAGCGCGGCCAGATCGAGATGTCCTCGTATTTGAAGAATTGGCCCTCGAACGAGAAGCTCTCCTCGGTCCAGGCTTTGCGCATCACCTCGAAACATTCATCGAAGCGAGCGCGCGACTCACTAAGCGGGATGTTGAAATAGCGGTATTCACGCGGGATGCCGCGTGCGACGCCGCAGATGATTCGTCCGCCCGTCATATTGTCGAGCATGGCGATCTCCTCGGCGAGCCGGAGCGGCTCATGCAGCGGCATGAGATTACCGAGGATGAGGATCTTCATCTTCTTGGTGATTTGCGAGATCGCCGCTGCCATCAAATTCGGCGAATTCATCGTGCCGTAAGGCGTGCCGTGATGCTCGTTGAAGCTGATGCCGTCAAAGCCCGCGGCCTCCATCGCCACCCATTCCTTCAAATGCTCTTCATAGGTGCGCATCTGAACGGCAGCGTTGAAATAGCTCCTGGTGAGCCTCGGGAGCTTGCCGTCGACCTTGAGATGATCGAGATTCTCGCCATAGGGCAGAAGATCGAACAGGAAGACTTTCATTGTTGTTATCTCCTCCCCTTGCGCATCAGTTACGCGAGCGCTTCCGCTGCCGGCACATATTTCACTTTGTGCGCCTTGAGGCGCGGCAACACCTCCTCACCCAGCCGGCGGATCTGCTTGAGGAACATCTCTTGCGGCATTGCGCCGACATTGCACATCAGAAGCACGGTGCCCGCGCCCGTCGCTTCGACTTCCCGGATAATGCCCTCGGCGACTTGATCCGGCGTGCCCCACGGCATGTTCTCGGCCATCGCAGCCACGGCCGCTTGATCCATGCCGCCGAAGGCGCGCGGCGGCGGCGCGCTGGCCGCTTGCGGCGGCGGTGCTGCAGGCGCACGCAAGTGCCCGCGCGCATCCGCGCTGTTATAGCCGGAGCCCGCAAGCTTGGAGAAATCGCCCTGATCGTAAGGGAAGAGATAATTGAAGAGATAACGCAAATAGGGCCCGCACTCTTCCACCGCTTGCGCTTTCGGAATCGGCGACATAGCAATTGATCTGAATGCTCAGATGGTCCGGCGTCATCTTCGCCCCGCGCGCCTTCAATGCATTTGGCATAATGGACGATGATGTCCTCGCGCGCGGCATCAGTCATCGTGCCCATGCCGGAGCCCGGCGTGATCGGCACATCATTCGCCGCCGCCCATTCGATCGAATCCTTGCTCGCCGCGATCGGCACCCAAACCGGCGGATGCGGCTTCTGCACCGGGCGCGGCAGAATCGAGATGTCGTCATAGGAATGGAACTTGCCTTGATAGGAGAACCGTTCCTCGGTCCAGGCCTTCTTCATAATCTCATAGCGCTTCGTTGAAGCGCGCGCGCGATTCGTTCAGCGGGATGTTGAAATATTTGTATTCGCGCGGAATGCCGCGCGCGACGCCGCAAATGATGCGCCCGCCCGTGAGGTTATCGAGCATCGCGATCTCTTCGGCGAGCCGCAAGCGGATCATGGATCGGCAACAGATTGCCGAGAATCAGAAGCTTCATCTTCTTGGTCCGCTGCGAGATCGCCGCGGCGATGCAAGTTTGGCGATGTCATCATGCCGTAAGGCGTGCCGTGATGCTCGTTAAACGATATGCCGTCAAAGCCGACGCGTTCCATCTCCTCCCACGCATCGAGATGCTCGGCATAAGTGCGCACCTGAATTTCGGGATCGACGTGTGGGCTGAATGGCCAAGGCAATCGGCCGTTTTGCGCGAGATGATCCATATGCTTGCCGTATGGCAAGAGATCGAACAGAAAAACCTTCATTCCCGCTTCCTCCTTCTTTCCCCTCTCCCCTTTTGGGAGAGGGTGGTCATCGCCCGCATGCGATGACCGGGTGAGGGGTTGTTGTTCATGTTGCCCCACCCTCACTCCGATTGCCAACGGCGCGATGCGCCGGACAATCCGGCCTCTCCCATCAAGGAGAGGCCGTGCCGCAATGCCTTCCGCGAGCGTCACGCGCGTCACTTCATGGGCTTGCAAGCGCGGCAACACCTCTTTGCCAAGCCGCCTGATCTGACGCAAAAACATCTCTTGCGGCATCGCACCTCTGTTGCATGAAATGATCACAGTCTCCGCACCGCAATGCTCAGCAGCCCGGGTCACGCGCTCGACGATTTCGTCCGCCGTTCCCCACGCCGCGTTCTCCGCTTGCGCGGCGATCTTTTCGATCGTCATCGTGGCGTCGTAAGCGGTATCGTTCGCAACGGCGGTCTTTGAACGGCCCTGCATATAAGCCGTCGATTGATCGGAGTAATAGCCCTTCGCAATCTGATCGCGCGTGACATGATCGAAGTGATAAAGCGTGTTGTACCAGTACTGGACGTAGGGCGCGTATTCCTCGATCGCCTGGGCTTTGCTGTCAGCAATGTAGCAATCGGTCGGCATGACGAAATGGTCCGGCGTGACGCGCCTGCCATATTTCGCCTGACACTCGGCGTAATAGCGGATGATATCGCGGCGCGCATCACCCTTGGCTTCACCGCCCGAGACGGATGATCCCGGCGTGATCGGCACATTGTATTTCGCCGCCCATTCGATCGATTCTTGGTGCCGGTCACCGGTAGCCATATTTGCGGAATGGCTGTTGCACCGGGCGCGGCCAAATCGCGACATCCTTATAGGAAAAGAATTCGCCCTCATGGCAGAAGCTTTCCTCGGTCCACGCTTTGTGCATCACCTCAAAGCATTCTTCGAAACGCGCGCGCGATTGTGCCATCGGGATATTGTAGATACGGTATTCGCGCGGTGCGCCGCGCGCCACGCCGGCAATCAATCGCCCATTCGACAGGCAATCGAGCATCGCGATCTCTTCGGCGAGCCGAGCGGCTCATGGATCGGCAACAGATTGCCGTAAATGCAGATCTTCATGCGTTTGGTGCGCTGAATGATCGAGGCGGCGAGCAAATTCGGCGAGTTCATCGTGCCGTAAGGCGTGCCGTGATGCTCGTTCATCACCATGCCATCAAATCCCACACGCTCCATCTCCTCCCAAGCATCGAGATGCTCCGCATAGGTGCGCGACTTGCTCCTGCCGGCTCGAAGTAGCTGCTTGCCGAGCGGACGCGGCAGCTCGCCATCGACCTTCAGATAGTCGAGATTCTCGCGATAAGGCAGAAGATCGAAGATGAAGACTTTCATTGAATGCCTTCCGCGAATTTCACGCGCGTGATCTTGTGTGCCTTGAGCCGCGGCAGCACTTCCTCGCCGATCCGTTTGATCTGGTTGAGAAACATCTCCTGCGGCATCGCCCCGCTGATTGCAGGTGAGGATCACGGTGCCGGCGCCGGCAATCTCCGCTTCGTCAATGATGCGCTTCACGCATTCATCGGGCGCCCCCCAGGCGCCGTTCTCGGCCTGCGCACGCACCATATCCATGGTCATGCCGCCGAAAATTGCGTCATTGGAAATCGCGGCAACGGCATTCGACTTCTTAAAATCGCCGGAGGTCGCGCTGTAATAGCCGCGTCCGGCGATCTTATCTTGCGTCACGTGATCGAACGCAAACAGCGTGTTGAAGTAATAGAGCGAATAGGGCCCATATTCCTCAATCGCCTGCTCCTTGGAGTCGGCGACATAGCAATCGATAAACACGTTCAGATGATCGGGCGTGACCTTGCGCCCGTGTCTGCGCCTGGCATTTGGCGTAATAGCGACGATATCCTCGATCAGCGGAATGCCGCCCGGCCCGCCGAATGAGCCGGTGCCCGGCGTGATCGGGATGTCGTATTTGGCCGCCCATTCGATCGATTCGCGGCTGCCGGTGATCGGCACCCACACCGGCGGATAAGGCTGTTGCACCGGGCGCGGCCAGATCGCAACATCCTTATACGAATGAAATTTGCCTTCGTAGGAGAAGCTCTCCTCCGTCCAAGCGCGGCGCATGATCTCGAAGCATTCTTCGAACCGCGCGCGCGATTCGCCATCGGTGAATTGTGAAATCGATATTCGCGCGGCGCGCCACGCGCAACGCCGGCAATCAATCGCCCGTTCGAGAGGCAATCGAGCATCGCCAGCTCTTCGGCGAGCCGGAGCGGCTCATGCAGCGGCAACAGATTGCCGTAGATCAGAACCTTCAAGTTCTTTGTGCGCTGAAAGATCGAAGCCGCCAGCAAATTCGGCGAATTCATCGAGCCATAAGGCGTGCCGTGATGCTCGTTGATGCCGACGCCATCAAAGCCGTAGCTCTCCAGCTCGGCCCAGGCATCAAGATGCTCGGCATAAGTGCGCGCGGCGACTTCTGGCTTGAAATATTGCTTGCCGAGCGGCCAGGGCAGATGGCCATCCACTTTGAGATGGTCGAGGTTTTCGCCGTAAGGCAGGAAATCGAACAGAAAGACTTTCATGCACCAGCCTCCTCACCGCTCTGTTGTTCGCGCCGAGCCACGGCCCTGCACTGTCATCGTGAGCTGCATGCTGATCCTGGCGCCGCCGCAGCGACAAGCCTAGATGCCTTCGGCGAACTTCACGCCACTGATCTTGTGCGCCTTGAGGCGCGGCAGCACCTCTTTGCCAAGGCGCCTGATCTGATTGAGAAACATCTCTTGCGGCAACGCACCACGATTGCAAATGAGAAGCGCTGTGTTGGCACCTGCCTCTTCCGCTTCTTCGATGATGCGCTCAGTGACTTCATCCGGCGTGCCGAATGCCATGCCCTCGGCTTGGCGCGCGAGGCCCTCGAGCGTCATGCCGGTCGGCGCAAGCGGGCGGACTTTATCGCTGCCGACTGCTGCGAGCGTGCCTTGCGTTCCGCTACGCAAATGCTGATGCGCCGAGCGCGCTGTAATAGCCCTTTTGCTGATCGCCCGATTCATGATCGTAGCGGATCAGCGTATTCCAGAAATAGGTGTAATAGGGCCCGTATTCCTTGACCGCCTGGGCTTTTGAATCCGCGACATAGCAATCGATCATCAGGTTGAAATGTTCCGGCTTAACCTTGCGCCCATGCTCCGCCTGCACTTTGGCATAATGGCGAATGATGTCTTCGCGCGCTGTACCCATGCGCATGACGCCCGGCGTGATGCCGAAATTACGCGAGGCCGCCCACTCGATCGTCTCTTTGCTGCCGGTGGCTGGGATCCAGACCGGCGGATGCGGCTGCTGCACGGGCCTCGGCCAGATCGCAACATCCTTATACGAATGAAACTTGCCCTCGTAGGAGAAGCTCTCTTCCGTCCACGCCTTTTGCATGATCTCGAAGCATTCATCGAACCGCGCGCGCGATTCCGCGGCCGGGATATTATAGACGCGATATTCACGCGGCGCGCCGCGCGCAACGCCGGCAATCAGCCGCCCATTCGAAAGGCAATCGAGCATCGCCAGCTCTTCAGCGAGCCGCAGCGGCTCATGGATCGGTAAAAGATTGCCGTAAGTGAGGATCTTGAGCTTCTTGGTGCGTTGCGCGATCGAGGCAACAAGCAGGTTCGGCGAATTCATCAGGCCATAGGGCGTGCCGTGATGCTCATTCACTGCGATGCCGTCAAAGCCGAGCCCCTCGAGCTCGGTCCATGCCGTCAGATGCTCCTCGTAAGTGCGCACGGCCGTCGCGGGATCGAAGAAGCGCTTGGTAAGGCGCGGGATCACACCATCTTGGCGGAAGCGCTCGATATTGTCGTCATACGCCAAGAGATCGAAAAGGAAGGCGTCCATGCCTGTGATCCTTCGACAAGCCCAGGATGACGGCGTCTCGCATCACGGTGAGCTTGTCGATCCGTGACGATCGCTCGCATCGATGAACTCACTCGCCTTCCAGCGCTTTGATGCGCGTGATCTTGTGCTCTTTAACGCGCGGAATGACCTCTTTGCCGAGCCGCTTGATCTGATTGAGGAACAATTCCTGCGGCAGTGCGCCGGGATTGCAAACGAGCATCACAGTGCTTGCCCCCGCATCTTCAGCAGCTGCGATAATCTTTTCGGCTACTTCATCAGGCGTGCCGAATGCGCCGCACTTGCGCCATCATGCGCCAGCGCTCCATCGTCATCCCGCCGCCCCACGGGCCCTTAGATCCGCCACCAGGCACGCTGACGCGCGGCGCCGCTTTCAAATGCGTTTGCGACTTGTCGGTGTAATAGCCCGCCTTACGAATATCCTCCATCGACTCCTGATGATCGAACGGAAACAGCGTGTTGGCGAGATACATCTGATAAGGCCCAAGCTCCTCGATCGCCTGTTCCTTCGAGTCGGCGACATAGCATTGCACCTGAATATTGAAGTTTGCCGGAGTCACTTTGCGCCCATGCTCGGCCTGGATCTTGGCATAATGCCTGATCGTGTCGTAGCGGCCCGCGCCAGGCGCGCCGCCCGGCGTGATGCCGACATTGTTGCGCGCCGCCCATTCGATCGATTCACGGCTGCCGACCGGCGCCCACAGCGGCGGATGCGGCTCTTGAACCGGCCGCGGCCAGATCGCCACGTCTTTATATGAGTGAAATTTGCCGTCGTAGGAGAAGCTTTCCTCCACCCACGCCTTGCGCATGATGTCGAATGTCTCATCGAACCGCGCGCGCAATTCGGCGAGCGGCAGATTATAGATGCGGTATTCACGCGGCGCGCCGCGCGCCATGCCGATCTCGAGCCGCCCGTTGGAGAGGCAATCGAGCATCGCCAGCTCCTCGGCAAGCCTGAGCGGCTCGTGCAGCGGCAAAAGATTGCCGAGCATCATGAGGCGCATCTTCTTGGTGCGCTGCGCGATCGAGGCGACCAGCAAATTCGGCGAGTTCATCAGCCCGTATGGCGTGCTGTGATGCTCGTTGACGACAATGCCGTCAAAGCCATAGTGCTCCATCGCTTCCCATGCATCGAGATGCTCGGCATAGCTCTCGACCGCCACTTGCGGCTTGAAATATTGCTTGGTGAGCGGCGTCGGCAGCTCGCCATTCTTCTTGAGATGGTCGAGATTTTCCTTGTACGGAAGAAGATCGAAAACGAAAACGCGCATGCCGCTTAGCCTCCGTTGGCCGCAAGCCATTCCGCCGCCGGAACGGTCTTGACGTTATACTTCTGCAGGCGCGGCAACACTTCTTCGCCGATCCGCTTGACCTGATTGAGAAACATCTCTTGCGGCATGGCGCCGCCATTACACATCAAAAGAAGATTGCCCGCCCCGGTCTGCTCGACCTCGCGCAGAATGCCTTGGGCGACTTCGTCGGGGCTGCCGATCGGCAGCGTCTCGGCCATGCGCGCAAAACCTTCTTCATTCATCGGCCCGAAGCCGCGCGGTTGTGCCGGCCCCTGACCTTGGGTTGGCGGTGGGCGAAACGAAGGCATCTGCTGATTGCGCAAATGACTGCGCGACGCAGGGCTATTGTATCCGGAATCCGCAATCGAGGTGAACGGTCCCTGGTCATAGCCGTAAAGATAGCCGAACAGATAGCGCAGATAGGGGCCCGCCTCCTCGATCGCTTTTTCTTTGGAATCGGCGACATAGCAATTGATGTGAAGCGCGATCATATCGCTCGAGAGCTTGCGGCCGTTATCGGCAAGGCACTTGGCGAAATAGCGCAGCGTGTCTTCGCGCGCAGCATCGGTGTTGGCGCCCTGCCCGGCATGCAGCGCAATCGCATCGGCATTGGCGCCCGCCCATTCGACCGATTCCTTACTGCCGACCAGCGGCACCCAGACCGGCGGATGGGGGCGCTGCACCGTGCGCGGCAGGATCGAGATATCGTTGTAGGAATGAAAGTGGCCCTCATGCGAGAAACGGTCTTCGGTCCACGCCTTCTTCATGATCTCGAACGCTTCGTTGAAGCGGGCGCGTGATTCGCTTAGCGGGATGTTGAAATATTTGTATTCGCGCGGGATGCCGCGCGCGACGCCGCAAATGATCCGCCCGTTGGTGAGATTGTCCAGCATGGCGATCTCTTCAGCGAGCCGCAACGGATCATGCACCGGCAGAAGATTGCCCAGGATGAGGATTTTCATCTTGCTGGTCTTCTGTGACAGCGCCGCCGCCATCAGATTCGGCGAGTTCATCATGCCGTAGGGCGTACCGTGATGCTCGTTGATGGAGACACCATCAAAGCCGTATTTCTCCATCTCGGCCCAGGCATCGATATGCTCCGCATACGTCCTGATTTGCACCTCGGGCTCGAAAAAGGGCGCGAACGGCCAGGGCAGGCGGCCGTCCTTGGCGACATCCAGGCGCTGTTTGCCATAAGGCAGCAAGTCGAACAGGAAGACCTTCATGTGTTTCCTTCCCCACACCGCCCCGGGGGCGGCGCAATTATTCTTTTTATGCCGCACCGCTTCGGGCGCGCCGCGTCTTGTGTAGCGACCCCATCGTAAGACACTCCCGGCGCAAGGGTCGAGAGCGGATTTGTCAGCGCACGAGAATGCGAAGGGTCGAGGACCCGCCCGCGTGCCACATCAGACCGAAACTCGCTTCGCACTGCAACATCGTCAGGCGGCAGGCCCCGCTTAGCCCTTATGGCTGGCGGCCGGCCATCCAGGCATTGACGGTTTCCTCGACCGTCGGCCCGGTTTCCCGCTTGCCGTCGATCGCATCGGCAACGCGCCGCGCTTCCTCGGTGCGCGTCATGCGGCCACGCTCCATGCCGAGCCTGATCTCGTCGGCATCGGCGAAGTCCGGGAAGGCGTCGAGCATGCGCTGAAAATAGGCGCGCACCTCTTCTTTGAACTCGCCGTGTGGGAAGATGTAGAGCTCATTATTTTTGATCGCCTGAAGCACGCGCTCACCGACCCGCAACGGATCCTGCCCGCCTTTGATCGGCTCACGCTTTTCGGTGATGACCACCTGCTCTTCTTGCGCCTTGCGGTATTTATCGCCCGCCGTGGTGGCGCGCGTTGCCACAAAGCCGGGGCAGAGAACCGAGACGCCGATCTTCTTGGGGCCCAGGCGCAAGCGCAGATTATCCATCATCGCGCGCACGGCATATTTCGCCGTCCCATAAATGCCGTTGAACGGCACGGGGATCATGCCGGCCATGGATGAGGTCGAGACGATGTGGCCGCCTTGGCCGTGCTTCTCGATCAACGGCAGAAAATTGATGATGCCGTTGATGGTGCCGCCGACGCAGACATTCATCACATAGTCCCAGTCGGCATAAGTTGCGTTATCGACTTCCGCGCGCGCCGCAACACCCGCATTGTTGAAAAGGACGTCGAGCCGGCCATAGATCTCTTCTATCTGCTTCGCCGCATCCTCCATCTGCTTGCGGTTGGCGACGTCGAGCTGAATGAAATGCAAATCATTCTTGCCGGGATATTGCGCCCGGCACTCGTCGATATGCTCTTGCAAGATATCACCGACGACGACCTTCATGCCGGCATTCATGAAAGCGCGCGCCGCGCCCCAGCCGATGCCGCTCGCCCCGGCAGTGATGAAGGCGACCTTGCCGTCTACGTCTTTCATGGCGCTTCTCCCAGCCTAATCTCTTCCGCTTTTCAAACGCGGATTTGAGGCGCAAATTCGCCCCCGTGTCAAAGAACAAGCAGGATAAGACGCCATGACGAGCTTGGACCGCAAGGACCTGATCGGCCTCCTTGATCAATATATGACCGCGCTTGCTGCGGGTGATCCACGCCGGCTGCCGCTGGCGCAAGACGTGAAATTCACCGAGCAAGCAAAGGAGCTGACGCTCGGCGAAGGGCTTTGGCGCAAGAAGGTCGCGCTTGTGCCGGGTGGGCAATATTTCGCTGACCCCAAGACAGGCGGCGCCTGCCTTTTCAACGCCATCAAGTGCGACGGTGCGGACGGATTGATCTGGCTGCGTCTTAAGGCGATCGACGGCAAGATCACCGAGATCGAGACCCTCTACGTTCCCGAGAACAAGTTCATGTTCAACGCCGAGGTCGCGGCCACCCCGCGCGCGATCTGGCAGGAGACCATCCCGGAAAGCGAGCGCCGCCCACGTGCGGAAATGTTTCGCATCATGAATCTCTATTTCGAGGGCATCGAGCGCGTCGACGGCAGCATTATTCCCGTGTCGGACGAGGCTTTCAGATTGGAGAACGGCACGCGCGCTTCGACCAACCCAAATCCCCCTGCGCATCTGCCGCCTTACATGCACACGATCTTGAAGGAAGGCATTGCCGAGCAGCTCACCAATCGCCGCCACACTTACATCCAAGGCATCCGTGACAGGCGCTATTTGCTTGCGGACGAGGAACGCGGCATTGCCTTCGGCTGCTTTCTGTTCGATCAGCCGGGACGTCGTGAAGATGGCTCAGCCACCGTCACGGGGCGCTCGACCATGCTCATCCCCGAAGCCTTCAAGATCAGGGACGGAATCATCCAGCAGGTCGAAGCTGTCGGCACCGCGCTGCCTTATGGCGCGCAATCCGGCTGGGCTTGGAGCTTCGTCAATGAGCAGCCGCCGCGCAATGTCGCCCGCGGCCAGCTTTAATCGAAAGGACACGGCATGAATAACAACGTTGATGGGCTGGACGGCGGGTGCCTCTGCGGCGGCATTCGCTACCGCATCACGGGCCCCGGCCTCTTCGTCGCACAATGTTGTTGCAGCGATTGCCAAAAGGCCACGGGAACCGGACATACGACTATCATTGGCATAAACAAGAGCCAGCTTTCGCTGACCGGCCAACCTAAGACTTATACCAATCGCGGCGATAGCGGCGGCGACGTCAAGCGACATTTCTGCGGCGAATGCGGCGGACGGCTTTACACTTCAGGCACTCTTCCTGGCGATGTAATCATGATCCAGGCAGGCTCGCTGGACGATCCCTCGCGCCTCAAGCCTCAGAGCGTGATCTATTACAAGAGAGCCATGCCTTGGGACTGGTTCGATCCGAACCTAACCAAATTTGACGCTCTCCAGCCGCGAGGCTAGCGAGAGCGTAAGCTACACTCACATTAAATCTGTCCCGCGGTGCGTCATGGCCCTCGCCGTCCGTGCCAACGCGCCGATCGCCGATCCTCACTTGCGCTCGCCGAACGCCCCCGTGCCGACCTCTTTGCCGGTGCCGACCGCATGCTCATCGGCCCAGGCCTGAATCGCCGCGCCGTTTTTGGCATCGAGCTCCGCATGCCGCGACATCGCATATTTCTCGGAAGCAAGCAGGCGCGCTTGCGAGGGCTGGAAATACGGCGCGACATGGCGCGCGAACAGCTCATAATGCCGCTTGGTCGCTTCCCAATTGGCAAAGTCGGTCGCCACCATCAGATAGCAGCCGAAGCCGGCCGACTGTTCTTGAACCTTGCGGATATGCGCAACCGCATCGTCCGGCGTGCCGATGACGGCGGCGCCGCCTTCCGTGAACCAGGCAAGCTTCTCTTCGAACGTCTTGCCGCTCACGCGCAAGGTCGGCAATGCCAAGACATCCTGGGTATAGCGCACGAAATGCTCGAGCCCGTAGCGCACATCTTCGATCGCCTGCTTACGCGTTTCGGCCAAGTGCATGAAGCCCACCAGGCGCCAATTCTTGCGGTCGACACGTTGATTGTGCTTCGCCGCCTCGGCTTCGGCGCGGCTCCAATGCAGATGCATGAGGTTCATGTCCTCGCGCATCAAAGCGCCGAGCGACAAAAGGCCCAGGCCGTGGCGGCCCGCGAGCATCGAGCCTGCCGGTGAGGTGGACGCCGCCGCGGCAATGTCGAACACCGGATCGGAATAGGGCGCGAGCTGGCATTGCGCATCGACAAGATTGTAGCGGTCGGTCTTCACCGTCACGCGCTTGCCGTGAATGAGATCGACAATGACGCCGGCATCGTGATCGAGCGCGGGACGCAGCTGCTTGGGCTCAAGGCCGATCATCGTCGCATCGGTCGGCAGCGAGCCGGGGCCGAGGCCCAGCATCACCCGTCCGCGCAGCAAATGATCAGCGAGAATGATGCGGTCCGCGACCCATAGCGGATTGTGATACGGCACCGAGACAACGCCGGCGCCTAGCTTGATGTTCTTGGTCAGCGCGCCGGCATAGCACATGAACTGGAGCGGCTCGGCGATGATCTCCGTGCCGCCCGAATGATGCTCGCCGATCCACGCTTCGTCATAGCCGAGCTCATCCAAGAGCTTGATGATCTCGACATCGCGCGAAAGCGATGAAGTCGCGTTCTGCGTTGCCGGCGAATTGAATGGCGGCATGAAGATGCCGAAGCGAAGCTTGCTCATCATTGACCCCGTTGACTTGGGCGTCCTCGTCTCAATCGTCGATCGCCGCGTAGGCGAGCGTCCAGAAGTCGGGATAAAGGCCGGTCGCGCCGGGCGGACCCATGCCCATATTCTGCGTCATCAGAATGCAGGTCATCTCTTCTTTCGGATCGGACGCCCAGCTGGTGCCGAACGCGCCGTCCCAACCGAAGCGGCCCGGCGAGTTGGATGTGCTGTCGCGATTTGTCACCATGCCAACGCCAAAGCCATAGCCGCGGCTCACCGCAAAATTGGAGGCTGCCTTTTGCTGCGGCGTCAATTGATCCGTCGTCATCGCTTCGACCGAAGGCCGCGAGAGAATGCGCACATTGCCGTATTTGCCGTAGTTCAACATCATGCGCGCAAACGCCAGATAATCATCGAGTGTCGAGACAAGCCCGCCGCCGCCCATCGGAAACTTGGGCGGCTTCGACCACAAGCTGTCCTGCGCATCGTCAAACAAATTTGGCTCGCGCGATTGCGGATTGCTGGCATAGCAGGTCGCCAAGCGACCGAGCTTGTCTGCCGGCACGGAAAACCCGCTATCCTTCATCCCCAACGGCTCGAAGATGCGCTCCTTGAGGAAGGCTTCGAACGGCATGCCGGAGGCGCGTGCAATAAGAACGCCCAAAGTGTCGGAACCGGTGTGATAGAGCCAGCGCTCGCCCGGCTGATACATCAGCGGCAATTCGCCGAACGCTTTCGCCCATTCGTCCGGCGTGTGCGGCATCGGCGGCTTCAATCCTGAAAGCTGCGCCTTGTTGATTGCACGCTGCATCGGCGTGTCGCCCGCGGGCCCAAAGCCGAACCCCATGCGGAAGGTGAGAAGATCGCGCACCGTGATCGGGCGGTTGGCAGGCACCGTGTCTTCAACTGGCCCATTGATGTCTTTGATCACGCGCCGATTGGCAAGCTCCGGCATCAAGCGATCGATCGGCTCATCGAGCCTGAGCTTGCACTCCTCGACCAAGATCATCGTGGCGACCGCCGTGATGGGCTTGGACATCGAAGCGATGCGAAAGATCGCGTCGCGCTTGAGCGGCGACCCGCGCTCGCGATCGGCGAGGCCCGTCACATCGACATATGTCTCGCCACGGCGCTCGACCAGCGTGATGACGCCGACCTCTTCACCGCAATCGACATAGCGTTGCACGACATCATGCATGCGCTGAAGCCGCGCTTTGGATAAACCACCGTTCGCCATTTTCTTGTTTCCCTATTCTATTCCCTATCCCCGACTGCCGCATCAATCGTCGATCGCCTGATAAGCCAGCGTGAGATAATCCTGGCCGATGCTGATCGGCGCGGCGCCCGGTGCAAACCCGGAACGCTGGGTAAGCAGAATGACACTCATGTCCTCGAGCGGATCGGAGTTCCAATAAGTACCGAAGGCACCATCCCAGCCGAAGCGGCCCGGTGATTTAGTGCCCGAGGTGCGCTTCGTCACCATGCCGACACCGAAGCCATAGCCGCGCGTGTCCCAGCTGTTCATCGCACCGCCGCCTGCCCTCTGCGCGTCCGTCAATTGATCGGTGCGCATCGCTTCGACGCTCGGCCGCGAAAGAATGCGTTCCTTACCGAGCTTTCCGCCGTTCAACATCATGCGCGCGAATTTGAGATAGTCGTCAGCCGTCGAGAGGAGGCCCGCGCCACCGGAAGGAAAAGCCGGGACCTTCAGCGAGCGCCCATCTTTGGGGTCTTCCTGACGCTCGAGCCCGCGTTCGCCGCGCTTGGGCGCATAGACGGCGGCTTGGCGCTCGAGCTGCGCTTCGCTGATATGAAAGCCGGTATCTTTCATACCGAGCGGATCGAAGATGCGCTCTTTGAGGAAATCTCCGAATGATCTTCCAGAGGCGCGCGCAATCAAGACACCCAAGATGTCGGATCCCATATGGTAGAGCCAACGCTCGCCAGGCTGATACATCAGCGGCAATTCACCGAAATTCTTGATCCACTCGTCGGGTCCTATTTCACTGAACGCGCCGACGCGGCGCTCCTGCTGCGCCTGTTGTATCGGTGCATCCGGCCGCATCGGCATCGCCATGCCGAAGCCAAAGGTAAAGGTCAAAAGCTCACGCACGCGGATCGGCCGGTTTGCCGGCACGGTATCGTCGAGCGGTCCATCGATCGTCTTCAGCACTTTGCGGTTTGCAAGCTCAGGCAGAAGGCGCTCGACCGGCTCATCGAGCCGAACCTTGCACTCCTCGACAAGGATCATGACCGCAGCGGCCGTAATCGGCTTCGACATTGACATGATGCGCACGATCGTGTCGGCCTTGAACGGCGCTTTGCGCTCGCGGTCGGCATAGCCGACAGAATCGATGTGTGTCTCACCGCGCCGGTCGATGAGGGTCAGCGCGCCCGCGACATCCTCACGATCGACATAGCCTTGCATCACAGTATTGAGGCGCTCGAGCCTCGCTTTCGACAAACCACCGCTCATCTTTTTGCTCCATTGTTCTTGTGTTCGTTAGTCGTCGATCGCTTGATAGGCCAGCGTGAGAAAATCCGTGCCGAGCGATGAGCCCGCGCGCTGCACCATAAGAAGGCAGTTCATGTCCTCCTTGGGATCGCAGCTCCATTGCGTGCCGTAGGCGCCATCCCAGCCATAACGTCCGACCGACCAGGCGACACCCAGGCGCTCGATAATCACGCCAACGCCAAAGCCCCAGCCGCGGCCATCCCATGAGCCGGGGAAAAACCCCGATGTGCGCCGCTGCTCGTCGGTCAAATAATTCTGCGTCATCGCCTCGATGCTCGGGCGCGAAAGAATGCGCTCTTTGCCGAGCTTGCCGCCCGCCAGCATCATGCGTCCGAAAGCGAGATAATCATCGAGCGTGGTGACAAGCCCGCCGCCGCCGCTTTGGAAGGCCGGCGCTTTGGAGTAGCGCCCGGTCACCGGATCTTCTTGTGTCGCGATCTCGCGGGTTTGCGGGTTGAAGCCGTAAAGCCCGGCCAGGCGCTCGATCTTGTTTGCCGGCACATGGAAGCCAGTGTCCTTCATGCCCAGCGGCTCGAAAATGCGCTCCCGAAGAAACGCTTCGAAGCTCTTGCCTGTCGCGCGCTGGATAAGCAGGCCGACAACATCGGAGCCGGTGTTGTAATAGACGCGCTCGCCCGGTTGACACAGCAGCGGCATGGAACCAAGCCGCTTGATCCAATCATCCATGTCCATCGGCAGCGCGCCGATGAAAAGGCCGAGCCCCGCCTCTTCCATTGCTTTGCTGAACGGCGTTGGCGGGCCAAACAGCATGCCGTGGCCCATGCGGAAGGTGAGACAATCACGCAGCGTGAGCGGACGCTTCGCCGGCTCGGTATCGTCGACCGGGCCGTCAACGCGCTTGAGCACTTTGCGGTTCGCCATCTCCGGGATCAGCCGATCGATCGGCTCATCGAGTCTGAGCTTGCATTCCTCGACGAGGATCATCGCGGCGGCCGCGGTGATCGGCTTCGACATCGATGCCAGGCGGAAGATCATGTCGCGCTTCATCGGCAAATTACGTTCGCGATCGGCAAGGCCGACGATATCCGTGTGCGCCTCGCCATGGCGCTCGACCAAAGCGATCGCGCCGACCAGCTCGCCGCTTTCAACGCCCTGCTTTGCTGCGTCAGTCAGGCGCTGAAGCCGCGCCTTTGATAACCCACCCGCCATCTCGCTCCTCCGCCGGTTGTTCTCGGCAATCGGCAGTGGGCAATCGGCAACCGAACTCAATCCCACTGCCGACCGCCTATTCCCGACTGCCTATTCTTCTTTGTGCCCGCCATGATAGCGAGCGGAGACAGACAAGGAAACCGAGGCCACTGTGACTACGGCCCCATAATGAGCCTGCTGTGGTAGCGAAAGCTCGCCTATTGCTTCCAATAAACGAAGCAATTGGCCGTACCCGTTCCCGCAAGCGTGCGATAGCACGGCACATAATCGACGACCTTCATGCCAAGGCCGGAATGCGCCATGGCGCCGATCACCGGGATCCAGTTCTTGGTCTCCGATGTGCCGGACTGGAAATCGGCCTCGCTGAGCTTTTTGAGCTGTTGCGGATCGCCCGACTTGATCGCGTCCAGAATGATCGCATCGAGATCTTCGTCGATCACGAAATGCGATAGCCCGCCCGAGCCGATGATGGCGACGCGCTTGTTGGCGGGCCAAGACTTGATCGCCGCGACGAGCGCTTTGCCGAACGCGATACAGCGCTCAACCGTCGGCTGATTGGGTGGATAGAATGTGTTCTCGACTACCGGCACGGTCGGCGGCGGATCATCGCGCATGATGCGCCTGAAAATGTAACCGAAAGCATGCGGGATGGTGACATAGCCGCCCCGGTGCGGCGGTATCTTCGTCATCGAAGCGACATCGAAACCCTCGCCTTGCAGCGCTTTGAGCAAATGCAAGCCAAGGTCGGGATCGCCTGGATAAAGCGCGGGTTCAGGCGGCGCGTTCGCCGACATTGAGATTTGAATGCCGGGCGGAAGTTGCGCAATGCGCTCGGCCGGCGGCAAACGGTTGGCGACTTCCTTGCCCCAATAGACCGCAAAGGCTGGCACCAGCCCATCCCAGAACATTTCCATCTGGTCATTGCCGACAAGAACGACGGCATCGGGCTTCACTTCGGCGAAGACGCGCGCCAATTCATCGAGCGCTTTCTGGCAACGATTGAAGCGCGAAGTGCGCTCCTCGATCGTGATCTTGGCGGCGAAGTTTTCGGCCTCGCGTTCTTTCACCAGCGGCTCATAGGTCCACACCTTGCCGCGATAGTGCAGCTCCGGGTTTTTCATATCGTCGGCGGCGCGGATATTCCATTGCTCCGGCGGCGTTGACAGCGTCGGCCCGTGCGATGTCGCCATTCCCAACACAATCTCTGCCATTTTGTGTTCCTTATCGTTTTTCGCTGGTTGCGGATTCCGTGAGCCAAGCCTCGGCGAAGCCGAATTGCGGAAGGGGCATTGGCGTCTCAGCAACAATCTTGCGCCAGTTGGATGCCGTCATGAATGCCTTATAGCGCTCCGCCTCCGTCGCGGTCATCAGCTCGAGCATGAATTTGTTCTCAATCCAAAATTCGATGAGGTTGAAGAAACGGCGATCGCATACGCGCGCAATCCAGCCCTCGCGCGCTGCAACGGCAAGAACTTCTCGTTCGTTGAGCGGCGTCAGTACGTTCAGGTGAACTTCGCTGTAGGGCGAGGCCGAAGTGTTGTGCCTTAGGCCGACATCGACATCAGCCGGCACCTGCTCATTGCCGCGCTTCTGCACCTCAATCTCCGTGCCGCGCCCATCACCTGCAATCACGATGTAGCTTTGCGGATAGACGAAGGGAAAGTATTCCGCGCGCCACAACTCTGCCATGACGCGCGCAACGCGCTCCGGATCATCTGCCGGAATCGATGCGTGGAAAATCATTCCAATCCTCTTTTGTACGTCATGGCCGGGCTTGACGATTGAGAAGTCAAACTTTCAGCTTGAAGACCTTCTTCGCGTTGTCTTCCAAAATCTTCTTCTTGTCGGCATCCGAAAGCCACTCGATGCTCTGCACCGAATGCGCAACGTCATCGCAGGAGCGGCCGGTTTCCGGATTGAGATGCGAGCCGGTGCCCGGGCATTCCGAGCCGAACATGATCCGGTCGGCGCCGATGATCTTGATCAGGAACTCGACCGACTCCGGATTATAGAGCACGCAGTCGTAATAGAGCTTGCGCAGCCGATCGAGAAAGCGCTCGCCTGCCGGCCGCGCCCATGTGCCCGCTTGATAGCGCCCGAGCTGATAAGGCACGGCGCCGCCGCCATGCGGCACGATGATCTTCAAGTCGGGGAAGTCCTTGAACACATCGGAATTGCACAAGGTGACGACGGCGATCGTCTCCTCGATAATGAAATTCGTCGAATAGTTGACGCGCATCGAATGCGAGCTGTTGCTGTGAATCATCGCTGGAATGTCGAGCTCGCACAGCTTTTCATAGAACGGATACCAATAGCGGTCGCTCAAAGGCGGCGGCTCGACACCCGAGTTCTCGTAAGGATCGGGATTGAAGATGCAGCCGACAAAGCCCAGCTGCTTCACGCAGCGCTCAAGCTCGCCAAGCGCGCTTTCGACGGGCGCGCCAGCCGCCAGCGGCAACGCCGCGACACCCTGGAAACGATCCGGGTGCAGACGAACATCCTCGGCGATGATGTTGTGGTTGGCCTCATGCCACCACTCGACAATCTTGGCCGGCTTCTCTGAAGGCATAAGCTGGAACGGACGCGGGCTGATGAGCTGCAAGCTCGTGCCATGCTTATCCATTTGATCGAGATGGCCGCGCCCGAACACGCCGGTGGTATGAAGCGCCGCTTCCAGCTGCTCATCGGTAAACTTCGGCGCCATTTTTCCATGCGCGCCGCGCGCGGCCAAAAGATTGGCCTTCATGGCATAAAGCCCTTGCGGCGCGCTGACATGGCCATGAATGTCGATGATCATTCTCTGCCTCCCAATTATGTTTCGTCTTCATCCTTCGACAAGGCGATCCTACAAACCCGCCACCAATTCTTGCGTCGGGCCGCTCTCTTTGTTGGAAAACAACGGGTTCATGGCCGCCTCAGGAATCTGAAGTAGAAAGCTCCGAACACCAAAACGATTCCAATATTCACTGTCAGCCGTTCCCAGAATTGGTTTCTGAAGAACGCGAAATCTATTCCGACTATCACGGCTATCATCGCCACTACGTAAAGCACCACAGCTATCGTTAATGTACCTCGATTTCATGGCCGACCATCTTCCTTATGAGTAGCCGCGTGTTTGAGCATATCGCCTCCGACAAGTTCGGGATAAGGAAAGAAACTTTGACCTCATGGTGAGCCTGTCGAAGCATGCGGCGGCGGATTGAGCGCCAGAATGCGATGTGCATAAACATCGACGCGATCGAACACGCCGGCCTTGTAATAAGGATCCTCGAGCGCGATGCGCTTAGCTTCCGCTTTGTCCGGCGCATCGAGAATGACCATGGTGCCGAGCGGCGGCGAGTTATTGAAATCGTCAAACAGCGGCCCGGCCAGCACGAGCTTGGCCCCGAGCCCAATGCGATAAGCGATATGCGCCTCGCGATTGGGCGCGCGCAACGGATGCGATCCGGGCTTATCCCAATACTGAACTAGGAAATGCGGCATGGCGGGGCTCCGGCGGCGAGCTGGCGTGGCAGAGCCTAGTACTTATTGTACTACGCGTCAGCCCGTATAAGCTGGCGGGGAATAAATTCCCTTAGAGGCACTCCAATGGCTGAAGATCCAATCGCGCGGTTACGCCGGCTGGACGTTTGCGCGGTTTCCGATGCGTGCGACCGGCTCAAGCTTGCGCCTGCAATCACAGGCATCGTGCCGCAAACCGTGCACGCACGCATCGCAGGGCGCATTACAACCGTCAAAGTGGCAGCCGGCGAGAAGCAGGGCGGCTCAGCGCGTCATCTCTGCACTGCAGCAATCGAAGCCTCAGAGCCGGGCGGGGTCGTCGTCATCGAACAGACGACCGGTATCGACGCCGCGGGCTGGGGCGGCATCCTCTCGCGTGCCGCCAAGACACGCGACCTCTCCGGCGCAATCGTCGAAGGGCCGACGCGCGATGTCGATGAAGCGAGAGAGATCGGCTTTCCAGTTTATGCGCGCGGGACAACGGCACGCACCGCGCGCGGCCGCATCCACGAAGCGGATACGAATTGCCCCGTGCATATTGGCGGCCAGCGCGTCGAGCCGGGCGAATATGTGCTCGCGGATTTCATCGGGCATCGTCTTTATCAAGCCGGAGAATATCGAAGCGGTGCTGGAAACCGCCGAGATGATCGCCGGGCGCGAAGCCGCAATGACGAAGGATGTCGAAGACGGCAAGCCGGTGAGCGAAGTCATGGGCGCGAGTTACGAACAGCTTTTGGGACACAAGTGACATGACAGATGCAAATGTTGATCGCGCCGCGCGGCTGGATTGCGCATCGCTCTCGGATGCGATGGACCGGCTCGGCATTCCTGGCCAGTGCTTCGGCTTAAAGCCGCTCGATCACAAATTCCGCATGGCCGGGCGCGCTTTCACTTTGCTTTACACCCCGATTGGCGCGCCGCTCGGCAATGTCGGCGATTTCATCGACGATGTGCCGGAAGGCAGCGTTGTGGTGATCGATAATGGCGGGCGCGAGGATGCAACCATTTGGGGCGACATTCTCACTTATTGCGCGCATAAGCGCGGTGTTGCCGGCACTGTGATCGATGGCGTCTGCCGCGACACGGCGCTGGCGCTTTCGCTCAATTATCCGATGTACACCAAGGACTACTACATGCGCACGGGCAAAGACCGCGTGCAGCTGGAAGCCACGAATGTGCCGGTGACGATCGGCCATGTGCGCGTGAATGCCGGCGATATCTTGCGCGGTGATTCCGATGGCGTTGTCGTCATCCCGAAGGACCGCGAGCTTGAGGTGATCGAGACCGCCGAAGCCATTGAGCGCGCCGAAGAAAAGATCAGGGAGCTTGTCGGCTCCGGCATGACGTTGCGCGAAGCCCGCGCGCAGCAGCAATATCACACGCTGCAAAGAAAGAAGGACAAATGACACCTCTCCCTTTAGGGAGAGGGAAAGCAACAAGGGATAGGGAAGACGCCAATGACCGCACGCACCAAGCCGCCATTCAGGGCCGACCATGTCGGCAGCCTCATTCGCCCGCAAAACCTCATCGATGCGCGCGAGAAGAAGAACAAGGGCGAAATTAGCGAAGCCGAGCTCAAGCGCATTCAAGAAGCTGCGATCAAAGATGTCGTGAAGATGCAGGAGGATATCGGCCTGCACTCGGTCACCGACGGCGAGTACAACCGGCAAAGCTGGCAGAGCGATTTCGTCTTGCGCTTCGACAATGTCAAAACCGGCCAATCCAAGCTCAGCGTGACATTTCACAATGAAACGGGATCGACCGAAGGCAAGCCTGCTGTCGTACAGGTCGTTGGCAAGCTCGCGCGGCCGAAGCCGATCTTCGTCGATGATTTCAAGTTTCTCAAATCCATCACGCGCGAGACCGCAAAGATCACCATCCCCTCGCCTTCCGTTGTGCATTTCCGCGGCGGGCGCGATGCGATCGACGACAAAGCCTATCCTGAGATGAGCGATTTTTACGCCGATCTTGGGCGCGTCTACAATGAAGAAATCATGGATCTGGCAGGCGCCGGCTGCCGCTATTTGCAGCTCGACGAAGTCAATTTTGCTTATCTCTGCGATCCCAAATTGCGCGAGCAGGTGAAGACTGGCGTCGGCGAGGATCCCGCGCAACTCCCGCACACTTACGCCAAGCTCATCAATAGCGCGATCAAAGGCCGGCCCGCCGACATGACGGTGTGCATGCATCTTTGCCGCGGCAATTTCCGCGGCAATTGGGTCGCCGAAGGCGGCTATGAGCCGGTGGCCGAAGTGTTGTTCAACGAGGTGGGCGTCGACGGCTATTTCCTCGAATACGATTCGGCGCGTGCCGGCGGCTTCGAGCCTTTGCGCTTCGTTCCCAAGAACAAGACCGTCGTGCTCGGCCTGGTGACGACCAAAAGGGGTGAGATCGAGAGCAAGGACGAGCTCAAGCGCCGCATCGATCAGGCCGCGAAATTCCTGCCGCTCGAGCAGCTTTGTCTCTCACCGCAATGTGGCTTTTCCAGCGGCGTCGGCGGCAATGCGATGGATATCGAGCACGAGAAGCAAAAGCTCGCCCTGATCGTCGAAACCGCCCGCGAGGTCTGGGGCTGAGAAGCCGCCCGCCGAGATTGTTGTGCTGACAACGATACCGGGCTAGATTGCGCACCAGCCAATAACCATGGAGGGAAGGATGGCGGGCCGTGTGGAAGGCAAGATTGCGCTGATCACCGGCGGCGCGGGCGGCATCGGCGCGGCGACGGCAAAGCGCCTGACCGAAGAAGGCGCCAAAGTCACCATCACCGACGTGAACGAGAATGGCGGCAAGCTCGCCGCTGAGCTCGGCTGCGATTTCATTTGGCACGATGTGACAAGCGAAAACGAATGGAAGGCGATTGTCGGCGCGGTCGACAAGAAGCATGGCGGCATCGACTTTTTGCTCAACGCGGCCGGGATTGAGGGCGAGCTTCAGAACTCAACGCCCGAGCATACGAGCTATGAGGAATGGCGCCGCGTTTTCGGGGTCAATTGCGATGGTACTTTTCTCGGCTGCAAGACCGTGCTGCCGGTGATGAAGCGCAAGGGCACCGGCTCCATCGTCAATATCTCTTCCATGGTCTCCTTCTTCCCCACCCCCACCACCTGCTCCTATGGCGCGACCAAAGCGGCGGTGCAGCAATTCACCAAATCGGTCGCCGCTTACGGCGCACGCGAAGGCTGCCGCATCCGCTGCAACTCCGTGCATCCCGGCATCATCCGTACACGGATGCTCCTCAATATCGCGCAAAATATGGCGCAGGCGCCGGAGGCCAAGGCCAACCAGGCGGCCGAGGACCTTGCCAAGGAGATCATCCCGTTCGGCATTCTGGGCGAGCCCGAGGAGGTCGCCGACATGATCCTCTATCTTGCCTCCGATGAGTCGCGCTACGTTACCGGCTCTGAGTTCCGCATTGATGGCGGTTGGGCGCTGAATGTGATGCGGTGAAGGTGCGCCAGTCGGGAGTAGGCAATGGGCAGTCAAGCGGTGAAATTCTTCAATTCCGCTGCCGATTGCCGACTGCCTACTGCCGGATAGCGGGGCGACAAGAAACGCGTGGGAGAAGACGAATGAAAGCCGCAGTATTTCAGGGCGTGCATAAGCCGCTCATTATTGAACAGGTGCCTGACCCGACGCCGGGTCCGCGCGATGTGGTCCTCAAAGTGCATCGTTGTGGCATTTGCGGCAGCGATTTGCATATCTCCGAAGAGCCGATCTTCGGCGTGCCGGCAGGCATCGTGCTCGGCCATGAATATTCCGGCGAGGTCGTCGCAACGGGGCGCGAGGTGGAGAAGGTCAAAGTCGGTGATCGCATCGCTGCCTTCCCGCTCGAAAGCTGCGGCAAATGCGGCGCCTGCCTTTCCGGCGATCCGGCGAATTGCCAAGTGCGCTTCAGCGTTGGCGGCGGCGGCTATGGCCAATTCTCCAAAGTCGAAGAGCATCAATGCATACGCATGCCCTCCGGTGTTTCGCTCGAGGACGGCGCGCTGGTCGAGCCCTTGGCTGTCGGCCTTCATGCGGTGAATGTCTCGAAAATGAAATCCGGCGCGCGCGTTTTAGTGATAGGCGCGGGGCCGATCGGCCTCACCACGACTTTTGGGCGCGGCGCATGATCGGCGCCGGCAAGATCGCCGTAACGGCTTCATCGCGCACGCGCGAGAAGTCTCGCCATGGAAATGGGCGCCGATGCCTTCATCGATCCCCAAGCACCGCTCGAGGATCAGATCAAGCTTGCAAATGAAGCGCTCGGCGGGCCGCCCGAGATCGTATTCGAATGCGTCGGCAAGCCCGGCCTTGTGCAGCGTTGCGTCGAATTCGCCGGCAAGCGCGGCACGGTGGTGATTGTCGGCCTGTGCACGGCAGAGGATCACTATATGCCGTTCACAGTGATCCAAAAGGAAGTCACGCTCGTGCCGTCGGCGTTCTATGACGTGCGCGATTTCGAGACGACGCTCGATGCGCTCAACAGAGGCGATACCGTGCCGGAAGAGATGGTGACCGACAACATCAATCTCGCGGGTCTGCCGGCTTCGTTCGAAGCGCTCAAGCACCGCTCCACGCAGTGCAAGGTGCTGGTCGACCCCAACGCTTGAAGAATTTTAATCACCTCTCCCTTGATGGGAGAGGTCGAATGTCTGTCGTCTCGCGGCGGACATTCGGGTGAGGGTGGGACAACAAGCGACGACCCCTCACCCGGATCATCGAAGTGACCTTCGATGATCCACCCTCTCCCGCAAGGGGAGAGGGATTTCAAACGGAGGACTGTATGGAACTGGGATCTTTCGCCATGCCGGCGCACCCGCCCGAGCGGGACTTGAAGCAAGCCTTCGATTTCAATGTCGATGTGATGCATTGGCTCGATGAGTATGGCTTCCAAGAATGCTGGATTGGCGAGCATCACTCCGTGCCGTGGGAGCCGATCCCCGCGCCGGACCTTTTGATGAGCGTCGGCTTCAGAGAGACCAAGAAATTGCGCATCGGCCCCGGCGGTTTCATCCTCGCTTATCATCACCCGATCCAAGCCGCGGACCGGCTGGCACTGCTCGATCACGCTTCGGGCGGGCGCGTCAATTTCGGCATCGCCTCCGGCTCGATCCCGAGCGATCAGGCCTCCTTCGGTTATGAGGCGGCGACATTGCGCGACCGCGCACGCGAATGCCTCGACATCATCATTCGTCTGTGGACGGAAAAAGCGCCTTGGACGCATCAAGGCAAATATTGGACCGTGACCAAGCCGGAGAGGATGATGGATCTGTTCTGGCACCATCTGCTCCCCGTGCAAAAGCCGCATCCGCCCATCGGCATGGCGGGCATCTCGGCAAAATCCGAGACGCTGACGATTTGCGGCCAGCGCGGCTATTGGCCGATGAGCCTCGCCTTCAATAATGCCTATCTCGCAGGGCATTGGGACACCTATTCAGGTGCCGCAAAAGAAGCCGGCCGCGCGGGCAGCCGCAAGGATTGGCGCATCGCCAAGCAGATCCTCGTTGCCGACACCGACGCCGAAGCCATGAAGCTCGCGACCCAAGGCGGCATGGGCTATTTCGAGGCCAATTACAATTTGCGCCTGATGAAGGCCTTCAACATGCTGGATGTGATGAAGGGCGGCAAAGACATGCCCGACAGCGATTTGACGGTCGAATTCATGGCCAAGAACAACTGGATCATCGGCTCACCCGACAGCGTCGTCAGGCAAATTGAGGAGATGAGCCGGGTGACTGGGGGCTTTGGCGTTTTGATGGCGCTCGGCTATGATTACATCGACAATCCGGAAGCTTGGCGCCACTCGCTCGAGCTTTTGGGCACCGAAGTTTATCCGCGCGTTAGAAACCTTTAGACCGCCGGAAATCTTTAGACAGAAGGACTCATCTAGCGCTCGAACAGGCCATGAATGCACAGAGCTTTATCGCCGATCTCCTGCACAAGATCGGCTCGGAACTGAACGGCAAAAACCCTTGGGACATGCAGGTGCGCGATCCGCGCGTCTATGACCGCATCATCGCTGGCGGATCGCTCGCCCTGGGCGAGACCTATATGGATGGGCTGTGGGATTGCCAGCGGCTCGACGAGTTCTTCAACCGCATTGTCGCCGCGCGGCTCGATAAGCAGATCAGGGTCAGCTTCAACCTCGCGGTGCTCGCGCTGCGCTCGAAGCTGCAAAATATGCAGAACCCGGGGCGCGTCTGGCAGGCGGCCGACGTGCATTACGACCTGCCTTACAAGATCTTCGAAGCGACTTTCGACACGCGCCTGACCGGCAGCTGCGGCTATTGGGCGGAGGCGGATAATCTTGATGCGGCGCAAGATGCCAAGCTCGATCTGATTTGCCGCAAGCTTGGCCTCAAGCCGGGCCAGAACAACGAATTGCGCATTCTCGATATCGGCTGCGGCTGGGGCGCCTTCATGGGCTTTGCCGCCGCGCAATACGGCGCGCGATGCGTCGGCGTCACCGTCTCGAAGGAGCAGCAGAAATACGCGATGGATCGCTACAAGGATTTGCCGATCGAATCGCGCCTTGAGGACTATCGCAAATTCGACGAGCCCGTGGATCACATCGTCTCCATGGGCATGTTTGAGCATGTTGGCTCGAAGAATTACCGCACCGTATTTCGAGATGGCGCGGCGCTGCCTCAAGGAAGACGGCCTCTTCGTGCTCCACACGATCTGGGCGAATGACGAGAAATCGCATATCGATCCGTGGATCGATAAATACATCTTCCCCAATGGCGTGTTGCCGACCATTAGCCAGATCGCCCGGGCCGTTGAAGGCCTCTTCGTCATCGAAGACATGCACAATTTCGGCGCCTATTACGACAAGACGCTGATGGCGTGGAACGAGAAGTTTCAAACCCACCGCGCCGAGATCGCCGCCGAGTTCGGCGAGAAGTTCTGCCGCATGTGGGAATATTATTTGCTGTGTTGCGCCGGCGGCTTCCGCTCGCGCGGCATCAGCGTCGGCCAGTTTGTGCTTTCACCCAAAGGCGTCAAAGGCGTCTACCAGGCCGTCCGCTGAGCCCTCACGCCGTCATGGCCGCCCCATTGTGGCGGCCATCCATCGCGCAACAAAGCGCGGCGGCTCGTCGAAGACTTCGGTGGTTGTTGAACAATGGATGGCCGGGATAACGACCCGGCCATGACGAGAAAGGAACAGCTTACCGGCAGCTGCCGGTGCCCGCGTCGGCCTCGCCGGGCTTGAGCGGCGGCAGCTTGTCATCGACATAAAGTACATAATTCGATTGCTCGCGATCACCGTCGAAGCGCTCACTGAGCAATAGATACACCGGCGCGGTCTTGGCGCTCATCAGCCGGTAATAGGTGAGCTTGGATTGCGTATAGACCTTGCCGCAGCGCGCGAGCGATACCGCAAGACCATCGCTCCCAAACTGTTTCAACAGCAAAGCGCCCTCGCCCTTGGGATGCTCGCCATTCTCTTCGATATGGACCGTGTTAACGCGCGCCTCAGTACCGTGCGCATGCACATAGAGATTGCGCTCTGAAAGCGTGAAGGTGCGGCTCGCCAGCATCATCGGATTGGGATCGTCATAGATCATGCTGGCATCGAACTTGACGGGTGCCGCGCCGTTCCAGGTGACATTGGGCAGACGCGCGCGCAAGCTCGCCCAGTCATAACCGTTTGAGCCCGCCGCCGGGATAAGCGAAACGATCATTTGCGCAATCGCCTCATGCGGCAACAGCGCGGCCACGGGCGCACCGGCTTTGCCGCCCTCGCATTGCTCGGAATATTCCCTGATCTCGCTCGGGTCGAGCGGCGTCAAATTGGGACCGACACTAAGGCCTATGGTTTCCGGCTTGCCACCGGCCGAAGGCGTGAGCGAAACAAACCCCTCGTCCTCACCGCTCTTCACATGCCACCATTTGGAGTTGTGAGCGCTGTCGTCGGGATGGATCGGGCAGCGCGCCAGCGTCGGCGCAAGACCGGCCTTGCCAAGCGCGGCAATGAGTGCCGTCTCACCGATCGGCGCGCCGGAATTCTTGATGTAGAAATCGCCGACCATGGTGCGCGCACCCGACGCCATGATCGTCATCGGCTCACCGCCGGGCGAAAGCGCGCCATTGCGCGAGAAACAGCCGCCATCGGGCAAACAGCTCTCAAGCATATTCGGCGGCAGCGGCTCCCACTTTATCTCTTTGACCTGTTCGATCGATCGCCAATCGGCCGAATTCGCCATCAGCGATTTAATGACACTCGCAAGCTCATCCGCCGGCTTGCCTGCTGCCGCGGCGCAAGCGCTCGCGCACATGATGACCAAGACGGCCAAGGCCGCTTTCACGCTCATCCGCATTTCCCCCTCCAATGCTTTGCGTCATTGCCTGGAGCGAAGCAACGTAGCAATCCAGACTGGATCGCCACAGGCGCTCCGCGCCCTCGCGATGACGGACAACTAATGCTCACCCGCGGCCGATTGTTCCTCCTTGACCAGGAACATGCCCGAGAAGCCGACCACGAAGAACAACACGCCGACCGTAACGCCGGCGCGCTGGCTGTGGAAGATCTCCGTCATGATGCCGATGGCCAAGGGGCCGATAAAGCTTGTCGCCGTGCCGGAGAAAGCGAACAGGCCGAAAAACTCGTTGAGCATATTGGGTGGCGAGATCTTCGCCATCATGGCGCGCGCTGTCGCCAGAGCACCCGTTACCACAAACGCAACTGAAGCTTGCGTTATCAGAAACACCTTGTCGGGCAGCGTGCCGAAGAGTGTACCGTCAGACGCCGTCGCCCAGCTCGGCAGATCCATGAACAGAATGCTGTGTGGCGAGATCGTCGCCAAAAGGAAATTGAGCACGAGCGAGCCGGCGACAAACGCCATGGTCGCGCGCTTGGAGCCCATCTTGGTGTCGAGCCAGCCGCCGAAGAAGCCGGCAACTGCGGCGCATACGCTGTTGATGAGGCCCTCGACGATCAGCATGGTCGGCGTCCAATGCAGGATCCCCGCCGCGAATACGCCGGTGAACAGAATGAGGATGATGAAGCCCTCATTGAACGCCATTCGCGCGATGAGAAACGTCACGACATTTCTGTAATTGCGCACGCGCTTGATCGTGCCGAAGAAATTCGCAAGGCCGGATGAGACAGCCTTGCCCATCGGCAGCCCCGTGCTCTTGGTATCGGGCGTGAAGAAGAACATCGGCAGGCAGAAGATTGTGAGCCAGATCGCCGCCACAATGCCGACCGCGCGCTCGGGCTCGTGTTTTGCGGCGTCGAGCCCAAACAAGGGATGGGGATTCCAGCTCCATGCAAACAAAAAGAAGACGAACAGAATGACGGTCGAGATATTGCCGAGCGCGAGCCCAAGCCCGCTGATAAAGCCAATGCGTCTGGGCGGCGCGATATTGGGCAACATCGCATTCTCGAACACCGCGCCATACTCAAAGCAGGCCGAAGCCACGATCAGCGCCGCAATGATCAATGGAAGGCCCGCCGTCATATTGGGCACGGCAAACCAGGTCATGGTCATGCACGGAATGCTGAGGATCACGCACACCGCGATCCATGGCTTGCGCCGGCCACCGACATCGGCGATTGCGCCCAGGATCGGCGCGCCGACGGCGACCAGCAAAGCCGCTGCCGAAGTGATGTAGCTCCACACCACCTGGCCGCGCACGGAATCGCCGATCACAACAGTGGTGAAATAGGCGGAGAAGACGAAGATATTGATGAGCGTGTTGTAGGGCGCGCGCGAACCATCAAACAACGCCCAGCTGAATTGGGCTAGCGCGCCCGCATCGTTTCCGACGCCCGCGCGCGGCGCACCGCTCGCCGCCATCCCACCCGCCATCAGCTTCCCTCCATTTATTCTTGGCACGCACTATCGCGGGGAGGGAGCGAACTGGCAAGCGAGAGCTGAAGCGTTTCCGGGCCTGCTTGAACGTCATCCTTCGACAGGCTCAGAATGACGTCACGGTGAGCTTGTCGAACCATGGCGGCAACATGCCTCAAACCGCCCGAAACAACGCTACTGAGCTTTCTTCGCTGCCACGAACTCAATTTCAACCAGCGCGCCAGGCGCGACGAGCGCTGCCACTTGAACGGCAGCCCGCGCCGGCTTGTTTGGTTGCGCTGCGGTGCCGAACTCGGTGGACCACGCTTTGTTCAATCCCGCGAAATCGAGCTTGCCGGTCTTGGGGTCGGCGGCGAGATAAACATGCGCCTGCACGACATCGCCGAAAGTGAGCCCGAGCCCGGCAAGTGTCTTCTTCGCCTTGGATAGAATCGACAGGGTTTGCGTCTCCGTATTGCCCCAGCGCTCGGCGCTGCCCGCCGGCGCGTCGGGATTAGCAGCATCGGCAAGCGCACCGGAGATGTAATAAGTCGTGTAACCGGGCGGTACCGTAACAGCGGCTGCGATTGGTACCTGGGGCGCAATGTCGGTGCGCACAATTCCGGCATCCGCCGCGTGCGCCACGACCGGCGCGCTTGAGGCGCCCGCGAGCAAGCACAGGGAAAACACGCTAAAGCGGCAGGCCTTCTTCACAGCTTTCGGCTTCATGATTACCTCCTTTGGCGGCCGGTCTTGCGCAACTTCCGCTGGCGTTGCCGGATCTTCCGTAAACGAATTACCGAAATGAATGCGGATGTAATTGACGACATTCGCGATCTGCTCGTCATCCAGCATGGTGCCGAACGAGGGCATGGCTTTGCGGCCACCGATCACCAGCGAGATGGGATAATCGGCGACGCCGAGCTTTTGATTGCCGGCGAGCGACGGATAAGTCCCTGCGCCGGTTGCGCCCTTGCCGTCCGGCATATGGCAGCCCTGGCAGATGCCTTTGTAGATGGCCTCACCGTCCTTCTCGGGGAACGGCGCGCCGAAGCCGAAGCCTTGCGCCCGCGCTGCGGCGCCGACGCTTAAGAGTACGGCGGCAAGGGCGACAATTCGAGCGATGCGCTGAAACATGATCGCCCTCCTCAGCTCGCTAAGACGCGTTGGTGCAGACGGCCGATTGCATCGAGCGACGATAGGATTGCGCCTTCCTGCCACGCCGGCAAGCGCGAGGCATGCTCGCCCGCCAGCACGAGGCGGCCATCAATGGCGCACAGATTATCATAATGCCGCTCGCGCAATTCATCCGTCCATGAAGCGGCGCAGCCGAGCGTCCACGGCACGCGATGCCATGCCACGGCAACGCCGTTTTGAAATTCAGGCTTATATTGCCGGTGAAGCTTAGCGCCATTGTCGAGCGCGAGCGCGATGCGCTCTTCCGGCGCCATCGCCGAGATTCGGTAGGCATTCGGTCCGAACGTGTAAGCGCCGAGGAGAACGCCAGGTCCATCCGAGAAATAATCCGTGCTCGGATAGCTGATCTGTCCGATCGGCTGATCGGTATAGCTGATACCGCCGTAAATCTGCTCATCCTGTTCCCAGAACCGGCGGCGGAATTGCAGCCCGATCTTGACCGCGGATTCGTAATAGAGCGCATTGATGGCAGCATCGAGCGGTGCGTTCACATCCTTGGGGATCTGACTCAAGATTGATGCCGGGATCGTGCACACACACCAATCCGCTTCAGCAATGCGCTGGTCGCCGCCGTTCCGCGCATCGACATAAGAAACCTTCACGCCTTTATCGTTTTGGCGGATCTCGGTGACCTTGGCGTTGTATTCGATGACGTGTCCGAGCTTTTTGCCGAACGCCTTGCCGATCATCCCCATGCCGCCAACGGGCTGAAACAGGGTGCCCTGAAACTCGTAGCGATGACCCATAAGGATCGATGACCACAGCCCCGAACTCAAAAGATCATGCATTGGGATCGGATCGGACGGCTCCGGCTTCGAATTGAGCCCACCGCCGGGCGCAAGCGCGTAGCCGCGCGCTTCGCTCGAGATCAGGCCCTTTTTGTATTCGTAATTCTGATCGAGCGCGCCCCAAGCGCGCATCGCGGCGATGAGGATTTCCTTATCCTCTTTCGTCACCAGCGCATCGAGCTTCTTCTGGTTCGCCGCCTTTGCCAGCAATTCGGCGACATAGCCGCTGAAGTCCGCGTTGCACGGCGTGATAGCGTTGCGACACACCGCCGAACGCCTTCGATGGAATGCAGAGAGCGCATTGTAGTTCTCTTGAACGAAGGGCTCGAGCGCGACGCCGAGCAGCTTGCAGTAATGCAAGACGGCTTCGTGATGATGCGGCAGGCGCCACGGGCCGGGATTGAGATAAAGCCCTTTGGCGAACTTCACTTCCTGCCTGAAGCCGCCAAGCTCGGTGTAGGTGTCGCCGCCATAGAGCGACCAATTCCGCCCGCCCGGACGGTCGTTATATTCAAGCACCTTGACCTTGTAGCCCGCCTTGCCGAGCTCATAAGCAGCCGTCATGCCGGCAAGCCCCGCGCCCAGGATCAACACGCTCGCGCCTTTGGGATCGCCCGAGAGCTTGATCGGCCCGCCGAAGCCTGATTCCGCCGCATGACCAAGCGCAGTCATCGCTTGATAAAGCACCGCGCTGCCGGCGGCCGTTCCGATGAGCCTTAGAAGTGAGCGCCGGCTGACGCCGGTCTCTTGCGATTCCGCCAATGTCTTCTCCCAAGCGGTGCGCGGGGATTCAAGCGCCCCTTACGCGACCCAACTTGGCGCCCTCCGTGATGCATAGTGCAGGGATTTGCCGCGGTTGAATAGATGGATGCGCGCGCGGACCTAACAGCGGCTCCCTAATGGTCCTCATGCGGTCCAGTGGCGCCACCTTGAACAGGTTGGCGATAAGGTTTGCCCGTTTGATAAAGCGCAATCTGTTCTTTGAGTTGTGCCATTTCCTGCTCTGACAGATGAACCGATTTAGACATCTGCATCGCGCGCTGCGCCTCACTAACAGCATCTTTGTATCGGCCAGCCTCGGCATAAGCTGCCGCTAATGTCCCATGCTGCTGCCATTGCACATCGCCGATCTCTATGGACTTCGTCGCGAGCCGAACGGCTTCAGCGCCGTTGCGGAATTTCGCGTCAGGACAAGTTGCGAGCAACCAAGCTTTATCGTTGTACGGTATTAGATTGTCTGGGCTAAGTTGTATCGCATGATCCAAGTCGTCTAACGCACGACGGAACCTGCCCTGGTGAGAATAGGCATCGCCACGGACCATATAGGCTCGAAAGTTCTTGGGATCCCGTTCAATAGCCTTGTCAAAGTCAACCATCGCTTCAACAACATCTCCCTGGGATTCGTAGGTCGTGCCACGGGCGATATAAGCTGAGGTTCGGGTCGGGTCGATCTCAAGTGTGCGGCCATAGTCCGCGATCGCTAAATCGAATTGATGCGCTCTCGAGTAAGTCAATCCGCGTCCGAAATAGGCCTGCGCATCCTTTGGATCGAGTGCAAGCGACTTAGCGAAGTCTGCGAATGCGCGATCGAAATCGCCTAACCGCGCGTAGCTCATAGCTCGGTTATCATAGCCGCGGGTATCGTCGGGAGTCAGTTGAATGCTTTGGGTGTAATCGGCAATTGCGTGCGTGTCATCTCCGGCCGCGAAATAGGCATTGCCCCGCATCAAATGCGCGCCACCCTTCAACTTCGGCGAGAACCGCGGATTTTCCTCCAAGCATTGCGTCCACAGCTGGATTTGGATGTCGGGCCGGGTCGCATTGATCGCCTCACCGCACGAGCTGGAAACGGACGGCGAGCTCGTCGCGAAAGTCGCAAATAACACCACAAGCAGGCCGCCCACTGGCTTTCCCTTCTTTGCCCAAGGTATCGACGATAGGCGCCAAGCCTGCCGTTCTCAACGCGCTGGAGTCCGGCGAGACATCGTCTAATTGCGCTCCCAGGCAAGTCTCCCCGCTAAAGGGCTTGTTTGAACAGGCCTAAAGGGCTTCTATCCGCCGGGAAATTGCGCCCTCCAGCATTAGGGAAAAGCCATGAAAGATTATCTGAAGTTCTACATAGGCGGCCAGTGGGTCGATCCGGTTACGCCGAAGACGCTGGATGTTGAAAACCCGGCCTCCGAAGAGGCGTTCGCCCGCATCTCGCTCGGCTCCGCCGCCGATGTCGACAAGGCCGTGAAAGCCGCGCGCGCCGCTTTCGAGAAGTATTCGCAGACGAGCGTGAAAGAGCGGCTCGATCTTTTGGGCTCGGTGCTCTCGGTCTATCAGAAGCGCAAGGATGATATGGCCGCCGCGATCTCGGAAGAGATGGGCTGCCCGCTTGTGGCTTTCCAAGGCCGCGCAAGTCATGCTCGGCGAAGGCCATCTCAAGCAGGGCATCGAGAGCCTGAAGAACTTCCAGTTCGAGCGCATGCAAGGCACGACGATGATCCGCAAGGAGCCGATCGGCGTTTGCGGCCTCATCACGCCGTGGAACTGGCCGCACAACCAGATCGGCTGCAAAGTCGTGCCCGCGCTCGCCACCGGCTGCACGATGATTTTGAAGCCCTCGGAGATCGCGCCGATCAACGCCATCATCTATGCCGAGATTTTGCATGAGGCGGGCGTGCCGGCGGGCGTGTTCAACCTCATCAATGGCGATGGCCCCGGCGTCGGCCAGGCGCTTTCGAGCCACCCGAATATCGACATGATGTCGATCACCGGCTCGGAGCGTGCCGGCATCGCGGTCGCCAAGGCCTCGCCGAATTCGATCAAGCGCGTTGCGCAGGAGCTCGGCGGCAAATCGCCCAACATCGTGCTCGACGATGTCGATCTCGCCAAAGTCATCCCGGGCTGCGTCGCGCCCGTGATGATGAACTCCGGCCAATCCTGCAACGCGCCGACGCGCCTGCTCGTCCCGGAAAAGCTGCATGACCAAGCCGCTGCGATCGCCAAGGCGGTGGCCGAAGGCGTGAAGCATGCCGAGCCGATGAGCGGCCCACCAGGATCGATGGGCCCGGTCGTCTCGAAGGCGCAATGGGAGAAGATCCAGCGCCTGATCCAATCCGGCATCGATGAGGGCGCAACCCTGATAACCGGCGGCACCGGCCGCCCCGAGGGCTTCAATCGCGGCTATTACGTCAAGCCGACCATCTTCGCCAATGTGAGGAACGATATGACGATCGCGCAGCAGGAGATCTTCGGACCCGTGCTTTCGATCATCAAATACAAGGATCTGGAAGACGCGGTCCGCATCGCCAACGACACGACCTATGGTCTTGCCGGCTATGTTCAGTCGGCTGATCATTCCAAGGGCCAGGCCGTGGCGAAGCGCATCCGTGCCGGCCACATCAACGTCAATGGCGCGGGCTCGGACTTCAACGCGCCGTTCGGCGGCTATAAGCACTCGGGCAATGGCCGCGAGTGGGGTTCTGTCGGTTTCGAGGAGTTCTTGGAAATCAAGACGATTCTCGGCTACGACAAAGCAGCCTGAGTCGGCAAACCCGTTCCGTTAGTGAGGGGCGCCGCAAGGCGCCCTTCGTGTTTCAAAAGCGCCGCGAGCGAAATGAGCGCCCAAAACCAAACGCTTGCGAACGAAAAGGCACCCGGGCCGGGCCGTCCGTTTGGCTGGCTGCGGCGCCAATTAAACGCGCTCTATTTCGGCGAAGGCCGCGCCGCGCGCCGGTTTCAATATGGCCTGCTCGGATTCGACATCCTGGTTGTCGCCTTCTTCATCGCGTCCTCGTTTGGAGAGAAGCTCGGCTGGCTGGTCATCCTCGATTATGTGCTTGCCGCGCTGATGCTTGCCGAGCTCGTTGCGCGGCTACTGGCAATGCGCCGCCCGGTGCGCCATGTCTTCGGTTTCGCGACCATTTTCGATCTTTTGGTGATCGGCTCGCTCTGCGCGCCGGCCTTCGTCAGCAATTTCGCCTTTCTGCGCGTCGCTCGGATGCTGCGGCTGCTGCGCTCTTATCAGGTCTTGCAGCGCATGCGTTCGCACTCGCTGTGGTTTCGCAAGCATGAGGACTTGATCCAATCGGCACTCAATCTCTTCATATTCGTCTTTGTCGTCGCCGCCGTCGTGTTTGTCGTCGAAGGCCGGCGCAATCCCTCGATCAACAACTATTTCGACGCGCTCTACTTCACCGTCACCACCCTCACCACGACGGGCTTTGGCGATATCACCATGACCGATACCGCGGGGCGCATCCTTGCCGTGCTCATCATGGTGTGCGGCGTCACGCTGTTCTTGCGTCTGGTTCAGGTGATCTTCCGCCCGCCAAAGGTGCACGTCGTCTGCCCGCGTTGCGGCCTATCGCGCCACGAGCCTGATGCCGTTCATTGCAAGCATTGTGGTGAGATCATCAACATCCCGACTCAGGGAGAGTGGACCTGACTGGCCAAGCTTGCCTTCTAGCTGACGCCACCGGAAACTGCATCGAGATAACAAAGGGCGGAAATGACCGGGCGGCTAAGAGTTGAAAACAGCGCCTGTATCGTCGGGGAGCTGATCGAGCGGCACGCGCGCGAGCGGCCGGACAAGCTCTTCGCGCTGTTCGATAAGGAAGCGGCTTGGAGCTTTGAGGAGCTGCGCCGGCGCGTGACCGCCTGCGCTGCGGGCCTCGAACGCGAGGGCGTGCGCCAGGGCGATTTCGTGTTGTGCTGGCTGCCCAATTCACCCGAAGCGCTCTGCGCCTATTTCGCGGTGAACTATCTCGGCGCTGTGTTCGTTCCTATCAACACGGCCTATCGCGGCGCGCTTCTCGCCCATGTGATCGCCAAATCCGGCGCCAAGCTGATGATCGCTCATGGCGGGCTGTTGGGCCGGCTAGACGGCATCGTGCTTTCCGCGCTCGAAAAGCTTGTTGTCGTCGGTAAGAGCGATGGCACACCCAAGGGTCTGCAGATCATCGAGCATTCATCCGTCTACGAAGCAGATGGCGCGCCATCGCCGCCACCCGCACGCATCGAGCCATGGGACACGCATCTGGTGCTCTTCACCTCAGGCACGACGGGGCCATCCAAAGGTGTGCTTTGCTCCTATCTGCATTCCTACGCGACGAACAAAGGCTTTCGCCATCAAACGCCTGAGGATCGCCACTTCATTCCGCTGCCGCTGCATCACGCGACAGGCGCCGCCACCGCCTATACCGCGCTGGCGCAAGGCGCCTCGCTCGCGCTTGTTGACGGCTTCGACGCCAAAGCCTTCTGGGCAACGGTCGATCGTTTCGAAGCAACCACAACCGGCCTGCTCGGCTCGATGGTGCAGTTTCTGATGAAGCAGCCGCCCTCGCCTGATGACCGCACACACAGCTTGAAGAAGACGCTGATTGCGCCGCTCGATGCGCTCTCGCTCGATTTTCATGCGCGCTTCAGCGTCGATGTTTACACGCTCTTCAACATGACCGAGCTTTCGGTGCCGATCTTCGCCGGGCCGAATCCTGAGGAACGCGGCACGTGCGGCAAGGTGCGCCCAGGCATCGAAGTCCGGCTTGTCGACGAGCACGATTTCGAAGTCGCCCAAGGCGCAACCGGCGAGCTGATCTTGCGCGCGGATGAGCCGTGGCAGTTCACCTCCGGCTATCTCGGCGAGCCGGAAGCCACCGCGCTCACCTGGCGCAATGGCTGGTTTCACACCGGCGATCTCTTCCGGCGCGATCGAGAAGGCAACTACTTCTTTGTCGATCGCTTGAAGGATACGGTGCGCAGGCGCGGCGAGAACATCTCTTCCTTCGAGGTTGAAAGCGAGATCATGACATACCCCGCTGTGCGCGAAGCAGCGATCATTGCTGTCCCGGGCGCCTCGGAAGATGAGATGCTGGCTGTGCTTGCGCCGCAGCCCGGCGCCACGATCGACCCTGCAGAGCTAATCGAATATTTGCGCCCGCGCCTTGCGCACTTCATGATCCCGCGCTTTGTGCGCGTGATCGCCGAGCTGCCTAAGACACCGACGCAAAAGGTGCAGAAGCATTTGCTGCGGGGTGATGGTGTGACCAAAGACACTTGGGACCGCGAAGCGGCAGGCATCAAGATCGGGCGCGAGAAGCTGACAAGCTGATAGGAAGAGACGATGAGCAAGAGCGCACAAGGGCCGCTGACCGGTGTGAAAGTGCTGGAATTCGCCGGGCTTGGCCCCGCGCCTTTCTGTTCGATGATGCTGTCCGATTTCGGCGCTGATGTTGTGCGCATCGACCGCAAGGACGCAAAGCCTTACCCCAAACACTACGTGACGTTCCGCGGCCGCCGCTCGATTGCGTTCGATCTCAAGAATCCCGCTGCAACCGAAGCGTGCCTCAAGCTGATCGATAAAGTCGATGTCTTGATCGAAGGGTTTCGGCCCGGCGTGATGGAGCGACTCGGCTTGGGACCTGAAGTCGCCCACAAGCGCAACCCGCGCCTTATCTATGGCCGTATGACCGGCTGGGGCCAGGAAGGGCGTTTTGCCAAGTCGGCGGGCCACGACATCAATTATCTCGCGATGACGGGTGCGCTTCACGCCATCGGACCGAAGGAGCACCCGGCGATCCCGATCAATTTGGTTGCCGATTATGGCGGCGGCGCGATGTATCTCGCTTTCGGCATCCTTGCCGCGCTCTTGCATGCACGCAAAACCGGCGAGGGCCAGGTGATCGATTGCGCAATGACCGACGGCGCCGTTTCGCTGCTCGCACAGGTCTGGGGTAATTTCGCCGGCGGCACATGGCTCGATGAGCGCGCGAGCAACATCATCGATGGCGGCTCGCACTTCTACAATGTCTATGAATGCGCGGACGGCAAATTCATCGCGCTGGGCTCGATCGAACCGCAATTCTACCGGCGCATGCTCGAAGTCGCCGGTATCAGCGATCCCGCTTTCGATGCGCAGCATGAGAGAAGCCAATGGCCCGCCCTGCGCGAGAAGCTCGCCGCCGTCATCAAACAGAAATCGCGCGATGAATGGTGCGCGGCAATGGAAAGCGCCGATGCCTGCTTTGCGCCGGTGCTCAGCCTCGCCGAAGCGCCCCACCATCCCTATCACACCGAGCGGGGCACCTTCTTTAAAGCCGAGGGCGTTGTGCAACCGGCGCCCGCGCCGCACCTTTCCAAGACGCCCGGAAAAGCGCAAGGGCCAACAGCTGGCATCGGCGAGCACAATGAGAGCGCACTCGCCGATTGGGGCCTCTCGAATGCCGAGATTGCTGCGCTCAAATCCTCTGGCGCGTTGTAATGCTTCACCTCGCCCTTTAGGGAGAGGTCGGATCAATTCGAGTGCAGCGAGGATTGATCCGGGTGAGGGTGAATAGCAAACTCAGCACCCTCACCCTGCCCTCTCCCTAAAGGGAGAGGGCTTCCTAAATGCTGCATAACAAGAAGGCACGAGATGGCAGGCAAGCTTGAAGGAAAGTCGGCGCTCGTAACCGGCGCGGGAGACGGCATCGGCCGCCAGATCGCGCTGCGATATGCCGCCGAAGGCGCGCGCGTGCTCGTTTCCGATGTCAATGATCAGATGGGCAATGTCACTGCCGATATGATCAAGAAGGCCGGTGGCACCGCGGCCTACGCGCATGCCGATGTTCGCAGCGCCGCCGACCACGAAGCGATGATTGATGCCGCGCTTTCCGCCCATGGCAGGCTCGATGTCGCCTGCAACAATGCCGGCATCACCGGCGAGATGGGCTTAACCGGCGATCTAACCGACCAGCAATGGCAGGAGGTGATCGACATCAACTTGACCGGCGTGTTCCTTGGTGTGCGCGCGCAAGTAAATGCGATGCTGAAAACCGGCGGCGGCTCGATCGTCAATCTCTCTTCCATCCTCGGCCAGGTTGCCATGGAAGGCGCAACGCCTTACACCGCAGCGAAACACGGCGTTATCGGCATCACCAAGACAGTGGCCTGGGAGTATGGCACGCGCGGGATCCGCATCAACGCGGTCGGCCCTGCCTTCATCAACACGCAAATGGCGAACAAATTGCCACCCGATGCAATCGCCGAGCTGACAACGCGCCATGCGGTAAAACGTTTCGGCGAGCCGCAAGAGGTTGCCGCGCTGGTTGCGTTTCTCTCCAGCGACGACGCCAGCTTTATCACCGGCGCCTATTATCCGGTCGATGGCGGCTATCTCGCACGCTAAGGCGCAACTAGCCACTCTGAGAGAAAGTGATGGAAGACGCCATCAGAAAGCTATTCGAGCGATACCAACACTTTTTCAACCAGTCTCTCGACGGTGATATAAACACGGACGAGATCGCATCATTGTATGCGTCCGACGTCATAGGCGCCGCGCCCGCCGGCGTTCGGGCCGCAAAGAACGACGATCAATTCAAGCAATTCCTGGAGCAAAGCTATGCGCAGTATCGAGCGCTAGGAACAAAGGAAATGCGGATGCGCGATGTTCGCATCTCGCCGATCGACGAGCATCATTGCGTGGCTCACGTGGCCTGGACCGCAATCTACACCCGCAAGGATCAACCGGACGTCGCGATCGATTTCGATGTTCATTACTTGGTCCAAAAGCTTGACGGGGAAGCGAAGGTCTTCGGCTGGGTAACCGGTGATGAGCAGGCGCTGCTGAGGCAGCACGGCATCATCTGACGTCTGCGTCGGGTCCGCCCGCCGACTTATGATGGGCAGCGCAGCATTTTCCGATGTGGCTTGAGTCGCTGACAATTTAGCCCCATTCTCCGGCCAAAGCCGTGCGGGCCCTGGCGCGCGAAGCAAATCGGCACGTGAAACTTTGGGAGGATGGGCATGTCCGAATCCAAGAACGAAGCGCTTGTGCGCCGCTTTTTCGAGGAGGCGCTGAACACCGGCGATCTCGAAAAGATGCGCCCCTATTTCCACCCTGATGCCACTTGGCAACCCATGGCCAAAAGCGATATCCCGGGCACCGGCGCGCATAAGGGCCGCAAGGGCATCGTCGACGACTTTCTCGGCCCCGTGCGCGGCCTCTTTGTCGACGGTGACCCCAAGAACGAGATCATCAGCATTTTGGGCAAGGGCGATCTGGTTGCGGTCGAAACCCACGGCACGGGCACATTCCGCAATGGCCGCGCATACGACAACCGTTATGCCTGGTTCGTCGAGATCAAGGACGACATGATCTATTACATCCGCGAATATATGGACACGGCCTATATCCAGTCCGTGACGCGGCCATGAGCACCGAAGCCAATAGAAAGCTCGCCGTCACCTATTTCGAATACATCACGAGCAATCGGCTGAATGAGGCGCTGGAGCTGCTTGCCGAAGATGCGACGCAATGGATCCAGGGCAGCCCGCGCGTGATGACCAAGGCGGACATCAAGAACCTCTTGACCTGGGAGCTGGGCACCTTTGAAGGCATTCCCGCCTTCAAGATCAACGGCACGACCGCGGAGGGCAACAGGGTCGCGATCGAGTGCGAGCTCGATGCGCCGATGACCAGCGGCAAGCGCTATCAGAACAAATATCACGTGCTCTGCGAGGTTGAGAACGGCAAGCTCAAGCGCATCATGGAATACACCGACACAGGGCCTGCCCGCGCCGCCTTCTCGCCTGATCATCTGGGCACGGCGCTCACTTATTTCGACAAGGTCAATTCGCGCGATCTTGATGGTGCGATGGCGATGCTGACGGACGACGCAACGCTCTGGCTGCCCGGGCGCGGCACGCTCGATAAAAGGGCCATCCGCGAGCTTTACAGCGGCGCGCAAGGGATGTTTGCCGGCAAGCCTTCATTCAAAGTGCTCGGCACAACGGTGCAAGGCAATAGAGTCGCTGTCGAATGCGAGATGGGCGCTGATCTCACGAATGGCGGACGCTACGACAATCAATATCACATGCTGTTCGTGTTCGACGGCGACAAGATCAAACAGATCCGCGAATACACCGACACCGCACCGGCTGCAAAAGCGTTCGGCGGGTGAGGATGCAAGCAACTGCACGCCACACGCGTCATGGCCGCCCTTGAGGCGGCCATCCAGAGCACAAGCGGACTCAGTTATGGATGGCCGGGTCGGGCCCGGCCATGACGCTGGAAGGTAAGTAGGAATGGCTAACTCATACGATATCGTCGCAATCGGATCGGGCCACAACGGGCTCGTCGCTGCCGCTTATATGGCGCAGGCCGGCAAGAAGGTGCTCGTCTTGGAGCGCAATCCCTGGTTCGGCGGCGGCGTCGTCACGCGCGAGCTCACCAAGCCCGGCTTCAAGCATGATCAGCACTCGATGGCGCATATCTTCATCCGCGCCAATCCGCTTTTAAAGAATGATGAGCTCGGGCTCTATTCGAAATTCGGCCTCAAATACATCGTGCCGGAAATGCCGATGATCTCGGTGTTCGAGGATGGCTCGACACTGGCGATGTATATGGACCGCGAGAAGACGGTCGCCGAGATCGCGAAGTTTTCGAAAAAAGACGCCGAGGCTTATCGCCGCTTCGCCGACATGGCCGCGATGTGGCTGCCGATGATTCAGCAATCGCTTTATGCGCCACCGGTTCCGCTCGGCGCTTCTTATGCGATGATGGATCAAAGCAAGGAAGGCCGCGAGCTTTGGCGCGTGATGCAGCTGAGCTGTCATGACTTGCTGACGAGCTTCTTCGAGCATGACAAAGTCATCATGCATTTCGGGCGCATCGCCGGCGAAAATCTCGTCTCGCCGGATGAGAAGGCGACCGGCATTGGCCCATTCGTGTTCGTCGGCTTTTTGGAGTCGATCGGCATCGGCGTGCCGGTTGGCGGCTCGGGCGCGCTCACCAACGCGCTGATTGCGTCAATTCAATCGAATGGCGGCGAAGTGATCGGCAGCACGACCGTCGAGCAGGTACTGGTAAAGAACGGCCGCGCCGCCGGAGTTGTCACTTCGGACGGCAAGGAGATCATGGCGAAGGAGGCCGTGATCGGAGCCATCCACCCGCATCTCATCGGCAAGATGGTGCCGGGCCTTGCGCCGGATGTCGTTCAAGCCGCCGAGAACACACAGATCACCGACGCCGCCTGCATCACCATCCATGCCGCGCTCAATGAGCCACTGAAGTTCAAAACGCCGGACCCCGTGCGCGCGGTGATGATCGAGCTATTGCCCAACTCCTACAACACAATGCGCCAGAGCTTCGATCATCTGCGCTATGGCGGCTTCACCGATCCGCCGCTGATCGGCCTCGGCTCGCTCACAATGTTCGATGAATCGCGTGCGCCCGCCGGCAAAGCGACCATGCATGTGTGGGATTATGTGCCGTTCAAGCGAGCGGACGGCAAAAGCTGGGACGAGACGAAAACCCAATATGCCGAGCACATGCTTGAGCATATGCGCAAATACATCAGCAATCTGCAGCCGGAAAACATTGTCGCCTATCATTGCGATTCGCCGGTCGATATGGAGCGCACCTCACCCTCCTTCCGTCATGGCGACCTCCACGGCATCGCGATGACGACTTACCAAAACGGCTCGCATCGCCCCACGCCCGATCTCGGCATGGGCACGGTGCCTGGCTGCGACAGGCTTTATCTCGTCGGGCCATTCCAGCATCCGGGCGGCGGCGTCTTCGGCGCCGGGCGCGCGGCGGCGATGAAGATGTGTGAAGACCTCAAGATCGACTTCGACAAGATCGGCAAGCGCAAATGATGACGCTTTATTCCGCCGATAACTCGAAATTGATGGAGGTGAGCGCGCTCGAGATCGACGGCAATCAGCTTCTCATCAAGGGCAAGATCATGGGCGCCATGCCGATGACGGCGAAGTTACGGCCCGAGGAGGCGCGCAAGCTGTTTGGCCTGCTCAACCTCAAGCTCATCTTCTTTCTGCTCACGATCCCGTTCCGTAAAGGGGGCTCACAATGACAATCACCGACACGCGGCCCGAGGCAAAAGAGTTCATCGAAGCGATCATCCGCTATACCGACCCGGCGAGCGCGGGCGCCACGCTCAACTCACAGGATCACGACCGCTCAACCTTCAAGCTGATCGACCATAAGTTTAAGGTCTATAACGCGCGCGCGGCCAAACCGAAGCCCTCTTTCGAGGAGAACGGCTTCACGATGATCAAACACAAAACCAATGTCGATCTCACGAACCGCGAAGAGGTCGCCAAGACTTATCACGGCGAGGTGGCGGAGATCGTCAAACAGATCACGGGTGCGAGCGATGTCATCGTGTTTCTCGATCTTATCCGCAGCGAGGACAGGAGCGGTCAACCGATGGGCGCAGAGCCTGCCGGCAATGCGCATGTCGACTTCGATGAGAGGAGCGTGCGCCAATGGGTGAAGATGCTGCGCCCGAACGATGCGGATCAGCTGCTCCAAAAGCGCTTCGTCAATTTGAATCTGTGGCGTCCGATCAGGCCGGTCGAGCGCATGCCGCTCGGCATTTGCGATGCGCAATCCGTCTCGAAAGAGGATCTGATCCCGATCGTCATCAGCGGGCACGATCCGAATGCACCGGGCCCGAAATTCTCCGGCTATAATCTCGACTACAGCCCGAGGCACCATTGGTGGTATTACCCCAATCTGCAGCCCGACGAAGTGCTTGCCTTCAAGATTTATGACTCGGACGAAAGCCGACCTTATTTGACGGCGCACACGGCGTTCGATGATCCGAACTCATCGCCTGACGCGCCAAAACGCATCTCTCACGAGATCAGAACCATCGCGTTTATTGATTGATCCCCTCACCCGCTCGCTCCGCTCACACCCTCTCCCCGCATGCGGGGAAAGGGAAGGGCGAGGGAACTTCATCACCTAGCCGAAGCGGGCGCGTGAGCGCTCTTTCGCCTTCGCCGCTTCGATTTCGCGGCTCTTCGGTGCGCTCGTTGTTTCGAGGGAATCGATCAGCTTGCGCGCCGCCGCCGTCACCTCATCGACCGCGCGATTGAACGCTGCTTCATTGAGCTTGGACGGCGCATTGAAGCCGGAAAGCTTGCGCACGAATTGGAGTGCCGATGCGCGGATCTCGAACTCGGTCGCCGGCGGATCGAAATTGAACAATGTCTTGATGTTCCGGCACATGCCAGTTTTCCTTAGAGAGCGAAGGTTCCGAACAGCGTACGCAAGCCACGGCTCAGCGCTGGGATATAGACGGAGTTGTGCGACTCGCCCTCGAAAATGTGATGGCTCACTTCCAGCTTTGGATATCCGCGCGAAGCCAAGCGTTCGGCGAAGGGCATAACAATCTCGACCATCCGCGTATCGCGATCCGCCGGATCAAGCTTCTGATATTCCTCCATCATGGCGGGTGGCATATTCTTCATCGCCTCGGCTTGCTTCTCCTTCGTCTCAAGCCCGCCGGCACAAATGAACACCTTGGCGTCGAACTCCCGATGCGCCGCTGCAAAAGCCTGTTCCTGCTTCACCAAGAGCTGGTTGTCCCACCAGATCGAAGGGCTGGCGAGATTGTAACGCTTGAAGACGCCGGGCGCATTGAGCAGCGCATAGGCACCAAACAACCCGCCGAACGAGGAGCCGGTGACCGTCGCATCGCCGGGATCGCCGCCATAATCGCGCTCGATGAGCGGCTTCAGCTCTTCGCCGATGAACTTGACGAAATTTGCGGCACCGCCGGTTTGCACGGGCTGAGCGCCGGGGCCGGCGGGGGCCGAAAGCAGTTTTTCCATGCCGGCCCGCCGCGTTGGCGTGAGATCGCGTGAGCGCAAGGATTGCCCCGCACGCCCAAGCTCGAGTGGATAGCCGATCGTCACGACGATTGCGGGCGGCAGATCCCGCGCCAACATCATCGACATGACCGCATCGATGGTGAGACCGCTCAGCCAGTTGCCGTCTAGGCCGTAGATCACCGGCAGCTTCATGCCGGGCGGGAGCATCGGCGACTTGGCGATGCAAATGCGAAACTCCTGATCGACATGGCGCGACTTGAAATGCCGGATATCGGCATAGGAATACATGTTGCTCTTTTCGAGCTGCCGCGTCTCTTCCATCGTCTTCCCTCGCCAATTCATCGGAGCGGCCAACACCAAGCTGAACCGCGTCGCCTGTTACTTAGATTTGATAGTCGATGACGGACGCATCGTCTCGCACTTTCGCACGCCGATGCGACCACGGATTATCGCGAACGCTCCGTGTTTCATCTTGTAACCTTACCTGAGTCGGATTTATCACCCCGATGACTTTACTCTCAACACCAACATTCTTTGCGAGTCGTCCAAGTCCAATTTCGAGCGCCTCCAACAGATTCAGGTAAGGCGTATCACCAACTAATTCCTCTGGAACATCCGCGTGTGCTCCATTGGCGTCGAGTTCGAAGATCAGTGTCTCTCGATTTGGGTAGCCGTGGACGAAGAGCCTTTTGATTAGATACTTCGGCTGTTGTTTGAGTGCCAACCGAAGAGCCGTATCTATATCCTCGGCGAGATAGGAGCCCTCCTTCCGCCCTCGCAGGTCGTCCAACTTCATTCTCACGTGATCGTCAGACAACCATTTTAAATCCTTGTCGTATTTCCTGAGCGCATCTCCATGGCCTTTCGTGCTTGCCTTCGTCTCAGTCAGGCAAAACTTATATGCCCCAGAGCGATCGTTCATTCTGCGAAAGAAGATCCCATCGATCCCGCCATTGTTCGGCTGTGACGGCAGCTGCCTCCAACCCCGCTCAACCATTATGAGCGACGTCAGAAGCTCGCCAACCGAGCCCGTGGCATGATTCCTCCAGCCCTCAAGCTGTCCAGGCGTGACATTTTCAACGGCATTGCCCGCGATTGAGAGATCAAATCTGAGGCTGTCGACAAACGCACTTCCGTCATGATCGGCAAAGTATACCGGTTCTTTGAAGCGCGGTGGGCCGACATAGAAGGAGCGTCTATAGGCCGCTATGCCAGCGAGCGCAGAAAACGGAACGGCCAGCAGCGCGAAATAAAGAAAGAGCGAATCGTGAAACATTTTGCCCCCACCAAATGATCCGACGATAGCGGGAAGCATGTGGCGCCGGGCGCTGGCATACAAGCAAAAAGGCGCCCACATGGGACGCGGCGTGCGCAGGCGGCGTTGAGGCGCTACAATCGCCAGCGACCTCTAAATGCCTCTGAACGGCGGCACAGAAGGGAGCGGCGGAGTGATCACCTCATCATGTCATTGCTGGAATGTGAAGCTCGAGATCGACGCCGAGTTGCCGGAAACCTTCACCTCCTGCAATTGCTCGATCTGCCGGCGCTACGGCAACATCATGGCCTATTACAATCCGGCGCAGGTGAAGCTCATCGCAGAGCCCAGTGCCACCGATCGCTATATCTGGGGCGATAGAATGATCGCTTTCGTGCGCTGCACCAATTGCGGTTGCTTCAGCCATTGGGAAAGCCTCGACCCAAAACAAACCGAGCGCATGGGTGTGAATGCGCGGCTGTTCGACAATGTCGACATCACACCCGTCCGCATCCGCCACTTCGATGGCGCGGAGAGCTGGAAGTTCTTGGACTAGCGCGTGATCGTTTCAGGTGGAAACGCTTGCCGCTGTCATGGTTCGACAAGCTCACCATGACGTCACCCTGAGCCTGCCCTAGGGTGGAGCCCGGATCTGCAAGGCAGCATTCCATGCTGCATCGAGTCCGGGATGACAGTGAGATGCTTCCGTCAGGCGAGAAACGCACGCACGGCATCGCGCGCTTCGCGCGATTCATCAAGCAAGAGATGCCCGGCATTCTCGACAATGCGCATGGCCGCCTGCGGGATCGCCTTCTCCCACAAACCGGCGAGGCCCACGGGCAGCACTTTGTCTTCCTTGCCCCAAATGACGAGCGTCGGCATTTTCAGCCGATTGATATGCTTCAAGAGCTTCGGCCCCGAAAATGTGCTCGGCCCAAAGCCCTTGCCGGCATGCTGCCCCTCGCGCTCGATGCGCTCGTTCCAGCGGTCGGGTAGAAATTCCGCAACCACGCGGCTGTCGACGACAAAAAGATCGCCCAGCTTCTCCGGCGCGATCTCGCGGAAATTGCCCATCGGATAATCCGGTGAGAAGATGCCGCCCGGCGCCACCAGCGCGAGCTTTGAGACCCGCCGCGGATGCGTGATCGCGAACGCGCTCGCCATATAGCCGCCGAAGCTTGTGCCGATGAGGCCGGCACTCGAGAGGCCCATCGCATCGTAAAGCTCAATGTAATGCATCACGTAATCGTCCATCGACGTGAAGTCGGGCGCATCGCCGCTTTCGCCAAAGCCGGGGTGATAGGGCAGGATGACCTTGAAACGGTCTTTCCATTCGCGCGCCCAGGCAAAGCCGTGCCAGGTGCCGCCGCCATGCCAATACATCACCGGCGCGCCCTCGCCGATTGTGTAGACGATGGTCTCAACGCCGCCGATATTGTAGGTCCAGCGCTCGAAGCCCTCTGTGTCGAATTTGGAATATTTGCTCGCCATGCCTGGCTCCTCCCACTTTTCTCGGCGGCCCACGCGGCTGCGCTAGGAACCAGCCGCCCGTCCGACTAATCTTGGTTTCTGTGATAAGAACCGGCCCCAAGAGGGGCACGCGAGTCAAGGGGAGTAAGGATGCCGGCCGCCATTCCAACAACCGACAAGGATTTGTTCAACGCGGAAGCGGTGCGCAATGCCCGCACCGTCGACGATGCTATTCGCGAGATGGCACCAGTCGTTTGGCTGGAGCGCGAAAACATCGCGATGCTCGGGCGCTATGGCGAGGTCTCCAAGGGCCTTGTCGATTGGAAGAAGTTCTCCAACACATCGCGGCCCTGGCACGACCCGAATTCTGTCCGGCCGGAAATTCTGCTTACGGACGATCCGCCGCGCCACACCCAGGTGCGAGCCGTGATCGGCAAGGCGCTTTCACCCAAAGCGATGAAACGCATGCAGGATTCGTTCAAGCGTGATGCCGCGGCGCTGGTTACGCGGCTTATGGATCGCGGCGGCGAGGTGATCGATGCCGTGGGCGACATCACCGCGCCCTATGTGCACAAGGTGCTGCCGGACTTGCTCGGCCTGCCGCCCGAGGGCCGCGAGCGCATGACGCCCTTCGGCAATGCGGTTTGGGCGACGATGGGGCCGATGAACGCGCTGTTCGATGAAGCGATCAGCGCGGCCGGCGATTGTTTCGAATGGGTCGACAAATCCTGCAGCCGCGAGGCGATCGACCCCGACAGCCTGGGCGGCGAGATGTATGCCGCCGCCGACCGCGGCGAGATCAGCCAAGACGACGCCAAGCTGTTGACCATGACGATCCTCGCCGCCGGCGCCGACACCACCGTGATCACAATGGCGAATGCGATCCGTGCCTTCGCCGAATTTCCCGATCAATACGCGATGCTGCGTGCCGATCCCTCGCTGTTGCGCAATGCCTTCGATGAAGCGCTGCGCTGGGATTCGCCCTCACGCATGGCAGGCCGCATCGCCAAAGAGGACATCATGATCGAGGATTATGTGATCCCGGAAGGCACGCGCGTCGGCCTCATGTTCGCCGCCGCCAACCGCGATCCGCGCAAATGGGAAGATCCGGAGCGCTTCGACATCAAGCGCGATTTGCGCGGCAGCGTCGGGTGGGGCTACGGCATTCACATGTGTGTCGGCAAGGCGCTCGCACAGCTTGAAGCCGATGCTTTGCTCGGTGAACTGATCAAGCATGTCGAGCGCTTCGAGCCCGCCGGCGCGCCGGAGCCGTGGATGACGACGATCGGCCACGGCCCGGTGAAGCTTCCCATCCGTTTGCATTTCGCAAAGTGACTGTGATGACTCCCCTACCCTCGAGCGTCTCTCTTAATCCCCTCTCCCTCGATGGGAGAGGGGAAATGATTGGTGAAACACCATGAGCGACACCTACGAAATCTACGCGGTGCATTACGGCCATCATGACCGCAAGGGCCACGAAAATTTCATCAGCGGCGATCCACATGAAACCGGCAACATGCCGCTCGACTATTTCGTCTGGGTGATAAAGGGGAACGGCAAAACCTTCGTGCTCGACACCGGCTTTGCGCCCGACATGCAAAAGAAGCGCGGACGCCAGATTATCCGCCCGGTCGCGGAGGGCCTGGAATCGATCGGCGTCGAGCCTGCGAAGGTCAGCGACGTCATCATCTCGCATATGCATTACGACCATGCCGGCAACATCCCCCTGTTCTCGGGTGCGACGTTTCATATTCAAGACGCCGAGATGAAATTCGTCACCGGGCGCGCGATGTGCCACAAGGCGATCCGTCATTCTTTCGAGGCGGATCACGTCTCGCAGATGGTCCACCGCATCTTCAACGACAAGGTGCAGTTCCATGATGGGCTGGATGAGCTTGCGCCGGGTGTCACGCTGCACAAGGTCGGTGGTCACACCAAGGGCCTGCAGGTGGTGCGCGTGAAAACGGCGCGCGGCTTTGTGGTGCTTGCATCGGACGCCGCGCATCTTTATGCGAATTTGGATCGCAACCACCCCTACCCGACCCTTGTCGACGTTGACGATTACATGGAAGCCTTCGTGACAATAAGGAAGCTTGCATCGAGCGAAGCGCATATCGTGCCCGGGCACGATCCGGATGTCTTAAAGCGCTATCCGCTGGCGAAGGACGGTCTTGCCGGCGTCGTCCGCCTCGACGCCGATCCCAAGTAGAACGAGGAAAACAAGATGGCAGAAATCGGCTTTATCGGCCTTGGCCGCATGGGCTCGCGCATGGCGGGGCGGTTGATCGATGCCGGCCACACGCTCACGGTTTGCGATGTCAACAGAGCAGCGGTTGACACACTCGTGAAGCGCGGTGCCAAGCATGCCGACAATGCTGCAATCGTCGCGAATGACGCCCCGCTGGTGTTTGCGAGCCTGCCGTCGCCCGCAATCGTTCATGAGACCGCGCTCGGGGCCCATGGCGTCATCCATGGCAGCGCAATTAAGACCTTCGCCGATCTTTCGACCACCGGCCCGCGCGTTGCCACCATCGTGCATGATGCGCTTGCCGCAAAAGGCATCGCCTCTCTCGATGCGCCCGTCTCCGGCGGCATCAAGGGCGCGGCGGAAGGCACGCTCACGGTGATGGTCTCCGGCCCGCGCACAGCATACGACAAGCACCAGGACATTCTCAAAACCTTCGGCAAGCTGTTCTTCATGGGCGATAAGCCCGGCCTCGGCCAGACCATGAAGCTTGCGAACAACCTCATGTCGGCATGCGCCGTTGCGATCACCGCAGAAGCCATGGCGATGGGCATGAAGGCCGGCATCGATCCCAAGCTGATGATCGATGTGCTCAACGTCTCGTCGGGCCTCAACACCGCAACGCGCGATAAGTGGCCCCGCAGCGTTCTTCCGCGTACATTCGACTACGGCTTTGCCACCGCGCTTTCTTTCAAAGACGCGCGGCTTTGCCTTGATGAAGCAGAGGCCATGGGCGTGCCCATGGTCGTCGGCACGGCGGTGCGCCAGATCCTTTCAATCACCAACAATGTCTACGGGCCCGAGTCCGATTTCACCATCATGGCGAAGCTGATCGAAAGCTGGTCCGGTCTCGACCTGGACAGCAAATAGCCGATGGCGCTCGCATCATCGGACAGCGCGCTGGTTTTCGATCTCGGTAATGTCATTGTCGCACATGACAACGACATGCTGTTTCGTCGCTTGGCATCGCGCTGCACGGCCGAAGGTGCTTATCAGCGCCTGTCGCAATGGAACGATCCGCGCATCGGTACGGGCGAGCTTTCAATTGAGGCATTGCACGAGCAGCTGTCGCGCGAGCTTGGCTATGCGGCGGATTGGGCGACATTTCGCGAGGATTGGTGCTGTCACTTCGAGCTCGATCCCAAGATGCTCGAATTCGTGCAACGCCTGGGCGAGAGCTATCGCGCGATGATCTTCTCCAACACCAATGCGGTCCATTGGAACATGCTGGTGGATCAAACAGGCGGCGCTCTTGCCGAGATCGAACCTTATCTCAGCCACGAGATCGGCGATGTGAAACCCAATGTCAGCGCCTTCGACAAGGTCGCCAAGGCTGCCGGCATCACGCCGGCACACTCGATCTTCATCGACGATGTCGCGGCCAATGTGGAAGGCGCGCGAGCCGCCGGCTTCACCGCGCATCAATTCTTGAACCAGCCGGCGCTCGAGCGTTTTCTGCGCGAGCAAGGCATTAGCTGGAAGGAATGAACTTGGTTCATCATGCTTCGACAAGCTCAGCATGACAGAATCCCGCTTACTTGCGTCATCCTGAGCCCGTCGAAGGATGAGGGTACAATCGAGAGGAGAGAGAAATGTACAAAGAGCTGTTCGATAAAGGCATCAAGGTGCGCCGCGAGGTCTTGGGCGCGGAATATGTCGACAAGGCATTCGCCGCGGCGACCGACTTCGACAAGCCACTGCAGGAAATGACCACAGAGACCTGCTGGGGCTATATCTGGGCGCGCGAGGGGCTTTCGCGCCGCGATCGCAGCTTCATCAATCTTTCGATGATCGCCGCGCTCAACCGCCCGCATGAGCTCAGGACGCACGTCAAAGCTGCGCTCCGCAATGGTGTGACCAAGCAGGAGATCACCGAAATCTTCTTGCAGGTCGCCTGCTATGCCGGCATGCCCGCCGGCGTCGACAGCTTCCGCGCCGCCAAGGAAGCTTTCGCCGAGTTCGAAAAGACCGGCTGATCCTTTTCAACGCTCATTACGCGGCGGCGCCGCCTCGCCATGACGAAAAGGTACGATCAGGGGATTGCTGCAGTGCGATCCCCCTTTCGCGAGCCGCTCCCATTTGTCACACTCGCCCGCCCTCAAGCGGAGATGCCGTAGCCATAAGCGGTGATTGGTTCGTGGGCGGATGGATGCTTCAGGGCGAGGGAACCGGGGTCATGGCAGTCGAGTCGTCGCAAGCAGCCACGGGCCGTGGCCCCTTCACCTACGAAAATGCGCTGGTTCTGATCCTAGGTGTCACCTTCGGCGTCGTCTTCTTCGACCGCCAGGCGGCCAGCAACCTGATGCCGTACATCGCACCGGATCTCGGCCTGAATGATACACAGGTCGGCCTTATCGGTTCCGCGCTTTCAGCGACCTGGGCAATGTCGGCCTATCTGGTTGGTTTGCTCTCGGACTCAACGGGCATGCGCAAGCTCATCCTCATCATCTGCGTTGTTGGGTTTTCCGCTTGCTCGTTCATCTCCGGCCTTGCGCCAAACTATTCGATCCTTCTTGCCTCACGTTTCTTCATGGGAATGCTCGAAGGCGGCGTGATGCCGATATGCCTCGCCATCATGGTCGTCGAAAGTCAGGCGCATCGGCGCGGGCTTAACGCCGGCATTGTTCAGAACGGCTTTTCCAACCTCATCGGCAACTCGCTTGGCCCCATTGTTCTGATCGCCGTCGCGGAGGCCTCCGGCTGGCGCAATGCTTTCTTCCTCGCCGCCGTTCCGGGCCTGCTGTGCGGGCTTGCGATCTGGCTGTGGGTGAAGGAGCCAGCCAAGGATGCGCTGCACGAGGGCGGCGAAGCCCCAAAGATGAACCTCTTTCAGATGCTAAAGGTACGTAACGTACTCGTCTGCGCACTCGTTTCCATCTTCATGGTCGGTTGGCTCGTCACCGGTTTTGCGTTCCTCCCACTGCGCCTAACCGACTATCGCGGCTACACACCGGACACGATGAAGTTCATCATGAGCGCGCTCGGCTTTTGCGCCTTTCTCGGCGGCGCCTTACTGCCCGGCGTTTCGGACCGTATCGGGCGCAGGCCGGTGATGATCGCCGGCTCTTTCGGCAGTGTGCTCTCGGGTCTTGCGATGATCTATGTGCCGCATTTGGCACCGGTCTGGATTCTTACCGCCTTCTTGTTCGTCGGCTGGATCGGCAACGGCATCTTCCCGATGTTCATGGGCACCATTCCCGGCGAGAGCCTTCACCGCGCGCACATCGCGACCGCCATGGGCATCGTCGTCGGCATCGGCGAAATTCTTGGCGGCGTCGCGGCGCCCTTCATCGCCGGTCAGCTCTCCGACCGAACGAGCCTCGGCCATGCCGCCCCGCTGTGGCTGATGGTGGTGTTCCCGCTCATCGCAGGCGTCATCACCCTATTCTTGACGGAGACGGCACCGGCTAAGCTTGCACAACAAGCGCGTGCCGCGATGAAAGAGGCGGCCTAGCAAGAGCGCTAAGACAGCTGATGCTTGAGCTTCTGGCGCACGCGGCTTGGCGGCGCGCCGGTCCATTGCGTAAAGGCACGCGTGAAGTGTGAAGTCGCCGCGTAGCCGAGGCTGCGTGCAATCACTTCGATCGGCTCGCGAGATTCCTTGAGGAGCGACATGGCGCGCTCTAGCCGGACCGTGCTGAGCATGTTGCGATAGCTCGTGCCTTCCTCGCGCAGACGCCTTTGCAGCGTGCGCGGCCCCAAGCCGAGCTTGCTGGCGGTGCCCTCAATATCGCCGTCACCGTCCAGCAGCCGAATGGCAAGGACCGCCTGCGTCGCTTCCGCGATTGTACGCGGCGGCAGCACGCGCAAAGCCCGCGCTAGCTCACGTACCGTCATCTGTTTCTCGGGTGGCGGTGGATTCGGATTCGGCGTTGCAAGCTCAGCGCACGGAAAGACCAGCGTGAACCCCTTACTGTCGTAAATGACGGGCACACCGAACAGACTTTCGAAAGCATCTGCCTCCGAGCCTTTTGCGTGCTCGACCTCGATGCGGGTGGGAAGCCAGCTATCGCCCATGTAAGTGCGTGCGAGCGCAAGCATCGTGAAGATTGCGCGCATGCCGATATATCTTTTGCCGAGGAGCGATCCGAGCGAAGAGAAATAGGTGTAGCGCGCGAAGTCGCCGTCGAAATCGAGACTTATGGTTCCGGCGTTCTGATGCAAAGGCACGGTCCGCCGGGCGCGCTTGATCATCGCCCCGAGGCGCGGCGCAGACGTCAAGAAGACTCCGAGCGGGCCCATATGTTTGACGCGTATGCTTCTTGCGAGCTGTATGCCGAATTCATGATCGCCCGCGACCCGCACCGACCATTCATGCAGCCCGCAAAAATCGCGCAGCGGAACGAGCTGTGTGGCGTCGCCGAAAAGTCCGAGCGGAACATCCTGAGCATGAAACACGCGCTCGATCGCACGCGGCCCCAGCTCGGCATCCAGCATGTCACGCAACGGGAAAAGATCCAGAACCCGTACGAAATCTTCTCTGCGGTCTTGGACCATCCCCATGCCCGGTCTTGAAAGAAGGCAAACGTATTCCCTCCACCCATTCCGTCGCGATTCGGCTAATCGTCGCTATTGTTCAGAAGTACAAAAGTACCGCTTGTCGCAAATGGGTAAAGAGACGTTCTCTCAGGCACGCATAACGAACAGCAGGGAAAGAATAGCAGGCTTTGCCAACAACGGTTGGTCCCGCGCGGCCCCTCAACTAAAAATTTCATCAGGGCCTTTACTTGAAGCCTGTGGCGAGAAGCGGCTTCAGCTTTGAAGCAGTGCCTATTCGTCGATCCCTGGCCATCCGAATCCCGCTTCGGCCTTTCCGAGGCGCGTTGACACCAGCAAGCAACAAGGCCGATGGCAGCGGGCCACAAATAGTGATGGCCGGGATCACCCCGGCCATCACTGCTTGCCATAAACTCGGCAGCTAAAATTCGACCGGATAGGGCGGCAACTCGCCCTTGGCATAGCGCTCTTCAAGGCCGGGCGTGCCGTTTTCCATCACCATCAGCATCGAGCGCTTGGGCGCAAAGCCCTGGTGGCGGATATCGGCCGGCATGGCGCAGACATCGCCCGGCTTCATGATCACCGTACCGATCGGCTTACCGGTATCCTTGTCCTGGATCTTCCAGTGGATCTCATCCGTAAGCTGAATGAACCACTCGTTGCGATCATTGCCGTGAATGACCGGCAGCATGTGCTCCTCGCTCGTCACGCAGCAGATCGAAGCTTTGGTGACCGCTGTGACCGACGGGTTCCAGGTGACATCGGAACGCGCGATGTGATCGAACAGGTTGATCGCATGCAGCTGATCCTCGAAGCCCGGCTCCGGCATCACGTCTGGCTTGTCGAACTTCATGTCGGCGAAGGCGCGATTGATCGGCGTACCGGTGGCGTCCGAGCGCACCGGCTGATCGCCCTTAAGGCCGAGCATGCGGCTTGCTGGCGTGAAGTTCCTCAGCAGCGGCTTGGTGGTGGGCTTGGTTTTGGAGCCCATGGGGCTGCCGGTCTCGAGCGGCGCCGAAAGTGGATCATAGCCCTCATTGATCCAATCCTTCGAGATCACCTCAAAGGCGGCCGAGACATCTTCCGACTTGAAAGTCTCAAGATAATCGATGCCGGCCTCCTTGCAGCCGCGATCATAGCTGCCGGCGAAGATATCGACCGTGCCATAGTGATTATGCGTGCCGAAGATATCGTCGAAGAAGATCCAGCCATAGAAGAAGCCCCAGCCGATATCGCGCACCATCGCGCGCAGGAACCGGTCGACCTCGATCTGATGCTTGCCCTTCGGCCAAGTGACGTGAACGAAATATTCGTCGCGCCGGAAATTGAAGCCGCCGAACTGAAAGCTCCGATAGCCGGTATCCGGATCAACCGGTCCTGGAACGGCTTGCGCTGGTTTGATCTCTTTTGCCATGTGTTGGCTCCTGTTTCTCAGCAATCCCATATCCCCTCTCCCCTTGTGGGAGAGGCGAACCCAAGCGCGCGCTACATCGAGATATTCTGTTCCCAGCGCTCGATGGTCACAGGACCGGCGAGCGTCTGGATGATGGCGACAGAAGGCGTCTTCGATGTCAGCTGATAGGCAGCACCGGCCGGCAACAACACTTGATGGCCGCGCCGCGCGCGCACCTTGCCCATCTTCTGTCCGTTGGGTGCAGCCGGCAGCTGCGAAGCGCCGGCTGTGCTGGTGGGCGCTGCCGCTTTGTCTTGCTTGACGAAATTGAACTCGACCTCGCCATCCATGACGATGGCGAACTCGTCATGTGGAGCGACATACCAGGGCCCATCGCCCTCGACCTTCATCACCTCGGCGACATATTCCAGATTTCGCGCAACCGCCACGCGCTCGAACGGCTTCGACTTGCCCGCCACCTCGAACATGTTGGAGAACAAATACTTGCGCTTGTCGTCCTGAACGTCGATCGAGCCCTTCTCATAGGATTTGAGCGAGCCCATTTTGGTGTTGTAGCTCATGCGTTCCTCCCGGCCACCGCTTTTTGGTGCCGGAGCGCTTGACCCGACACGGGAGTGATATTGCTCAGAAAACCAGCCTAGGAAAAGGGGCCTTAGCCCAGACCGAACGCGACGGCGCTGCGATAGACGACGAAAGCCGCGATATAGGCCAGCGTCAGCATGTAAATGAACATGACACTGGGCCAGAACCATGAATTGGTCTCGCGCTTGACCACGGCGAGCGTCGAGGTGCATTGCGGCGCGAAAATGTACCAGGCCAGGAAGGCGAGCGCTGAAGCGATGCTCCATTGATGCGCAAGGGTGGAGGCAAGCGTTCCGACATTGTCCCCGCCCACCGCGTAGATAGTGCCAAGGACGGCGACGCAAACTTCGCGCGCGGCCATGCCCGGAATCAGCGCAACCGACATCTGCCAATTGAAGCCGATCGGCGCCAGGAGAGGCTCGACAGCATGCCCGATCATTCCGGCAAAGCTGTAATCGAGCGCCGGACCGGAGGCGCCGGGTGGTGCATGGGGAAAGGTCGTCAGCACCCAGATGACCACCATGATCGAAAAGATGATGGTGCCCGCGCGCTTTAAGAAGATTTGGCCGCGTGTGAGCACGCCGCGCAACACGTTCATCGGATCAGGCAGCTTGTAGCTCGGCATCTCTAAGAGAAACGGCTCGACTGCGCTGCGCCAGAAAATCTTGCGGATGACGAAGGCGACCATGAGCGCGCCCAAAATACCGGCGGCATAAAGCCCGAACATCACCAAGCCCTGTAGATTCGCGAAGCCGAAGACTTGGACGTTGGGAATGAAGGCCGAGATGATGAGCGTGTAAACGGGAATGCGCGCGGAACAGGTCGTCAAGGGCGCAGCGAGAATTGTCGCAATACGGTCGCGCCGGTTATCGATCACGCGCGCCGACATGATGCCTGGGATCGCACAAGCGAAGCTCGACAACAGCGGAATGAAAGCGCGCCCGTGCAGATTCGCCGCGCCCATCATCTTATCCATGAGGAAGGCGGCGCGCGCCATGTAGCCGAAATCCTCGAGCAGAATAATGAAGAAGAACAGGATCAGGATCTGCGGCAAGAACACGATGACGCTGCCGACACCGGCGATGATCCCGTCCGTGATCAGGCTGCGTAAAAGCCCATCAGGCATAACCGCTTTGACCCAGCCGCCAAGCCCCGTGAAGCCGGCGTCGATCAAATCCTGCAGTGGCGCAGCCCAGGTGAACACGGCCTGGAACATCAAGAACAGTACGCCGAGCAGAATGAGCGTGCCGAAAACTGGATGCAGCAAAACCTCATCAAGCCGCGCCGTGAATGTGTCGGGCCGCGTTGGCGGCTTCACATATTGCTTTCGGATTTGCTCGGCCTGCGCATGAACGGTGCGCAACTCGTGTGCTGTTGGCTCATGCCAGGAATGACTCCCGGCCGCCTCGCCCGCTTGCGGCGCAAGCTCGTCAACCTCGGAAAGCAGAGCCTCGAGCCCGCGCTTGCGCACGGCGACGGTGGTGACGACCGGAACCCCGAGCGCACGCGAGAGCCCATCGACATCGATCCCGATGCCTTGGCGCTGCGCAAGGTCGAACATGTTGAGCGCAAGGATGAGCGGCCGGCCGATCAGTTTCAGCTCCAGCACGAGCCGCAACACCAAACGCAAATTGGTGGCATCGGCAACGCACACTATGACATCCGGTGTCATCTCGGTATCGAGATGGCCGAGCACGACATCGCGCGTGATCTTTTCATCCGGGCTGCGCGCGCGCAGCGAATAGGTGCCCGGCAGATCGACAATATAGGCGCGCGTGCCGGCGGGCGTCGTCACTGTGCCCATCTTCCGTTCGACCGTGACGCCGGGATAGTTGGCGACCTTCTGGCGCGCGCCGGTGAGCGCGTTGAACAGCGCCGTCTTGCCCGAGTTGGGATTTCCAACCAAGGCAATTCTAACGCTACGGACGCGAACCTCGTTCATCTCGTTTCGCCGGCACCCTCAGCCGCGACGAGGATCACTTTGGCTTCACGCCGGCGCAGCGCAACGCGCGTGCCATCAACGAGAACGGCGATCGGATCGCGGCCGAACAAACCTTCGTGAAGCACACACACAGGCGCGCCTTCGGTGAAACCGATCTCGATAAGGCGCCGCTCAAGCTCTTCCGGCGGAATGCCGAATACCCCGTCACGCGGGATCTCGATCCGGGTGATGTGGCCGGAGGCACCGGGCCGCAAATCGCACAATGACACCAGGGCAGGCCCGCTCCCTGCCCGCTCGGCATCCGCCGCAGCCTCCCTGTCGATAACCAAGCTCATGACGCCTTCAGGTAACTAGATGCTCTTATCACCGATATTGATATTCATTCGCATCTTTTCCAGCCCAAGGGAAGCCCCTCCCCCTGCCTTCTCTCTCCTCGACTGTGATCCCACGCGCAAGAAAACAATTTGATCACGCTCAAGAAAACGCGCGTAATCGCTGCTAAAGGTTTAGGGAGACAACGATGCTGACCAAGGAACATAACGAGCTTCTGACCCGGGTTGGGCCGGGAACGCCAATGGGCGAGTTCTTGCGCGAATATTGGGTTCCGGCCTGCCGTTCGGCCAAGCTCGAAGCCGATGGCGCGCCCGAGCGCGTGCGCTTGTTCGGCGAGAATTTCGTTGCCTTCCGTGCTACCGACGGGCGCGTCGGTTTTATCGCCGAGGGCTGCCCGCATCGCTGCGCTTCGATGGCGCTGGCGCGTAATGAGGGCAATGGCCTCAGATGCATCTTTCACGGCTGGAAGGTGAATGTTGATGGCGAATGCGTCGATGCGCCGACCGAGCCGGTCGAGCGCCGCGAAGCCTTTGCCAAGAAAGTGCCGGTGCGGTCACATCCGGTACGTGAAGCCGGCGGCCTCGTCTGGGTCTATCTCGGCAAGCACAAGGATAATCCGCCGCGCTTTCCCGATTTCGAATTCAATAGTCTGCCCGCAAACCATGTGAACCCGATCCGCGGCCTTCTTAATTGCAACTGGCTGCAGGGCCTCGAAGCGCTGCTTGACTCCGCGCACATCACATTCCTGCACAATGCAAACATCATGGCGTTCGGCAAGCGCGAGGACGGCTCGATCGACACCGGCTCGGCGTCGATGTTGAATGATGGCGCGCCGCGTTTTGAGTTTCTCGATCAGCCTTATGGCTTCCGCGAAGGTGCGCTGCGCGAAGCCGACAACGACCAAACCTATGCCCGCATCCGTGAAGTGGCGCTACCCTTCTTCTCGTTCATTCCTGGCGGGCGCACTGGTGGCTTCGGCAATGCCTGCTGCTCGATCCCGATCGATGATGAGCACACGGCGCAATGGTATATCCTGTTCTCGACCGAGCGCCCGTTCGGCGAGGGCCCGATGTTCAACCGCAGCGGCCGCGCGGCGATGGCCGAGCTGCGCAATCCGGATTACTTCAATGAAGGCATGGGCGGCTGGCACAATATGTGGCAGCAAGACCGCAAAGCCATGAAGGAAGGCTATTTCTCCGGCTTTGTCGGCAAGGGCAACCCGCACGAGGATTTCGCCGTACAGGAATCCATGGGCCCGATCGTTGATCGCTCGAAGGAGCATCTCGGCCAGGCGGATCTCGTGATCGTCCGTGCCCGGAAGCTTCTGATCGATGCCGTGCGCAATTTCGAGAAGACGGGCGAGCTCGCCTTCGTCGGCCCCGAGGTCGATTTTGCGCGCATCAGAGCAATCGCGCTCAACTATCCGAAAGATTTGGACTGGACGAAATTCGACACATTCAATCCGCCGAATTTTGCCAGCGCCGCGGAATGATTGTTTCTTGCCTCTCCCTTGATGGGAGAGGCCGGATCGCTTGGCGCCCTTGGCGCGGTAGCGATCCGAGTGAGGGTGGAGCCTCAGGCTCAGTTGTGATGGACCCCTCACCCTAACCCTCTCCCACAAGGGGAGAGGGGATTTGATTTGACTGGGAGAAAACGATGCTGACCAAGGAACATAATGAGCTGCTTACGCGCGTGGGCCCCGGCACACCCATGGGCGACATGCTGCGCGAATACTGGGTGCCGGCCTGCCGTTCGGCCAAGCTCGAAGCCGATGGCGCGCCGGAGCGCGTGCGCTTGTTCGGCGAGAATTTCGTTGCCTTCCGTGCTACCGACGGGCGCGTCGGTTTTATCGCCGAGGGCTGCCCGCACCGCTGCGCTTCGATGGCGCTGGCGCGTAATGAGGGCAATGGCCTCAGATGCATCTTTCACGGCTGGAAGGTGAATGTTGATGGCGAATGCGTCGATGCGCCGACCGAGCCGGTCGAGCGCCGCGAAGCCTTTGCCAAAAAGGTGCCTGTGCGATCGCACCCCGTACGCGAAGCCGGCGGCATGATCTGGGTCTATCTCGGCAAGCACAAGGACAACCCCCCGCGCTTCCCGGACTATGAGTTCAACAATGTTCCCGACAGCCATGTCCGCCCGATGCGTGGCCTTGTGAAGATCAATTGGCTGCAAGGCCTGGAGGCGCTGCTCGAATTCAGCGCATGTCGGCTATCTGCACAACCAGAATGTCAAAGACTTCCAGAATATGCTCGGCACGTCGGAGACAGCCGACATTCTCTTGACCAATGGCGCGCCGAATTTCGAGTTTCTTGAGCAGCCTTACGGCTTCCGCGAGGGCGCAATCCGGCCAAGCGAGAAAGGCAACAACACCTATGCCCGCATTCGCGAGGTCAATTTGCCGTTCTTTTCATTCATTCCGGGCCAGGCTGGCGGCATGGTGACGACGTGCTGCTCGATCCCGATCGATGATTACAACACCGCGCAGTGGTATATAGCCTATAATGTCAGCGCACCAATCGATATGGAACGCTTCCGCGTGTTCGGCATGGCCGACATCAATCTCGATTATTTCAATGAAGGCATGGGCGACTTCTCGAACATGTGGCAGCAGGACCGCAAAGCCATGAAAGAGGGCCATTGGTCCGGCTTCGTCGGTAAGGGCAACCCGCACGAGGATTTCGCCGTCCAGGAATCGATGGGCGCAATCGTCGACCGCAGCCAGGAATATCTCGGCCAGGCGGATCTCGTGATCGTGCGCGCGCGGCGCATGCTGATCGATGCGGTCCGCAAGTTCGAGAAGACGGGCGAGCTCTCCTTCACCGATGGCGTCGATTTCAACAAGATCCGCGCTCTTGCGATCACCTATCCCTCGAATGTCGACTGGAAGACGTTCGACGCGCACAACCCGCCGGACTTCGCCAGCGCCGCGGAATAATCCGCGCAGCCGCGCCAAATCGGGCGCATCAATCGTCGATGCGTCCGATGGCGGGCGGCATCTCTTCCGGGCCCTCGCTGGCGTCAGGCACGATATGGGCGTGGATCCAGCGCTTCAGGATCGGGCTCAACGCGAGCAGGATGACGCCGGCACCGAGACCCCAATAGCCGATCATCCGAAACACCGAGACATAGGTTGCGAGCGCCTTGGCCGGATCGAGCACCGTGCCGGCGACGGTCGCCGTTGCGGTGAGCTGGGCCACCTTTCCGCCCAGCCATTCGGCCCAGGACGAAGCGAGAAACCAAGTCGCCATGACGGTCGAGAGCGTCGCCAAAGGCGATAGCCGCGTCATTTGCGACAGGCCCACTGGCGAGAGACAGAGTTCGCCCATCGTCTGCACGAGATAGGACAGCGCGACGAAAAAGAGTGGCACGCGGAAGCTCGCATCCGCAAAATGCGCGCTCCACACCAAGACGAAAAATCCTGCGCCGGCCTGCATCAAGCCGAGCGCGAACTTCACCACCGGATTGGGATCGGCGCCCTTGCGGCCGAGCCATGCCCACAGCGCCGAATACACCGGCGCGAAGATCAGAATGAACATCGGGTTGAAGCTCTGGAGCTGTGCCGCGGCGACGGGCACGCCGAACGGACTGAGCTGCGTATTGCGTTCGGCAAAGAGATTGAGCGATGAGCCGGCCTGGTTGGCGAGCATCCAGAAGATGACGGACGCAGCGATCAGAATCAGCGAGAGCATCATGCGTTCGCGCTCGACCTTCGTGCACTTGGTCACCATGAACCAACCAAGATAGGCGAGCACGGCCGCCGATGCGATGGCGAGCATATAGCCCACAAGCGCGTAGCGTTGCACCAGAAGCCAGACGAGCACGAGCCCGGCCAAGGCGCCGAGATAGATCGCCCATTCAACATTGACGGGGCCGAATGCGCGCATTGTCAGGCGCGCCGGATCCGGCGGCTCACCCTTGCCTTCCAGGAGCGGCTTGCCGAAGACAAACACGACATAGCCTGCGCGCCATGCCGACCCCGGCCAAGCCGAAGCCCGCCCACCAGCCGATTGTCTGGCCAATGCCGCCGCACAGGATCGTGGCCCAGAACGCACCGAGATTGATGCCGTAATAATAGAGCGTGAAGCCGGGATCGCGCCGCGCATCGCCAGGCTTGTAGAGCTGACCGACGATGGAAGAGATATTCGCTTTCAAGAAGCCGACGCCCATGATGATCAGCGACAGCGCGAGATAGAAGAACGCCGGAGAACAGCGCGCTGCGCCCTTCGACGGTCAGCGTGTAGCTGCCTTCAGGCAGCGTCGACGGCAGCGGCGCGCTCGCCGGCAGACCCTCGATCTTCAGCCCTTCGCCACCGGAGCCGGCAACGGCATAGGTGTGACCACCGACCTTCAGCAGCGCCTCGCGCCCCTCGCCCGCGCCCGGCGACGACAAAGCTGTAATTCGGCCGCCATAACTCAAGACCTGCGTCGCCGGCGGGCCCTCGATCGCCATGGTGAAATGGCCGGCGACCAACAACAGCGCACCGAAGGCGACGGCCTTGCGCGTGCCGAGATAGCGATCCGCGAGGAAGCCGCCGATCAGCGGCATGAGATAGACGAGCGATCCATAGGCGCCATATTGGCCTTGCGCGAAGTGATCGCTGAACAGGAAATGCTGGGTAAGATAGAAAATGAGCAAAGAGCGCATGCCGTAATAGGAAAAGCGCTCCCACATCTCGGCGAAGAATAGGACGAACAGACCGCGTGGATGGCGCCTCAACTGGATCAACACAGGAATGGCCGTCACCAGCGTGACGACAATGCCGACAAGCGTGACGATGTTCATGAGCGGTGTTCCGCACGTAATGATCAGCGACGATACGAGCAATCGCGCCGGTGACGCGTTTGGCCACCGCTATATGCAAAAACTCATCGGGCCCATGCGCATTGGAGTGGGGCCCCAGAACGCCCGTCACCACGAATTGCGTGCCGGGGAATTTCTCGCCCAGCATTGTCATGAACGGGATGCTGCCGCCTTCGCCGACAAAGCGCGCGGGCGCACCGAACGCGGCTTGCGAAGCATTTTCGACAGCGTCCGCGAGCCAAGGCTCGAGCGCAGGGGCATCCCAGCCGCGCATGCCGCCCTCTGCTTTGAACTCGACCTCGGCGCCATAAGGCGGCGATGCTTCGAGAATTCGCTTGATGGCGGCCACGGCCTTCTTGCCATCGACATTGGGCGGCAAGCGAATCGAAATCGCGCCTTCGTGTAGGGCAGCATGACATTGCCGGCATCGGCGATCGCCGGAAGTCCTTCAATGCCGGTCACTGCAAGTTGCGGCGCCAGGTGCGGCCCAGGATAAGCTCCGCAAGATCATCGCTGACCGGTCCCGCGCCGCCCGCCCATGGAAATTCCGAATAGACATCATTGCCAATGGCTGCGGCCGCCGCTTGGCTTGGGCCGCGCGCTCGGCCGGGATTTCGCCCCATAGCTCTTTGGGCAGCATGCGTCCCGTTGCCGGATCTTCGATCCGCGCGATGAGCTGCTGAAGAATACGAAAGCTCGACGGAACGATGCCGGAAGCAGGCCGAATGCACGCCCTCTGTGAGCACGCGCACGGTAAGCTCGCCCATCGCCACGCCGCGCAAGCTCGTGGTCAGCCACAGCTGATCATAATTCGCGCAGCCGGAATCGAGACAGACGACAAGCGATGGATCGCCCAGGCGCGGCATGAGATGATCGACATAGGCCGGCAAATCGGTGCTGCCGGATTCCTCGCATGCTTCGATCAGGATCACGCAGCGCGCATGCGGCACCTGCTGCTCGGCCAGCGCCAATAGCGCCGCGATCGAGGCGAACATCGCATAGCCATCATCGGCGCCGCCGCGGCCATAAAGCTTGCCGTCGCGTACCGGCGTCCAAGGGCCGAGCCCATCATTCCATCCGGTGAACTCCGGCTGCTTGTCGAGATGGCCATAGAGCAGCACGGTGTCGCGGCTCTCGCCGGGGATTTCGATCAGAATGACGGGCGTGCGCTTTTCGAGGCGAACCACTTCGATGCTTGCACCTTTGAGTGCCGCGCATTTCTCCCGCGCCCACCCCACGAACAAATCGACGGCCTTTTGCATATGGCCGTGGCTCTCCCACTCACGATCGAAGGCGGGCGATTTGTTGGGGATGCGGATGTAATCCTCAAGCGCCGGAATGATCGATCTGTCCCAGATCGTACCAACAAATGCGCTGAGCTTTTCATCATCGAGCTTCATTGAGATCCCCCGCTTCGATGCGCTCTGATGGACGCACTATCGTTCAGCCGCCGAGCCGCTCGATCATCGCCATCGCGGCATGCGGCGCACGCACCTTCGCACCGCTGATGAAATAGATGAAGACGTCATGCTTCTCTTTGGCGGGCTTGGTCGGCTCGCCATAGGTCTTAAGCCCTTCCGGCGCGACACCCGTCTCCCAAGCGCGGGCGCATTTCATCCACTGATCGAGCGCCTTTTTCGAATAGCCGGTCATTTCGCTTAGGGCGCAGCGTTGCAGACGCGCATAAGTGAAATCCGCCGTGACATCAGCGATCGCCGGATAGTCTTCGGAATCCGCATAGACGATCGCGATATTGTGCAGGCGCGCAAGATCAACGAAGGCGGGAACGAGAAAGCTCTTGCTGCGGATCTCGATTGCATGGCGCAGCGGCACGCTGCCAAGCTCATGCGGCAAATCTCAAGAATGCGCTGATATCCCGGCGTCGAACTTCTTGTGCGGCGCAAGCTGCCAGAAGATCGGCCCGAGCTTGCCGCCAAGCTCCGAAAGCCCGCTGTTCATGAAACACATCGATCAGCTCGCCGGTTTCGGCGAGCACCTTCTTGCCGACAATGTAGCGCGGCGCCTTGACCGAAAAGACGAAATCCTCCGGCGTCTCGTCGAACCATTTCTCGAAGCTCGCCGGCGTTTGCGTGCGATAAAACGTGCCGTTGATCTCGATCGTCGTGAGCTTGCGCGGAGGCGAATTCAAGCTCGCGCTTGGCCGGCACGTCTTTCGGGAAGAACGTGCCGCGCCATTCCTTGAACGTCCAGCCGCCGATGCCGAAGCGGATCATGAGCGTTGGATCACGAGTGATAGGTGTCGCGGAGGGTCGAATAGATCTTTTCGGTCGTCGTGATGAATTCGAGCAGCGCGGGCTGTGCCGTCTTGCGTTGCCTTGATGCCGCGCTTGATCGCCGGAACGATATCGTCCGGCGCGGTGATGCGCTCGCCATAACCGCCAAGCGCTTTGGCGAACTCCGCGTAATTGCCGGAGATGTCGGTGGAGCGATATTTGTCCATCGACAACTTCATGATCTGGTTTTCCATCGCCATCGAGAAATTGTTGAAAAGGATGGAAAGCACCGGGATCTTGCACGCGCGCGGCGGTTTCGAAATCCATGCCCGTCATGCCGATCGCGGCATCGCCCCACACATTGATGCAAAGCTTTTCCGGGTTCGCGATCTTGGCGCCCATCGCAAGGCCGAGCCCATAGCCGAGCTGCGTGGTCTTGCCCCAGCCGATATAGGTGTGCGGCGCCGTGGTTTGCCAGAACGGCGAAAGCTCGTCGCGGGGTGAGCCGGCATCATGGGTGATGACCGTGTTCGCGACATCGACGCTCGCCATCAGATCGCGGATCACGCGGTAGGGCGAAAGCGGCGTCGCGTTCGAGTTCCAAGAGCGGCGACCAATCTTTGAGCCAGGCCTCGCGCTGTTCCGCGATGCGTGCAATCGACCTCCGCCTTTGCGCCCGCGCGGCTTGCCGCCAAGACGATCTTTCACCGCTTCGATGAGCGCGAGTCAGAGTGAGCTCGCGCATCGCCGATCAGCGCATGCTCGGCCTGCACATTCTTGTTTACGTCCATCGCATCGGCGGTGTTGTGGATGAAGATCTTGCCCTTGGTCGGGAAACGAATGCCGAAGCCGGTTGCCGTGAAGCTCGCGCCCACACCGAAGACGACATCGGCTTCCTGCACATGACGGAACACTTGCAGCGGCATGGCAACACCGCCCGAGCCGAGCGAAAGCTCATGGTTTTCCGGAAACGCGCTCTTGCCTTCCAGGCTCGTCGTCACCGGCGCTTCCAGAAGCTCGGCGAGCTGCGCGCAACTCCGCCCAGCCGCGCGCATAATGCACGCCCTGGCCGGCATAAATCAGCGGGCGCTTGGCCTCGACCAGCGCTTTCGCCGCGCGATCAACCTCATCATCCGCGGGCCGCGAGGGATGGCGCTTGGCCGGCGTGTAATCGAGCTCGCCGGGGATTTCCTCGCCCCACATATCGCCCGGCACTTCGAGCAGCACAGGGCCCGGCCTGCCATTGCGCGCTTGTGTGAAGGCGCGTTTCATCGCCGGCACGACTTGGCCCGGCACGGTGACCATCTCGCTCCACTTGGTGACATGCTGAAAATTGAGCGTTGCGTTGAAGCCAGGCTTGACGAAAGCCGTTGCGCGCGCCGAGCCGCCAGGGATGACGACCAAAGGCACCGCCTCCGAATAGGCCTGAGCCACCGCGCCGAACGCATTCTCAACGCCCGGTCCCGCCTGCATGCAGGTGACGCCCACCGTCTCGCCCTCAGTCATGCGGCTGATTGCATCCGCCATATGCACGGCAATGCGCTCCTGGCGCACAATGATCGGCCTGATGCCGGCATCCGCTGCGGAATCGATGAGCGGATTGAGTGGATAGGCCGGAAGGACGCTCGTGCCCTCGCGCTTCAAGACCTCGGCAATCGCGGCGCCAACCTTCATGAGTTCCTCCCGGGGCGGATTTAGCGGGGGACGTTAGCACCCGCTGCGGATGGGCGCCAAGGCGAGCGCAGCTCCTCCGTCTACGGATCAATACCCCATTCGATGAACGTGGTAACGCCCTTTCAGCAAGCGCCTTACCACCCTGCAACCGGCGCAGGTGGCTGCCGCACCGCAACAGGCTCCTCTGACAAAATTTCATTGGCAGGCACAGGGGCACAGCGCTAGGCTCGCTGCCGGCATTAAGACCAATCGAATTCGGCATTTCGGGGAACGTCACTGGCGGGCACGCCCGCGAGGCTTCATGCCTCAGCGCTCTGCCGGATCCGAAGCTGAATCTGGCGGCGGAGTGATCATGGCGCACAAGTTCAACTATCTTTCCTCGCTCAATCCAGCGCTGTTTAAGCCGGAAGCAATTGCGCCGGACACGCGCGCCTTCAACGAACGGCTCGCGGCGCCGCAAAGCGGACCACCGCCGGGAACACCGGGACCGGGCCGTGCCGCACCGCCCAAGTCGGAGCGCGCCGACAATCGCATGATCCCCGGCCCGGGCGGCGCACAGCTTCAAGTGCGCATTCTGCCGCCGAATGGGACACCCAAGGGCGTCTACCTCCATTTACATGGTGGCGGGCTGATCATGGGTTCCGCCGATGCACAAGACGGCATGCTCGAGCGCATCGCCGACAACACCGGCCAAGTGTGCGTGAGCGTCGATTACCGTTTGGCGCCTGCGCATCCTTATCCCGCAGCATGGGATGATTGCGAGGCTGCCGCCGTGTGGCTCGCCAAGAATGCCAAGAGCGAATTCGGCACCGATAAGCTCACGATCGGCGGTGAAAGCGCAGGTGCGACGCTCGCCGTGCCGGTGCTTGCGCGCATGCGCGATAAGCACGGCTATAGCGGTTTCAAAGGCGCAAATCTTTCCTACGGCAATTACGATACTTCGATGAGCCCGAGCCAGACCTGGATCGGCGGCCTGCCCGGCATGCTGATTGGCACAGCGGCGATTCAAAACTGCGGCAATGCCTATGCGCCCGACGCTTCCAAGCGCAGGGACCCTGACATGTCGGCGGCCTATGCCAATCTCAAAGACATGCCGCCGGCGCTGCTTTCGGTCGGCACGCTCGATCCCTTCCTTGATGATTCCCTTTACATGTATGCGCGCTGGATCGCGGCGGGTAACGATGCCGAGCTTGCGGTCTATCCCGGCGCGCAGCACGCCTTCAATCAGATGCCTTTGGGCGTGGCCGAGCAGGCCAATGCCAAGATCGACGCCTTTCTCGCCGATGTGATTGCGTGAGGCCTTAAAGAAACTCTATGAATGGCGCTCACATGGTGCCGCATCTGGAGACGCGTGATGACTGTTGAGCTTTATTACTTCCAACCGCTCGGCACCAATTCGGGCCGTGTTTATCTCGCACTGCTTGAGAAGGGCGTGCCCTTCGTCAAACACGAGCTTTCGGGGCGCGATTTCGAGCATTTGAAGCCGGAATATTCTCAAGGTCAATCCGCGCGGCCAAGTCCCGGCGATGACGCATAATGGCGTTGCCCTTTATGAGGGCATGACCATGAACGAATATATCGACGAGGCTTTCGAAGGCCCGCCCCTGCGCCCCGCAGATCTTGTCGAGCGTGAGCGCATGCGCGTGTGGTGCCGCTATGCCGAGAACGATCTCGGGCGCTCTTTGATGATGATCAATTGGAACCGCATCATGCCGACCTTCATCGGCGCGCGCGACATGAAGGAAGTGCGATGAGATTCTCGCCAAGGTGCCGGATTTGGATCGCCGCCGCTCATGGAAAAGCGCCTTCGAGCAGAAGACGCCGCCGGATGTGATCGAAGAATCGCATCGCCGCTCGCGCGAAGGCGTTGCCCGCGTCGAAGCGCGGCTTTCGAAGAATCCTTATTTTGCCGGCAAGACCTATTCGCTTGCCGACATCGATTTCTTCAATTTCTGCGGCGGCATCTTAATGATGTGGATGCCCGAGCTGGTGAACGAGAAGGCGACGCCCGCTTTCTACGACTGGAACCAGCGCATGAATGAGCGCCCGGCCGTTAAAGAGATGCGGGGCCAGCGATCCGGAATGACAACGCGCGAGCAGATGGAACGCTCGGCCGCACAACAATCACGCTAAGGGAGCATTAGATGGCAATCGAGCTTTATCACTGGGAACCCAATGGCGCTTGCGGCCAAGTGCTGATCGCGCTGAAGGAAAAGGGCCTCGATTTCAAATCGCATTATGTCGATGTGCTCGCTTTCGAGCAGCATAGCCCCGCGATCCTGAAGCTCAGCCCGACCGGCCAGGTGCCGATCCTCGTCGACAATGGCGAGCCGATGACGGAATCGAGCTACATCATCGAATATCTCGAAGAGGCTTACCCGGATGTCGCGCTGATGCCGAAGGAACCGCTCGATCGCTGGAAGGTGCGCGTCTGGCAGAAATATGTCGATGACTATGTCGGCGCGACGGTGAGCTCGCTCGCGTGGGCGAAGCTCGAGCAACAGAGCTTCAAGAACCGCGACCGCGAAAAGCTCAACGCGCAGTTCGCCAAAATCCCGATGAAGGAGAGCCGCGATCATTGGGTGAAGGCGGTCGATGGCGAAGGCGATGAGGTGATCAACCGCTCGACCGAACGCGAGAAGGAAGCGATCGGCAAGATCGAGGATGCGCTCAAATCGAACGAGTGGCTGGCCGGCCCGACCTATTCCCTCGCCGATATTTCGCTCTTCCCTTACATCAATTTCCTGCCGCAAGTGGCGCCGGAATTGGCGAACAAGACCGCCTCGCCCAAGACGCTCGATTGGCTTGGCCGCATGAAAGCGCGCCCGGCGGTGAAGGCGGCGATGGCGATGGCAAAGCGCCCCGACCCGTTCGCGACCGTCGCCCCCGGTCCCGAGCATGTGCGTTGGGGCTGAACCCTTACTTACCTCTCCCTTGATGGGAGAGGTCGCTCATTCGAAGCCACGCTTCGAATGAGCGGGTGAGGGTGGGGCTGCAAGCGATCAAGCTTCACCCCTCACCCGATCAATGCCGTTGCCGACATTGATCACCCTCTCCCACAAGGGGAGAGGGGTGCGCGTTAACCATCTTTTCGATTTTTTCTAACCTGCGAGCGAAATTTCGGCATGCGTCTCGCGTGACGCGTGCGAAGCTCAGCCTGTTGCATTACCCTCCTTGATCTTGAGCGCCGCTTCAATCGCTTCCTTGCTCGGCGCGCGCAGCTCATGGAAATAGAACTTGTTGGTTTGATAGCGCCCCGACCAGAACCACGCGCATTCGAGATAGGATCGGCCTTGCTCTTGGCCGAGCACGGTCATGAACGGCCCGCCGGACCGCAATTGCACGATATCGCCGGGCGAAAACGGCGAACCGGATAACACGCTCATCTTCCACGCTCCTTACTGCCTTCTGGAGTAAATGGGCGGCAATTGGGTGCCTTCAAGCGGGATAACCTCCGTACACGGACAGGCTGCCGGGCATAACTTCCAGGCCGCCAGCTATAGGCGCTGACGACTCAACGGATTCGCAACTGGCTCAACGGGGAAAACGCCGCTCGAAAAATTTCTTCGGCGATTGAGTTTCAGCCCGTTCCCGATCAGAGTCACGGGCATTGATCCGCCCCCCGGAACGGAAGGCGATCAGCGTGCATTGGCTCGGCCAGATCGGCATTTTCGCAGCGATCATCGCCGGGTTTTGGCTGTTCGATCGCCTGATGCTCTGGATGGAAGCGAAGGGCTGGATCTATTGGCGAAGGAAGAAGCGCAGACCCTCCGGCACTTTGTCATCGATCGAGCTTTTCGCACCCTTCGATCCTAAGCTGCGCCATGTCATCGAAGCGCGGCGCCAAGCCCAAGAACAGCGGAGCGAAGAAGAAGACCAGAAAGGTGGCCAAGCTGGCGAGATGATCCCACCAACCGAACATCCGCCGTCTGATGATTAGCTCAGCGCTTTCAACTCCGAACGTCATGGCCGGGCCGTCATCCTGAGCTCATCGAAGGATGACCCCGCCATCCATTTTTCAACGCACGTTGCGGAAATCCTCAAGCTGTACTTAGATTACCTCTCTGAAGGTAGAGAGATGATAATCCGACCGCCTCTCGTAACCGCACTGGATGCGGCCTATGAAGCCTTTGCGGCCTACCCCCGACCTGAGCGCATAGAAGCTTCTCCGGTCCGCAATCCAGCAAAGATTCTGACGACCTTATCAAGCGCACCCCTTCGCTCACTCACGGGAGAACAGATAGGCCCTTACGCAGGATGGGCTATCACAACCGTTGGCTCGGTGGTTGACTATAAGCACTTCCTTCCTCGGATCCTTGAACAGGCTATCCGCTCTCCTCAGTGGGTGGGAACACAACCTCAGGTGATTGCGTCCAGGCTTAAAATGGCGGAGTGGCGAACTTGGCCGAAGTTTGAGCAGCGGGCAGTGCTCGTAGTATTCCAAACAGCCTATTCGGCAGCGCTTGAGCAACACCCCGACGACGGTGCCGATGTCTCGGAATGGCTATGCGGGCTTGCCTCACTCGCAGAAGACGTTCGCCCTTTGTTGGATGAGTGGATCACTGTAGCGACAGGGCAGTCACTCTTGCAGCTCGCTAACCTCGCAACGCAATTGCCCGCGCTGGCATCTCTCGACCCGCACGAGCAGATTTATTGGGCAGACGTTGTGCCTGAGATCCGGGCCGTAATTGTCGCTTGGCTGATTTCACCTCGGGTCAAAGCAGCGCTCGCAAGAGCGGACGGAATCGGGGAGGATGATATGTGGCGCGTTAGCCTAGCAAAGGACGCGCTAGCAGATTTTACTCGGCCAGCGCGTCATTGAGTTTCAGCCGTTGGGCAATTGGTCGCCGGAGACCCAAAAGCCGTGGATTTGCCCCGGCACCTTGTAGGGCATCTTCACCGTGGCGACCGGCCCTGCTTCCATGTTCATCGTATCGACGATCACGAGGTCGGAACGCCCGCCTTCCTTATGGCGCGTGGCGACGCCGACAAGATAGCCATCGCCCTCGCCGGCTTTCGCATGACGCGGTGCGAAGCACATCTCGTTGAGCGTTGAACCTTCGCCCGCGAGGAAGGTCGATATCTTGCTCGTTTGCTGATCGATCTTGAACCAGCGATTGCCGCCATAGAGAAAGCCGTAGCGGTATTTCACGGTGTGATAGCGATCATCCTGGCGCGACAGGCCGCCCGGCGCTTCCGGATACATCATGTCGAACGAAAAGCTGTTGGGCGCCTTGGTCGAAAGATCGACGCTCATCCGATAGACATTGCCCGCGAAGGCAAGCTTCGGGTCGTTCTCCTCATGGATGTTCGGGAAGAACGGAAACTGATTGCGCGGCGCGCCATCGACATCGATATAGAGCCGGTTGCCGTCGGACCAGCAGCCCATCGTATGCGTCGCCATGAAGGGCGGGCCTTTGATCCAATGCATATCGCTGCCATCACCGCCGCGGCGCATAACGCCGAGATATGAGGGCAGCGTCGAATCCCAGAACCAGTGCGGGCCGCCTTTCTTCAAAAGCTCTTCATTGGCGGCAAGCGGCGTCACCCACAGCGCAACATGTTTATCGGTGATGGCGTAATCGTGGATCATGCCGCAATAAGGTGCGGTCACCCAGGCCGACCAATTCACCTTGCCGTCCTTGCCCACCGAGAACACTTCGATGTCTTTCGAGTAGAGCCCCTTGGCTTCATAGCCGAACGCCAAAAGCTCGCCGGTCTCGGAATCGGTCTTGGGATGCGCGGTGAACGTCTCGCTCTTCATGCCGCCGCCGAATGTGTAGTAATCATCGGTCGTCTCGAGCGTCAAAGGATCCATCACAACGGGCGGCGAATCCTCCTTGAGCGCAAGCAGCTTGCCGTGGTGAAACCACATTTGCGTGTTCGCCGTGCCGCCCGAGACGCCTTTGACCGATGGATCATTCGTGTACGGATTACGATACATACCGAATAGCGAGCGGCGCGCGGCATGCTGCGCTTTCCAGCGCTGCGTTTGACCCAGCGGCTCTTGAAATCGACATGGCCGTCCTTGATGCGAAACATCGAGGCATGGCCTTCGCCGTCGAACGGAATATCGAACTGCCATTTTGGGTCCTTGGGATATTGCGGATCGGGCCCGACGCGATAAAACGCGCCATCGAGATCCTCCGGGATCTTGCCCTCGACCTCGCAATCATAAAGATCGCCCTCGAGCCGGTGCGTGCCGCCACCTGCCGCGCCGCCGGCGCCAAACGGCGTCGGCCCCGGCCCTTTGGGTGCCGGCGGAAACTGGATCTGATCTGCCATGACTTCCTCCCTCTTTGTCCCAGGCTAGCTTTGTGCGAATTTCCGGTCATGAGCTAGGTCAAACCGCCGAGAACGCCACGAGATTATCGCGGCCGCGCCATCGCCTTGCACGCCTTCACTGCCGGCCGCTCCTCCATTTTGCGCAGCCATTCGAAGGCGCGCGGCGTCTTGCGCCTCGGTCAGCGCATCCGGCACGGAACGCTCGACATGCTGCGCGAACGAATAGTTCTTGATGTCGGCCAGCGAATAAGTGCCGGCAAGCCAATCGCCCATCGCCGCCAAGCGCTTTTCCATCTTCTCGATCACGGTGCGCACTTTGCGCCGCGAGTCTTCCAGCTCGGCCTCGGTATAGCCTTTGCTCGTCACATGCTCCCACTTCTTGCGCACTTCATCATTGGCAATGCCGGCGAGCACCTTTTGCTTTTCTTCATCCGCCCATTTCGAGGCGAAGCCCGGTCGCGAAATTGGCGCCCATCATGGTGATCGCCGGATAGAAATATTCATCACAATATTTCGTCCATTGCCGCATATGCGCGCGCGCCTTGGCAGTCGCCGGCTTGAGCGGAACCTCAGGAAAAACCTCATCCAGATATTCATTGATGACGGTCGATTCAGTGATCGGGTCGCCATCATGCAGAAGCACCGGCACCATGCCTTCGGGGTTGAGCTTCAGGAATTCCGGATCATGATGCTCGAACTTGCCGCTGTTGAGCCAGCGGTCTTCGAATTCCAGCCCCTTCTCTTTGAGACAGAGAAGCGGTGTCAACGAGTTGGAGACCGGTCCGAAATGATAAAGCGCTAACACAAATGCCTCCCAGCCGAGCCTTCTTGTCTGACAAAACATCAATAAATGGCTTGCCGCCGCCGCGCAATCGCGGGGGCGCTTGTGATGATGGGCACAGGCGCAAGAGTTAGGCACGGCGTGCGGGCGCTCATGCTGCAGTGCCGTCCTTGATTCAGCGCGGCGGATGCCTAACTTCGAGGCAACGAGAACGAGAGGCGCGCCCTTGAGCGCGTAAAACCATGACACAGGCTGATGTAATCGAAGGCGATGTGACGGCGCTGTTGCGCTACACCATCGACACCGGCGTGAAGCCGGTGAACGAGACCTATGGCCCCGGCGGCATCATGCGGCGCCAAACCGGCGAGATGGACGACAAGGAGATGGTCATCCACAACGGCCGGGCCGTGGCGGGCAATCTCACGCTCGACCAACAGGGCTTTGAATTCGTCCGCGCGCCGACCAAGATGAAGAGTTATTTTGACGAAGCCGAGCTTAAGTCTGTCGGTTATGCCGAGACCAAAGCGCTGATCAAGAAGGTCTCCGGCGCTGCCCGCGTCTACATTTTCGATCACACTTTGCGCACCGGCGATGAAGCCGACCGGATGAAGAAGCAAATCCGCGAGCCTGTGCGCGCCGTGCATAATGACTATACCGATTGGTCCGGCCCGCAGCGCATCAGAGACATCTTCCCCGACAAGGCGGACGAGATATTAAAGCACCGCTTTGCGATCATTCAGGTCTGGCGGCCGATCAATAAGCCGGTCGAAGCCGATCCCTTTGCGCTTGCCGATGCGCGCTCACTCGACGAGAAAGACTTCATCCCTGCAGAGCGCCGCCACCCGGACCGCGTCGGCGAAATCTATCAGTTCAAGTTCAATCCGCGCCATCGCTGGTATTATTTCCCGCGCATGACGCGCGATGAAGCGATCGTCTTCAAGGTTTACGACTCGGCGAAAGATGGCCGCGCCCGCTGGACCGGGCATACGAGCTTTGAAGATCCGGCAACGCCACCCGGCGCTCCCCCGCGCGAAAGCATCGAGTTCCGCACCTTCGCCTTCTTCGATTGATCGGGTTGTCCGCATCGGCACGCTGAGCGCCACCGCGCGTTCGCAACGTCTGCGCCGGATTCGAGCGGCGCGGCTTCGCGCGCTCCTTAACACGCGCCGCGTTGCGCACAAAGCGCGCAGATTGTAAAGACTTGCGGCCGGCAGCCGGGCCGTATTCCCTCCATCCCGCAAGTCATCACTCGTGGAAGCACTGGGGGAGAAATTGAGCGGCCGTCACGGGCATCACGCGCTATTTTTCATTCTGATCGTCGTGGTGATCGACAGTATCGGCCTTGGGATTGTCGTTCCCGTCATCCCGCCGCTCCTGGTCGATCTGACCAAAGAGTCGCTTTCCGGCGCTGTGCTTTACGGCGGCTGGCTGACATTCGTCTATGCGCTCATGCAATTTCTCGGCGGCCCCGTTATCGGCAATCTGTCGGACAGATTCGGCCGCCGCCCGGTTCTCCTCGTCTCGATGGCCCTAATGTGCTTCGACTATCTTGTGATGGCGATTGCTCCGAACATCACATGGCTTTTTGTGGGCCGCACCCTTGCAGGCGTTGCCGGCGCCACGATGGGGACCGCCAGCGCCTATATCGCCGATGTCACGCCGTCCGAGGGCCGTGCAAAAGCATTTGGATATATCGGCGCCGCTTTTGGCGTCGGCTTTATCGTCGGGCCCGCGATTGGAGGACTCTTGGGCGAGATGGGAACGCGTGTACCCTTCTATGCCGCCGCCGTGCTTTCGCTCGTCAACGCGTGCTACGGCATCTTCGTACTGAAGGAATCTTTGCCGGACGGCAAGCGCCGGCATTTCGTCCTCTGGCGGGCAAATCCCATCGGTGCGTTGTTATCAATGAGGCGCTATCCAACTCTCACCTATCTGTTCGGCGCAGTAGCGCTCTATATCGTCTCGCTGGCAGTCTACAAATCCATCTGGACGTTTTTCACCATCCTTAAATTCGGATGGTCGAAAGCCGAAAACGGACTCGCGCTGGCGGCTTATGGCGTCTGCGCTGCGCTCGTGTCCGGCCTGATGACGGGCCGAATCGTGAAGCGCTTCGGAGAAACGGGCGCAGCACAGTTCGGGCTCGTAATGGCCACGATCAGCTTTGCCGCATTCGCCTTCGTGCCTGTCGGCTGGATGATGTATCCCTTTATCGCGCTCTCGGCCTTTGAAGGCATTGTGATGCCAGCGCTGCGAAGCATCGCTTCGCGCATCGTGCCGGACACCGAGCAGGGCGAGCTTCAGGGCGCCTTCAGCAGCCTCCAGGCGCTGGTGGCAATCGCCGCGCCGCTCATTCTGGCGAACGTCTTCCACTCCTTTACGGCGCAGGATGCACCGATCTATTTCCCCGGCGCGCCGTTCCTGCTCGCCGCGCTGTTTTTGGCCGGTGCGCTCGTACCGATTGCGCAGCTCGCACGCTTCAGGCGAGCGGCGAAATAGGGTTCGCTGATCCTCTGACAGAAGACGTCCGGTTACGGACTTTTCTTGGCATTCGGCGGGCGCTGCGGATTCCCCCAAGGATGCGTGACCTCATATTCGTAGGTCTCGGGATATTCCTCATCCCAGCCCGTCGGCGCGAGATAAGCGTTGATGAAGCCGTTGGCTTCGATCTCATAGACCTTGCCGGCTCCGATCTTGAACATCTCGGACGCCTGCAAATCATCCGGGCCATGGCCGAACGGCATCTCGGTGAAGCCGGGCACATTGCGCAGCTTCGTTGTGCGCATATCGCCGCGATGGCAGAAGCGAGGAAAGCCGAACACCACGCCCTTCTGCTCATCGCAGACCAGCATGTGGCGGGGCCGGATCTGCGTGATGTAGGCGAGACTGCCGGTCGACATGCTGTCGCGCGTCTTCATCGTCAGAAGATGACCCATCACCTCGGCAACGGCGGGATCGTTGAAGATGCCCTGGCCAGGCGCCGGCGGCGTCTTGTTGAGCGTGGTTTGAATGCCGTTCTCAACGCGCACGCATTCATCGGCAAACGGACAAAGATCGCCGTCATCCTGCTCGATCGAATTGAAATAGGAGTTGGCGATCTCGAGCATCTGCTTGCGCGGTGTACGCTCACTCGCCGGCACATCTTCGATGAGGCCGGCCCGCGGCTTCTGCAAGTTCTCCATCGCCGCTTCGCGCAAGTTTCGCGCCATCACATTTTCAATCTCGGTGATCTTGCCTTCTTCCACCTTGATGCGCGTGCCGAGCAAGACCGGCTTACCCCATTCATGGATAACGCCATAAAATCCCGCCTGCCCGCTCACCGGATCTGCAAGCCAGATTTGAAAATCAGTGGGGCCGCCAGTTGCGCTAATCCAAAGTCCATCACCTACCGGGATCCGCGCGGCCTGCTCGGTGATCTTCACATTGGGCGCGAGCGGCAAACCATCGGCGGAGTGCTCATGCAAGCTGCCAATATACTTTTGCATAAGCGCGACCAATCCGGCGCGATCAAGTCCCGGCGATTTCGCCATCTTCATTCCTCCCTGGGCAGCCCAATTTGCCGAGCCGATAATCTAACGGCTCGCGGATCGTTTCCAAATCCCAATCCGTTTACAAGAGGAAGCCTCAGACCTGCTTGCCTGATGTCGGCACCTGGAAGAAGCGCTTAATGTCATAGCGGCCAACATGCCGGGCGTTCGCGCCAAGCTGGCCTATATAGAGGCCGTCTTGATCGACATGATAGGTCACGCCTGCATCATGCATCGTGTGCATGTTGAGCAGGATGGTTCCCATATGGCCGTTGCAGGCTTCCTCCAGCCAATAGAGGAAATAGAGCCCGTCACGAATCTTGACGTACCGGGCCGGGCCGCTCCATTCGAGCCCGCCTGCATCGCTATCGGTGAAGATCACCCACGACACTGAATAGGGCGTCGAATAAAGATGCATGGATGTGAGGTTCTGCTGGTAGTTCCAGCTGAACGCATGGCCGAGCAGCTCTTCGGTGAACGCGTGCCGGCGATAGAGCGGCGGGGTGAGCCCTTCCATTTCGATCACGCCGAAGAGAACCCGCGCACCGGCCTCGTTGGCGAAATAGGGCGTGTTCACGAAGCCGTTGAAACAAGTGACGAGGCCCTGGTGGAAATCCACCACGATCGAGTGCCCGTCGAAATTCGGCTCACCTTCGAGCAAATGCCCGAACAGGAACACACCCGGCATCGACTCCCAGGCCTGATAGCGCGTCTTCGTCCAGTTGCTGCCGCCTTCTTTGCGCCAGTTAAGCGTCCCGGCATCGTCGATGCGATACTCCATCGCCGGCGCATCATCGTAACGCAGGGTGAATGATTTGCCCGCAAGCCAATTCGTACTGGGGGCGATGTTGCCTGCCATCTGTCCGCCCGGCACGAAAATCGACGGCTTCTTCGCAGCGACTGCCGCGCGCACCTGGGCACGCGTCATTTTCGGCATGGTCTGAAATGGCCGGTAGAGGTCGCGCGCGCCTTTTGCCGGCGCCTTGCCATCCTGCGATGGCGGCGGCAGCGGCGCGCCTTTGACATCACCGAACTTCTCGAAATGTGCAAGCTGACCGAGCCACTCGCCGTGCCCCCGGAACACATAATATTCGAGCGCATCGTGCTCATTGAAGCCAAGCCGCAGGCCGACCTGCTCAATCGTGTTGAGATCCATTACATGCAGCGTGAAGATGCCGGAGAACTCACACTCCGTGCGCGTATAGATAAAGAGATCATCATTGATCTTGATGTAATCAGATGGCCCGCAGAAGCTGAGCTCGCCGCCGAAACGCGTCAGCTCGACAAAGTTCGAATAGGCCGACGAGGGATAGAATTCCAGCGTCTCGATACCTGTGTCCTGTTTCCAGTAATAACCATGCCCTTCGGCGCGGTTGCTGACGACATGACGCGCTTGGGGCGCCTCCTCGCCACCCTTTTCGACATAGCCGTAATAGATTTCGCGCTGAACTTCGCGGTTGTCCTTATAGCCGTTGAACCAAAGTTCGAAGACGGTTGCGAGATTCGTCTCCTGATCGATAACAACCGCGTAGCCGCGCTGGGTTCCGCGCACAAGATGGGTGAAGAGAACGACGCTCCCAAGCGTGAGCACGCCATAGCCGGCGCCAACCGCTGCGGCGCCATTCTCGGAAAGCGTCAGCTGGTTCGCTGAATTGAATGTGTAGTCGAGCTTTGGCCCTTTATCGGTGACGATGGTGATCTGCTTTCCGGCGAGCACATCCGAGATTTGTGAAGCGCTTGCCGGCCCCTTGCCGATGACGGCGTTCAATTTGCCCGCAATCGCACCTTTGGAAAGCTTGGTGTAAGCAATCCGGTGCATTTGCCGCTTGGGATAGGGTGTCCCCGCCATGCGCTTCCCCGATATCAATGTTCTGAGCTCGCAATAAGCCTTTGTGCACTAGGCTTGCGCAGGCGCAAGCTCGACCTTTGCGATTGACCAGGCGCCGCTCGTCTTCACGTAATCAATATTGAGAACGCGAGGTTCGGTCCGACGCACGAAGCCGCCGCCTTGCAGATGCGCCATCTGCGCGAGCGTGCAGTCCTTCGCAAGCGTTGCCTCAAGCTCGACCGCACAATGGAAGCGCCCGCTCGCGCTTCTGCCGTCAGGTCCGAGCTTGATCTCGTCCAACGGTCCCGCGTGATGCGCACTGATGCGCCGGACCTTCACATTATCCGCATTCCCAACAATCGCATCGCTCGCCGTTCCCGCATTGACGCCGCGCAGCCATGTTTGATGCAACTCTCTGATGGCGCTCTCATCCTCAAGACGCGCGACCCGCGCTTTGAGCCCATCGCTCGCAAGTGCCACGGCAGGCGCGGCCGCCAATGGCGCGGAGAGAAGTGCGCCGGCTTTAAGAAAGTTGCGACGCGTTGATGTGTTCTTCCTCATCTCAAGCCCTCCCCGAGCTCTTCACTTGATAGAAGCGCGCAACGTCGAATTTGCCGACATGCCGCCCGAGCGCACCCACTTGCCCCAATGTGAGTCCTTGCGGGCCGCAATGGAAATCGATACCCGCATCATGCATTGTGCGCATATTGACGAGGATTGTGCCGAGCGTTCCGTTGCATGCTTCTTCAAGCCAGTAGATGAAATAGAGCCCATCCCTGATCTTCACATGAGCGGAAGGGCCGCTCCATTCGAGCCCGCCCGCACCATCCGGCGTAAAGATGATCCACGACATCGAGTGTGGCGTTGTATATAGATGCATCGATGTGAGGCCGGGTGAATATTCCCAGCTCACCGCATGGCCGACCATCTCATCAGAGAAGTGATGGCGCCGATAAAGCGGCGGAACAATCCCATCCATTTCGATCACGCCAAACAGAGTTTTGACGCCCGCCTCGTTGGCAAAATAGGGAGTGTTGAGAAAGCCGTTGAGGCATGTGACGAGGCCCTGATGGAAATCGGCAACGATCGAATGCGCATCATGATTCGGCTCGCCTTCAAGCAGATGCCCAAAGATGATGACGCCGGGCATCGATTCCCACGCTTGGTAACGCGCCTCGGTCCAGCCGCGGCCTTCTTTGCGCCAATGCAGCGTGTCGGCACTATCGATGCGGTATTCCATTGCCGGCGCATTGTCATAACGCAGCGTGAAGCGCTTGCCAGCGAGAAAATCCGTCGCCGGCTCGGCATTGCCGGCCATTGCGCTCTTGGGCGCGAAAACGGTCGCCTTCTTGGCGGCGGCATTCACCTCGGCCCGTGACATCTTCGGCATGGTTTCGAGCGGGCGATAAACCGCCCGCGCGCCTTTGGCCGGCGGCTTATCCTTCTCCGCGGGCGCAGACACGACATCGCCTTTGACATCGCCGAACTTTTCAAAATGCGAAAGCTGGCCGAGCCATTTTCCCTTGCCGCGGAACACATAATATTCGAGCGCATCTGTTTCATTGAATCCGAGCCGCATGCCGATTTGCTCGGCAAGGTTCAGATCCAGCACATAGAGCGTGAAGATGCCGGAGAATTCACACTCCGTGCGCGTGTAGATGAAGAGCTCGTCATTGATCTTGACGAAATCGGACGGCGCGCAGAACCCAAGCTCGCCGCCAAAGCGCGTGAGCTCGACGAAATTCGAATAGGCCGCTGAAGGGAAGAACTCCAGCGTCTCGATGCCGTTGTCCTGTTTCCAATGATAGCCATGGCCCTCCATGCGGTTCGATGTGGTGTGACGCGCCGTGGGCGGCTTCTTTCCCGATTGCTCGACATAGCCGTAATAGATCTCGCGCTGAACTTCGCGATTATCCTTGTAGCCGCTGAACCACAGCTCAATGACGGTGGCGAGCCCCAAATCGCGATCGATGGTCACGGCATAGCCGCGCTCCGTCCCGGGGATGAGATGCGTAAAGAAAACAATGTTATCGAGCGTGAGCGCACCATAGCCGGCTTGGATTGACCCGCCGCCATTCTCGACAAGGTTCAGCCGGTCGTTGCCATGAAAGCTGTAGCCGAGCTTGGGACCATTGTCGGTGACGATCCGTAGCTGCTTGCCTGCGTAAACATCCGAAAGCGGTGAGCTGCTGGTCGGTCCACTCGACACGGCCTTGCTGAGCTTGCTCTCGATCGTAGACGAAGAAAGCTTGGTGTAAGCGATGCGATGCATCTGCTTCTTGGGATACGGCGTCCCCTGCATCTTGTCCCTCCCCGCGGTGATCCGTCTTTGTGCGGATCAAGCAAACGACAATTCGAGGCGGTGACAAGAAGTCACCACGCAATGTCAGGATCGGCCAACGCCACGGCTTGCGCAAGAGATAGTTTCGGCTCGCTGCAATGCGGAGAGTTGTCTTGAGTTAAGGAGCTTGTTCGCGGGAGCCGTATGTTGCTGCTGCTAACAGCTTAATGATGCGATTTCGCAACATCCGAGAGCAGCCAAAGCGCGCTCGAATAATAGTCGCCATCGGCGGGATATGCGGGCAAGGGCTCATCGGCAATCAGCGCACTAATCGCACGCATTCCGGCCGAAGCATCTTCCGGTGAGCGCGCGCCACTGGAGAGATCGATCCATGCCGGCTCGCGCGCCAAGTCGTCGCGAAGCTTGGAGAAGTGGCGTGCGAACGGCGCGATGACTTTCGCGGGGGCCTGCGCCCAAACGAGATAAAGCGGCACACGGATCGCATCATAGCCGAAGCGCGGCTTGAACCCGTTGGCCAGCGAAAGCTGACCCTGCCCATTAAGGCTCAGCCAATCCGGCGGCAGTCTTTCGGCACCAAAGCGCGCTTTGCGCAGGATTTCATAGCCATTGTTTAGGATTGCGCGCCATGGCCCGGTGGGATCGGCCTTGGCAAAAGCCTGAAACGCAGGAGCGATGAAGTAAGACGGATTGATCACCACGCTGGTGCCAAAATCGAATCCCGACATTGCCGGCATCACGATCCTGTAGCCGCCGAAGTCGCGCACCAGATGCGTTGCGATATCCGTGCGGATGTCGGACGAAGCCAGTGCGTAGGAAGCATCGCCCCATTTGTTAGCGGCATTGAGCAGCGCCCATGCGATGAGAACATCGCCATCGGCCGCATCATTACGATCTGTGACTTTGTGAGCGTCGGGATCATAGCGCCAGGAAAACAGATGCACGTCTTCGCGCTCGAGTGTTTGTCTGGTCCATTGCCACATCAAGTCGAAGGCTTTGCGGTCGTTGTTCGTGACCGCCAGCAACATGCCGTATCCCTGCCCTTCGGAGTGGCTGATATTGCCGTTGCCCGTATCGCAAATGCGGCCGTCTTGGGTGAGAAAGCGGCCCTTGAAGACAGTCCAATATTGCGCCTCGTCACCGGCGCAGGCAGTCGAGGTGAGCGCTAGGGCAACTGCGATTATGCACACAAGAAGCCCGAAAGCCCTAGCGCGAATGGCGCAGGACAAAGAGCCCCGGGCTCGGATTCGAGACGACCCTGGTCTTGAGGTGCTCGGCGGCTCCCTGTGCCAGAAACCAGTGACCATAAAGGCCCTCCAGGGTGTAGCTGAGGCTGCGCGCCCACACCTCGCGCGTATCATCGGCGATCGTCGAAGGCGCCGCATAATGGCACACCTCGATCGCTTCGCCAGCGTCGCTGAGCTCGACCTGCCCCCAATCCATGCGATCGAGCTGATCATTCATCAGCTCCTGCAATTTCGGCAGGCTCTCCGCGTGAGGCAGGCACATGCGGCGCGCCATCTCTTCGCCGACCTCGCGAAAGAACAACTCTGCGTCGTCGCCTTGCGCGTGATGGAAGATCTCCGTCGAGATTGCAGTCAGAAAGATGCGCCACTGCGCGCTGCATTGTTTCTGCGCATAATAGAGCTGCATCTCGTTGTTCACCGGGTCGATCGCAGGTTTCAGCTTTGCATCCATGGCGCTCACCCTACTTGCCGAGCGTGTGCTTGAAGGAAATATTGGCGCTCGTATCATTGTAGTCGCCGAAATTATTGAACTTGAGCCCGCCGCCAATCGAGGTCGAAGGCGTGAGCGCATAGTTGACTTGCGCGTCACCGGCAAAGCCGAAGCCGGTCTTGGTCTGCGATGCGTAGTTTGAAATGATGTTGGGATCCAAAGCCGCGGCAATGTCGAACAGGCTTTGTATAGCCGGCTCTGTCGGGAAGTAGGGCGATGAATCCTCGTGGAAATACTGCAAGCCGGGCGACGCCTGCAGCGAATAAGACCATCGGCCTTGAACATCTTTGTAGGTCAGCGGCAGAGAAAGCCCGACAAAAGATTGCGGGCTGAAATAGCCGCCTTGGCCCCAGCTGAAATAGCGCAGATTCTTTTTGAAGTGCGCGAAGTCGGCATTGAAACCGATCTGAAGCTCGGCATCGCCCTTTTGATACGGCCTGAGATATGCGCCAGCATCGCCCTGGATGGTCGAGTTGCTGGCGACATTGTGTCCTTTGAGCGTTCCCACGCGCGCGGTGAAGTAGGCACCACCTTCGCCATTGTCATAGCTGATGCCGCCATGCGCGCTTGTCTGCATCACGGCGCCCCAGCGTTGACCTGTGAGCGGGTCACGAGCGCCATTGTAGGAGAGCACGCTGTCGGTGACGGCGCGCCGCTCAACGCCAATCTGCACATGTGTGTTGTCGGCGATCTCCGGCGCCCATTCGATGCCGCCAACCGGCGATAAGCGCCAAAAGCCGAGCGGTGTGGTGCCGAGATCCGCGGTCAAAGTCCCGATCTTATATTTGAGCGAGACGGCCAATCCCGATGCTTGTTGCCCATCTGGCGCCGGCGGTGTTGCAAAAATCGCGACGGCCGGATTTGTACCGAACCGCGCGGCGGCCGAGCTTGTCGGTGTTCCGGCATCGAGAATGACGGGTTGAAGCGAAGCGGTCAGCTGGCCTTTGCCGAACAGTGTGCCTTGATACGAAGCCGTGCCATCGATCTCGGTCATCTGGCTGAGCCCGGCCTCACCTGAGCGATCACGCGTTGCAACCTCGACACTGACATGCGGCTTGGTGCCCTGCTCAAGGCGCGCAATGCGCCGGTCGATATCATCGCTGAGCGCATCACCCGGCGCATTAACCGGGATCGCCGTGCTGGGAACAAAGATTGGCGCCGCGCTGCGCCCTGCAGGCACATACGCGTATGCCACTTGCGTCCGATCATCAGTCTGCGGCGCCGTTGCGCCGGTAACGCCGCTCGCGGTACTGGAGTCATCCGCCGCAGTGGGCCCAGCATCGGCCACGAAATACGAGCTCGCGCTCTGATTTTGTGCCGAGCGCGCGCGGAACGGATTTTTGTCCTGCAGCGTTGGCGGCGTATTCGGCCCGGCCGCACCACCAGCAACCTCTTCAGCGCGCAGCGCTTGGGCCGCACGATAAGCCTTGAGCGCACCTTCGCGCTGACCGCGCGCCTCGGCGATACGCCCGAGCGCCACATACAGCCGTGGATCGCGTGGATAAAGCGATTGCGCCCGGTCGATCAGCCGCTGAGCGCTCTTTAAGTCGTTGCTGGCGAGCGCATTGTCGATCGATGCCGAAAGGACATCGGCATCATCAGGATAGGTTTGTTGCAGATGATTGAAGACGCTGCGCGCCTTATCCGCCATATGTCCGCTATCATAAAGCCGGCCGAGCGCGAGCAGCAGCTCCTTGTCGTTGGGCGAATCGCGCAGCGCACCGGCGAGCAAATCATAGGCATCGGCATAGCTGCCATCGCTGCGCATATGATCAGCCTCATGCGCAGCAAGCGTTGCGCGTAAGGCGGTGACCTGAGCCTTGTTGCCGCTATCTTCGGCATGACGCTCGATCTGCAAGAGAAATGTCCGCGCTTCGGCATCCAGGCCGGCATCGCCCAGGACTTTCAGGAAACCTGCATAATCCATCGGCGCGCCACTGACGCCCCGGTCCTCTTCCTTGCGCGCAAGCGCAATGGCAGCAGGCGGATTGATGCCGTAAAGCGTCTCAGCGATTTGCGAACGAAGCCCCGGCGTTGCCTGCGGATCGGATGCGATATCCTCGAGCTTGGAGGACGCATAGGCGGGATCACTCGATTTACGGGCGGATGCGATTGCGCCCTGGGATCGAAGCTTGAACGCAAGCTTGCCCATCTCATCGGTACGATCCGCCGCGGGAATGCGCCCAAGATATTCCGAGGCGCGCCCGTCATCGCCCGACTCGTCTTCAAAGATCGCAAGAGCATAGAGCGCTTCGGCGCTGGGCTGCGCGGCTTGCGCAAGCGGCGACATGATGCCTTTGGCCTGCCGCTCGGCGCCTGTCTTCAAGAGCAAGCGTGCATAGCTGAGGCGAATCCATGGATTGGTCGGATCATCGGCAATCGACTTCTCATAAGCGCGCTCGGCCCGTGAGAGGTCGCCACCTTTGGCGAGCGCATCAGCCTTTGCCGCGGCAATATTGGCAGCGGTTTGACGCAACGACGGATTGCTGGCGGCATCCTGTGGCGCTTGGCTCACGAGTGCTGACGCCTCCTCGACGCGGCCCTCGCTATTCAATACATGGGCAAGCCCAGCGATCGCGCCGGAATCGTGCGGATGACTTCGCAGAATTTCGCGGTAAAGACTCTCCGCTTCCTGCAGATTGTTCTCGCGCGTCAAAATATCAGCCAAGAGATTCTTGGCGACATCCGCGTCCGGGCTTCCTGACTCGGCAAGATCACGCGCAAGCTTTTCCGCGACCGAAAGATCGCCGGATTGCAGCGCCGCCGCGGCTTGCGAATACGAACGATAGAACTTTGCCGTTTCCAGCGCCTTTGACCATTGGGACTTCTTGGCCGGAGCAAGCTTGATCGCACGGGAAAGCGAAGCCTCGGCCGAGGCGTAATCCTTCTCCTGAAGCGCCGAGAGGCCCGCACCCGCCAAAGCATCGGCGTCATTCGGATTGGCTTTGAGCGCGTCGGCAAAATCCGCCTGAGCCGCAGCGGCATCGCCGTCATTCAACTTGGCATAGCCTTTTTGACGCGCCTGGCCACCCGGATCGCCGGGCACTGGGCTTACAGCATGCGCAAGGCGCGCTTCGATCTCGCTATCGTCGGGATGATCGCGCAAGTAAGCCTGAAACAGCGGCGCATCATCCGCCTTTGCGTTCAGCCAGATCAGCGCCTGGCGCAATGTCGCATGAACCGCCGGGCTGTTCTCATCGAGGCCGAGCAGAACATTGATCGCCTGGCGGCGCGTCTTTTCGCGATACGAGAGCACCTTGCCGAACGCCAGCGCGAGCTCGTGATCGGCCGGATGGTTCGCCACCATTTGCGCAAGCCCATTGGCCGCTTCGTCCCAACCCCATTTCGTGCCGGCAAGCGTGAGATAATATTCGGACGCGTAGTCATAAGGGATGAGGCCATTGCCGAAGGCCTGCTGATAGGCGCGCACCGCATCCGAAAGCGCGCCTTGTGAAGCAAGACGGCGGGCTTCGGCAATCTGCCACGCACCCGTCGAGCCCAGATGAAGCGCCTTGTTCAGCTCATTGATGCGCGGATCGACCGGTGCCGCCTTCTCGAAGCGCTGCCCCCAACGCTTGGCCGCATCCACTTTGCCATCTTGCGCCGAATAGATCGCAAGATAGTAGAGCGCGTCCGGCTGATTTTGCTCGAAGCTGAGAATGCGCTCAAGCGCTTGGATCGAAAGATCGTTACGCCCCTTCTCATGCCAATACTCTGCTTGATTGAGAAGATAGCGTGTGGGATCCGCCGGCGCCGCGGCGGCCGGGCTCAACGCTGTCGTTCCGGCAGCGATGGCGACAAGCGCGGTTCCAAGAAGAAGATGACTGCGCAAGGTCACGAGCGTGCCTCCAATCGCTGGTGCGCACGCACGCGCAGGAATGAATAAAGCGGCAGGGAAAGCAGAATCATGCAGACCACCAGCCCGAGCGCCATGAAGAGCGGTGCGCGGCTCAAAATAGTCAGCAGATAGGTGAGCGGCGGTAGATCACCGGCCCAGAATTGCGGGCCGAAAGCGAAGCTCTCGATTCCCTCGCTCGTCCACAATGTGAGATCGCCCTGAACTTTCGCATTCCGGCTGCGCACATTGAGATCGCGCACAAGCGCCGGCAGCACGAATGGCTGCTTGGCCACAAGCGCAACCACCAGCCGGTGTGGATCCACGGGCGAGCGGAAGCTCATAAGCGCCGAATATCCTTCCGGCGAGCGTAACAGCCGGTCGGCCTCGCGCAGATCGCGCACATAGCCGGTGGGGAAGAGGCTGTCGGCGAGCTTCTTCAAAGGTGTCGGATTGACGACAAGCGCCCCATCGCCGGAACGCACGGGCGCACCCGCCATTACCTGCGCAAAGCTGCTGAGGTCCGTATCACTCCCAAGCACAAGCACATCCTTGCCCTTGAGCAGCTTGAGATTATCACCGTGCGAGAGCGCGAGCCCGGTCGCCGGCACACCGGTCGCATCGCCGAAGCGTCCCATGAGATTGAGAAACGCGGCAATGGTTTGCAGATCAGGCGTCTGAGACATTACCGCGACGGTGCGCGAAAGATCAGCAGCACGCGTGAACGGAAAGCCGGCGCTCGCAAAGAAGGCAAGGTTGGGCAGCTTGGCGAAGTGATGTGCATTCGTCAGATCGAGCGTCGTGTCGGGCCCGATGGAGGTGCTGATATCGCCGGGGCCGCTTGCGCTTGCATTATTGCTGTTGCTGCTCGCAGGGCCGCCGCATGCGCCCGCCTTGTCAACGAGATTGAAGTAGAATTGCAGCTGGTTCTGGCCGAACAACAGATAGGTCGGGATGTCGACCTTTGAGCTGGCTTCGACATAATCGCGGTGCGCGGCAGCGCCTGATCCAAACAGCGAGGAGAGCGAAAAACGCGGCTTCCTGAGCGGGAAGCTCTTGAGATACTGATTGTTGACCAGCACATCGAGATGCGACTTGGACGCATTGAGCCAGTTTCCAACCGGATAGCGATAATTGATTGAAAGCGGCATGCCACGGTCCGGCCACGCATAAAGATCCGGCGGGATTCGAAAATCGGCTGTAAGCACGCCCTGGCGCATGCCCTTGGCATCGAGGTTGAGCGCCGCATTGGGCATTTGCGCCAACTGGACCTTCCCGCCCACACGCAGCCAGCGCGGCGCATCATTGTCGGCATGACGCACGAGCGCCGGCGCCTCGACACGAGCCATCGCCTGATCGCCGGCATAATGGCCGAGCGCCAGCGCATTGGCGGCGGCCCGCAGCTCGGCGCCGTCACGCCCGAGCACAAGCAGCAACCAGCCTTGCGGATCGCCGGGATTTTGCACCACAGCCAAGGTCGGGCCGTTCACCACAGGAAGGCGCAGACCCGGAATAGTGTCGCCGCCCGTGGCGAACACGACGGCATTACCATCGGGGATCGTTCCGATATTGGGCGTGAAGTTATAGCCGCGATAACTCGCAAGACCGCCGAAATAGGAAGCAACAACAGCGGAAGCGAGCAGCGATGAATTGTTGGGCTCGTTCGCGTAAACGAAAGGCAGATCGAGCGCCATCATATCGCCCTCGTCGAAGAATGGCGCCGGCAAGCGCGCCAGCGATGGCTTCTCCGGCAATCGCGCCACCGTAAGGCGCAGGCTCGATCTCATATTGTCGATAAAGATCGCGCGGTTCGGATCGGCGTGGCCGACGCATTTCTCCTCCTTGCCGGCATAGCGAAACCCGATCGTGTTGTTGGCAAGAAGCAGAATTGGGTTGATTGGAATTTCGAGCGTCGCGGTCTGCGCGGTGCCATTTCCCGGCCTGATCTCGCCCAAGGGTTCACCATTGAGCGTGATCGCCAAGCTACCCCGCTTCGCCGCCTCGCGTCCGGCATAGGACAGCGTCACCGAAAGCACCGCCTGAGATGCGATCTCGTCGTGGCGCAAGGTGAATGGCAGGCCGGTTTCATCACCAGGCGCCGAGAGCACGATGCGCTCATGCGCACCCAGATCCTTGAGCGTCAAGGCGAAGTTGCGCTCAGCACCGTCGCTCGGCGCGCTTAGCGGTGCATCGAAGCTTTGCGCCTCGTCGAGGTCATCGCCTTGAGCGTGTGCGCTGGTCGACGCAAGCAGCGCACCAAGCCCGAGGCCAAACGCAACGAGGATGGTCGCCGCACGCTTGCCGAGCTCGCCCGCTTTCCCGGCAACGCCCAGGCCAACGCGCGCCGTTTCGAGCGCCGGCTTGCGAACGCCGCGCCAACGAAGCACCGACATGATGAAGGAGCCATCGACCTTAAGAAGATCAAGCCAGGATTTGAGCATGCCCTCGCGTGGCAGATCAGGGCGTGAGATCCACGCATCGGCCCGGCCCATAATCGCAAGCACCAGATCGCGCCGCTGCGAAAGCGAAACCGGCGCAAACTGAAGCATTGCCACGCCCGGGCGCGAATTGACCGCGCGCACCGGAAACTCGACCAATCGCGAGCCACAAGGCAGAACAATGCCGACGATCAAATCATCAGGGTTCGCACCGTCCGGAATGCGGATGGCAACGCCGCCCATCGATATGTCGACCGTGCGCGCCGGAAACTGCCGCTCATTTCTGAGCCGCACCGTGACATTGATCTTTGCCGGGAAGCGCACATGTTTGCGGATCTGCTTGGATTCGAGCGCAACCGAGATTGCTGCAAACAAGATGACGAGATTGAAGATCGACCAGCCTGTGTTGAGCCACATCGTGTCGCGGTCGATCGGGAAGAAATCGGGCCATAGATAAACGCGCGCAAGCCCAAACGCGATGCCGCCGATCAGCAGGAACGAGACAAAAAGATGCGGCGACACCAGATGCCAATCGAAATAGCTTCGATTCAGGAGCCCGCCTTTATCAGTCACATTGAACTTGCCGTGGCGCGGACGCAGAAGCGTCGACAGAGTCGGCCGCAACAGATGGAAAGTGAGCGCGACCTCATAGATCTCGCCCCAGAACGCATGGCGATATTTGTCCTCGAGCCGCGCATTGGTGAGCCAGCTGTGGAACAGATGAGGCAACGCATAGGCAGCGATCAGCGAGGCTGACGCAGCAATGATGCTCTGCCCGAGAAACAGATAAGCGAGCGGCGATGTGAGAAACACCAGGCGCGCCAGCGGAAACTGGAAATGCATGATCGCGTTGAGATAGCAAAGCCGCTGCGGCAGCTTCATCTTGCCGCCGAACAATGGATTATCGAGGCGGAAGATCTGCGTCATGCCGCGCGCCCAGCGCACGCGCTGGCCGACATGAAGCGCGAACTTCTCGGTCGCAAGGCCAGCCGCAAGCGGAATGTTGAGATAGGCGGTATTCCAGCCGAGCTTTTGCATCTTGAGGGCGGAGTGCGCGTCCTCAGTGACGGTCTCGCCGGCGAAGCGCCCGACCTGATCGAGCGCCTTGCGGCGGATGACCGCGCATGAGCCGCAGAAATAAGCCGCGTTCCAGAAATCATTGCCAGGCTGAATCCGGCCGTAGAACAGCTCGCCCTCGCTCGGCAGGTTGCGCCCGATGGCCGTGTTGCGTTGAAACGGCTCCTGCGAATAGAAATGATGCGGCGTTTGCACCAGCGCGAGCGTCGGATCAGCGACGAGCGTGCCCATAGTCAGCTGCAGAAACGCACGCGTCGGCACGTGGTCGCAATCGAAGATGCAGACATACTCGCCGTCGGTCAGCGTCATTGCGTGATTGAGATTGCCCGCCTTGGCGTGCTTATTGTCGGGCCGCGTGATGTAATGGCAGCCGATCTCTTCGGCAAAGGCGCGAAACTCCTCGCGCCGCCCGTCATCGAGCAGATAGACGCGCATCTTGTCGGCCGGATAATCCATATTGAGCGCGGCGATGACAGTATCGCCGACAACGGCCAGGCTCTCATTGTAGGTAGGAATGTAGACATCGACCGTCGGCCACTGGGAGACGTCGCTCGGTAGCGGGATCGGCTTACGATCGAGCGGCCACGCCGTCTGCACATAGCTCAAGATCATGATGAGGCTTGCGTAGAGCTCTGCGAGGAAGAGGCCGATGCCGAGAAAGCCGCCGAGCGGACTATCGAAGCTCAATGTCTGCGTGAAACGCCAATAGATATAGCGCAGCGTTATCGCGACGGAGAGCAGCGTAAGCATCAACGTCGTGCGGCGCGATGCATTGGTGCTGGCAACCGCCGCAATGCCGAATGTGAGCACGCCGAACATGAGCTGGGCTCTGAGGCCAAGCGGCGTGATGATGATTGCGAGCGCGCAAAGGACCACAATCATGATCCCGGCTGTCTTGGCGAGCACGCCTTGCGCGTCGCCGGACCACTGCTCTTGTAAAGAATTCAGCATCGCGGCTAACGGATCCTGTCGAAGAGGTCGGATAAAGGAGAGTCGCCGGGCGCCGCTGCATCCTGCCCCTCACGCCGGAACAGGCGCTTCAAGCGCACACGCGATTGATCGGTTTTTGAAGCGAGTTTGGCCTGGGCGGGTCTTGCGGCGGGAGCTTCCGTCTCGCGCGGCTCTTCGCTCACGGATGTGCCGATCGTCGCCGGATCATCGCTATCCGGAAGGCTCGCGATCGCATGGGTTTGGGTCGCCTGGATCCATTCACGCTGCAATATCTCGAGCGATGTCGACCACTTGCCGCTGCCGCTCGATGGCGAAACCGGCGGACGCCCATCGCTGAACTCGCGATAGGGAAACGATTCGATATTCAATTGGTGGAACAGGTTTTCTGTATCTGGTCCGTTGCGCATGAGTTATCGAATCCTTGCAAGGCGTCGCTCGTGGCAACGATCTGTTGATCGCCGGCACAATTGTGTCGTGAACGCACTATGAGGAAGATTGGTTAAATTGGCCCAAACCGGTTTACGCGCACGCACGCGCGACGGCACGCAAAGGCGCCAAATGCTTTGCTTATGATGGTTTCTGTGCGGAGCGTTTGCCGCTTACGCCCGGTGAAAATGCGTAGCATGCTGCTTGCGGACCAGAAGGTTACCGAAGCATTAGCGGCGCGCGTGAGGCACGCCTCCGTTGCACACACCCGAGACTCAACGCAAACGCTTACGGCGCGGGAATCGGATCGGACGACGGCCAGTTTCGCTGCGTCGGCACAGGCAATATGCGGAAGAACGCATTGACGACGTGGATCTGGCCCCCCCACACCTTGAAGGCCTCGAAGGTCACCAGCGCATTGCCCTCACCATAAGAACCGGTGTAGCCGAAGTTCATCCACAGAAGCACAACGCCGTTTTCTTCATCCACGGCGGCGACGCTCGGCTTCACATCGGGATGTTTCATGATCTTCTGCGTCTGCATCGTGCAATCATCACGCCCGCAACCCGCGCCCGCCGTGATGACGCCGTTTTCCATCCGGTAGGCTTCCTTGGCGAAAGGTGTCGGCGCCTGGGCAAAGCTGCCGATCATGAGGCCCTTGGTGTAAGTCAGCGCCGTTGCGATCATCGAAGCGCGCGACTGACGTTTATCCGCCGGCACGGGATCATTCATGCCCTCGAGCGGCCGGCTCAACATGACCGGCTGAAAGCGCGATTGGGGTGTTACGCGCTCAACCAATGTCTCGATGCCGGCGATCTTCTTGCCCTTCATATGGAGCAACACCGAATAGAGAATCTGGTCCTTGCCTTCCCAGAGCTGCACGTGCGAGGCAGCGATCTCTTTATCCGTGTCGAGATAATCCTGACGAAAATCACCTTTGACGAGATCCGCTTTCCACAATCCTTCGCCCAGCTTCAGCTCTTTGGAATCTTCGGTGAAGCGTGCGCCCGCTGCGAGCGACAGCTTTGCAGGGTCATGCGCCACAAGCGCATCGACATACTGCGTGATCATCCCGCCAAGGCAGGCCCTGTCGCACGCTGCCGCCGATGCCGATGCGGGCGCAAAGCTGAAAAGGGCGAGAAGCCCGATAACCGCAACCGATCTCGTTTTGAGAGCATGAAGCTGTCGCATTGAAATCCCTCCCCAGGGGGCCGGGACATCGCCACAAACGAGAGGCGAGTCGCCGTTGTATCTTCTTGCCGGTGCATGGCGGATGAGAGCTTGGGAGAGCCTGCTTCGCCAGGTCAAGCCGCCGATCAAGGGGCCTTTCGGGGCGCACTGCGCGTTTTCAACCCAATATGGACATCGGCCGCGCTAACTCGATGTGTGAGAGCCGCTTCCGATCACGGAATGACGATCGCACCGACCGTCGCATAGGCTTCGATATCGTCAAAGGCGCGGTTGATACCGCCAAGATCATGACGGCTCGTGATCATCGCAGCCATATCCAATTCACCCAACTCGACTAAGCGAACAAAGCGCGGGAAGTCGCGCAGGATATTGATGCTGCCATGCTGACTCGAATGGATCGTCTTACCGCCCGCCCCAAGCCAGATTGACGGCAGGTTCGCCGTCGCCGTGAAATCCCAAGGCACGCTTGCAAGCACGACATGGCCGCCACTGCGGGCAATTGCATAGGCATCGGCGACGGCGGAAGGGTCCGCGCTTGCCTCGTACACATAGTCGACGCCCCAGCCTTGAAACCCGCCGAGATCGGGCGTGATAGCGCGAATCTGCTCAGCGGCGCTGGCGACGCGCGGGTCGATGGTGTCGGTTGCGCCGAGCTTCGTTGCAAAGTCGCGCCGATGCGCAAGCGGATCAATCGCTATGATGCGCTCGGCACCGGCAATCCGCGCGCCCTGCACATAGGCAAGCCCGGTTGCCCCGCAACCAATAACGGCGACCCATGCGCCGCGCGCAACCGGCGCGGTGATGAGCGCCGCACCCGCACCGGCTGCGCCGGCGATCGATAGGAGAGCGATCTCCTCATCCGGCACATCCGTTGCGATCGGCACGACTTGAATATCCGAGACGAGCGAGCCTTGTGCAAAGCCGCCGATATTGGCATCAGCATAGACCGCGCGCCCGTCGGCGAGGTGGCCGCGTGCATCCGGCACGCGGGCGGCAATCTCAACGCATTGGGAAGCATTGTCGGCGAGACAAAAGCGGCAGCGGCCGCAATAGGACGTTGCCGAAAGGATCACCCTATCGCCGGGCTTGACGACGCGCACTTGATCGCCGGCTTCCTCGACAAGACCGACGGCACCATGGCCTCTTATCTGTGGTGCCTTCGCCGGAAAGTGACGCGGACGGGAATCGATGACATCGGTCATGCACGCATTGGCGGCCGTGATGCGCACTTTGACTTCGGCGGGGCCGACGCCTCGCAGCTCCACCTCCTCGACGGTCTGAGGAAGGCCCGGCCCATGCCAGATCGCCGCTTTCATATTGCCTCTCAAGCAAATGGGCTGCTGGAGATCTTGCCCAGGAGGATTTGCGCGTATTGAACCGCGAACCAATCATCCGTTGCCGGAGCATTGTGCGTCCAGTAGGTCGAAAGATCGCGGTAATAACGCTGCAAGCGCTGACCATCACGCGCCGCGCTCGAGCCGCCGGTGCGAAAGATGATACTCTGCACCGCGTCCCAAGCCATACGCCCAGCCTCTTGCGTTGCGAGCAAATTGCGCATGTCGGTCTCCCCGTCGTACGGGACGCCTTCCTCGGCCGCGCGCCGGCTGAGCTCCATGTGATCGCGTGCAATCTCCAAAATGATCTTCTCAGCGGCGGTAATCTTTGCTGTCGCCTGGCCGAGATAACGCTGATAGTCGGCAATGTCGGCGCGCAAGGTCTGGGGCGCATAAGTCGCGGTACGCGTCGTTATAAGGCGCACATATTCGTCGAGCGCACCCTTGGCTGCGCCAACCGCGACGGCGACAAGCTCACTTGAAAAGAAAGCGCCCATCCGGCCGGCATACATCGGATTGGCGTGCGAGCGCGGCGGCTTGATGTCCGTGCGTCCGGCAACGAGATTGGCCTCAACGACGTGGCTTGCCGGCAGAAAGCCGTTCTCGGTCTCCACGCTATGGGAGCCCGAGCCTTTGAGTCCCATCACGTCGCCCCAGTCATTGCAGAGCTTCCATTCACTGCGCGGCAGCACGAACAAAATTTCCGGGCCCGGCGTGCCGCCAGGGTCCTGCGGCAAGCGCGTCTGGCCAATGAAATGGGTCGAATAGGGCGCGCCCGAAGCGTAGGGAAATTTGCCGCTAAGCCGCCAGCCGCCCGGCGCGGGCGTAAGTGTGCCGCGCTGATAGCCGAAAGACGCAGCGCGGAAATCGCCTGTGGGGCCGATAATCGCAGCGAGCGCCGCCTCATCGAACAGCCCGGAGATCTGCATGATGTGCGCGGCCGAGAGGCAATAGCACCAGGCCGTCGACGGACACCCGCGCGCTATCTCGATGACGACTTTGAAGAATGTCGGCGTATCGAATTCATAGCCGCCGAAGCGCCGCGGCTGCAGGATGCGATAGAATCCGGCTTTCAGAAACGCCTCGTGCGTCGCCTCCGGATACCAGGTGAGCCGCTCAGTCTCGGCCTGGCGTTCGACGAGATCGCTGCGCATCGCCTCCGCGCGCGCGATAACCTCGCGGGGCGTGAGCGAGGGCTCGGGAATCTCGACCAGAGAGGCAGCCGCCATTTCACGCGGCGTTGAGCTCGCCAAAACTCTCCCTCCTGGGTCACGTTTAGGTGCTCGTGTTCTATCGCGCCCTCGGAACGGCGACAACATGATGGGAGCTTGCGATCCATAGCGGACGGCGAAGCAACGGCCGCCTTGCGCCGATGCCGAACTTTGCCTAGTCCTTGCCCCTAAGAAGGACTATTTAGAAGCCTGCCAGCCCCAATTCGATCATAGACGGAAGAACGCCATGACCAGCCCTGAAATCTCCAAAGAGATCGCGCGTGTTTTTGCATTGCAGCGGGAGCATCAGTGGGATGTCAAAGCCTCGTCAGCGGCGACGCGCAAGGCGAAGCTTGCGAAGCTGAAGGCCGCCGTTGAGGCGCATGCCGACGACATCGTCGCGGCGGTGAAAGAAGACACGCGCAAGCCCGACGGCGAGATCCGCGTCACCGAAGTCTTGAACGTCACCGCCAATATCCAGCGGAATATCGACAATCTCGATGAGTGGATGAAGCCGACCGAGGTTGCGCCCTCGAACAACCCGAACGACAAGGCGCAGATCGTTTATGAGGCGCGCGGGGTGTGTCTCATCCTGGGGCCGTGGAATTTCCCGCTTGGCTTGACGTTCGGCCCGCTCGCGGCAGCGATCGCCGCCGGCAATGTCTGCATGGTCAAGCTCACAGATCTCGCGCCCGCGACGGCGCGGATTGCCGGCAAGATTGTCCGGGAGGTCTTCAACGAGAACGAGGTCGCGCTGTTCGAGGGTGATGTCAGCGTTGCGACGGCGCTCTTGGAGCTTCCGTTCAACCACATCTTCTTCACCGGTTCCCCGCGCGTCGGCAAGATCGTGATGGCGGCGGCCGCCAAGAATCTGACCAGCGTTACGCTGGAATTGGGCGGCAAATCCCCGGTCATCATCGATGAAGGCGCGGACGTCGAGAAGATTGCCGCCGACCTTGCCTCGGCGAAGCAATTCAACGGCGGCCAGGCCTGCATCTGCCCGGATTATGTTTTCGTCAAAGAGAGCCAGAAGGCGCGGCTCGTCGACGGCTTCAAAGCCAATGTCGCGAAAAATCTCTATTCTGAAGATGGCAAGTTCAAGAAGGAAGCCATCGCGCAGATCGTCAACAAGGCCAATTTCGCGCGCGTCAAAGGGCTGTTCGATGACGCGGTCGCCAAGGGCGCGAAGGTCGCCGTCGGCGGCGAGCTTGAAGAAGCGGATCGCACGATCCACCCGACAATGCTCACCGACGTCACGCCGCAGATGAAGATTTTGCAGGAAGAGATCTTCGCGCCCATCTTGCCGGTTATGACCTACGACAATCTTGACCAGGCCATTGGCTATATCGAGGCGCGCGAGAAGCCGCTGGCGCTCTATGTCTACAGCGGCAACAAGGCCAATGTTCAGAAAGTGCTGAACCGGACCTCATCCGGCGGCGTGACCGTCAACGGCGTGTTCTCGCACTATCTGGAAAACAGCTCCCGTTCGGCGGCGTCAACGGCAGCGGGATGGGCAGCTATCACGGCTATTTCGGCTTCAAAGCCTTCTCCCACGAGCGCTCCGTTTATATGCACCAGTGAGCGGCTAGAGTCCCGAAATCTACTCTGACCCCAATATCCCTTTCATCGTCGCTAGAAGGCAGGAGTTCGGCTTCTATTGAGATAGGGGTGCGCCTACACTGCACCCGCCGCGACGAGTTTGTTGTGAAAGTTGATTGTTGCGACAATCCGATCAAGCAATGGAACGAAACCGGTGAAGTTGATTTTGTCCGCGTTGGGAGCAACCACTTGACTAGCGAATCTGCTCTTTCCGTACTCCGTGTCAGTGTCTACGTCTTTGTCGTCAGGATTGAACGATTTTCCATTGAGCTTCATTGACCGCGTCGCCACGTCAAACAGGCTCTCTATCTTTGACTGCCCCGCGTTCTCCGGCGTCTTTATCAAATACAGGTTCCGAGCTATTTGATAAAAGGGAGCATTACTAGAGCCGATTCAATTTAATCACGGTCATATCCGGCGGCGGCAAAGTAGTTTTGGCAATCGGTTGGCGTGAAGGCGTCGATTGCGACGGCGATAGCCTGCCAGAGATCTGGCACCGTGCGCGCGGCGGCTTTGCGTAAGGTCGCCTTGAGTTTCGAGAAGGCCATTTCGATTGGGTTGAAGTCAGGTGAGTAGGGCGGAAGATAGAGAAGCTCAGCGCCCGCCGCTTCGATCGCCTCTCGCACGCCCCTCACTTTGTGTGCGGGCAGATTGTCCATCACGACGATATCGCCAAGCTTGAGTTCCGGAACGAGAACCTGCTCAACGTAGGCGAGGAAAGCTGCTCCATACATCGGCCCGTCGAGGATCATGGGCGCGGCCAGGACATTGAGGCGCAGAGCACCGGTGAAGGTCGTCGTCTTCCAATGACCGTGCGGGATCGAGGCGCGACAGCGCTCGCCTTTTGGTGCGCGGCCTCTCAAGCGCGCCATCTTGGTCGAGGCACCGGTCTCGTCAATGAAGACGAGCTTCTCTGGATCAAGATCGAGTTGGCCCTCGAACCACGCGGTCCGCGCAGCTTTTACGTCCGCGCGCTGTTGCTCGCTCGCGTGCGCTGTCTTTTTTTGAACGTGTAGCCGCGCTTGTCGAAGAAGTACCAGATCGTCGCCGGGCACGCCGAGACGCCGCGTTTCTCTGACAGGAGTTCGGCGATCTCGGCAAGCGCGATGTCCTTGGTCGCTGCGACGAGGCCGAGGATGAAGTCTTCGTGAGCGTCGAGCTTAGAGCGTTTCGGTTGACCTTGGTGGCCTGGCCGCACGTCCCCCGTCTTGCGCCACAACCGGTGCCAGGCTCCAGCGGTCGCAATCCCGATGGCAAACCGACGTGCCGCCTCGCGGCTCGACAAGCCGCCATCGATTGCTTTCACAACCCGCCGCCGCAAATCCAAGCTGTAAGCTCGCGCCATCATCCTCTCCTCCCGCAAATCGCAAAGGAAAAGGAATCAGCATTCGCCAGATCAGGGAATCCCAGCCAACTCGGCTTTCACTGAAACCGCTCTAGTGTGCGAGACAGACGTGTGCTTTGCGGCGTTGAACACATTGTTGGACCCCGAATCGTTGTCAACGAGCAGAATCACAGGGTGGTTTAGCGGAGCGTGCTTGTAGCGCTTAAGTGCGTCCCCGTATCGGCTCATGAAAGCCGGGAAGTGACCTGTCCCACCACCTAAGCCCAACACATCGCGGGTCGTGTCGGTGTACTTGAAGAATTGAACCGCAATGTGCTTCTGGCCATTGACCACATTGAACAGGGCGCCTGCATATGCATTCAGATTTTTTATTGCCGCGTTGAGATAGACGCTGTCCGTCTTTCCTTCGCAGATGACGAGAGGTTTTTCTGGGATCACGAATTTTTGGAAAAACAGGAAGCGATAGTAGAGCCTCTCGATGCCTTCATGGTTCTTGGGTGCGGTGGCTTCGTATTTCTTCGGAGTCTCAAGCGATGTCCGTACCTTCTCTAGCCGCTTGATGTAGTAAATATGGCTGAGAATGCCGCCTAGCTGGTTCAGCGTCCCCTTTTCGTTTGGTGAGTTACCGTGAAGGTGGAACTCGCCTGACCTAAAGAGGGCATCGCAAGCGAGTCTGGCCGATCTATAGTAGTCGGATCGAATATTGACCTTCTCGTTGACAGTGAGACCGGTAACGACTTGGCGGCTTCCTCGATATTGCATTCGAGTTTTTCGGTGATTGACCGAAAACCCTGCGCGGTTGATCTGTTCCAAAAGGTCGTCGCCTAGGACCCACACGGAACTGCTCGCCGCTAACTGGTATGCAATTGGTGAAGGAAATGACTTCTGGTTCGTTGAGAAGCTCAGATCGTCGGCATACCTCGAATAGGTGCACTTATATTTCTTCGCGAGCTGACTCAGACGCACGTCCAGCAGATGGCCGAGCAGGTCAGATATGATTGGGGAGCAAGGGCTCCCTTGTGGGAGGGCCGTCCCATCGCACGCAATCTGAGCAATGACTGTTGCGACGCTCGGATGTAGCAGGAAGTCGTTGTTCTTTATGAAGTAGCCCCGCACGCGTCCGAAATTCAAAGTCGGAAAAAAATCTTCCAAGTCTAGATTTAACAAATAGCGTCGCTTGCGATGTTGATAAGCGTTCGTGGAAATCGAGGCGCCACTGCGGAATCCATGTGAGACGATCTTTCGTGGGGTCTTCTCTTCGATTTCGGCTCGACAATCCGTCAATAAATTGGCGAGCGATCGCTGTAGAGCTTTCAAACGGTCTATTGGCGCGGTGATGTCGCGAGTTCCCCCGCCCTTTTTCGGTATTGAAAAGAACGTGTATCGCTGCTGTAGCGGAATTTTATAGAGGGTGTAGGACAACGCGCTTGCTGGAATATCCAATAGAGGCGCAAGCTCTTTAAGAGATGAAGCGTTCTGGAGTGCTGTTAGAAAGGAGGCCATGTGTTGCGTGAAATGGAGAGGGAGCCTGCAGGTACTCCTACGCGTGCTAGGGTGTCGGGCTAGTCGAAGCCCGGCCTGGTTAGGAAGCTGTCGTTCTCTGACTTTGTTTTCTTATATTGCGATTGCGCAACAACAAATCTACCTGGAGGACCTCTCCAGCATTGTGTTCTGATTTCTTGCTGGAGATTAGTCAAGGCGCGATCTGAAAATTATCAAAAAGAGGATTGGGGTCAGAGTAAATTTCGTCTTTCGACGAACCGCGCCTAGATCTAACCTGGCCCACTTCCTAACTCTGATGTGGAACAAGGGATGATCGAGGCGCCTGCCACTGCGGCCGGGTCCACTGGCGCTACGGCGCCGAGCCGAAGGGTGCAACAGCCTGCAACTGCACCGTCTGCCGGCGCTGCGGAGTTCGGCGGAGTTGGGTCAGAGTAAGATCGCCTAGCGGCCATGCCTCTCTCTGGATTGCCGGGTCATCCTTCGACGGGCTCAGGATGAGGCCGGCAATGACGAGCTTGTCGGTTGCGTGGGCGGCAGCGGGATCAGCACTCACGGCACTTTCGGCTTCAAAGCCTTCTCACACGAGCGCTCGGTTTATATGCACCAGTGAGCCTGGAATTACGGTGACAGTTTACTCTATCACGTCGAAGCGAGCGACGTGAGGCGCGTTTCCGTGCCGGGTGCTGGCGTGGCAACGCCGTGTTCTGTGCTAGGATGTGACGAGCTTAAGGAGGCAAGCGCAATGATCATGAATGGTTTCCGGACGTTCCTTGCCGCGGCTTGCATCTGCATGATTGCGGTCCCGGCCTCAGCCGCGCTCAAACTGGGCGAGCGCGCCCCCGATTTCACCGCCACCGGAAGCGCGGGCGGAAAGCCTTTTGCTTTTCATCTTGCCGACGCGCTCAAGAAGGGACCGGTGGTGCTTTATTTCTATCCGTCCGCCTATACCGGCGGCTGCGACCTGGAAGCCCATACCTTTGCCAGCGAGGCGGATAAGTTCGCCGCCGCGGGCGCCACGATTGTCGGCGTCTCAGCCGACAATCTCGACCGGCTCACGCAATTTTCCGCGGACCCCAAATTCTGCGCCGGCAAATTCCCCATCCTGTCCGACGAGAGCACCAAGATCGCAGCGTCCTATGCGCTCCATGTGACACCGCCGATTGCAGGCGCCAAGGATGTGCGCGGCGTCGAGATCGGCCACGGCTTCATCGAGCGCTTCACCTATGTGATCGGCACGGACGGCAAGATTGTCGCTGCGTTCTCCTCGAAACAAGACCACCTTTCCCCCGCCGATCATGTTTCCAAGTCGCTCGCCATCGCGCAGCAAATCAAGGCTCAAAGATAGATGGTCAAATAAGGTCGGCGCGCCGGCGGGTTTACACGAGCGGAAGCCGAGCCCTCACCGGAGACCGGACAATGGTATGGCGGAGAGGGAGGGATTCGAACCCCCGATAGGCTTGCACCTATGCCGCATTTCGAGTGCGGTGCATTCAACCACTCTGCCACCTCTCCGGGGCGCAGAACGCTGCCATTCTTGTGGCGAGAACGGCGGCGCATTTCAAGAACACAGAAGCTTGCGGACCCATTTTGAACCCAAAGCCATGAAGGCGTGCTTTCTAAAGTCGGCGCGCCCATCGGGCAAGAGCAGCAATTGAGCCAGCCCGGCTCTTCTACGTTACCTCCGAGGCGAGGACCGACACGCAAATGCGACCGGCACCAGCGCACAGCCGGCGCGCCCTAATGCGATGGACTCGCCACTGGCGCCTGCCTAGGATCATCCCCCGGTGGGTGGAAAAAATCCGGCCCTCGTCAAGGCCGCAAGAGTGGGATGCGCCATTCGCCACTTGACGTGTTCAGACAAATTCTGGGCCCAACAATCAGGGAAGGGAACGCACAATGGCAAATCAGACCCGCGATGGCCTCAAAGGCATCGTCGACAGCTATGTCAATGCAATGATCGCGCACGATCCCAAGCTGGCGCCGCTCGCCGAGGGTGCGGTGATCGTCGAGAATCTGAAGAAGATCTCGCCCAAAGAGGGGCTGTGGGCGACAGCGAGCGCCGAGCCGAAAAGCTTCCAAATCTATATCCCCGACACGACCGCGCAGACCGTCGGCTATATGTGCGTGATGCGGGCAAAGGTGGAGCACGAAGGCAAGGTCGAGGAGAGGCCGATCCAGCTGGGCCTCAGGCTGAAGCTCGCGGGCGGCAAGATCAGCGAAGCGGAGCAGATCGTCGTCTATTCGCTTGGCGTCGGACCGATGGGCGAAGCTGGCCTTAAGAATCTCGAAAAGCCGCGCGCCGCCTTCTCGCAGCCGGTAATCGAATCCTACCGCGAATCGCGCGGCAATCTCATCCGCATCGCCGGCAGCTATTATGATGCGCTTGAGCTCAATAATGGCCGGCTTTGTCCGTTGGCGGATGATTGCGTGCGCCACGAGAACGGCATGCAAACCTGCCGCAACATCGTTCCGGGCGATTGGGCGGCCGCCACTTTCGGCATATTCGGCGCGCTGACCGCCGCCGCCCAGCTCGACAGCCAAGTCATGGCGTATATCACCAAGCTCGACAACCGCCGCGTCTTCGCGGCCGATGAGGAATATGGCCTTGCCGTCGGCTTCTCGCATTTCCGCCACGACATGAAGCAGAAAGAGTACAAGGTGTTCGGCGTGCCCGGTGTCGAGACCTGGAAGATGGAGTATGATCCGTTCGATCTACCGGCCATGCATATCTACAAGATCTGGGGCGGCCAGATGCACGAGATCGACGCGCTCGGTTTCATGGCGCCTTATATGGCCGACTCTTACTTCAAATAAGACCTTACAATCAGAGCATTGAGGAGCGCGCAACCAAAGCGCGCTCCCTTTACGCACTTTCGGATAGGGAGAAACGGGAATGCCAACGACAACAGCAGAAACGCTGCTCGACCGGATTCAGATCGAAGAGCTGCTGATCGAATATTATTCGCTGCTCGGCAGGAACGGCGACAATTACAACGACTTCTTCACCGAGGACTGCGTCCTCGATATCAATGGCCGGATCTTCAAAGGCCGTGACAAAATTCACGAGGCCTACGCGCCATCGGAAGGCGCCATCCCGATGACCGGCAAGTTCAATATGCTGTTGACCAATCCGCGCATCGTGGTGAAGGGCGACACGGCAACCGCCGACATGATCTGGACGGGAATCCTTGCAAGAGAATGTGCGATTTCCCCCGCGCCTCGTCGAACAGGGCCGCGAGCATGACGAGCTTGTCAAGAAGAACGGCAAATGGCTGTTCAAGCACCGCATCGTCCAGGCCGATTCGGGCCTGCCGCCGATCTACGATGCGACCTACACCAAGCGATAGCAAGCCACATTTGGTCCCGCCGCTTGATAATCGTGCGGGCGGCGGGAAGGGTTTTGGCGACGCCTAACGCTATGAGCGCGGCGCGTTGTCATGAACATAGAGCAGCACTGCGCGCGCATCGTCCGCAGCTTCGGCAAACGCATCCGCGCCGCTGCTGCTGCTGGCACTCGTGTTGTTGAACACAACGTCATAGACATTCACCGTTTTTGTCTCGTAGATGCCCGGCGAGGTTTGGATAAGCGCCAGGGTGGTCATGTCGCCATATGCGGTCGCGCGATCGTAGCTGAAGCTGCTGAAATCGACATAAGTTTTGCCATCCGGCCCAGTGATTGTGCCTGGAATGCCCAGGATCTGATCCAGATAGACCACTTCGTCGACCGAAAGCGGCTGCTCCTTATCCGTTGCACCGGCAAGAAACCCCGTGGCGGCCTTCAAATCATCCGCAGTTTTTACGCCATCGACGAGATAGGACATGCTGGCAAGCTTGGCTGGGTCAGCGATGCCGGGAATCGTGCCACTCGTCATGAGCGCCTTGTAGATCGCAAGATTCTCGAGCGGGGAGTCGATGGTCTTTGCAATGCCGTCCGTCGTCAACACGAGACGCCCGGAATCATCGAGCGACACAGAAATCCGCCGCATTGATGTTTGCGACGGCCTCATCGAGCCTGCGGTCCAGAACCTTCGATGGCGAGCGCGCGACATTGGTTCGCCCGATCTCGACCTCGACAGCCAAGCTCTCATCGATCGGCTCGCCTTCCGCATTGAGTGGAATGAGATTGCCGCTTGCGTCGAGCGGTTGCACGAAGCCGTTCGCATTGAGGATCGGCACGCCATTGGCATCGCGCAGAATCACCCACATGTCGCTGACGAGATCACCCTTCTTCGTGCCGGCGGCCGAAGGCTTGCCGGTCGTCGCGCGCCCTCCCCCATATTTCGGCCCCTTGGCTTCATCGCTCGGGCCCTCGTCTTCCTCGAAGACATGGCTTTCGACGCCGCCCTTGCCCTGCGATCCCGTAGAGGACCTGCCTTGCCCTTTGCCGGATCCGCCTTTGTGGCCGCCGGAGTGACTGTCGCTGCTGTGATCTCCACCGGTGGAATGGCTTCCACCGGAATGGCCGCTCTCTTGTGCGTGAGCGGCGGTAATGGCCGCAATGCCGCTCTGCGAGACATTGAAGCCGAATGACAGCGCGCACGTCGCCACTGTCGTCATAAGAATCTTATTCAAAGAACGCATACGCCTACTCTTTCTACTGCTGGGGTGAACTGAACGCGCCCGATGCGCGGGTAATGCTTCCGATTGGCGTCTCCGCGCATTGAGACAAGTCAAGGAATGCAGATTGCTTCGATGGAGATCATGCTTAATCGGACGAGCATGATTTGCCGCCGAGGCTCTTGTTGCTGCCGCCATATGCTTAGAACCTCTTGACGATGCCGATGCGCAAGAGACTTTCCGAGTTGCGGAAAAAATCGACGCCGGTGACATAGTTGACGTTGTAGGAGGCGTAGCGCGTCCAGGTGTAGTCGAACCTCATGTGCCAAGTCTTTTTGAGCGGCATCTCGACGCCGCCACCAAGGCGCAGTCCGGCGCGGTCGACATCCGGCGTCACATAATTGATGCCGTGTTCGTCGTTGTACTTGTTCTTGAACCGGGTCTCGGCAATGCCGACACGACCGTAGACCAGCGTGTTGGACTCGAAGATGTACCCAGCACGCAGCGAGGCGCCGAGCGTATAATCCTTTGCGACGGAATAGATGCGTCCGGTCGGATCGCGCTCGATATTCCAATCGGCGTTGCTGAACTCAGCTTCTATCTCGGCGCCGAGATAAACATTGCCGACTGTCACCCCATAGCCGCCGAAGAGCCCACCTGTCGCGCCGGAACCGGCCCGCTGAGCCGTCAATGTCTGCGGTGGATTACGATCGCCCGCGTTCCGGGAAATCAAGGTGCCGAAGCCCGCCTGCAAGCCGGCATACAGGCCACCGAAATCGGCTTTTGCAGGCGGCGCAGCCTTTGTCGCAGCACCCAAATGGTATATCGCACCAAACCGCACCAAATTTTCATCGTTGGCGAAATTGTCAGCCGTTTGAGCGGGCATCACGTCGTAATCGGCGTATGAGGTGTGCGTGTATTCCACGCGCCCGAAGAGATTTCGCCAGAGCGGAAATTCGACGCCTCCGCCGATGCGCAGTCCGCGCTGATATCCGGCGGGGCGCACATAATGCATGTTCTGTTGATAGGGCGTGGCGAATTGCGCCGCCACGCCGCCGAACCGACCATAGAGAAGTATATTATTGTCAAGCTCGTAACCGAACCGCGCGGCCAGCTCATAGCTGTCGAGCTTACGCACACCATAAATGCGCGTGCCGCCGGTGCCGTTGTACAACCAATGCTGAGAGCCCATTGCGGCGCCCGCTTCAAGGCCCAGATAGATACGTCTGATTACTACGCCATAACCGGCAACAACGTCTCCTTGCCAGCCATTATTGCCAAAGTCCGCCGTGAGCGAGCCGCCGGCGCCGGGCGGGCCATCGAGCGCGGTTGTCAGTGTGCCGTTGCCGGCAAGCAGGCCGACAAAGAACCCGGACAATGATGAATCTTCATTAGGCTGAGTAAACTTCTTGAAGCCACTGCTATAGGCCGGCGCAAGCTGCGCGCCGAGGCGTATCCACACACGATTCTCATTGAAATCCGCAGACGCAGCATTTGAGATCCGATGCAGGAAGGTGTAGCCGGTGCCGACATAGAAGCGCGGCAGGAAATAGTACTTTGCACTCAGCCCGGCGTCGCTGACATAGTCTATGCGGTTGATCTCGAGATACTCATTGGCCGAATAGTAGAAGTGACCGCTTAGAGAGAGGTCCGGACGGACCATCTGCTCCACAGTGGCGCCCGCTGCCGTGCGCAGATAGCCCGGCGAGCCAGGCAAGGTGGTTTCTTCGATGCTGCGATCGAGCGAAACACGCAGCTGCGTTCCCGGTGCCGGCCGCCAATTAAGACGCGCGCCGAAATCAGGCTCGGTAACTTCGGAGAACCGTGCGTCGTCGTAGTCCTGCGCGAATGCACCGCCATAGATCTCGCCATCGAGCGCAGCTGTCAGCTTGACGCTCAAGCCCGCGGCAACGCGAAAGCCGGTCGAGGAACGTCGATAACCGAAATCATCGAGCGCGCTGTCGTAATCACGAATTACCCAATAGGCCTGCGCGAATGGCTGCACATTCGAGCTTGAGCGATAGCTGACGCGTGCGCCAGCCTCGTATTCCGTGCGGTCGCGATCCGCGTTATCGATAAGACCGAGGCTCGACCGCACGTCGTCATAGGCATAGGTGTTAACTGTACCGCCGGCACGCACGACGAACTTGCCGAGGCTCTGCACCAATCCGATATAATAGTCGCCGGTTTCGTAGCGCGTCGGCTCAAGACCGTTAACGGCGTCTGGCGACTCGCGGGATTCATGCGTCCAGTCATATTGTACGCCGCCCAACAATGAAGTTTTCGGCCCTAGCGTGAGCCTTCCGTCGCCAGCTGCAAAGAAGTCGTCATAATTCTCGCTGGTAGAACGCGCGTAGCGGCCGATCTCAGCGCCGGCACGCAAATTGAGATCGTTTCTCGGCTTGCCCATCGCCGCAGTGACGACCGGCGAGAAGCTCATGATCCAGTCACTCTCCTTATTGTTCTTAGTGACGAAGATATTGTCGGAGAACATCTCGTTAGCGGAAGCCGCGATATTGAGCTTGAACGGGCCAAGTCCGAGATCTTCGACCGGCGAATTTGAGACCGGCGTTTCAACAGGGGTCGGGTCTTGATCCGGTGTCTTTGTCAGGTCACCACGCGTCTCGGAGGTTGCCTGCGAAGGCAAAGCGGCAAGCGCTATGATGGCACTGCACAGCAGCCGCAATCTGAATTGTGTGTTTGAACGTACCAAACTACGAAACGCGGCAACCATACGCCAGCCACGCCTTCCTTTACACCGAGCTGAAGCGGATGCTCTAAGTCAAATAGCTTTCGGAAGGCTTGATCAGAAACGAAACGCCACGCGGTGAACCCGGGAGAGTTCAAATTCGTCCGTCGCGTCTCTGCAGATCACCGCAGAAATCCAGCGTTGTATGGATTGTGCGTGAATGGAGTACGTAGTGTTACGCATCGGCTTGAAGCGCGCAGGATTATTGTATCGCGCGTTGCGTCACGATCCGCCATTAGCCGATGGAAGATCGCTTGCCGGCTTTACGATCAGCTTGGGCAGCGCGCCTGGCGGCTTTGGCGGCGCGGGGTTGTCGATCCAGTTCGTGTGCTCCGAGATCTTCACCAGCGGCAGATGGACCGCCGATGGGTGCTCCGCATCGTGGAAAATCTTCTGCTGCGCCACGACGAGATCTTTCTCCGTATACGAATTAAGATCGACGAACTTGTTGGGATTGCGTTCGAGATAAGGAAACTTGCCGGAGGTAACGACCACGCGGATGCGGTGGCCCGGCTTGAACACGATCGATGTCGCGCGCAGGTCAAGCTCATAGCGATTGATCTCGCCCGGCACCACGGCTTCAGGCTTAGTGCGCGATTTGCGATAGCGGGCGCGGGCCACGCCTTCCGTCACCAGAAGCGAGCGGCCATCGGGCGTGACGTCATGCAGCTCGATGAACCAATCGGTGTCGGTTGAGGATGTCGATGCATAAAGCTCGGCCGTCACCCAGCCGCTGGCCTCGACGGCTTCCTTCAAAGGCGCGCCCGTGTAGATGAGGACATTCTTGCCCAGCTGATAATTGCCGAGCGCACTCATGCCGCCCGCAATGCCGGGCGCGGTGTAAGGAATTTCCGGATCGTAGTGGAAGCTGTCCGAAGCTTCGCTCGCGGCGGGCTTTTCGGCCGACAACCCGCCATCGGCGCGGAATAGAACGGCGTTTGACGTCGTGCCCGGCAGCGGCCAGGAAGGCTCGGCGCGCCAGCGATTCTCGCCCATGACATAGAGAATAACCTTGTGCGCCTCGTTGGGCGCGGCGTTCCCGCTCTTCACCCAATGATCCTGCCAACCGGCGACCGAGTGCGCTCATAGTCGACCGCCGCACCGGGAAAGCGCGTCTCGCCAGCCACTTCTTCGCCAAGGCCGCCATGGCGCCAGGGCCCGATGATCAGCCTTTGCGCATCACGCACTTTCGCATCCTTGGCATTGGCCGAGACGAGCTCGATAGTGGCGGATCGAGTTGCGCACAAACGGATCGAACCACGCGCCGATATGCAACAGCGGCACTTTCACATTCGCCGCGCGCTCCGCCGTCGTTGCCAACTCATCGAAAAATGCCGGGTCATCGCGGTGCTTGAGCACATCGCCCCAGAGTGAGGGGAATTTGCGCTGAAACACGATTTCTTTAACCGGCAGGTTCAAGTAGACGCGATTACCCGCTTGCGTGAACTCTTGGAGCTCGCCCGCCACAACGGCGCGCTCGGCCTCCGGCATGCGCAACATCAAATTCGAGCCGGCCAACACCGTCCAAAACCCAACCTCGATGCGAAACACGCCATCGATAAAGCGCTCCTCCGTGAAGACGTCGGTCGCAGGCTGGAGCGAGAACGCCGGCTTTAAGGTGATCGGGTGCAGCGAGCGCCGCGGCAATCGTTGTGTGGCCGAGATAGGAAAGCCCCCAAGCACCGACGGCGCCATTGCTCCATGGCTGGCGCGCCAGCCATTCGATCGTGTCATAGCCGTCGCGGTTCTTGCCGATGCCATCATTGTTCATGACGCCGGTAAAGACACCTTCCGATCCGTGAATGCCGCGCACATCCTGCACAGCCACGACATAGCCGAGGCGCGCGAGGCCGACTGCGCCACTGGGATCGGCGCTTGCGCTCGCCACGAGCATCCCGCCCTTGCCATAAGGCGTGCGCGTCACCAGTACAGGGAAACGGTCTGACGCGGGCGATGAGCCGTCGGCCGACGGGATATAAATGTCGGTTGCGAGCCGCACCCCATCACGCATCGGAATCATCACATCGCGGTAGCTCAACACCGCCTCGATTGCCGTCTCCATGGTCGTCTCACTCCCGTCAGTTTCTTGGCACCGATGATGAAATGATCGGCAAGCCAATCCAAGCCGGCCGAATGTGACGAGCCGACATCAAAGTGTGTTCGGCACCACCGGCGGCAATGCCAGGCAATGGTCAGGCCCCCGAATGGACTCGCGGTGGCGCTCTCTCTAGGATCGATAGCGACTGCCGAAGAAGACGGCTCAAGCGCCGCCACACGCGCAAGAAATTTGGGAGGAAGGGATGGCAAAGAACAACACGATAACACTCTACGATTTGCAGTTGCGAACAGGCGCAACCATCAGCCCCTTTGTATGGGCGACGAAATATGCGCTGGCGCACAAGGGCTTCAACATCGACATCGTGCCCGGCGGCTTCACCGGCATCATGGAGCGCACCGGCGGCAAGAGCGAGCGCCTGCCGGCCATCGTCGATGACGGCAATTGGGTGCTCGATAGCTGGCTGATTGCCGAATATCTCGACGAGAAATATCCCGACCGCCCGAACCTGATCGGCGGCAAGCAGGGCAAGGTCGCCACGCTGTTCATCGAGCAATGGCTGTGGGGCAATGTGCTCAGCCCGTGGATGCCGAACATCGTCCAGGACTACAGAGACATGTCGCTCGACGTCGACCACGAATACATCACGCGCACGCGCACGCGCCCAGGCACCACGCTGGAGGAAACGCAGGCCGGCCGCGAAGAGCGCCTCGGCAAAGTGCCACCTAAGCTTGAGCTCATGCGCACGGTATTGCGCGAGACCCCATGGCTCGGCGGCGACAGCCCCAACTACACCGACTATCGCGCGCTCGCGGTGTTCCTCTTCATGGCGTCGGTCGCAACGACCCCGGTTCTGACCGATGACGATCCGATCAGAGATTGGGTCGACCGCGGCTTCGATCTTTATCCGGGCGTGGGCGGCCACCCGGGCGGTCTCGGACGCCATCCAGGCCTGCATCCGCTGTTCGGCCTCAAGCTGCGTCCTGATGATCCAGAGCCGTTCGTCAAGAATGCGATGGGCAGCGGCCTTAATCGGCGCAACACCGGCCCTGACTCCACGCGCGCCGAAACCGAAAAATTCCAGCAGAGAATACGCGAAGCGAACTAACAAGCGCGCATCGGGTGGCGGCCCTCAAAGGCCGCCGCTCACGCCTATTTGACAGCGGGATGCTTACCCGAAATTGACGGGTTCATCCTAAGTTAACAGCCTCAGCGTGAGTGGCGGCGAGGCGTAAGGCGTGGGGATCGGGGGCAATTGGACAAGGCCGCATCCGGCGATTGCGTTTCTCGGCATTTTCGCAGCGCTCCTGCTGATCGCCCCCGCGCCGGGCCGCGCCGCGAGCCTCAAAGATTTCGCAAGCTTCACTAAAGACCTCGCCAAGAGCGATGGGCTGTTTACCGTCTATCGCGACAAGAAGACCGGCGAAGCCTATCTCGCGGTGAAGGCCGACCAGCTCGGCAAGGACTTCATCCAATTCGCCGCGACCGTCGATGCCGTGGCGGAGGCCGACAGCTACAGAGGCGATTTCCGCCAGACGCGCATCATCAAGATTGCGCGCCATTACCAGCGCCTCGAATTCGTCGCGCAAAACACGAATTACACTTTCAATCCCAAAAGCGCGCTTTCGCGTGCGGCCGGCGCCGACATCTCGAATGCGGTTGTCGCTTCGGAGACGATCGTGGCCGCAACGCCCGATGAAAGCACGCTCCTGATCAGCGCTGACGATCTGCTTCTGGAAGAGAACTTCACCCAGGTGCGTCCCACCGACGACCCGAACAACAAGAATGGCGAAGAATACCAGCTCGGCAAATTGTCTTCCGACAAGACGCGGCTTTCCGAGATCAACAATTTTCCTGAAAACACGAATTTCGTTATCGATTATGTCTATGACAACCCGCAGCCGCTCAACTATGGCGGCACTGACATAACCGACGGGCGCTATGTCACGGTCAAAGTACAGGAAAGCCTGATCGAGCTTCCGCCGTCGGATTACACGCCGCGGCGCGACGATTATCGCATCGGCTATTTCACGCAAGAGCGCACCGATCTCACATCGACCTCGGCCGCGCCTTATGCCGATGTAATCGACCGCTGGAATTTGAAAAAGAAAGACCCCGCTGCCGCGCTTTCCGAGCCGGTCAAGCCGATCACCTATTGGATCGAGAACACGACGCCGCGCGCATTCCGTCCCGCCATCAAGAAGGCCGTGCTGGCGTGGAACAAGGCCTTCGAAGCGGCAGGCTTCAAGAACGCGATCGAGGTCAAGGAACAGCCTGATAATGCCGATTGGGGCGCGGGCGACATCCGCTACAATCTCATCAGATGGACCGCGGCGCCCAATCCGCGATTCTCCGGCTACGGACCATCGCTCGCTAACCCCTTAACCGGCGAAATCATCCATGCCGACATCATGATCGATTACGGCTTCATCACCAAACGGCTGCGCCGTGAGGAAATCTTCGGCACGGGCAACGACAAGGCCGAGCGCGACACGCCAGAGCGCGCAGGTGAAGATGGGCAAGGCGCCGAGCATTGCGACTACAGCCGCATGCTTCAATACAATCTGATGCTGGGCAAGGCGGCGCTCGAAGCGCGTGGTGCGAGCACGCTTGATGAAAAGCGCATGATTGATGAAGCGGTGCAGGCGCTTGTTTTACACGAGGTCGGCCACACGCTGGGCCTCACGCATAATTTCAAAGCTTCGAGCATTCGTCCGCTAGCGGAGCTTCAAGACACGGACATGAACAAATATCCGATCACCGGATCGGTGATGGATTATCTGCCGGTCAATCTTGCGCTCAAGGGCCAGAAGCAGGGCGTCTATTTCCAGGATCAGCCCGGCCCTTACGACGTCTGGGCGATCCAGTATGGCTACACGCCCGCCCTCGCCGATGCCAAGGCGGAAGCCGCGCGTGAACAAAAGCTGCTGGCGCGCTCGGCGAGCCCTGAGCTCGCTTTCGGCAATGATTTTGATGATATGAAAGACATCGGCGACGGCATCGATCCGCATGTGATGGAAGGCGATCTTTCCGCGGATCCGGTGGCTTGGGCGAATGCGCGTATCGGCCTCATCGACGACACGATGGCGGACCTCAAAGCCAAGTTCATCAAGCCCGATGCTTCTTATCAAGCGCTGCGCACCGCTTACGCCGTGCTCACCGACGAGATCTCGAAATCGGCAGATGTGCTCTCACGCTATATCGGCGGCATCTATGTCGAGCGCGCCGCGCCCGATGCGCCGGGTGCGAAGCCGCCTTTCACGCCGGTGCCGCTGGCAACGCAAAAGGCCGCGCTCGCCGCGCTTGCAAAGCGCATTTTCGCGCCCGATGCTTTCGATGTGCCGGCCGATCTTGCACGCTATCTCCAAATCCAGCGCCGCGGCTTCGATCTTTCCGGCGACACCGAAGACCCGAAAATCCTGCAGCGCGCGCTCACCATTCAGACCAACGTCATCCGCCAGCTGATCTATCCGACAACGCTTGCGCGGCTTTCCAACTCGTCCCTTTATGGCAACGCCTACCCGGTCGATGCGTTCTTGAGCGATCTGACGGCAGCGATTTTCGATGCCGACAAGAACTCGAACGTCAACGCGTTTCGCCAGAATTTGCAGACGGTCTATGTCGAGAGCTTTGCGAACGTGATCGGCAATCAAGGAGTCGGGCGGCAATATGATGCAGTGGCACGCGCCGCAATCCTTCATCAACTCAAGAAGATCGATACGCTCGAAGCCAATCGCCTCTTGTTCCGCTGGTTCGGGCTTGAAGACGCACAAACGATTGCGCATCGCGAGCATATGCGCCTCATCATTGCTCGCGCCCTCTCAACCTCCGACGGCTAGCGCAGTTTCCGGCAGCGTCGCTGCCAAAAATCGAGTAAGCTGTCGCAGCAGAACTGCCACCCTAATTGTACCCTAGCAGCCCAGGTTTTCGCTGCCATGAACGCATCCAATCGTTCGCTTTACGATGAGATCGGTGGATTTGACGTCGTTCTGGCGCTGTGCCGGCGATGGCATACGCTCTGCTTAGCGGACCCCGTGGCCGCGCACCCCTTCGAGCACGAACTCCATCCTCAGCACGACGAGCGCCTCGCGGCGTACTTGACCGAAGCGTTTGGCGGACCCGCGCTCTACACAGCCGGGTATGGCGACGAGACTCATGTCCAGCGCATGCATGCCGGCAATGGAGTGCACATAGAGCTGGACGAGGCTTGTCTCGCCAGATTTGACGAGGCTCTGAGTGACGTGGGAATCACCGAGCCCCATGCTGCACGTATCTCGGCATACTTCAGATCAGCCACGGAGGCTCAACGCGCTTGGGCCAATGATCCCTCCGCGGTGCCCCGCGGGCTCCCTCTCAAGTTCGCTTAAAGGGAGAAGTGCAGCCGATAGCAATTACTCCGCCGCGGCCGCGCCGGGAGCGCCTCGCCGCTTGGTGATGTAGGGCAGCGCGAACAGGTAAAGCCCGGTGACGAGCAGGAAGATGAGCGGCAGCAACGCAGTAAGACCGATCAAGATGCCGGGCTTTTGCCCCAGTGCGAACACGTCGATTGTGTTGGCAATGAAACCCAGCGTGAAGGCGATCGACACCCAGCGGTGAAATTGCCGAATCCATTTATTCCAATGCAATTAAGCCTCCCGCGAAAATGAGCGCGCGCGTGCAGCGCTGTTAGTCCAGCCGCGCCAACACTTCCTCGAGCTTGGCAAAGAACCCGCGCCAGCCGGCATTGGCACCACCAAACGCCTGCTTCTGATCCGGCCGGAAGCCGCTTTGCTCCATGCGCAAATGCGTGCCCGCGCTTGTCGGCGTGAGTGTGAAAGTGACAACGCTCTTCAGATTGAAGGCGGCATCCTCATGCGCATGATTCCAGGTGTAGGAGAGCATCTTGTTGGGCTCGACGGCGAGCACCTCGGCATCAAGCACGCCGCCCCACTCGCCGTGAAGCCCAAACTTGTGACCGACAAGCGGCTTGAAGTCATTCTTCATCAGCCACTCCTCGATCAGATGCGGCTGGGTGAGCGCGCGCCAGACTTTTTCCGGCGAGTGCGGAAACTCGCGCTCGATAACGACGGAACGTATTTCCGGCTTCTCGTTCATTGATCCATCCTCTTGAGCAAATCTTCGAGCTTGTCGAACCGGCCTTCCCAGAAGCCGGCCATCTGGTGCGTCCAGTCGATGAGCGGCGCGAGCGCACCGAGCTCTGCGCTGTAATGTGTTTGGCGGCCTTCGTGCCGGTCACGCACCAGCCCCGCCCGTTTCAAGAGCGCCAAATGCTTTGAGACGGCGGGCTGCGAAACACCGGCCTCAGCCGTCAGTGCACTGACGGTCTGATCGCCGTCGCGGCAAAGGCGCTCGAAGATCGCCCGTCGTGTCGGGTCGGCCAGCGCCCTGAACAGGGCATCATGGGGTTGCGGCATGACAATCGATAACTCATTGGTTATTGATCAGACCAATAACCACCTGGTTATGCGTTAGTCAAGCGGCAATAGACCGGGCTTGGCGGCTGGCGGTCGATTTGACCGGCGGCGGGCCGAAGCGGTTGTCGGCGCGCTGGCCGGGCATCGAGCCGAGCATGAGGGCCTGACACAGTCCCGCGAGCGGGATCGGCGCGAGCAAAATCCACCAGCCGGACCAGCCGATATCGTGCATGCGCCGGATACAGGCCGAGAAGGTGATCCAGCTGCCCATCCCAAGAACGATCAGAAACAAAGCCGAGATGGCAGGCGTCGGATGCTGGTGAAGCTTGGCGATCGTGAGCGCGAGCCACGCCGTGCCGGTCATGAAGCCGCCGAACAGCGAGGTCATGGCAAATCCTAACCGTCCGGTGCGGCTGTGAAGGCTCCACATCGCCGGGTCTCCCAATGGGACAGAAGCAGTGCGCGCTCATCGCGCCTTGGGCGAGTTGCAAGCCGCGTTCCTCCGCACCCGCCGGAGCCAATTGTTGAAAGAAAGCAGCCAGCGCCCTTTGTTCCCTGATTGTTCCGAGCTAGTCTCGTATCTTTAAGCCAAGGCGATGTTTCAAAGGCGGGCGGTCTTTTCGGCATGTGCGGCAAGTTCACCCAAATGGCTTCATGGGCACGCGTGCACGACTATTCCGGCTTCTTTTCAGCATCACCCGAGGATGCCCTCGAGACCATTACGCCCATGCGCTTCGCCCAGGTCATCTGCCTGAATGGCGAGGGCAAGCGCGAGGTGCGTGAGATGCGCTGGGGCATTGCCGACCGGCGCGCCAAATCCCCCGGCGAGCGGCCCAAGCATATCCATGCCCGCGCCGAGACCGTGGATGAGCTGCCGAGCTTCGCCGAAGCCTTTGCAAATCAGCGCGGCCTCGTGGTCGTGCACACCTTCAACGAAGGCGAGGAGATAACGCCGACCAAGACGCGCCAGCATGTGGTGACCCCGCGGGACGGCAAGCCCTTGGCCATCGCCGTAATTTGGGAGCGCTGGATCCATCGCGACGAAGGCGAGCTTCTCACCTTCGCTATGATCACCACCCCGGCGAACAAGCTGATCTCCGAAATCACCGACCGGATGCCGGCCATCATCGCCCCTCAAGATTGGGCCGTCTGGCTCGGCGAGACCCCGGCGCCGCTCCTTGAAATTAAGGCCCTCTTGCGAACCCAAGATGGCGATTGGGACATGGCACCCCAAGCCAACAAGAGCCGGGCGCCCGGCAAACCAAACCAGCCAGACCTTTTCTGACCCCCAAGCACCTGATTTCTTGACCTTGCAGCGGCGGCAAGTATATTGCCCCGCTCCCGGTGGCGCGGCCCCCGGGAAATGCAAGGATTTTGGCCATGTTCGCTGTCATCAAGACCGGCGGTAAGCAATACAAGGTCGCCCCGGGCGATCTCGTCACCGTCGAGAAGCTCGCCGGAGATGCCGGCAAGGGCATCGACTTCGCCGAGGTCTTGATGGTGGGCGAAGGCGAGAACATTGAGGTCGGCAAGCCTTTTGTCGATGGCGCGAAGGTTTCGGCCGAAGTCGCCGAGCAGGCGCGCGGGCCGAAGATCGTCGTCTTCAAAAAGCGCCGCCGCCAGAATTCGCGGCGCAAGAACGGCCATCGCCAGGATTTGACCGTGCTCCGCATCACCGAGATTGCCGGCCTTGGCAAAGTCGCGCGCGCCGAAAGCGCTGCTGCGGCAACCGAAGCGAAACCCAAGCGCACGCGCAAGAAGGCGGCTGAGGCTGAAGCGCCCGCCGCAACAACCGAGACCGAGGAGTAAGGCGCTATGGCTCACAAGAAGGCAGGCGGCTCATCGCGCAATGGACGCAACTCCGAGAGCAAGCGTCTGGGCGTGAAGAAATTCGGCGGCCAGCATGTCGTCCCCGGCAACATCATCATTCGCCAACGTGGCACCACTTGGCATCCAGGTATGAATGTCGGCATGGGCCGCGATCATACGCTGTTCGCGCTTACCGCCGGCCAAGTGTCGTTCAAAACCGCAAAAGGTGGCCGCACCTATGTATCGATCGACACGAGTTCCAACCCGCCGGCAGCGGCAGCCGAATAAACAGTGGCGATAAGCGGGATCGCCACAAGATGGCGATCCAGGAATTCCGGAGGGAGATGGTTCGCCATCTCCCTCTTTGCTTCTTCCTCCAAAGAACACGGCCTGAAAGGAGGCCAATCATGGAGGCGATAGAAGACGAGCGTGTCGAAACCGAGCGATTGAGATTACGCACGCCTGAGATGAGCGATGAGGCGCGCGTCGCCGAATTCATCGGCGACTGGGACGTTGCGAAAATGCTCGCAAATGTGCCCCACCCTTACGCACGCAAAGACGCGCGCATATGGCTCGCTCCGCAAAAGGAGCGAAGAGCCTCGGGCGAGGCATACAATTGCGCGATTGAGCTGAAAGCCTCACCCGGCCTTATCGGCGTGATCGGGCTTACCGGCATTCGGATGATCGAGGGCGGCAATGTTGCCGACTTCGGCTATTGGCTCGCCAAGCCTTATTGGAATAAGGGCATCATGACAGAAGCCGGCCGCGCGCTCGTGCGGCATGCCTTTAAGGCGCTCGGCTTTGCGGGGCTCAAGTCGGGCCATTTCAAGGAGAATTTCCGCTCGGGCAATGTGCTCGCCAAGCTCGGCTTTCGTTATGCCGGCGAGGGCCCCAAATATTGCCTCGCGCGCAAGGCAGAAGTGCCCCATATCGACGTTGTGATGACCCGCGCGCAGTGGCGCGATCAAGCGGCGGGGCGCGGCCATGTTTAGCCGCACCCAGGATCTTTATGACGCGGTTTATTCGTGGAAGGATTATCCCCGCGAAGCACGAATTTTGCGCGAGGTGATCACGCGCGAAGGCATCACGGAGGGTGCAAGCTTTCTTGATGTCGCCTGCGGGACCGGCGCGCATATTCCGCATTTGCGCTTTGCCTATGAGATCGAAGCCATGGATCTCGATGCCGGCATGCTCGAAATCGCGCGCGAGAAGAATCCCGGCATCGCCTTTCACCAGGGCGATATGACAGATTTCGATCTCGGCACGAAATTCGATGTCGTTGCGTGCCTGTTCAGCTCGATCGCCTATACGCGCACGCCCGATAGGTTATCTGCCGCAATTGTAACGATGGCGAAGCATTTGAAGCCTTCGGGCGTGATGTTTATCGAGCCATTCGTCACGCCTGAAAAATGGGCCCACTACACGCCCAACGGCCAATATGTCGATCATCGCATCAAAATTTGCCGCATGAGCTATTTTGAGCGCACCGGCAAGGAGATTGCCTTGACGTTTCATTATCTGGTGTCACGCGCCGAAGGCGTTGAATATCTGACCGAGCAGCACGATATCGTCCTCTTTGATGATGCCGATTACCAATCGGCATTTGCGGCGGCAGGCCTCGCTGCGCGCCATGACGCGGAAGGCCTGATGCGCCGCGGCGCCTATATTGCCCGGTTCGCGCCATGAGGTACGACATATCTCGTCATCCCGTGCGCAGTGCATCGCGAAGTGGTGCACTGCTGACACGGGATCTCCGGATCAGCCGACTAGATCCCGGATCTGCGAAGCATCACTTCGTGCTGCATCGCGTCCGGGATGACGGGTGAGACTACGATGTCGGCCCCAGTAACCCGTACAGCGCACCTGACGCTCCGCCTCGTCACCGACGACGATCTGCCCGACCTTATGCGCGGTTTGAGTGATTGGCGCATCGCGCGAAACATTTCCGCAATTCCGTTCCCTTATCGGGAAGCGGATGCGCGGGCCTATTTCCCCAATATGCAGCGCCGCGCGCTTGAGGGCACCGGCTATTGCTGGACGATAAGTGATGGCGAATTTTGCGGGATTGTTGCCGTCGACTTTGAAGCCTCTCAAGGCGATCTTGGCTATTGGCTGCTGCCCGGCTCTTGGGGCAAAGGCTATGCAACGGAAGCCGCCGGCTTTGCGATCGATTTCGCCTTTGGCCGGGCGCCTTGTGTTAAGCTCACTGCGGGACATGCCGCCGATAATCCCGCCTCAGGAAATGTGCTGACAAAATTGGGCTTCGTGGAAATTGAACGCGGCGAGCGCTATTATGTCTCGCGGCAAATGATGGTTGCGCGCATCCGCCTTGAGCTGACGCGCGAGCGATGGCAGGCCTTGCGCTCATGAAGTTTCTCGACGAGGCCAAAATCTATGTCCGCTCCGGTGATGGCGGCGGCGGCGCGGTTGCGTTTCATCGCGAGAAATTCATCGAGTTCGGCGGGCCCGACGGCGGCGATGGCGGCAGAGGCGGCGATGTCTGGGCCGAGGCCTGTGAGGGCCTCAACACGCTGATCGATTACCGCTATCAGCAGCACTATAAGGCCGCGACCGGCGGGCATGGCATGGGCAAGAACCGCACCGGCGCCGGCGGCAACGATGTCGTCTTGCGCGTGCCCGCGGGCACCGAGATCCTCGACGAAGAGACCGGTGATCTCATCGCGGATCTCAAGGAAGTCGGCGACAAAGTGCTGATCGCCAGAGGCGGCAATGGCGGATGGGGCAACGCGCAATTCAAGAGCTCGATCAACAGAGCGCCACGCCGTGCCAATCCCGGCCAGCCCGGCATCGAGATGACATTGCTCTTGCGCCTCAAGCTGATTGCCGATGTCGGCATTATCGGTCTGCCCAATGCCGGCAAGTCGACATTTCTCTCTGCGGTCAGCGCAGCGCGCCCCAAGATCGCGGATTATCCCTTCACCACACTTCATCCCGGGCTTGGCGTCGTGAGCATCGATACGCGCACGCTTGTGTTCGCCGACATTCCCGGATTGATCGAAGGCGCAAGCGAAGGCGCCGGGCTCGGCATCAAGTTCCTCAAACATATTGAACGCTGCCGCGCACTTTTGCATCTTAGTCGACGGCACGCAAGACAATGTCGCCGAGACTTACGAGACAGTGCGTACCGAGCTCGCGGCCTATAGCGAGGAGCTGGCGGGCAAGCCGGAGATCGTCGCGCTCGACAAATGCGATGCGCTGACCGAAGAAATTGTTGAAGAGCGCACTGCGGAACTCACCCGAGCATGCAAGAGCAAAGTGTTCGAGATCTCGGCAGTTTCGGGCAAAGGCATCAAGAGCTATTGCGCGCACTGGCTGATCGTTGGCCGAGGCCGAATCAGCCGCGAGCCAAGAGCACCCAGAAGCGCAAATGGAACCATGGACGCCATGAGCAAAGCGAGCGACGCAGCGAGCGGGTTTGCCAAAGCCAAGCGCGTAGTGGTCAAGATCGGCTCGAGCCTTTTGTTCGACCGCAAGAGCCTGGGCATAAACGGGGCCTGGCTCACCGCGCTTGCATCCGACATTGCGCGCCTGAAAGCACGCGGCCAGGACGTGATCCTTGTCTCGTCCGGAGCGATCGCGCTCGGCCGCCACAAGCTCAAGCTCGACAACCGCGTGCTTCGCCTTGAGGAGAGCCAAGCCGCAGCGGCAGTCGGCCAAATCGATCTTGCGCATGCCTGGCGCTCGGCGCTCGAAGCGCACGGGCTGACCGTTGCGCAGGTGTTGGTGACCCTCAACGACACCGAAAGCCGCCGGCGCTATCTGAACGCGCGCTCCACGATGCAGACATTGCTCAAGCTCGGCGCCATCCCCGTGATCAACGAGAACGATACAGTGGCGACAAGCGAGATCCGCTATGGCGACAATGACCGCTTAGCCGCACGCATGGCCGGAATGGTATCGGCCGATTGGCTGGTTCTGCTCTCCGACATCGATGGTCTTTATACGGATGATCCGCGCAAAGGCGGCGCCTCGCAGCTCGTCCCGCGCGTCAAAGCGATCACGCCCGAGATCATCAAGCTCGCCGGCGCAGTGCCGCCGAAGGACGCAACGCAATTGGGATCGGGCGGCATGGTGACCAAGATCGAAGCGGCACGCATCGCAACCGGTGCCGGCTGCCACACCGTGATCGCCGACGGCCACGTCGCTGCGCCGCTCTCGGCTATCGAAGCCGGTGCCAATTGCACTTGGTTCGTCGCTTCCGCGAGCCCTGTGCAGGCGCGCAAGCACTGGATCGCAGGCTCTCTTGCGCCGAAGGGCGTGCTCGCGATCGATCCCGGCGCCGAGCGGGCACTGCGGCGCGGCATGAGCCTTCTTCCAGCGGGCGTCAAGACCGTCTCGGGCAAGTTCGAGCGCGGCGATGCGGTTTCCGTCACAACGCTCGAAGGCATCGAGATCGCACGCGGGCTTATCGCCTATGACAATGATCGCGCGTGCGCCATTATGGGCAAGAAGAGCGTCGAGATCGCCGCCACATTAGGCTTTGAAGGCCGCGAAGAAATGATCCACCGCGACGACCTGACATTGATGAGTGCCGGAGAGCCGGAGACAGCCGAGGTGAAATCATGAGTCTCGCCGAAGCCAACGCAATTGAAACCGACGAGGCAATCCGCTCACGGATGATCGAGATCGGGCGGAAAGCGCGTGCGGCATCAGCCCGCCTCGCGCATGCGACAACAGAGGAGAAGAACACAGCCATTGCGGCCATGTCTGCTGCTCTGCGCCGGAGCGGCAAAGAGCTGCTTGCGGCAAACGCTGAAGATCTGGCGCGCGCACGCGACAATAACCTCACGCCCGCGATGGTCGACCGGCTAAAGCTCGACGAAAAGCGCATTGAAGGTATCGCGCAAGCGCTCGATGATATCGGCGCACTCCCCGATCCAATCGGCTCCAAGATCGAGCATTGGACGCGGCCCAATGGGCTCAAGATCAGCAAAGTGCGCGTGCCGCTCGGTGTGATCGGCATCATCTATGAGAGCCGCCCCAATGTGACGGCAGACGCGGGTGCGCTCTGCCTCAAATCCGGCAATGCGGTGATCTTACGGGGCGGCTCGGAAGCGATTGGATCCTCGCGTGCCATCCACGCTTGCCTCAAGGAAGGCTTGCGCAAAGCCGGGCTGCCTGAGGACTCAATCCAGCTTGTGCCGACAACCGACCGGCGCGCGGTCGGCGTTATGCTCGGCGAGATGACTGCGTTTATCGATGTTATCGTGCCACGCGGCGGCAAAAGCTTAATCGCCCGCGTGCAAAGAGAAGCACGCGTGCCGGTGATCGGCCATCTCGAAGGCCTTTGCCATGTCTATGTCGACAAATCCGCCGATCTGGAGATGGCGAAGCGCATTGTTGTTAATGCCAAAATGCGGCGCACCGGCATTTGCGGGGCCGCTGAGACATTGCTTGTCGACAAGGCCTGCGCACCAGACACATCTCAAGCCGCTCGTCGAAGCCCTGATCGCTGCGGGTTGCGCCGTGCGCGGCGATACCGCCACCCAGGCCGCCGACAGCCGCGTCACACCTGCGACCGAAGAGGATTGGCGCACCGAATATCTCGAGGCAATCATCTCGGTACGGACTGTCGATGGCGTCAAAGGCGCGATCGAGCACATCGAAATGTATGGCTCGCATCACACCGAAGCCATCATTGCGGATGATGCGCGCACCGTCGAAGCTTTCCTCGGCGGCATCGACTCGGCGATTCTGCTCCACAACGCTTCAACACAATTCGCCGATGGCGGCGAGTTCGGTATGGGCGCGGAGATCGGCATTTCGACCTCGAAGATCCATGCGCGCGGGCCCGTCGGCGCGCGCGAGCTGACGAGCTACAAGTTCATCGTCCGTGGACAAGGTCAGATCAGATCCTGATGCGACTTCTCCTCATCCGGCACGGCCATTCCAAACACAAAGAGCAAAGGGTTATGGCGGGGCTCAAAGGATGCACCGGCCTCAGCGAGTTGGGGCGCCTTCAAGCGGCAGCCCTTGCAGCGCGCCTCAAGCAAACGGCACTTGAAGATGCCATCTACCTCACAAGCCCTGTCGCCCGTGCGCAGGAGACCGCCGGCATCATTGCTGAAGAACTCGGCGTCTCCATCACGGAGGAGCCCTCGCTGGCAAGCTTCGACCCCGGAGAAGCCGACGGCATGCTGCACGCCGAATATGAAATGAAATTCGGCTATTTTGATCTTGAGGAATTCCCGGATCGGCCCATCTCACATGGCGGCGACAGTTGGAATAGATTCAAGGACAGAGTGCATGGTGAGCTCGAAGCGCTCAAAGCTCAACACAAAGGTAAGACGATTGTCGCTATAACGCATGGCGAAGTCGTCATGATGTCGATGCTGATCTTACTCCGTGTACAGAGCGATGCAAACCGCGCCTATCTCGACCCGGAAAATGCCAGCATCACAGAATGGGATTTCTCATCCGCACGCATCAGGCTCATCCGCTACAATGATTACGGCCACCTCGATAGCGTATCGCATGGGGATGCGTGAATGAGCGATGCTGATTTTCTGTCGGGCCTGAGAATTGGCCTTCTTGGCGGCTCCTTCAATCCGGCGCATCAAGGCCATCTCGCAATCTCGCTCGCCGCGCTTGATGTCTTGAAGCTCGACCGGATTGTCTGGCTGGTCTCGCCGCAAAACCCGCTAAAGGCTGCGGGCGACATGGCCGACCGCGCTTCACGCATCGAAGAGGCGCGCAAGATCGCCGCGCATCCCAAGATCACGATCTCGGATTTCGAGGCGCGCGAGGGCCTCATCTATACGGCCCACACCATCGCGCGATTGAAGCGCCGTTATCCACGCACCCGCTTTGTGCTTCTCATTGGGGCGGACAATCTTGCCCAGCTATCGCGCTGGCGAAATTGGACCCGCATCTTCGAGACGATCCCCATCGCCGTGCTCGCCCGCCCCGGCTATGACCGCTCGGCGCTCGCCGCCAAAGCCGCCCACCGCTATGCCCGCGCCCGGCTGCCGCTGCGTGCCGCGGCCACCCTCGCGACCCGCAAGCCGCCAGCCTGGGTGTTCATTTCGACCACCCACCGGGATGAGTCGGCCTCGGCCATTCGCGCAAGAGGCGAATGGCCCTCAAAATCCCGCTAAATCCACACAAGAGGTCGTGGGATTGTCGCTTCCCCGTGCTATATTGTCGCCAGACTGGACGGTTCCGGATTGGGACGCTTCCGGCAAAGCCCGTGACGGCGAAATGGTTCGCCGGCATGGCCAACGGAGATGAAGGAAACTGACTCCCCATCCTTTGCGCGCAGCGGCGCCCAAATCCGCTGCACTCGCGACCGGGCCTCTCTTACAGGCAATCAAGGACTGCCTTGAAGACAACAAAGCCGAGGACCTTGTCTCTATCGATCTTGCGGGAAAATCCTCACTCGCCGACTCCATGATCATCGCTAGCGGACGCTCGAGCCGGCATGTCGGCGCGATTGCCGATCATGTGATCAAGCGGCTCAAAGAGCTTGGCGCCCAAGACGTGCAAGTCGAGGGCTTGCCAAGCTGCGATTGGGTCCTGGTCGATGCGGGCGATGTGATCGTCCACATTTTCCGCCCCGAGGTGCGCCAATTCTACCGGCTGGAGCGGCTTTGGCTGGAAGAGGCGCCGCACGCGCGCGCGCACTAAGCCTTGCATCTCAGGATCATTGCGGTCGGCCGGCTGAAGTCAGGCCCCGAGCACGAGCTGGTCGAGACCTATCGTGCACGCCTCAAGCCGGCGCCGGCGGGCCTTGGTCCGCTTGAGATCACCGAGATCGACGAGCGCAAGGACAAAAGGCAGATCGCACGTGCCTTGAGCGCAGCCATCGAAGGCTCGCCGAAATCTGCGCGAAAAATTGCGCTCGACGAAACCGGCCAGGCGATCACGACGCGGAACTTTGCAGAGCTCTTAGCTGACTGGCGCGACTCCGGCGTGCCGGAAACCGCCTTCATCATCGGCGCAGCGGATGGGCTGAGCGATGCGGAGCGCAAAGCTGCGGATATGGTGCTCTCGCTGGGCAAACTGACTTGGCCGCATCGCCTCGCTCGCGCCATGATCGCCGAGCAGCTTTACCGCGCCGCAAGCCTGCTGGACGGCCACCCTTATCACCGGAAATAGGCCGGCCTAGATTACGCAAGAAGGGGGGAATGGATTTTGAAAGTGACGGGAAGACGCATCTTGTATTTGGGCTTGGCCACAACGCTCGGCCTCACGATTTTGCCGGTCTTGAGCTATTCGGCAAGCGCCGAACGATCGCCGCAGGAAGTGTGGGATGAGACTTGCCATGCCTGCCACGACACCGGCGTTGCGCCGGAAATCCTCGGCAAGCACCCCTCACCCGATCAAGTCAAATCGATGGTGAGATATGGTGGGATGCAAATGCCGCCGCTCACAACGGAACAAGTGAGCGATGAGGAACTTGAAGCGCTTGCCACATGGGTCAGCGAGCATGACGCGCCGAAAGACCAATGACCGATAAGAGTTCCAAGATCAGGCCGGTTGTGCTGTGCATCCTGGACGGCTTCGGCCATAGAGATGAGACGCGCGATAACGCAATTGCGCTCGCCAAGGCGCCTGTGCTGAAGCGGCTAATGAGCGAAGAGCCCCATGCGCTCATCGCGACATCCGGACTTGCCGTCGGATTACCCGCCGGACAGATGGGCAATTCCGAGGTCGGTCACATGAATATCGGCGCCGGGCGCGTGGTGATGCAGGATTTGCCGCGCATCGATGCCGCAATCGCTGACGGCTCATTCAAATCGATCGCGGCGCTCAAGGATCTGATCGCCAAGCTCAAAGCCTCGGGCGGCACCTGCCATTTGCTCGGGCTCGTATCGCCCGGCGGCGTGCACTCACATCAAGACCATATCGTAGCGCTGGCGCGGACGCTCGATGATGCAGGTGTACCTGTTGCCATTCATGGCTTTCTCGATGGGCGCGATACGCCACCACAGAGCGCGCTGGAGTTTGTTGCCAAGCTCGAAAGCGATCTAGCCGGCACAAAGAATGTGCGCATCGCAACGATCTCGGGCCGCTATTATGCCATGGATCGCGACAAGCGCTGGGACCGCGTTGAAAAGGCCTACCGCGCAATTGCCGAGGGCAATGGCATTGCGGCGCCAAGCGCCAAGGCCGCAATCGAAGCCTCTTATGCCGAAGACAAAACCGATGAATTCGTCTTGCCGCGCGTAATCGCGGGCTTTGGCGGGATGAAGGACGGCGACGGGCTTTTGTGCGCAAATTTCCGCGCCGATCGCGTGCGTGAGATTCTCGCTGCGCTGGTCATGCCGGGCTTTAAGGAATTCGCCCGGCCACGCCGGATCAAATTCGCCGCAAAAGCCGGCATGAGCGAATATTCCGATGAGCTGGCAACCGAGCTCGAAACACTGTTTCCGCCCGAATCGCTCAAAGACACGCTGGGCGAATGGGTGGCCAGCAAAGGCCTCACGCAGCTCCGCATCGCCGAGACCGAGAAATACGCGCATGTGACATTCTTCTTGAACGGCGGACGCGAAGCCGAGTTCCCCGGCGAAGAGCGCATCTTGATTCCCTCGCCGAAGGTCGCGACTTACGATCTTCAACCGGAAATGTCGGCGAACGAAGTGACAGATCGGCTTTGCGGTGCGATTACATCGAACAAGTTCGATCTCATCGTGGTTAATTTCGCCAATCCCGACATGGTCGGCCACACGGGAATAATGCCTGCGGCGATCAAGGCGATCGAAACCATCGATCATTCCCTTGGCAGGCTTGAAGGTGCGCTCAAATCGGTTGGCGGGGTAATGCTCGTGACGGCGGATCACGGCAATATCGAGATGATGAAGGATCCCGTGACCGGCGCGCCCCACACCGCACACACGACATTTGACGTGCCGATCTTCCTCGTTAATTCTCAGGCGCTCGACCGCCCAGTTGCGCTTGAGAACGGCAAGCTCGCCGACATAGCGCCCACCGTGCTGGCGCTGATGGGTCTTGCTGAGCCGCCTGAAATGACCGGCCACTCACTGCTTTCCGCCACAACGTCATCGAAAGGCTCGGCCCATGCCGCGCATGAGCCTGCCTGATCCTCGGCGCGCTGCCATCTTGATTGCAGCCTTATCGCTTGCAAGCGCGGCGGCGTCTGCCCAAGACGCACCGATTCCGATCGCGCGGCCGACAGATGAGATTCAAAGCAATGCGCCTTCAACCTCGGCCGACGACACGGCGCGATTGAAGGCCGATATCGCGCGCGCGCAGACGGCAAGAGACGAGCAAGATCAAAAACAACATCGCCTCGAACTGGAAAACGCCAATCTCAAAGCCAAGGCCATTGGCCTTGCCGCGACAGTACAAAACAAGGAGCTCGCGGTCAGCCTGTCCGAAGATAATCTCGATGTGCTTAATCAGCGCGAAGCGCAGATCCTGTCCAAGCTCAAGCTCGACCGCTCGCAACTGACGGACACGCTCGCCGCGCTCGAGCTCTTGGAAAAGCAGAAGCCGCCTGCCCTTGCAGTACGCCCAGAAGACGCGACCGATGCCGTGCGCAGCGCGATTCTGCTAAGCGATATCGTGCCGCGGTTAAGAGCGCAGGCGGACAGCCTGGCCAAAGAGCTGAAGGGCCTCCAGCTCGTGCGCGAGCGCGCGGCTGAAGAGCATAAGGCCCTGGTTGCGGCGACTCAGGATCTGGAGGCCGGCCGCAAAGCTCTGGCAGGTATTGTCGCGGCGCGCGACGAGCACCGGCTCCAGCTTGGCCTTGACGATTCGCCGGAAGCACAAAAGGCCGCCGAGCTTGGCCGCAAAGCCAACTCATTGAAGGGCCTGGTCGAGGATCTTGGAGACGGTGGCCAAGAGTTAACAAATTCTAACTCTACGGCGGACCGCCCTCATGATGAGGTCTGGGCCAGCGCCGGTTCCGGGCCATTAACCTTCGCAGATGCGAAAGGTCACGTCAGAATGCCGGCCGTTGGTAAGGTGGTGGAAAAGTTCGGCGTGCCTAATGACAGCGGCGGCTTGACCAAGGGGATCAAGATCGGGACCCGTCCCGGGGCACAGGTCGTCGCGCCCTTTGATGGTCTGGTAAAATATGCCGGACCTTTGAAGACCTACGGCAATGTGTTGATCGTTGAAGCGAGCGGCAATTACCTTATTATTCTAGCGGGCATGGCTCATGTGGATGCGGATGTCGGTCAGTGGCTGCTCACTGGCGAACCGGTTGGACGCATGGCCGAAGACGGCGAAGCCGGCCCTAAGGAGCTCTATCTCGAATTCCGCCGGGCGCGTGAGTCGTTCGATCCTCTGCCCTGGCTGGCAGGCGTAACCAAGGAAGGCTGATCTGGATGCGTGGTGTGGCAATTGGCATGGTAGCTGGCGTGGCGCTGACGGCGACTGCCGTTTTCGGCTTGCAGGCGTTTGCGCCTTCGGCCGAGGCGGTTGGCGCGGACACCTATCGCGAGCTCAACCTGTTCGGCGACGTCTTTGAGCGTGTGCGCTCGGACTATGTCGAGCCGGTAGACGAATTCGAAGCTGATCGACTCGGCAATCAACGGCATGCTCACTTCGCTCGATCCCCATTCGAGCTATATGGATGCCGAGACCTATAAGGACATGCAGGTACAGACCCGCGGTGAGTTTGGCGGGCTTGGCATCGAAGTCACGATGGAAGACGGCTTGGTCAAGGTCGTCTCGCCGATCGACGATACGCCTGCGCAGCGTGCCGGCCTCAAGACCGGCGATCTCATCAGCCAGATCAACGGCCAGCCGATTCAGGGCCTCACGCTCAACCAAGCAGTCGATCTGATGCGCGGGCCGGTGAACACTTCGATCACGGTCACCATCCTGCGCAAGGACACCCAGCCCTTCGACGTCACGATGAAGCGCGACATCGTACGGATCAAGTCCGTGAAGAGCATGCTCAAAGGCGATGTCGGCTATATCCGCATCACCACCTTCAACGAACAGACCGACACCGGGCTGGAGAAGGCGATCGCATCGATCAGCCAGAAGGCGGGCGGCGGCAAGAAGGTCTCCGGCTACGTGCTCGACTTGCGCAACAATCCGGGCGGCCTGCTCGATCAAGCCATCTCGGTCTGCGATGACTTTTTGGATCATGGCGAGGTCGTCTCGACCCGTGGCCGCCGTTCGGACGACATTCAGCGCTACAATGCACGTTCAGGCGATCTGATTGCCGGCAAGCCGGTGGTCGTGTTGATCAATGGCGGCTCGGCCTCCGCTTCCGAGATTGTCGCCGGTGCTTTGCAGGACCATCAGCGCGCGACGATGATGGGCACGCGCTCCTTCGGCAAAGGCTCGGTGCAGACGATCATTCCGCTCTCGGGCGGCGCCGACGGCGCGATGCGCCTGACCACGGCGCGCTATTACACACCGTCGGGACGTTCGATCCAGGCGACCGGCATTGAGCCTGACATCGTGGTTGAGCAGCCCGGCGTTGAGGGCGAGCAAGAGACCGGCAATGGCGAAGCGCAATTGCCGAACCACTTGGCGAACCCGCTGGGCGCGAAGGCACCTAAGACGGCCAAGCAGCAGGTGAATGACAAGCCGGTGCCGCTCCCTGAGCAGCCGGCGAAGCCTGTTGAAAGGGATCCGATCACCGGCATGGCCAAGGGCCAGCCGGACGTCCAGCTCGATGCTGCGATCAAGTTCCTGCATGAAGGACCAGCAGCCCAGGCCGCCCAGAAGCGTGCTGCCCAAGCTTCGGCGCAGGCGCCAGCGACTGCGCCAGGATCAGCAAACGGCGCGGGAATTACCGCCCATTAACCAGTCAGGACGAAAGTCGGGGCCATGCTCCGGCTTTCACAGCTCTTCAGTTTCGCGCCAGCCTTGCTGGCGCGATTGCCTTTGCGCAACCTTCTGAAGCGCAAGGCCGGCGACGGGTCCGCGAAAGCTGAAGCGCCGCCATCGCCGCCCTGGCCGGTCCGTATACGGAGAATCACTCGCTGACGCCGCCATGATCGCGGCGGCGAGCGCATCGGCCGCGATCATTTTCGCTCTGGTGCTCGGCAATGCGCAGCGTGCCACGCCTGCGCTTGTCGTCAACTTCGCCGACGCGCATGGCCATATCTCTCCATCACGCGGCACAAGGTCAGACGGCGGCACACCAAGACGCGCTGGTGATCGACCCGGCCTTCGCGCCGTTTCTCGAGCCAGGGCCGTACGGGCCAATCGAGAAGATTTCACCGAAGGCGTGACACCGGCTAAATTCTTTGCACGTCCTGCGGTGCTCTCGCAGCAAGGCTCGATCGTCTCCGTTGTGGTGAGCGGGCTTGGCCTCGACATTCCGGAGACGCGCGATGCAATCATGCGCCTGCCGCCGGCAATTTCACTCGCCTTCAGCCCGTACGCACGCGATCTCGCGCAGCTCACTCAATTGGCGCGCGAGAACGGCCATGAATATTTTATACAAGTGCCGCTCGAGCCCTTCGACTATCCGCAGAGCGATCCGGGCCCGCTGGTTCTTCTGGTCGATCAGCCGGAATCGAGCAATCTCGATCGCCTGCACCGCGCCATGGGCGAAGCGGTGGGCTATGTCGGTCTTCTGCTCACCGGAAGGGCGCGTTTTGCAACCTCCGAGCCAGCACTTCTGCCGATCGTCAAAGACGCCGCTGATCGTGGCCTCATCGTCCTCGATGATGGCCGCTCGCCGGTGAGCAAGATACCGCGCATCACGCGCCAAGTGGGCACGCTTTCAGGCACTGTCGACCGGCGCCTCGACGATCGTCCGAGTGCGGATGGTATGGCGCTCTCCTTGATCGAATTCGAGCGCCTGGCAATCGAGCAAGGCCGCGCGATCGGCGCTATGGATCTTTATCCTGTCGCGGTCGACCGGTTGATCCGCTGGACCGACACGCTGAAGGCCAAGGGCCTTGTTCTTCAGCCTGTTTCTGTTCAAATCCTACCACCTGAAGCCCCACCCGAGACGTCGGCGAAGAAATCCGATAACAAGAAGAGCAATGAGCACCACTCCTCCGAGCGCTCCTGACAGCCTGCCCTATCGCTCTTGCGTGGGGATCACCCTGATCAATGCCGATGGCCTCGTCTTCGTCGGCCACCGGATCACCTCAGACGAGCGGGTTCACTGGCAGATGCCGCAAGGCGGCATAGACCATGGCGAATCCCCCCGCGAGGCCGTGCTGCGCGAGCTGGGCGAAGAGGTCGGCACCACGAGAGCTGAGATCATCGGCGAAGCGAGGGATTGGCTGACCTATGAGCTGCCGCGACCGATGCTCGGGCGCGCCTTGCGTGGCCGGTTTCGCGGCCAACGGCAGAAATGGTTCGCGCTGCGCTTTCAAGGCACAGACGCCGACGTTAACCTGCGCGCGCACCATCCACCCGAATTCGACGATTGGAAGTGGGTCAGGCTCAGCGAAGTCGTCGATCTCATCATCCCATTCAAGCGCGCCGTCTATGAGCAAGTGGTGAAGGAATTTGCTCCGCTCGCTGTCCCACTCATCCGTTGACGATCTCCGAGCGCCCCACGTGTCCCAAAGGCCGGCTGCACTTTTTATCCACGGCGCATTTTGCCGCGCGCAATCTCTCGCCAACATGATCGGCGTGTTCGAGCGAATGGGTTATGCGACGCATGCACCGGATCTGCGCCATCACACACCGCCCTTGGATCGTGGTGCGCTGAACGCGCTTGGCACGACGAGCATCACGGATTATGCGCAGGATCTTGCGCGCCTGATCGACGATCTGAACGAGCCGCCGGTCATCGTCGGCCACTCGATGGGCGGGCTGATCGCGCAAATGCTCGCTGCGGGCGGGCGCGCGAAAGCGCTTGTGCTGCTTGCACCTTCAGCACCGTGGGGTGTTCTGCCCGGACACTGGAACGAGTTCGCTTCCGGCTTCGGACTCTATCTCAACGGTCATTATTGGGAGCAAGCGCTCGCCCCGACTTTTGAGGTGGCGGCCGATCTCACTCTCAATCGCCTGCCGCCCGACGTGCGGCGCCGCACCTTTCAGCAGATGGTGCCGGAATCGGGCCGGGCAATGTTCGAGATTTTCCAGTGGTGGCTCGACTTCTCGCGCGCGACAGCTGTCGTCGCACATGATGTCACATGCCCCGTGTTCTGCGCCGCCGGCGAGTTCGACACCCTCAATCCGCCGGACACGGTCAGGCGCATCGCGGCGCGCTACCGCAACAGAGCGACCTATCGTGTCTACCCGGAAATGGGCCATTGGCTGATCGCCGAGCCCGGCTGGCAAGCCATCACCAATGATGCGCTCGACTGGCTGGAAACAATAATGGCGGCTTGATCAGCCCACGGATCAAATGATGATGGCGTCAGGCGTGCCATCGCCAGCGAGCCAGCGCTGCACTTGCGCGGCTTCATCTTCAAACCCAGCGCCATGCAATGTCGTGGCCGCATCGCTCCACGCCCTTTCCGCAGCGTCCTCATCGCCCGTATTCATATGAACGATTCCAAGCGCAAGCTTGGTGCGTGCAGCCGAGACTCGTTCCTCGCAGGCTTCGAACCCTTTGACGCCGCGTTGAAGCAATGACCGCGCCGGCTCGAAGCGCTTGCGTGAAGCTTCGAGCAAGCCGGCATTGGCGTGTGCAACACCCTGCATGAAGGGATTGTCGGTCTTTTGCGCATTCTCGATCGAGACCTGAAACAGCTTGCGCGCCGGTTCAAGCTCGCCGCGCTGGGCCGCAACCTTGGCGAGGCTGTTGGCGGCCGCGGCAACGACGATGTTAAGACCCAGCTTTTCGGCCTGCGCCTGAAGCGGCTCGAGAATGCGGCTTGCGCGATCGAATTCGCCCAGCTCAAGATAAAAATGCGCCAGCCTGAGCCACGCGACCGCATCGGAACGGTCCTCATCGACGGCCTGCCATAGCGCCGCAAGCGCCGTTTGCGGGTCTTCGAATGAAGCGCGCGTCGCCATCATAAACAGGCGCTCGGCGCGATGATTGTCGCCCACTCTGAGTGTCGCGAGATTCGGCCCCTTGCCCTTGAGGTAGGCCGCCTCGAATGCGTCATTGGTCTGCTTGAGGTAATCGCGCGCGAACAGCCGGTCGGTTTGCTGGAACGATCCATAAGAGCCGTGGAAAATGCCCGGATAGCTCACCGCGCTCGCTGCGCGACGAAACAATTGGCGCCGGACCGTCTTGGGCCGCTTGGTCTCATCCGTAGCAACCAGCGGCGGCGCGGATTCGGGCGCTTTGGTCTTGGTGGCAGGCGGCGGCGCTGCGGCAGGCTTAGCTGCCGGCTTTTTCGCAGGCGGCGCGGCCGGCACCTTCGCCTCAGGCAAAACGACAATTGGCTCGATATGCACGGGCTCATCGCGCTCCGCTTTCGGCTGCGGTGCGGGCTCCGGCCGTTTCATCTCGTTCGCGGGCTCGTTCTTGCGCCCTTGCGCTTCACGCCGCGAGCGCCACGTATCCTGTCCAGGCTTCACCGGATCTTGTGGCTGCGGCTCTTGCGCTGCAGGCAATTCTGCCTGACTGACCACTTCCTCCGTAGGCTGATCAACTGACGCGTCCGCGGCGGCCTTGGGCTTGCGCACGATGCCATGCTTGTCGGCAAAGGCAGAGATCGGCGCATCCTGACGCACGGCATAGCGCGTGCCGACTTTGGTCAACCGGTCGCCAAAGCTCGCAACGGCGAACTCTTCGCCGCGCCGCCACACGCGCGCGGTCGAGACAGTCGCTACCGCAAGAGCGCCAACCAGCACGCCACCGACGGCGAGCGAAAGCGCGCTCGTGCTGGTGGCAAGCTGATGCGCGATCGACCACAGGCTCTCGGCCTTGTCGCCGATCGAATGCGGCAACAAGCCGAACACCTGATGTGATTGGAATGGAAAGGCATAGGCATCGAGCGCATGTGCCGGAACGGCATGTGCGACTTGGTTGGCCGCATCCGTGCTTTGGGCCGCACTCGCCGCAGCTGATGAGCTTTGGGTGGCGGCGCCCGCAAGATCGGCCGATTGCGCAGCTTGGCCGGCGACTTCACCGTCGCCCCGCCCCATCAACTCGCCCAAATGCTGCGTGACTGCAGTCATGCCCAATCCCCCTGGCACAGCTCCAGAATGTTAAATCTTAACCAATCAAAAACAAGCGGGAGAGGCAGCTCTGGCGGAGGGTTCGCGGATTATTGAGCGCTGTGGCCCCGCCGCCTCGTCGAAGCTAGCTTTTCTGCCGTCTTTGGCGCCACTCCCGCAGTGCGACCCCAAAAGCCTCGAACAGCTTGACCGAGACCGGATTGCCGGCCGCCCGCCACTCCGGATGCCATTGAACCGCAAGGACAAATCCGGGCGAGTCAGGCCTGGAGACTGCCTCGATGGTGCCGTCGGCCGCCCGTGCCTCGACGCTCAGGCCCCGCGCTAGGCGTGAAATGCCCTGAGAATGCAGGGAATTGACCTCAAACTGCTGCGTCCCGGTCAGCTCTTCGAGCATGCCGCCGGGGATCACCTCAACAAGATGGGCCGGCCCATAGCGCTGCTCTTCGGGCAGCCCCGGCTTCTCGCTGTGGTCGAACCGACCGGGCAACGCCTCGATCTTCTGATCGAGAGCGCCACCAAGCGCGACATTGAGCTCTTGAAGGCCCCGGCACACGGCGAACACCGGCGTGCCCCGATCAATCGCCATCCTGATCAATGGCAAGCTCGTCTCATCACGCGCTTCATCGACGAGCGCACCCATCTCCGGTCCCTTATAGTGCCGCGAGGCAACATTCGAAGTCGCGCCGGGAAGGAACAGCCCGTCGATCACACCGAGCAGCTCCTCGATATTGAGCGGCTCTTTGGTGACTGGGATCAGCAGCGGCAGCGCGCCCGCAACGTCCCTCACCGCATCGATATATTTCTCGCCGACCGCATGATAGGGTAGTCCGCTGAACATCTTGCGGTCACACGGGATGCCGACGATCGGCCGGTCGCGCTTTGTCATTTGCTCTAACGGATCGGCCCAATGCCGGTATTGGTCGTGATCTCCGGCAGCTTGAACAACGACTTATCCAGCGGGGCGCCCGACTGCACTGAATTGAGCGTCACCATGGTTTGCGCACCGGTCGGGTCGGTTGCGATCCAGCGCTCGAGCTGTAGCGACGGCTCCGAGAAGATAAACGTCACTTCGCCCTGTCCATAGCCCTTGGTTTGCATCGCGGTCATGTAGAGCTTGCCGTTTGCGCGATGGATGTCTGTGATCTGCGCATCACGCGAAAGATCGATGCTGGGCTTGAGCAGAAGCTTGAGCGGTGTCTGGCTGACACCGACGCGATAAGGATTGACGCCTTTGCGGTCTTGCACGGAAACCACGCGGTCATTCGCGATGACCAGAACTTGGCGCGGCGGATCATATTCAAAGCGCACACCGCCTGGACGGGACAGATAAAAACGCCCCGTTGCCGTACCTTGCGGATCGACCTCGGTAAAATTCGCCTTAAGCGTCGTGATTGAATTGAGCTTGGCGCTGAGCCGCGCAAGCTGGCTGGCATCAGCCGCAGGCGAGACGGCTGCCTGGGTAGCGGCGATTTTCTCGGGCGCATCGAGCGCATATGCCGATGAAGCGCAGATGAACAGGACAGCGGCGATCGAAACAAGAGCTTTCATAGTGCCCAATATAGTGCGCGATTTGGGCAAAAGCATGAGCGATCAAGCGCTCTGGTCGCCGACCATGATCTCGCGCTTGCCGGCGTGGTTCGCCGCGCCAACCACGCCCTCGGACTCCATGCGCTCCATAAGCCGCGCAGCGCGGTTGTAGCCGATCTGCAATTTGCGCTGGATATAACTCGTTGAGGCTTTGCGGTCGCGCGCAATGATTGCCACCGCGCGATCGTAAAGCTCGTCCGCGATGCCTTCCTGCTCCCAAAGATCGAAGCCTTCGCTCTCTTCGTCGGGCTCGGCTGTAATGGCATCAAGATATTCCGGTGTGCCTTGTGTCTTCAGGAAGCTCACGACCTTCTCGACATCCATGTCGGAAACGAAAGGTCCATGGACGCGTTTGATGCGCCCACCGCCCATCATATAGAGCATGTCGCCCTGCCCCAGAAGCTGCTCGGCGCCCTGCTCTCCGAGGATCGTACGGCTATCGATCTTCGAGGTTACCTGGAACGAGATGCGCGTCGGGAAATTGGCTTTGATCGTGCCGGTGATGACATCGACGCTCGGGCGTTGTGTTGCCATGATGAGATGAATGCCCGCCGCGCGCGCCATTTGCGCCAAGCGCTGCACGGCGCCCTCGATATCCTTTCCGGCAACCATCATGAGATCGGCCATCTCGTCAATGATCACGACGACAAAGGGCATTGCGCCGAGGGAAAGAATTTCTTCTTCATAGACCGGCTCGCCGGTCTCACGGTCAAAACCAGTTTGCACTTGGCGCCTAAGTTCTTCGCCGGATTCGCGCGCTTCCGCCATCCGCTGGTTGTAGCCGGTAATGTTCCGGACACCGAGCTTCGACATTTTACGGTAGCGATCTTCCATCTCGCGCACGACCCATTTGAGCGCGACAATCGCTTTCTTGGGCTCGGTCACGACCGGCGCAAGAAGATGCGGAATGCCGTCATAGACCGAAAGCTCGAGCATTTTGGGATCGATGAGGATCAGCTTGCATTGCGCCGGCGTCAGCCGATAGACGAGCGACAAGATCATCGTGTTGATCGCAACCGACTTGCCCGAGCCCGTTGTGCCGGCAATCAGTAGATGCGGCATGCGCGCGAGATCGGCGACAACCGGTTCGCCGCCGATGGTCTTACCAAGCGCCAGAAGCAATTTCTCAGGCGATTGCTCGAAGGATTCATGCGCCAAGAGCTCACGTAAGACGACCATCTCACGTTTGCGGTTGGGCAGCTCGATGCCGATTGCATTCCTGCCCGGCACGACGGCAACGCGCGCGGAGACGGCGCTCATCGAGCGCGCGATATCATCGGCCAAGCCGATCACACGCGAAGATTTGATGCCCGGCGCCGGCTCAAGCTCGTAAAGCGTGACGACCGGCCCGGGAAAGACATTGATGATCTCGCCCTTGATGCCGAAATCCTGCAGCACGCCCTCCAAGAGCCGGGCATTCTGCTCGAGCGCCTCATCCGTCAGGTCGGCCAGAACGTCGACGGGCTTGGGCTTGGCGAGCAGGCCAAGCTCCGGCAGGCGGAACGACTCATCGCCCAGATCGAGCTTTGATTGTGCTTCGGCTTTCTCGCGCGCACCAGCCTTGAGCTTGGGCTCCATGCGTTGCACAACGCGCTGCGGCCGTTCTGTGCGGCGCGGGTGATCGAGCATCGGCTCCGGCACGAAATCATGATTCCAATCGCCACCATCGAACACGGCTTGGTTATCGGCTTGGTCCGGATCAAGATTGATGCGTCTACGGAGCACTCGGGGCATCATCGGCATTTGCGAGCGCCCGACATGGCTTGTTAGCTTACGCGCATTGCGGACAAGCAACCTCAAACCTTGCCAGCTCGCGCGCCCGCCTGCGCCGGTGGCCAGCGCAAAGTCACGCCCCGTAAGGCCGACCGTATAGCCGAAGGCGAGCGCGCCGAGCACAAGCGCAAGCGCACCTGATATCCAGTGAATGAGACCTTCTTGTGCGACCGGCAAAAGGCTTGAGATGCGGCCTAAGACAAAGTCGCCAAACAGGCCGCCAACGCCCACGCCGGATGCCGTCATGTGATTATTCGCCGGCAACGGCAACGCGCTTGCGAACGTTGCGAACAGCATTGCGGCCAAGAGCCAAGTGAACCCGTGTAGCCAGTAGGGCCGGCCGACCTTGTCCGCGCGGCGCAGGAAGGTGAGCCAGGTGCCCCAAGCAAACCACGGCATCACCAAAAGGATCGAAGCCGCGCCAAACGTCTGCAAAAGGAAGTCCGAAGAGTACGAGCCGACCGGGCCAAGCCAGTTTTTCGCGTGCTTTGAAGTTGCAACCGTGAAGGAGGGGTCTTGCGGCGAATGCGAGATAAGCGCCAGCGACATTGCCAGCGCGAGCAGGATAAGCGCGATGCCCGCGATATCGAGCGCACGCGCAACGCAGAAGCGCTTGAGCGCCTCCAATATCCCTTCAATGAACTGCGACTGCGTCCGCCTCGGACGCGCGCCGGATTTGCGCCGCTGACGTGCCATTACTCAATCCCGCACCCGGGCGCCGCGCGGCCCCGCAAGGTTAAAGTAATAGGTGTATAATGATTCCGTCAGAGGAATTGGTTAACGCGCGTTAAGGCTTCCAAAGTCGTCGGAAGATCGTGGACAAGGGCGAGCCGAACATAGTTTTCCCCAGGATCCACCGCCGCGCCTGAGGAATCCACAGTCCAGCGCGCGAGATAGCTGCCCGGCAGGACGCGTACCCCACCCCGCTCATAAAGCTTGCGCGCCGCGCCTTCCGCGTCGAGGCCCGTTTCGCTGACATCAAGCCAAAGAAAAAATCCGCCCGCTGGGCGATAGAAGCCAAGCCGGCCCTTGAGGATACGCTCAGCACCATCGAGCTTCTCACGATAGAGCGCGCGATTCTCTTCGACATGGGCATCCTCGCCCCACGCCGCTGCCGCAGCGTGCAGCACCGGCAATGGCGACGGCGAGCCGCCATAGAGCCTGAGCTTCTTGAAGGCGGTGGCAAGATCCGCATCACCTGCAACAAATCCGCTTCTAAGGCCCGGCAGGCTCGAGCGCTTCGACAGCGAATGAAACGAGAAGATGTTTCGAAGCGAGCCGGTCTCAGCCGCAGCTTCAAGAATACCGGTGGGCGGTGCGCGGTCGTAGATGTCGGCGTAGCACTCATCGGCGAAGATCAAAAAATCGTGCGCGCGCGCAAGCGCGATCAAACGCCGCCAATAGGCGAGATCGGCGACCGTGCCTTGGGGATTTGCCGGTGAACAGATGTAAACGATCACCGTGCGTGAGAGCAGCTCGGGCGCAAGTCCCGCAAAATCCGGCAGATGATTGGTCTCCGCCGTCGCAGGCACATAAACCGGTTCCGCGCCAATGCCGATCGCTGCTGCTGCATAGGCCTGATAGAAGGGATTGGGGACAAGCACCGCCGGATTTGCTTTGGCCTTGGCAAGAAACGCCGCGAGAAACAAAGCCTCACGTGTGCCGTTAACTGGCACGATCTGGCGATCTGGATCGACGAGGCCGTCCCCCAGATTGAAGCGGCGCCTGAGCCAGCCCACGCAGGCGGCACGAAATTCGCTCGTGCCATCGGTCGGCGGATAGCGCCCATAAAGCTCGGGGCTGCGGCCTAGCTCCTCGATCACAAAGCGCGGCACCTGATGGCGTGGCTCGCCGATGCCAAGATCGATGACGGGCATTTTCGGTTCGACCCCCGCGAGCAAAGCACGCAGGCGCACGAAGGGATTATCCGGCAATTGATCAAGATCAGCCATCGCTCACAAAGCCGATGACGGGACCGATACAGGCGGTGGCATACGCTCGGCAGAAGTGCGCAAGCCGAACAAGATCTGCAGCGCTAGGAACAGCGCGAAACACACGGCGAATGTGAAGCCGAATATCGCCGCAACGCCCGCGAGCTGCGTTCCGAAATGGGCGCCGGGAGCGCTCATCAGGACAGCCAGCGTGCCCCAAATCCCGGCACAGAGATGCACCGGGATCGTGCCCGTCACATCATCGAGTCTCATCTGTTCAAGCAGTATCGGCACCAATGCCGCGAGCGCGCCCGCAACACCGCCGATCACGAGCGCAACGATGAGCGAAGGATGTGCTGGGTCCGCGGAGATTGCGACGAGCCCAGCCACGACACCGTTGAAAGCGATGGGCAAGATGCGGCCACGATGCCAAACAAAGGCGCCCGCGAGCGCAACCAACGCGCCGGCCGCTGCCGAAAGGTTGAGAGAGAGCAGCACGTGGCTTAGCGCACCCGCCGTGAGCGCGATCGGCAAAGTACTGAGGAGCCCGGTGACGAGCCCCTGCCAGCCGATGAGCACAACCAGCGTTCCAGCGCCCGCGAGCAGAAAAGAGTGATGCTCCTTGCTTTGCAGCTGGTGGCTGGGATCGAAACGGCCCGTGCGCCCGCCAAGCACAATGATGCCGGCAAGCGCCGCCGCACCCGCAGCACAATGAATGAAGGCAGAGCCGGCGTAATCGATAAAGCCAAGACGTGCGAGCCAGCCGGACTGCCAAGATAGTGTGATGGGAAACACCAGCCCCGCAAACAGCGCCGTGAATATCAAGAGTGGGAGCAACCGAACGCGTTCGGCCAGCGCTCCGGAAACGGCCTGCGCCGCAATTGCCGCAACCGCAATCTCAAGCGCTCCTGCGCGGGCAAGGCCCGCACGGTCCGAAATGGCGCCGAATGATCCAATCACGCCACGCCAGATCGCGCCGGACTGATCGGCGCTGAGCGCAAGCGGAAAGCCGAGAACCCCGAACGCAGCACACGATACGGCGAATACGGTGAGGCACTGGATGTCCGAAGCGATCGCGCTCTGCCGCCGGACAAAGCCGACCTCGCGAAAGCAAAGGCCAGCGCAAACCGCAAAGGCCAAGACTGCCGCCCGGTGTGAGATGGTCGCAAGTAATGAGGCCGCCTGCGCTTCTCCTGGAAGAAGCGCGGCGGCAAAGGCAAAACCCAAGACGGCGATCAGGCGATAATCAGTGCGGATCATCCCCCTTCTTACAGGGCAGCGGCATCCTTGTCGCCGGTGCGAATGCGCACGGCGTGTTCGATACCAAACACGAACACCTTGCCGTCACCGATCTGCCCGGTCTTTGCCGTTGCTGAAATCGCGTCAACCACGCGATCGGCCATATCGTCCGGCACGACGACCTCAACCTTGATCTTCGGCAGGAAGTTCACCGTGTATTCCGAGCCGCGATAGATCTCCCGCTGACCCTTCTGCCGGCCAAATCCCTTGACCTCAGTTGCGGTCATGCCTTGAACGCCGAGCCCGCTCAAAGCTTCGCGTACGTCGTCGAGCTTGAAAGGCTTGATGATTGCCATCACGAGTTTCATGGGTCTGCTCCAATTCCAGAACGCTGGGGGAGTGCGCTCTTCTCCAGTGCATTAACAAGAGCCGTGCCGTTTTGGGTATCTGAACCTAACCCGCTGAGATTACTTGCCTATTCAGCCTTCTTCGCAATCTAGCAGACACTTCGCGCTGCTCATGCGGTGAGCGAATACCGGTGATTGCCCAAATTAGCGGCACCGGAAAATCGGCAGATCAGGATTGAAGTGCCCGCTCAACGGCAGCTGCGAGCTGAAGGATGCGGCGCTCCTCAAATGGGCGCCCGACTATGGTCAGGCCAACAGGCAAACGCGATGCTCCGGCAAACCCGGCCGGCACAGTGATCGCGCAGAGCCCTAGCCGGTTTGCGATGCTTGGCAAGCCGAGCGCAGCAGCATTGGCCGAGCGATAGGCCTCGGCGCTCGCCTCGACTTCGGCGATCGGCGGCGCAAGCATTGCCACCGTCGGCATCAGCACGCCATCAAAGCCCGCAGTCTCTTGGGCAAAGCGCCGGCCAAGCTCTTCGAGGCGTGCCCTGCCGTTGATGTATTGAACAGCGGTGATGGCGCCCGACGCGATCACCCGCTCCTCGACAAGATCGAACGCAATGCCGGGCCGCGCGGCGACAGCCGCGCCCCAAAGCGCATAGGACTCGGCGGCCGCAGGGCTTTGCACGAGCGCGGCTTGCGCCACGCTCGCCAGTGATCGCCGCTCGATGCCGATCCCGCTGCGTCCCAATTTGTCGATTGCGGCTTCAATGATCTCGCGTGTCTCCGCCTCGACGAGGCTCAGCACCGAGCCTTCAAGCGCAATGAAGCGCAAGTCACCGGCGTGCACCGCCATAAGATCAATGCGTGGCTCGGCGCATAGAATTTCAAACAGCGCTGCGGCGTCAGCGACATTGCGCGCCATTGGGCCAATCGTGTCGAGGCTTGGCGAGAGTGGCACCACGCCTTGGGTGCTTATTCGGCCGGCCGTTGTCTTCAGCCCGACGAGATTGTTCCATGCCGCGGGGATGCGCACTGAGCCTCCGGTATCGGTACCGATCGCAAGCGGCGTGAGATGGCGCGCAACCGCAACGCCGGAGCCCGACGAGGAGCCACCGGGCAGGCGCGCGATTACATCATCGAACGGATTGCGGGGCGTGCCCGTGTGCGGGTTGTGGCCGAGCCCCGAATAGGCGAGCTCAACCATATTGGTCTTTCCGATTGCGATGAGCCCGGCTCGCGCCGCTGTCTCGACAACCGGCGCATCGCGCGCCGGCACGCGGCCCTTGAGCAAGCGGCTACCGGCTTCGGTGGGCGCCCCGGCGATGTCGATATTGTCTTTCCAGGCGAGCGGCACGCCATCAAGCGGCGAGCGCCGCGCCCCCGCAAGCGCCCGGCCGTGGGCAGCATCGGCCTCGCTGAGAGCGCGACCTTCAAGCAAGCGCACGAAGATCGAATGATCCTTATCGGTTTCCTCAATGCGCGCGAGCGCTTCGCGGACAAGGTCACGGGGGTCAGCCGCGCCTGCAGCAATTTTCCGCCCAATTTCGAGGGCGCTAAGATCAAGATCGGACATGAAGGACGAGCCCGTTATGAAATGCCGCGTGGCCAAACCCTAGCCGCAGGCCGCGCAAGGTGTAAGTCTCCGCGGGAGGCCCTTTGAGGATGCCCTGCACGTGGCCAACAGCAATTCTTATGATGCCGTAATTTCGGGTGGCGGCCTTGTCGGCCTCACGCTCGGCCTTGCGCTCGCCCGAGGCGGGCTCGAGGTTGCGGTGGTCGATGCGCAAAGCCCCGAGACGGTGATGACAGCCAAGTTCGATGGCCGCGCCTCGGCGATTGCATTGGCCTCCTGCCGGATGATGAAAGCGCTCGGCCTTTGGCCGCGCTTGGAGCCGCATGCACAGCCGATCAATGACATTCTCGTAAGTGATGGTAGCCTGCGCTCGGGCGCATCACCGCTGTTCCTGCATTTTGATCACCGCGAGCTGGGACAGAGCCGCTCGGCTCGATGATCGAAAATCGTCACACCCGAATTGCGCTTCATGAGGCCGCACGCGAGACGCCTGGGCTCACATTGATCGCGCCGATGAGCGTGAAAGGCGCAAGCGCAGATGATGCCAAGACGCACATCACGCTTGCAGACGGGGGCGTGCTTGAAGCCTCCATCTGCCTTGCTGCCGAGGGCCGCGCTTCGCCCTTACGCACTGCCGCTGGCCTCAAGCTGGTGCATTGGGATTACGATCAGACCGGCATCGTCGTGACCGTCGAGCACGAGGAGCCGCACCATGGCCTTGCGCACGAATATTTTCTGCCGCCCGGACCGTTCGCGATTCTGCCACTGACCGGCAACCGCTCGTCCCTGGTCTGGACCGAGCGGCGCGATGACGCAAAGACCATCATGGCATTGCCGGATGATTTGTTTACGGATGAATTGCGCCGGAGATTCGGAACGCATTTAGGCGAGGTGAAGCCAACGGGCCCGCGCTGGAGCTATCCTTTGAGCCTCCAAATCGCACGAAACTACATTGCGCCGCGCCTGGCACTCGTTGGCGACGCGGCGCATGCGATTCACCCGATTGCAGGGCAAGGCTTCAATCTCGGCCTTAGAGATGTCGCCGCGCTCGCCGAAGTGCTGATCGATGCGAAAAGGCTTGGGCTCGATATCGGCGCACCGACCGTGCTCGAGAAATATCAGCGCTGGCGGCGCTTCGACAATATCGCGCTCACAGCCGCAACCGATGTCCTCAATCGCCTGTTCTCGAATGACATTGCACCGGTACGCCTGGGCCGTGATGTTGGCTTAGCGATCGTGGGCCGCATCGCGCCGGCGCGGCGCATGTTCATGCGCCATGCCGGCGGCGTCTTGGGACTCTCAAGTGAAAGCCTGCCGCGGCTTCTGCGCGGCGAAGCACCCTAATTTGAGCTGTGGCCTAATTGCCTACATGAGTCGTCGGCGGCGGTTCGGGCTCGTGATACGGCATGCGCTGCTGGAACAGGGCAAGCCGTGCCTCATAGATCGATGTCCTATCGCCGGCACGCTTGGCCATGTCGATTGCCTTCATTTCGCTCGCAACCGCATCGTCGAAACGCCCGGCCTCAGCATACGCAACAGCGAGCACATCCTCATTCTCGTAACTATCCTCAATGGCAACGGCCTTGCGTGCAGCCTTCACGGCGTTTTCGCCATCACGCACACCTGCATCGCCGCATGTTGCCAAAAGCCATGCTCTACTGCGCTGGTACAAGACATTCCTCGGCTCGATCCGCGTCAGCTTCTCTAGATCGACCGCCATTCCGGCGTAATCACCCAGCTGCAGATGAACGCGCAACAGCATCTCATATTCGTCTTTACGAACCCGCGCCGGTCGCATCCGCACAGCAGCGGTAAGATCAGCCTCAGCAAGCTGCCACTGGCGGCGCTCAACATAAATCGCCGCACGGTTGAGATATGACATCCCCCATGTTGGATCGAGCTTTATTGCTCTGCTGAAATCGGCAAGTGCTTCATCGATCTTTCCGATCGACTGATAGGCAATGCCGCGATTATTGTAGGCGCCCGACCGATCCCCAGCCGGCAAGCCACCCTTGGTTATGCAGATCGTATAAAGGTCGATCTTCTGGTTGACGTCTTTTTCGTGGTAAGCAGCATCGCACGCGCTGAAGTCAGCAAGTGCATGCGCCGCCGAGAATAAGACAAAGAAGAAAGTAAGGACTAGCGATCTCACATCAGGCCCCTCCCCTAAGCAAGCTAGCACAGGGGTAGGCGCGGAAACCAATGAGCTTATGCTTCAATTGTTATTTTGCTGATGCAAGAAATTGGATGGCGAAGCCGGGGCCGAGAATTCCGCAACGATCTCTTTAAGCCGCTCATTGATTGTCGGCCACGCATCTTCCGGCGAATGGCCGAGGCGGACAACTACCAGCAATTCCTTCGGAACGATCAAAATGACTTGCCCGCCCTCGCCCATCGCCTCGATGGCCTCGCTGTCTGGACCCAGTGCAAGCGCCGGAAAGTCATCCGCTGCGCGGCCGCAACGCCAGAACTGCGCACCATAGGCAGAACCATTCGACGCATCGCTCGCACTTGACGTGACCCTCACCCAATCGGAAGGCAGCAAGGCAGAGTCTTTCCATTCACCACCATGCAAGTAGAGATAGCCGAAACGCGCGTAGTCGCGCGCCGTCATATGCAGGAAGGACGAACCGACGAAGTTGCCCGCCGGATCGAATTCCATCACCGCGTCTTTGATGCCGATCGGCGCGAAGAGCCGCGCTTCAAAGAAATTGCGCACGGCTGCGCGCCGTTCATCACCGTCAGCGTGAGGCGCGATGACGCGGCCGATGATTCCGTCGAGAATAAGCGTTGTTCCCGCACTGAACTGAAATGCGCTGCCCGGCGCGCGAATGAGCGGCTTGCTCTCGGCAAAGCGCGCCATGTCGGCGCGCCCAGGTCCATAGATCATCGCTCCTTCATCCGAGCTCAGTAGATCAGGACCAGCAGCCCACTGGATCCCGCTCGTCATCTTAAGAAGCTGACCGGTCGTGATCGATGCACGGGTATCTCCTTTCTTTCGCCACGCCGGAACCGGCGCGGGCTCATCAACTTTCAGCTTGCCGTCATGGACAAGAACCCCAATCGCGGCGCCGGTGACGCCTGCCGCAATCGCGCCCGACGGAAACCGGCTGCGCGGGCCAAAACCCGGGGCGGTGCGCTCATAAACCAGCGCGCCGTGATGAATGATGAGAAGCGCACGCAACCCTTCGTCTTGCACAAACGCACCATCCGTCGCGTGCGAGAATTTCACGAAGTCGACAAATGGCGGGATTGGAGCAGTGAGCCACTCAGCGCCCGGATAAGGATCGGCCGGCGCAGTAAGATCGAAACGATCGACCGGTATGGAAGGATGCGCATCGGGCACAACGCCTCGCGCAAACCCCGCGGAGACCATGCTCATCAGCAAAAGGACAATTGGACAAAGCCTGGCAAGACGCCGAAGAAGCATGCCACACTCACTTGCTATTGCCCCCCGCGAGCAACGCGCGAGATTATGGAGTTGAGACGTGCATCGCAATCTAAAGCTCGCGGCCTACGCAGTTCCCGTTGCGCTCGCCGCACTTGCTTGCGGCTTCTGGTTCCTGATTGCAGCCCCAGCGGTCAGCGCGGCACACATTTCGAGTGGCTATGTCGCCAAATCCATCTGCTCTTGCATATTCGTCGATTCGCGCGATCTGGCTGCGTGCCGAAGCGACCTCGCCCCCGGCTATGCCTCAATGCGCATCAAGCTCAATCGCGCCAGTCGCTTCGTGCGCGCCAGTGCCGGCGTGATTTCAAGTGACGTCGCACGCTTCGAGCCACCCTATGGCTGCCGTCTTGAAAAACGCTGAGGCCCAGGCTTAGTCGCGCTGCCCACCTTCTGAATGCAGGCGCTCGAGATACTCGGCCCAGAGCTTCTCGCGGTCGCGGCCAAGCTCGTAAAGATAGTCCCAGGAATAAAGGCCGGTATCGTGGCCGTCATCAAAGATGAGGCGCACGGCATAATTACCGATCTCTCTCATATCGGTGATCTTGACCTCGCGCTTACCGTCGACTGCCTTAGGGCGTTCCATCCCATGCCCGCGCACTTCCGCGCTTGGCGAGTTCACGCGCAAGAACTCCGCGTCAAGCTTGAATTGCTCGCCATTGTCGAAGCGAATTTCCAGCATTGAGCTGTTGAGATCGAGCTTGATCTGCTCTGGCCAGGGCCGCGCGCTCACGGATCGACCTCGTTATCGTTTAGCTTGCGTGCTTCCTCGGCGAGCATGATCGGAATGCCCTCGCGCACGGGATAAGCAAGCTTGGCGAGCCGGCTGACCAGCTCTTGCTTCTCGCGGTCATAGCTCAGGGGCCCTCGCGTCACCGGGCACACGAGAATTTCCAAAAGCTTAGGATCGATCTCCGTCGCCATTGGTCCAGCTCAATTCAGCTTGTGTTCGCCATGCGCCGCATCCGCAAGCGAGAGCTCGATGAGCGCGATTAGCGTGCGGGCACGCTCGCCTGCGGTGGGCGCTTCAAGCAAAGCTTGTTTCTCGGCCGACTCGACCGGCGCAATCATGGACAGCGAATTGACCAGCGTCTCGCTTGGCGCGCGCTCAATCGCCTCCCAATCCGATTCGATCTTGTTGACCGTGAAATAGCGCTTGAGCGCGCTCAAGAGCGCAGGACGATCGATTCCTTCTTCATTGTCTTCGAACGAACGATCCTCAATGAAGCGCTCATAGCTTACTCGCACTTGCCGATAGGGCGTATTGACGAACTTCTCTTCGACAATGTCGAAACGCGATATGCCGGTGAGCGTGATGTGATATCGGTTCTCGACTTCGGCAAAGCTTGTGATCCGCCCAGCGGTGCCGACTTTGTAAAGTTCTGGTGCCAGCCCTTCTTCATGAATTGGCTGAATGATTCCGATCAATCTCTGCGCCTTGAACGCATCATCGACCATCGCAAGATAGCGCGGCTCGAACACATTGAGAGGCAAAGGCTGATGCGGCAAGAAAATCACCCGCGCCAGCGGGAACACCGGAATGACTTCCGGCAAAGCCCTTGCGCCACGCCATTTTGATTCCTGCATCGGAAGACCCCCATGGGGCTTGATGGCAATCAGGAGAACAGAATTGAGGAGAGGCGTCTGCGGCCGTTCACCGAGACCTCATGCGTGGGTCCCAGAGCCTCGAAAATGGTCAGCAGCTGTTTGCGCGCGGCCTCATCGTTCCATTTGCGATCGCGCCGCACGATTTCCAGAAGCTCATTCACCGCTTCCTCGTGCTGGTTTGCACCGACAAGCGCCATTGCGAGATCAAACCGCAGCTGAAGATTCTTTGGGATCAGCCTCGACCCGCGTTCTAAGAGCAGAGATTTCGTTGGCATCGCCGGCATTGCCGGCAAGTTCGATCTCGGCGCGCACGCTTGCCAGCGCTTGATGAGTTTGTGCCTCCGGCGGCGCGAGCTCCAGCGTCTGCTTGGCGCTTTCAGCATCCCCGGTACGCAGATAGCTGCGGGCAAGACCCGCAAGCGCACGCGGCTCTCCTGGTTGTTCCTGCAAGACGGCCGCAAAAGCCTGCGCGGCCATTGCGGCATCGCCACCTTCGAGCAGCGCTTCTCCCTCCTCCAGGATTTGATCAATTGGTGAGGGGCCCATCGGTCCGGCGACGCGTTCGATAAACGCCTTCACCTGGCTTTCGGGCAAAGCACCGGCAAAGCCATCAAGTGGCTGTCCGTTCTTGAATGCGTAGACTGTCGGGATCGATTGAATGCGCAACGCCTGCGCAATCTCTGGATTCTCATCGACATTGACCTTCACCATCTGCACCGCACCTTGTGCGGCATTCACGAGCTTCTCGAGAATTGGCCCGAGCGTCTTGCATGGCCCGCACCATGGCGCCCAAAAGTCGACAATGACCGGCCGCTCGCGCGAAGCGTCAACGACATCAGCCTGAAAGGTCTTAGTGGTTCCATCCTTGATATAGCTGGCCTTCTGTTGATCCGAGGCGGATGGACTGAGATTGATCATGCTCATGGATTGCTCTTGGGCGAAGGCGTGGACGAATTCCCTATAACATGGTCATTCGGGCATGCCCAATCCAGCCTTAGCCGGCCCGTCAGCACGATCGGCGCAAGGCCGGCATCACTAATCGGCGGAAATAAACGAGACGCGCTCGATTGCGACCTCTCGATAAAGTGGCTCCGGAGGCAAGCTGGGCAAGTCCTCAATCGCCAATATGCCGAAGATGGTGGTCGAATGCGCCTCCGGTCCCTGATTTTCCAACGCCGACTCGTGAAACGGCAGACAAAGGATCTCGGCTCTCAGCCGCTCCTCTGGAGCCGGTTTCAAATTGTGGAGCCAGACACTGATTAGTAGCGGTCGGTGCCGCTCAACCGCTTCAGTCAGTGCGTCACGGATCTGGTCGGCTTGTTCCACATCGAAACAGTCGCCGATCTCGGCGTTGATGATGCGGCGGCCGATATGCGACTCAAGATCGGTTCCGATGAAGCTCAGCCGGAACGGCCCGGTGGTGGGCCCTCGTGCGACGAAGCTGTCTTTGAACACGCCATAGAAGTATTGCAGGTCGCGCGCGCTCAAGCGGCCCAGCGAGGCGCGGCCGGAATCCTTGACCTCCAGCTCCCACAGCTCCGTCAAACGTTGCAGATTGGGGTGCCGTGGCACAGGCATTTGCGACGCCCTGTCAATAAGGAGGCGCGCACGTATCATACTCACTGAGTATATTCAATGAGTATTCTCGATGAGACAAATTGACCAATCCGTTCGTTGTCGCTAAGGTGCGGCAGAAGGGCAGGGGAGAAGGCCCATGGAGCCAATTAGCTCATCACGCCGACCGAGCCGAGGCGGCCAGCGCGCCCAACAGCGCGATGCAACGCACCAGCGCATCTTCGAGGCCGCCCGAAAGCTCTTTATCGAAAAGGGCTATTTCGAGACCCGTTCACAAGACATTGCCAAAGCGGCCGGGTGTTCGGCGGGCTCGGTCTTCGCCCATTTCGAGTCCAAGGCCAAGATCATGACCGCCGTCATGATCGACGTCTATGAGCGTCGGCTTCAGAAGCTGCGTAAAGCCAAGTGGCAGGCCAATGACGCTATGGGTCGGCTCAGGGAGGTCCTCCGCCTGCTCTGGCAGAGCAACCACGAAGACCGGGACCTTATGAAGGCCTACTTCTCTTATTCGTGGTTCTATGACGCGGACGACCAGGCGACCTTTGATCGCTACATCGACGAGAGAGGCGCGACCCTGTTTGCGATCCTCTCCGAAACCGACGACTGGGACGAGCTTTGCCGCAAATGTGATGTCGAGTTCTCGTTCCGGCTCTTGCAGTCCTACCATGAGAACCTGTTGCGCCAGGCCGCATTCACCCCCTCCGAGGAGCTGGAGCAGAGGTTGATGGGCGCTCTGGATTATTTGTTCGCCCCCCGCAGGGCCTGAGCGAGCGCGCTTGCAAAGCCCAAACGCTTCGGCAATAAGGTGTGCCCTTGGTCCGGGCCTTGCACCCTATCCGGACTGAAATGGAGACGCGGGCGTAGCTCAGGGGTAGAGCACAACCTTGCCAAGGTTGGGGTCGTGCGTTCGAATCGCATCGCCCGCTCCATTTACTTCACCGAATAAGCGCTGCACGCGAGCAGGCGTAAGACGCTGGCCTTGAACGCGGCCGCCGGGCCCGGGCGGATCACTTGCGCCGCCCGTGCCGAAGTCTAGGCTAGCGCCGGCAAAAGGGAGGATCCGATGAAGGATTTCGCAGGCAAAGTCGCATTCATCACCGGCGGCGGCTCCGGTGCCGCGCTGGGCCAAGCAAAGGTGTTTTCGGAAGCCGGCTGCAAGGTCGTGATCGCCGACATAAGGCAGGACCATCTTGACGAAGCGATGGACTATTTCCGTAAAAAGAACGCTGCGGTCCATCCCATCAAGCTCGACATCACGGATCGCAAGGCCTATGCGGCCGCGGCCGACGAGACCGAAAGAGTGTTCGGCACGCCCGAGCTTCTGTTCAACACCGCGGGCGTCAACACATTCGGCCCGACCGAAAAGGCGACCTATGACGATTGGGATTGGATTCTCGACGTCAATTTGAACGGCGTTCTGAACGGCATGATGACCTTCGTGCCGCGCATGATCAAAGCCGGCAAGGGCGGCCATATCGTGACGACATCATCGCTTGGCGGCTTCGGCGGCAGCCCCGGATGCGCACCCTATAGCGCCGCCAAAGCCGCAGTTATCAACATGATGGAGAGCTACCGGGTCTCGCTGGAGAAATACAATATCGGCGTCTCGGTCTTGTGCCCGGCCAACATCAACAGCCGCATCTACGAAGCGATTAAAACGCGGCCCTCGAAATATCCGAATTCAGGATTCATCGAGACACAGGAGACGATGGACACCCTGGCATCCATTCACCAGCACGGCATGGAGCCGGTTGAGCTGGCTGAATGGGTGAAGAAGGGCATCCAGAACAACGACCTCTACATCATCCCCTATCCGGAATCGAAAGCTGGCCTTGAGCGTTATTTCCAAAGGATTGTCGATTCCGTCAGACCGATGGACGCACAAGCGGAAGAAGACGCCAAGAAGCGCATGGCGGCGCTGCAGGGCGGTGCTGGTGGACCTCCGATGCGCTCGCGCATCTTCACGGAAGGCAAGGATAGCAACTAATCCACGAAGGCAGTTGCTTCCGCGCAAAGCGACTACGCCGCAAATGGCCCGGCCCGTTCCGGGCCATTTGCATTCGCGCCAGTGGCCGACGCCAACAAGCGCGTCTTGCGACGCATCAGTCAAAAAGGGGTGACCACGTCAGGCTTGCAAAAGCTTGCTTATCGGCGGGAAACTGACAGAAACTCAAAGGGCACCAGGGAGGACCACAAATGAAGGATTTCGCAGGCAAGACCGCATTTATCACTGGAGGCGGCTCGGGCGCCGCGCTCGGCCAAGCCAAAGTGTTCTCGGAAGCCGGCATGAAGATTGTCATTGCCGACATCCGTAAGGACCATCTCGACGAAGCGATGGACTATTTCCGCAAGAAGAACGCGGCGGTTCATGCAATCGAGCTCGATGTGACCGACCGTGAAGCTTACGCGCGCGCCGCCGACGAGACCGAGAAGGTGTTCGGCACGCCCGAGCTCTTGTGCCTCACTGCCGGCGTCAACAGCTTTGGCCCGATCGAGAAGGCCACCTACGACGACTGGGATTGGCTGCTCGACGTCAATTTGAAGGGCGTCGTCAATGGCATGGTCACCTGGGTGCCGCGCATGATCAAAGCCGGCAAGGGCGGCCACATCATGGCGACATCGTCGATGGGCGGCTTCTTCGGCTCGGGGGGCGCGGGCCCTTACAGTGCCGCCAAAGCCGCGGTGAACAATTTGATGGAAGGTTATCGCGACAACCTCGCGAAATATGATCCGCCCATCGGCGTCTCGGTCTTGTGCCCGGCCAACATCAACTCCCGCATCTATGAAGCGATCAAGACTCGTCCGGCCAAATATCCCAATTCGGGCTTCATCGAGACGCAGGAGACGATCGATACGCTCAAGAACATCCACAAGGACGGCATGGATCCTGTCGAGCTGGCGCAGTGGGTGAAGAAGGGCATTGAGGCCAACCAGTTCTGGATTCTCCCCTATCCTGAATCGAAGATGATGCTTGAAAATCGCTTCAAGCAGATCGTCGACTCCGTTCGCGAAGCGACCCCCGAGGAGAAAGAAAGAATGAAGCAGCGCATGGAAGAAATGCGCACGCGCGCCGCGCCGACCTCACGCCCGCGCATTTTCACCATGGGCAAGGAAGACGTTTGACTACTATCAGTCGAAAGCATTAATGCGAATGGCTCGGCGCAAGCCGGGCCATTCTTTTTTGTGTGTCAGGACTGTCAGAGCTTTTCGTTCGGCGCGTAGCGGCTGATTTCCAAGCCTTGCCCGACCGACAACAACACCGACTCCATGTCCTTCGAGCCACGTACGCGCCGGCGATAAGCATTGGCATCCTCGCGCGCCGCACGAGGCTCAAGCATGTTATCGGCAACCAAAAGCGCGCCCGGCGCGAGCCTTCCCGCATAGAGAAGATCGAAGCACGCGACATAAAGATCTTTCCAAAGGTCAACCAGCACAAAATCGAACGGGCCATCGAGCCGCTTCAAGATGTCAACGGCGTCGCCTGAAATGAATTCCGCATAGGCTTCAAGCCTGCATTTGCCGAGCATGGTCTTGGCATAGGCCTGTTTGTCGGCAACGAGATCGAGGCTCGTGACCTTGCCGCCGGTTGCCCGCGCGGCCTCTGCCAGCCACACCGTCGAATAGCCATAGGATGTGCCCAGCTCGAGAATCGACTTGGCGCCAATGCCTTTGACAAGGATGTTGATGAGTTGCCCGGCCTCGGGCCCCACACGCAATAACAACTGATCGCGCGCGCGGAGCATATTTGGGGAGGGGGCCGAGAACATCTCGCGCTCCTTGTCCGCGCGCTGATCATATTCGGCAAGCACTTGTTCAATCGCCTGGTCCATCGCTTCTCTCCCTCGCTCTCGTCGTGATCGAGCTTAGCCCAAGTGGGCACCGCGCGCCGCAAACGAAAAAGGCCGGAACTGAAGTTCCGGCCAAGTGGGGCTTCGGTGGAGGAAGAGTAAGGCGGGGTATCGCTTAGTTGCCGTTCGCAGCAGCGATCTTGTCGGAGATCGAGCCAAAGGTATCGTTGAGGTTCGAACCGAGAGTGCCGAGAACGCCGAGGATCACGACGGCGATCAGAGCGGCAATCATGCCGTACTCCATCGCGGTGACGCCTAACTCATCGCGGACAAAACGGGCGAGAAACTTGTTCATGGTGCAAACTCCTACAAGGGGCCTAACTAACTACCCCGCTCCAGTGTCGGGGCTCGGGACTACAAGGAGCAGGAGACGTGCCAACTGCATGTTTCACCGAACGCGCGAGGCCAAAGCGCGGAAATCCGCCATTTGCCTCTCAATTGATCCTTCAGATTTACACTTCGCTTACTAAGATTGGTGTCAGCACGGCACTCGCGTAACAGGACAGGATCATTTTGATGTTTCGAGACGGGACGGGCCCCTGCGCCCGCCAAAGGCCCAAAGGCCCAAGGCCAATTTCGCGATTGCCTTGGCAGCCACCGTCCGTGGCTAGGCCTGCGTGACGGCCTTTGTGACGAGGCAAGCCTCAAGGCCTTCAAGGCCATCCTCAGACCCGTGACCGGATTCCTTAACGCCGCCAAAGGGTGAATCGACACCCGCGATCTGATTTGTGTTGATGCCGATCATGCCCGCTTCGATCAGATCGCCAAGCTGATTGACGCGGCGCGCATTGTTCGTGAACGCAAACGCGGCAAGACCATAAGGCAGACGGTTGGCTTGCTCGATCGCCTGCTCTTGGGTCTTGAACGGCACCATAAGCGCGACAGGGCCGAACGGCTCCTCGTTCATAATGCGCGCATCGAGCGGAACATCGGAAAGCACCGTCGGCTGCCAGAAAAATCCTTGATTGCCGATGCGTTTGCCACCGGCTCGAAGCTTTGCGCCTTTAGCGACGGCATCACCGATGAAGCTCTCCATCGCCTCCAGCCGGCGCGGATTGGCCATCGGACCCATTTGCACGCCTTGCTCCAGCCCATCCCCCACTTTCAGGGCAGCGGCACGCTCGGCATAGCTTTTGACAAATGGTTCGTACACCGACTCTTGCACATAAAAGCGCGTCGGTGAGACGCACACCTGGCCGGCATTGCGATATTTCTGCGGCACGGTGATCGCAAGCGCCTGCTCGATATCGGCATCATCGAAGATAAGCGCGGGCGCATGGCCGCCAAGCTCCATGGTTGTGCGCTTCATGCCGTCGGCCGCAAGCTTCATCAAATGCTTGCCGACAGGTACCGAGCCGGTGAAGCTCAGCTTACGGATAATCGGCGAGCCGAGCAGATGGCGTGAGACCTGGTCCGGCACGCCGAAGACAATCTGCGCAACGCCGGGCGGCAGTCCCGCATCGAGCAACGCCTGAAGCACCGCAAGCGCCGAGGCGGGCGCTTCCTCCGGCGGCTTCAAGATCACCGAGCAGCCCGCGCCGAGCGCGGCGCCCAGCTTGCGCGCCGGATTGCCGACCGGAAAGTTCCACGGGGCAAATGCGGCAACTGGCCCAACAGGCTCCTTGAGCACCATCGAGCGCACGCCGGGCTGACGCACCAACACGCGGCCATAGGCCCGACGGCCTTCCTCGCCGAACCACTCGATGCAGGAAGCCGCAACGCCCGCTTCGATGCGCATCTCGGTGAGCGTCTTGCCCTCTTCCAGCGTGCCATTGCGCGCGATCGTCTCAAGCCGCTCGCGCATCAGCATAGCGGCCTTGCGCATCACCTGAGCACGCTCGTCCGCGCTCTTGCTGCGCCAAAGACTGAATCCCTTTTGCGCAGCGCCAAGCGCGCGGTCGAGATCCGCCTTGTTTGCAAGCGGCAGCTCGCCCAGCACGGCGCCCGTCGCAGGATTGACAACCTCATGTATCTCGCGGCCTTCGGCGCCGATCCATTCGCCGTCAATATACATTTTGAGCTTCGGATAGCTCATCGCTTCCTCCGGTTGCGCGAAAACGCGCTTGTTATTCGGCAGCGCGCGCCTGCGTGATGGGCTGAGCTGGTCCGGCAGCGCCCGGGCCATTCAAGACAAAGCTCCCATCAAGCGCATCAGCCGAAATTGCGCCGACTTGACAAAGCGCTGCGGAAAATTCCGCGGCGAGAATATCATGAGCGTGCCGAACGCCCGGCTCGCCCAAAGCAGCCACGCCATACATGAAAGGGCGGCCGGCAAAAACGAAATCCGCGCCGAGCGCGAGCGCCTTGGCAATATCTTCGCCGCCTCGCACGCCGGAATCGATCATGACCGGCACCGAGGGCCCGATCGCCGCCCGGATGCCAGGCAGAACATTTATCGGCGCGGGCGCGGCTTCAAGCTGCCGGCCGCCGTGATTGGAAACCCAAATGCCATCTGCACCCTCATGCACCATGCGCACAGCATCATCCGCCTCAAGCACGCCCTTGATGACGAACGTGCCCCGCCAAAGATCACGCAGTTTTTTGAAATCGTCCCAACTCAAACCAAAGCGGCTGACCTGCGCGATGTTCTGGCTCGTGTTAGAGCCGTAAGGGAGAAAATTTCCGAGCCGCGGCGTTCCTGCCGTAAGCGTACTGAAAGCCCATCTGGGATGCGTCACAATATCAACGCCAAGCTTGCCGTTCCATGTAAGGGCCGTCGTGAATCCCGCGCGCAGCGCCATATTGCGCCGAGCCGGCCCCGGCACATCCACAGTGAAGACCAAAACGCGCACGCCAACATCCCAAGCGCGTTTCAAAAGATCGGCGGTGATGCGGTCCTCACGCGAGATGTAGATCTGAAACCACAGCTTATCGCCGGCAATTTTCGCCATGTCCTCAACGCTGCTCGACCCTGCGGTCGATAACGCATAAGGGATATTTTTCTCGGCACCGAGCTTCGCGAGAGCGCGATCGGTATTGGGCCAAACCAGATTGCACATACCAATTGGCGGAATACCGAAGGGCTGCGCATAGCGCATGCCGAAAAGAGTCTTTTCCGTCGAAGTAACGGCCCCCGCAAGCCGCTTGGCGCGAAACAGGACTTGATCAAAGCCGTCTTCGTTACGCTCCATGCCGGCGTTCTCGCCGGCGCCGCCATAGAGATAGCTCCACACGAATGCCGGCAGGCGGGCTTTGGCGCGCGGCACGAAATCCTCAATGCAAGCATAATCCTGAAGCCTGGACATCCGCCATTTCCTCAAATTCTGACCCGGCTCACGGGCTTTTGGCGGCGATCATAGCCAGCGAACTCACAGAGTCCTAGGCCCGCGCTTTTTGCCTGTTTTCGGCCGATTTTTGCAGCCTGATTGCGAAATTACGACATGGTTACCCGAGATCAAGATTTTCCCACCACCATGCGCCCAAAGGAGAACGCTTCAGGATCAGTACTTCGGCGGATGGCGATTCAAGACAGTATCAAGGAGGTCTCGATCGTCGCGAGCTGCCGCTCGCGCGAGGAACTGCACTTCACGCAGCAACTGATGGTCGCCTGCGGGATTGCGAGCTACGTCATTCGCCCCGAGTTTCGGGTCGCGCTTAAGAGCATCGCCGACTTCAAGCCCGACGTCGCGCTTATCACCCACGACAAAGATGAGGAGCGCCTGCGTGAATTTTTTCGTGTTTTGCGCGGACGCAACTTTGAAGGTAACCGCTACCTGCCGGTGATCGTGGGCGTGTGGCATCCCTCGATTGCCGAGATCAAGCTCGCGGTCGAGCTCGGCGCGAGCGAGATCGTCAGTATTCCCTCCAGCACTGAGGCAATGAGCCGGGCGATCTACCGCGCCGTGTTTGTCGGGCGCCCATTCATTGATGTCGAGAACTATTTCGGCCCCTGCCGCCGCCGCAAACAGATTGCCAATTTCGGCAAGGAAAAGCGCAAGGTCGCCTGGGATTATTCGCACGCTTCCGTTGAACAGGCAGGTCGAGCTGACAACTAACCCCAGCCTGTGTCATGCTCGCGCTAAGCTCAAAGAGGAGCGGGGCGGCACTTGTTCCAACGTACATCTTTGCTGATAGCTGCCGCACTTGCGCTTGCCGCCTGCGGCTCGACCGGTCTCGGAAAAGTGGCGAAAGATCCCAACCTCTTGCCGCCCGCCGACATGAGCAATCCATCCCCGCCCAACGAGGCCGTCATCTACACCTGTGAAAACGGCGTGACATTCAAGGCCGTGTTCAGCGACGACAATGGCTCTGTGCGCATCGAACCGCCCAATGGCGCGCCATCGACGCTCTACATTGCGGCCACCGGCGACGGCTTTGCCTATATGGATGGGGCGCATGAATTGCGCGGCAAGGGCGATCAAGCCACGTGGACCGACGGGAAGAATCCCGCGACCAAGTGCACGGCAACGCCAATCAGTTGATCAGGCCTTAAGGCCCAGCACATCGTGCATCGAGAACAGCCCGGGTCCCCTGCCCTGCCCCCAGGCCGCCGCACGCAAAGCACCGCGCGCGAAAATCGAACGATCACCCGCCTTGTGCGTAAGCTCAATTCGTTCATCGTCCGACACGAAGATCACGGTGTGCTCGCCAACCACACTGCCGCCGCGCAGTGAGGCAAATCCGATATGGCCTTTCTGGCGCGCGCCGGTTTGACCGTCGCGCCCGCGATCAGAGTTGGCATCGAGCTCGATGCCGCGCCCTTGTGCAACCGACTCGCCAAGCAGGAGCGCCGTTCCAGAGGGCGCGTCGACCTTCATGCGGTGATGCATTTCCAAAACCTCGACATCGAAGCTGTCGTCGAGCGTCTCGGCGACACGCTTTGCGAGCGCCGCCAGCAAAACAACACCGACCGAGAAATTGCCTGATCGGATGATCGTTGCGTGCCGTGCCGCCGCTTCGATCCGCGCATCTTGCTCGGCGCTGAGCCCCGTCGTACCGAGAACGTGAACGATGCGCGCCTGGGCGGCGAGCCCTGCAACTTCAACCGAGTTTGCGGGAGAGGTAAAATCGAGCACGGCGTCGGCATGCCGGACGAGATCCAAGAGATCACTTGTCAACGCGCGCCCGACAGCCGCGCCACCAGAGAGCACACCAAGATCTTGCCCAAGCGCTGCGTGACCCGGGCGCTCAACGGCGCCCATGAGCTCGAAGGCAGGATCGGCCAGGATGAGCTTGATCAGCGTGCGGCCCATGCGGCCCGCACCGCCTGTCACAACGGTTTTAATCGCACTCATTTCCTCGGGGCCTCACAAGCCGGTGCCAATTCCGGCAGAAAAGTCCGGCGCGCTGCCTGGGTCAAGCGATCTATCCATGCCGCAGGCGCGCGACCATGATCGAATAGCGCGCGAGGGGCAACCGGCGGCGCGATTCGACGACAAATCCGCGGGCTTTGATCGCTTTCTCCAGCCCTGGCATGTGCATGGCTCCCCACGGGATGACGATCGCATGATAGTGGGGCAGCTCGGCGTCAACGGCGGCGAGCACATGCGCATTTCGCTTCTCGACGACATCGTGAAAGAAGCTCTCTATGTCTGCGGGCGTTAAATCCTTCATCACGGCTTGAATCCGCAGGAGCGCATCGAAAAAGCCCTTGGCCTGATAGATCTCACTGACGCGCGATAAAAAGCTGATTGTCGTGTCGGAGAATTCTGAGATGTCGACATCCGGACGCAGCACGCTTGCGCCATTGGCCGCGACGGAAATCGACGACGCCGGGACAGCGTTCGATGGCCCGCCTGCCGCAGATGGGGTTCCGGTCTCCGCCGGCTCGATGCGAGGCGTCAAGGCGGGTTGCTGCTCGAGCCCCAGAACGCGGGCGAACTTCTGATACGAGAGATTGCCGGTGAGACGCTTTTCCCGATCGGTCACGCCCTCCTCGAGAATGAGCGCGCCGCGCGGGAAGCTCGCATAAAGCGCATCGTAGAATTTAGGCTCTCCGATATGGAGCATGCCGACAAGCGTGATCGACTTTTCGCCCTTACGCAGAACGGTTTCCTGAAGATCAATTCCGCTGACCGAGAAATGAATATACCCGTTGGTCTGCGTCTCGATCATCGAGCCGAGATTGAGAACGAACAAGCACGCGATGAGCACCGGCAAGACGACAACGGTCCCAACGGCCCAGAGAGCGATCTTCAGCCCGGCATCTCTTGGCAATTTAAGCGCGCCGGCTCGCAAGAGCCACATGCCGGTCCGCTTGCGCACATAGAGAAAGAGCCCAGCCGCAAGCGCAAGCTCAATCCCATCGAGAATCAGCATACGCACTTGGTCTTCGCCACCGGCGATAGGCAGCAGCGGCGCCCCGAATGCGGCCCACAGCACGAACAGGATGGGAGGCAAAAAGACCGTCTTCGGCAACCGCGGCACAAAGACGAGGACCGGCACCATGAGAAATGTTGCCGCGATGACGAGCGCGGCGACGGCGTTTCGCAATCCCTCGATCGGCAGTGGCAGCGAGAGGGCGCGCAGCCCATCGTCAATCAGCGACAAAGCTCCATCGGCCGCAAACGCGATCAAATAGAAACTGGCTACCGCGAGCACGATCTTGAAGAAGGTATCTTGCTTTGGCTGCCGTTCGCTCATGCTCTGCCCCCCCTCGCTGGGTATGCGAGCTTTGCATTCAGGCATGTTTGCCCAGTTAATATGCAGCCGAAAATTCGGCTCAGAGGTGCCAGGAGATGCTCAAGGCCGCGAACCGGTGGTTACTGACTTGCTGGCTGAATTCCTTGGTGCGATCGACAAGAGTGAACGTGAACTGCGTTCGCCACAGCCGGAGCGCCGCCCCGACTTGCATATCAAGCACATAGGGCCGACGCTCGATCAATGACTTGTACGGGGTCGTGCCTTCAAGGGTCGCGTCATAGGCGATCGCGCGTCCGGATGCACCGGCAAACACAAACCAACCGATACCGCTGACATCATCGAAGCTGCCCGCACCTCCCAAACCTGGACGCACGCGCATCGGCAAGGAGGTTTTGACGAGGTCGTTGCCAATGACAAGCGAGCCGCCAGCGAAGGCCTCGGTCATCGCGCTGCCGACAGTTGCGCCGATATGCGGCTCAATCTCAAGCTCAATGCCCCGCCATTCCAAGGGATCTTGCTGACGCCACTGACGCATCAGAGTCAGATCTATGCCGGGCTGGTTTTCGATCTGGTTGCGCCAACCTTTTGGAGACGGGCCCCGAATAAGCCGATGAAAGTTGATCTGGATCCGCCGGCCGCCTGCCCCTGGCCCAACCACGCCCAGCTCAAGATCCGCAGTCGTAACCGCGTTCTTGCCCTCTGCGATCAGCGCGTAGCTGCCATAGAGCCATCCGGCATAAGGACGATCGGTCGGTTGCGGTGCGCTAATTGTAAGATTGCGCGGCGTAAACATGCTCTGGCCAAACGCATAGGAATTGCGAAAACTGAGGCCTTCAGCGCCCGGCCACACATGCTTGCTCAGCCACGTTCCGAGCGAAGTCAGTGTACGAGGGCCGCGTGGTGTAGCCGAACTTCACACCGTTCGTGTAATAGCGGTCGGTGTTGACATAAGTGTCGTTCTCGTCGAGCACCGTGATAATGCCGCCGTCTGCATAAGCGGCCACAGGCGCCACGCTCGATGCCGCGATTCCAAGAAAAACCGCGAGCCAAAGACTCGATTTTATCCCCGACATTCCCCGCCCCATCCGGCCGGCAAAACTAGCATAAGAGGGACATTAAGCGCGCAGGAATTTGCGTCATTGCGACATCGCGGCCATCACATCACCGCGCCGGTCGTACGCGCCTCTTCAGCTTTCGCGATCTCAGCCTGTATCGCGCGGGCTGACGCCACCGGATCGCCTGCCGCAGTGATGGGCCGGCCAACCACCATATAGTCAACGCCAAGCCGGATCGCCTCCGCAGGCGTGACAGCGCGCTTCTGATCGCCTGTCGCGGCACCCTTGGGTCTTATGCCCGGCGTTACGATAAGAAGATTGTGCCCAACCGCCGAACGAACCAAACCCGCTTCGCGCCCTGAAACGATAACGCCATCACCGCCTGCCTCGCGCGTGTCGAGCGCACGTTGGCGAATGAGAGCCTCAAGACCTAGGCGATAGCCCGCGCCTTCTACGTCGGCCTCATCCCAGGATGTGAGCACCGTGACGCCCAAAATCTTGAGCGTGCTCCCGCCGCGTCCGGCAACCGCGGCTTTGAGCGTTGGCTTATAGGCATGCACGGTGAGAAATGTTGCGCCAAGCTTGGCGACGGCTTCGGTCCCCTTCTCAACTGTGTTTGGAATATCGTGCAGCTTGAGGTCGAGGAAAACTTGCTTTCCTGAATCGGCAAGCTCGCGCGCGAGTGGCAAGCCGCCTGAATAAGCGAGCTGATAGCCGATTTTGTAAAAGCCGACGACATTGCCGAGCCGCTTAACCAGCCCCCGCGCCTCTTCGGCTGAAGACACATCAAGCGCAACGATCAACCGGTCTCTTGGCTGGATGCTCATTCGTCCAATTTCCAACGCGGCGTGTGCGCTCTGTGGCGGCCATAGCCGAACCAGATCACAAGCCCGATTGCAAACCAGATAATAAGTCTAAGCCAAGTATCGAGAGGCAGCCAGTACATCATCAGGCCGCACACGATGATCCCCAGGATCGGCACAACCGGCGAGAACGGCACGCGAAATGGCCGCTTGGCATTGGGGTGCGTACGCCGAAGGATCAAGACGCCCGTGCACACGATCACGAAGGCCAAAAGCGTGCCGATCGAGACCAGCTCACCCAGGATGTTGAGCGGCAGAAGGCCGGCAAGGATCGAAGCAACCACGCAGGTGATGAGCGTGCCGAGCCACGGCGTATGATAGCGCGGATGGATCGACGAAAAGACCTTTGGCAGCAAGCCATCGCGCGCCATCGAATAGAAGATGCGCGATTGTCCATAAAGCGAAAGCAGGATTACGCTCGCAAGCCCGACAATTGCCCCAATGCTGACAAATGGCGCAAGCCACGAGAGCGAAGGCGCTGCCAGGACGGCCTGATAGGCCGGATCCGGAACTTCAAGCGTCCAATAGGGTGTTAGCCCCGTCATTGTCAGCGCCATCAGCATGTAGAGCACGGTGCAGACCAAGAGCGAGCCGAGAATACCGATCGGCATAGCGCGCTGCGGGTTCTTGGTCTCCTGAGCTGCGACCGAGACGGCATCGAAACCGATATAGGCAAAGAAGATCACGCCCGATGCGCGCAAAATGCCGCCCCAGCCGAACTCGCCGAATTTCGGCCCAGGCGGCGGAATGAAGGGGGTGAGATTCTCGGCTTTGATGAGCGGCAGGCCGAATAGAATGACGAGAGCGACAATGGACAGCTTGAGCAGCACCATGACGTTGTTGAAGGTCGCCGAAGATCTGACACCAACGATGAGCGCAGCCCCCATCAGAAGAATGATCACGATTGCCGGCACATTCAGAATTGCGCCGCTCAAGATGATATGGCCGGCACTATCAAGCGTCAGCGGCGCGCTCGTGAGCGCATCGCGGATCGGAAAGCCGATCGACTGCATGAAGGAGGCGAAATAGCCTGACCAGCCGACGGCGACGGTTGAGCCGGCCGCCAGATATTCGAGCACGAGATCCCAGCCGATCACCCAACCGATGAACCGGCCGAGCGTGGCATAGCCATAGGTGTAGGCGCTGCCCGAGACAGGGATCATCGAGGCAAGCTCGGCATAGCAAAGCGCTGCGAAAAGACAGCCCACACCAGCAATCGCGAATGAGATCACGATACCGGGCCCGGCGTATTCAGCCGCAGCCTGCCCGGTGATGACGAAGATGCCGGCGCCGATGATGCCGCCAATGCCAAGCGAGACGAGCCCAATCGGTCCGAAATGGCGCCTCAGCTCGTGCGGCTCAGGCTCGTCAGTCGTGGCGCTGACCTGGTCCGGCGTTGTCGTCATCGGATCATCACTACTCAACGAAACAATCGCGCGGCTAATCGATCTTCCAGACCGGGTCCTTCGCGTGCTTGGTGCTGTAAGTGAAATAGATCACCAGGCCGATAACGAGCCAAACGACAAGCCTGATCCAGGTGTCGGCCGGCAGAGAAGCCATCATGCCGCCGCAAAACAGAATGCCCAAAGCCGGGACAAGCGGCACCAGCGGGGTGCGGAATGGCCGCTTCGCATTAGGCTTGGTGCGTCTCAATATAATGATGCCGGCGCACACGATCACGAAGGCAGCCAGCGTACCGATGGACACAAGCTCGCCCAAGACGCCAAGCGGCAAAAAGCCGGCAGCAATACCGGCGATAACAGCCGTGACGATTGAGTTGAGCCAGGGCGTGCGAAAAGTTGGATGCACATGCGCAAAGGGTTTCGGCAAGAGCCCGTCACGCGCCATCGAATAGACAATGCGCGATTGGCCGTAGAGTAGAACGAGGACGACAGTGGCGAGACCGACAACGGCGCCCGCGCTTACCGGCAATATCAGCCAAGTGAGGCCCGCACGTGTCGACGGTAAACTCCGCCGGATTGGGCACATTGAGATCCTTGTACGGAACAATGCCCGTCATGGTCAGCGACATGAGGATGTAAAGGACGGTGCAGATGAGCAGCGAGCCAAGAATACCGATCGGCAAATCGCGCTGCGGATTTTTGGCTTCTTGGGCCGCAACCGAAACGGTGTCGAAACCGATATAGGCAAAGAAGATCACGCCCGCGGCGCGCATGATGCCGCCCCAGCCATAAGGAGCCGCCGCCTTCGCTCGGCGGAATGAACGGCGTCAGATTTGCGTGTGTGATGAGCGGCAGGCCGAAGCCGATCACCGCGAGCACGATGGCGAGCTTGATCAGCACCATGACGTTGTTGAACGTCGCCGAAGAGCGGATGCCGACGATCAGCAAGCAGCGACATGGCGACGATAAGCACGGCGCCGGCAGGTTGATGATGGCGCCCGTTGAGACAAAATGGCCTGCTTCATCGACGGACCACGGCGCGGCAGAAAGCGCGGCGGGAATGTGCAGCCCGAAGGCCGCCAGCAGCGACTTGAAGTAGCCCGCCCAGCCGACCGCGACCGTGGAGGCGCCGGCGAGATATTCGAGCATCAAGTCCCAGCCGATGATCCAGCCGGCGAGCTTGCCGAGCGTTGCATAGGCATAGGTATAGGCGCTGCCCGAGGCCGGGATCATCGAGGCGAACTCGGAATAGCACAGCCCCGCGAAAACGCAGCCGACGCCGGCGATGATGAAGGAGATGACGATCGATGGGCCCGGCATATTCGCGCCGCGGCGTGGCCCGTGAGGACGAAGATACCTGCGCCGATGATCGCGCCAATGCCGATCGCGGTGAGATTGATCGGCCCTAGGGCGCGCCGCAGCTCATGGATTTCCCCGGCATCGTCTTCAACGGCCATGTCTGCCTCCCCTGCCGAGAATCGATTCGGGCAGTATGGCAGGCCTTGGCCGCAGCGCGAAGTCTCGCGCCTCACTCCACCGGTGTGGAGGCAAGCGCGCTTTCACACCGGCTAATCGTCAGTCGCCGTCGATCAAGCTCTTCAGCTTGTCACCGAAGCTCGTCGTTTCGGGATGCGTGTGCTCGCTTGATTCCGCCACGAGTTGCTTCAAGAGATCTTTCTGCTTGCGCGTCAGATTAACCGGCGTCTCGACAAACACCTCGACGAAAAGATTGCCGAAAGCGTTGCTTCTGAGCACCGGCATGCCCTTGCCGCGCAGACGGAACTGGCGCCCGGTTTGTGTGCCCTCAGGCAATTTGATCTTCGCCGGCGCACCATCAAGCGTCGGCACTTGAACCTCGCCGCCAAGGGCCGCCGTCGCCAGCGACACCGGCACCCGCGCATACAAATCATGCCCGTCGCGCTCGAACACGTCGTGCGGGCGCACGGAGAGAAAGATGTAAAGATCGCCTGTCGGCCCGCCGCGTACGCCGGCCTCGCCCTCACCGGCGAGCCTGATTCGCGTGCCGTCTTCAACACCCGCCGGAATATTGACCGCAAGCGCGCGCTCCTTTTGCACCCGCCCGGCGCCCGAGCAGGTGTGGCATGGATCTTTGATCATTTGCCCGCGGCCCTGGCATTGCGGACAGGTGCGCTCGATGGTGAAGAAGCCTTGGGAAGCACGCACACGCCCCTGGCCGCGGCAGGTGGTGCAGGTCGTCGGTGATGTCCCGGGTTCGGCGCCTGAGCCCTTGCAGTGATCACAGGCGACCGAAGACGAGACCTTGATCTCGGTTTGCTTGCCCTTGTAGGCCTCGGCGAGCGTGATCGTCATGTTGTAGCGGAGATCGCTGCCTCGGCCGGCGCCATGCCCGCGCCCGCGCCGCCCCGTCAAATCGCCGAACAGATCCTCGAATATGTCGGAGAAGGCCGAAGCCGGATCGAAGCCGAAGCCGCCCGCGCCCCCCTGCCCACCATTGAACGCCGCATGGCCGAACTGGTCATAGGCCGCACGCTTTTGGGGGTCCTTGAGAATATCTCATAGGCCTCGCTCGCCTCCTTGAACTTGGCCTCTGCCGCGGGGTCTTCTTTGTTGACGTCGGGATGGAACTGCTTGGCGAGCTTGCGATAAGCGGATTTGAGGGCCGCCTCATCGCAACCCTTGGTCACGCCGAGAATTTCATAAAAGTCCCGCTTACTCATCGACTCGCAATTCTAGTGTAGCCGCTTGACAAAAATAGCCCTCCGCCGCCCGAAGCGAGCAGACCCCCGCGCCTTATGTAGGAAGCCGGGACCCCAGCGTCAAAGGGGACGTATCGCCTTAGGAAAGTATCAAGCGCCCTTTTTACCTAGCCCGTGACCCAATCGCCCACCATCTGAACCAGATCGCCCAGCAGCGGGTAAGCGCTGACGATTGAGACCAGCATCGCGCTCACAATGTTGCTCAGGCGAGGACCGGCCTCGAGCTCGCCGCCGCTTTCATCGCGCCCCATCAAGCGATCGATCCAATCGATCAGGCCGGGATAATACTGCATCAGGCGCTCGAGCCGGTCGAGCTGCTCGGCATCGAAGAATTTCTGCCCGCGGCCGGCATGACCTTTGTTGTAACGGAGCTGCTCGCGCCCAGCCCACGCCTTATCGAGCCCCATATTCACCTGCTCGGGCGTTGATTTGATGCGGCAATGATCAAGCGCACGCACCACCGTCTCGTATGGACGGTCCTTGACGTCTGTGTAATCGAGCACGAGCACGCGGTCCTTGGCTTCATCGACATAGCGCCGCCAGGTGACGAAGTAGTTCACATACCAGGGCCCGATGACATCGAGCAGGTAGTCAGCTTTGCGCTTCTGATCATAGTCCAGGAAATCACGCGGGATCGCGCAATTGAGCCCGTTAAGGCGCGAGACCGGATCGACATCCAACATATCGCTGAACGAAGCGAGCATATCCGGGATCGGGCGCATCATGATCACCGGACGGATATCAAAGGCTTCGAGAAACCGGCAATTGGAGGGGTGCGCCATCATATGCAAATGCGCAAGGCCGATGCGCGGCGTTAGCCCGCCGCGATAATAGGCAACGAAATGCGGCAGATAGGGCTGTGCATCGCGCCCGCCTTGCGCGTGGATCATGCGCAAGAGCTGCCCGCCCACCGCATAGATGATCGCCGTGCGGAAAAACGTGCCGGCGCATTTGGGCGCGAAAGCGAGAAAGATGAACGGGCGCTGCTTGCCCAGCGCCTGCATGGTCGCCAGTTGATCTTTCGGAAACTCTCCCATCGCTTCAGGCTGATTGAAGACGAGGTCGATATCCTGCTTCGTCAAGCTGGCCATTTATCGGCTCCCGGCTGCCCCTTTCGCACGAAAAGCCAATGTCGCTTCGTAGGGTAAACATTAATTGAACGGGGCTTAAGCAAATCGATACAAACGATATCGCCCCCTTGCCGAACGGCAAGAGGGCGATGATCACTTACGCTAATTCTCCGTAGACGGATTATTAGCCTTGGTTGCGCTTCTTGTCCTCATCGACCTCGGTGAAGTCGGCATCGACAACATCTTCGTTGCCGCCTTCCGAGGCACCGGCGCCGCCCGCAGGGCCGGCATCGGCGCCATCGCCACCGGCGGCCGCTTGGGCTTTATACATCGCCTCGCCGAGCTTCATTGCCGCCTGCGTGAGAGCCTGAGTCTTAGCGACGATGTCGTCGACATCTTCCGTGCCCACAGCCTGGCGCGCATCCGCAATTGCCTGCTCGATCGCCGACTTATCCTCCGCCGAGACCTTATCGCCATGCTCCTTGAGCTGCTGCTCGGTCGCATGAACCAGCGAGTCGGCATGATTCCTGGCCTCGACCAGCTTCTGCCGCTTCTCGTCCTCGGCTTTGTGCGCCTCGGCATCCTTGACCATCTTCTCGATATCGGTTTCCGAAAGGCCGCCCGAAGCCTGGATGCGGATCTGCTGCTCCTTGCCGGTCGCCTTGTCCTTCGCCGAGACATTGACGATGCCGTTGGCGTCGATATCGAAGGTCACCTCGATCTGCGGCATACCGCGTGGGGAAGGCGGTAATCCGACGAGATCGAACTGGCCTAAGAGCTTGTTGTCGGCTGCCATCGAGCGCTCGCCTTGGAACACACGAATGGTGACCGCCGACTGATTGTCCTCGGCTGTCGAGAACGTCTGGCCCTTCTTGGTCGGGATCGTCGTGTTGCGATCGATCAGACGCGTGAACACACCGCCTAGCGTCTCGATACCAAGTGAGAGCGGAGTAACGTCGAGCAAGAGAACGTCTTTGACGTCACCTTGGAGCACGCCCGCCTGGATTGCAGCGCCGACAGCCACGACCTCATCCGGATTCACGCCCTGATGCGGATCCTTGCCGAAGAACTGCTTCACCGTCTCATAGACTTTCGGCATGCGCGTCATGCCGCCGACGAGAACGACCTCGTTGATGTCACCGGCAGACACGCCGGCATCTTTCAGCGCCGCACGGCACGGCTCGACAGTACGTTTGATGAGATCATCGACCAGCTGCTCGAGCTTGGCGCGCGTGAGCTTCAAGGTCATGTGCTTGGGGCCGGATTGGTCGGCCGTGATAAACGGCAGATTGATCTCGGTCTGCACCGCGCTCGAAAGCTCGATCTTCGCTTTTTCCGCCGCCTCTTTCAGGCGCTGCAGAGCCAGCTTGTCATTCCTGAGATCGATGCCCTGATCCTTCTTGAACTCGTCGGCGAGATAATCGACGAGCCGCATGTCGAAGTCTTCGCCGCCCAGGAACGTATCGCCGTTGGTCGACTTCACCTCGAACACGCCATCGCCGATCTCGAGAATCGAAATATCGAACGTGCCGCCGCCGAGGTCGTAGACCGCGATGGTGCCGGTGTTCTGCTTGTCGAGCCCATAAGCAAGCGCGGCTGCCGTCGGCTCGTTGATGATGCGCAAGACTTCAAGCCCTGCGATCTTGCCGGCATCTTTGGTCGCCTGGCGCTGGGCGTCATTGAAGTAGGCCGGAACGGTGATGACCGCCTGCTCGACCTTCTCGCCGAGATGGCGCTCTGCCGTCTCCTTCATCTTCTGCAGCACATATGCGGAGATCTGAGCGGGCGCCTGCTGCTTGCCGCGCGCCTCGACCCAGGCATCGCCATTGCCGGCTTTGACGATCTTGTAGGGGACGAGCTTCTTGTCCTTCTCGACCATCGGGTCGTCATAGCGCCGGCCGATGAGCCGCTTGACCGCAAAGAATGTGTTTTCGGGGTTGGTGACGGCCTGGCGCTTGGCCGGCTGTCCGACGAGAACTTCGCCGTCTTCCAAAAATGCGACCATTGAGGGCGTGGTGCGCGCGCCTTCTGCGTTCTCGATTACCTTGGGGTTCTTGCCATCCATGATGGCGACACACGAATTCGTGGTGCCGAGATCAATACCAATGACTTTGGCCATATATTCCTCCTAATGGCGGATCCTCGGGTCGGTGCGCGGCCCCGGATGCCCGGCAACCCCGCCCTCTAAACCCCCGGGATCCCCGGGGTCACAATCCAATGATCCCCACCCGGCGGGCGCCAGGTAGGCTTCCTGCCCGATATAAGAGCGCTCCCGGCCTCCCGCAAGATTGCCTGTTGAGATCTTTCGAAGCTTGCTCGGCGAGCCCGGGTCGACATGATGGCCCCATTAGCCCGGCTGGCCGTGATCGCAATAGCCATTCCACACAAGCCACAAGCTAAATGGCGCCCATGGTCCGAGGGCCATTCCTGAGCGTTTTTCACCCTTGCAAAGCAACGGCTCGGCTCTCATCTAGAGAAAGAGGGACATCAACAGACAGAAAGGGGGGCTTTCCCATGGTTAGCCTTCTGAGAATGCAGCTCTCCCGGGCGATCTTCCTGGCGGGAGCTATTTTGCTTGCGGCAATCGCCGCAGGCCACGCGCAAACACCGCAAGAAGTCTTTGCAAATGCCGCCGCATGGCACCCGATGTCGGCTTGGATTGTCGTACCCATCGCGTTCATCCTGATGAGCGCGTTGATTTGGGTGTGCTCAAGGTTCATTCGCAATAATCCGGAGATCGAAGCGCAGATGCGTCTTGAATCCGGCGACAGGTCGGTCATCCCGAATTCCCGGCGGCGATGATCACTTTCATCACTTCCACTAATGGCAGTGAACTGGCCTCTTGGAGCCGAGGCGTCGCCCGGCTTTCGTTATTATCCCGGCTTTCTTTCACCTGAACGCGCAAGCGCGATAACGACCGAGGTGCTTGCGCTCGCCAAGTCCGCGCCGCTTTACCGGCCGGTGATGCCGCGCTCGGGCCAGCCACTTCGCAACCGTATGACAAATCTCGGCCCGCTTGGCTGGATCTCCGACATGAAGGGCTATCGATATGACGCGGTTCATCCCGAGACGGGCCAGCCATGGCCAGCAATTGCCTGAAATCGATGCGCGCGATATGGGGCGAGCTCAGCCGACTATCCGCACCACCCGAAGCGTGCCTCGTCAATTACTATCGAGGGCGAGAGCGCAAAGCTCGGCTTGCATATCGATGCCGACGAAGCTAGCGGTGAATGCGCCGGTGGTTTCGATCTCGCTCGGCGATACCGCTTTGTTTCGCTTGGGCGGGCCGGAGCGCAAAAGCCCAACGCAATCGCTGCGAATTTCGTCCGGCGATGTCGTTGTGCTGGGTGGCGCCTCGCGACGCTTCTATCACGGCGTCGACCGCATCTATCCTGGCACTTCGCGTCTGATTCCCGGCGGCGGGCGTATCAACCTCACCTTGCGCCGCGTGACACAGCCCTGACAAAACCTGACGTTGCGGCGGGCACCTCATCGCTCGGGGATCTGGATTCCGCAACTGCGGATGGTCATCATGGGCAGCAAGCGCCCCTGCGTGCTAATCTCGCGGGCAACAATCGCGAGGGAGGACAATCATGGCCGGTTTCGTTTGCGCCCCGACGGCGATTTCGATCCACCGCTCAGCATGACGCGGCGCATGGCGCTCGGCGCGATGGGCGTCGGCTTTGCGCTGTCGATGCGCCCGGTCGACGCCGCGACCATCATCACCGACACCAAGGGCATCGTCGCAGGCGATGTGAAGATCAAGGTCGCGGATGGGGAATCGCCGGGCTATTACGCCCGCCCTGAAGGCAAAGGGCCGTTTCCCGGCGTGCTCATCGTCTCCGAAATCTTCGGCCTGCACGAACATATCCGCGATCTTTGTCGCCGCATGGCGAAGATCGGCTATGCCGCCGTTGCGCCGGATTATTTCTATCGCGCCGGCGATCCCGCAACGGAGACGGACTTTCGGCAAGATCGTGCCAGATCGTCGCGGCCAGGCGAAATATCCGCAGATCATGAGCGACAGCCAGGCCGCGGTCGATTTCCTCAAAGCGCAGCCGCAAGGTCGACAAATCGAAGCATTGCGATCATGGGATTTTGCTGGGGCGGCTCGACCGTGTGGACGATGGCAGCGACTTCCCCCGACATCAAAGCCGGCGCCGCCTCGTATGGCCCGTTGGCGCCGCGACAAGGCCCGCCGGGCGCACCGCCGCCTGAAAAGCGTCCCTGGCCGATCGATCTCGCGCCCGATTTGAAAGCGCCGGTGATCGGCTTCTACGCCGGGCTCGACCAAGAACATCTCCGCCGCAAACGTCGCCGCAATGCGAGAAGCGCTGAAGAAGGCCAAGGTGAAAAGCGAGATCATCGTCTACCCGACGCGCAGGCACGGCTTCAACGCGGACTATCGGCCGAGCTACAACGAGAAAGACGCCAAGGATGCCTGGGCGAAAATGCTCCAATGGTTCAAGGACAACGGCGTTTCCTGACGAATGACCGAAGCATCGGTCCGCAACAAGATGACATCGTCTGATTCGAGTTCCTTTACCTACGAATATATTCGTCTGTATACGGATGAGCACGGGGAACGCGTATCGGTACGGGCGAATCTGACGCTCAAGGGCGAGAACTTCATGGACGGCCCGCCGGTGCTCACGCACGCGCTTGCGATCTCGCCGACGGCGCAACACCCATGCTCGCGCATATCCCGGCCGGCTCGTCCTATGACTGGCACAACACCGTGCGGCGCCAATTCATTTTCGTCGTGCAGGGTCATGTCGACTTCATCGCCAGCGACGGCTCGGTCGCCAGACATCGCCAGGCTCGCTCATCCTGTTCGAGGATCTGACCGGCAAGGGCCACGAAACGCGCTGCAAAGCCGGCCGCGATGATCACATCGCGCTCATGATTCCACTCGACTAACAAAATAAGGAAACGCCATGCGCATTTTACTCGACGTGCTCGGCCTGCCTCGCCGCCTTCGCTTCTCGCTAACGCCCGCGCGGCCGACGTGCCGCCTGCCACCTGCACTATTGGCACCTCTATACCGATGCCAAAGATGTTTCCCATTTCAAGAAGAGGAGATCGCCGTTCAAGGCGGCCCGGCGCCCGGCATGGCCGATCCGCCGGTCATGGCGAGCCTTGCAGGCGTGAGTGGCGCACGTTGCTCTGTTGCGCGCCGGTCAGGTCGAGGATTGGCACAACGCGCCGAAGCAAGCAGTTCATGTTCGTCGTGCAAGGCGCATCCGAAGTGACGGCGAGCGACGGCACCAAGAAGGAATTTCATGTCGGCGAGCTGGTGCTTTTGGACGACGCCAAGGGCAAAGGCCACATCACCAAGGCGGTCGGCGATGTCGACCACATCGCCCTCGCGATCCCGGTCAACTAGCCTAACCGCCCGTCCCGCGGGGATCATCGGCCAAGCCCCGCCTTGACCCTGCCGGCCTGGCGCCTAGTTTCCGGCCCGAAATCAGGAGCTTTAGCTCATTGGCCGGATTCGCGCACCATTCCATGGGGGACGCGTCAGGGGCCGCCGCCCGTCAGCGAAGGTTCGCCCACGGGCGCGATCGGCGTTTGGGCCAACGCTTGGTGATTGGCTTGTCATCCTCGGACTTGTTCCGAGCATGACACCAGAGGATGAAGTCGATGTTCGACACACTGAGCGGCAAGCTAACCGACGCCTTCGCCAAGCTCACGCGGCGCGGCGCGCTCACCGAAGCGGACGTGACGCAGCGCTGCGCGAGGTGCGCGTGGCGCTTCTGGAGGCCGATGTCGCGCTGCCGGTGGTGCGCGACTTCGTCGAGCATGTGCGCGCGCGGGCGGTCGGCCAGGAAGTCATCCGCTCGGTCACGCCAGGCCAGCAAGTCATCAAGATCGTCAACGACGAGCTGATCGAGATGCTCGGCGGGCAGACCGAAGCGCCTGGGCTCAACCTCGCGGCAACGCCGCCGGCGGTCGTCATGATGGTCGGCCTGCAAGGCTCCGGCAAAACCACCTCGACCGCCAAGATCGCGCGCCGCCTCACTCAGCGCGACCGCAAGAAGTCTTGATGGCCTCGCTCGACACTCGCCGCCCGGCCGCCATGGAGCAGCTCGAAGTGCTCGGCAAGCAGGCGAGCGTGCCGACGCTGCCGATCATCGCCGGCCAATCGCCTGCTCGATATCGCGCGCCGCGCGCTCGAGGCCGCGCGCCTTGGCGGCTACGACGTTCTGATGCTCGACACCGCGGGCCGCCTGTCGATCGACGAAGAGCTGATGAGTCGAGCTCGCCGAGGTGCGCGACATCGCCAAGCCGGTCGAGACGTTGTTGGTTGCCGATGCGCTGACCGGCCAGGACGCGGTGAAGACGGCGACAGAATCTTCAATGAGCGCATCGGCGTGACGGCATCATGCTGACGCGCATCGACGGCGATGGCCGCGGCGGCGCGGCGCTCTCGATGCGCGCCGTCACCGGGCGGCCGATCAAGCTTCTCGGCACCGGCGAGAAGCTCGATGGGCTGGAGGATTTCCACGCCGAGCGCATGGCGGGGCGCATCCTCGACATGGGCGATGTCGTCAGCCTGGTCGAAAAGGCGGCCGAGGGCATCGACGCAGGAAAAGGCCGAGAAGATGGCCAAGAAGCTGCAAAAGGGCAGCTTCGATCTCGACGATCTCGCCGACCAGTTTCGCACATGCGCCGCATGGGCGGCATGAACGGCTTGCTCGGCATGCTGCCGGGCGTCGGCAAGATCAAATCAGCAAATCGCCGATGCCAATCTCGACGAGCAAGCGTGCTTGAAGCGCCAGGAAGCGATCATCTCATCGATGACGCGCGACGAGCGGCGCAATCCGAAAATGCTCAACGCCTCGCGCCGCAGGCGTATTGCGGCGGGCTCCGGCACGCAAGTGCAAGACATCAACCGCTTGATCAAGATGCACCAGCAGATGGAAGGCATGATCAAGCAGATGGGCAAAATGGGCGGCAAAGGCGGGCTCGGCGCTTTGTTTGGCGGCGGCGCGGGCGCGGCAATGCCGCAAATGCCGATGCCCAAAGGCGCGTTGCCGCCCAGGCTTCACGCCGCCGCGCGGCGGCTGCCGAAATGGCCTGCCCGGCCTCGGCGGCCCTGCGCCGCGCGGCCTGCCTGGGCTTCCGGCCGCCGGAAGGAGAAGAAGAAATGAGCCACGATGGCGGCTCAAGCGCTTTCGCAATTCGATCGACAATCTCGATGCCGCGCTCATTCATCTGCTTGCGGAGCGTTTCAAGCTCACCAGGAAGTCGGAACCTATAAGGCGCAGCACAAATTGCCGCCTGCCGATCCCGAGCGCGAGAAGGCGCAGATCGCGCGGCTGCGCGGCCTCGCCGAGGAAGCCCATCTCGACCCCGATTTCGCCGAGAAGCTTTTGAATTTCATCATTTCCGAAGTCATCCGTCACCACAACGCCATTCGCGGCTGAGCCGCAAAGGAGAAATCGTCATGGCACTGAAGATCAGGCTTTCACGCGCCGGCGCAAAGAAGCGGCCCTATTATCACATCGTCATCGCGCACAATGAGATCCCCGCGCGACGGCAAGTTCATCGACAGCGTCGGCCGCTTCGATCCGTTGATGCCCAAGGACCATGCCGAACGCGTGAAGCTCGACCTTGAAAAGATCAAGGAGTGGATGAAGAAAGGGGCTCAGCCGACCGACCGCGTCGCACGCTTTCTCGGCGCAGGCCGGCGTTTTGACCTACAAGCCGCGCAACAACCCGCAAAAGTCGCAGCCCAAGGAGAAGGCGCAAGAGCGTGCCGCTGCCGCCGCCGAGGCCGCTGCTGCCGCTGCGGAAGCGCCGGCTGAAGCTGCGCCTGCTGAGGCCGCACCTGCCGAAGGAGCCCAGGCAGAGTGACCGCAGATACTTTCCTTTCCTCCCCCGTTTACGGGGGAGGTGTCGCTGCAGGTGATGGAGGGGGCCATTGGCTGATGGCGCACACGGCCCCCCTCGGCCGCAATACGGCCGCTCCCCCCGTAAACGGGGGGAGATAGGTGGTCTAGACGTGACCGCGCGCGACCTCATTCTCGTCGGCGCATTAGGCAGCGCCGTCGGCCTTAAGGGCGAAGTGCGGCTCGCCAGCTTCACCGAAGTTCCGGAAGCGATCGCCGATCTCAGTCCGCTGCTTTCGGAAGACGGCCGCACATTCGAGATCACATCCATCCGTCCACAGACGAAAGGCCTGGTTGCGCGCATTGAAGGCGTCACCACGCGCGAGGCGGCAGAGAAGCTGAAGGGCCTTGCGCTTTACATTCCGCGCGATGCGCTGCCGGGGCCTGAGGACAAGGACGATTTCTACCAAGCCGATTTGATCGGCCTTAGCGCCTTTCTCGTTTCTGGTGAAGCACTGGGCGAGGTCGTCGCGGTCCAAAATTTTGGCGCCGGCGATCTTTTGGAAATCAAGCTCGCCAGCGAGCCGCGCACGGTTCTGGTGCCGTTCACCCGCGAGATCGTGCCGGAGATCAACCTTGAGGCACGTAAGCTGACCATTGATCCCCTGCCCGGCCTCCTCGATGATCCGTCCAAGGAGCAACCTGACAAGAACGGCGAAACGCCATGAGCTGGGCGGCGACGGTTTTGACGCTTTATCCGGAAATGTTTCCCGGGCCCTTGAGCCATGCGCTGGCGGGCCGCGCGCTTCAGGAAAACATCTGGTCGCTCGAATCCGTCAACATCAGAGACTACGCCACGGACAAACACGGCTCGGTCGATGACACACCAGCGGGTGGTGGGCCCGGCATGGTGATGCGCGTCGATGTGCTCGCGCGCGCCATCGATGCGGTCGGGAGCCAAGGAAGGCCATTCTGGGCCCTCACGCCGCGCGGCGAGCGCCTCAGCCAAGCCATGGTCGAGGAAGCGGCCCGAGGGCCGGGCCTCATCCTCATCTGCGGGCGGTTCGAAGGGTTCGACGAGCGCCTGTTTGAAGCCCGCCAGATTCGCGAGGTCTCGGTGGGCGATTTCGTGCTTTCAGGCGGCGAGGCTGCCGCTCAGCTGCTCCTCGATGCCTGCGTGCGCCTCCTGCCGGGTGTGATCGGCGCTGCCGCCTCACTCGCCGAGGAAAGCTTTACCAAGGGCCTCCTCGAATATCCGCAATACACCCGGCCGCAAGTCTTTGAGGGGCTCGCCATCCCGGAAATCCTTAATTCCGGGAACCATCGAAAGATCGAAGAGTGGCGAAGGACGCAGGCCGAGCGGGCGACCCAGGCGCGGCGGCCGGATCTTTGGGCTCAGCACTTGGCAGGCAAGCAAGAAAAGTGATATGAGCCGCGCCTCGCGAGCGGGTTGCCCGCAAGCGGCCTCATGGTTCGACAGCACACCATGAGGGACAGAATTCGACCCTCATCCTGAGCTTGCCCTAGGATGAGTTGCGGTTTGGGCGAGGACAGCCATGAACATCATCGATACGCTCAACCAAGAGGAAGTGACCCGGGTCGCCACGGACAAGGCCATCCCGAATTTTCAGCCGGGCGACACCGTGCGCGTGAATGTGCGCGTGGTTGAAGGCACGCGCGAGCGCCTGCAGGCCTATGAGGGCGTTTGCATCGCGCGGCGCGGTAAGGGGCTCAATCAGAGCTTTACCGTGCGCAAGATCTCCTATGGCGAGGGCGTCGAGCGCGTCTTCCCGCTCTATTCGCCGGTTGTCGCCGATATCAAAGTGGTCCGGCGCGGCAAGGTGCGGCGTGCGAAGCTCTATTATCTGCGCGATCTTCGCGGCAAAAAGGCGCGCATTGCCGAGCGCCAGGATCACCACCGCGATGGCGGCGATAAGGCGGCCGCTCAAGAGTGATCTGCCGGGTCTCCGGCGCGCGCGCCGCGTGACCGGTTCCACCAAGAAGCTCAATCTCGCCGAGGTCACGGCACTCGGCATTGGCGGCATGATCGGCGGCGGCATCTTCGCCGTTCTCGGCCTCGCCATGGATCTTGCCGGCCATGCCGCGCCGTTTGCGCTTGCCGGCGGCGGCGTGATCGCGCTTTTGACCGGCCTCTCCTATGCGCATCTCGGCCTCGCCTTCAAAGGCGATGGCGGCAGCTTCACCTATATCGAGAAGGCGTTCGATACGCCGTCATTTGCGGGGTTCGCGGGCTGGCTGCTTGTTGCCGGCTATGTCGGCACGCTCGCGCTTTATGCCAACGCCTTCGGCGCCTATGGCGCAACGCTCGTCACCGCGAGCGGCAATGCCTGGGCTGCGGCCGCGCTTTCGAGCGTCGTGCTGTTCGCATTCTTGGGCCTCAATCTCATCGGCGCCAAAGTCTCTGGCGGTGTCGAGCTGGGCGTTGTTGCGACCAAGCTTGCAATCCTCGCTCTGTTTGCTGTGGTCGGCCTGATCGGCGCTGAGCGCTCGCATTTGCTGCCGCTGCTCGATCACGGATTGATCGCGCCCTTCGCGGCCATGCCGCTGATCTTCGTCGCCTATGAAGGCTTCGAGCTCATTCCCAACGCCATCGACGAAATGGCGGACCCCGCGCGTAATCTCAAGCGCGCCATTGTCATCGCGATACTCGTGACGATGGCAATCTATATCGCCGTCGCCATCGCCGCGCTTGGGCAGCTGACGCCAGCGCAAATTCAGAAGGATCAGGAATATGTGCTGGCGGTGGCGGCGCGCCCAACGCTTGGCCAAGCCGGCTTTGTGCTGATCGGCATTGCCGCGCTGCTCTCCACCGCCTCGGCGATCAACGCCACATTGTTCGGCGCAGCGCGCCTCGCCATGGTGATGGCGAAAGAGCATGCGCTGCCCAAAGTCTTCGCCCTTCAAGCGCGCACACGGCCCGTGCCATTCGTTTCGCTCATCGTGCTGACGGCGCTTTCGCTCGCTTTCACGCTGACCGCACCATTAGCGACGATCTCGCTCTTTGCCAGCGGCACATTTTTGCTCATTTTCGCCGCCGTAAATTTTTCCGCCTTCAAGCTGGCCCGCAAGATCAAGCTTCACCCCGCCCTACCGCTCAGCGGGGGCGTCTTGGCGTGCGCGAGCTTCGGCTTTCTCATCTGGCACACTTGGCAGAGCGACCGCATGAGCCTTCTTGCCCCGGCCGTCTTCTATGCCGCGGCCGTCTGCATGGAGATCTATCTTCACCTTCGCCACAGCCAAAGCCGCGCGATCAAGAAACGCCGAACCTAGAAGCAGCCCATCGCATCGTCCGAACGGCTCGATTCAAGCGATGCGCTGCGCGGCCCCATCCAGGCCAATGGTCATTCCTGCGTTCCCAACAGCTAAATCTGGAGCCGGGGAGAGCGAGGCCCGAATAGACGGCTTGGAATTCGCAAGTAAATCAAAAATATACGATGCTATTCTTAAGCATAAATGCTTAGATCATACTGCGTTTCTCAAAAAAGATCTTGATCTTCACTTCGTATTGGGAAGGTTTCGGGCAGACACAATCGATCCCGGTGGAAATCGGTCGCCGCCAGGATTTTGTCGATGACGCGCGCGCCATCGACGGATGGCCCAGTCATGACACCAAAACCGCATTTCACGGCATTTCTGGATCGGACCGTCCGGGTCGGCGCGGTGGCCGTCGTCTTGGCCGGCGCCGTCGTTATGGCAGGGTGGATATTGGACATCGCTCTCCTCAAGAGCTTGTTGCCCGGCCTCGCTACAATGAAAACAAACACCGCTTGCGGGTTCATTGCCGGCGGCGCGGCGCTCTGGCTTTTGTATACATCAGCACGGGGATCAGTTTCGCACTACGTCGGCCGAGGTCTCGCCGTCATAGTGATGACGCTTGGTATTCTCACCTTGTCCGAAGATATCTTCGCTCTTGATTTCGGTCTGGATCAACTTGTCTGGGCCGTACGCTCGCAGCACTCGAACGATCTCTACCCAGACCGGATGGCACCAATTACGGCACTCAACTTCGCTTTCGTCGGGTGCGCCCTTTTGACCCTCAACACGCGGCGGTCATGTCTTGCAGCAAGCACCGATTGGATTGTAATTCCGGCCTTCCTGACCTCCATCCTCGCGCTTATCGGCTACGCTTACGGCGTCAGTTCGCTCTATAAAGTCGGGGTCTATTCCTCGATGGCCCTGCACACCGCATTGGCCTTTTGCATACTGATCCTTGGGATTCTCGCCGCCGACCCAAGCCGCGGGATCGCCGATTTGTTCGGCAGTGATTCAGCAGGCGGGGTTGTGGCTCGGCGTCTGCTCCCTACCCTTCCAATGGCCATATTCGTTATCGGTTGGATACGGCTTGGCGGGCAGAACATGGGCCTCTACGACACCAACTTCGGCTTGGCCCTGATGATCACCATTTCTATCACTATGATCGTGTTTGCCGTCTCAATCACGGCATCTCGCCTTCAAAAGGTCGACGCCGCGCGCAAACGGACCGAGATTGAGCTCGTAACGCTCAATGCAGAACTCGATCAGCGCGTGCATGAACGCACTGAACAACTCGCGCAATTGACCGATGAATTGAACGCCGCCAACAATGCGCTCAAGCGCATGAGCTTGCAGGACGAACTGACAGCGCTCGGTAATCGCCGCTTCTTCGATCGATATTTGAGCAAACAGATCGCAATCGCCCAGCGTCACAAGCGGGCGCTCGCCCTTGTGATGTGCGACGTTGATGCCTTCAAAGCCTACAACGATCACTACGGGCATCAGGCGGGCGATGAATGCTTGAGGCAGATCGGGGCGGCGTTGCGCTCGTGCTGCCGGCGGGCTGCCGACATGGCCGCGCGCTACGGCGGCGAAGAGAGTTCGCACTCATCCTGCCGGACACCGACTTGGCCGGCGCACGCCAGATCGCCGAAGCGACGCGCATGGCGATCGGCCATCTCCGAATTCCGCACGCTTATTCCGAGGCCGCGCCCTTTGTCAGCGTCAGCGGCGGCATCGCCATTTTGACCCTTGACGGTGACATGACGGCTGAACAATTGATCCGGGCAGCCGATCAGGCGCTTTTTCAGGCAAAACGCGAGGGGCGCAATCGAATGATCCCCGCCGCCGCCTAAACCACGGCTTCCGCCAGCCAAGCCGACGGCCGCCGGATTTATGCCCGCCTTGACCCCTGAGGGTATCGCCGCCTATTTCCATGCTGCCGTCGGAACTCCGCTCCGTCGGCAGACGGATTTCGGCGGGCGGCAGGTGAACGATGGCAAAGACGCTTTACGACAAGATCTGGGATGCGCATGTCGCGAGCGAGGACCCGGACGGCACCTGCCTTCTCTATATCGACCGCCATCTGGTCCACGAGGTGACGAGCCCGCAAGCTTTCGAGGGCCTCAGGATGAGCGGCCGCAAAGTGCGCCGCCCCGACCTCACGATCGCGGTGGCTGATCACAATGTGCCGACGACCGACCGCTCCAAAGGCATCGCCGACGCCGAGTCGCGCCTACAGGTCGAGACGTTGAAGGACAACTGCCGCACGTTCGGCATCGAGTATTTCGACATGGACGATATCCGCCAGGGCATCGTGCACATTATCGGGCCGGAGCAAGGCCTGACTTTGCCAGGGGCCACGATCGTCTGCGGCGACAGCCATACCGACACGCATGGCGCGTTCGGCGCGCTCGCTCAGGGCATCGGCACATCCGAGGTCGAGCACGTGCTGGCAACCCAGACCTTGGTGCAGAAGAAATCAAAGAACATGCGCGTGACGATCGAAGGCGCAATGCCTGTGGGTGTTACCGGTAAGGATCTCGTGCTCGCGATTATCGGCAAGATTGGCACGGCGGGCAGCACCGGCCATGTGATCGAGTTTGCCGGCTCGACCATCCGTGAGCTGACGATGGAAGGGCGGATGACCGTCTGCAATATGGGTGTGGAAGCCGGTGCGCGCGCGTGCCTCATCGCGCCGGACGAGGTGACGTTCGAGTATTTGAAGGGCCGGCCGCGCGCCCCGAAAGCCGGTAATTGGGAAGTCGCGCTCAAATATTGGCAGACGCTGAAATCCGACCCCGACGCGAAATTCGATATCGAGGTGCATCTCGACGCGAAAGACATCGCGCCGCAAGTGACGTGGGGCACCAGCCCGGAGCAAGTCGTGGCGATCACCGGCAGTGTCCCCGATCCGGCACTAGAGCCCGACGCCGGCAAGCGCGATTCGATCGGGCGAGCCCTGGCTTACATGGGATTGAAGGCCGGAACGCCGATGAGCAAAGTGAGCGTGGACCGCGTCTTTATCGGCTCATGCACCAATGGGCGCATCGAGGATTTGCGCGAGGCGGCGAAGATCGCCAAAGGCCGCAAGGTCGCTTCCGGCGTGAACGCGATGGTCGTGCCCGGCTCTGGCCTCGTGAAAGCGCAAGCCGAGGAAGAAGGGCTCGACAAGATTTTCCTCGAAGCCGGTTTCGAGTGGCGCGAGCCCGGCTGCTCGATGTGCCTTGCGATGAATGCCGACAAGCTCGAGCCCGGCGAGCGCTGCGCCTCGACCTCGAACCGCAATTTCGAGGGCCGGCAAGGCCGTGGCGGCAGGACACATCTCGTTTCGCCTGCAATGGCGGCGGCGGCAGCGATAACGGGCAAGCTCACCGACGTGCGTGCCCTCGATCGATGATCGATGTCCGCCTCGCGCGACCGAAGGATGCCGAGGCAATAGCCGATATCAGCGCCGCCACTCTCTCGACTCACGCCAAAGCTCTGCCGACCGAGTTCAGGAAGCCCAGAGGAAAACAAACCCTCCAGTGGGCATTGCGGCTCTGGCTTATGCCGCGCGGAAAATTCATCTATGTTGCAGTCGATGATGAACGGTTGGCCGGCTTCGTGTTCGTAAGACAGGCGCGCCACCCGGGCACGTCATACACACTGGCGAGCCGATCGCTTTACATCAACGAGATCGGCGTGGCCGCTGACCAGAGGCGCAAGGGCGTTGGCAGCGCACTGCTAAAGGCGGTCCGCGAGACAGCGCGCGACTGGAAAATCAATCACATTGAGTTGGACACATGGGCCTTTAACGAGGGTGCCCAGAAATTCTTCCTCTCGCAGGGATTCGCACCCAAGCGCATACGCATGTGGACCGGATGAGCGCTATCTCGCGACCGAGACATCGCCGCCGGAAGATTCGCTCACCTGGACGATCGGCGGCTTGCCTTCGATGCGAACATCGCCGCCGCTCGAAGCATGGCCCATAACGCTCTTCGAGGCAAAAGCGGAGACTTCGCCGCCACTCGATGCATGCGCGATCACGTTCTCACATTTGAGCACCGCGGCGCGCACTTCGCCGCCGCTTGATGCTGAGACACTGAGTGCGGTGCAGCTTCCGCCGATACTGATCGAGCCGCCGGAAGAGGCATGTAGGCTGACATTGCTGCCCGTGACCGCCTGCAGCTTGGCATCACCGCTTGAAGAAGCCGCAACGCTGAGATTGCCGACCTTAAGCGTTCCCAGCACAACCTTGCCGCTTGATGAGGCGTCTGCGGCGAAATCTCCCTCGGGCGTGCCCTGAACGCTGGCCTTGGCGCTCGACGACGCCCTCACCGCGTGCAATTCCGGCACGACGATATGGACCTGATAATCGGGATGCCTGCGGAAGAACCAGTTTTGCTGCGGACGCCCGATCCACAGACCGCGATCGTTCACAAAGACAGTGAGGTCGTCGAAATCGCTGCCGTCCGTCTCCGCGACGACGCTCTGGGGCGAGCCGATCTTGATATCGGCGACAATCCCCGCCGAGACGGAAACCGCCTCGAACTTGCTGACATCAAAGGTTTTGGTGGCCGCAAAAGCCGCGCCGGGCAGTGCGAAAAGGCAGGCAGCGAGTGCCAAACTGCGGTTCATAGGGACGCCCTCCTCCCGGGTTGAGGTATGGTACTGCAGCCATTAGATGCTAGAAAGGCGCCTGCTGGATGCGGTCCCACCGCCGCCGCCCGGGATTTTTCGCGAGTTGATGAGGCCGCTATGGAGAAGTTCACCCAGCTCACGGGCGTCGCAGCGCCCCTGCCGATGCGCAATGTCGACACCGACATGATCATCCCCAAGCAGTTCCTCAAGACGATCAAGCGCACCGGCCTTGGCAAGAACCTCTTCGATGAGATGCGCTACACGCCCGACGGGAAAGAGATCACCGATTTCGTGCTCAACAAGCCGGCTTATCGAAACGCCAAGATCCTCGTCGCCGGCGACAATTTCGGCTGCGGCTCCAGCCGCGAGCATGCGCCATGGGCGCTTCTCGATTTCGGCATCAGATGCGTGATCTCAACGAGCTTTGCCGACATCTTTTATAACAACTGCTTCAAGAACGGCATTTTGCCGATCAAGGTGTCGAAGGAAGACCTCGACAAGTTGATGGACGATGCCGAGCGCGGCTCGAACGCGACGATCTCGATCGATCTCGAAAGCCAAGAGATCAAAGGGCCGGACGGCGGCACGGTGAAATTCGATATCGACCCGCACCTCAAACATAATCTGCTGAACGGGCTCGACGATATCGGTCTCACGATGCAGAAGGCGAAGTCGATCGATGCGTTCGAGGAGCGCCGCAAGCTCGCCCAACCCTGGCTGTGAGCGCGTGCAGCGGGAAGCCGACTGGTATCAAAGCTTTGATGCGCTGAGCGCGCGTGAGATCGAGGACACGCATTACCGGATCGTGCATGAGTGGCGCGATTCCAACGTTGCGATCATCGCGCCGCATGGAGGCTCGATCGAACCGGCGACATCGCAAATCGCCGAAGCGATAGCGGGCGAGACGTTCAATCTCTATTGCTTCGAGGGCATGCTGCCGCGCTCTGAGCCGCATGCGCGCCTTCACATCACATCGCACCGGTTCGATGAGCCGCGCTGCCTAAATCTCATTGCGCAATCCGACCGCGTCGTGACAGTGCACGGGCTGCTCGAAATGACCGAGCGCACTTTGATCGGCGGCCTTGATGAAGCGCTTAGAGAACGCATCGAGAGCCGCCTGACCAACTCCGGATTTGAGGCCGAGATCATCCCTTCCGGCCGGTATTCTGCGCTCAGCCCGCAAAACATTTGCAATCGCGGGCGGGGCAGACGCGGCGTTCAACTCGAGCTCGGCCGAGATTTGCGCATCTTGCTGAGAAACGACGCAGATGCGCTCACAACATTTGCGGGGACGATACAAACAGCGCTTGCTTTGAAGGGCTAACCCTTGCTCACGCCGCGAACGCGATAAAACTCCTACCGCGGCGGCCGTTCGAGCGGCGAGGGTAGTGCGGCTTGCACAGCGCGCTGAAATCGGCTCATTAAGCGCCTCAAATCCAAGAGGCGACACATGGCGAAAAAACTGCTTTTGCTCCCCGGCGACGGCATCGGCCCCGAGGTCATGGGTGAGGTCAAGAAGCTGATCGCTTGGCTGAACGCCCGCGGCGCCGACTTCGAAACCGAAGATGACCTCGTCGGCGGCGCTGCCTATGACGCGCATGGGGAGGCCGTTTCCGATGCGACGATGAAAAAGGCGCTTGCCGCCGATGCGGTGCTGTTCGGGGCGGTCGGCGGCCCCAAATGGGACAAGGTGCCTTACGATGTGCGGCCGGAAGCTGGATTGCTCCGCTTACGGAAAGATTTGGAGCTGTTCGCCAATCTCAGGCCCGCCATCTGCTATCCCGCGCTTGCCGATGCATCGAGCTTGAAGCGCGAGCTTGTCGAGGGCCTCGATATCCTGATCGTGCGCGAGCTGACGGGCGGCGTCTATTTCGGTGAGCCCAAGGAGATCAAGGATCTGGGCAACGGCCAGAAGCGCGCTATCGACACACAAGTCTACGACACTTACGAGATCGAGCGCATTGCACGCGTCGCTTTCGATCTTGCGAGAACGCGGCGGGGCAAAGTCACCTCGATGGAAAAGCGCAATGTGATGAAATCCGGCGTGCTCTGGAACGAGGTCGTCACGCAAGTGCATGAACGCGAATACAAGGATGTCGAGCTCGAGCATCAGCTCGCCGATTCAGGTGGCATGCAGCTCGTGCGCGCGCCCAAGCAGTTCGATGTAATCGTGACTGATAATCTATTCGGTGATGTGCTCTCGGATGTTGCGGCGATGCTCACCGGCTCGCTCGGCATGCTGCCCTCGGCATCGCTCGGCGCACCCGACCCCAAGACGGGCCGCCGTAAAGCGCTTTATGAGCCCGTACATGGCTCAGCACCCGACATCGCCGGGCAAGGCCTTGCCAACCCCATTGCAATGATCGCCTCGCTTGCGATGTGCCTGCGCTATTCCTTCGGCATGCTTGGCGAGGCCCAAGCGATCGAGACTGCGATCGCCAATGTGCTTGCGTCCGGGCTGCGCACCAAGGATGTCGCTGATAAGGGCGCGAAATTCGTTTCGACAAGCGAGATGGGCGATGCGATCCTCAAAACACTTTCCGATTAGAGGTGTCTTTAGTGTTGTCATGATTTGCTTGCGCCCCTCGGCCCCATGGCTCATTCTTGATCGAGCTCTGCGCTGGAATGAGCGACGACAACCCAGTGGATGTGATCCATGCCAAGGTTTAAGAGCGCACTTGCGCTATTGAGCGTTTCGCTGGCCCTTGGGGCATGTGCAACCGCGCCCAATTCAACGAGTGCATCCGCGCCGCGGGTAACTGCCAATGCATCGGCAGTCGATCCCGCTCAAACCGCCGCGACAGATCCGATCATCTGCCATGACGAGGCGGTCACCGGTTCCCGATTGGAGAGCAGGCGCGTTTGCATGCGCAAGGCCCAGTGGGATGAGACCAAGTTTGAGACGCAAAAGGCTGTCAGTGATGGCCAAGTGAAACAGATTAATCCCAGCGGCAACTAAATTCGCCGCGCGAGAACGGGAGGACCAATGCGCGAAGACAAGCCGGCGGTCGAAGACCGGATCGATATCGAAGAGCTGTTCGCCAACTATGGCTGGGCGCTCAACACCGGCGATGGTGATGGCTATATCGCGTGCTTTACCGAAGACGGCTGGGTCGATCACAAGCCGCAAGGGCGCTGTCAAGGCCGCGAGGCAATGCTGAGCCTCTTGAACCAAATCTGGCATGGCATGCCGTACAGCTATCTCGGCCGCCAGCATCAGGCACATAATTTCGTCATGCGCCATGATGGCGAAAATATCCGCGTGCGCGCTTGCTGGACGATCAACCGCCTCGAACAATCGACCAACACTTTTTATCTCTACCTGCAAGGCCACTGGGATGCGCTGTGCTCAAAAGAACATGGCGAATGGAAATTCCGTGAGCTGACAGTCGTCCATTGGTTCAGAGAGACCGCGCCCTGGGTCGGCGATCCCAAAGTCCGCCTCAAACGCGAGCTCGATTGGGGCTAGCAGTTGACTCCTTAAGGGCTGCCCTGGCATCAAGTCGCCGGGAAAGAGGAAGGCTATGATCGCCCCACGCGCCACAGCCAAGCTGACAGCAGCCGCAACAGCGGCCGGTTCCGTGCGCGCCCTCAAAGAAGCCAAGACCAAGACAACCAAGACCACCTGAGCGGTGTCTCCTCTCCCTTGGGCTCCCCGGGGATTGGGGATGCCGGAAGGGCTGGGTTGCCTTGTCGGCCGCCCTGCCCCAGATAGGGGAGCGAGAAGCCGAAGGAACGCCAAATGGGTTATCGAGTTGCCGTCGTCGGCGCCACAGGCAATGTGGGCCGCGAAATGCTGAACATCCTCGCCGAGCGTGAGTTTCCCGCCGATGAGGTGATCGCGCTTGCCTCACGCCGCTCGATCGGCACAGAGGTCTCGTTTGGCGAGAAGACGCTTAGATGCCGTGTGCTCGATGATTTCGATTTCAAAGGCGTCGAATTTTGCCTCATGTCGGCGGGCGGAAAAGTTTCCAAGGAATACTCGGCTAAGATCGGCAAGCAAGGCGCCATCGTCATCGACAACTCATCGGCTTGGCGCATGGACCCGGATGTGCCGCTCGTGGTGCCCGAGGTGAATGCCGACGCGCTCGGCCTTTACACCAAGAAGAACATCATCGCGAACCCCAATTGCTCGACCGCGCAGCTTGTCGTTGCGCTCAAGCCCTTGCATGATCGCGCACGCATCAAGCGCGTTGTCGTCGACACCTATCAATCCGTCTCCGGCACCGGCAAAGACGCGATGGATGAGCTATTCAATCAGACGCGCGCCATCTATGTGAATGATCCGATCGAGAAGAAAGTCTACCCCAAGCAGATCGCCTTCAACGTCATTCCGCATGGCGGCGACTTCATGGAAGACGGCTACACCACCGAAGAATGGAAGATGGTGGTCGAGACCAAGAAGATCTTGGACCCCAAGATCAAGCTGACGGCGACTTCAGTGCGCGTGCCCGTGTTCGTCTGCCATTCCGAAGCCGTGCATATTGAGTTCGAGGAGCCGATCACCGACGATGAAGCGCGAGAGATATTGCGGGAGGCGCCGGGCTGCATGGTGATCGATAAGCGCGAGCCGGGCGGCTACGCAACGCCCATCGAATGCGTCGGCGATTACGCGACCTTCATCAGCCGCATCCGTGTCGACCCCACGGTCGAGAATGGGCTTGCGATGTGGATCGTCTCCGACAATTTGCGCAAAGGCGCAGCGCTTAACGCCATTCAGATCGCTGAGATTGTCGGCCGCAAATATCTCAAGAAGGCTGATTAGCAAGTCGGCAAAACCGCCACTCAGCAGTCGCGCGCGTAACAAGCATGCTTACTTCCCGTTGCGGAGCTTGAGCGCGCGGCCGATGATGGCAGCAAGCGACAAATCACAGGGGAGGAAGATCATGCCGCACAGCAATCCACGCCGCGGGCCGAGCCGACGCGCAATTCTTGGAGGCATGGCAAGCGCGGCAGCTGCGTCCATTCTGATCGGGGGGCGTGCGCTCGCTGCACAAAGCCAGCCCATTGTCGAAACCAAATACGGCAAGGTGCGCGGCTTTCTGAACGACGATGTCTTCACATTCCGCGGCGTGCCCTACGGCGCACCGACCGGCGGCGACAACCGCTTCCGCCCACCGAAGGAGCCGGCGCCTTGGGCCGGCGTGCACGATGCGGAAGCATTCGGTTACAGCGCACCGCAGACCAATCCCGCGGCTCAAAGCGGCAGCTTCTCCGGCGCGATGGCCGCGATCATGAATGCTTCGAACGGCTTCAGAGCTTCGCCGGCCGAAAGCGAAGATTGTCTTGTGCTCAATGTCTGGACCAAGGGCTTGAGCGCGAGCCGCAAGCGCCCGGTGATGGTGTGGCTTCATGGCGGCGGCTACTCGTCGGGCTCGGACTCGGCCTATCTCTATGACGGCACAAATCTCGTGCGCCGCGGCGATGTCGTCGTTGTCGGCGTCAATCACCGGCTCAATGCGTTCGGCTATACCGAGCTTGGCGGCATTGGCGGGGCCGACTTCGCGCATTCGGGCAATGCCGGCCAACTCGACATCGTCCGTGCACTGAATTGGGTGCATGACAATATCGAGCGCTTCGGCGGCGACCCCAAGCGCGTGATGATTTTCGGCGAGTCGGGCGGCGGCGGGAAAGTCTCGTGTCTTCTGGCAACGCCACCTGCAAAAGCGTTGTTCTCCCGCGCGGTCATCGAAAGCGGGCCTGCCCTCGTCATTGCCGAACGCGACTTTGCCAGCCAAGTCTCGGAAATCTTCATCAAAGAGCTCGGCCTGACCAATAAGACATTGCCCGACATCCGCAAGCTGCCGACGGAGAAGATCCTCGCCGCCTATTTCGCGTGTCAGCCCAAGTTGCCCAAGCGCGAACCCGGGATGGTGGGCCCGTTCTCGCCGGTGATTGATCCCGATGTAACTCCAAACCACCCGTTCAGCCCGGTGGCATCGCCGCTGTCCAAGGATGTGCCCTTGATGATCGGCTGGAACCGCACCGAGGCGACGCTGTTCAGCTTTTCGAACCAGGGCGTATTTTCGCTCGACGAAGCGGGGCTTCAAAAAGAGATCGGCGGATTATTCGGCGACAAGGCAGCGGCCCTGATCGCGACTTATCGCGCGGGCGAGCCCGAAGCATCCTCCCCTTCGGATATTTATTTCCGCATCGCGACCGACCGGATGATGGGTATGGGATCAATGCTGCTCGCCGACCGTCACGCGGCGCTCGGCGGCGCCTCCACTCATGTCTACAGATTCGATTGGGCCTCACCCACATTCCCCGAGCTGCGCTCGCCGCACGGCATTGAAATGCCGTTCGTATTCGATGCTGCCGACGAAGGCGGCGTCGGCGTGACGGGGGGCGGACCTGTCGCCGACAAGCTCGCCGCGCGCGTCTCGCAGAGCTGGATCAATTTCGCCGAGACGGGAGACCCCAATTCGCGCAAGACCGGGCTGCCCAACTGGCCGGCCTATGATTCGCATGACCGCTTCATCATGCAGTTCAACAATGAGAGCAAAGCGAGCGCCGACCCGTTCAAGGCCGAGCGCGAGGCACTCACCGCGCTGATGCCAAAGATCTAAATCCTCAAAACCAAAAGGGCCGCCATTGGCGGCCCTTCCGTGGAATTTGATGTCGTTCCCTTGTAACGGGCTCAGACCGTTTCGGTCACTCACGTAAGATGCAGAGGTTGCTCCGCTGTCTCCGTAAGAACCCAAGGCTTCGACCTCAGCGAAATCCCACTAGACATTGGATCACCTCCTTTCCGTTGTTGACGACTGGCCCCAGAATTAGCGCGAATCAGCCTCGCGTCAATTCAGAAATTTTTGCTGAGCTTTACGATCGCGTAATACGCGAGCGGCGCGTCGACTTGCTGCACGCCTAGCAGCTGATTTCCATCCGCAGCCCGCGCCCATCACGCGGCGGATCGGCGGGAAAGGTGCGCGCGGCCCCCAAGGCGATTCGGCGCGCCGTGACCGCGCAGGCACAGGCGTCGAGCAGATCATCCTCGCCGAAACTGATCCCTGAGACGGGCGGCGGAGCTTCAGGAATCTCAAGCCCGGTCTTGTTAAGCAAGGCGCGGCGCAGCTTCATCCCATCCTTATAAGGACGGCTCTTGATTTTCTTGGGTAGATCGAGCGGCTGCTCGCCATTCATGGCCCAGAACGCCAGCTCCGGATGGCATTCGTAGACCCGCGCCTGCAGCGCCGGCGTCATCAAAGCATCAACCTCGGCGATGCGCGGAAGGATGTTGTAGGTCTGCTTTGCGATCTTTCGCGGCGGATCGGAGTGTTCGAGATTGATCGCGCACGCCTCCCGATATGTCGGCGCATGAAGCGCGGCGCGCGCCGGAATCGAGAACACGCTCGATTGCCTGCCGCCCAGCCGTGAACGCGCTTCATTGCAAGCCTGTCTCCCGCCCTTGATCGCGCGCTCCGGCAAGCCGATGGGCATATCGACAGCGATGATGCGCGCATCCGTGTCAAGCAGCTCGGCGAAGTGATGGTAGAGCCGAGCTTCGCAAGATCCGCCAGCGAGTGACGTGACGACGGCGATCCACCCACCGCGGCAGCCATCAACGCCAGCGACAAGATCGTTCACCCGACCCGCTCGATCCGGACACAAGGAACCGGCGCGATCAGCAGCTCTTGATGCTCGACATGCGGCAGGTACTCCAGCCCCGCGAAATTCGCCGCGTCAATCAATCCGTGAACGGAGCTTATCGCAGCGGCGAGCGCCTCGACCGGCTCTTGGGCTTTCAACAACCGGGCAAGAAACAATGCTGCGAGAAGATCGCCGGTGCCATGCGGCGCGCGCTCAAAGCGCGTCGTGACCAATCGGTGCGCATGGTCCTTCCCGACAAGCAGCGTGCTGGCACGCCCCCCAGCTGCCGGCGCCGATGTTACAGCGACGAGCTCGGCCTTCAGAGAACGCGCGGCGATGATCGCCTCGCTCTCGTTCGTGATGGCACGTCCAGTGAGATAGCCAAGCTCGAAAAGATCGGCGTCAGCATGTCCGCGCGCGGCGCCAAGCCGGAAGCGACCGCGTCCGCAGTTTCCTTAGGCACATAAAGGCCGCCCGGCTCATCGCCCAAAATCGGGTCGAGAAGAATGCGCGCACCGGGAGACCTCTCGCGCACAAGCGCAATCGCGCGGGCAACAGACGAAGCCTGCTCCGGCGTGCGCAAATAGCCGATGTGAAACGCGGCGAGCGCGCTGAAGGCGCCAGCCTGATCAAGACCCTTGAGCAGAAGACCAAAAATCTCCTGCGGCGTTGCTACCCCGCGCGGCGCCCCGGGAGCTGGCGTGACCGGATAGAGCACGGTGGGCACGCCAATTACACTCAACCCCAGCCGCTCGAAGGCAAATGTTGAGATGCTTTGGCCGACCCGGCCGAAAGCCACCTGCGAGCTGATAGAAAGGACGCGACCCATTACGCAAGGTTCCTAAATAAGGCGTGGCAAATCCACAGGCACGAGATCCAGCGGCCTCTTCCCCGCTTGTTATATTGCGGTGCGGGATCTAGCATTTTTGCGGGTTGATGAGCG
>CAWBKL010000008.1:0-449250 GCA_963789405.1 uncultured Alphaproteobacteria bacterium
GACCAAAATGGTGAGCACGGATCATCGGCGGACCAGAGGTTTTGCCTCGCAAACGCAAAGCAGAGATGCCGGCACCAGACGCGCCAATGCCGCGAAAGCTAAGCGCCAATGCCCGCGCCGATATCGATATAGCCGAGAGGCTCGACTTCACCCGGAACCATGGAAGCTTCACCGCGCGTGATGAGATCATCGATACTCAGCTCGACATTGGTCGAGACGATGAAGCTGGGGCGGCCCGAATTGTCCGTGAACGGAAAATTGATTGCTTCGATAATGAGCGGCTTATCGTATTTCTCTTTATATTGGCCGATGCATCCGCAAGGCGTGTTCAGGATCCGCCGGAAATGCTGTTCATGGATTTCATGGCTTGCCGGATCGGCAAGATCGAACCAGTTCTTTCCGGTGTTCTCGACACGCGTGCGTGCGACATGGCCGGTGCCCATGATCCGGAAGATAGCGGTGCGCGGGCCGAGCACTTCGAGAATGCTCATATAGGGAGCGAACGGACGCGCAAGGGGGAGTGTCAGCGCCTTGCGCGGCGGCACGAGCTGGCCAGTCTGTTCCTGCAACGCCCGGAAAGCTTGGGTGAAACGCCGGCCGGCTTCCGTGCGGCTCAGGCTTTGCTCGGACCTTGTTGTGTCTGTCTGTGCGCTCATTCGAAGACCCGGCGCAAGGCTGAGAGAGGATCCAATCTGGCCCCTCAAAATTAACCAGGCGTTACATCTTCCTTGTGTGCTTGTTGATGATGTTTTCCTGGCTCACTGGTGCTTCCGAGGCCGAGTTGGCTCCTGCAGCCGGTGTGAGCAGTTGATCAACGCACTTCAAAAGTATCGTCGCGGAGATCGGTTTCTTTAATGTCATGTCGGCACCGAAGCGGTCGGCCAGCATCAAGAGGTTTTCGGTTCGCCTCAACATTCCTCCGCCACTAATGGCGACCACCTTGGTACCTGGAAAGTCGCGCTTTAGCTCGATCAGAACCTCGATCCCTTCCTTTTCCGGCATGATGATATCGAGGATCACAAGATCGGCGCCCTTCTCCCTTATGTATTCCATGGCTTTAGCGCCGTCGATTGCAAATGCCGGCTCCGGATAGCCGGCAAGATCCAGTACCTCCAGCAAGGTGAGGCACAGGAGCTCGTCATCGTCTACAACGAGTATGCGGCTGCGTGGACGCGTCGTAGCCTCCCTCGTTTCGGTTGCCGTGCGGCGATTAGGCGGGGGCTGGATCAACGATAATGAGAATTATTCTGCTTTGATTGCCGGAGCGTAAACTTGGCGCTCACTTTGGCGCGATGGTTCCCGCAAGCCGGGCGGCACCCCGCCAATTGACCTTATTGCGTCAGGCGAAAGGGCTTAAGAGCGGCGGCGCTTGTGCGCTGGCGGCGGGCCCAGAAGCGGGTTGAGAAACAGAAGCGTCGCCACCAGCGTCCAGCCGAGCGAAATCATCAGAAGCTCTCCCATGCTGGCCGTGCCGGGATGGCTCGACAGCCATAAGGAGCCGAAGGCGGAACTCGTCGTCAGAGCACTGAAGATCACGGCGCGCGTTAGCGAGGATTGCAGAAGATGTGTCTGCCCCGCGCGCCAGGCAATAACATAGTAAATGCTGAAGGCAACGCCGATACCTACGAACAATGGCAGTGCAATGATGTTGGCAAAATTGAGCTGAAGACCCAGGAGCACGCAGGTGCCGAGCGTGACGAATGCCGCCCATGCGATTGCAATCATCGTAGCGGCGACATCGCGCAACCGCCTGAGGACGATCAGAAGCAGGATCAGGATCGTGACGAAGGAAGTGATGCCGGCCTTGATGAAGGCGTTCACGATCGTCTTGCCGGAGCCGAGGATGGAAACCGGGCCACCAATCGCATCAGGCGCGATCTTCTTCACCGCGTCCACAAATCGCTGGAGCGTTGCATCATCGCTTGATGTCGATTTTGGGAACACTTGAATGCGTGTCGTGCCGTCGCTTGCGACCCAGTCTTTCATGAGATCGGGCGGCAGCGTATCGAGCGTCACGTGCTGCGCGCCCAGGCTCTGAGTGAGCTGGTCGAGCAGTCCTTTGAGCCCGGGCACAAGCGCCAAATTGGCGTGGCGGCGCATTGCAGCATTGCCATCCGCCAGCTTATCGAGGGTGTCGGCAAGATGGATCGCTTGGCTTGCGGCCTGCGATTTGTCGGCGCTTGCGGTGGCGCGCAAATGCTTCGCCGTTTGCTTGAGCGCAGCAATGTTTTCGGTGTCGCTTGGCGGTGGCTTGGTGCCGAAGGGATCTAGCGTGGTGTCGAGCAGCGATGCCGCGTCTTGGATGATGGCGAGCTTCGCATCCTGATCTTCCGGAACAAAGGTGTAGGGCGAGAGCACTTGATTGACTTCAGGCAGATCCGAAAGCTTGTCGGCGATCGGCTTCGCAGCCGCAAGCGAAGGCGCGAGCACATTGATGGCGTTGGGCGAGGTCATGGGATCTTTGGCGAGATCCAGGATCGTTGAGACGGATTCGGTCTTGGCGCTGCGCAAATCGAGCGGGTTGGAATCAAATCTGAGCTGCGGCACCAGGACGAGCGAGGCGAGGCCGATCGCGCCAAGCGACAGCAAGACCGGCCCGCGATGGTTCGTCACAAGGTCGTCGAGCGGGGCAAGGAATGTGAAGCCGACATCGTCTTTCTCCGGGCCCGGACGGGTGAGGCGTAAGAGCGCCGGCAGAATGGTGATGCTACCGAGAAAGGCGATCACCATGCCGACGCCGGCAATGAGGCCAAGCTCGGCGACGCCGACATAGTCGGTCGGCAAGAAGGAGAAGAATCCGGCGGCCGTGGCGGCGGCAGCAAGCCCGAGCGGGCGGCCCAGAGTGCGCCCTGCGCTTATCAGCGCGCGGTCGATATTGTCGTGGGCATGGCGCTCGGCCCTGTAGCGCACGGAGAACTGGATGCCGAAATCGACGCCTAGCCCAACGAAGAGCGCAATAAAGGCGATGGAGAGGATATTGAAGACGCCAACTGCAATCAGGCCAAAGGCCGTCGTGACGGCAAGGCCGATGCCGATGGTTGCCACAATGCAGAAGATGATGCGGAAGGATTTGACCGCAAGCCACAGCACGATGAGCACCGTGATCAGCATCGCGCTCGTCATCAGCACGGCGCGCTCGGCGAGCGTTCCGAATTCCTCATCGGCGAGCGGTATCGGGCCGGTGAGCCGCACGCGCACGCCATTCTCCGGCGTCAGGCCGAGATCGCGTGCGGTTTGCCGAATGACTTCGCTTGCTTTCAGGCCGGGTTCGAGCGCGCTGAAATCGAGCTTGGCCTGCACGTCGATGAAGCTGCGCAGTTCCTCGCGCGATGGCGAGCGGCCCGTGATCAAGGATTGCCAGGAGAGAAACGCCTGCTTGCCTTGAACGACTTGGTCGAGCGTATCGGAAATCGCGGTCATCGGCCGCGATAGATCGCCGAGCTTCGCCTGATCATGATCAACGCCCGTAAGCACGGTATCGAGAGTGTCCATAACACCGCGGATCGAAGGGTCAATCGCCAGGCCGCCGAGAAAAGCCTGTGCGTTGATGATCTTCTGAACCGTCTCCTGAACCTCGGGGAGAGGAAGAAACAGCAGGCCGTTGCGCGAGAAGAAGGTGTCGGTCGTCTCCATATGTGCATTGAGAAATACGTCTTTGCGCTCGGCGAGCTTTGCCGCGAGCGCGGTGACGGCCGCATGCGTGATCTCCGGCGTTACGCCATCGACAACGACAAGAGTCAGATTGTTCTGTTGGGGGAATTTGGAGTCGTAGGTTGCTTCGAGCTTGCGCCATGGCACATTAGGCGAGATGAGGTCCTCGCTCTTTGTGTTCATCTCGAAGTTTTGCGAAACATAGAACGCAGCGGCCGCGCCGATGAGAAGCGCGACCAAGGTGACGAGCCAAGCGTGGCGGCAACAGAATGCGACGAGTTTAGTTGTCATATCGCGTGCCGCTAAAAGTCGGGGAGATTTTCAAGCGCATCTCTGCCGTTGATCTTCGCATTGCGGTCTTGGCGGTAGAGGTTGCGCACCGAAGCGTAGAAGTCGATCGAGCTTTCCTCGATCTTGTCGACAGTTTGGAGCTGCTGATAGCGATCATCGACCAGGCCGAGCGCCGTGCGTCCACCCATCCACAGGCTCTTCTCTCGCAAGCTGACGTAATAAAACGGGTCGAGGAACTGGTCGACAATGCCTCCGACAAGATCGCGTGGCGGCTTGGGCCCGACAAATGGAAGCACGAGATAGGGGCCCTCGCCAGCGCCATAGATGCCGAGCGTCTGCCCGAAATCGGCGGTTTCGTTTGGAATGCCGAACTTCGTTGCGACATCGACAAAGCCCCCGATTCCCAAGGTTGAATTCACACCTACACGCCCCACAGCCTGGATGAAACGCTTCGGGCGCGCCTGCAAGACATCATTGGCGACCGTGACGGGCATATCGAGATTGGCGAGGAAATTATGAATACCGTCTTTGAAGGGGTCTGGTAGCGTGTCGCGATAAACGATCGCGACCGGCCGCATTATGTGCTTGTCGAGCGATTGATTGAACGCGAACATCTTGCGGTTGAACTTCTCGAATGGGTCGTTTTCGCCGTTTGCCGCAGGCGGCGGGGCCACCGAGGGCTGGGTTGCCGCAGTAGCCTCAGGCTTGGGGTTGGATGCACAGCCGCAAAGCGCCAAGCCTAGGCCCAGGCTGAGCGCAGCTAATCTTCCCAGGGCGCCAAGGCGCGCTGTCAGTTTCACCCGCCGCAAAATTGACCCCTGAGATGATTTCAAGGCAGCTTGGCTTCGCCTGAACCGCGCCGTTCCTCCCCGGCGAGGGCCGAATCAGGGCCGCATATTAGAGTCGCACTCAACAAAATCGAGGGGCAATGAGGCAACAGACCTACTCTGGGGCGGCCGGGTGAGTGCGCTGATCGGCTTGGTTGGCTGGTTGGCGTCCGGGCTTGCCCTGTGCGGTATCGCCTACACGCTGATTGCGGCGTCTCTGGTGAGACGCCAGAGCGTGCCTAGGACCACATCCCCGCCAGAGCCTGCCACTCTGCTCAAGCCGCTCCACTTTGACGAGCCGGGTCTCGAGGCGAACCTGATGAGCTTCCTGGCGCAGGATTATGCCGGGCCGATCCAGCTTGTTTTCGGCGTGCAAAACCAGGCCGACACGGCCATTGCCGTCGTGGAGAAACTCAAGGCGCTTAATCCGGCTGCGGATCTTTCGCTCGTGGTCGATCCGCGCGAGCACGGAACCAATAGAAAAGTCTCTAATCTAATCAATATGTTAGAGAGGGCGAAGCACCCGATCCTCGTGCTCAGCGACAGCGACATCAAAGTGGCGCCGGCCTATTTGCGTGAGGTCATCGCATGCCTGGCGCAGCCCGATGTCGGGGCGGTGACCGCGCTCTATGTAGGCCGCCCGATGCACTCGCTGTGGGCGCACCTCACGGCCATGGGCGTCAGTTACCAGTTCTTGCCCAATGTGCTTGTGGGCGTCGCAGCAGGCCTCGCAAGACCTTGTTTTGGCTCAACAATTGCAATTCGACGTGAAACTCTGAGCCGCGGCGGAGGTTTTGAAGCCCTGGCGAACCAGCTCGCCGACGATTACGAGCTGGGGGATGCCGTGCGCCGGCTCGGCCTAAAGGTGGCCCTTGCGCCAAGCCCGGTCGATCACATTTGCGCGCAACCGAGCTTCGAAGCCTGGGCGAATCAGGAGCTGCGCTGGGCCCGTACCATCGCCACGATCGATCCCGGCGGCCATGCCGGCAGCGTGGTGACTTTCCCCATTCCGTGGTCCTTGCTGGCCCTCATCCTTCTGCCCGGCTGGGCGAGCCTTGCCCTTCTAGCGGCAGCAGTAGCCTCCCGCGCGATCCTTAAATTCCGAATTGATCAAATTTTCTCTGCATGCTCGGGTCCCATTTGGCTGTTGCCTATGCGAGATATTTTTGCCTTTGCTATCTTCCTTGCTTCGTTCACCGGCCGGTCCGTTGAGTGGCGGGGAAAAGGGTTTAACGTCAGGGCGGATGGTGCGCTTTCAGCGCCCAAACGGGAGTAATTGATGCTTCGCACTTTGTTCTTGCAGGCTCCTTCCTTCGATGGGTTCGATGGCGGTGCCGGATCGCGTTATCAGGCCAAGCGCGAGATCAAGTCCTTCTGGTATCCGACCTGGCTGGCCCAGCCGGCCGCCCTGGTCGAGAACTCCAAGCTGGTCGATGCGCCGCCGCATGGCCAAACCCTGGCCGATGTGCTGCCGATGGCCAAAGATTTCGATCTCGTCGTCGTCCATACGTCCGTGCCCTCCTTCAAGTCGGATGCGAAGACGATCGAGGCCCTTAAGACCGCAAACCCGAATCTCAAGGTCGGGCTGATCGGCGCCAAGGTCGCCGTCAATCCGGAGGGCTCTCTGCGCGAGGCGCCGGCGGTCGATTTCGTCGCCCGCAATGAGTTCGACTTCACGATCAAGGATGTTGCCGATGAGGTGCCGTGGGCCGACATCAAAGGTCTCAGCTATCGCAATTCGAAGGGCGTCATCATTCACAACGAGGATCGCGAGATCCTCGAGCAGATGGACAATCTGCCGTTTGTTACGCCGATCTATAAGCGCGACCTGGAAATCGAGAACTACTTCATCGGCTATATGAAGCATCCCTATATCTCGATCTATACCGGGCGCGGCTGCAAATCGCGCTGCACTTTCTGCCTGTGGCCGCAGACCGTGGGCGGGCATCGCTATCGTACCCGCAGTGTGGAGCATGTGATCGAGGAGATCGCTTGGGCGAAGAAGGCCTTCCCGCAGGTGAAAGAGTTCTTCTTCGATGATGATACGTTCACGGACAATCTGCCGCGCGCCGAAGCAATTGCGAAAGAGCTCGGCAAGCTCGGCGTCACCTGGTCGTGCAATGCCAAGGCGAATGTGCCGCGCAAATCGCTGGAGAAGTTGAAGGAGGGCGGGTTGCGCTTGCTGCTGGTCGGCTATGAATCCGGCAACCAGCAGATCCTGCACAACATCAAAAAGGGCATGCGCGTCGAGGTTGCCGAGCGCTTCACCAAGGATTGCCATGACCTGGGCATCACCATTCACGGCACCTTCATTCTAGGCCTGCCCGGCGAGACCAAGGACACGATCCAGGAGACGATCGAGTTCGCCAAGCGGATCAATCCGCACACCATTCAGGTGTCGCTCGCTGCGCCTTATCCCGGCACATTTCTCTACAATCAGGCGGTACAGAATGGCTGGCTGGATAAAGACAATGCCGAGCTTGTCGACGAGCACGGCATCCAGATCGCGCCATTGCATTATCCGCATCTCAGCCATGAAGAGATCTTCGGTTCGCTCGAGGATTTCTATAAGCGATTTTATTTCCGCTTCGGCAAAGTCGCCTCGATTGTCCATGAGATGGTCACCGTGCCGGATATGATGCAGCGCCGGCTCCGCGAGGGTGTCGAGTTCTTCGAGTTCTTGAAAGAGCGGCGGAAGACGGCGGCTTGAAGCAACTCATCGTCACGGCGGACGATTTCGGCGCCGCGCACGAAGTTAACGAAGCGGTCGAAATGGCGCACAGCCGCGGTATCTTGACGGCTGCGAGCTTGATGGTCACCGCGCCTGCGTTAAGCGAAGCCGTTGAGATCGCACGCCGCAACCCGAAGCTGGGTGTCGGGCTTCATTTGGTGCTTGTTGAAGGCCGGCCGAAATTACCGCGCGAGCAGGTGAGCCAACTTGTGGATGCGAGCGGTGCGTTCAACGAAGACATGGCAGGCGCCGGTACGCGCATGTTTTTCTTACCCGAAGCGCGGCGCCAGCTGGCTGCCGAGATCGAAGCACAATTCGCAGCCTTCGCGGCCACGGGCCTTACGCTTGATCACGTCAACGCACACAAGCATTTTCATCTGCACCCGACAATTGCCGGTCTGATACTGAATATCGGCAAGCGCTATGGGCTCAAGGCGGCGCGGGTTCCGGCTGAGCCGGCCTCGCCGCTGCGCGCGGTTGAGCCTGAAGGCAACATCTCACCGGCCTATATCACGGGGCCATGGGCCCAGCTGCTACGTGCCCGCTACCGTAAGGCTGGCTTGCTGATTCCCGATCAGGTGTTCGGCCTCAGATGGTCCGGCGCCATGATCGAGCAGCGTTTAAGAGGCATTGTCGAGAACCTGCCGGAGGGCCTGAACGAGATCTATTCGCATCCGGCGACGGCGGGCGGATTTGCGGGTGCGGCGCCCGGTTATCTCTATGCGGATGAGCTTGCGGCGCTCACAGCGCAATCCACGGCGGATGCGGCGCATGCGCCCAATCTGCAACTGGGATCATTTGCGGATTTTCTCGAGTGCAGGGGGACGCTAAAGTCCGCGCGCGGCCAGGATATACGAGGGAGCAGGCGCGCGTGACGACGGCGACACTCATACTTCCCGATATTCGTATCGATGCGCAGAGCACGCCGCCGAACGGACCCATCCGCGTCGGTAGCGAGGCGCATAAGAAGCTAATGTGCCGGATGCTGCTCGAAACGTTCAATCCATATAAGCCGCAGATCATCGATTGGCCGAAGCTTGATCCCGATGCGCTTCAGCGCCTGACCAGCCTGCCGATCTGGGACATCGCCGTGCAGACCGAAAACAAAGCGATGAACAATGTGCGCATTTATGGCGAGCGCTGCATCAAGGATCCGCTTCTCAAGCAGACGATTATGCTCGATGCCTTTGAAGAGGGTCGGCACCGCCACGTGCTGGCCAATCTCGTGGAGGCCTACGGTATCAAGCTCGCGCCCGAGGAGCCTTATAAGAACCCGCGGGACCCGGAGTGGAATTTTCTCGTCACTGGTTATTCGGAATGCATCGACAGCTTTCTCGCTTTCGCCTTGTTCGAGACGGCGAAGCGCTCCGGATATTTCCCGCCGGAGCTGGTCGATACATTCGAGCCTGTGATTTAAGAAGAAGGCCGGCACATCCTCTTCTTCAAAAACTGGGTGGAGTGGCACAAGCATAACATGCCGCTTTGGCGCCGGCCGTGGTTTGCTTTGAAGGTTGCCGCCGTCTGGGTATTTCTCGCCTATGAGCGCATCGGCTTTGCCAAGGATGTCGGCAACGGCGTGCAAGACAAGAACTTCACGATGACGGGCGCATCGCAAGTGGGTGAAGATCTTTCGATTGGCGATTTGCTTGAGCTTGCGCTTTCTGAAAATGACCGGCGGCTTGCGGGCTATGATCCGCGGCTCCTGAAACCGGAGTTTGTGCCGACGCTTGCCCGTATCGCGCTTTGGTTCATGGGCAGGAAATCGAAAAGGGCTGTCGCGTGAAGGCTCAGGCCTTGCCGCCGCCCCATCAGCAAGGCGCTGGGTGAAGTGAGAATTTCGTGAAGATTGGCGTCATTATCACGATCGTCTTGGGCTTTGCGCTCGTCGCTTATCTCATTCACTACATCGGCTTTGATGCGGTGCTTTCGGCCGTCACTGCAGTGGGGTGGATGGGCTTCGCCGTCTATTGCGGTCTTGGGCTTGCCAATCTCGTACTCATGGGCATCGCATGGTGGGTCCTGGTGCAGGGCAAGAAACTTTCCGACATACCCACATTCGCCTGGGGCCGGATGATGCGCGATTCAGCGTCCGAGCTCCTGCCCTTCAGTCAAGTCGGCGGCTTCGTCTTTGGTGCACGTGCAATTGTCATCAGGGGCATATCCACGAGCTGGGCGACGGCGTCGATGATTGTCGATGTTACGACTGAGCTGATGGCGCAGCTTGCCTTCATTGCCATCGGCTTGGTGCTGCTCATACTGCGCGCGCCGGCATCGCCCTTCAAATCAGACCTGACGACGGCGATGATCATTGGCCTCGGCCTTTTGGCGGCCGGCGCGGCGGTTTTCATGATCACGCAGCGGCGTGGCGTTGGCTTCTTTGAAAAACTGATTGAGCGCCATCTGCCTAAAGCGCTTGCACACACTGCAGCCGTGAATCAGGCGCTCGCGAAGATTCACGCATCGCCCGGGCGCATCGCTTTCTCCAGCGCTTTGCATCTTGCGGGCTGGATCACGAGCGCACTCGGCACGTGGGTGATCATGCGTCTCGTCGGCGCGCATATCGAGTTCGGCGGCGCGCTCGCCGTTGAAGCATTGCTTTGCGCCGTGCGCAGCGCGGCGTTTGCGGTTCCGAGCGCCGTGGGCGTGCAGGAGCTGGGCTATGCCATGGTGGTTCCGCTCTTCGGCTTTGCATCAAGCATCGGCCTCGGTGTTTCGTTGCTCAAGCGCGGCCGCGATATTCTGATTGGGATACCGGTGCTGCTGGCATGGCAGTTCCTGGAAGGCCGGCGCCAGCTCACTGCGCAAAAGCCGGCGGTCGTTGCCGCTGGCGAGAAGAAATGATTGTCCCGCTTGAAGGTGAGCTTGTGCTCGTCACCGGCGCATCGGGCTTTGTCGGCTCGGCGGTTGCACGTGCGCTCAGCCGCCGCGGTGCGAAGCTCCGCTTGCTCGTGCGCAAGACCAGCCCGCGCGATAACCTCAAAGACATTGCCGCTGAAGTGATCGAAGGCGACATGCGCTCGCGTGCCGATATGGATCGAGCCGTGCAAGGCATTCGCTCTCTCTTCCATGTTGCCGCTGACTACCGCCTCTGGGCGCCGGACCCTGAGGAGATCGTGCGCAATAATCGCGCGGGAACCGAGGCGGTTATGGAGGCCGCGCTCGCCGCTGGCATCGAGCGCGTGATTTACACGAGCAGCGTTGCAACGCTGAAACCCGGCACAGCCGAGGTCCCGTCGGACGAAACCGAGGCTCTGACAGAGGAGACCGCGATCGGCGCCTATAAGCGCAGCAAAGTGGTCGCCGAGCGTCTGGTCGAGAGGCTGGTTAAGGAGCGTGGCCTTCCCGCGGTCATCGTCAACCCGTCAACGCCGATCGGTCCGCGCGACATCAGGCCGACACCCACAGGGCGCATCATAGTCGAAGCGGCAAGCGGGCGCATGCCTGCATTCGTCGATACCGGGCTCAATCTGGTCCATGTCGATGATGTAGCGGCGGGCCACTTGCTTGCCCACAAGAAGGGGCGCATCGGCGAGCGCTATATTCTGGGTGGTGAGAATGTCAGCCTCAAGGATATGCTGGCAAAGGTCGCGGCGCTTTCCGGCCGAGCTGCGCCGACGGTAAGATTGCCTCGGGCGCCGCTCTATCCTTTGGCTGTGGGCGCCGAGGCCATTGCGATGATCACCAAGAAGGAACCCATGCTGACGGTTGATGCGCTCCGCATGGCGCGCCACCACATGTTCTATTCCTCGGCCAAGGCGAAGGCTGAGCTTGACTATGTTGCGCGGCCTTATGGCGAAGCGCTCTCCGATGCAGTGGCCTGGTTCAAAACGGCCGGGTATCTGGGCTGATCATGTTGCCGCTCGCGCTTCTTGCTCTCGTGATCTGGCTCTATCTTCTGCTCGGACGCGGCGGCTATTGGATGTTTCGCGAGCGTTTGAGCGGCGTCACGCCGCGCGCTGATCAGCTGCCCAGTGTTGTCGCCGTCGTTCCGGCGCGCGATGAGGCGGATGGCATTGCCAGGGCGATATCGAGCTTGCTCAAGCAGGATTATCCCGGTGCCTTCCGCGTCATTTTGGTCGATGATCAGAGTACGGATGGTACGGCTGCGCTTGCGCGAGAAACGGCAAAGGCGCCCGGCGTAGAGCACAAGCTTGAGATCCTCACCGGCGCCGAACGCCCGCAAGGCTGGGCCGGCAAGCTGTGGGCGATGAATCAAGGTGTGGCACATGCCGTTGCCGAAGGCGCACCCGACTACTTTCTCTTCACGGACGCCGATATCAAGCACCCGCCAGGCAATGTCTCGCGGCTCGTCGCGCATGCAACAACACATGGCACGGTTCTCACATCGCTGATGGTCAAGCTGCGCTGCGAGAGCTTTGCGGAGAAACTGCTGATCCCGGCTTTCGTCTATTTCTTCTCCATGTTGTTCCCGTTTGCCTGGTCCAACAATCCACGCAATCATATCGCTGCCGCTGCAGGCGGCTGCATGCTGGTGAAGCGTGAAGCGCTCATGGCGGCAGGTGGGCTTGAGGTCATCAAGTCCGCGATCATCGATGACTGCGCGCTCGCCCGCATGATGAAGCGACAGGGCGCGATCTGGCTCGGCCTCTCTGACGACACAATTAGCTTGCGCCCGTATGAGGGGTTGACCGACATCGGCCGCATGGTTTGGCGCTCGGCCTATGCGCAGCTCGGCTATTCGGCACTTGCGCTCATTGGAACCGTGATCGGCATGCTGATGGTCTATGGAGTGCCCGCGGCGGCCACAATTTTCGCACAAGGTGCGCCCGGGCTCGCCGGCGCCACGGCTTGGCTGATCATGTCCCTCAGTTTCGTGCCGATTTCACGGTTCTACGGAACCTCGCCGCTACGCGGCATATTGCTTCCGCTCATAGGGCTGATCTACACAGGCTTCACGCTGATCTCCGCCGTCAATTTTTGGACGGGCAAAGGCGGTATGTGGAAGGGACGCGCCCAGGCAATGGCTTCATCATGAGCGATGTGGAAGCGCTGCAGTCGGGCAAGGGCCACCGGGACGAGAACTTCCCGGTAGCTTCAGTGCTCATTCATCCGCGTCACCGGCCGGCGATTATGGCGTTCTACCGCTTCGTGCGTGCCGCCGACGATATCGCCGACAATGAGGCGGCCGATCCTGCGGAGAAGTTGCGCCTGCTGGAGCGTATGCGCAAAAGCCTGAAAGGCGAGGATGATGTGCCGGAGGGTGTCGCGCTGCATGCAGAGCTGGCCGAGCGCTCACTGACATCGCAACATGCAGAGGATTTGCTCGAAGCGTTTCGCCGCGATGTAACGAAGCTGCGTTACACGGATTGGGACGATCTTTGCGATTACTGCAATTATTCGGCAAATCCGGTCGGGCGCTATGTGCTCGATGTGCATGGGGAGCCACGCACGCTTTGGCCCTATAACGATAAGCTTTGCACTGCGCTGCAGATCATCAATCATTTGCAGGATTGCGGTGACGACTATCGTAATCTCGATCGCGTGTATATCCCGCTCGATGCTTTAGGTGCTGCAGGTATCGGCGTTGATACGCTGGCTGCGCCATCGGCATCGTCTGCGTTGCGCGGCGTGATTACTGGGCTTGCCGAGCGCGTTTCGGATTTGCTCAAAGGCTCCAAGCCGTTCGCGCGCGGTATTCACGACATCCGGCTTGGTCTTGAGGTGAGCGTAATTCAAGAGCTTGCCGAAGACCTGACCAAGCGGCTCAAGACCCATGATCCGCTTTCAGACCGCGTGCATCACCGTAAAACAGAGGCGCTTGGGCTCGCTGCGCTTGCCGCAAGCGGGTTTGCGTTTTCGCGTCTGCGTCAACGTCGCATGAATGGCGGGCACGTGTCATGACCGCGGCCGCAATCACTGAAACGCCGCCGGAAATCGCGGCCGTGGAGAAGAAGGCGTCCGGCAGCAGTTTCTATATGGCGATGAAGCTGATGCCGAAGGATCAGCGCGAGGCCATGTTTGCGATCTATGCATATTGCCGCGCAGTTGACGACATCGCCGATGACGATGTTGGCAACGCCGCCGCACGCACCCGAGAGCTTAACGCCTGGCGAAGTGACATTGACGCCTTGTTCGGCGGGGCTTTGCCGCCGCGTCTCAAATTCATCGGGGGCACGATCAAGCGCTTCGGCTTGGAGCGTGAAGATATGCTCGCGGTCATCGACGGCATGCAAATGGACGTCGACGAGGAGATGCAAGGTGAAGCCGATCTTGCCAAAGTCGATCTCTATTGCGACCGGGTGGCGAGCGCCGTCGGCCGTTTGTCGGTCAAGGTGTTTGGCATGGATGAGGCGCCCGGCGTCGCGCTCGCACATCATTTGGGCCGCGCGCTGCAGCTCACCAATATTTTGCGCGATCTCGATGAGGATGCCGGGATGGGTAGACTCTATCTGCCGACCGATTTTCTCGCCGAGGCCGGCATAGAGACCCGGGACCCACGGAAGGTCATCTCTGATCCACGTATCGACAAAGCATGCCGTGCTGTTGCAAGGCTCGCACATCAGCATTACGCGGAGGCGAACAAGGTCATGCAAGCGCGGCCAAAAGGGCATCTGCGCGCGCCACGCCTTATGGGCAGCGTCTATTCGCGGATCTTGTCCAAGATGGAGGCGGTTGGGTGGGCGCCGCCGCGCGAACGCGTGAAGTTGTCAAAAGCCACGCTGTTGATGGTGCTTCTGCGCGACGGGCTCGCCGCATGAGCCACGGCAAGGCTTATGTGATTGGCGCGGGCCTTTCCGGCCTTGCGGCTTCAGTTGCGCTCGCTGGGCGTGGTGTTCCGGTCGAGCTGTTTGAAGCCGCGGCTTTTGCCGGCGGGCGCTGCCGCTCCTATTTCGATCCTGTGCTCGAGGAGACGATCGACAACGGTAATCACCTTGTTCTCTCCGGCAATCACGCCGTGCAGGAATATCTGAGCGCGATCGGAGCTCAGGATGCGCTCAAAGGTCCGCCGCGCGCCGAGTTCGATTTTTTCGATGTGAAGACCGGCGCGCGCTGGAAAGTGGCGCCCAATGACGGGCCGATTCCGCTTTGGGTGTTTGCCGAGAAGCGCCGCCCGCCCGGCACCAAGCCGATGGATTTCATCTCGCTTGCAGCACTCTTGCGCGATCATCCGGGCAAGCGCATTGGCGATGTGATTAAGTGCGAGGGCGCGCTGTGGGAGACGCTCTTGCGCCCGCTTCTTCTCGCTGCACTCAACACTGAGCCGGCGGACTCATCGGCTGATCTTGCCAGCGCTGTCATCAAGGAGACCCTTTCGAAGGGCGGCCAAGCCTGCCGGCCCTGCATCGCAACGCCGACGCTCGGCGGCGCTTTCATTGAGCCAGCGCTGGAGTTCTTGACGCGAAAGGGGGCAGCGGTTCGTCTCGGCACGCGATTGCAGGACTTGAAGCTTGCCGATGCACGCGCCGAGGTCCTCGAAGCCGGAGGCGAGAAACGAGCGCTCGAGTCAGAGGACATTGTCATTCTTGCCGTGCCGCCGTGGATCGCGAGTACATTCGTGCCCGGCCTTTCTGTGCCGGAAGAGTTCCGCGCCATCGTCAATGTGCACTACCGGATCGAGGCGCCGTCAGCCATGCCGCCAATGCTGGGCGTGATCGGCGGTAAGGCCGAATGGATCTTTGTGTTCGAGAACCGGGTGTCCGTGACGATCAGTGGCGCAAACACGATTGTCGATGACGACCGCGAAGCATTGGCTCGAGAGGTTTGGGCGGACGTTTCGCGGGCGCTCGACATCGCAGGGCCTATGCCGATTTGGCAGGTCGTCAAGGAGCGCCGTGCAACCTTTGCCGCAACACCGGAGCAAAATGCCAAGCGCCCCGGCCCCACGACCAAATGGAGCAATCTCTTCCTTGCCGGCGATTGGACCCAAACCGGGCTGCCTGCCACCATCGAAGGCTCAATCCGTTCCGGCAATAAAGCGGCCTCTCTGGCGCTCGCAGTCCTTTCGCGATAGTCAAACGCGAGGAGGCGGTATGAACGATTTGGCGGCAACGGCGATTAAGAGCCCTGTGCCGGTCGATGACATGATCGACCGGGCAACCTCGGCTTTGCTGGCCAAGCAGCGCGACGATGGCCATTGGGTGTTTGAGCTCGAAGCCGACGCGACGATCCCGGCCGAATATGTCCTGCTGGTTCATTACCTGGGCGAGAAACCGAACCTCGAGCTCGAACGCAAGATCGGCGTCTATCTCCGTCGCATTCAGGGCAAGCATGGCGGCTGGCCGCTGTTTCATGATGGCGCTGCCGATATTAGCGCGACGGTCAAAGCTTATTTCGCGCTCAAGATGATCGGCGATGCGACGGACGCCCCGCATATGGTGCGTGCGCGCAATGTGATCCTTTCCAAAGGCGGCGCCGACAAGACCAATGTGTTCACGCGCATCCTTCTTGCGCTCTATGGCGAGACGCCGTGGAAGAATGTGCCGACTGTGCCACCGGAATTGATTCTTCTGCCGCGCTGGTTCCCAATCCATCTGTCAAAAATGTCCTATTGGGCGCGCACGGTGATTGTGCCGCTCTTGGTGCTGCAAGCGAAGAAGCCACTGGCCAAAAATCCGCGCGGCATTCACGTAAGCGAGCTGTTCGTGCCGGGCGCCAAGCCGAATACGGGGCCAGCCCCGCATCAGAACAAAGCCTGGGGTAATTTCTTCATTGCGCTCGATGTCGTGCTCAAATCGGTCGAGCCGCTTTGGCCAAAAGGTCTACGTCAGCACGCGATCGATAAATGCGTTGAGTTCGTCACAACGCGCCTTAATGGCGAAGACGGTCTGGGCGCGATCTATCCCGCCATGGCCAATAGCGTGATGATGTATGATTTGCTCGGCTATCCCGAGACGCATCCAGATCGCGCGATTGCGCGGCACTCGGTCGAGAAGCTCCTGGTGATCAAGGAAGATGAAGCCTATTGCCAACCTTGCGTCTCGCCGGTGTGGGATACCGGGCTTGCCGCGCATGCGCTGCTCGAAGCGCGCGGCGAGGAGGTGAAGCCCGAGATCGACAAGGCGCTGGAATGGCTGAAGCCTTTGCAAGTGCTCGATGTGAAAGGCGATTGGGCCGATGAGCGCCCCGATGTGCGCCCCGGCGGTTGGGCCTTCCAATACCGCAACGATTATTACCCCGATCTCGACGACACCGCGGTCGTCGTCTTGGCGGCAGACCGCGCGCATAAGCAAACCGGTGGTGCGCCGGAGTGGGAAGACGCGGTCTCGCGCGGGCGCGAATGGGTGCTCGGCCTTCAATGCAAGAATGGCGGCTGGGGCGCCTTCGATGCCGACAATTCCTATTACTATCTCAACAATATTCCGTTCGCGGATCATGGCGCGCTCTTGGATCCGCCCACGGAGGATGTGACGGGCCGGTGTCTCGGCATGCTTGCGCAACTCGGCGATGATCTGAACAGCGCGCCCGTGAAAAGGGCGATCGAATATCTACGTGAGGTTCAGCGCGAGGATGGAAGCTGGTGGGGGCGCTGGGGCGTAAATTACATTTACGGCACATGGTCGGCGCTGTGCGGGCTCAATGCCGCGGGCGTCGAGGCGTCCGATCCAATGATGAAGAAAGCCGCGGATTGGCTGGTCGAAATTCAAAATGCCGATGGCGGCTGGGGCGAAGACTGCGCGAGCTATAAGCTCGACTACAAAGGCTATGAGGCGGCGCCATCCACCGCATCGCAGACGGCCTGGGCACTCCTGGGCCTGATGGCAGCGGGGCAGGTCGATCATCCAGCGGTCGAGCGCGGTATCGCCTACTTGCGCTTAACGCAAGCGGAAGACGGCTTGTGGACGCAGGACCATTACACGGGCGGCGGTTTCCCGCGCGTCTTCTATCTGCGCTATCATGGCTACCCAAAGTTCTTCCCGCTCTGGGCAATTGCGCGCTATCGCAATCTCAAGCTGAGCAACGCAAAGCGCGTCATGCACGGGCTATGATCATCGCCGTCGTCGGGCTGGAACGTGAAGCCCGCATCGTTGCGGGGGAAGGAATTGCCGTCTCGCGGCGCGGCCTCGATTTATCGGAGCTGATTGGCCAAGGCGCCAGCGGGATCATAAGTATCGGCATTGCTGGGGCGCTCGATCCTTCGCTCAAAGTCGGCGATGCGGTAATTGCCACGCGGGTGAGCGACCGGGTGGACCTGCCAGCAGATCCAGGCTGGACACACGCGCTGTCATTGCGTCTGCCGGAAGCGCGCGTTGATCCGATCACCGCGGGCGATGCCGCAATCGCAACACCCGACGAGAAGTCGCTGCTCCGCTTGCGCACATCTGCAGTTGCCGCGGATATGGAATCGCATATCGCCGCCAAGGCCGCGGCCCAAGCAAACCTGCCTTTCGCTGCCCTGCGCATTATCTCGGATGAGGCCCACGAAGCATTGCCGCCGGCCGCAATCGTAGCGATGCGCGCTGATGGCAGCATCGATATCGGCGCGGTCATTGGATCGCTGATGAAACGGCCATCGCAAATCCCGGCGCTCATCCGCACCGCGCAAAACGCAGAGATTGCGTTTAAGGCGTTACTCCGCTGCCGAAGCGCTTTGGGTGCCGGGCTTGCCTGCCCGGATCTCGGCTAGCTTGTTCTCGACATGGCGTGAGAACACATATTCGGCGGGTCGCTGGTTTTCCAGGCTGATATCCGGGGCCATCGGCCCTTCCGTCTTGGCGCCGCGCATATGAACCAGCGCCGCCTTGAGCGGGTGCGCGACCGCATCTTTCACGGCGGTGCCTTCAAATCCGCAATGCACCATGCAGTTGGCACATTTCTCGTAATTGCCGACGCCATACTTCTCCCACTCGGTGCCTTCCATCAAGTCCTTGAAGGTCGCGGCATAGCCCTCGCCCAAGAGGTAGCAGGGCTTCTGCCAACCGAATACGCAGCGCAGTGGCATGCTCCACGGCGTGCATTCATAGGTCTGATTGCCGGCCAGGAAATCGAGGAAGAGGTCTGACTGCGTGAACGACCATTTCTTGCCGCCATCGCCTTTGGCAAGAATGCTGCGGAAGAGTTGGCGCGTGCGCTCGCGGTTGAGAAAATGCTCCTGATCCGGTGCGCGCTCATAAGCATAGCCGGGCGAGAGCGTGATGCCGTCTAGCCCCATCTCGGTGACCGTGTCGAAGAACTTGGCAACGCGGTCAGGATCGGCATCGTTGAATAGCGTGCAATTGATTTGCGTGCGGAAGCCTTTCGACTTTGCGAGCTTGATTGCATCGACCGCCTTTTCGTAGGTGCCTTCGAGGCAAACCGATTTGTCGTGCATCAGCTTGTCGCCATCCAGATGGATCGACCAGGCGAAATCCGGATGCGGCTCGTATTGATCGATCTTCTTGGCGAGCAACAGCGCGTTGGTGCACAAAATGACGATCTTCTTGCGGTCCAGATAGCCGCGTACGATCTGCGGCATCTCGCGGTGGAGCAACGGTTCACCACCCGCAATCGAAACCGCCGGCGCACCGCACTCATCGATCGCGCTCATGCAGTCTTCAACGCTCAAGCGCTGATTAAGTATCGGGTCGGGATAATCGATCTTGCCGCAGCCGGCGCAAGCGAGATTGCAGCGGAACAAAGGCTCCAGCATCAGGACGAGCGGATAGCGCTTACGCCCCGTCAGATGCTGCTTGGCAACATAGCTGCCGAAGCGCGCCGTATGAGAAAAAGGAATTGCCACAAAGGACTCCGTCGCCTTAGGAACCGGCTTACACCGCGATTACATCTTCAGGTCCTGAGTTCCGCCGGGAGGCGGAACTCGATATTCTCGCTAATTCCTTCCATTTGCGTGACCTCGACCTCACCGATTCGGCGTAGTGCGTCGATCACGTGAAGGACAAGCTCTTCCGGCGCCGATGCACCGGCAGTGAGCCCAATCGCTTCTTTACCTTCAAGCCACTCCGGATCCAACTCCGCGCCGTCGGCGATCAGATAGCTGGGCACGCCCTCCTCAAGCCCGATCTCGCACAAGCGATTCGAATTTGAGCTGTTTTTTGCGCCCACCACCAGCAGCACATCGACAACCTTGCAGAGTTCCCTAACAGCCGATTGGCGGTTTTGGGTGGCATAGCAAATATCGGTCGTCTCCGGGCCGACAATGTCGCTGAAGCGCCGTTTCAAGGCGCCGATGATGTTGCGCGTGTCGTCGGTCGAAAGGGTGGTCTGGGTCACGTAAGCCACCGGCGCATCTTCCGGCAATCCCAGCGCATCGACATCCTGCTCCGAGGAGACCAGATGCACCGGCGCGCCGACCTGGCCCATAGTTCCCTCGACCTCCGGATGGCCGGCATGGCCGATCAGCACAAGATTTCTTCCCTGGGCGACATAGCGCTTGCCCTGCTTATGGACCTTGGAAACCAAGGGGCAGGTGGCGTCGAGCACCGGCAGTCCCCGGCGCTCGGCCTCTAGAATCACCGATTGAGCAACGCCATGCGCGCTAAACACGGTCACCGCGCCCGCCGGCACCTCGGACAGCTCTTCAACGAACTGGGCGCCCTTGTTCTTCAGCGTCTCAACGACATGACGGTTGTGTACGATCTCATGGCGTACATAGATCGGCTTGCCGTACTTCTTCAGGGCATGTTCGACGATATCGATAGCCCTGACGACACCCGCGCAGAAGCCACGCGGTTGAGCGAGCACAACTCGAATTTGTCGGTCCGATCCATTTGTCCGGGACACGCGGACTCCCACCGTCGCGAAGATTGAGAGGCAGTTTCCAGAAAGACTCGGCCGCGGGCAATAGGTTTCATTAGCGGCTGTGGCAGTTTCACATCGCCTGTGTGGCCCGCGTGCCCAGCAACCGTCTTCAACGAGAACGCATTGATGCCGCTATTACCATTGATTGCGTTCGGATTTTGGGCTTCAAATCGACGCAGTGCGATATCCGTCGCCCCGGCCGGGTGGCGGGCAAACGTTTAGGGCGTCACTCGACTCCAGCACGGGATTATGGGTGAATAAGCCAAAGAATTTCGGGGGGATGGAAGGCGTTGAGTTCGAATCGCGCGGTCGCCTGATCGCGTTAGTACTGTCGGAGGATGGCAAAGGCGTGGGGGGAGCTAGGGCGTCATCGTCCTTTTCATGTTTTGTTCGCTTGGTGAGCAGGCCTTCGCGAGTGGAGGTTTTTGGGCCATGACCGAAGGTCACTCGATCAGCGCGGTGGGGCTAGTGCGGCCCGAGCCAGGCTTCCCACAATTGACCCGGGCGCTGTCAGAGGCGGCTTCAGCCGTAGATCTGGAACTGGCGCATGTGCTTCCTGAGCCTTGCGGGCTCCACGCTCGCGTACAGGAGGCGATGCGCTACGCCATCACGGCCGGCGGCAAACGCTTAAGGCCGTTCCTGGTGATGGAAAGCGCCAAGCTGTTCAATGTCGACCCGGCGCATTCGGTGCGAACGGCCGCCGCGATCGAATTGGTGCATACATATTCGCTTGTGCACGATGATCTGCCCTGCATGGACGACGATGACCTGCGGCGTGGCCGGCCTACAGTGCATGTCGCTTTCGATGAGGCGACAGCAGTCTTGGTTGGCGATGCGCTGTTGACGATCGCTTTCGAGGCGCTGGCTTCCGAGAAGACCCACCCCTCGGCCGAGGTCAGGTGCCGGCTCGTTGCGCGACTGGCCGAAGCGGCGGGAAGCAATGGGATGATCGGCGGGCAGATGATCGACATGCAGGCCGCGCAGAACGCCTTTGGCGCCGACGAGATCGTGCTGTTGCAGCGCTTGAAGACCGGCCAGCTGTTCGAATTTTCCTGCGAGGCGGGCGCGATTCTCGGCCAAGCCGAACAGAAGGACCGGGATCGCCTGCGTGCCTATGCGCGCGATATGGGGCTTGTGTTCCAGATAACGGATGATCTGCTCGATGTTACCAGCACGGCGGAAAAGACCGGCAAGGCCGTCGGCAAGGACAAGGATCAAGGCAAGGCGACTCTCGTCTCGATCCTGGGCATTGACGGCGCACGCGCCGAAGCGGAAAAGCTTGCCCGCCGCGCCGCCGCGACGCTTGCCCCTTACGGCAATGCCGCGCCGGAATTATGCGAGCTTCCCCTCTATCTCCTCGATAGACAGTCATGACTTCGGTTACACGATAAGCTTGAGAATACGACATGACCGAGCTCTCCAAAACACCGCTCCTCGATCAAATCGCTTCGCCGGAGGATCTGCGCCAGCTCGACAGGGAAGAGCTGCCGACTCTGGCCGATGAGCTCCGCCGCGATCTGATTGATGTGGTGTCGCAGACTGGTGGGCATTTCGGTGCCGGGCTCGGCGTCATCGAGTTGACGACGGCGATCCACTATGTCTTCAACACGCCCGAAGACCGTGTGATCTGGGATGTCGGCCATCAAGCCTATCCGCACAAGATTCTCACAGGTCGCCGCGAGCGCATGCGCACCATCCGAAAGGGCGGCGGGCTTTCCGGTTTTACCAAGCGCAGCGAGAGCGCGTTCGATCCCTTTGGCGCCGCGCATTCGTCGACCTCGATTTCGTCAGGGCTCGGCATGGCGATCGCGCGCGACCTTGCCGGCAAGCGCAACAATGTCATTGCCGTGATCGGCGATGGCGCCATGGGCGCGGGCATGGCGTACGAAGCCATTAACAATGCTGGCGCGCTTGGCTCAAAACTGGTCATCATTCTCAACGACAACGCGATGTCGATCGCGCCGCCGGTCGGTGCAAGCAGCGAATATTTCGCGAGGCTGGCTGCATCGAAGGCGCATCATGAATTGCGCGTCGTCGCGAAGAACCACTTACCTGAGCGTGTGGCGCAGGCGCGCTCGCGCGGCGAGAGCCATGCCCGCGGTCTTCTCGGCGGCGGTAATTGGTTCGACGAGATGGGTCTTCTCTATCTCGGCCCGATCGACGGCCACGATCTTGAGCATTTGGTGCCGATTCTTGAAGCCGTCCGCGACGACGACAGCCTTGGCTCCGTGCTTATTCATGTGCTGACCGAAAAGGGGCATGGCTATCCGCCGGCAGCAAGCTCTAAGGATAAGGGCCATGCCGTCGGCAAGTTCGATGTCGCAACCGGCGCACAAATCAAAGCGAAAGCGGCTGCGCCGACTTACACCAAGGTCTTTGCCGACGCTTTGATAAGCGAAGCCGATCGCGATCCGAAAATCGTCGCCATTACGGCGGCGATGCCATCGGGCACCGGCCTTGATCTGTTCGAGAAGAAGTTTCCCGACCGCATGTTCGATGTCGGCATTGCCGAGCAGCATGCCGTGACTTTCGCGGCGGGCCTCGCAACCGAGCGGTTTAAGCCGTTCTGTGCGATCTATTCGACTTTCTTGCAACGCGCTTATGACCAGGTCGTGCACGACGTTGCGATTCAAAAGCTGCCGGTGCGCTTTGCGATGGATCGCGCGGGACTTGTCGGTGCTGACGGTGCAACGCATGCTGGCAGTTTCGATCTTTCCTATCTCTGCTGCCTTCCCGGCTTTGTGGTGATGGCTGCTGCCGACGAGGCAGAGCTTGTGCACATGGTGGCGACTGCCGCCGCCTATGATGAAGGTCCGATTGCGTTCCGCTATCCGCGTGGCGAAGCAACCGGCGTGGCGCTTCCGGAGCGTGGCGCTGTTCTGGAGATCGGCAAGGGCCGCATTATGCGCGAAGGCAGCGATGTTGCGATTCTCGAGTCTCGGCACCCGATTGGTCGAGGCGATGACGGCAGCGGAAATGCTCGAGGCCGACGGTATCTCATGCACCGTCGCCGATGCACGTTTCGCCAAGCCGATCGATGAAGACCTGATCGCCCGCCTAGTGCGCCGCCATCGTCTTTTGGTGACGGTCGAGGAGGGCGCAATTGGCGGCTTTAGTGCCCAGGTGTTGAGCTTCGTTGCGAACAAAGGCCTGATCCGTCCCGGCTTCGAGATTCGCACCATGACGTTGCCGGATGCCTTCATCGATCAGGACGACATGCGCCGCCAATACGATCAGGCAGGGCTGAACGCGGCCAATATCGCGCGGCTGATCGCGGGCCGCGTCATGACGAAAGCGGTCGCCGGTGCCTGATTAACGGCTGGCGTTGCTGCCATTATCCCGTCGCGTGCGGAACGCAAAGCCGCCTTGATTGGTCCCCACGTTCAGTTAGGGTTCAGTGCCAGGCGGGCTCTATATTGAGGATGGGCAACATATGGGATCATCCGTTGTGAGAAGCTTTGCGCGTATACTCTTGGTTTTCGCTATATTTTCGTCGGCAGCGTTAACGGCCGGCGGGGCGCGCGCCGCTGAAGCGTCAGCGCCGACGGATCCCGCGATTGCGCAGATTCAGAGCTTTTGCGATTCGCTGCTCGACACGATGAAGCGCGCCAAGGAGCTGGGACTCAAAGGCCGTTACGACGCGCTCAAGCCCGTCATCGACAAGGTCTTTAGTCTCCCCGACATGACGAAAATTGCCGTCGGCCCGACTTGGCCGAGCATCTCACCTGCCGATCAAAAGGCTTTGATCGCTGCATTCGAGCGCATGACGGTGGCGAACTATGCGGCGAATTTCGACGGCTATTCGGGTGAGAAGTTCGTCATCGACCCCAAAGTGATCACGCGCAACCAAGACAAGCTCGTATCGACAAGGCTTGTATCTCCCGACGACACGAGCACGGCCTTCGTCTATCGGATGCGCGAAACGGACGGCACATGGAAGGCGATCGACGTTTTGCTCGATGGCTATATTAGCCAGATGGCGCAGCGCCGCTCCGATTTCTCGGCGACGATCAAGGCCGAGGGCGCGGCGGGCTTGATCAAGAAAGTCAATGAGCTAGCGGACAAGCAGCTCCAGGGCACTTGAGGCGCCGCTCAATCGCCGCGCCCGAACTCGAGCAAGTTCAAGACAGCGATCACGGCCGCAAAGCCGAGCAGGGCGACAAGAGCAAACATTAGGGGCTGTTCCTCCAAAGCAGATTCCCAGCCCTTATAGCCGGGCAAGTGGGCTTTGTCGCGGGGGCCTGCCCGCGGCAAGAGGTGGCTTGTGCCGCAGACGCGGGCGGCTATGCTCCCCGCCATGCCAAGCGCCACCAGCACCAAGCCCAATGCGGCATCGCGTAATCGCCTTCTGGTGGGCGGTTGGCTTCTTGTGATCTGCGCGATGGTTGCGTTGATGGTGATTGTCGGCGGTGCCACGCGGCTCACCAATTCCGGCCTTTCGATTACTGAGTGGAAGCCGGTGACGGGCGTCATCCCGCCGCTCACGGAGCCGGCTTGGCAGGCCGAGTTCGAGCGATACAAGCAGATTCCGCAATACCGGGCGATGAACCCGAATATGAGCCTTGATGGGTTCAAATCCATCTATTGGTGGGAGTGGGGGCATCGCTTGCTGGGCCGGGCCATCGGATTTGTCGTGCTGCTGCCCTTCATCTGGTTTCTTGCCACCAAGAAGCTCGGCGGAGCGCTTATTCGGCGCATCATCCTGATCTTCGCGCTTGGCGGCGCACAGGGTTTTCTCGGCTGGTGGATGGTCTCAAGCGGGCTTGTCAATCGAATCGAGGTCAGCCAATACCGGCTCGCCGCGCATCTTGGCCTCGCCTTCATCATCTTTGCGCTGACATTCTGGACGGCGCTGAGCATTTTGCGCCCAAAGGCGCTCGCTGAAAAGATTTCGCCGCGGCTGCGTGGCGTGTCTCATGCGCTTGTCGGTCTTGTCTTCTGTCAGGTGATCCTGGGCGCGCTGGTCGCCGGCTTGCGCGCGGGCTATCGCTTCAACACATGGCCGCTGATGGAGGGAAGGCTCATTCCCAAGGGTGCGCTGATATTCAGGCCGGTTTGGCGCAACTTCACCGACAACCAAGCACTTGTCCAATTCGACCACCGCACGCTGGCTTATGTGATCGCCGCTTCGATCATCGCGCTCTGGTTCGTGGCGCGCCCACACGCGCAAGCCGCATCATTCAAGCGCGCGCTCGATCTCTGCTTGGCGGCCGTCTGTCTTCAAGTCGGGCTCGGCATTTGGACGCTGCTGACCGTCGTGCCGCTTGCGCTCGGGCTGCTGCATCAAACCGGCGCACTCCTCCTGTTCGCCGCGACGATCAATTTAGCCCATGTCGCGCAGCGCGAGCCCAGACCTGCCAAGGCGAAACCTAGCCCAACCCCAGCCGTGGCCACTCAATCGCTGGGCAGCGGTCCATCACGACCGTAAGGCCCGCCGCCTGCGCTTTAAGCGCCGCCTTTTCATCGATCACGCCGAGCTGCATCCAAACCGATTTGGCGCCCAGAGCGATCGCCTCGTCGACAATTGGTGCGACATGCTCAGATGCGCGGAAGATGTCGACCATATCGACGGAGCGGCCAACCGAGGCGAGATCCTGCACCACGTGCACGCCATGAATTTCTTTGCCTGCAAGCTGTGGGTTGACCGGGATCACCTCAAAACCTTTGGCCATTAGGAAGGCCATCACGCGATTGCTTGCCCGTACGGGCTTGTCGCTCGCACCCACCATCGCGATACGTTTGGGCGGCGTCAGCAGCGTCTTGATCGCGCCGTCACTTGGGTTCTGAAACGGCATGAAGGGGGCCTCGCTCGGGGTCGACGTTGAGCCGTGTGGTGATTATAAGCTCGGGCAACTCATGCGCGAGTGACCATGCCCACAAAGCAACAACAGAACCTGATCGATCGGATCGCTAAGACGCCGGAGGACGATGATCGCGTCGCCGCGGCATCGCTTTCCTGCAGCCTTGGCAAGGGTGAGGGGGATGAGTGGAGCGATGTCGATATTCTAGCGCTCGTCAGGGAGGCAAAGGCGCCCGAGGTCTCGGCCACCACTACGCCGCTAATCCCAATGCAATCGTTGAAACCGTCTTTGTTCAGCACTTTAGGGCGGCGCTGTCGTCCATAACATCACGCCGGAATGGCAGCGCGGCCTCAGCTTCGTCGAGAGCCAGCAGCTTACGTATCACTCCCTCATCGAACTGCCCCGGCATGGCACGAAATGCTTATCGCTGCTCCGGGGTAGTGAGAACTGGCTCCAATCCGTGCAACAATATGGTTAATGAGTAGCGGCAAGGGGAACGCCAAGCAGGTTGGGCGTGGCGATCGTGGCACAGCTTCTTGATGCTCGGATGGCGCCGGAATTGCACGAGAAAGTCACGGAATTGCAGAATTGGAATATGATGCTAGCGTCTTGTTAGGCCTCCTCTTTTGCGCAAATCCGTGACGAGAAAATGAGCGAGACTGAGCGCCAGGGTAATGATGCATTTCGGACGGCGAACGGTTCGCGCGGCGACTCTCGGCCCGTCAATGCTCTCTCCGTCGATGTCGAGGAGCATTTCCAGGTCCAGGCTTTCTCGGCCGTGATCGCGCGCAAGGACTGGGAAGCGCATGAGTTCAGGGTCGAGCGAAATGTCGATCGGCTCCTCGAGATATTTGCCGATGCCAAGGTCCGCGCCACTTTCTTCACGCTCGGTTGGATTGCCGAGCGCAACCCGGCGATGATCCGTCGCATCGTCAATGAAGGCCATGAGCTGGCAAGCCACGGCTATCATCACGAGCGCGTCGATGAGCAATCGCCCGATCAGTTTCGTGCCGACATCCGCAAGACGAAACAGATCCTGGAAGACTGCGGCGGTGTTGCCGTACGCGGCTATCGTGCGGCGACATTTTCGGTCGGAGCCCATACGCCGTGGGCGTTCGGAATTTTGGAAGATGAAGGATACGCTTACAGCTCGAGCGTCTACCCCGTGGTTCACGATAACTACGCATTTCCGGATGCGCCGCGCTTTGCGTTTCGTCCCGACGGCACGAAAGAGTTCTGGGAGATTCCGATTTCGACGGTGCGGTTGGGCGGACGTAATTTCGCCTGCGGCGGCGGCGGCTATTTCCGCTTCCTGCCATATGATGTGACGCGCGCGGCCTTTGCGCATATTAATAAGAATGAAAGCAAGCCGGCAGTGTTTTATCTGCACCCGTGGGAGATCGACCCTGATCAGCCGCGCCCCTCCGGTGTGTCGCTGAAGTCGCGGCTGCGCCACTACCTCAATCTCTCACGCACTGAGGAGCGGCTGCGGCGCCTGCTGGATGACTTTGCATGGGACCGGATCGACCACGCATTTGAAGAGATCAAGCCCGCCGGCAAAGCAGGCGCGCCTTGAGCGAAGCTTTGACGTTTAGCGACAAGCCTGACGCGGCGCGCTGGGACGAGTTCGTTGCGAGCCAGGCCGGCTCGACATTCTTTCAACGCATCGGTTGGCGCGATGTAATGGCCAATGCGTATGGCCACAAGAGCCACTTTCTATCTGCCATGAGGGGCGGCGAGATCGCTGGAATATTTCCTCTTGTTGAAATCAAAATTCCGCTGTTTGGGCATTCGTTGATCTCTACAGCGTTCTGCACAGGTGGCGGGCCGCTCGCGGTCGATGCGTCAATACGCGATGCTCTTCTTGCGCAAGCCGAAGAGCTGGGGCGCAAGCTCGGCGTGGACTATATCGAGATCCGCGATGCCACTGACATCGGCCGCGATTGGGTGCCGAAAGAAGGTCTCTATTACGGGTTTGAGCGCGAGATTGCCGCGAAAGAAGACGAATGCCTTAAACAGATCCCGCGCAAGCAACGCGCTGTTGTGCGCAAAACGCTAGGATCAAAGCTCATCTTCACAATCGACGATGACGTATCAACCTTCTACAGTCTGCACTCACGCACATTCAGAAATCACGGCACGCCCGTGTTTCCGAGAAAGTTCTATGAAAGCATCGTGCGTGTCTTCGGCAAGGATTGCGATATCTTAACGGTGCGCGACAATGATGTGCCTGTCAGCAGCGTTCTCAGCTACTACACCAAGACCCGCGTAACGCCTTATTTTACTGGCAGCGTTGGGGCTGCGCGGGGGTTGGGGTCGAACGACTTCATGTATTGGCAATTGATGCGTCACGCCGTTGCGCGCGGTTGCAGTGAGTTTGATTTCGGCCGCAGCAAGGTGAACACTGGTCCGTTTGCGTTCAAGAAGAATTGGGGCTTTGAGCCGCGGCCTATGATCAATTGGTATTATCTCGTGCGCGGCAAGGAGCTGCCGAACATGAGTCCGACCAACCCGAAGTTTTCGGCCGCGATCAAGGTGTGGCAGTCTTTGCCTCTGCCCGTGGCGAACTTTCTTTCGCAGTTCGTTAGCCCAAGCCTCGGCTAAGCTTTCGCGCCCATTGCATCGATGATCGCATCGAGCTTGGCAAGCTGCGCGCTCCAAGCGTGATGGACGAGCGCATTCTCACGGGCATTGTTTCCGAGATCGCCGGCGTGCCCTTGCAGCGCTTTGATCGTCGCGCGCGCAAAATCTGCCTCGCAATTCGCAACCAGGAGCTGTTTGCCGTCAGTGGCAAAGATCCCGTCAAGCGCATTAGAGGTCGCAATGGTCGGCTTTGCCATCGCCATGGCCTCGAGCACCTTGTTTTGAATGCCGCGTGCGATGCGTAAAGGGGCAACGCAAACGGTTGCGTCGGCGTAATAGGGGCGAATGTCGGCGACGCCGCCGGTCACTTCGATGCCTGGCTGTGCGGCGAGGCCACACACGGCCGGCGCCGGGTTGGCACCGACGATTTGAAATCGGGCATGCGGGATTTCAGCGCGGATGAGCGGAAAGATCGAGCGCGCAAACCAGGCTACGGCATCGACATTTGGATGATAGTCCATCGTTCCCGTGAACAAGATGATCGGCCCGCCCGAAGTATCGCGAGAAAACAGCGCCGGATTGAAATAGTCGCAGTCAACGCCATTGGGAACCACGTGAAGCTTGGCGGAGACTTCGGGGCATGCAGAGGCAAAGAGCCTGCGATCGGTCTCGGAAACAAAAAGGCATGCCTTGGCAGCATGGGCGATCGCACGATCAAACCGCAGAACGCGCTTTGCCTCGATGCTATAGATCACGCGCATCGCGCCGTGCCGCGTGGACGCATATTGGCTGAACTTCTCTGAGTTCGGCGTCGACGAAATCCATGAGAATATTCGCCCCGCGTGCTGTGCCCATGACGTATTGGGCCATCGCGGATGAAACGACATAGATGAGATCCGGTTTGACGGACGCGATTGCATGAGCGCACCAGGCACGCAAATCGTGGTTGTCGAAGGCGCTGAGGCTGAGCGCTCGCCCGGTTGCGGCGCCGAGCATCATGCCGAGCTGTTGCCTGCTGCGGGGATGCAGCGCCAGATGGACTTCGGTGCACAAGGCTTGGAGCTCGCCGGATTGCGCGATCTCGGCTTGGCTGTCGGCAAGTGCGCCAAGCCAGACTTCGTGGCGCTTGGCCAAGTGCCTTAACGGATAGAACGCCCGGATGCGTTCGCCTTTGTTGGGCGGATAGGGCACGCGGTGCGTGAGAAAAAGCAGCTTCGCCATCAGATTCGTTTGGGCCCGCCCGCGAACGTACCGGAGAATGCGCAAAGGGCCCGCCGCATGACAAGCTTGTGCGAAGAAGCCCGCTCTAATTTCTCTCGACAAGTTAATAGCATGTAGATGTTATTAATTTGGCCAGCGAGGCGGGGCATCGGCAGGGGCCGGTGCGGCAGCCTGAGGCAGCTACACGGCCTTCACCAAATCAATGGGTATCTCTGGTATTATCTGATGTTCCGTGAGGCAAGCAGGCGAGGTCCAATGAGCATTCTGGTAACCGGTGGCGCGGGCTATATCGGCAGCCATGCCGTGTGGCGCCTGCTCGATCAGGGCGAGCAGGTCGTGGTGCTCGATAACCTTTCAACCGGAAACCGCGCACTCGTCGCACCCGCGGCAAAGTTCGTTCAGGGCGATATGGGCGATCCCGGTCTCGTCAGCGATCTTCTCGCGCGCGAGAATGTCGATGCGGTCATGCATTTCGCCGGATCGATCGTCGTGCCGGATTCAGTCGCCAATCCGCTCGCGTATTACGAAAACAACACGAGCAAGACGCGCACGCTGCTTGAGGCGTGTGTCAAGGCAAAGATCCGCGCTTTCATCTTTTCATCGACAGCGGCCGTCTATGGCGCACCGACGATCAAATCCGTTAACGAAAAAACGCCGCTGCATCCCATCAATCCCTATGGCCGCTCCAAGCTCATGGTCGAGTGGATGCTGGAGGATGTCGGCCGCGCGCATGGTCTGCCGTTTATCGCGCTTCGTTATTTCAACGTCGCTGGGGCTGACATCAAGGGGCGCTCCGGCCAAGCGACGCCGCGCGCGACGCATCTCATCAAGGTCGCGTGCGAGGTTGCCACCGGCAAACGGAACGGCATGGAGATTTTCGGCACGGATTATCCAACGCGCGACGGCACATGCATCAGAGATTACATTCATGTCTCCGATCTTATCGAGGCGCATGTGCAGGGGCTGAATGCGCTGCGCGCCGGCAAGCCGAGTGGTGTGTTCAATTGTGGCTACGGGCGTGGCTACACGGTGCTCGAGGTGGTCCACGCCGTCGAAAGCGCCGCCGGCCACACGATTCAGACCAAGCTGGTCGGCCGCCGTCCGGGCGATCCGCCTATCCTAATTGCGCAGGCCGACGCGATCCGCTCCCAGCTCGGCTGGCATCCGCAGCATGAGGATCTGGGGCTCATCGTGAAGACCGCGCTCGATTGGGAGCGCCGCATGCCGGCCGCTTCGGCATAAGGTCCTTGGAGGCGACGCCCGGAATTGAACCGGGGTAAACGGTTTTGCAATCTCGACGGGGCTGATTCTCTTGGCTCGCGCGTGACCCACCGCGATTGATTTATCCCACAAATCACTGCGCTTTGTCCGTTTACTTTGCTGACGATTGCTGCAAGGTGGGTCACCAAAGACCCGGGTCACTGGTAAACGGTCGTGGCGAAGATCACTCAGCAATTTGTGGACGATTTGACGCCCGATGGTCGCGACCGACTGGTCTTTGATGACCACCTCCAGGGCTTCGGCATCCGGCTCACAAAGGCCGGCAGCAAGCTATTCGTCGCCCGGGCCCGTGTGAGCGGAGGCAAGCGGCGTTTCTTCAATCTCGGCAACGCCGACAAGATCAAGGTCTCGATCGCCCGCCGTGAGGCCGAAACCACGCTTGCAGATGCGCGCGCAGGGCGCGAGCCAGCCCTGGAGAGCCTCAGACGCAAGAAGGCTGCCGAAGCAGGGTCGATGACGATTAAGGCCCTGGGCGAGCGCTGGATGAGCGATGTCGTCAACGTCAAGCGAAAGCCACGGACGGCGGAAGATTATCAGCGACTGCTCGACCAGCGGATCAATCCGACATTTGGTTCGCTGCCCGTCTTGGAAATCACGCGTGACGAAATCATTGCATGGCACGCGCGGATGTCGAACACGCCGCGCCGGGCAAACTATTCGCTGGCGACGTTACGCGTTCTCCTCAACTTCGCTGAAGACATCGGGTTGCGCGAGCCACGCTCAAACCCATGCCGCCGAATCCAGATGTATCGCGAGGGTGTCCGTGAGCGCTTCTTGACCGAGGCCGAGATCGGCAAGGCCGCAGACGCGATTGCAGCGGCAGAGACGGCTGGAAAGATTGGCACGTGGGCGGCAGCGGGACTTCGCTTAGCCCTGCTCACCGGAGCGCGCCAGGGCGAGCTGACGGCGGCGAAGTGGCAAGACTTCCACGTCGACCGGAAGATCATTCGCCTGCTCGACTCCAAGACCAATCGGCCGCGCACGATTCACTTGAGCAAGCCCGCGCTGGAGATTCTGCGCACTCTGCCGCGCCTCAAGCACAATCCGTACATCATCGCGGGCGCCAAGCCGGGCGAGCCCCTCCAGAATCTCTCCCGCTCTTGGATTGTAGCCCGCAAATTCGCCGAGGGCCTTGATGATGTGCGATTGCACGATCTGAGGCACTCGTTCGCCTCGGTCGCGGCGGCGCGGGGCGTTTCTCTGCAGATGATCGGCAAGCTGCTGGGTCATCAGGTTGCTGCCACGACCCAGCGCTATGCGCACCTGGCAGCGGATGCCGCCGCCGGTGTCAATGACGAGCTCGGCGACGTGATGGATGCCGCCATCAAGGCGCCGCGACGATGACGCAGGCTATACCAAAGCTCGATCCAGACACGGCGCGCTGGTCGCAAAACGTTCTTTTCGTCGACATGCTCGCGTGCTGCGACGAGGCCGACCTGGAGCGAAAACTTCACGAGGACCCCGACGGCTCCGAAAGCGCTTGCATCCGTCGTGCGCTGCGCATGATCGACGATTGGGAGGCTGCAGGCGTTTTGGAGGCCGAACGCAGCCGGATCGGCGCTCGATTTGAGCCGCCGGACGAGCGCTCGCTCAAACTTATTGCCGCATACAAGCGCCTGGAAGAGAACGCGTCATTCAAGCGCCGTATGCGCGGCTGGGATAACCTATTCGCTGGTCTTCACAGTCCCGATCCGGCGCAGCGGCAGCGATTCGAAGCGCTGTTCACCACGATAAAGGATCGCGCTTTGACCGATCCCGGCATGCCTGAAATGCTGGAAGTTTTGGAGCGCGCAAAGAAGTCGCCCGGGCGCCGCCGCGGCAGCGAATATGACGACGCTGCGGCGCTAGCGCACATGAAAGCGCTTGTTCGTGAGGGAATGCCGGTTCCGACAGCTGCCGCTGAAGCTCTGCATTTGGCCGGCGGCCCGCGTGCGGCCTTGCAAACAAGCGCGCTCGATCGGCTGGAGACGAAGTTTCGAGCCAAGATGGCTCTGCGAGAAAAATAGCGGCGCGATTCTTCTCGCCGGACACGGGGCGCAATTCGGCGCAATGGTCGAACCTCGAAATGCAAATGAGGTTCAGCTATGTCGCTCACCGACGACGATCCGATTTACGGCAAAGCCGATGCCGCTGCGGCGTTAAGGGTGACAGTGGTCACTATGGCGTCTTGGCGCTCGCGCGGAACTGGCCCCGCATACATCGTCCTGGGCCGGCGGATTTTCTATCGAGAGTCCGCCCTGAGGGAATATCTCGCCTCGCAAGAACGCAAGCCTTCGCCGGCCAAGAAACGTGATCCGGAGCGCTCGCGCAGAGCTGCCGAGCGGGCGCAGGAGCGCGAGCGGAAGCGCAAAGCGGCCCGCGAGGCGGTGGTTTGAGCGATGGCGCGGCAAAGAGAAGGCCCCGCAAGCGCCAGTAGCGCGAGCGAGGCCAAAAAAAGCGCTCTGGTGGATGCCGCGAGCGAAGCAGAAATTAGGGCGCTGACCGCCCGAGCGCAACCCGCTGCGTTCGCGATAGTTGATACACGCTCGCGCGTCAGCGGCTTCATTCGTCAGCACACAGAGCACGGCTATGACGCCGAAACCGGTCGGGGCAAGCAGTTAGGCCGTTACAACTCGGCCTCGGCCGCCGCCCGTGCGATCTTTCATGCGGTCGGGCGCGAGCGGGATACCGATGTCTAGGCGGCGCAAGCGAGGCGATCAGCACATTCGGCTGCATGCTTGGATGACGGGCAGCGAAGCATGGCGGGCGCTCAGTCCGACTGGCTGTCGCATCCTGCTTGATGTTTGGAGCCGGCATAATGGAGTCAACAACGGAGCGATCTCCTATGCGGCGCGCGATGCCGCCGAGGTGGGCATTAGCCGCTCGGCCGCCTCGCGAGCGCTCAAGGAAATCACAGCGCTCGGCTTCGTCGAGTGCACTCGCAGGAGCGGGTTTTCGGTCAAGAACCGCGCCGCGGCTGAATGGCGCCTCACGATGGAGCCGACCGCCGATTTTCCGGCGACAAAGGAGTTCATGAGATGGCGCCGACCGGACCCGTTACGCGTTACGGCAAAGTTCAGAACACAGTCTCAAATAAGCGTCACACAGTCCCGCCAGCGGGACAACAAGCGTAACAAGCCGCAGGTTTATGCGTCACACAGTCCCGCCAGCGGGACCGTGAGCGTAACACGTGACGTTTCACAGTCCCGCCAGCGGGACACATATATATCTACCATAGGCCTCGTCGCTCGAAGTTGTGCGCGTAACGGATGCACCGCTGTCATCACGGGACCGCGCGGTCGATTTTGCTCGCCGGCGTGCCGCCAAGCCGCGCATCGCGCTCGCTCGGCCGCCCACCGAAGCGCCCACGCGGCCGATGCGACCCGGGCCGATCGCGAAATCGCGGGTCCGAATGATGCGCGCGGGCGGGGCTCAGTGTCGACCGTCGCCGGACGAGGACCGGGCGGCTAGCTCGGCGCCGCCGGAACGAGCGGTGGCTGATGGGCGTGAGGCGCTCGAACATCTGCGCAAGCTCGCGATCGCGGCCGCGTGTGACGGAGACGAGATGGCCGAGGCCGGTGTCGCAGTGCTTGATCGCATCATCGCCGGCGCAAATTGGGCGGAAGCGTTCGATGGCGAGAATGGCCGATCCCCAATGCCGCGGCTGGTTCGGCGCGACGAGCTGATTCGCCGGGCGGCGAGCCAATTCTATGGCGACCAATCGCTCGATTCTGCCGCCCGCAAACTTCACGCGGCGCTCGCGCGATACGCGGCAGCCGGGTGGGCCCGGGATCGCGACGCCGCCACCTGCCCGCGTCCCGCCGCGTCCATCGAGGCCGCGGCTTGGCAGCTCCTCGCCGCCGGCGTCGGCGTTCCCTCAGCGCGAACAATTCGCCGCCTGCTAGCGCGCGGCGGCCACCCCCCGGTAAATGACAAAACCGATCGGGGCACTGACCAGCGATCCATTTTTTACGCAAACGCCTTTTGGCGACAGGGGGGTGAATTTTTCGATGGCGGGCCGTAAGAAGCGCGAGAAAACAAGCCTCGAACGGCGCTTTCCTGGCGTGCGCTGGCTCCGCCCGGGCGAGCTGGAAGCGGCATGTCGCGCGGCCGCGAAGGCGCTGCAACCGCCAACCGAACAGAATCTTCGCTGCGCGCTGGGGCAGGAGCCATGGCCGCCGCAGCCGCCGAAGCGTGGCCGCGGCAGGCCGAGGAAGGCAAAATGAGCCGCTAAGCACGAAATCCGAATTGGCCCGAGACCGAACTCGCCAGCCACTATTTTGGAGCAAACCAGCCGCGCCAATTCGATGAATATAGATCTGGTTTGACACAACGCTTGCCGTTGCGCCGTTTGCGACCGCAGAAATCGAAAGCCTGCCCGATTCCTACTCACGGCGAGCATCCGTGCGAAGCTACGCTGGGCGGATCATGGCACCACGGTCACAGGAATCTGCGAAAGATTGACAAGCTTTTGAGAAATGCTGCCGAGCAGAAGGCGTTCAAGCTGACCGGCACCGCGCTTGCCGACAATGATTAGATCGGCGTGACATTCTTGAGCGATATCGACAAGCCCTGGAGCAACTTCGCCGGAACGTGATTCTAGCCGAACTGTCGGCGCGCCGAGAGTCCGGGCCCGATCACGCGCCTTCGCCAACAATTCTGCCGATGATAGCAGTTGATCTAACCAGACACTCTGCGCCTGCGTGAACTGTCGCATGACCTCGCCGGGTAGCCCGTAGCCTCCGACGACATAGGCGATCACGAGCTCGGCCTGATCGTCCTTAGCCAGCTTCGCAGCGAAGTCGATCGCATGATTTGAGCCGTCCGACCTATCCGTCGCCACCACGATGCATTTCGTGTCTCACCTCTAAGTGTTCAATCGGAACGCGGAAAGATTAGTCCGTCGGTCGGATCTCACAGTGACTTTTCAAGCTGCTTGCGGATCGAACTCCAATTCCGCGAAGCGCTGGTCGGTCGTTTTTGGATAGCTCATTTTGAGCCCATCAAGCGTGTCGAGAACAATCTGGGAGACAATCAGCCGGGCGTTCTCCTTGTCGTCGGCCGGAACGACATACCAGGGCGCTTCCTTGGTGCTTGTCGCGCCGAGGCACTCCTCATAGGCCGTCATGTAATCCTTCCAGAATTTCCTTTCTTCGATGTCCGCGGTGCTGAACTTCCAGTTTTTGTCAGGTTCATCTATTCGCTCAAGGAAGCGTTTCCGCTGCTCGTCTTTCGAGAGATGAAGGAAGAACTTGATGACGCGCGTTCCGTTGACATAGAGGTGCTTCTCCAAATCGACGATCGAACGATAGCGGTCGTGCCATAACTTTTCGTCGTGCGGCATGTCGGGGAGCCGTTCACCCTCGAGAATCTCTGCGGTGCACACGAACGATCAGCACCTCCTCGTAGTAGGAACGGTTGAAGATGCCGATCTTTCCGCGCTCCGGCAGATCCCGCGTGGTGCGCCAGAGAAAGTCGTGTTGCAATTCCGTTGGGCTTGGATGTTTGAAGCTGAAGACTTGGCAACCTTGCGGATTGACTCCCGACATGACATGCCGGATGGCACCATCCTTGCCCGCGGCGTCCATCGCTTGGAAGATCAACAAGAGCGCATATCGGTCGGAGGCGTAGTGAAGCGCTGCAACTCGCTCAGCTGCGCGACGTGTTTCTCCAAGAGCTTTCGATACTGGTTTTTCAACTTGTAAACGGGATCGACCTTCGTCGGCCATTTCTTGAGATTGACCTCGTCGCCCTCGGCCACTCCAAAGTCTTTGGCATGAATTTTTATCTTTGTCCCTCTACGGGTTGCTCGTGAGGTGCCCACGCTTCAACTAAAGTCGGAGCAGTCTCCAGGGCTTCGCGCACGCAGCTCACGCGGTTCTCGAACCGTGACTTATCGTGAGGGGCCTCGATGGTGCGCTCGCCCAGTTCGGCAATCCATTGGAGATTATCGCGGAGCGTGCGGCGCCGGTCCGGACTGGCCGTCTGACTTGCAATGGCTTGAAGCGCTCCAAGCATCCGCAACATTATGGCGACATTGCCTTTGGCACTTTCCCGAATTTGGTTGAACGATTCGGACACCAAACTGGCAAAAGTCGGTCCTTTCGAAATGACCCTCAATTCCCCCTCATCATAACGGTATGAGGTAGGGACCGGACGGGGACGCCAGCCTGGCCAGAATAGCGGTGAGATAATCGACGCACATCACGGCTGTCGTGGTGTCGTTGACACCGGGCGAGAGAGCGCGCAACGCCATGTCGACGATCTGCCGAATTCCGAAAGCCGCATCCTGTTCGACTGTGCGATGGCGATCGATGCGGTAAGCCGCCTGGAGTGTGAGGACGATCTCCTCGTCCAGCGGCGCCTCCAACGCAAGCGAGGCCAGTGTGGTGCCCTGAACCACGAACTCGCCCACGCCGCGCTCCATTCGCACGACCGCACTGTATTGCTGTGCCAAACGTAGAAGCGCAGCACTGTCCACGCTCTGGATGTAACCATTCCGCTGCGCAGCAATGGTGCGCCAGTTCTGTACCGAGCGTCGTGAGCTTCGCTCGACCCTCGTCGCCGTCGATCAATTCTTGCTCGAGATCTTCCGGGAACGAGCTTGTCAATGGCCACCATCGTTTCAGCGGCAACCGAGGCAATGATGTGCGAAGCTTGGATCGACGAGGCAATATGATGAATGAAGAAAATGAGTGTGCTGATTCCGCCGATCGCCAAAGCGACGGAGAAAGTCACAGCAAGGCTTGGAATAAATTCGCTCTCGCCGCCGCAAATCGTGCGCAATACGATCAGACAATAGGTGAATATTCCGGTGAAAATGCCGAGCACGATCTGAGTGACGCGATCACGCATGAAGTTCCGCAATATGCGCGAGGTGTATTGGCTCGAGGCTAGCGCCAGCGTCACGAGCGTCATCGAAAACGTGACCCCGACGACGGTCATCATCGAGCCAGCTATTGTCGACAACATCTCGCGCGCGCCCTGCGGCGCCAGCGCCAAACACGCGCGGCCAGCGGACCATCCATTGCTGGCTTCCTGTCAGAGTCCATTGCGATCGAAGAGCCACCGCAAGCATTATGCTTGCCGTAACGATCACTGCGGGCAAGAACCAAAAGCTTGCCCGCAGGTCGCTCCATATGAGTTTAAGTTTACTCACGACGGCTTCGAAACAGGTGGCGTTCTGGCCCTGCCTTCAGGATTGGGTTCGACCTCGCTCGTGGGTTTAGTTCCGGTGTCAGTCTCGGCTTGAGGCGCTTTGGCTGGGACCGTTGGTGCCTCGGCGTCGCTGATGGCCTCGGCAATGATTCGTCCGGCGCTTTGCGGATCTTTGAGAACGCCAGCCAAGAGGATGTCGCCCAGCGTCGTGTTGACCAGCTTGGCAACGCCGGCATTTGAGTCCGCGGAAGGTTCGGCTTTTGATTCAGACTGTGGCTCAACTTTGGCTTGGGGCGGCGCGGCTGGCCCAAACTTACGTGCCGTTGTCGCTTGTGACTGCGGTTCCACGTCGGCCTTTGCTTCGGTTTTAGATTCAGACGGCGCTGCGGCTTCATCGTCGGACTTGGATGCTGGCCTGAATTCAGTCGGCTGTACAGCTTTCACGGCAGGCTTGGCTCCGGTTTTGGCGTTAGACTGCAAAACAGCTTTCGCGTCAGCCTTAGCCTTCGCTTCAGGTAGCGGCGAGCCTTTGCCTTCAGAATTGGGCGCAGGCTGTGCTTCAGACTGCGGCGCAGCTTCCATGTCAGGCTTGGCGTCAACTTTGGCAGCAGACGGCGGCGCAGCTTTCGCGTCGGGCTTGGGTTCAACCTTTGCTTTAGATTGCTCCGCGACTTTTGCGTCGGGTTGCGGCGCTGTCTTTGAATCGGGCTTGACCGTGACTTTAGCGCGATCAAGGACCCAATAGGTCAGCAGCTTCACGCGGTCATTGACCAGGAACCATACAAGCGCATAGCCCCAAACGAACGCCGCCCAACCCCAGCCGAGCGGCGTCATGAACACGCCATAGACGGCGATCAATGTCGCCACTGTCTGCGTACCGAGCACGGCAACCCACAGAATACGGGCGGGCTTGATGGACCAGAACGGTCCGCGTGTGCGCGTCAAGAAGATCGTCAAATGCCCGGCGACCGACAGCTTCAAATACATCAAGCTCTGAATGTGCGCCCTTATCGAGGTGAAAGACGCGCTCGCCGAGATAAAATAAGCCAAAGGCAGCGACGACGCCGAAAATGTCCGAGCACCGTGGAAACGCCCAGAACAGCGCGCATATTCCACGCCTCGGGCTGCTCCCTGTAATGCACATTGTCATAGGCGATGGAGAGGATGGCGCCGTCGTTGAGCAGCGCCAGCATCACGATCATCACCGCGGTCACTGGGTAGAAATTGAAGATCAGGATCGCCAGCGTCATGAACAGCAGCACGCGCAGCGTCTCGGCGATGCGGTACATTGCGTAACTGTTCATACGCTGAAAAATGCGACGGCTTTCCTTGATCGCGTCGATGATCACGGAGAGACCCGGCGTCATCAGCACGATCGCGGCGGCGGCCCGCGCGGCATCCGTCGCACCCGAGACTGCGATACCGCAATCTGCCTTCTTCAGCGCCGGGGCGTCATTCACGCCGTCGCCAGTCATGCCGACGATATGGCGGCGCTTTTGAAGGACGTCGACAATATGAAACTTGTGCTCCGGGAATACTTGCGCAAATCCGTCTGCCTTTCTCGATCTTCTCGGCGACTGCGTCGGTCTCTTGACGCTTGGTGTCGCCCAATCCAGCGGCATCGAGAATGTTGGCGCCCATGCCGAGCTTCTTGGCAGTCTCGATGGCAATGGCGAGCGCATCTCCCGTCACCATCTTGACCTTAACGCCCATCTTCTCGGCGGTTGCGACGGTTGACTTTGCATCATCGCGCGGCGGATCGAAAAGCGGCAAAACGCCGACGAATTTCCAGGGGCCTTCGCCCTCCGCTCGCGCTACGCCCAGTGAACGAAAGCCCCGCGCTGCAAAATCTCCAACAGCCTTGTCGACGGCGGGCTTTACCGCCGCCGCATCGGACGACAGCGCCTGAATCACTTGGGGCGCCCCCTTCGTCACTTTGAATTGTTTGCCGTCCGAGCCTTTGACCGTCGCCTCGGTGCGTTTATGCACCGCATCGAAGGGCTGGAAATGAGTCACCTGATAAGTCTTCAAAGCGCCTTTGTCCTTCAGACCGCCGAGAACGGCGAGATCGATCGTGTCGTTATCGTCCGCGCGCGAGGCGAGCGCGGCATCGAGAATCACCTGATCGGCGGTTATCTTATCGACGCTGAATGGATCGCCGAGCGTCAGTTTGTTCTGCGTCAGTGTGCCGGTCTTATCCGCGCACAACACGTCGACGCCGGCCAATTCCTCGATCGCGACCAATCGGCTCACGATCGCTTGCTTCTTGGCGAGGAGGCGCGCGCCGACCGCCATCGTCACCGACAACACCGTCGGCATAGCCACCGGAATCGCCGCAACGGTCAGCACGAGCGCGAATTGCAATGTTGTCAGGATCGGATCGCTGCGGAAGATCGCAACGCCGATGATTACCGCCACCAAAGCTACGGCGAGGATGATCAAATAATTGCCGATCTTCAGCACGGCCTTCTGGAAGTGGCTGACGGTGTGTGCGTCTTGCACCAGCTCCGCCGTCTTGCCGAAATAGGTGTTTGCGCCGGTGGCATAAACCAGAGCGCCGATCTCGCCCTGGCGGACGATCGATCCGGAGAAGACGGCCTCACCGGGCTTGCGCGTCGCGGGCAGAGATTTGCCGGTCAGCGCGGATTGATCGACTTCGATCGCATCGCCAGCGAGGAGCCTCGCATCGGCCGGCACGATGTCGCCGAGGCGCAGCCTTATCGCATCGCCCGGCACGAGCTCACGCGCGGGCGGATTGATCCATTTGCCATCGCGTTTGACGCGCGCCTTGACCGCGAGCTTTGCCTTCAGCGCATCGATGGCGTTGCCGGCCTGTCGCTCCTCCCAAAAGCCGACGACGGCGTTGGCGAGCAAGAGAACGAGGATGATGCCGAAGTCCGGCCAATGCCGTGCGACCGCCGACAGAATGACAGCGGCTTCGATCATCCACGGGATCGGGCCCCAGAAATAAGTCAGGAATTTGAGAAGCGGGTTGATCTTCTTTTCCCGGATCTCATTGGGGCCGTATTGGGTCAGCCGCTTTTCTGCTTCGGCTTGTGTAAGACCATCCGGTGACGAGCCCAATTTATTCTCGACCTCGGCCAGAGGCAAAGTTTTCAGATCGTCCTTTGCGTCGGGCTTGGTCTCCGGCTTGGGCGTGGCTTTGGGCTTAGTGCGCGGGTCGGCCTTGGTGGCGGGTTTGGCGACGGGAGTCTCCGGCTTGTCGGCTTTGGTTTCTGTCATGGCTGTGCCTTCCGTCTATGCTCTATCCCCCCTTCGGAAATTCGGCTACGCGCGAATGAGCGCCAGCGTGTGCTGGACGATCATCAACTCCTCATTGGTCGGAATAACCCACACGGAGACTTTGCTGTCCGCAGCGGAAATGCGCGGCCCGTTGGAAGCGTTCGCCGCGCTATCGAGCTTAACACCGAGCCATTCGAGCTTGGCGCAGAGGCCCGCGCGAACCGGCGCGGAATTTTCCCCAATGCCGGCCGTGAACACGAACGCATCGAGCCCGCCGAGCACGGAAGTATAAGCGCCGGCAAATTTCGTCATCGCGTAAACGAAACATTCGATCGCCGCGATCGCCGCCGGATCTTTGCTTGCCTGCAACACGCGCATGTCGTCGCTGATACCGGAGAGACCGAGGAAACCAGAACGCTCGTAGAGCATCTCTTCGAGAGACTCGTCATCGAACAGCTTGCGCCGCAACAGATAGAACAGCGCGCCTGCCGGCACATCTCCCGAGCGTGTCGCCATCGGCAAGCCGGACACAGCGCCAAAGCCCATCGTGGTCTCGACGCTTTTACCGTCCAACATGGCGCACATGCTGGCGCCGCCGCCGAGATGCGCAACGATCACGCGCCGCGCTTGCGGCGCAAATTTCGGCAGCTGCCGGCTGATGTAATCGTAAGAGATGCCGTGATAGCCCCAATGGCGCACGCCTGCATCGCGTACATCCTTTGGCAGCGCATAAGCCTGCGCGACCTCCGGCATCGTGCGATGAAACGAGCTATCGAAGCACGCCACTTGCGGCAGACCCGGGAACGCCTCGGCGACCGCGCGTGCGCCGAGCACATTATAGGGCTGATGCGAGGGCTCCATCACAACGAGCCCCTCGAGATAGGAAAGCACATCGTCGTCGATCTTCACCGGCGATTCGAAGCGCGCGCCACCAAGCACAATGCGATGGCCCGCCGCCACGACCTTCATGCCGGCGATGTTGGCTTCGAGCCAAGTGATTACGAAGTGAAGCGCCGTTTTGTGATCGATCGCATGGCCCTTGCCCCATTCATGCGTGGCCAAATGCTTGCCCGCCGGGTTTTTGGCGACGAAATGCGGATCATCCTCCATGCCCCCGATCTGACCGCGGCACAGCAGCGGCAGCGACCCGGCAGCATCCACCGAATAAGCGCCGAACTTCAGGCTGGTGGAGCCGGCATTGATAACGATGATCGCGTCGGTCATGGCCGTCTACTCTGAAGGCTCGGGCAAAATGCTCGCGGGATCGCGCGCCAGCGCGTCCGCATAGAGGACGGCCGCCGCCGCGGAGAAACGGCGCGCATCGGCGGTATCCGCTCGGCTGGTCAGCACGATCGGCACACGCGCGCCGACGACGAGGCCGGCCATTTGCGCATCCGCCATGAATGCAAGATTCTTGTAGATCATGTTGCCGGCCTCGATGTTCGGCACGAGCAGCACATCGGCCGCGCCGGCAACCGGCGACGAAATATGCTTGATGCGCGCCGCCTCCGTGTCGACCGCCGCATCGAGATCGAGCGGACCATCAACAATGCCGTCGACGATCTGGCCGCGATCGGCCATCTTGGTGAGGATCGCACCGTCGAGCGAAGCTTGCATCTTCGTGTTCACCATTTCGATGGCAGCGAGCACGGCCACTTTAGGCAGCTCGACGCCCAACGCGCGCGCAACGCCGATCGCGTTTTGGCAGATGTCGCGCTTCTGGTCAGTGTTGGGCGCGATGTTGAGGGCGACGTCAGTGATGATAATGCGGCGCGCATAAGTCGGGATCGACATCATCGCGCAATGGCTCAAGAGACGCCCCGCGCGTAGATTGGTCTCCTTTTGCATGACCGCATGGAGCAGCACGTCGGTGTGCAAGCTGCCTTTCATCAACGCCTGCACCTCGGCGCTCCCGGCGGCCGTCGCGGCCTTGAGCGCCGAGTCCTCCGCATCGTTGCACGGCACGACGCGAAATTTGGAAATGTCCAGCTTCGCGGCGGCGGCGATCTTTTGCAGCTCCTTTTCCGGGCCGAACAGAACCGGCACGATCAGCTTGGCCTCGGCCGCCTCCACCGCACCGGCGAGCGCCTCAGCGCTGCATGGATGCACGACGCCGGTGAGCATCGGCTTGAGGCCGCGGGCACGTTCCAGCAATCCTTCAAGGCGATGCTCCGGCACATCGCGGCGAATTCGCGTCGTGGGCGCAACAACTTCAATTGTTGCCGTTGCAATCTGTTGCCCCGACGGGTCTGTGCATTGCCCTTCGAGTATCACAAGTGTTGTGTCTGGGCGTTTCTCGCGGACCACTATTTTGGCTCTCAGCACCGCGTCGATCGGCAAAGCGGCTTCGACTTCAACACTGATCGAGCGGACGGACGAACCGGGCCCCGGCAACACCGAACCGACCAGCGCGCTGAAGATCCCTGCAACGATCCCAGCGCTGCCATGCGTCTCAGCGCCATCGGCTAATGCCGCAAAATCGCCAAAGGCAACGCTCCAGGCACGGACATCGCGCGCCTGCAGCGTGCGTTGCGCCGACGCGGTATCACCAAGCTTGATCTCGTCGAATGTCTTGTTCTGAATGGAGTGCATCCGCGGCGACTGCCTCTTCAACCGACGACGTGATAACCAGCGTCGACATAGGCGACATTCCCAGTGATTGCTTTGGCGGAATCGCTGACCAGGAACGCGGCATAGGCGCCGACATCGTCGAGCGTTACGAGCCTGCGTTCGGGGGCATCGCGCGCTGCTCGCTCCAACAACTCGTCAAAATGCTCGATCCCGGAAGCCGCGCGCGTGTTGACCGGTCCAGGCGAGAGCGCATTGACGCGGATGCCCGCCGGACCCAGCTCAACGGCCATATAGCGAACGGCGGCTTCGAGCGCCGCTTTCACCGTGCCCATAATATTGTAATGTGCGATTGCTTTTTCGGCGCCATAATAGCTCATCGCCAGCAAGCTGCCGCCAGCCCTCATCAACGGCTCGCTAAGTGTGGCGACCTGGAGAAAGGATTGCACAGACACCTGCATAGCGGCAGCGAAACCTTCGACCGAACAATCGGTGATCCGCCCCTGCAGATCTTCCTTGCGCGCATAAGCGATCGAGTGTTGTGCAAAGTCGAGATGACCCCAATCCTTCGCAATGCGCGCATAAACAGCCTCGGGCTGGCCGGGCACGGTGACGTCGCACGGCATGAAGATCTTGCTTCCGAGTGCATCCGCCAGCGGACGCACATAAGGTTCCGCCTTCGCGTTGAGATGGGTGATTGCGAGATCGGCGCCAGCGGCCCGAAAGTGCCGAGCGCAGCCATAGGCAAGGCTGTGCTCGTTGGCGATGCCGATAATGAGGCCCCTCTTTCCGCTCAACGTGTTCATGACATCGCCCTTAGCGAACCGCCTTGACCGGGAGAACGGCGACATTGGTTGTGGGAGCGCCACCCGATGTTGGGGGCTTCTTCAGTTTCACTCGGCGACACCGCGAGCACTTTTGAAAGGTGGTCCAACCGCTCGCTCTCCGCGGCAGAGACTGCACTACCCGCCCCAACGATTGCATGCGCTTGTTTGAGCAACTCACTGCGCTTGTCAGGCTCGGGCACCAACACCGCCAGCGCCTCGACCGCGTTCTCGCACTCACGCTGCAACAGGAATGCCTGATCGCGCACCAGCGCTTTGAATGTTGCAAGCGGCAGATGCATGAGCTTCTGGCGGGCGGCGTTCAGGGCGAAAGCGGAGCGCTGATCGATCCCACGATCGGCTGCGACGACATAAAGCACGGCGCGGGTCAGCGCTTCGTCAAATCCGCCAGTCTTGAGCTTCGCAGCATACTCGTCCGCTCGCGCGTGTCGCGCGGCGAGCCTCTCGGGCGAGACGCTGGGTGCTGGCCGCACCTCGCTTTTATCATTGATCCCGAGAAATGCCTGCACGAAGGGCGAACCGTAAAATCCAAAGAACATTTGCTCAGTGAGTTTGTCGCGCACGTCACGATAAGCATCCAATCCGGCGACGATTTGGTTCGATACATGCGTCTGCATTGCAAGAAAGGGATTGTCGGCTGCCACCGGTTTGCGGGCTGCAGCCGCTTCGGCCGCCAGCTTATTCACGCTCTTCATCCAAGGGTTGCTGTCGGCGAACATCGTATAGCTCAATCTCAGCGGGTTCACGGCTCGGGCCAAATCCGCCATGGGCTGATTGCCGAACGCGCGCACCAATGGCTGCATCATAGTTCGGTAAATCGAGAGATTTATTTCCGACAGCCGCGCTACTGCGGCGAAAGCGCGATCGTCCGCCGGGCTGTTGCGCCCGAGCGCGCGGATATCGTCCAGCGTACGGCCTCGAAGCGCGCCGTCCAGTCGCCGGTGACGAAGCCACCCGGCGGCATATCGGCGGGACGCGGCGAGACAACCATCTCATAGAGGCCGGGCGGCAGGCAGTCGATGACGTCCATCAGCTGCACGAACTCCTCATCCTGCTTGGCGCCCACCTTGGAGGAGACGAAGAGCGCCAGATGCCCGATTTTGTGGGTCAGGCAATAGACAATCGTGCGGTCGCTGGCCCGGATGTCGTCGACATCGCGTGTAGAGATCGAGGATCCAGCCGAGCGCCTGCGGCGGCGGGCTGATATCGTCCTCCGACGAGGTAAACACGATGATCGGCGAGGTGATATTGCGGACATCGAAGACCGTACCGTCGCTCGACTGCAGCTGGTTGCGGGTCAGCTTGTCGCCGATGAAGAGGTTGTCGACCAGAAACTGCATCTCGTCGCCGCCGAGCTGGATGAAATCGCCCCACCATTTCTCGAAATCGAGATAGCGCTCCGCGCCCGTATCGATATTGGAATAGACTTCGTACTGCTTGCCCCACAGCCAATTGGCCGGGTTCAGAATGTCGAAGTTCAGGATCAGCCACGTGCCGTCGAACTTTCCGTTGCCAAAGTCGCTGGTCATCGCGGTAAGCCAGCTGCCGCCGAGCAGGCCGCCGGAATAGCGCATCGGATCCTTGCCGTGCACGCCCTGCCAATACGACATCGGCGAGCCGGCGACCAAACAAGGCCCGAACAGGTCCGGCCTCAGCATCGCCACCATCAGCGTCTGATAGCCGGCCTGACAGTTGCCGATAGCAAACGGGGCGCGGCGCGTCCGGGTGGCGCTCGACCACACGCTCGAAGAACTTCACCTGTCCCTCGACGACATCGAGGAATTGTTGGCCCGGCACCGGCTCCGCGCCAAAGCCGATAAAGTAAACCGGATGGCCCGCCTTCAGCGCGTCGCCGATCTCGCTCTCCGCCTTGAAGCCGCCAATGCCTGGCCCCTGGCCCGCCCGTGGATCGACCACGACGACGGGACGTTTGCGCGGATCGGTTGCAACGCCCGGCATCGGCAAGATGCGCAAGAGCGAATAGTTGATCGGCCGCGGCAGTGACAGGCCGCTCATCACTTCCTCATGGGCGAAACCGCAAAACCGTCGCCAGTGGGCGGGAGGTGATCTCGATCTCTTCATTGCCGCGCTGGCGCAACAAATCGAGAAAGAGGACGCTGCGCTGGAACGCGTCGATCAGGTATTCGGATAACGCCGGCGTCGTGTTGCCTGTGGGCGTCGATGACTTGCCAGCCAAAGCAACGAAGCAGACCCTAAGGGAATCCCGCGAGACGGCTTTGACGAGACGGCTTTTGGCACTGATTCATTCGCCATGTTGATCTCCGAAAGAAGGCACTCGCGCGCCGATATTGGGCGAACTCAATGCTTGGCGCTTCTGCTGCAATCGTAGGCCATTCTCTCGATGCTTGTCAGTTTGATCTCGACATCACGGCCTATTGATGATTTGCCATTGATCGAGAAGCAGCATCGAACCGCGTTTCTTCAGCTTGGCAATGAAACGTTGGCTGCTGATGGAACGTGAATTGCGCCGTTGGCGCCGGCCGGCTTGCCGGACTTATCGAGGAGTTCAAGGAAAGGCTTGATGATGTCGATCGGCATCGGGAAGATGACGGTGGAATTTTGTTCGGCGCCGATCTCCGTCAGCGTCTGAAGATAGCGCAGCTGCATCGCGGCCGGATGCTGGCGAGATTTTGGCGGCGTTGACGAGGGTTTGCGAGGCCTGGAACTCGGCTTCGGCGTGGATGATCTTGGCCCGCCGGTCGCGTTCGGCCTCTGCCTGTTTGGCGATCGCGCGTACCATGTTGTCCGTCAGCTCGACGGTCCTGATCTCGACATTGCTGACCTTGATGCCCCAGGTTTCGGTCTGCGTGTCGAGAATGCTCTGGACATCGACGCTGAGCTTCTTTCGTTCGGACAGCATCTCATCGAGCTCGTGCTGTCCAAGCACGGCGCGCAGCGTGGTTTGAGCGAGCATGTTCGTGGCGGGAAGATAGTATTGAACCTTGATGATGGCACGCTCGGGATCGACGACATTGAAGTAGAGCACGGCGTCGACCTTCATCGAAACATTGTCGCGCGAGATCACATCCTGGGTCGGGATCTCGATGACCTGAATGCGCAAATCGACGCGCACCATTTGCTGGATGAAGGGAACCAGCAGCACAAGGCCGGGTCCTTTGACCTTTTGAAAGCGCCCCAAGAGTGAAGACGACAGCACGCTCATATTCGCGCAAAATCTTGACGCTCGCCGTGATCAGAAAGAGGGCCAATACGATGGCAACAGGAACGAGATAGAGAGCTAAATTCATTGGGTTGCTCCTTCCGTAGCGCAGACGAACCGACACTAGCCAAGGTCAGGCGTGAGCCCTGCGCGACGCAAACCCGATGACCGCGATAGCAGCAAGGAAAACGTCGCGGCACAGGTTCGCACGACAGAATATGTCTCGTCCGAGGCGCGCGGTCAGGCTCGGATTCTACTGAGTGGCTCTTTGCCGCGCCGCGCGGCACCTAACTGAACGACCGCCTTGGAACCAAGCAAGTCGCTGTTATCGCGCCTCAGAGCGCGACCCATCTATTGCCCGTAATGCTTGATTAGCCTCGCCTCATAGTGCCCATAAACTCTGTTCGACCGATCGTAGGACGGGCTGGCTTTAACCTTTGCGCGATTTAGTTCGAAGCGAATTTGTCTTGCCGTCCAATCGACTTCTCGGACATAGGCCGGCGAGATCAAGACCCGCTCACCGGGCCACCAGGTTTTGTGTCGACGATGATGTAGCGAATGTTCCACCCAGCTCTGTGCACTAGGAAGTCCTCGACATGGCCGATCTCACCGTCAGTAGCATAGAGTTGATATCCAGCGATGGCCGCAATGCTTCGCAGATGTGCATCGTCTTCTGACGCCTCGACGTTGATGCCACTCAAATCGCGCGATTTGATATTCGATGGACGAAGCGGCGCCGCGACGGGCGATCGCATTGCCCATCGGAAAGAGAGTTCCGCCCCAATACGGATTCCAACCGTAATAGTCGTAGACGCGAGATTCGATCTGCCGCGACACCGGCTGATCCGTGGCAATGTCCGGACTATTCTTGGCTTGTTGCATCGTCAGTTTAATCGGGAACTGGCGAAACGTGTGATCGGGTTGTGCCAAGACTGAAAGTGTCAGAAGAACCTTGCGGCCGGGAGCCAATGGCTGAACGGTGATCGTGTCATGAGCGTGCGCGCAAGACTCTCTTCCATCATAGGCGCTTTTGGCCGGTTTGAGGTGCGCCTTAACATTGAGCGTGAGCGCTTGACCGAGCCTGAAAACCAGTCGTTCGACTTCGTGAATGCCCCGATCGTTGCCATATAACTTCTCCTATCTGTCCTTTCGGGCTCGCGCCAGTCGCGGCATGGATGATGATCGGCGTGCCGAGAACGGTGGCCGCCGCAGTATGCCGGTAGCGGAGCGCAAGACGGTCGGCGCCTCAACTTTTTCGTCGCGCTGAATGGGCAAAGCCCAGAAGAAGAAAGTCGGGCACGACCGTTGCCGGCTTCAGGCGGTCGAGGGATACCAATTCTCGGCGAGATCAAATCCATTCGAAGGCCGCGCCGCACGCCCACCGAAACGACAGATGGATGAAGTGAGTTCTGCAGCGCAACGGCATGCGCACGGAGCGTGCCAGCGCCGCCGGGCCGCTGCAGATTAGCAAAGTCTGTGCAGTAGGGCACAAAATCGGTCGCGAAATGAATGCGCCTATTAAGGTGCCGGTGACGACGAACGGCTCAGCCTCCGGAGGTCAACGAGCCATGTTTAGACGCCACATGGCGAAATTCAATGCGGTGGCGAACGTAACCCACACAAGGTATGGCACGAGCAGCAACGCGGCAGCAACGTCTATCGGATAGAAGAGCAAGATGGTCGCGATGATGGACACCCAGACCAAAACGATATCAATGAAGCCGAGATCTGGGCGGTGCAGGCCGAAGAAGAGCGGTGTCCACGCAGCGTTGAGAATGAGCTGTAACACATACACCGACAAGGGCAAGCCGGCACCCGCGAAGCCGACTTTCCGCCATATCAGCCAACCGGCAACGGCAATCATTAGGTAGAGGATGGTCCACACCGGGGCGAAAAGCCGGTTCGGCGGCCGCCAGGACGGCTTCTTCAATCGCTCGTACCATTCGCCGGGACGAAACCATGCGCCGGACAGTGCCGCGAGGAAACTGGCAGCGATAAAGCAAGCGAATCCGACGATCGAAGTAATTTCCATCTAGGCCGCCTTCACCAGTTTTTCATTTTCCATCAGTGCGATCTCGGAAGTCGGGGTGCGGCAGGCAGGTCACGTCGACCACGGTGAGGTCGACATTTGCTGTATCGCCCGGAAGTCGCTATCGCCGTTGTTGATGACAGCGATCCGATAGGCGCCGCGCAAACAGGCGATGTCCCTATAGCTGCCGCACACGGCATCACATTCCCAGCGTTTGCGTGGGAATAGGTTCGGAAAATACTCAGTGTTGACCGACCAGACCATGGGTGCAGGACATGAACGCTCTCTGAGTAGTATGCGCCGGTGCGGCGCGCCAACTTTGAGAGCACCAGCGCACAATTGACCGACGAAGGCTTGTGATGGGCGCCGGCGCATTGGCGCCTGCCGGCGGCGGCGCGACTTATGTCACCAGCCGACAGATGGGTTCTATGCAGGATTAAAATGCCTCCGTTTCGGCGATGCCCGGGACACGAAGCACCAACAACTAGTAGCCAGTACCAACTACCGTCTTCGGACCAAAAGTACCGAAAACGGCAGCACAATGTCAGGCTTCAGACATAGTTGATCTTAGTCAAGACGACCTTGCAACTCGTAGGGCAAGTTCTGCTCGTCGCGGGTGTAGGGGCTTTGATCGCGTGATCATTCGCGAGACCGACGGAAATCAGGCGGCAGGGTCGGTCCGGTGTCCTTCGGTGCGGACATCGAGCGGCGTGCGAATTGAGGGAGCATCACCAAATGAATAGCAGTACTTACCGTTGGCTGGGCGGCGCGGTTCGCGCGAGTCCGGTGCTGGCAGGCCTGACGTTGGCCTCATGTGCGACGCAACCTTTGCCGGCACAGCAGCCGGTGATAAGCAATCCGACCGTTACCCTCCAATATCGTAATGACAAAGAACTGATTCAAGCCAACCAGCGCGCAGCGATATTCTGCGATCAGTATTTGTCCATCCCGCGAGCGGCGAGCATTTCGGACGGTCCGGATCGCAGCAGGATCGTCGCCTTTGAATGTGCATCGACGAAGCTGTCGCCGGCCCAGCCGGGCCAGTTCAATCCCAATTTCGCATACAACTATCACACTGACCAAGAGCTGTTAGATGCATCGCGTAACGCTCAGATCTACTGCAGGAGCAATGGCTCGCGGCAGGTGACTGTCAATATCGTCTCCAACCGCAACGGGACTAAGACTATCTCATTCGGGTGCGTTCCACGGCAACGCGCCGATCAGCCGGCCACTGGCAGCCGGCAGGACGAGCGTTTTCAACGTCCCAACTCTTTCGACGAAGCCTCTCATCGCGGCGAAGCATCCCACAGGACAACTGGCAGCTTCTACCGCGTGCAGCCCGGCGACACTCTGACTGGCCTCGCCGCCGACTTTGGTGTTCCGGCCTCAGCAATTCTCGATGTCAATCCGGGGCTGGGATATAACGGACAGCTTGAGGTGCACCAATTAATCAACGTACCGAACGCTGCGTATCTGCAAGCTCGCCGTAAGCGTCCTCTGCCGGCCCGTGTCAGGAATTTAGTTGAGCAAACGACCAGTGGCTATGGCGGGCACAAGATCGGCGAAAACCTGTCAATCGAGGGCGTCGTCACGCCTGAGGGCAAGGAGTGCCCAGCGATCCGCGACGCTTCCGGAAAGCTCTACGCGCTGACGACAAGCACGGATGTATTGCATCCCGGCGACGTTGTCACCGTGCAGGGCCGTGTTGCACCGGCAGATTGGTGCCACCAAGGCATATCGATCGCAGTCACCTCGCTGCATTACCGGCCCCATTGGGGCTCCAGCGATAGGTCGGACAGCAGTAACGATCGGCGCTCCGATATTGGTGACTCTGACCGTAATCGCAGCAGTGATGAGCGTGCAACCAATGACTCTTCGTGGCCACGATTGGAGACCGTCGCCGGGATTGTGACTCATGAAGCGAGCGATTGCGTAACCGTGCGCGCCGACAACGGGACCTTATACAGCGTGCCCGCGCGGCAGGCTCACCTCACCGTTGGTCAGAAAGTCGAGCTCAAAGGCAAACGGTCTGCTCAGCAGACTTGCCGCCGCGGCATCACCTTCGACGTACAGGAAGTGCGTAGGCGTTAGTAACGTATCCCATTGGTATGAAAAATGGACAAGATAATTGAGGGAGAATTTACAAATGAATGACAATTCTGGTCATTTTCAAAGACTGACCTTTCGTGCGGTTGCCGTGGTGGCAGCTCTGATGGCGACCGCGTGCGCTACACAACAATCCGCGCCACAGCAGGTGCAAGCGAGCAACCCGACCGTCACCTACCAATATCGCAGCGACGACGAATTGATTCAGGCCGAACAGCGTGCAGTTACATTCTGCGATCAGTATCGATCCACGCCACGGACCGTGAATATCTCGAGCGGCCCGGATAGCAGCAGGACCGTCGTCTTCGAATGCATATCGTCGTCGCCTTCGGCGCCACCGCCAGGCCAGTACAATTCCAATCTCACCTATAATTATCGGACCGACCAAGAGCTCTTGGATGCCTCGCGCAACGCGCAGATTTACTGCCGGAACAATGGCTCGCAGCAAGTGACTTCCAGCATCGTTTCCAACAGCAACGGGACTAAAACCGTCACGTTCCGGTGCGTCACTCGATAAGCTGGTCTATGCGTTGCAACAGTGCGATCCCAATCCATGACTAACTAAATTTGGAGCCGATTATGATAGGAACCATCCTGATCATTGTACTATTGCTCATGTTGGTCGGCGCCTTGCCGACTTGGCCGCACAGTCGGAAATGGGGGTATTTCCCGAGCGGCGGATTGGGATTGGTTCTGGTCATCGTCATCGTGCTGCTGCTACTGGGACGAATTTAGTTTCAAACGAAATGCGGCGGCACAGGCCGTCAGCGGAGGGAGCTGATATGAACGGAATGAAACTTGTGGCTGTCGTGCTGGTCGCCGCCGGAGTGTTGGGATTGATTTATGGTGGATTCACCTACACAAAGAGTACGCAGCAAGCCAAAGTCGGTCCAATCGAGTTATCGGTAAAGATAAGAAAACAGTCAACATTCCAATCTGGGCCGGTATTGGCGCGATTGTGGTTGGCGGCGTGCTGTTCTTCGTGCAAAGCCGTAAGGCCTAGCCAGATCCGGGCTGCCGATGCGTCTTGTCAGCGCTACGGAGTCATGCAAACGGTCCCTCACCCAACACTTCTCCTAGAAGGAATCGACAATCGAGTGAGGGACCTAAGCGCTATGATTTAAGGTTCGCGATACGGTCGCGGTCGCCCTGAACATTGTCGCGGATCGCGTGAATGTAATCCTTCGTCGATCCAGCAAGATTGTCATCGGCCATATCGTCGGTGAGCATCCGGATAATGCCGTCTTCGTGCGACAACACCTGCTGCACAGCTGCCTTGGTGTCGCTCTCAACGACGCTCTTCAAACTCATCCAAGCGCCCTGCCAACCGCTTCCCATGCCGGCCTGTGTCGGTGGGCTGCCGCCGAGCTCGCGAACATGGCCTTGCACGTCGCTGGCCTCTTTGCCGCGCTCAGTCGCCAAATTGGAGAGCGCCGCCTTGAAGTCGCTGGTTCTTCGCCAGCTTTGCGGCGTCATCGTAAAGCTTATGCGCATCCAGAAGCTGCTGCGCAATATCACTGAGCTTGGCGATGCCTTCTTGTTTTTGCGCGGCGGTCAAGCCAGACGAGGCCATGCTTGCTTCAGCGCCTGCCGGTCCTTCGCCCATTTGGGCGCAAGCCCCAAGCAGGGCGACAATAGCCAATAAAATCAATGTGTTTTTCATCCCCTATCCTCCCTGATGACTTAACCCACTCCCAACAGTTACGCCTTCCGGCTGCGAACGGCAGACCGGATCGCTCTCCCGCCAAGCAGGCGGTCGAATTCCTTCTTGGAGACGCCGTAGCACTCGCACGAGTGGCTCATCAGGCCACGGCGATCGAGGATGGACACGTTGCCGCGCTTGTATTGAATGAGCCCGGCCCGCTGAAGAGTGGCCGCCGCGGCGGTGACGCCTGTGCGCTGCACGCCTAGCATCATGGCCAGAAACTCTTGCGTCAGCAAAAACTCATCCGATTGCATGCGGTCATGCGTCATGAACATCCAACGCGCACATCGCTGCTCGATCGTATGAAACTGATTGCACGCGGCGGATTGCGCGACCTGATTGAAGAACGCATGAGCATAATGGTGCATCACCAATCGCATCGACGCGCTTCTCGCCAGCTCCTTGTTGAACACGGTGGCTTTCAATCTCAAGCCGACGCCTGGCACTTGAACATAAACAGCGGTCGGCGCCCTGGTATCGCCCAATAAGCAACGGCAGACCGACAATGCCCTCATTGCCGATCGTTCCGACCTCGGCTGCGTCGCCGTTTGTCATGGTGTTGACCAGAGAGCCCACGCCACTTTCGATAAAATAGACAAATCCGATGGGCTTGTTGGCTTGATAGAGCGATTGTCTGATAATCGAGCGGAATACGATCAAGATGCGGACGCAGTCGCGCATAATCCGTTGGCGACAGCAATCCGAGCAGCCGGTTGGCGGGCGCCTCACCGGCCTTATGACGAATTGCCACCTTGCTCCTCCTCCGCGTCACGCTCCGCCGGCACAGCAGATCCCTGCCGAAACTTGGCCATCTCCTCGGCAAGCAGCTCCTAGAATCTTCAATCGCTCATTAGCGTCGGTAGCTTCGCTGCTAAGCCGACGATAACGCTCAATGTTTTGCCGGTTCACGAACCTATCCAAGTCCATGCGACCCTCCTTGAAGGGCTTCGGACATCTGGCGTCTTCGCGCGGTTTCGTCGACCACATCCATGGGCCGATCGCGCGTATCGCCCACGCAACGTGCGCTTTAATGCCTCTCAACGCAAGAATTATGTCCGATGCCAGACATTAACCTGGACTTTGCCAGGCAACGGCCCTATTTACACTAACCGGGATGTCGCGTCGCTTGCCTGTTGCGTGATCTCACAAGCTCATAATCGATCGAGTTGCTCGTGAGCGCGGCTGCGTTCGCAGAGGTGGACTTATTTGCGCAATTATCGTTGCTATTTCGTTCAGAATGATGGCGCTTGCGCGGTCCGGAGAAACCTCCAGAGCGCGAGCGATGAAGAGGCCCGCGACTATGCGCTCGGCCTGTTAGTCGGTTACCCCCACGCTGACAAGGTTGAGCTGTGGTACAGCGCAAGGCTCACGCTTCGCTACAAGCGATCCACGGCTCAAACGCCGGCAGAATTGCGGCGGTTGAGTTGTCTCGCCATCGCTGCCGCGGAGAAAGAGCCCGATCTTCACGTTCGAACGATGATTGCGTCGCACGCTCAGGTGCTCGCTCAAGAGGCCGAAAATATCGAAAGCGGCGTAAGCCGATAATTTGGATTGGCGCTGCAACGAACGCGAGAATCGCAGCGAAATCTCGGTGCATTTGCCCGAACTGAAGGTCGTCTGCTTAGCGAGACGCGACATCAGTTTAAATGACCGCCGGCACTGAAAAATCGGAGCGGCACGGCCAAATGTCCGGCATCAGACATTGTTGACGTGAGTCAAAGTGGCCGTCTGGCCATCTGGCAAACTAGCTGCTGCTCGTTGTGCGCGAGAGCACAATGAAGCCCTGCACTGCAGGAGAAAGTGACTTAGTCATGACTAAGAGTTATCGCGTCGCGCCGGTCGCTCGCTTCCCCGGATATCCTTCTATGGCTACGAAACCTCGCACGGCAGCGAGCTACGAATGCGAGCTGAAAGAACTTCGCGTAGAGGAAGCGCGGCTGCGCGCCGCACTCGCTGGAGCTAAGGAGCTGCTTCGTCAAAACGTGAACTGATCGAGCAGCATGAAGCTTTCAACAGACAATTCGGTTTGTGCAAGACGGCCTCGGATGACATTGCGAGCCTCACCCCGCGAGAGCATCAAATCATGGAGCTCATCCTCGCCGGCCATCCTAACAAAAATATCGCTTCGGATCTCGGCATCAGCCAACGCACTGTCGAGAATCATCGCGCATCGATCATGAAGAAGACGGGGTCGAGATCCTTTGCCGCCTTGGTCCGATCTGGTCTTGCCGCTTTGTGGAACAGCGCCGTCGAGTCGTTTGGGTCTGAATTCCCGGCGAGCGATATCCGGAGCGGAGCACATAGCTCTGAAATGAGCGGCGCAAACTTCGATCAAGATAACGCGCCCAGTCGTCGCAACGGAAATGAACCCGCCGAATTCACATCTCAACGCCGCCAAGCAGTTTAGTACCCGCCAATAAGACGGCCGCGTCGTCCACATTGAGGAGAAGAACAATGAAACGCATCTTATCTGCCATACTGGCCGTGTCGCTGCTAAGCGGCACTGCCGTCATGGCTCAGCAGAACGGTCAAAGCCGCGGCGATCAAAACTATAGCCGCCAAGATCGTAATGATCAGAATCGCAATGACCAAGGTCCCAACAACCAGGGCCGCTATGACCAAAATCGCAACGATCGGAGCGGAAATCAGGGCCGCCAAGGCTACGGAAATGTCCGCGCAAGCAACCCTCGGTGGTCACCAGGAGATCGGTTGTCCAATCAGTATCGACAGAGTCAATATGCTGTCGGCGATTGGCAGCAGCGCGGGCTCAAGAAACCGCCGAAGAACTATCGGTGGGTCCGGGATGACGACAACAACTATTTTCTCGTTTCGAATTCTGCTGGCCTCATCAGACAGACGGTCTATCGCGACGAGCGCGAACAACAGTGGCAGCAGCGCTATTCGCGCACCTATTCCTATAACGACGATGCCTATTACCAGGAATGCCGCAACGCGCCAGATCCGGCGGGCGTTCTTGCCGGGGGGTTGATCGGCGCTCTCTTAGGTCAGGCTGCCGGAAACGGACGCAGCAACGCGACAATCGCTGGCGTGATTGTCGGCACCGCCGTCGGCGCAGCGCTGACTAGGAATCTTCAATGCGAAGATCGCAGCTATGCGTACAAGTCTTACTACGACGGCTTCAATGCCGGACGGCCCAACACAACATACAAATGGAGTAATCCGCGCACCAGGGATCGTGGGACATTTCGCGTCGGCAGTTACTACAACGATCCGGCCGGCTTTCGTTGCGCAAATTATACCCAAGTGATTTACGTCCAAGGCCGCCAGCAAACCGCCAAGGGTAGAGCGTGCCGTCAGCCGGATGGCACGTGGGCGATCGTTAGCTGAGGGCTGCCCATTACACATGCGCTGTTGAGTCGGGCGAGCGAACGTAAGTGATTAAACCGTTCGTTTGCCGGCGCTAAACTAAGGGAAATAGATCCATGAACATGAAGAAGATGAGAAACGCGGGCCTTGTCGTCTTGACGGCAGCAGCGTTAGCGACAACTGGCTGTACGAGTTCAGGATATAATGGCGGCTACGGCGGATCCGGCTACAACAACCCCGGCTATGGTCAAACAGGCTACAACAATCGCGATTATCGGTCGACAGCGCCGAACACCAACGACCGTTCACAGCGCTGGCAGCAACGCTATTCGCGGTCTTACTCCTACAATGACGATGGCTATTATCAACAATGTCGGAATGGGCCTGACCCTGCCGGCGTTATTGCCGGAGGTTTGATCGGCGGTCTTGTCGGTAATGCTGCCGGAGGCAACGGCAATCGTGGCGCCACGACAATCGCCGGCGTCATAATCGGCGGGGCAGTCGGTGCTGCATTGACGAGCAATCTCAATTGCGAAGATCGCAGCTACGCCTACAGGTCTTACTACGATGGCCTCAACTCGGGCCGTCCGGGCAGTCAGTACCAATGGAACAATCCGCGCACCAACGATCGCGGTCAATTCCGTGTTGGCAATTACTACAATGATCCGGATGGGTTCCGCTGCGCTGACTTCACCCAAACCATCTATGTCCAGGGCCGCCAACAACAATCGCGCGGACGAGCCTGCCGTCAGCCCGACGGATCGTGGGCAGTCGTAAACTAGTGCGGCCGTTATCCGAACACGAAGCAGCGATGTGAGTGCGTCGCGAACTTTTATGACTTTCAAGATAGGAACCCACTAATGATCAACATCCGAAACCTCTTCGTGGCTGCTTTGCTCGCCATGGCAGCGATGGTGCCCCTGGGTATGTCCAACCGCGCCAGCGCTGCAACGGCTGAAGATCTCGATAAGGACTCCGCTCAGGCTCTGCAGACGCTCTACAAGACCAGCTCAGCCGCCAAAGCGCTTTCTCACAAGGCCCGGGCGATTCTCGTGTTCCCGAACATCGTCAAAGCGGGCTTTGTGTTCGGTGCGGCCTACGGCGAAGGCGAGCTGCTGAAGGGCTCGGCTGTCTCCGGCTACTACAATTCCTTCACCGGATCCTGGGGCCTGCAGGCGGGCGCACAATCATATTCATATGCCGTGTTTCTGATGACGAAGAAGGCCGTCGACTATGTTAGCGACACCAAAGGTTGGGAGATCGGCGTCGGTCCCACGGTCGTTATGGTCGATGAAGGCGTTGCCAAGAACCTATCGACATCAACGCTGAAAGATGACGCTTATGCATTCATCTTCAGCCAGCAAGGGCTCATGGCCGGCCTCAGCATCGAGGGAACGAAGATTTCCAAGATCAACCGTTGAAATGGTTTCGTGGCAGGTGCGGCCGGTGCTGTCGCCCGCCAATTACTGAGCTCGGAAGGAATGCCCTATGCCTCTTCTAAACGTCGTCATCGCGCTGGTCGTGGTTGGCGTGCTGCTTTGGCTTATCAATCGCTACATTCCCATGGATGGGAAGATCAAACAGATATTGAATGTCGTGGTCGTAATCGCGGTCATTCTTTGGCTGCTGCAGGCATTCGGGGTGCTTGGATCACTGGGCGGCATTCACATCGGCAGATGATGTGCTCTCGCGGCGTCTCGCGCGTACATGAGAGGCTGAGACGTTGGAAGCGCCAAGCGCGGCGCGCCCGCGCTTTGTCATTTGGCGCATAACCAAGAGAGCGCACCGCCAATTACGGCGGCCAGACCAAGCAGAAAACCGCACGTTCTGAGATTGTCGATGTTTGCCGTTATCACATTCGACATATCTATCGGCGTGCGGAATGAATACGCGCTGACCATCAACAGTGCAGCTCCGATGAGTGTCACAATGGTCGCGTATGATTGAGCCTTGTTCACCGGAATCCCTAAGCACTATTGCTTAACGAGAATGAAGCCGCCGATCCAGGTGGGAGAAGTATGGGCTTTGGGTCCCGGATCGGCGGCTTCGATGGCCGCATCAGCGCGTAGCTCGGGAGTGTCCGCCCTCCCCACCACGCCGATCCTCCAAAGGGGACAGTGGCCAACGTCCAAGCCTAAGCGATGACGGTTGGATAGGTAGCTTCGGATTCTACTCACCTCACGATAAGGGCTGCCGGCGCGAAATCATCGCCTCGGCGGCCCTTAAAGACGGTGCGGCCACGACCAGTGACGTGTGGGATGGACGGCCGCCGCTTCCCCGGCTGGGATGCTGTTTCGGCAGCCCCAGCATCTTGAAGGAGGTGGCGATGAAGGAAGTTCCGCACGTGATTGGGATCGATCTGGGTAAGAGCGTTTTTCAGGTCCACGCGGTGGATGCGGCCGGCCGAGTGATTGCCCGTCATCGAAACGTGCCCTTCGATATCGAAGACTTCGTGTGCGTTGCGCGAGCATGGGAAATTGTGAACGCAATCACTCACGAGAAATAGATCAAACCCTGGGATCGATGGCTAATTGAAAGGAGGCAGTTCTCAAGCTCGCGCGGCCAAGAGCACTGCGTTCAGTCCGCCGAAGGCGAAAGAGTTTGAGATAGCGACGTTGAGCTCCGTCTGCCGTGCGACGTTTGGCACGACATCGAGATCGCATTCGGGATCGACCGCTTCGAAATTGGCCGTTGGTGGAATTGTCTGCCTATAAAGAGCAAGCGCAGTTACCGCCATCTCCAGCGCACCTGCAACGCCAAGTCCGTGACCGAGCACGGCTTTGCTAGAAGACACCGGAATGCGCCTGATGTTCGGACCAAAGACATCACGCAGGGCTGTCGTTTCCGAACGATCATTTTGCATTGTGCCGGTACCGTGCGCGTTGATGTAATCGACGTCATCGGGGTTTGTTCGCGCGTCCTTGAGTGCGGCCCGCATGGCCCGTGCAGCGCCATTTGGATCGGGTGAGGTAATATCACCTGCATCGGCACTCATGCCAAATCCCAACACCTCCGCATAGACACGTGCTCCGCGCGCCAGCGCATGTGTGCGCTCCTCTAGGATCACTACCGCCGCGCCTTCGCCAAGGACCAACCCGGATCGCGTACGAGAGAAGGGCCGGCACGTATCCTGGCTGAGCACGCGAAGCGATTCCCATGCCTTGATCGTCCCTGTCGTCAGGCAAGCTTCCGCGCCGCCAGCGACGGCGACGGGAGACTGACCGGAGCGGATCATTTGGAATGCCAGCCCGATCGCATGCGTTCCCGCTGCGCAAGCAGTCGACAGGCAAAACGCCGGGCCCTTCAAACCAAGGTCCATCGATACCTGGCTTGCAGCGGCGCTCGTCATCAATCGAGGAATCGTCATCGGATGTAGGCGCGACGAATTCTCAGAATAGAGCCTGAAATAAGAGTCATCGAACGTTGTCTGGCCCCCGGAAGCGCTGCCGATGACGGTAGCGGTGTCGAGCGCCAGTCGCTCGGATATTTCCAGGCCAGAATCTTGAACGGCGGCCCGCGCGGCCACGACCGCAAACTGCGAGAAGCGATCCAGAACGCCTAGCTGCTTCGGATCGAAGAGCGCCGAGGGGTCGAAAGTGGTAACTTGCGCCGCGATGCGCGTGCTCAGCCGTTCGCTTCGAGCGACCGCAAAGGGGCCAATGGCAGAACGGCCCTCCACAACAGCCGGCCAAAACTCCTCAAGCGTACATCCTGCAGGTGATACAACGCCGATCCCCGTAATAACGACGCGGTTCATACACGGGCCTTCGTGTCCACAAGCCGTTTCACGGCCTCGGAAATCTGGCCGATGGTTTCAAACTTTGCCGCTCCGGCGGGCGAGGAGTCGTCTTGGTCAGTAGCCGCCTCATTGGCGTTGTAGGGAATGCTGATGTCGAATGTTTCCTCAAGCGTGAAGACGATCTCAATGAAGTCCAGCGACTCAGCACCAAGCTCCTGAAGCGCCGTGGTGGGGCTCAAACGGTCGATCGGAATCTTGAGCTGCTCGGCAATGATCTGTGTTACTTGGTCTGTAATCGCTGCATTCTTAGTCGCTTCCACTCGTCACCTCACTTATTTGGCAGAGATATGAGGCGAAGTCGCCTTTCTAGGGCCGCGACGACGCACCGAGCCGACACAATCCCATAATCTACCCCCATTGGGGCCCGGCAACCAGCCGTCAAACTCGATAGGAGGCCTTTTTCTCTTAGGCCATGTCTGCTTAAGTCGGACAGCAGACATACGCTGCTCGCTCCGGTGTTGGAAGTGAAATGATCACGCTCGGAGCCACTCCAGGGGGCAAATTATGTCGCTGGGCGTCACTAAGCCGACCTTGGATTTTTCGACGCTCGTCGAAGTCCTTCGCCGGCGAGCGTGTCAGATTCCCGAACAGCGCACGCACACATTTCTGTCTGATGGCACATCGGAAGGCGGCCATTTGACCTATGCGGCGTTGGATAGCCAGGCCCGGAGCATTGGGGCGCTGCTCCAAAGCTATCGAGCAAGTGGCGAACGCGCTCTGTTGCTCTATCCGCCCGGCCTTGAATTCATCGCCGCATTTTTCGGCTGCTTATATGCAGGGGTGACCGCGGTTCCTCTGCCGCCGCCGAACTTGGCTCACGCGGAGCGGACCCTTCCCAGGCTTCGGGCCATCATAAGCAATGCACAGCCCGCCGCGGTACTCACAACGTCGGCGATCTTGTCCAACGCCTCAGGCCTATTTGCGCATGCTCCTGAGTTGCAGAAGATGCGTTGGTTGGCCAGCGATCAGGTTCCAGAGAGCCTCGCGCAGGAATGGCAAGATCCAGCTGCGACTGGCGATACTTTAGCTTTGCTCCAATTCACCTCCGGCTCCACAGCGGAACCGAAAGGTGTCATGATCACTCACGGTAATCTCCTCCATAATTCCGACTACATCAGCCGCCTCTACGCGTTCGACCCAAACGGTGTTACGGTTACGTGGCTGCCCGCGTTCCACGATATGGGACTGACCAATGGGATTATTCAGCCGGTGTACAAGGGACGCCCATGCTACCTGATGCCGGCGGCATCTTTTCTCATGCGGCCACTACGATGGCTCCAGGCCGTCTCGCGCTATAAAGCCACGATCAGCGGTGGGCCCAATTTCGCGTATGAATTATGCGCACGCGGAATTACTCCAGAACAACGTGAAACGCTCGATCTCAGCAGTTGGGATGTGGCCTATAATGGCGCCGAGCCAATTCGCGCCGACACGTTGAGACGGTTTGTCGAAACCTTTGCCTCGTGTGGTTTCCGCCCCAGGGCGTTTTATCCAAGTTATGGGCTCGCTGAAGCGACGCTCTTGGTTTCCGGTGGTTCTCTAAGAGATGAAATGTTTCGCACGATACAAGTAGCTGGGCTGGAGCAGAACCGTATCGTGGACGCTTGCGCCCAAGATCAAAATGTCCGGACACTCGTTAGCAGCGGCCACGCTTTGCACGACACCAAGATTGTCATCGCCGATCCGAACGCGTTAACTGCCTGTGCACCAGATCAAGTCGGCGAAATCTGGGTCTCCAGCCCAAGCGTTACTCAAGGTTATTGGAATCGACCCGAGGATACCGAGCGCGCCTGTCGAGCCTACCTCAAAGATACCGGCGCGGGTCCGTTTTTACGCACCGGAGATTTGGGATTCTTGAAAGACGGCGAGTTGTTTGTCACCGGCCGTCTGAAGGATCTGATCATTGTAAGTGGGCGCAACCTTTACCCCCAGGATATTGAAATGACGGTGGAAGGGTGCCATCCCGCCTTGCGTCTATCCAGCTGCGCGGCATTTTCTGTCGATGCCAATGGTGAAGAACAGCTGATTGTCGCCGCCGAAATTGAGCCCCGCTATCAATCGGCGGTTCGCTGCGCACCGGAAAGGGAAGTGAAGGATCGCCCGAGTGGGCGTTTGCCGTTGGACACCGAGGCTGTCATTCGGGCTATTCGCAGGGCTGTGGCCGAACAGCATGATGTGCGAGCGCACACGGTGGTGTTGCTCCGAGCCGGGCATATCCCGAAGACGACCAGCGGTAAAGTGCAGCGTCGTGCTTGTCGGGCTAGTTTCCTAAAGGGGATGCTGCAAAGCCTCGGTGAGGCGTGACACATGGATGAGAATTCTCTTAAAGCAGAAGTCATTCAGGAATGGCTGGTCGCCAAACTTTCCGAGCCACTGGGAATCGACGCGCGCGAGATCGACATCCGCGAGCCGTTCGCGAGCTACGGGCTAGGGTCAACCGAAGCAGTTAGGCTGGCCGGTGAGCTTGCAGAGCTGCTCGGACGAGAACTTCCTGCGGCTCTGGTTTATGAGTACCCGACGATCGAGGCTTTGGCACGGTACTTGGCCGGATCGCAAGATGCGTCGAGCTCAGCGGCCAGTGCGGGCCAAGATCGCGAGGCGAAAAATGAGCCGATAGCCATCATTGGCATTGGCTGCCGATTTCCCGGTGCGAACAACCCAGCCGCGTTCTGGCAATTGCTCCGAAATGGAGTGGACGCTATCGGCGAAGTTCCGGCGGATCGCTTCGATCAGCGTGCATTCTACGATCCCGACCCGTCCGTCCCAGGAAAGATGAACACGCGCTGGGGCGGATTTCTCGAAAATGTCGATCAGTTCGATGCCAATTTCTTTGGCATCTCGCCTCGCGAAGCAGCGCGCATGGATCCTCAGCAGCGGCTCTTGCTGGAGGTAATTTGGGAAGCGTTGCAAGACGCAGGACAAGTGCCAGAGCGTCTCGCTGGAACGCGTGCCGGCGTGTTCATTGGTGTCGCCACCAATGACTACGGCCGTTTGCAATGGAATGATCTGGAACGAATTGATGCCTATGCCGGCACCGGCAATGCGCTAAGCATTGCCGCCAATCGGATCTCGTATCTTTTCGATTTTCGGGGCCCTAGTCTTGCCATAGACACTGCCTGCTCTTCGTCGCTGGTTGCAGTTCATCTTGCTTGCAATAGTCTGCGCAGCGGCGAGTCCACGCTGGCGCTGGTCGGCGGCGTGAACCTCATTCTCTCGCCGGCGATTGCAATCAATTTCACCAAGGCTGGCGCGATGGCGCCAGATGGGCGCTGCAAGACATTCGATGCGCAAGCCAACGGTTATGTGCGCGGAGAGGGCACTGGTGTCGTGGTGCTGAAACCGCTTTCGAAAGCGTTGGCCGACGGAGATCCAATCTATGCCGTCATTCGCGGCAGCGCAGTGAACCAAGATGGACGAAGCAACGGTCTTATGGCGCCGAATCCTTTGGCTCAAGAGGCCGTGTTGCGAGAGGCTTACCGGCAAGCCGGCGTCTCTCCCGGCAGCGTTCAATATGTCGAGGCCCACGGCACGGGCACATTGCTGGGCGATCCAATCGAGGCGAAAGCACTGGGCACGGTGCTGAGTGTCGGACGTCCATCCGAACAACCTTGTGCTGTGGGATCGGTCAAAACCAATCTAGGTCATCTCGAAGCTGCAGCCGGCATTGCGGGCTTGATTAAGGTGGCGCTGGCGCTTTCACATCGAGAGATCCCCCCGAGCCTGCACTTTGAAACGCCCAACCCGCATATTCCGTTCGGCGAGCTCCGGCTTCGCGTGCAGACGGCGCTGAGTCCATGGCCCGTGAGTTCCGGTCCGAAATTAGCCGGCGTTAGCTCATTCGGCTTTGGCGGCACCAATGCTCATGTGGTTTTGGAAGAGGCGCCCGCGACCGTTAGAGCAACGCGAGATGCGGAGCGAACAAGCGGCGCACTCCTATTGCCGCTTTCGGCCCGCAGTCCCGAGGCCCTCCGTTCGCTCGCTCGCGCCTGCAATGACTATCTCGCCACGCCGGACTCCGCTGCGTCGTTGGCAGATATTTGTTACACGGCAAGCGCGCGGCTCGCTCATCACGATCACCGCCTCGCCGTCACGGGCAATTCGCCGACGCAATTGATTGATAGCTTGGTAGCATTCTTGCGCGGCGAAACGCGTCCCGGCTTGTCGTCAGGCCGCAAACAGTCCGCGCAACCGCGAAAGCTTGTTTTTGTGTTTCCCGGGCAGGGTAGCCAGTGGTTTGGTATGGGGCGGCGGCTGGTCGAGCAGGAAGTGGTTTTCCGCGAAGTGATCGAACGCTGCGACGAGGCGATGCGACCATTCGGAGATTGGTCCTTGCTAACCGAGCTCATGGCTACGGATGCCGCACAGTCGAGGCTTAATGAAGTCGATGTCGTCCAGCCTGCGCTGTTTGCAATTCAGATCGCGTTGGCTGCCTTATGGCGTTCGTGGGGGATCGAGCCGGATGCCGTGGTCGGTCATAGCTTGGGCGAAGTCGCTGCCGCACACATTGCCGGTGCCCTAAGCCTCGAAGATGCCGTTCAGGTTGTTTGTCATCGCAGCCGGTTGTTCAAGCGTGCTGTTGGGAAAGGCGCGATGGCGGCTGTGGAGCTTTCCATCGAGGAGGCGCAGCGCATCATCGCAGGATACGAAGACCACGTGTCGATCGCCGTTAGCAACGGTCCCAAATCGACAGTGTTATCCGGCGATCCGACTGCGCTCGGCGCTATTCTGGATCGGTTGGAACGCGACGATATTTTCTGTCACTTGGTGAAGGTCGACTTTGCCTCGCACAGCCCGCAAATGGAGCCGTTGCGCGCCGATTTGCTGCAGGCTCTGCAAGGGCTGCGGCCACGCGCCGAATCCATGCCGATCTACTCGACGGTCACCGGCCAAGTCATCAATGGGACGGAATTCGACGCGCTCTATTGGGCGAGAAACATGAGAGAGCCCGTGCTGTTCTCCGCCGCGATTCAGCGCATGGCACAAGATGGCCATGACAACTTTCTTGAGATCAGCGCCCATCCAATTCTGCTCAGTTCCATGCAACAAACATTTGATCATCTCGGCCGGGAAGGTGCTGTGCTGCCTTCTCTGCGGCATGATGAAGACGAGCGCACGGTTCTGCTGGGATCCCTGGGTGCGCTCTATAGTTTGGGCCATCCAATCGACTGGAGCTTGATCTATCCGACGGCAGGCCACTGTGTTCAACTACCGCCATACCCGTGGCAGCGGGAACGTTATTGGCTCGAGCCCTCAGCCGAGAATGCTAGTAGACCCGTTTTCCGGAGCGCAACCGGAAACAACTCTCTTCTGGGCCAGCATTTCACGTCTCCGCACCATTCGGAAACGCATTTCTGGGAAACCACGCTCGATATAAATTCCCGGCCTCATCTAAATGACCATCGCATCAACGGCATTGCCGTGTTGCCGGCCTCATCCTTTGTGGAGATGGCGTTGGCGGTGGCGGTCGAAGTTTATGGCGCACAATGCGTCGCTCTGAGTGACATCGAATTTCGCAACGCGCTGTTTTTGCCGGAGGGCAAAGCTCACACGATTCAAGTGATCCTCTCGCAGAGCGCAGACGGCGTAGCATCCTTTTACATTTACAGCTGTCCTAAAGGTGCCGCGAATCCCGACAAATCGTGGACACTGCATGCAACTGGCAAGATTTGCGTCCAACCGGACAACACGGACAAGAACGTTTCGACATTGGATCAGGAGCGGGAGACGCTCGCGGAAATGCGCATGCGATGCACGGAGCAGATCACGGGCGAGGATTATTACAGGCGACTTCGTGAAGGTGGCATCGACTATGATTATTTCTATCAAAGCATCGTCCGGCTGTGGCGAAACAACACCGATGTGTTGAGTGAAGTGCGGGCGCCCGATGATCCGGACGCCGAATTCAATCGCTTTCAAATTCACCCTGCGGTTCTCGATGTCGGCTTCCAAGTCTTTGGCGCTGCTGTCGCGGCTGATGCGGCTGAAAGCGGCCAGCAAGGACTCTACTTGCCGACTCGTATCGATCAGGTCCGGGTTCATGCTCGCTCCGGCCACCCTGTGTGGAGCCAGGCTCGCGTGGAGCATCGGGGCGCGAATGCCACAACAGGAGACGTGCAGCTTCTAGACGAGACCGGATGCGTGACGATGGAGATAGAGGGACTCCGCTTTGAATATCTCGGTGAAGAAATGCGGCGCACCGCCGGCGAAAATGTGGATGACTGGCTTTATGAATTCCAATGGCATCCCAAAGACCTCGCGGCAGAACCAGGAGCGCAGACCAGCCCGGCGAGCTGGCTGATCTTTGCCGACGATAGTGGCGTTGGTGAGGCGTTGTTCGCGTTATTGGAAGCTCGGGGTGAACGGAGCATTTTGGTCGCGCGCGGGGAAGCGTACGAGCAAATAGATGGCGGGCGTTATCGCATCCGCCCCGAACAACTCGACGACATGCGCCGGCTCTTCGAGGCGGTGTTAGTATCTGATCAGCCGAGCTGCCGCGGAATTATCCATCTCTGGAGTCTCGATGCGGCTGATCCAGAGATGACCAATCTGGAGTCGCTGAATAGCGCGCAGGCTACTGGTTGCGGGAACGTTCTGCAGCTAGTGCAAAAGCTGGCTCGGATGGAATTGGCCGATCCGCCTCGGCTGTGGCTAATTACGCGCGGCGCTCAAGCGGCGGGAGAGAAGGTTCATCCATTGTCGGTAGCGCAAACTCCGCTCTGGGGATTGGGCCGCGTTATTGCCCAGGAACTTCCCGCGTTGTGGGGCGGGCTGGTGGACCTCGATCCAGATGCCTCGCAGCACGAGGCCGCCGCTCGTCAATTGTTGGAACATATCTTCAATCCGGATGGCGAAGATCAACTCGCGTTTCGTCAAGGCCGATCCTACGTCGCTCGATTGGCCCGCAAAATTTCATTGCCCACGAAAATGCCCGTCCGGTGGCGGACTGACGCCAGCTATCTGATAACCGGAGGCCTTGGCGATCTTGGCCTCTTGGTCGCACGTTGGATGGTCGAGCAAGGTGCGCGGCGACTGATCCTCATGGGGCGCACGAGGCTTCCGCCGCGGCCCGACTGGGGTTCGGTTGAAACGGGAAGTCGCACGGCACGTCAGATCACAGCCATTCGCGAACTTGAGTCCATGGGTGCCAGTGTGCATCTGGCCTCGGTCGATGTGGCCGACGAAGCAGAGTTGAGCAGCTTTCTGGACGAGTATCGCGCGGAGGGTTGGCCACCGATCCGTGGTGTCGTGCATGCGGCGGGCGTGCTGCAGGACGGGCTGCTGGTGCAACTCGATGCCGCCGCGTTAATCAAGGTTTTGCGGCCGAAAGTTCTTGGCGGATGGCTGCTGCACCGCCTGCTCAAAGACGATCCGTTGGACTTTTTTGTGCTCTTCTCTTCCGCCGGTTCTGTGCTGGGCCAGCCGGGCCAGGGGAACTACGCCGCCGCCAACGCTTTCTTGGATGCCTTGGCACATCATCGCCAAGCGCAAGGCCAGCCGGCTCTGAGTATCAATTGGGGTGCCTGGTCCGGCGAGGGATTTGCGGATTCAGTTGGAGGCAAGCGTCTCGCCGCGCGTCTCGCGCTTCTAGGGATAAGCAGCATTGCACCTAAACAGGCGCTGGAAATTATGGGGCGGCTGCTTGAGCAAAGCGCAGCGCAAGTCGTAGCAGTGCCTGTGAATTGGAGCCAGTATCGGGAGTTTAATCCGGGGGGCAGCACATTGCCCCTTCTTTCCGATCTAGCCCGCGATGAAGGGAAACTCACGGAGCCAACGGGCAGCACGAGCGAAAGGCGGGATACATTGCTCGCGGCCGAACCGACTGAACGCAGGCAATTGCTGCAAACATATCTGAGCGAACAGGTTGCCCGAGCTCTTGGAATGAGCCCGTCCAAGCTGGACTATCAGCAATCCTTGAGTGATCTGGGCCTGGACTCCTTGATGGCCGTTGAGTTGAAAAATAGGATCGCGGTTGATCTAAGGGTGAACGTGCCGGTGGCGAAATTCCTTCAGGGCTTTAGCGTCGACCAAGCAGTCACCCAGGTGCTTGATCAATTGACAACCGAGGCCGCCGACCAAATTGTGCCGCTCAACCTCGCGCGACCTAGTGATCAGCAAGAGGCGGAACGCCTCCTGGCCAACTTGGACGAGCTTTCGGATGAGCAAGTGGGTTCATTGCTCGCCGAGATGTTGGCGGACAAGTAGGGCGGTCGTATGTGCGGCTGTGCATTTCGCGCCGGTTTGGAAATCGACGGTGACCGCTTTGAGACTTAAGACGGCGCGCATCGCAATTTGGCTGGTGCTGATATGGCTGAGCTTAGGGCAAGTCGCTCAGGCTGCGAACAATCGGCGGGCGCAGGAGATCGTTGATGGGGTGGCTCGCCTGTTTATCAGCCAATCCAGCACCGCCACCGTGGAAATGCAGATCAAGAAGGAAGATTTGCAGCGAACGATCTCAATGCAGTTATGGACGCTTGGCGAGTCGAAATGTTCTCGTCCGTATTCGCCAGCCGCAGGAAGATGCAGGCACGGCCATCTTGAAAGCCGGCAACAAAACCTGGATGTATCTCCCGAAGGCGAACCGCACGATCAAGATGCCGGCATCGATGATGATGACTTCATGGATGGGCAGTGACTTCACCCTCAATGATCTGGTGAACCAAAGTCGCCTCTCCAAAGACTACGCAATTAGGACCTCAGTGGAGCGGCAGCGGGATGGGGTCGCGGTGACCGAATATACTTTGATACCTAAGCCGGCGGCGGCGGTCGTGTGGGGCGGGATCGTCTTGCAAGTCCGCCAATCTGACCTGATGCCCGTATGGCAGCGCTACTACGACGAGGATGGGAAGCCTGTCAGAGACCTGTCATTCTCGGATTACAAGACCGTGAGCGGGAGGCTTATTCCGACGCGTCTGGTCATGCGTCCTGTGAATCAAGCCGTTGAACAGACGATAATCACCTATCAAAATATTGCGTTCGACACGCCGATCAGCTCGGAGACGTTCTCCCTGAACAATCTGAAGGAAGATTCAAATTCGAGTCCCCCTGGGAATCAGAAGCTCCAGCAATGATCGGATGGCTGCTACGGCTGGCGTGGCGCAATCTCTGGCGCAATTCGCGGCGGACGATCATCGCCATGGCGGCGATTGGCCTGGGCTATGCCATGCTGTTGTTGGTCGCCTGCCTGATGGCCGGGCTTAGCCATCAGATGATCGAAAGCGGCACCGGGCGCCTTCTCTCCGATATCGAAGTGCACGCGCCGGGCTACTACCCCGATCGCCCGATTCAAATGACTCTGGGGGGACGAAGGGGAACGGACGTCTGCCAGTTGCTCGCCGCCATCGCCGCCGACAGTCGCGTTCAAGCCGCGAGTCCGCGCGTCTACAGCTACGGCTTGGTCAGCGCGAGCCATCAATCGGCCGGCGCGCAGCTTCTCGGCGTCGTCCCCGGCCGAGAACCGCAGATCACGATGCTGCAGAACTCGGATCGTAAAGGGAAGCTACTGTCGAGCGAAAGCGCCCAAAAGCATCGTGCTCGGAGACAAACTCGCCAGCGCAATCGGCGCCGAAGTGGGCTCGGAAATCGTTGTGCTGGCGCCCGCGGCTGATGGTTCGACGGGCAACGATCTGTACAAACTGGCTGGGCTGATTCACACCGGACTTGATGCGATGGACCGGGGCCTGGTGCTGATGCCGCTCTCTTCTCTGCAGGAGCTGCTGCGCTTGCCGCCGGAACGGATCCACGAGATCGGCGATCAAACTTCGTGACGACGGCGCGGCAACTGCCGATGGCGGCGTGCACTTGAACGGCAGATTGAGCAAATCCCTGCCGGTTCGCGTGCAACCTTGGCAGAAACTGGCGCCAGAATTGGCCGACTACGTTCAGTTCAATCGCCGGGTTACGCTCATACTCTTCTTCATCTTCTTCGTGCTGGCCGCGATGGGCATCGTCAACACCATGTTGATGGCGGTTTTCGAGCGCACCCACGAACTCGGAATGCTGATGGCGGTGGGAATGCGCCCGGTGCAGGTGGTCGGCCTGATCGTGGCGGAGGCGGCAAGTTTGGCGGCGGTTGGGCTCGTCTTGGCGCGGCAATCGCTGCGCCCTTTCTTTGGTACATGGAGGCGCATGGTTTGAATCTTGGCGCGGAGGGACGCGGGGTTTCATTGGCTGGAAATGTCGTGGGCCCGTCCGGTACGGAATGCAGGATTTCACCGGTTACGCCGAAGCCGCTCTTGGGCTGGCGATCACGGCCATGATTGCGGCGCTTTATCCGGCGTTGCGGGCGGCTCGGTTTCGACCGGCCGAAGCGCTGCGAAAGGTATAGGGATGAAGGGCTTTTTCCTGTTGGCGAGAATCGGCTGGCGCAATCTGTGGCGCAGTCCTGGCGGAACTTTGCTGGCGGCGCTGGCCTCTGGGTTGGGGCTGACATTGCTGCTGATATCGTTGGGTCTACTCGATGGCAGCCACGAGCAAATGGTCGGCAACCGGGTGCGATACGGCGCCGGGCACGTCGTCATTCAGGCGCGCGGCTATCAAGCCAGCGGCTCCCAGGATCTGCTCATGACGGCAAAAGCCGTAGCCGTAGCCGAACGGGTTCTTGCACGCGGACGCCATGAAACAAGTCGAACGCGGCGTAAGTCCTCGTCTGTGGCCTCTGGGTTGCTGACATCCGCGGCCAATCCGATGAGCGTGCGCATTATCGGGGTCGATCCCGGACGCAGAACGCGCAGTGTCGTTGATTCCCACGCGGATCGTCGAGGGGAAATATCTCAAGACGACCGGCAATCCCGGGCGTCGTCATCGGTCAGACGTTGGCCCGCGGGTTGGACGTGAAGATCGGATCCAAGATCGTACTCATGACACAGGCGGTGCGACGGTCGACGCAGCGACGGGAAGAGCGGGCGATGGGGAAATGCAGAGCATTCTGCTGCGCGTCACTGGGATATTCCGCACGCGGCATTCAATCCGATCGACGCCCATGTCATCCAATTGCGGTTGACCGACGCCGAGGCGTTGCTGGGGGTGCCCGGCCGGGTGACCCAGATTGCCGTTCTCCTTAATTGGGAAGGCGACGCGCGCGCGGTCGCCCGCGACCTGCGCGAAAAGCTGACAGGACGCACCGGTGGAAATTCTTCCCTGGCGCGAAGCCATGCCCGGACTGGCCCAACTCTTCAGGTTGGAGGAGGCGTTCAACTACATCATGAACGGCGTCGTGCTCGCCATGGTGGGGTTGGGATACTCAACACGGTTCTCATGCGCGTGCTGAGCGCCGCTATGAATTCGGCCTCTGCCTGGCGCTGGGCCTACGGCCCGAGCAACTCGCGACAATGATCATTCGGCGAATCGCTGGCGCTCACCGCCATCAGCCTCGCGATCGGTTTGGCGCTGGGACTGGGCGTCGAGCATTATTTCGCGACACGCCGGTCTGGATTTGCGCTGGTTTTTCACCAGCAGCCTGCCCGCCGCTCTCGTATTCGAGCCGATCATCTATTCGCGCTTGAGTCCGCGCGAATTGCTTCGTCGGTGAGCATCGTGTTTCTCACGGCGACCGTCATCTCTTTATATCCGGCGTTCAAGGCCGCGCGAACCAAGCTGCCCGATTCCTTGAAGGTCTATTTAGCATGACCGAAGCGCAACGGCTGAATGGGCGGTGGAATTGAAAGGAGGTGACGAAGACCTACCGCGCCGGGCCGATCGGGGTTCCGGCGCTGCGCGGGATCGATCTTCGAGGTTGCGCCCGGAGAATTTCTTGCGATTGCGGGCGCGTCCGGCTCCGGCAAAACCACATTGCTCAACATCATCGGCGGCCTCGACCGCGCCGATGCCGGCGAGGTGTTGGTGGATGGGAAGGATCTCCAGCTCTATCGTCCGGGGAATCTGGCTCGTCTGCGGCTGCGGCGGCTCGGCTTCGTTTTCCAGGCATATAATCTGTTGCCGGTCCTGACCGCGCTGGAAAATGCCGAATTTACGTTGCTGCTGCAGGGCATGCCCGCGAAGCAGACGAAGGGAGAGAGTGCAAAAATGTTCTCCGAAATCGGACTTGCTGGGATTGAAGATCGTCGGCCCGGCGAGTTGTCGGGCGGACAGCAACAACGGGTCGCGGTGGCGCGCGCCATGGTCACGCAGCCGGCGTTAATTCTGGCGGATGAGCCGACCGCGAATCTCGATTCGGTGACGGCGACCGCGCTCCTCAACGTGATGGAACATCTCAATCGCACCCACGGCACGACTTTCGTTTACGCAACGCATGATCCACAAGTCATGGAGCGCGCGCGGCGGCTGATCCGCCTGCATGACGGTGAGATCGCCAGTGATGTCGCGCGGTTCACGTCTCCGGCCACCTGAGTGATGACGAAGGGCACACTAAGGCAACGAGCTCACGCGTTTTGGAAAAAGCTGTCGCAACTCGATGCTCGGCCCGAGCAAATCGCCGCGGGTTGTTCGATTGGCATCGCTGCTAGCTTCCTGCCGCTCAATCCATCCCCGATAGTCGTGGCGACCGTAGTGGCGTGGCTGTTGAGGAGGAGCGTGATCGCTGCCGTCGCCGGGGCAACTGCAGCAATTCTGTATACGCCGCTACTGCCTTTCATGTGGCTGGCCGAATATCGGTTGGGGAAATTGATGCTTCCAGTCAAACACACCCTGATATTGGATCACGCACGACTGTGGGACGTGCTGCAAAAGGGTTGGGATGTTTACGCCGCGATGCTGGTTGGCTCCGTCATCATCGCGGCCCCCATTACGTTGCTCACCTATTTGATCGTCAAACGGCTCGCCGAGAGGTGGGCTCAGCGAAAAAATAAATCACAACACTCAGACTGAATGCTGTTCTTGGTCCGGCCATTGCCAACAAGACAAGCGCAAGCCATGCCCTTCAACAGCAAACGCGGCGACATAGCCTGGCACAGCCTCGAGTTCCTGAACAGACCAACGCGCTACTTCGGCTGGATTTCGCGGAGTGCTAAGCGTCACATTCGATTCGCCAGGAACAAGCGACACATCAAACTGGTTGAGGGGTAGCGAAAGTCCTTCGCCCCGGGCCTTGATATAGGCTTCTTTGCGTGTCCAATAGCGGAAGAACGCCTGAGGCTGCATCTCGGTTGGGAGTGTACGGAGCGTTGCTGCTTCCCGCGCTGAGAAAATGCGCTGGGCGATCTCCGCAAAAGCCAGATCGAAGCGGATGCGCTCAATGTCGATCCCCACCTCCCGATTCCGCGTAATCGCATAAAGGGCGATGCCATCCGAGTGAGATAAATTGAACCGGATCGCGGCGCCGTCGGAGTCTCCGGCAAGGGCAGGCTTGCCGTAAGAGCTGTAGAGAAAAGACAGGCGTTCGGGCGCTCGATTCAAGTAGCGGCCGAGGATCGTCCGGAGCACGCCCCGAGCAACAATGAAATGCGCGCGATCTTTCTCAAAATAGAACCGATCAGCTCTGGCTTGTTCATCTGCCGCAAGCGTGTTGCGAAGACTCTGAATTTGAAACGAGGTTCGGTCCAAGCCCGCTTTCCAGACATGAACCTCATCCGGGTTCAACACCAAGCATTCGGATAGAGAGTGCCACTGAGGAACAGGGGGGGCGGTGGGTGGCGCTTTCATGGGATTGCCCTCACGCGTCTCGCAGTTCTTGCGAGAGCACTTTAAGAAGGAGTGGCTGCGATGCATTCAAGAAAAAGTGGTCGCCGGGGAACATCCGCAGCGAGAAGGAAGCGCTAGTTTGATCGCGCCAAGCTTCAAGATCGTTGGAACTCACCTTTGGGTCCTGAAGGCCGCCAAAGCTTGAGATGAAACAGCTGAGAGGAGGCTCATTTGAATATACATAGGTTTCGTATGCGGCGAGATCTGCTCGCAAAATCGGAAGCATCATCTGCATGAGTTCTGCATCTTCCAAAACTTGGCCTGGAGTGCCATTTAGGCGACGCAATTCGGCGAGAAGCTCGGCTTCAGGCAGTGCATGGATTGGCCGGTCCCGAGGAGGGAGCTGCGGTGCGCGATCCGCGGAAACGAAGCAGCCCAACGGGCTGAACAGCCGAACGTCTTCGGAGCTGACGGGCAAGTCCGAAAGCTGACCAATGCTCCGAAGCTATGACCGAAGAAGGCAAAGGGGCTTGTCGAGAAGAGGGGCAAGGGCTGCGGCCAGCGCCAGGACAAGAGGCGAAAGCCGAGCTGAACGGCTTTTCCATGGCACGCGTACCTCGGCCGGGCAAGCTGAACCGGGCAGACCTCGACATCGGCCGGCAAGCCATCTGCCAGGCGACGAAAGATCGAAGGGCCGCCGCCTGCAAAGGAAAAACAGAACAGGCGAAGGCGAACCTTCGGCCTTGGTTTGCGGAAGGCAATCCAGGCGTTGGGACGGTCGCGCTGGTCATTGTTCGATCTTTCCCGGCCCCTCGTCCGGCTGCCTCCGTCGCGACTTGCGCACGTCGAGGCAAGCCGATCAGCGTCGCGGCGAGGACTTGTACGTGCGGCTCGTACATCAGATTGGCGTGATTGCCGGGAACGAAGTGTATCTCCACGCCGCCGCCGGCCCAATCGCCCCACCCCATGGTCGGATCATCCAAGACGGGCCCGAGAGGGTTTCGCTTGCCTTGAAGAAGGTGATTCGGCCCGGGTAGGGGCGCAGCTGGTAGGTCTGGATTGCGTACAGATTGCTTCTCAACAGCGCGACGAAGCGGCGGGCCTGGGCGATATCGAGCTCGGCGGGGATCAGACCGGCGCTCTTAGCCTGATCCAGTATGAACACCAATTGTTCGTCTTTCGGGAAGCGCGGCCAGAAGATTCGATCGGACCAAACGACATGCCGAAATAGCGTTCGACCAAGTTTTACCGCCTCGAAATCATCCTCGGGAAAGGTCTCGTCGGCATTCGGAATTCGCCCATCTAACATAGCGAGCAGTGCGACCTCTTGGTTTTGCGCGCGAAGCTGCTGCGCCATTTCGTAGGCGACCACGCCGCCCATGGACCAACCGCCAAGAAGATAGGGCCCAATCGGCTGCACGGATCGCAGCGCCTGAATGTAGCGGGCCGCCATGTCTTCAATTCGCGAATGGGCCTCCTGCCCTTCTTCGAGACCGGTCGCCTTGAGCCCATAGCAAGGTTGATCGGGGCCGAGCAATTGGGCCAGATGGATGTAGGGGAAAACATGCCCACCGGCCGGATGGACCAGGAAAAGCGGCCGTTTGCCACCCCCGGTTTGAAGCGTTACCAGCGCCGAGCGCGAATCAGGCTGGCCTTCTGCCGCAGTATCACAGCGAGTTGCTCGACGGTGGCGCCCTCGAACACGGTCGTTAGCGGCAACTTGCTGCCGAGCCTCTTCGCGATGAGCGCGAAAAGGCGTACCGCCTGAAGGGAATTGCCGCCGAGCTCGAAGAAATTGTCCTGCGCCCCAACCGGGCTGAGCCCGAGCACCTCCTCCCATATGCGGGCTAGCTGGCGCTCGAGATCGTCGCGCGGGACGACGAAGGCCTCGTCCATTTCCGGCCTGTGCCGATCCGGCGCCGGCAGCGCGCGGCGGTCCACCTTGCCGTTCGGGGCCAAGGGCATGGCATCGAGCAGAATGAACACCGGTGGCACCATGAAATCGGGCAGTTTGTCCTTGAGATAGCGCCGCAGGTCCTCGGCCGGCACATCCGCGACCGCATAGGCCACCAGGCCTTTTTCGCCCGGCGCATCTTCGCGAGCCAGAACCGCAGCTTGGTGCACGGCGGGATGCCGGCGCAGCATGGCCTCGATTTCTCCCAGTTCGATGCGAAAGCCGCGAATCTTGACCTGATGATCGGCGCGGCCGAGAAACTCGATGTTTGCATCGGGCCGATAGCGAGCGAGATCGCCCGTCTTGTACATTCGTGCGCCCGGCTCGGCGCTGAAGGGATCCGGGACGAAATTTTTCGCGGTCAGCTCGGGACGATTGAGATAACCGCGAGCCAGGCCCGCTCCACCGATGTACAACTGACCTTGAACGCCGATCGAGACCGGAACGGCGTTTTCGTCGAGAATGTAGACCGATCGGTTTGGAAGCGGGCGGCCGATGGGCACGCGTTCAGCGGGTGCGCCGCCGTTGATGCCAGGCGGAATATCGTATGTCGTCGCGGTGATCGTCGTCTCGGACGGGCCATAGGCGTTCAGCACGCGGATCGAATTCGCCGGCAACCGCTGCCACTGCGCGACGGATCGGGCGACATCGCATCGCCGCCGACCATGAACAATCTCGGCGGATGTCTTGGACGAAGACTCCGATTCGCCTGCCCATTCCCGACGCCAGCTCCTGCCAGTAGGCAGCCGGAAGATTGAGGACCGTCAGATCCGTACGCTGCGATTTTGGCGCGGATCTCCGCCGGGATGCCAAATGGTCTCCCCCATGATGACCACCGCGCGCCGACGAGCAGCGTCGGCAGAATTTCTTCCAACGAAACGTCGAAACTCAGGGACGCGAAATGGAGCACGACGTCGCTGGAGCTCAGTTCGAAGTGCCCGCACACGTCCCGGCAGTGGCCCGCGATCGCGTCGTGCGAAACGACGACGCCCTTGGGCTGTCCCGTCGAACCCGATGTATAGATGATATAGGCGAGATTTTCCGGGCTCGTCGAAACGCCGGGCGTTTCGTCGCTTTCGAGGCCGATGGTTTCCCAGTCGGAATCCATACAGACGATCGTGGCATCGCACTCCGCGAACCTCGCGGCGATCCCATCGCGGGTCAAAAGCACGGGCACCTGGCAATCATCCAGCATGAAGGCGAGGCGTTCGTGCGGATAGGCCGGGTCCAACGGCACATACGCACCGCCGGACTTGAGAATGCCAGCAATCCGACGATCACTCCATAGAGCGTTCCAGGCAGATGGCCACCGCGGACCTCGGGCCCCACCCCCAGCGCCTGAAGCCGATGGGCCAGGCGATTGGCGCGGCGGTTCAGCGCGTCTATAGGTCAAGTGCCGGGATTCGTGGACCACCGCGACAGCTTCTGGTGTCCGCGCAACCTGCGCCTCGAAGAGCTGGTGAATCCGCAGATCCAGGCCGAGAACTGGTCCCGGCGCCGTTCCATTCCACCAAGAGCCGATGGCGTTCGGCTTCGGTCAGCAGCCGCAAATCGGCAATGCGCTGCTCCGGGTCGGCCGCGATCGACTTCGAGCAGCGGTCGAAAATTCTCCAGCATCCGCGAGATCGTTTCCGGCTCGAACAAATCGGCGTTGTAGACCAAGTGCAGCCGTCAATCCTTCGTCGGTGTCGGCGATCTGCAGAGTCAGATCGAAGTGAGCCGTTTCAGCGTCTCCTTCGACGTGGCTCAAGGTCAAACCCGGCAGCTCGACTTTTCGCAGCGGCGTATTGTGCAGCACGAACATGATCTGAAACAGCGGATTGCGGCTCAAATCCCGCTGAACCTCCAATGCTTCCACCAGCCGGTCGAAAGGCAAATCCTGATGGGCATAGGCTCCAAGACAGACTTCCCGCACGCGCCGGAGGAGTTCTCGGAAGCTGGGATGTCCCGAAAGATCCGTTCGCAGGACGAGCGCATTGACGAAACAATCCGATCACACCCTCGATCTCCGACCGGTTTCGGTTGGCGACTGGCGTGCCGACGATCAGATCGTCTTGTCCCGTATAGCGGAACAAGAAGACCGTGAACGCTGCGAACAGCGTCATAAAAGGAGTAGCCCTTTCCTGGCGACCGAGCGTTTTGAACGCCGTCTGCACGTGCCCCGGTAGCACCACCGTGATGGTGCGCCCCGCGGAAAGTTTGCGCCGCCGGCCTTAGCTGGTCCGCGGGCAGATCGATGGCGGCCTGCGCATCGGCAAGTTGCTGCCTTCCAATAGGCAATCTGGCTCTCGAGAATATCACCCTGTAGCCATTGGCGCTGCCAAAGGGCGAAATCCGACATATTGAATCGGAAGGGCGGCAGCAGCGAGTTTCGCGCCGGCGCAGAAGGTGACATAGAGCGACGCCAACTCGCGAATGCCAATATCCCGGTCGACCAACCGTCGGAGATGGTGTGGTGCATCGTCAGCATCCCGACATGGTCTTCGTCGCCGAATTTCAACACGGTGCAGCGGACGAGCGGGCCTCGCGCCAAATCGAATGGCTGACTGGGCTTCCTCCGTAGCCAATCGCCTAACTTCGATTTCCTGTTCGCTCGCGGGCAGATTGTGCAGATCCATGACCGGCAGATTCGATCGTAAGAGTCGGGGCAATGACCTGCGTGGGCGGTCCGTCCACCATTGCAAAGGTGGTGCGCAAAGATTCGTGGCGGTTGACGATTTCATTGAAGCTTCGCTCTAGCGCCGCCAAATTGAGCGGCCCTTTGAGACGCACGGCGGCCGGCATATTGTAAGTGGAAATGCCCGGCTCCAACTGACCGAAGAACCACAGCCGATGCTGCGCAAATGAAAGAGCGAGCTCTGCGTTCCGCGAAACCGGCCCGATCGGCGGCGCAGAAAGCGCTGGTGCTGCGTAACGAGCAGCCTCGACGCTTTCTCCAAGCCCAACAATGGTCGGCGTCTCAAACAGACGGCGCAGCGGAAGTTCCACTTCAAATGTTTCGCGCACTCGCGACACCAGTTGCGTCGCCAATAGCGAATGGCCGCCAAGATCGAAGAAGTCGTCATGGATCCCGAGCTGTTCAACATTGAGCAGCTTGGCCCAGATCTCCGCCAACACTTTTTCTGTCTGCGTGCGGGCGCCTACGTATGACTCGTCGAGTTCGGGCCGCGTTCGATCAGGCGCCGGAAGCGCCCGCCGGTCGATCTTGCCATTAGACAACAATGGCAAGTCTCGAGCGGTACAAAGACGGCTGGAACCATGTGATCTGGCAACTTGCTTTTAATAAATGTCGCAGCTCGTCGGCAGTCGTATCGCCGACCACATAGGCCACCAACCGCTTCTCTCCCGGCACATCTTCGCGAGTGAGAACGACAGCTTCCTGAACGGTCGGATGTTGCCTTGAGCGCGGACTCGATTTCCCCCAGCTCGATGCGAAAACCACGAATTTTGACCTGATAGTCGGTGCGCCCAAGAAACTCGATTTTTCCGTCAGGCAGATAACGCGCAAGATCGCCGGTCTTATACAGTCGCGCTCCGGGCTCGGCGCTGAACGGGTCTGGAATAAACTTCTCAGCGGTCAACTCAGGTCGATTGAGATAGCCGCGAGCCAAGCTCACCCCGCCGATATACATGTGACCCGTAACGCCGATTGGCACGGCGCGAAGAGCCTCGTCTAAAATGTAGATCCGCGCGTTAGGAATCGGTCGCCCGATCAGACATGAAGTGCGGATCGTTGCCTCCTTCGCACAGCCAAAAGGTCGAAGTCGATGATCGCCTCAGTCGGTCCGTACACATTGTACATCTTGGCTATTGAGCGGCTTTGGAAACGCGTAGCCAATTGCGTCGGCAAGACCTCGCCACCGCACATGACGGCGCGCAAGGCGAGCGAGTCGCCGAAAGCCGGTTCCTCGACAAGGAAGCGCAAAAGTGACGGAACGCAGTGTAAAATGGTGATCCGCGCGCGACGCATCGTTTCCGCCAGGTAACGGCTGTCGCGATGCCCTGCCGGGCTCAGCAATAACGAGTGTTCCACCAGCTAGCAGAGTCGGAAAGATTTCCCGCCCTGCCGCATCGAAGGTGATCGGGGTTTTGAATAGGCAACGATCTTGGTCTGAAAGCTCCAGCGTTTGGATGATCCAATTGATCGTATTGCATAGGCCCTGGTGCTCGACCATCACTCCCTTGGGCTGTCCCGTCGAGCCTGAGGTGTAAAGTATGTAGGCGAGGTTGCTAGCTGTCGTCTGCACTTCTAGGTCCGTTTCGCTCTCTTGAGCGATCGCGTCGCAGCAAGTGTCGAGACACACGGGGTGGACACCGCGTTCGTGCAGGCTTGCACCCACGTGTTCTTGCGTTAGCACGATGGCCGCATGAGCATCGTTCATCACGAACGATAAACGCTCCTTGGGATAGGAGGGATCGATCGGCACGTAAGCTCCGCCGGCCTTGAGAATAGCCAAGAGCCCGACGACCAAATCGGGGCAGCGCTCCATGCAGATCGCCACCGGCACTTCGGGCTTGACACCCAGAGACTGAAGGTGGTGTGCCAGTTGATTGGCGCGCGCGTTGAGCTGCGCGTAAGTGAATTGCTGTCTTTCGAATTCGATTGCTACATTGTCGGGTGTTCGCCGAACTTGTTGCTCGAACAAGCGATGGATGCAGGTGTCGCTGGGATAATCGCGCGATGTATCGTTGAACTCGTATAAGAGCTGCTGGCGCTCAGCATCGGTGAGAATTTCCAAATCACGAATTGCGGCGCACGGATCGCGTAGAACACTTTCAAGAAGGTTGCGAAAGTGCTCCGCCATGCGCGCGATCGTAGCTGCATCAAACAAATCGGTATTGAAGCGGATGGAGCCGGAAAGCGAACTGGTCGTCTCGATGATCAACATTACGAGATCCAGAGTCGCGGCCCTGCGCTCGAGCGGGATCAACTCCATGACGAGCCCGCCAAGATCCATCAGCAATCCGGCCTCGCCGAGCGCGAACGTAGTCTCGGCCTGCTCGATGAGCCGGTGCGGCTTATCGAGGACGAACATTGTCTGGCAGAGCGGTGATCGGCTGAGATCCCTGTCCGGCCGGAGTTGTTGAACCAGGCGCAGGGTGGGGTAGTCTTGATGATCGAGCGCCGCGAGTACGGTTTGACGCACGCGGTCCAGAAGCTCCCGGAACGTCGGATTGCCGGAAAGATTTGCGCGCAAGACTACCGGATTTGCGAAGAAGCCAACCAACCCCTCGAACTCGGCCCGGCTCCGTCCGACCATGGGTGAGGCGACAAGAATGTCTTCCTGGCCGCTGTGACAGCAGAGCGTCAACTCGAACGCCGCCAGCAAAACCATATAGAGCGTAACCCCTTGGGATTTGGCGAGCGCCCTGAGCCGGCGGGTCAAATCATCGTTTACAGTGAAGTCGTGATGCGCGCCGCGAAACATCTGAATCGGAGGTCGCGAACGGTCGGTCGGCAGATTGAGCGTGGGAAGCGGGCCGGCCAATTGCTTCTGCCAGTAGTCCCAGAGCCGTTCGCCCGAGGGACTCGCCAGCATCTCGGTCTGCCAACGCACAAACTCGGTATATTGATTGGAAAGCGGAGGGAGAGCAGCTGGTCGGCCCGCCCGTTCCGCCGCGTACAGCGCGCCGAGCTCATTTAAAATCACAGCAAGCGACCAAAAATCGACCACGATATGATGAATGACCAGCAGCAGGATGTGCTCTCGTGGCGATCTTGAGAACAGATTGACCCGCATGACCGGTCCTCGTTCCAGATCAAACGGGCGCTGCGTTTCCTCGGCCAGCCGCGTCCGCAGCTCATCCTCGCTCCAGGTTGAGGCATCGGCGGTCTCGAAATGGACAGTCTCGTGCTTGTGGATATGTTGAATGGGCTTGCCGGACTGCACCGCAAACTTCGTCCGCAGAGATGGATGGCGGTCGATGAGGCTCTGAAATGCGCGTCGAAGAGCCGGGACGTCTAAATCAGTGCGGATGCGCCCGGCGAAGCTGACATTGTAGACCGAGTTCTCCGGTGCAAGCTCGAGACAGGAACCAGATCCCCTGCTGATTATCGGAAAGCGGAGTGGGACACTGACGACTCGCTTGCTTTTTTCTTTAGGAGTTGAGCAAGCAGCGCGCGCTTTTCATCCGCTGAGAGACTTGCTGTCGGCCGGGCAGAGGGCACCACACCAACTTGCTGAGAGTTCGTCCGTGCTGACATGGCAATATCGTAACCGCAGGATAGGGCTCGGGAAAGCAAGATCGCCGCTGGCCACCACATGGCCCGCTGGAAAGAAATAGGGCTCGCCTCGCCGGCGTTTCAGTTCTTTGAGACTCTCAATCAGTCAGCGGCGCACGGCGCGGCAAGTGTCCGATATCAGACATAGTTGATTTAAATCAATGCCTTAATCGAAATATGCGCGGGCACGGAGCGATGAAGTCCAAATGTCCGCTTACGATTAGACTGGGCGTGTCTATCGGCTGTCTGGACACAGCGCACATCAACAGCAATAACTACATCGCTGCGGACTAGCTCCCAACTTCCATTGGAAAACCAGACCTCAACGAACGTGTGAGTAGCAATTGGCAACGCTGGCTGATTGCTGGTGAATTTCCATTGTGCGTTGTGCCGGTCGCCGCCCTTCGTAACGACCCGCTGTTACTCTGAGAGCGCAGAGCTTGCATTGCGCCGCAACGGCGCTCAGAACTTCGCTGGTTGCAAACGGTCTCTCTCTGGACTTCGCGAGATCTCTTTAGATAGACGCTGAAGCAAGCGGGGGCGTTGTGGGAGCCTGCCAATGGGACACATTAGCTGCATAATTTGCGCCTACAACGAAGCTGGACGCATCGGGAAAGTTCTCAGCGCAATAGTCGGAAATCCGATCTTCGGGGAAATCATCGTTGTCGATGATGGGTGCACCGATGACACGGGCAAGCTGGCGAGAGCGCATCCGAACGTGTCTCTGATCTCGCACAGTCCCAACCGAGGTAAGAGCTATGCCCTGGCGCGCGGAGTCCTTGCGGCCCGATTCGAGCACGTCATGTTGTTGGACGCTGACTTGTTGGGCTTGCATTCACGGCACACCGAAGCGTTGGCCGACCCCGTGTTGAGGGGGATTGTGGACACCAGTATCAGCTTGCGGGGAAATAGCCTCCCTTTTACAGAATGATCGGGCTCGACTTTGTGTCGGGTGAGCGTGTGTTGCCCAGACACCTGCTGCTCTCTTCGGCGGAAGAATTTATGCGACTGCCGAAATGGGCCGGCGAAGTTTTCGTGAATCAGCTTATCATCGATCAGGGTCTCCGGATCGCGGTCGTCAATTGGCGGGACGTTTCCCATGTGCCCAAGCAACTGAAAGTGGGCCGCCTGCAAGGCACCGTCGAAGACTTGAAAATGATGGGCGACGCTTTCCGCTTCCTTACGCCGATCGGCGTTGTCCGGCAAAATGTTGAACTGTTAAGACGCGTACGGCGAACCTGACCAATGGCCGCGCCGTGAAGAATTGCTGGCGATCCGCGCGCAACTAAGGCGTAAGAGCTCCGAAACGGGGACGTCATTTGGTTAACATGCTGACTGAGTAGATTCCGAAGCTGCCGTCTCGTATTTCGGACGCTTAAGTTCAAGGCATTGGGGGAACTAAGTTCTCGTCTGCCCCAAGGCCTACGCCATCGCGGCTGCGACGAACCACGCTCCAGGGGCAATCGCCATGAGCATGACGAAAGATGACCGTAGGGGCGCGGCCATGAAGCCGGTCTGCGGCGCTTTGTGCGCTATAGTCGTTGCGATCAGCATCCTTGCCATGCCGGCGCACGCTGCAAGTGGTCCTGAAAAAGGCACGCTCGGCTTCCTCTTCGAGAACGATCTCTTCGACAACTCTGATCACGATTACACCAATGGTGTCGAACTCGCTTACACGACACCACCGCACGACACGCCCGATTGGGCGGTCCGGGTTGCACGCTGGTTGCCATTCTTCGCGCAGTCCGGCGACGTCCGCACGCGTTATGCCATCGGGCAAAGCATCTTCACGCCGCGCGACCTCGGCACAGCAAACCCACCATTGACGGATCGACCTTATGCCGGGTTTCTCTATGGTGCATTTGGACTTGTCGATGACAACGGCAAGCATTTGGATCAACTGCAGGTCACGCTCGGAGTTATCGGTCCGGATTCGCTGGCAGATAGAACGCAAAGTTGGGTGCACGGTGAGGTTCACGGCGTCAAACCACAAGGATGGAGCACTCAGCTGCACGATGAACCGGGGCTGATCATTCAATATGATAGAAGCATCAAGCTCATTCCGCCGAAATCATTTCTGGGTCTGGTATTCGATGCCGAGCCACATTACGGCGCGGCGATCGGTAATGTGTACGACTATGCCAATGTCGGCGCGATGATGCGTCTCGGCTTCAACTTGCCGGATGACTATGGGCCAATGCGGATCAATCCAAGTCTGCCCGGCTCCAATTTCTTTGAGCCGACCGGATCGATCGGTGCCTACTTGTTTGCCGGAGTGGATGGCCGCGCCATTGCGAGGAACCTATTTCTTGACGGCAACAGTTTCGAGACAAGCCGCAGCGTCGAGAAGGAAGACTTTGTCGGCGATCTGGTGCTGGGTGCGGCGCTCACGATAAACGTGGCTAGAATTACGTTTACGCATGTCATCCGGACCCGCGAATACAAGACGCAAACCGCGCCCGCTCGTTTTGGCGCCGTCGCCCTTTCATTGCGATTCTAGATTGGAATGACTTTGACTTGCGCAACTGAGCGCGCTCCGCATGCTGAAATTGGCTGCCGGAGGCACTAAGACGGTCTCGTGCGACAGCTTATCAAGGACCACGTGGATATTCTTACCGTCGCTGGAGCTATGGCGAACGGCTGCCTTCGATCTATTTCGTAAGCAACTATTGGCTCAGTGATTTCGGGCTATACGGGTTGTTTGGGCCGCCGAACGGGTATGTCTGGGCGCGCTACGGCAGCGACGCGCTCTTGGTCGATGAGGAGACCGGTGAGATTATCCAGGTCGACTACAACGTATTCTATTGAGAGCCATTCATTGCGGCGTCACGCGTCTCTTAGACCCCCGAGAGGCTTCTCGGGGTCTCCTTTTAATCGAAAGAACGGCTGACGCGATCGCGTAGAAGCACGCGCAATTGGTCAACGACCTTTGCAAACAGAGTTCCCGCTGTCGCATAATTCAGCCGGTGGCGTGCATTGTGGGGTGCGGCCGCCGAGTTCAAAATCGCCGGCAATCGCCGCGCACCCGGTTCGCTGAATATGTCCTCAAGCTCACGCCGAGCTCGGGCGACCCGGCTCTTGATTGTGCCGACCGGACAGCCGCAGCGCTTAGCGGCGTCGATGTACGAAACACCATCGATACAGATTAAGCCTAGAGCCTCCCGGCGGCTATGCGCGAGCCCGTCGATTGCGGATGCCACGTCCTTCAAATGAAGATGAACCGATTGGCTTTCCGGCACACCGACAAGGAAAGCAGCCTGGTCACCGTCGACCTCGACGGTTCGCCTTCGCTTGCGCAGCTCGTTGTAGAACTGGTGACGCAGAATCGTGAACAGCCAAGCCTTCAGTTTGCTTTGCGGCTCGTAGCTTGCGCGATTGGCCCAGGCCTTGAGAATTGTCTCCTGTACGAGGTCATCAGCCCAATCTCTGTCGCGGCACAACCCACGCGCAAATGCCCGTAAGTGAGGGACCAGGGGTAAGAGCTCTTGTTTGAATTCCGTCATGACTGTTGACCTTGCCCAATGCGCCGTCGGACTCGGCGCTCGAGATTGAGTTCGCGGTCCTATCGACAAATCGACAACAGACGATATGTGATTGAGGGGAGCCAAGCGCAGGCTCGGAAACTACTTAATGGTGTTGGTCAACTTGAGCGCGCCCAAACCAGGCGCATCCCAGAAGTTGGACATTGTGAGTGCGATTGGGTTCGAGATAGCCGGCTTGGCCAGTCGAAATCACACATTGGGTGCAGTCGTGACCACATCCGAATTGCACTTGGGAACCTCTGACCGCCGTTGCGCATTGTCTTTAGTACGCGCTGCTCCCGCGCGCGGAGGAAGAAATGCGAACAAGAGCTCTCGGCTTTGCCTGCCTGATGATCAGCCTCGTCTTCGCTGAGCCAGTGATCGCCGCGCAGGACTACGATGCGAAGCGGCTGGAGGCCGATGGCGAGATATACGTCGTTGTGCTGCACGATGCCTATAAGCGTGCGGCGCGCCGTGTAGCTGCCGATGACGAGCCGCAGGCCGCGGCATTTTTTCGCGACCGGGTTATCGAAATCGAGCATGGCGGCGAGCTTTTCCCCGCCCATCCCTCGATCTATCCGTGTACCGAAGAAGTGACCACCAGAAAGCTCAATGAGGCATATGAACAAGCCTTCTCGGTTGCGACGAGCGAAGCGGCGGACATTGAGCCGTATCTCGTCGCCAATGTCCAAATCGCTTATGAAGAGTGGCTGGTGACCATGAACGCGGATGGAAACAACCCGCATTCGACGAAGCTTCAAGCCACCTTCGAAAGGAGCCTTGATGCCCTGACTGATCCTCAAACCGTCCGCCGCGAAATGGCGCGGTCAGTGGAGGGATCGCCTGCTGCGCGCCCGGTGGCGGTGACCGTGACAAAGCCTACGAGCTGACGGCGTCGCGCCCTGCATATAGCCGTTGCGCGCGTGATATGGTGCCGGGATCTCTAACCGGTCGGGCGTTGCGCATTCGCATGGCTGTGAAGAAAGCGCGCAATCTGCTCTTTGAGTTCGACCGCATCAAGCGGCTGCCCGAGAGAAGCGGCGCTGGCGAAGAGTTCGCGCTGGACAGGCATGGGCAGACTGCTCCAGCGCATAATCACCCCGGCCCCGAGACATTGCAGAATTTGATCTTCTTCCTGAACTACGTCAGCACCCGATTTCGTCCATGGGTCACCAAGGGTCACCGAAGGGCTGAATCGGCCCGCGACGGGCCATGTCTGAAATCATTCTAACTAATTGATTTTAAAAGTGGAGGCGACGCCCGGAATTGAACCGGGGTAAACGGTTTTGCAGACCGCTGCGTAACCACTCCGCCACGTCGCCGGAACGGCTCGATTTAGGTCATTTCACCTCCGAAGGCGAGAGGCGAAATGCGATCACAGCCATCCGAGCCTGCATACACCGTGGAGAACTCGACGCAAAACAATATCGGCAAGACGCAAGCACTACCGATGCGAGCGGTGAGCAGCTGTTACACGTAATTATCGAACTATAAAGAGGTAAGACGGTTGGGAGAAGCTTTCGGTATTAGATGGGTGTCACTCAATTGCATGAACGGACATCAACTACATTTGGGATTCCCGCTATTCGCTTGTGTCTCGCCCTGCGTGTGTCTAGCCTAAACTTGCTCGCGGGGATCGGGTAGGGGTCGAGATCCGTCATACGGCTCCGTGCGTCTGTTTTTGCTTACCCGCAAAATGCGTTTGGTATCGGTGGGACCAAAATGTTTGGGTGGGGCAAAAGCCGCGGCGCAAGCCGGCGCGCTTACGACAACAACGTCATAATCGTAAAGGACGAGGACTGCGCGGAGCCGGAAGGCGACGGCGACAAAAGCTCGTCGACGAAGCACAAGCCGCCCGAGAAGGATGGCAAGCCTCCCAAGGACAAGGACACTCTCATCTATCGCTGCAGCCCGCTTCAGCTTGGGATTTCAATAGCCTTTGCGATCGGCATGACCGTTGTGCTTGGCGGCGTTGCAATTGCACTTTCCTTCGCTGCTGGCGGCCAGGCGCCAGAGAAGATCGCGGTGAAACACATCACCGAGCCTTGCATGCTTGGCGCTCTTGGTACCGATGACCCACGGGAAATCGCGCGCATAATCGAGGCGCAAAAAGATTCTGATGAGTCCGATAAGAGTGGCAGCGCAGTCACGATTTTCGTGCCCTGTCCCGTTTCCAATAACACTGATTACAACAGTGAACGGGGGCGGCGATGAACGATGTCGATCCCCGCGATCAACGCACCGCTCAAGCGTTGTCAATATTCAGCTTGTCTGTGATCGCGCTCGTGATCCTGGCGGTCGCCGCCGTCGTGATTCATGGCGCCTATAGCGCTGGCCAAACGCACCCCAACGTAGCGCTATATTGTGCCAATGATCCTGACCTGCCAGCCGATATCGCAGTTATCGGGATGCGAGCCGGTAACGAGGCGGGCAAAGACACTGGGATATTCTACGCAACGCGCGATGGCGCAGTTAAGATTCTGGTTCCGTGGTGCGGCGGTGCAGATAACAGCACCGCGTACGGCAACGGATATGGGTCGGCTGGACCAAGTTGGCGCCGGCCTCGAGAACCCGGCCCGGATCCTACGCTGGAACCGTCATCGAAATTCTATCGCGACAGCCCATCGGGCCGAGCGCCACTGCCCGCTGATCAAGACCCCGCGGACAATGCCGCAAATGGCTCGCCCGATGGTCCACAAATAGGAGTCTCGCTCGCTTGTAAGAAGCAGCCAGATAGTGATCTTTGCCGCGCCGATAGAAGAGCTGCGCTCGCGTGCTCAGACAACTCAAAATACTATTTCAATCTCGGTGAAGCCGACATGGCGCAGGGGCAAACTGACAGTGCGCGTGATGAGTTTGAACAAGCCATTTCGGCGGGGCGCGAGTGTGGTTCACAATATGCGGTGTTGGCGGCAAAACGCCTCGCCGCGCTCAATCTTCCTTGTGAGTACACAAGCGCCAGTCTTGCGCGCATCTCGCTGGATGCAGATCAGAATCCGAGTGGCGGCCAAGTCATTCCGCTTGCTAATCGCAAGCAGGCGCTCAAGGCGCTCGGCTATTACGACGGGCCGCTCGATTCCGTGTACGGACCCAACACGCGCGCTGCGATCCAAAGGTTTGAGCGTGATTTCGGATTTGAAGAAACCGGCGATCTGACACCGCTTGAGACTGTCTATCTGGTCTGTAGTGCGGCGCAGAATGCCAACGACGCGAAATCAGTGAATGTGCTCGGGATAATGTATGTCACGGGCCTAGGCGTCGTTCAGAATACAGATACCGGAGTCACTTGGCTAAAGAAAGCCGCCTCGCGGGGCGAGCCGAGCGCTCTCTACAATCTCGCCATGCTCTACGGCACGGGCGTCATTCTCAGCAGCTATCAGCTCTGCGATCTGCCTGAGGACGATCAGATTGCGGATTCATATCTCGGCGAAGCGGCCGCGCGCGGGCAGCCTGCAGCGAGAGCCTATTTGAAGAAGTACGGCAAATACTCTTCGTCCGAACGATGGAACAAGATCATCAACGACGAGCTCGACAAAGCAAGACCGATCGCTGGTGCGGCCGGTGGAGCGAAGCCGCAAATCTATCTGCAGAAGGTCGGACGAGGCTGCCAAGTCAACCCGAATCCACCGCAACCGGCGGCAGCGAACGCTGACACGGTTACAACACAGGGGACCCGTAGATGAAACGCGCTTTTCTGATGCTCGGAACGTGTCTTTCTTTGTCGGCCTGTCTCGGCTTGGGGGAGCCCGCGCCGTCAATCATCATCACGCGGCCCAATCCGGATGATGCTGCCAGCAGGCGCGTGTGCGATGTCGATAGCCTCGCCTTGCAGAAGCAGCGCATGGACATTCAGTCTCACATGCTCAGAGCCGGAAACTCGCCGGTGGGCGTTGGCGGCAACTCGCAAGGCGGTTTCGGCGGTGGATTTGGCAGCGGCGCGCCGGGTGGGGCTGGAGGACGTCAAGGCGGATTTGGCGGCCGGCCGGGCGGAATGGCAGGCGGTGGTTTTGACGGGCAGCAACAAGCCACTCCAACACCGCAGGGCGGCTCCACGCCGGACGGCGAAGTCAATCTCATGAATCGATTCGATGCCCAGATCGATGCGCAATATCGCGCAGTGACTTCGTCATGCCGGGCCTACATTCAGTGCATGGAAATGAATAATTACGACGAACGCGCCTGCGCCGATGCGCGCAACGAGTGGTCCGCAAGCCAAGACCGGTTCCTGGCGCTTTCAGCTGAGTTGAAAGGAGCCGTAGCGCGAGGTCGTGGAAGGCCTCGAAGGGGTGGCCCAGATGGCAACCCGGCATGGATCGGCGGCCTGACAGCCGGGACCGACCGGCCGGAATGGGGCGATTGATCAGCCGTCCGGACGCTGGAAACGGCGCCTGCAACTAGCTATAAGCTCCTGCATTCCGCTGATTCCGGCCGCGCCGGATCTCCCCTATTTCGGCTCCTGCCATGCCATTGGACTTTGCCGTTGCGCGTGAAAACATGGTTGAAAACGACGTTCGCACGAACGACGTAACCGACCGCCGCCTGATCGCTGCCATGCGCGCAGTTGCGCGCGAGACGTTCGTTCCGCCCGAGCAGCGCGAGATTGCCTATGGCGATCTTTCCGTGCCGATCGGCGCTGGACGGTATCTCGCGGATCCGCGCACCTTCTCCAAGCTTCTTCAAGCTGCGGAGCTCCAAGGCAGTGAGGTGGTGCTCGATATCGGCTGCGGCACGGGCTATTCATCCGTCGTGCTTTCTCGCCTTGCCGGCAAAATTGTCGCGCTCGAGGAGGATGAGTCCCTTGCGCGCGCCGCGGAGGCCCACATCGCGGCTGGAGGCCTGAATAATGTCACCGTCCAGCTTGGTCCGCTCAATGCCGGCGCGCCAGGCCATGGGCCATTCGATGTGATTATCCTTGAGGGCATGATCGACGAGGTGCCGCGCGTGCTCGCCAGCCAGCTCAAGCCGGACGGCCGGCTGCTTGCGGTGGTTGCAGGCTCGAGTTGGCACGGAAGGGCAACGAGCTTTATAAAGGCGGGTGAAGGTTTCAGCGCGCGGGGGCTGTTTGATGCCACAATCCCGCGCTTGCCGGGATTTGCGAAGAAGCGCGCTTTTTCGTTCTAATTGCAGCCCGGCGGATCGGCGAATTCGTCACTAAATTCCGTACGAATTGGTGACAATTCATCACTTGTGAACCTATTTGAAACACATGTATTTCTACCTCTAAGGGGTAGAACTTTCTCGGCTTGAGTAGCGAGCGCGTGGGCGAGCAAGCGGGGTGCGTGTGCAATGCGTAGAGTGCTGATCAGCTCGGTGGCTGGCGTTCTGGCCTATTGTTGTCATGCGGCGATGGCAGCGCCCGCCGTTGCGCCGGGCGCAACATCGAGCGGAGCTCAGCCAAGCACATCAGCCGCCCCCGCCACGCCGAACGCATCGGAGGCGATGCCGGACAAAGCTTTGGCGACCACTCCGCAGCCGGTCGCGGTGCCGCTCGAAGAGCGCGCTGCCAGGCCCTCTTCAGTCAAGTTGCCGGCCGGCGGGGCGAAGCCCGAGCCGGTGACTGCGCAGCCCGCAGGGCCGCAGGAGACGCTCGAGCAGGCACTCACCGAAGCCTACAAGTCCAATCCCAATTTGCTGGCCGCCCGTGCCCAGCTCCGCGCCCTCGATGAATCGCTGCCGCAGGCGAGCGCCGGTTGGAAGCCGACAGTTCAACTCAGCGGCTCATACGGCTGGAGCGACACGCACACGGCATTTGCGCCGACGGGTGGTGCTACGAGTGCATTTCCGACCAACATCACCAAAAGCCATCCCTATTCGAGCAGGCGCAGGTGACGCAGCCCGTGTTCAAGGGCGGGCGAACCTTCTTCGGTGTCAAAGAGGCCAGCATAATGTCGAAGCCGGTCGCGAGCGCCTCAGATCGACTGAGCAGCAAACCTTCACAAGCGTTGTCACGGCGTATTTCAATGTCATCCGTGATCGCGCGACGGTCGACCTCAACAAGAACAACGTGAACGTGCTGCAGAAGCAGCTGGACGCCGCGAATGACCGCTTCGAGGTCGGTGAGATAACGCGCACCGATGTTGCGCAGGCCGAAGCGCGTCTCAAACAGGCCGACAGCCAGCTGATCGCAAGTCAGGCGCAGCTTGTTGCGAGCGAGGATGCGTATAAGACCGTGGTCGGCCGCCAGCCGGGCAATCTTGAGGTTGCGCCGGCCCTGCCGGCTTTGCCGCAATCCGAACAGGACGCGCAGACGGCGGCGCTTAGCAACAGCCCGACGCTGCTTGCGGCGCGCCAGACCGAGAAGGCCTCGAACGCCGCGGTCAAGGTTGCGGTCGGTGCGCTTCTGCCGAGCGTTTCCGTTACCGCTCAGTACCAGCATTCGGAGGGCCAGAAGGCATCCTTCGGCCCTGGCGCGACCTTCGGCCTATCGAACAATTCGAATTCGATCACCGGCAATGTGACCATCCCGATCTATCAGGCAGGCACGGAATACGCCTCGATCCGCCAGGCCAAGCACACGGCCAGCCAGGATCGCCTGTTGAGCGATCAGGCGATGCGCGACACCGAGGAGAATGTCGCCAATGCGTGGGAGCAGCTGCGCGCCGCAGGCGCCGCGATCACCTCCAACAAGGAGCAGGTTAACGCCAACCGGATCGCCTATGACGGCGTCGTCCAGGAGGCCCAGGTGGGCTCGCGCACCACGCTCGATGTGTTGAATGCCGAGCAAGAGCTCCTGAACTCGCAGGTCGCGCTCGTGCAGAGCCAGCGCGATCAATACGTCGCCGCCTACACCTTGCTTTCAGCGATGGGTGAGCTGACGGCCCGTAAGGGCTAGACCTGCCGGTTCAGAGTCTACGATCCGGCGGCCAACACACGTAGCCTGCTCTGGAAACAGTTCTGGCCCGGCGCCGGAGAGAGCTCCCGGTAAGTCTGGCCCGCAAATTGCTGGTATCGTGACTAGAAATTAAGGCGGATGCCTAAACCTTAGATCCGCCGGGACCATGGCAATTTTGCGTTGTTTCACTTAGGTTCGCGTAGAGGCGTTGGGGGGTGAGGCGTCGCATCGAGCGAGGCGAATGAGGGCGATGGCGAATACTGCGAACACCCAAGAACCCACAATGGAGGAGATTCTGGCGTCGATTCGCCGGATTATCTCTGAAGATGGTGAAGAGGCTAAGCCGGAGGGCGCCGCCGAGGCCGCCCCAGAGCCCGCGGCAGCCGCGCCGAAGGCAAAATCCGTTGCGCCCGCCCCGGCTGCGGCAGCCAAGCCGGTTGCGAAGGCCCCGCCGCCTGTTGTTGAAGCGGAAGAGGTTGAGGAGGCCGAGGACGTTCTCGAGCTCACAGAGATTGTCCCCGAGGAAGAGCCACCGGCCGCCGAAGAGCCGCCCGCAGAGGACGATGTTGTGATGGTTGAGCGTGCCCCGATGAAGTCGGCCCCGCGTGCGCCGGTCATCGCAAAACGCACCCGTGCCCCGGAGCCCGAGCCGGAGCATTGACGAAGGCCTGCTTTCTGAGGAAGTGCGTACCCAGGCCTACCTCCTCGTTCATGCAGCTCACGCGCTCGACCTTGGTGAGCGAGCATTCGGGCGATCCGCGCAGCCTTGAGTCGCTGGTGCAGGATATGCTGCGCCCGATGCTCGAGGACTGGCTCAATCGCAATCTGCCCGAGATCGTCGACCGGCTCGTCCAGCAGGAAATCGACCGAGTATCGCGCAAGACCGGCCGCTGATCGAAGCTGGAGCAACTGGTTTCACGTGGGCCGCCCGGGAAAGCCTCTCGGGCGGCTTTTGATTTTTGTCGCGGATCACCGTAACCCTCTGGTTTGCTTTTGGGGCTGGAGGGCAAGAAGCGAAAAGACATGAAAACAATCGGCATGCTGGGCGGGATGAGCGCCGAATCCTCGGCGCACTATTACCGCGTGATCAACGAGCTGACGCGCGAGCGGCTGGGCGGCGTGCACTCGGCGCAGATCCTCATGTACTCCTTCGATTTCGCCATGCTCGAAGAAGTGCAGCAACAGGGCGATTGGCAGACCGTCGCCCGGCACCTCATCTCGGCAGCGCGCAGCCTTGAAGGCGCTGGCGCAGATTTCATGATGATCTGCTCCAACACCATGCATGTCATGGCGAACGAGGTCGAATCCGCGCTCGATGTCCCGCTGCTCAGCATCATCGACCCCACCGCGCGAGGCGATCCGCGCGGCGCAGCTTGAAAAGGTCGCGCTGCTCGGCACGAGCTACACGATGGAACTCGGTTTCTTTCAAGAGCGCCTTGCGCGGTTCGGTATCGAGGCGATCGTGCCGGAGAAGAGCGACCGCGTGCTTTGTCAGTCGCATCATCTTCGAGGAGCTCGTCCGCGGCATCGTCACCGCGCATTCCAAGCAAACCTTCAGGGGCATTATCGACCGGCTGGTGAAGAAGGGCGCGCAAGGGGTGATCCTCGGCTGCACCGAGCTGATGCCAGCATCACACGGACCGAGAGCAGCGTGCCCTTGTTCGATACGATGATGCTGCACGCCAAGGCAGCGGTCGATATGGCGCTCGAAGACTGATGCGGAGGATACGAAGAGGCATGAGAAGGCTGTTGCTGTTCGCCTGCGCGCTTGGAGCTTTGTGGAGCGCGCGTGGCCTTGGCCGCCGGGCAAACGCGCCAGTGCATGTGCCTGCGCCGCCGAATTTCGCCAGCTCGATTTCTGGGTCGGCCAATGGGACCTCACCTGGAAGGGCGGCAAAGGCACAAACAACGTCACGCGCGAGATGAATGGCTGCGTGATTCACGAGCATTTCTCAGGCGATGCGTCAGTTGAGAATATGCGCGGCGAAAGTGTTTCGATCTATCAGCCGAAGCTTGGCCTGTGGCGCCAGACCTGGGTGGACAATCAAGGCGGCTATATCCCGCTAACCGGCGGCGTGCAGAATGACGGCAGCTTCTTGCTCACGACGACGCGCCTGAACGACAAGCAGCGCCAGACGCGAATGATCTTCGAGAACATCAAGCCCGGAAGCTTCACCTGGCGCTGGCAGAGCAGCGGCCGACGACGGCAAGACATGGAAAGACGAGTGGGTAATCACGTACACGCGCAAGAAGGCGTAGCCGGAGTAGATAGTTAGGCATGATCGAGAAGACTTACGATCCCGGCCGAGATCGAGAAGCGCATCTACGATGCGTGGGAGAGCTCCGGCGCCTTCAAAGCCGGCCAGCGCGCGGGCGCCAAGCCATATTGCATCGTGATCCCGCCACCTAATGTGACGGGCTCTTTGCATATGGGCCATGCGCTCAACAACACGCTGCAGGACATTCTGGTGCGTTATGAGCGCCTGCGCGGGCGCGATGTGCTGTGGCAGGTCGGCACCGACCATGCCGGCATCGCGACGCAAATGGTGGTCGAGCGCAAGCTGGCCGAGCAAGGCAATCAATCGCGCCGCGAGCTGGGCCGCGAAGAATTCGTCAAGCGCGTCTGGGAATGGAAGGCCGAGAGCGGCGGCACGATCGTCAGCCAGCTGCGGCGCCTCGGCGCTTCATGCGATTGGTCGCGCGAGCGCTTCACCATGGACGAGGGCTGTCGCGCGCGGTCGTGAAAGTGTTCGTCGCAGCTCTACAAGGAAGGGCTGATCTACAAGGACAAGCGGCTCGTCAATTGGGACGTGAAATTGCTGACGGCGATTTCGGATCTCGAAGTCGTGCAGACGACGGTGACGGGCAGCTATAAATGGTCGAGGACGGAGGAGAAGCCGCTCGATCACGCCGCGCTCGGCAAGGCGCTGGGGCGCAACCCGAGCGGACATCTTTATTACATCGAATATCCGCTCGAATACGGCTCGGAGAGATCACCGTCGCGACGACGCGCCCCGAGACAATGCTGGGCGACGTCGCTGTCGCGGTTCAACCCGAAGGACGAGCGCTTCGCGCATCTCGTCGGTCAAGACGGACGTGTATCTTGCCGCTGGTCGGGCGCAAGATCCCGATCATCGCCGACGAATACGTCGATAGCCGAGAAGGGCTCGGGCGCGGTCAAGATCACGCCGGCGCATGACTTCAACGATTTCGAGGTCGGCAAGCGCCACGGCTTGCCGCAGATCTCGATCTTCACCATCGAAGGCAAGCTCAACGATCAAGTGCCGCAGAAATATCGTGGCTAATGATCGTTTTGTTGCGCGCAGCATGATCATTGCCGATCTCGATTTGCAAGGTCTGGTCGAGAAGATCGAGCCGGTGACGCATCAAGTGCCTTATGGCGACCGCTCGGGTGAAGTTGTCGAGCCTTATCTCACCGAACAATGGTATGTGCGCGCCGATGTGCTGGCAAAGCCGGCGCTCGAAGCGGTTCAGCGCGGCGAGACTGTGTTCGTTCCAAAGAATTGGGAAAAGACATACTTCAATTGGTTGAACGACATTCAGCCTTGGTGCATCTCGCGCCAGCTTTGGTGGGGCCATCAAATCCCGGCTTGGTATGGACCGCACATAGCCGACGGCGTGACCGAAAGTCCGAAAGGTCACATCAGCTATGAACAGGCGAGCGCCGATATTTTCGTTGCTGAAAGCGAGGCGGACGCCATCTCAGTTGCAGAACAGAAATATGGCAAGCGGATAAAGATTGCATCGAGTGCATTTGATGCCGTCGATAAGCGGATGAATGGAGAGGCGTCAGAGACTCTCATATTTGGCGCGACGAGGATGTGCTCGACACATGGTTCTCGTCAGCGCTGTGGCCGTTTTCGACGCTCGGTTGGCCGGACGAAACGCCTGAGCTCAAGCGCTATTACAAGACCGATGTGCTCGTCACCGGTTTCGACATCATCTTCTTCTGGGTCGCGCGGATGATGATGATGGGCATCCACTTCATGGAAGAGGTGCCGTTCCACACCGTCTACATCCATGCGCTGGTGCGCGATGCGACCGGCGCGAAAATGTCGAAATCCAAGGGCAATGTCATGGACCCGTTGGAGCTTGTCGACAAATACGGCGCCGATGCCTTGCGCTTCACGCTCGCTGCGATGGCCGCGCAAGGCCGCGACATCAAGCTCTCCACCCAGCGCGTCGAAGGCTATCGCAATTTCGCAACCAAGCTGTGGAACGCGGCGCGCTTCGCCGAAATGAACGAGTGCAAGCTCGATCTCAGCTTCGATCCGTCGTCCGCCAAGCAGACGCTCAATAAATGGATCATGGGCGAGCTTGCCAAGGCTGAGCGCGCGGTTGCGCAAGCCATCGAAGCCTACAAATTCAACGAAGCCGCCGACGCGCTTTACCATTTCACCTGGGGCGTGTTCTGCGATTGGTATCTGGAATTCGCCAAACCGCTTCTGACGCTTCCTACGCATAAGTCCTACACGGATTTAGACCCAGAAGTGAGAGTGCGCAACGAAACCCGCAAGACCACTGCCTGGGTGATCGATCAGGTGCTGGTGCTCCTGCATCCCTTCATGCCCTTTCTCACCGAGGAGTTGTGGGCGCGCACCGCCGAGACGGCGGGGCAGACGCGCAAGACGAGCCTCATCCTTGCGGCGTGGCCGAGCCTGCCTGCAAGCGATGCAGCCGCAACCGAAGAGATGAACTGGGTTGTCGATCTCATCACGCGCATCCGCTCGGTGCGTTCGGAGATGCGCGTGCCAGCGGGCGCCCAAGTGCCGCTTAAAGGTGATGGGCGCTGCAAGCGAGACGCAGGTCGCGCCTTGAGCGCCACAGAGATCTTATCTTGCGGCTCGCGCGTCTCGGCGACGTCGAAGAGGTGAGCGCAGCGCCGAAAGGCGCGCTGCAAATCGTGCTTGGCGAGGCGACCTTCTATCTTCCTGTCGCAGATCTCATCGATGTTGCGGCGGAGAAGGTACGGCTTGCGAAGGAGATTGAGAGGGCGCGCGTTGAAATCGGCAAGATCGACAAGAAGCTCGGCAATGCCGATTTCGTTGCCAAGGCGCCGGAGGAAGTGGTTGAGGAAAATCGCGAGCGGCGCGAGGCGTTCGAGGCACTGATCGAACGGATATCTAAGGCGCTTGAAGCGTTCGAGGCATAAGGCGGCTCTGGTCGGTCCAAAGGAGAAAGAAGAAAATGCAGATCGGTGATACGCCGAAGAGCTATGGCTGGCTCTCAATAGTGCTGCACTGGATCGTGGCGGCGCTCGTCGTCACGCTGTGGCTGCTTGGCGAGCGCGTGGGCGATCAGCCGACGCGTGAGTTGCGCGGTGAAGCGCTGATGCTCCACATCTCCGTCGGCATCTTGGCGTGGAGCTTCTTAGTCGGATTTATCATCTGGCGTCTCACACAGAAATCTCCGGAAGCTGCGGAGCAACATTGGGCACTTAAGCTGCTGGCAAAGGCCGTTCAGGGTCTGTTGCTGCTCGCTATCGCTGTCCAGGTCGTCACAGGGCCATTCGCATTCTGGCTCATGGGGCGCCCGCTCAGTCCATTTGGCTGGTTCAAAATTCCATCGCCGGTTCCCGCCAACCATGATTTGCACGAGCTGCTTGGAGACATTCACGGGACAACAGCAACGGTAATTCTGGTGTTGGTCGGATTGCACACGCTCGGTGCGCTCAAGCATCTGATCATCGACCGGGATGGCGTGTTTCAGCGCATGCTGGGAATCAGGCGTGCAGGTGACTAGGTGCGCCGCCGGGGAAGAATGGTTTGTTAGCCAGAGCCAAGCGTTTCCTCGATGAACGATTGAATCGGCTGGCGCTGGCGCGTCCGTTCGAGGATCGCGAAGGTGAGCATCCGGCCTGGATGCAGCTGTTCAAGGCGCCGCCACTTGTCACAAGCGAGTTCAACATCGCGCTTGGGCGCGCCGCGCCGGATGGCTTGGCGCTCAAAATCGGCGTTTTGGCCGATCTACATGTCGGCAGCCATCCGGGCGATATCGAACGGCTGACGCAGGCAGTCGGCGCGCTCAATGCGCTTGCCCCTGATCTCGTCGTGCTGCCCGGTGACTTCATGAACATGACGCCGATCGGCTGGGGCCGCGTGCCGCCGGAGCGCATCGCCGAGATATTGTCGGGCCTAAAGTCCGAGCGACGCTACGGCGTGCTCGGCAATCACGACCGGGACTTTGGTGCCGCGCGTGTTCTTGGTGCGCTCGAAACCGCCGGCATTGAAGTGCTGGAAAATCGCTTCATTGACGTCGCGCTTGGCAATCGGCGCGTGCGCATCACCGGCATTGAGGACGCAAACACGGGAAAGCCGGATCTCGCTCTGATGACGGCCGAGCATGCTGCTGATCTGCACCTTCTGATCACGCACGATCCGGCCCTCTTCGCGCATGCGCCGCAAGGCAATGCCGTGATGATCTGTGGTCACACACATGGCGGGCAGATCGTGCTGCCCTTCATCGGCCCTGTCGTGAACGCGTCCGACGCACCTATGCGCTGGACCTACGGGCACACAAACGAAGACGGGAAGAACCTGGTCGTCAGCGCCGGCTTCGGTACATCGGGCCTGCCTATCCGTTGGAACCGGCCGCCCGAGATCGCGCTGATCACAATCGCGGGCGGATCGGCTGAAGCATCGTCCACTCAGGCGCCGGGCAATCCTTGAGGCGCGCCATTCGGGGGCGGTTCGGCCGGCGGCGGCGGCGTTGGATTTAGGAACTTCGTGCAATTGTAGCGTGCGTCGCCGCTCGGATCGACGACCGTCACCGTATCGATGCCGGTGATCGCACCGAAATTCACGCTTTGCCATATCTGGTCGCAGCGCAGCGGCCCGCTATTCGAGAGCGGCTGAATCTGGACGGTGATCGTGCTGCCGTCGATGGCAGCGTTCGTAACGCGCAGATTGAGCCGTTGGAAATCCGCCTTCATCGCCGTCACCGCGTCAGTCGCGGAAACGGGTGGTTTTGCGCCGGCAGGCGCTGTGAGCGAAGCTTGCTGGTCGGATGGGGCGGTTGGAGCGGGAGAAGACGTTTCATAATCTTCATCCTCGTCGGGCCGGTTATAGGCCTCGTTCTGGGCATGAACGGTATAGCGGTCCCGGTCGGTCTTATAATCGATGCTAAGCGTGTGGCCTTGGCGCATAGCAGCCTTCGTTTTGTGCGCGCGGCTTTCGACCAGCGTTGCGCCGTCCTTGCCAAGCATCCAATAGGTGCTGTTCTGGAACGTGACGTAATGCAAGGGGTCGAGAAATTCGTCGACCACGCGTCCTGAAAGATCGCGCACCGAGGAGGAGCCGAGCACTGGCAAGACGAGATAAGGCCCTTGCGGAATGCCATAGCTGCCGAGCGTTTGGCCGAAATCCTCGGAAGTGCGGTGAAAGCCCCAGCCATCAGCAAGGTCGCGCAGGCCGGCCAGGCCGATCGTAGTGTTGATGCCGAACCGCGCCGCGGTCTCGCTGGCTGCTTTCGGACGCAGCTGAAGCAGGTCATTGCCGAGCGTTACCGGCTCGCGCAGGTTTTCGAAGAAGTTGCGCATGCTGATCCGCGCCGGCCGCGGAATTGCGCGGTTATGGAATTTGATGAGCGGAATAAGAATATAAGGATCGAAAAAGTTCTTGTTGAAATTATAGATCACCCGGTTCATTGGCTGAAACGGATCGTTCACATGCGGCTTTGCGCCCGTCTCGTCTTCGGCATTGGCTGCGCCGCAAATCGCAAGAATCATGAGCGCGGCGGCGCCGGCCCGCGCATGCCAAGATTTGCGAGCGGCCGTCATTGAGCGTCCTTCTGAAGGGGATTGCCAATATGTAAAGACGGCGCGAGAGGAAGTGCGCCTCAAGAAGGCGAGACCATGCCCAAAAACGCATTGGCGATCTAGCCCGGCGTGTGCGCTTTGCGTGAGTTGAGATCGATTCTCGATTGAGGGTTCACAGAAATGCAAAATGGCCGGCTTATGCCGGCCATTTCAAATCTGCGCTTTACAGAAAGGATTAGTTGGAGGGCGAAGAGGAACCGCCCTGATTCTGTTGCGTCCTGCGCTCGGCCATGAACTGATCGAACTCTGTCTGATCCTTCGCACGGCGGAGCTTCTCTAGATATTCGGCAAAAGCCTTCTGCTCCTCTTCGAGCCGCTTGAGCTGCTCGTCGCGATAGGAATCAAAGGCGGAATTACCGCTCGAGCGATAGCTGTGCCAGCGCATGCCACAACCACGGAAAGCGCCGCGCTGTGCCCATCGCTCCTGTCTCCATTGCTGCATTTTTCCGCTCCAAATGAGGTAGAAGAGGATTCCCAGCCCGATGGGCCAGAAGGCGATGAAGCCAATCACCATAAGAGCGATCCATGCGCCCTTTGGCAGTTCATCGAGGGCGGCGACTGTGGAGTTGAACATTGGTCTCCCCGGAAAAAACGGCTACCCATTAGGCAGATGGGGGCTTGGGGCATCCATACAAGGGCCTCGCTGCATCAACCGTTCGATTTAATGTTTCGAAGGAGTAGCCATGGCGGCTAAGCGCCCGAACCTGCTCATGATCGTGACCGACCAGGAGCAGCCTTGGGCGCTGAGGCCCAAGACCCTCAAGCTGCCGGGCAGGGACCGGATCGCCGAGCGCGCCACGCACTTCACCCAGTTCCATATTTCGGGCTCGATTTGTTCTCCGTGTCGCTCAGTGCTCTATACCGGCCGGCACTGGCAGCAAACCGGCGTCTACGACAACATTCAGCGCGCCGGTGGAATGTCTCCTGAAATTCCCACCCTGGGGAGCATGCTGCAGGGGCTCGGCTATCGCACTGGCTACCGCGGCAAGTGGCATGTGAGCTACTTGGATGGCGGGCCGGCATATGACCACAGCCGCTGCTTAAGGCCGTTCGGGTTCGAAACCTATTCGGACCTGCCCGACGTCAACGGCCCGCATGACGGCTACAACCGCGACCCTCTCATTCTGAACGAAACGCGAGCGTTTCTCGATGCCGCCGAGACTGACGAGCGGCCATGGTTTCTCGCGGTCAACTTCATCAATCCGCACGACATCATGTTCTACCGCGCATGGGACGGGCAGACGAAGCGGCGCACGGTCTATCGCTTGTGCGCCGCACCCGATGATCCTCTTTACAAGGAGCTCGTTGAGGAGGATTTGCCGCCAAACTTTGGGCCGGCGTCGCTGGTGGGTAAACCCAAAGCGATGTCGCGTTGCACGGAGGTCTACAACTCCATGCTCGGCCCGATCCCGTGGGACGACCCGAAAGTCGCGCGCGCTTACCGCCAATATTATTGGGCGTGCATGCATGACGTGGATCGCCATATCAGCGCTGTGCTCGATGCACTCGATCAAAGCGGGCAGGCGCAAAACACGATCATCATGTACACCACGGATCACGGGGAAATGGGTGGCGCCCACGGCCTTAGAGATAAGGGCTCGGCCTGCTATCGCGAGCTTTCCAATGTGCCAATGCTGGTCGCTCATCCTGACATTGAGGGTGGGCGCGAAAGCCAGGCGCTCATGAGCCAAGTCGACATTGTGCCCACGATCCTATCGATGGTCGGCGCACGCGAGAGGCATGATCATTTCGTCGGCGTCGACATGAGCGCAGCCTTTTCGGGCGGGGCGGGCCCGCGCGCAGAGGCGGGCGTGCTCCTCAATGTCGGCAATCTGATCTTTCTCGATCCGGAGGTATTCGAGCGCATCCGCAACGGTATGGACGTTGCTAAATCGCGGGCGCTTGGCGATTTCGGATCGCGTGGCATGGCCCGAGGCGTTTATGACGGGCGGCATAAGTTCGTGCGCTGGTTCGGCGCCAATGACCATCATCAGCCGCGCGACTTCGAGACGCTTGTCGCGCGCAATGATCTTGAGCTTTATGACACGTTGAGTGATCCCTATGAGATCAACAATCTCGCGCAAAGCCCCGAGCAAGTGCGTGATCTGCTTGTGCCGCTCAACGCCAAGTGCAATGCGCTTATCACCAAGGAAGTCGGCACAGACGACGGGAGCTGGCTACATCTGAGCTGAAGCGGTCACGCGCCGGCTCTTGCGGTCTCATCGCTCACACGCGCTCCACGGCCGCCTTGAGCTTGCTGCGCACGATCTCGGCGGCCTGCTTGAGGCGCGGATTATCGATCGCCTGCATCGAGGCCACGGGATCAATCGCTGCGATCTCGGTCTTCCCGCCGCCGATTTCTTGAACGACGACATTGCAGGGAAGCATCGTCCCCACTTTGTCTTCGATCTGAAGCGCCTCATGCGCCATGGACGGATTGCATGCGCCGAGGATCCTATAGTTGCGAAAATCGATCCCCAGCTTCTGCTTGAAGGTCTGCTTCACATCGATCTCGGTAATGATCCCAAAGCCCTCCTGCTTCAGGGCATCAACCGTTCGCCCTATCGCTTCGTCGAACCCGACATCGAGCGTCTTGGCGAAGTAATAGCTCATAACAAGCTCCCTATGATCAAGGCTGATGTCGGCGGTATTGCCGCGCAAAAGTCTCGGCCCAATCCGGACGCAAGTAAACCCGGCGGGATTAACCCACCCATGACACGACAATCGCCTAAAGCTCGACCGATGTGAGCCACTCGCGGAACATCGCCTTTGCTGGCCCTTCCATGACGGGTGCCCAGCGCCGAGTCTCCTCGCGCAGCGTGTTCACATCAATGCCCGGTGTTGCGCCGAGCTCCGCGATATGGCCGACAAACCAGGCTTCCAAATCGCGCGCCGTTACCTCGGGATGAAATTGCAGGGCAAGCACATGCCCATTGAGCCCATAGGAAAATGCTTGGTGGCGGCACAGCTCGCTCGAAGCAAGAAGCATTGCATCGGCCGGCAAATCGAATGTGTCGCCATGCCAATGAAACACCGGTGTGTCTGGCGGCAGTTTTGCAAGCGACGATTTCTCGCCTGCCTCGGTTAATTGGATCGGCATCCAGCCGAGCTCCTTCGCTGGCGCAGGATAGACGCGTGCGCCGAGCGCGCGCGCCACCAGTTGCGCACCGAGGCAGATGCCCAGGGTGGGTCTGCGCGCTGCGATACGGGCTTCGATCAACGCGATCTCCGGAGCGAGAAACGGAAAGGTGGGAGTCTCATAAACGGCGATTGGGCCGCCCATGACCACCATGAGGTCAGGGGCCAGCGGATCGATCGCTTCGAGATCGGCGATGGGCACATCGATCGCCTCGATCGCAAACTCGCGCTCATGCAAGAGCGGCGCGAGCAAGCCCAGATCTTCAAACGGCACATGCCGTAGCGTCACAGCCTTTTTCATATCGCGTCCTGCCAATCCCCCTGATTCCCCCGCCGCTATTATGCCGCGTTTTCGGTAGCTGCGTTGATTCGCATGCGCGCGAAGCGTTCACGATAGGCAGCCGGCGCGTCTCCTGTGTGACGTCTGAAGAGGTTGCGGAAGAAGACCGGATCTTCGTACCCGACCTCGGTCATAACCTGCTGTACCGTTCGCCGCTCACTCTCCAGTAGCCGCTTGGCGGCGCTAATTCGCACCGCGTGCACATATGCGAGCGGCGTTTGGCCGGTCGCCGCTTTGAAGCGGCGCGAAAAGGTGCGCGGCGTCATGCCGACCAGTGCGGCGAGGGCATCATTATTCACCTCGCGCGCGAAATTCTGGTGAAGCCAGGCGAGCGCACGGCCGATCGAAGGATCTCCATCCTGCATGTTCGGCGGAAGATCTGAAAACGCCCCTTGCCACGGCCGCGGCATCTCGATGAGCAAAGAGCGCGCCGTCTGTGTTGCCACATCGCGGCCGAAGAACTTTTCAACGAGATAGAGTGCAAGGTCGGAGGCTGCATTCACGCCGCCGGCGCAATAGATGCCGCCGGTATCGGTAAGCAATAGCTCGGGCCGCCAATCGACGCTTGGAAAACGCTCGCGGTAAAGATGTGCAAGGCCCCAATGCGCGGTCGCAATGCGTCCGTCCAGAAGCCCCGTCATTGCGAGGAGGCAAACGCCTGAGCAGGCTGCTGCAATCTGGGAGCCTTCGCGCATCCAGCGCTCGATGTGGGGGATGATACTCGCATTGGGTTTCACGACCGCATCGATGTCGTAGCCATTGCGCGTGAGCACATCGAGCGTGAGCCCGCCTGCCGGAATGAAGATGAGATGGGGCGCGCGTACCTTGTCTGCGCTCATTTGCGGCAAGAGAGCGAGGCTCTCATCGGCGCGTGCCGGTCCACCGTCGGGCGTCACGGTTATGACCTCGAAGCAGGGCTGAGCCTCCTCGCCATGGAGCAGGTTCCAAAGCACGCCTGCAGACTTGAATATCTCGGTTGGCGTTACAGCGGTGCAGGCATAGCCGCCGTGGAGCAGCGGGACGACGACGCGGAGCATGGCAGCCTCCCTGGCCGAAAACACATGCAACTATGTCATATTGGCCACCTATCGCTCAAGCGTGCCGGGCAGCATCTTCACCCCATCGAACGAGGGAGAATTCGATGCTTAGGAAATTCATGATCGAGCGCGAAGTGCCTGGCGTGGGGACCACGGTTGGCCCCAAATCCGGCGAAGCCGCGCAGACTTCGAACAAGGCGCTCGCCCAGCTCAACGGCATTCAGTGGCAGCAGTCTTTCATCACAATGGACAAGACCTTCTGCATCTACTTTGCCGAGAATGAAGATGTGATCCGCGAGCACGCCCGGATCTCGGGCTTTCCGGCGAACAAGATCACCGAGATCACCGACGTTTGGGATCCTGGCACAGCCGCTCGCAACGCACGCAAGGGCTAACCGCGCAGCCGGCCGACCTCACCGCTTACGAAATCGCCAAACCTTAGGAGCGCTTCGGCGCTCCACGGTCCGCCGAAGGTGCACCGTTCCTTCTCGCTATGGACCGGCACATGGGCGCGGTACGCCTCCAGCGCCTGCTCGATGATTGCGTGGTATTCATAAGATAGAGTTTCGAGCGCCCATGCGCCGCCTTCATCCTTGCTCATAATTGTGCCGGGCCCGAGCTTCAGCGCAGCGAGCACACGGCAACAATTGAGCACGCCGTAATAGGGTGAGACCGAGAGATTGCCCGGTTGCAAGATCCAGTCGAGGTCATCAAGGATCGCCGCGATATAATCCGTCCACGGAACTTGACCGAAAGCCTCTCTCGGCGGCGGCCCGAAAAGCGCGATGCCGCGCGCTCGCGTGACCGTGATATGCGCCGCAAGATCGGGATCGCGCGCCGCCGGATCATGCGCATAAGCGCCCGTGTTGATCTTCTCCTTGTGCGCTGAGCTGTAATGCGCCTCGAACGGCAAAGGATGCTTCGGCGCGAGCGCGGCTTCCTTCGTTATGGCGCTGAACTCGATGTCCCCGAAGATCGGCCGCTTATCGCTCAGCGCCGCAAGCCCCATCAACAGCCGCACGCGTCGCGCATCGCCCAGCGCGCTCGGCGTCACCGCCAGAATGTCGATATCGCTCTTGGGCGGGTAGAAGGAGCCCATGGCCAGCGAGCCGTGAAGATAAACACCAACGCCATCTGCGCCGAGTGTGACACAGATGAAATCCCGCACGGCGAAGACGAAATCGCGCACCTCGCTCGCGTAGCTATCAAGGGTTTGGCCACCGCTCATGGCTGATGTGACTTGCCTCGCTGAGGCCGCCGAGTATGCTGCGGCGCCTCTTCAAAGGAAATGAGCCATGGACGCCAAGAGCTTTCGATAAATCGCGCCTGCCCAGCCGCCATGTGACGGAAGGGCCCGAGCGCGCGCCGCACCGCTCCTACTATTACGCGATGGGCCTCACGCGAGGAGGAGATTCACCGCCCGATCGTCGGCGTCGTGTCCTGCTGGAATGAGGCGGCGCCGTGCAATATCGCGCTCAAACGCCAGGCAGAGGTCGCCAAGGTCGGCGTCGAAGGAGGCGGGCGGCACGCCGCGCGAGTTCTGCACCATCACGGTGACTGACGGCATCGCCATGGGCCATGAGGGCATGAAGTCCTCGCTCGTCTCGCGCGATTGGATCGCCGACACTGTCGAGCTCACCGTGCGCGGCCATTGCTATGATGCGGTCGTCGGCGTCGCCGGCTGCGATAAATCGCTGCCCGGCCTCATGATGTCGATGCTGCGCCTCAATGTGCCGAGCGTCTTTCTCTATGGCGGCTCGATTCTCCCGGGCCGCTTTCGCGGCAAGGACGTGACGGTGCTCGATGTCTTCGAGGCGGTTGGCGAGCATTCCGCCGGCAAGATCGATGACGATTATCTACACGAGCTTGAGTGCCTTGCATGCCCTTCCGCCGGTGCCTGTGGCGGGCAGTTCACCGCCAACACCATGGCGTGCGTTTCCGAGGCGATCGGCCTTGCGCTACCCGGCTCGGCGGGCGCGCCTGCGCCTTATGAGAGCCGCGATTTATTTGCCGAGGCTTCCGGCCGCGCGGTGATGAACCTCCTCGCGCAGAACATCCGTCCGCGCGACATCGTCACGCGCAAGGCGCTCGAGAATGCCGCCGTCATCGTTGCGGCGACCGGCGGCTCGACCAATGCGCGCGTTGCATTTGCCCGCCATCGCGCATGAAGCCGGCATCGAGTTCGATCTCATGGATGTCGCCGAGGTTTTTCGTAAGACGCCCTATCATTGCCGATCTGAAGCCCGGCGGGCGCTTCGTCGCCAAAGACATGTTCGAGGCGGGCGGCATGCCGGTGCTGATGAAAGTCCTGCTCGATGGCGGGCTGATCTGCACGGCGATTGCATGACGGTCACCGGCAAGACCATCGCCGAGAATCTGAAGGACGTGAAATTCAACACGCATCAGGAAGTCATCCGTCCACTGAGCAATCCGATATCCACGACCGGCGGTGTCGTCGGTCTTAAGGGTTCGCTCGCGCCCGATGGTGCGATCGTCAAGGTCGCCGGCATGAAGAAGCTGCAATTCCGCGGGCCCGCGCGCGTCTTCGATTGCGAGGAGGATTGCTTCGCGGCGGTCGAAGCCAAGAATTACAAAAAAGGCGATGTGCTCATCATCCGCTACGAAGGCCCCAAAGGCGGGCCGGGCATGCGCGAGATGCTGTCGACCACTTCGGCGCTCTATGGCCAGGGCATGGGCGATGAGGTTGCGCTCATCACCGATGGGCGTTTCTCAGGCGCGACCCGCGGCTTCTGCATCGGCCATGTCGGCCCCGAAGCGGCGGACGGCGGGCCGATCGGCTTGTTGAAGGATGGCGACATGATCTCGATCGATGCCGAGAAGGGCACGCTCGATGTCGAGCTATCCGCGGCCGAGTTGGCAGAACGCAAGAAGAGCTTTCAAGCCCAAGAAAAACATGTACACCTCCGGCATGCTTTGGAAGTTCGCGCAGCTTGTCGGCCCCGCATCCAAAGGCGCGGTGACTCATCCCGGCGCAAAGGAAGAGTCACACGTTTACGCGGATATCTAGCTGGCGCAATTGTGACGGTTGCGGCCCGCTAATTGGAACGCTATATTTATTTGGATATAGCGTGAGATCTTCCAATGAGAGTGCCGTCACGCGTCGGGGCCGCGATCGCCGCCTGCATTATAATATGCGCGAGCCAGATCGCGCAGGCTGCGGAAGGTGTCACGGTGTTTGCCGCCGCCTCGATGACCGATGCCTTGAGCGCGATCGGCAAGCAATATGACGCCGCCACCGGCAATCATGTGACATTCTCCTTTGCAGCGTCCTCGCAGCTTGCGCGCCAGATCGAGGCGGGCAATCAGGCCGATATATTCGTTTCGGCCGATACGACGTGGATGGACTACCTGGAGCAGCGAAAGCTCATCGAGGTTTCGACGCGCAAGGATCTCGTCGGTAACCGCCTGGTGCTGATTGCGCCTAAGAGCAGCAAGATCGAAATCAAGATCGCGCCGGGTTTCCCGCTTGCCCAAGTGCTTGGCGCCGGCAGGCTCGCCGTTGCAGATACCGATTCCGTTCCTGCTGGGCGTTATGCCAAGGAGGCGCTTACCAAGCTTGGTGTCTGGGATTCGGTTTCAGCTAGGCTTGCGCGCGCCGACAATGTCCGATTTGCACTTGCTTTCGTCTCGCGAGGAGAAGCGCCGCTCGGCATCGTTTATGAGACGGATGCGCATGTCGATCCGGGTGTCAGGATTGTGGGCGTGTTTCCGGACGATTCGCATCCGCCGATCGTTTATCCGATTGCGTTGATTGCAGACACGACATCGCCGCAGGCGAAGGACTTTCTCGCGGCAGTCGAAGGGTCCGGGGCCGCACAAATCTTCAAGAATTACGGCTTCACAATCCTACGCTGACCGAAAGATGGCCGAGCAAAGCTGAGCCATCTCTTGGTTGACATGTTGCCGCCTCTTAAGTGCTCGTCTTGTGTCCGCTCTCGTTGAGACCGGTTAAGGCCGGGCTGTCGATTGCCGCAACGGTCTTATCGACGATCGCGCGAATGCATGGCGCTTTAGCCGTGTTTTTCCGGAGATCTCGCCCGCCAGCGTCGCACAGTCTCGTGGCTGCAACTGTAATGCGTCCCAGAAGCACCTTTGCGCCCGACGGCGAATTGATATCGAGATCGCCAAAGCGAACTGTCTCGGACGTACCTTCAGTGCCACCGAGGATCTTTATCTTGGTCGGGGCGTCCTTTGCCACGGCCCGGACAGCCACAGCACCCATGCAGAGAATAGCAATTGAAAGTGGAATTAGCCGCTTGAACATGTCGCCTCCTACCGCTCTTGCGTACCCTGTCGATGCACGGTGCATGAGCGGCGGATGCGACATCACGGACACGTGATGTGCTTATTTGATCGACGAATGAGCCAGCGATCTCTGACAATCGATTAGAGATCGAGCTCGCACCAGACGGGAACGTGATCGGAAGGTTTTTCCCAGCCGCGTGGGCGCGTGTCGATTGCTGCGGTCTTCAGTTGGTCCGCGGCTTGCGGCGAAAGCAGCAGATGATCAATGCGAATGCCGTGATTCTTCTGCCAGGCACCGGCTTGATAATCCCAAAACGTATAAAGCCCCGGCTCGGCATGACAGGCACGCAAGGCATCGGTGTAGCCGAGATTGATCAGCGATCGGAAATGCGCGCGCGTCGCCGACAGGAACAATGCATCTCCTACCCAGGGTGCCGGGTCCCACACATCATGCTCGGTCGGGATCACATTGTAATCGCCGGCCAGCACGGTCGGCTCTTCGAGCGCGAGCAGCATGCGCGCGTGTTTTGTCAGCCGGTCCATCCAGGCGAGCTTGTAATCATATTTCTCGCCGGGCGCCGGATTGCCGTTTGGCAGATAGATCGAGGCGACGCGCACCGGCCGCTTGTCGCCGGTGACCACGACTTCGAGATAGCGCGCATGATCGTCACCATCGTCGCCCGGCAGGCGCGGCGTCACGTCTTCAATCGGCCGCTTGGCGATGATGGCTACCCCGTTATAGCTCTTCTGCCCGTGAACCGCGCAGTTGTAGCCCAGCGCCTGGAACTCGAAGAGTCGGGAACTGCTCGTCGACAAGCTTGATCTCCTGCATGCACAAGATGTCGGGCGCAAAATCCTTGACCCATTGGGTCACGGCGTCCATGCGGGCTTTGAGCGAGTTGACGTTCCAGGTGGCAATGCGCATGGCCCGAAGCTAGGGACGAAGGGCGACCGCCTCAATAGGTTCCTAGACCGAAAAGCTGGTGCCGCAGCCGCAGGAGGATTTGGCTAGGGGATTATTGATCTTGAAGGCTTGGCCGATCAGATCGTCGGCAAAGTCGACCTCGGCGCCCTGCATATATTCGAGCGAGACCTCATCGATCAGCAGCTTGGCGCCGTCCCGCTCGATGAGGAGGTCATCCTCCCCGCGCGCATCATCCAGGGTGAAGCTATAGGAAAAGCCCGAGCAGCCGCCGCCGGTGATCGAGATGCGCAGCATCGTGCCTTCCGGCTCGGCGGACAAAATCTCGCCAATGCGCTTGGCCGCGCTTGATGAAATCGTCACAGGAGGCTTGTCCAATACGTCACTCATCTCAGGTTCCCTGGGGCGGGATTCGACACCGCCCGGCTTCACAACTATTTAAGGCGCCCATAGGCACCGGCCAAGGGCCGTCTGCCCAAGAGGACCAATTTGAACATTTCTCAGCCGCCCGGCCGCGCCCCTTATGCCAGCAATCCGGCCCAAAGCCGCGGCCGCCGCTATCCCGAGCCCGAAAGCCCAACTCGCACCCCGTTTCAACGCGATCGCGACCGAATTCATCCACGCCGGCGCTTTCCGCCGCCTAAAGCATAAAACCCAAGTTTTTGTCGCCCATTACGGCGACTACTATAGAACACGTCTTACTCATTCGCTTGAAGTCTCTCAAATCGCTCGCACTCTAGCCCGATCTCTGCGGCTCGATGAGGATCTCGCTGAGGCGCTTGCGCTTGCCCACGACCTCGGTCACCCGCCCTTCGGTCATGCCGGCGAGGACGCTCTCCAGGTCTGCATGGCGCCCTATGGCGGGTTCGACCACAACGCTCAGACTCTTCATGTGATTACTGAGCTTGAGGCCCGATATGCCGAATTCAATGGACTAAATTTGACTTGGGAGACTCTGGAGGGGATTGCGAAACATAACGGGCCGCTCATTGGCCCTCATGCCAAGCCGCTTCCCGAAGTTCTCGCCGCCTACAACGCTCAGCAGAATTTGGAGCTCGCCTCCTTCGCTTCGGCCGAGGCGCAGGTCGCCGCCATCTCGGATGATATTGCCTATAACAATCATGATCTCGACGATGGTTTGCGGGCGGAGCTGTTTACCATCGAGGATCTGCGCGCGATCCCGCTGGTCGGTGAGGTGGTGGCGCTTGTCGAAGAACGCTATCCGGGGCTGGAGCGCAAACGGCTCATCCAGGAGACTATCCGGCGGCTGATAACGCTCTGGATCGACGACGCTTATGCCGAGACAGGGCGCCGGCTTGAGCGGTTGCAACCCCAAAACGCCGATGACATCCGCGCAGCTGGCGAGTTTACCGTAGCCTTTTCATCGCAGATGCGGGGGCATGTTCAAGCATTGCGTCAATTTCTGTTTACCAACATGTACCGCCACTTTGAAGTCAATCGTTCGATGACCAAAGCGAAGCGCATCATCAGTGATTTGTTCGGCTTGTTTCTTGGCAATCCCGAGACGCTGCCGACCGATTGGGCCCGCACGTGCGAGAACCTGGATGAGCGCCGAACCGCACGGGTTGTTTGCGATTACATCGCCGGAATGACCGACCGATTCGCACTTCAGGAGCATAAAAGATTGTTCGATCTCTCGGCCGGCATCTGATTTTTGTGAGTTGATCGAGCGGCTTCTGTTTTGCAGTTGCTCCAATGGGCTTGGGCCGTTAGTTAGTTCTCTGAAATCGCGTGCAATTGAAGTCGGGGGGCGGATGTTTGCAATTGCGGTCTCATGGTTGAGACCTGAGGAGGTCTAACATGTCGACGACCGGCATGGAGAGTAACGAGATGTCCGAGGACCCTGAGACCTACGACGCCACCGAAATTGATGAGAACAAATGGGGCGCGTTGAGGATGATCGGCCTTCTAGCGCTGATCGCCGCCTTCGCCGGTTTCGTCTATCTCGCCTACATGCAAGGCGTACGCAACGGCGCCGTGGGCGCGCCTCCCGTAATCTCCGCTGAGACGGGTCCCTACAAGGTGGCACCTCAGAATCCAGGCGGGCAAACCTTCGCCAATCAGGACAAGATCATTTTCGACCGCGTGGAAGGCACCTCGCCGGGCGAAGATAAGGTCGCCTCTGCCGCGCCGCCCAAGGATGCAGCCTCAGGCGATGATCTGGTTTCACATAAGTCCGCGCCGCTGGTCGTCGCGGACAGCGCGCCGCCGCCGGCCACCACGGCCAAGCCGGCTGCAGCGCCCACGGCCCCGGCAGAGGATACCGGTGGCCATGCCGACGGCATAGCCGCTGCTATCGAGCAGGCGGACAAGGAAGTGTCCCCGGCGACCGCGCCGAAAGTGGCGAAGCCAGCGCCTCCGGCCGAGACGAAAGTGGCGACGGCCGAGCCGCCGCCGATGCCCAAGACGGCGGCGCCGGTGGCTGTCGCGGGTGCGGCCAGTGCCTATTTGGTCCAGGTTGCCTCCACCACCGATATGGGCTCGGCGCAAACCGCCTGGAAGAATTTCAACGCCAAGTTTGCCGATCTCGTTGGTTCCCATGCGCCGAACTACCAGACAGCCGACATCCCAGGCAAAGGCACTTATTACCGCCTGCGCGTCTCCGGCTTCGACACCAAGGAAGCGGCGGGCGACTTCTGCAAGCAGCTCAAGGCCAAGAGCCAGGGCTGCCTCGTCGTCAAAGGCTGAGCGCATCGGCGCCGCAAATTCGCTGTGATCGGGGCGCCGGATGGCGTGCTTCGGGCGCAGGCGTCCGTCAATTCGCCTATGCTTGGAGGCGGCCCCCAGCAATTCGCGGGCGAGCCCCCACTCGGCAAACAAGAGCAGGCATGACGGAAGCGGCAGTCATCTTCGGCCTTGAGGGCACAGAGCTTACGGCAAGTGAGCGCGCGTTCTTCAAATCCGCCGCGCCGTGGGGCTTCATCCTGTTCCAGCGTAACTGCGCTTCGCGGGCGCAAGTGCGCAAGCTGACCGATTCGCTCCGCGCATTGACCGGCCGCGCGCATCTGCCGGTGTTGATCGACGAAGAGGGCGGCCGCGTGCAGCGCTTGAAGCCGCCGGAATGGCGCACGCGCCCGGCCATGCGCACATTCGGTAAGCTCTACGAGCGGATCTATCATGGCGCGCAACAGAAGGCCCGCGACGCGACGGAGCTGAACGCGCAGCTAATCGCCGAGGATCTTGCGGAGCTCGGGATCAATGTGGATTGCGTGCCGTGCCTTGATGTGCCTGTGCCCGGCGCCGACAACATTATTGGCGATCGCGCTTTCGGCGCAAATGCCAAAGAGGTCGCCGATCTTGGCCGCGTGGTCGCCGAGGCGGTGCTTGCCGCGGGGGTGTTGCCGGTGATCAAACACATGCCTGGGCATGGCCGCGCTGGCGTTGACACACACAAAGCCTTGCCGCGTGTGGGCACATCGCGCGAGGAACTCTCACGCACGGATTTCGCACCGTTTAAAGCGCTTAACGATCAGCCGCTCGGCATGAGCGCGCATGTGATCTTCGAGGCGGTCGATTCCGATTTGCCGGCGACGCTGTCACCTAAAGTGATCGCCGATGTGATCCGAGGCGAGATCGGCTTTGATGGTCTTCTGATGACGGACGATCTCAATATGGAAGCGCTTCAAGGCTCGGTTGGATCCCGTGCATCGCGCGCGCTCAAAGCGGGAATCGATGTGATCCTTCACTGCAATGGCACGCTCGCCGAGATGGAGGAGATCGTCAAAGTGGTTCCGAAACTTGAGGGCAAACCGAAAACGCGGGCCGACCATGCCATCCAGCTCTTGAAGCGGCCGCGCGCGCAAGTGAAGATCACCGAGGTTGAGCAGAGGCTCAAGGAGTTGCTGATATGAGCCCGCGTGAAAAGCCCGCCGATACGGAAGACGAACGAACGAGGTTTTCACCTCCAGCCTCGAAAGCCTGACTGTTGCGGGCACGCAAATCGAAGGTCCGGACGAAGAATCGCTGATTGTCGATCTCGACGGCTTTGAAGGCCCGCTCGATTTGCTTCTCGATTCTGGCGCGCTCGCAGAAAGTGGACCTGCGCAAGATCTCGATCCTCGCGCTCGCCGACCAATATCTCGAATTTCATCTTGGTCGCGCGCAAATTGCGCCTCGAGATCGCCGCCGATTATCTCGTGATGGCGGCATGGCTCACCTATATGAAGTCGCGTCTTCTGCTGCCCGAGCCGCCGGCGGCCGAAGGCGAGCCATCGGGCGAGGAGATGGCGGCGCGCTTGGCGTTTCAGTTGCAGCGCTTAGAGGCGATGCGCAATGCGGCGGCGCGGCTCATGTCGCGTCACCGGCTCGGCCGTGAAGTGTTTGCCCGCGGTATGCCGGAAGGCATTCGCCTCATCAAGCGCAAGCAATTCACTACGACGCTCTATGATCTGCTCAAGGCCTATGGCGATCGAGCGCAGCCATCAGATTGCGGAAACGCCCTATCAAGTCCGTAAGCGGACGATCTATGCGATCGAAGAGGCGCGCGGCCGGCTCGAAGCGATGCTCGGCCGTATCCCGGATTGGAGCCGGCTCGATGCGTTCCTGCCTGAGCGTGCGCCCAGCCTCGGCGATGAGCGGCGCACCTTCTTGGCAAGCTCGCTTTCCGCGGCGTTGGAACTGGTGAAGGACGGCCATGCCGAGATCCGGCAAGAGGGCACGTTCGAGCCGATCTATTTGCGTCCACGGATAAGGCCGGTGCCGGATACGCCGCCGCCTGCGCCCGATGTGCCGCAGACGCCACAAGCAGAATGATGTTGATCCAAAGCTTCTTGTAGGTTTCAAGAATGGGCAATGAAGGCAAGATCGCCGATATCCGCACGCGGATCGAGCGCGGCATTCGACGAGGGCGAGGCGGGCGAAGGGGCAGGCAACGTGACGAGCCTCAAAACCGAATTCCCGCTCGCTTTGCGTATGCTGGAGGCGCTCTTGTTTGCCGCCAGCGAGCCCTTGGACGAAGCGACGCTTAAAGATCGTCTGCCTACGGATATTGAGCTGCCTGGCCTTCTGGCGGAGCTAGGCAAGCTCTATGAGGGCAGGGGCGTCAATCTCATTTGCATCGGCGGCCGCTGGCAATTTCGCACCGCGCCTGATCTTGCGTTCCTCATGGAGAAGGAGCGGGTGGAGCCGCGCCGGCTCAGCCGCGCCGCGATCGAAACGCTCGCCATCATCGCTTATCACCAGCCGATTACGCGTCTGGAGATCGAGCAGATCCGGGGCGTCTCGATCTCCAAGGGCACGCTCGATGTGCTGCTCGAGACGGGCTGGGTGCGCCTGCGCGGGCGCCGCCGCACGCCGGGCCGCCCCGTCTGCTACGGCACCTCTCAAGCTTTCCTGGAGCATTTCGGCCTCGAGCAGGTCAAGGATCTGCCTGGTCTCGAAGAGTTGAAGGCGGCGGGCCTGCTCTCGGCGCGCGTGCCGCCCGGCTTTGTCGTGCCAACCCCGGATGATGCCGACGATTCCGAGATCGACCCGCTCGAAGACGGTGATGACGGCTCGGAATCTCTGCCGGAGCTTGACCTCTCATCCGAGGAATAGGTGGCATCAGGGCGCGGTTCGGCCTATCTCCTGCGTCAGAAAATGGCAGAAAGCTCGGTAGGCCGGGGGCCGATTGGCCTCGCAGGCTCACCTAAGGCTATTCTTATATTTTCGCGCGAGACTTGAACCGGGCGCGCCCTTGCGGCACGTCCTAAGGGCCAGGGGATGTAGTTGACGCCAAAGATGGGCGTGTACCCCTGGATGTGAGGAGAGAACCGATGGGTGGCCTAAGTTTCTGGCACATTCTGATCGTTGCGCTGCTGGTTGTTGTGCTGTTCGGCACGGGCAAGATTTCCGGCCTCATGGGTGATGTCGCCAAGGGCATCAAAGCCTTCAAGAAGGGCCTTGCCGATGAGGAGACCCCGCCGAGCGATCCCAAGCAGTTGCAGTCGCAAACGGCGGCGCCGATGAGCGAGCCCAAGAAGGACGAGACGCACGCCTCTTAGGGCGGCGCAAGAAGGGCGTTGCGCATGCCGGGTTTCGGCTGGACCGAGCTGTTGATCGTTGCGGCCATCGCCATTGTGGTGGTGGGCCCGAAGGATTTGCCGATCCTCATGCGCACAATCGGCCGCTATGTCGGCAAGGCGCGTGCGCTCGCCCGCGAGTTCCAGGAAAGCTTTGAAGAGATTGCGCGCGAAGCCGAGCTTGAGGAGCTGCGCAAGGAGAACGACAAGCTACGCGAGCTGACGTCCGGTGTGATGACAGGCATGACTTCGGCGATCGCGCCCGGCCCCTCTGCCGCTGCGCCGATGGCGTCTGCTCCGGGCGCCGCACCGATGACCGCTGAGGACGAAGCCAAGCTGCGCGAGACGACGAATGCCGAGGTCCTCGCCAAAGAGGCCGCTGCCAAATCGGACGAGCCGTTGCCCGCAGGCGGCACCGTTTCCGGCGACGAAGCCGAGGATGTCACCCCGCTTGGTGGCGCCCGCGCATGAGCGCCGAACCAGAGAGTGCGGACGAGCCGGTGGATGAGGTGGAGCGCTCGCGCGCGCCACTGCTGGAACATCTGGTCGAGCTGAGAAAACGCCTGATCATCTCCTTCGTCGCGTTCGCGCTGTGTTTTGTCGTCGGCTATATTTTCGCCAAGGAGATCTATGGCTTTCTGGTCCAGCCGCTCGCGGCTCTCATTCCGGGCCGCCATCTCATTTTCACGGCGCTGCAGGAGACGTTTTTCACCTATGTGCGCATCGGCATGTTCGCCGCGCTGTGTCTTTCGTTTCCGATCATTGCCTCGCAGATCTACCTGTTCGTCGCACCGGGCCTTTACAAGAATGAGCGCCACGCGTTTTTGCCGTTCTTGATAGCGACGCCAGTTCTGTTCGTCGCCGGTGCCGCGCTCGTCTATTACGTGGTGATGCCGGTCGCGTTCAGGTTCTTCCTGTCGTTCGAGGTACCCGCCGGCAAGGGTCCGCTGCCGATCGAGCTCGATCCCAAGGTCGATCAGTATCTCAACCTCACCATGACTTTCATTTTCGCGTTCGGCCTGTGCTTCCAATTGCCGGTGTTGCTGACATTGCTCGCGCGCGTCGGGATCGTGACGGCGGCGGGGCTCAGGAAATGGCGCCGTTATGCGATCGTCGTCGTGTTTGCTGTCGCCGCGGTGTTGACGCCGCCCGATCCCTTGAGCCAGATCAGCCTCGGCATCCCGCTGATGCTGCTTTACGAGATTTCGATCTGGTCGGCCGTCTGGGTGGAGCGCGGGCGAAAGAAGCGCCAGGCCGAGCACGACGCCGCGCTTGGTATCACCCCTGCCGGGCCTTAGGGCGCACACTTGTCATCCTGGACGCGATGCAGCATGAAATGCTCTTCGCAGATCCGGGATGATGGACATTGGACGTTCTGAAAGGCGCCGGCCATGCACGACATTCAGTTCATTCGCCACGATCCCGATGGCTTTGATAAGGCGCTTGGGCGGCGCGGGCTGGAGCCGCGTTCGCGCGAGATATTGGAGATCGATGAGCGGCGCCGCTTGGTCGTGACCGAGCTGCAGCGCCTGCAGGCACGCCGCAACGAAGCCTCCAAGCAGATCGGCCAGGCGAAAGCCAAGAAAGACGAAACGGGCGCCCAATCGCTTATGGCCGAAGTTGCCGGTATCAAGGATGCAATCGCCGACAATGAAGCCGAGCAGAAGGCGATCGATGCAGAGCTTGAAACGGTGCTCGCGGCGCTGCCGAACATGCCGGCCGCCGACACGCCCGACGGCAAGGATGAGAACGACAATGTCGAGATCCGCCGCACGGGTAAGCCGCGTGAGTTGAACTTCAAGCCCAAAGAGCATTTCGATCTCGGTGAAGCGCTCGGCCAGATGGATTTCGAGGCCGCGGCACGCATGTCGGGCGCGCGTTTTGTGGTCTTGAAAAAGGGTCTCGCCAAGCTCGAGCGCGCAATCGCCAGCTTCATGATCGATCTGCACACGGAGGAGTTCGGCTACACCGAAGTTTCCCCCCCATGCTTGTGCTCGATCGCACGATGTTTGGCACCGGCCAGCTGCCGAAATTCTATGATGACCAATTCGTGGCGTACAAAGGGGACAACACGGAGAGCTGGTTTCGGAGCCTTAGCGAAGGTTTCGGCGAGGCGATGGAAGAGCTTGCCCCTAATAATGGAACGCTCGAAGCTGAAGCCATGGCCAGGGCGCTCGCAATTGGAACCGAGGAGGTTCTCGCCGAAGCGCATAAGCAAAGGCTGTGGCTTGTTCCGACCGCTGAAGTGCCGCTCACCAATCTCGCGCGCGAACAAATCCTGAGCGAAGAAGAACTGCCTTGGCGTATGACGGCTTACACGCCGTGCTTCCGTGCCGAAGCAGGCGCGGCGGGCAAGGACACGCGCGGCATGATCCGCATGCATCAATTCTCCAAAGTTGAGCTTGTCTCGATCACCACGCCCGACAAGAGCGAAGAAGAGCATGAGCGCATGACGAATTGCGCAGAAGAAGTGCTACGGCGCCTGGGTCTTCATTTCCGCACCATGAAGCTGTGCACGGGCGATATCGGCTTCTCCGCCAAGAAGACCTACGACATCGAGGTGTGGTTGCCGGGGCAGGGGCGATTCCGCGAGATTTCCAGCTGCTCGAATTGCGGCGATTTCCAAGCCCGGCGCATGCAAGCACGCTATCGCCCCAAGGGTGACGCGAAGGGCACGCGCTTCGTTCATACGCTCAACGGTTCCGGGCTTGCGGTCGGGCGCACGCTGGTTGCGATCCTCGAAACTTATCAACAGGCCGATGGCTCGATCGCCGTGCCTGATGCGCTCAAGCGCTATATGGGCGTTGATGTGATTGCTGCCTGACTTGTGATATAACCGCCACAAAACGCGCCGAAACTCAGCGGCGCAGCATGGGGCGGGGGCCATCATGAGCTTGCCGATATTTCGCGCCGTTGGCGGCACCTACGGGTTCGTTTTCAGCAATATTCCGAATCTCGTTCGTGTGCTCTGGTTGCCGTTTGAACTCATTGGCGCGGCGAATGGCTGGTTCGCGGTGCAGCTCTTCCACGCTCTTGAAGCTGCAAGCACCGTGCGCGGAGATGTTGCCACCCAGGAATTGGCGGTGCGCTTTCAAGAGCTGTCGAGTTGGAGCAATCTTATCCAAATCGGCAGCTTTCTCGTTCTGGCGATCGCAACCGCGGGCGTCTTGAAACCGATCTTACGCGGTGAGTGGACGCGCTGGCCATTTTACTTTCAGCTCGGTCTCGACGAGTGGCGCCTCATTGGCGCGCTCTTCATCGCTTACGTTGTGCGCCTTCTCTTCATTGCGGTCGCCATCATCATCTGTTTGATCGTCGTGGGCCTTGTCGGCTTCTTCACGCGAGATCAGGCGGATATGGGTTTGGCGCTGCTTGCCAGCGTCATAGCCTGCGCGATCGCGATCATCTGGGTTGATCTTCGTCTGACATTCGTGGCGCCAACATCCATCGCGCTTGAGAAGATCGGCTTTAGCACTGCATGGGACACTTCGCGTGGCGAGGTCTGGCACCTCTTCGGCTTCTGGCTTCTTATGCTGGGCCCGGTGGTCCTGCTTGCCTATGTCGCTGCGATTGGCGGCGTGCTCAGCGAAATTCTGCCGCTCAAGAGCGTACATTTCCCGCATCAGTTCGGCATACCGCCATATTTGCAGGGGCTTTTCCTGCCGGTCGCTTTACCCGCGCTGATTGTGCTCACCGGTGCTGGATTCGTCCTTAGAATTGTCGGCACCGAAATCCTGTATCGTCTGCATACGGATAACTCTGCCGCTTAAGTGCGGGCGTGGCCGGTTGTGTCAAGCAAATGCCGCGTGAAAGGCGTATGATCCGGTCTGGGCGTTCGGAGCACGCCGCGAGGCAACAAGCCTAATAAGGGGGAAACCAAAAATGAAGCTCCCAGTCATCAAGGCGTTCGGCGACACCTTCGCCCTTGTATTTGGCAATTTTCTCGATGTCATCAAGATCGTTATCGTGCCGGTCTTGGTATTTGCAGGCTTGGGCTACTGGCTCATGCCGCGCTTGTTCGATCAACTGACTCAGTTTCTCGACACGGCGGAAAGCATGAGCGGGCAGCACGACCCCGCGGCCATCTTTGCGGCCATACAGCCGATCATGTCGGCAAGTGGCATTGTCTTTCTGGCTGAGATCATCGTCATCCCGATGATGGTTGCCGGGCTGCTGCGTTTGGCCATCAACAATGAGAAGCCCGCTTTTGTCTATCTGAGTTGGGGTGGCAACGAATTCCGCGTCTTGATCACCTTCATCCTCAAGGGCTTGTTGCTGTTCGTCATTTACATCATTGGTGCTTTGGCGATTGCGGCTTTGGCCATTGGCTTGAACGCGGCAGCGAAGGAGATCGCACCAATTGTCGGTCTCGTTCTAGGCGTTGGCTATATCGTTCTCTTGATCTGGATCGCATTGCGCTTGTCGCTGTCATCGGCGGCTGCGGTTGGAAGCGGCAAGATCGGCATCGGGCCTTCCTGGTCGGCGACCAAGGGCGCGGTGTGGAGCCTTCTGTTCTACTGGATCTTGTGGTGGGTTCTGCTGGCCGTTGTTCAGGGCGTGTTCATGGCGTTTTTCATGCCTGGGATGTTTGCGAGCTTTGCGACCATCGCGCAGAGCGCGTCGGTGCACGCCGGCGGGAATGCAGAAGGGGCACGGGCAGTTATCGAGGCAGAAAGGCAGATGTTCCAGTCCATGTCGCATCAGCTGCCGCTGCTTATCGGTTTCGGCGCGGTGATGAGCCTCGTGGTCTATCCGCTTCTGATTTGCTCGGCCGGTGTTGCATGGCGCTTGTTGGCGAAAGAATCGCAAAGCACCGAGGCGTAATGTATTGAACCGAAGCAACGCCATGCCCACCTTACCATGCGAGGGCATGGCGCTTTGCGGCCCGCGGCCGTAGCCGGGAATAATAAACGCCTCACGAATGAAGATCGGTGAGCCTGAAGGGGCGGGGCTCGTGAAATCATAAAGAGGGGACAGCGCTCATGAAACTTCCGGTCGTCAAGGCGTTCAGCGCGACATTCGCGTTTGTGTTCAGCCACTATGCCGATGTTCTCAAGGTCGTGCTTGTGCCGGTCGCCGTGCTTGCAGGGCTCGGCTATTGGGTCAACGCGAAGATGGTCCCATTGCAGATGCATGCGATGCAGATTGACGCGCACCAGGATCCGATTGGCCGGCTACAGGCCATGGCACCGGTGTTCAAGTGGCTGGCGCTCGTCTTCGTCGCGGCCTTGATCCTCTACCCGATGATCTATTCGGGGCTACTTCGCCTGGTTGTCCGCGGACAGAAGCCGGGCTTCATTTATCTGCGTTTCGCTAGCGATGAGCTTCGCATGCTGCTCACCTTCGTCCTGGTGGTTTTGCTCTTCGTGGCGATTGCGATCGGCGGGGCTGTTGTGGTTGCGCTCGCGGGCCTGACATTGAGCGCGGTGTCGAAAGCAGCTGCTGGCATTGCCGCGCTGGTTGCGTGCCTCGCGTTAGTCATCTTCTTCATCTGGGTGGATTTGCGGCTTTCACTCTGCTTTGCTGCGACAATCGGCGCGGAGGGCATCGGCATTGGTCCTTCGTGGTCAGCAACGAAGGGCGCGTCATGGGCGCTGTTCTTCTATTGGCTCTTGTGGATCGTGCTCATTGGCGTTGTTGCCGGCGTGTTCTTTGCGGTCCTCTATCCCGAATATTTTTCAGGTGTGTTGGATCTTGTGCGAAGCGTGCAAATGCATCGCGGCGATCCAGAGGGCGTGCAAAATACGATGAACCAATGGCAATTGCATAATCTTGAGGCGATGGCCTCTAAGGCGCCTTTGATCGCCGCCGGCAGCTTCCTTTATGGAATTGTCATACGGCCCTTGATCGTGGTGGCAGGCGGTGTCGCCTACCGCCTGTTAACGGAAGGATCGGTCGACGAAGCGGCTGCGGCCTGATCGCGGCTTGAAGTAGCGGGCGATTGGCGCCATGTCTTCTCCTCGGGAGGAGGCATGGCGTCCTTGTTTGGTGATGTGACAGATGAATGAAATCCTTGAAACACCCGCGCTCAAGCGACTAAGGGAAAAACGCCTGCGCGTGCTCGTTACCAATGATGACGGCATCAACGCGCCCGGAATGGCGGCCTTGGAAAAGATCGCGCATGCGCTCAGCGAGGATGTCTGGCTTGTCGCGCCCGAGAGCGAGCAATCGGGCGCCTCGCATTCGTTAACGTTGCACATCCCCATTCGCATGCGCCAGGTCGGTGCGCGCAAGTTTGCCGTGCAAGGCACACCCACCGATTGCGTGATGATGGGCGCGAAACACATCATCCCCAAGGTCGGTAAGGCCGAAGGTGATGCGCGCCTGCCGGATCTCGTTCTTTCAGGCGTGAACCGTGGCTCCAACATCGCCGAGGACATCACCTATTCCGGCACCGTCGCCGGTGCGATGGAAGGCTGTGCGCTTGGCATTTCCTCGATTGCGCTCAGCCAAAGCTTCGGCACCACGAGCGATGAAGTGCGCTGGTCGGTTTGCGAATATCATGGGCCATCTCTGATTGCGCAGCTTCTGGAAGCTGGCTGGCCGCACGGCGTCCTGCTCAACATCAATTTCCCGGATCTTCATCCGCTTGAGGTCGCGCGCACCGTTATCACCCGCCAGGGTCAGCGCGATGATCACGGCACACGCATTATCGAGCGCGAGGATGCGCGCGGCGTGCCTTATTATTGGCTTGGCTTCGAGCGCACACGCGCCAAGCCGGCGCTCGATTCAGATCTCTGTGCTATCCAAGAGGGGCACATTTCAGTGACGCCCTTGCATCTCGACTTGACGCATGAGGCGGCGCTCACCAGCTTGAAGGGCCGGATGGAATCGGCGCCGGAAGGGCCGGCGGCAGCGGTCCGGGACCGAAAGTAAAGAACCAAGAAGCGATGAGCGAACGCGAGGAGGCCATTCGTCTCCTGATGGAGCTGCGCCGCCAAGGCATCACCGACCAGCGTGTACTTGACGGCGATCGAGAAGGTGCCGCGCGAAGAGTTCGTGCCGGACGTGTTTCGCCGTGAGGCCTGGGACAACAAGGCACTGCCGATCGCGCAGGGCCAATCGATCAGCCAGCCTTTCGTTGTCGCCTACATGACTCAGCAGCTTGAAGTCGGCGAGCGGATGACCGTTCTGGAGATCGGCACCGGCTCGGGCTATCAAACCGCGGTGCTCTCGCATCTGGCGCGCCGGGTCTATTCGCTCGAGCGATTTCGCGCAGTTTCGCTTGAGGCGCAGGCACGTCTCGATCGTTTACGAATTGTTAATACGACGCTGCAAATTGGAGATGGTTTGAAGGGCTGGCCAGAGGTCGCGCCCTTCGATCGCATCATCCTGACGGCATGGATTAAGCATCAGCCCACCGAGTTAGCGCAGCAGTTGAAGGCTGGGGGAATTTTGATTATGCCTTTTGGAGAATCCCCAGATTCGCAACGCGTCGTGAAGCTTGAGCGCACAAAAGACGGGCTTAATCAAACAGAGCTCATTCCGGTGCGTTTCGTTCCGGCACTTGAAGGCGTTGCACGCGAACCTTGAAGGAGCGTGGTAGTGGTCCGGTTGATCGTTAATTCGCCAAAGCGCAATCGGATGCTGTCGCTTGCGAGCGCTCTATGCTTAGCGGCTTGCGCATCCGGCAACTACGCGCCGGTCGTCTACCATCAGTTCGGAAGCACCGGCGATACGATTGCTCAAGACGGCTCTTCGAGCGCGCCAATCACATCGAGCGGTGATCCGTCGATGCGCACGGCGGGTTTGGCGCCGGTGCAATCCGAGCCACTTGGAATTACCGGCGCGACCTTGCCTCCGCCATCGGGCGCCGCGTCCTCGGAGCCGATCGAGGCTGAACAGCCGCACGGCATCGTTCCGCCGCTTTCGCAAAGCGCTGAGCTTTCGCCTGTACCTCAAGCGCAAACCACCACAGAGGCCCCGCAATCGCAGGCACCACAGGTGACGGCCGAAACGTCAGCGCCTGCTTCCGATGCCGGGCCGCAAACAGTCATCGTGAAGTCCGGCGAGACTCTGTTTGCGATCGGCCGCAATTATCATGTGTCGCGCCAAGCCGTGATCGATGCCAACAATTTGAAGCCGCCCTATGACTTCAAGATCGGCACGCGGCTGATCATTCCCGGCGACGACACGACGTCGACGGCTTCGGCACAGCCGGCGCCAGCCCCTGCTCCAAGTCAGGCGCTTGTCCAACAATCCGTTGCTTCGTCCGCGCCGGTTTCTGCATCGAGCTCGATTACATCCGAAGCATCGAACACGGCGCGCGCGCCTGCCGGTAAAGTGCATATCGTGATGCCCGGTGAGACAGTCGCCTCCATCTCGCGTGAGGAACATGTGCGCTTCAGCGAGATCATCAAGGTCAACAACCTATCATCACCCAATCAAATCAAGGTTGGCCAGAAGCTGCGGCTCGATGCTGGGGCTCCGGCCGAAATTGCAGAGATAGAAACTGAGGCGAAGCAGGCACAGGTCGCCGATGCGAAGCCTGAGGTGTTGCATCCCGCCAAGGCAGAAGGCGGGCCGCTCTTACATGTCGGCGAAGCGCCTGTCCCGCCAGCCAGCGCCAAAGTCGCGCCGGAGCAGCATGCAAGCATCGCCTCACCATCCAAGCATTCATTTATCTGGCCGGTGAGCGGACGCATCCTGTCCGCATTCGGACCCAAGGATGCCGGCCGTCGCAATGACGGTGTCAATATCGCCGCGCCCATAGGCACGGCCGTGCGCGCCACGCGCGCGGGCGAAGTCATCTATGTCGGCAACGAGCTGCGCGGCTATGGCAATCTCATTCTCATTCGTCACGACGACGGTTATGTCTCTGCCTACGCACATAACAGCCGCATCCTGGTCAAGCGCGGCGCGTTCGTTCAGCAAGGTCAGGAGATTGCAGAATCCGGCGAGACGGGCAGCGTGGCGTGCCTCAAGTACATTTCGAGATCCGCAAGGACCGCAAGCCGGTCGATCCGATGGACATACTGCCCAAGGCCTGATCCGCGGCCCTTTGAACATCCGGGCGGATTGTTGCCACCTGAGCTTTGTGAGCTGGCCCGCGCCCGGGGTTGCAGACGCGCCATTGTGCGCGCGTGCCTCAACGCTGTAATTCCCTCGCCTGAGATCCTAGGCTAGGCTGCGGCAACACGAAGAACGGGGCCCAGCAATGCAGAACGCACAAATTCCGCCACATGTTCCGCAGGACCTTGTCGTCGATTTCGATTATTTCGCCCCCGAAGGCTCGGATCGCGATCCGTTCCTCGCGCTCGCGCCTCTGCATGAGAAGCCGCCATTCTTCTGGACGCCGCGCAATGGCGGGCATTGGGTCGCGACGCAAGGCCCCGACATCAAAGAGATTCTTGGCGACTATCAGAAGTTCTCCTCGAGCGCCGTTTTCATCCCGAAGATAGATCGTCCGCGCCTCGTGCCGGTCGAACAGGACCCGCCCGAGCATGACTGAATACCGCCGATTGATGATGCCGGCTTTCACGCCGGATGCGGTCGAGAAGGAGACGGCTCCGGCGCGCGAAATGGCGGCAAGGATCGATCGACAGCTTTTATCCCAATGGCGAATGCGAGTTCATCATGGCTTTCGGCATCAAATGCCGATGCTCATCTTCCTCAATATGTGCGATCTGCCGCTCGGGGATTTTGATCGCCTGCTTCACAACGCAAACGACAATTCGCGCGGCGACGCGAGCAACGCGCGAGCGCGCCTGGAATGAGATTTCGGCACTATGTGAACAAGCTGATCCAGGAGCGTCGCGCACATCCCGGAACAGACGTCATTTCAAAGGCCCTCATTAGCGAAGTCTTCGGGCGGCCGGTGAATGACGCTGAAGCATTCGGCATCGTCAACGCCTATCTCGGCGGCGGCTTCGATACCGTGCAGGCGATGATGGGGTGGTTTGCGAAATTTCTTGCTGAAAGCCCGGGGCATCGCAAGCAGCTCGTTGAGGAGCCCTCACTCATTCCGCGCGCGATCGATGAGATGCTGCGGCGCTTCTCTATCTCCAACATTGCCCGCGTCATGCGTGACGATGTGACCTATAAGGGCGTGGACATGAAATCCGGCGAGCAGATCTTGCTGCCGGCCATCCTTTACAGCTTCGATGAGACGATCTTCAAAGATCCGTTCACCGTCGATTTCAGGCGGCCCGATGCGAAGATGCATATGACATTTTCAAATGGCGTGCACAAATGTCCGGGGCAAAGCCTCGGTATCGCACAGCTCAAAATCTTTCTTGATGAGTGGCTCAAGCGCATTCCGGATTTTCGCATCAAGTCTGGCACAGTGCCGAAGACGGCAACGGGAATTGTCCATGGCGTCACCGAGATGTGGCTGGAATGGGATGTGAAATGAGAACGCTTGTTGCGTTATGGCTCGCAGTTTTGCCTTCGGTCGGTCTTGCCGCGCCCGCGCCCAAGCTGGAAGTCGCGGACACCAAGCATTTGGCGACGCCTTTGCCCATGCCCTATGACGAGAAGGCGGACGCGAATGCGGCGGTCGACAGTGCGTTTGCCCGCGCCAAGGCCAGTGGCAAGCGCGTCATGATCGAGATGGGTGCCAATTGGTGCAGCGATTGCCGTATTCTTGCGGGCGTGCTTGCGCTTCCGAAGGCCAGGAAGTTTGTCGAGAACAATTTCGAGACGGCCCAAGTGGATGTCGGCCGCTTCGATCATAATCAGCAAATCCCTGCGCGCTTTCACGCCAAGGTCAACGGCATTCCGTGGATCGTCATCGCCGAACCGGACGGGAAAGTGCTCACCAGCAGCTACGAGATTACCGACGGCCATCACCAGACGCCGCAATCCATGCTCGATTGGCTGGCGGAGTGGACGAGGTAGCGCCTAAAGCGCGCGTGTCGGCCAGTTGATCGTGCGCCACATATGCGCTGAAGGACTGTCGTCGAAGCCGAGGCCCTCTTCGGGCTGGCGGAAGTGGCGCCCGACCAGATCTTCGAAGTCGCCCAGCTCGACCTTCACATTGGGATCGAAGGAATAGATGTCGTTGAGCGTGATGAGCCGCGCCGTCATATACCATTTGTGGCTCTTCATCTTCTCATAGGCCCGCACGACATAAGGCTCAGGACGAAAGCCTTCGCCGAACAGCTGGATATAGGCCTCAGGATATTCGTAGCCGACGGACGGATCAGGAAAGAAACGCAAAACTTGATGCGCGCGCACGGCCCACGCGACTTCTTCATCGACGTAGGGCGCAATCAGTTGGGCCGCCCAATAACCGTGATCGCTGCGGATAAATCCCATGACGGCGATGTCATGCAGCAAACAAGCGAGCACGACCTTGTCGGGATGCCCCGCGAGCCGCGCCAGCCGCGCGCTTTGCAACACATGGTCGGCGGCGAAGAATCGCAAGCGGAAGAAATCGAAAAGAGTTGGCCGCTCGGGCATCTTCTTGAGACGCGGATCATGGCCCATCAAATAATATTCACCGGGCCCCAGCTGCGGGAACGAGTTGACTTGCGTTGGGTCTTCCTCGCCCGATGTATAAAGAACGGACTTTGCTGGAATGAGCTTGGCAATCTGCTCATGTTCGAGTTCGTCGGCGCGTTCCGAAAGGGTCTTGCTAGCCATGGCGTTCTCCCATTTGTTGGAGATTGGCACGCTTGGCATCTTATAAGAAGCGCTTTGCGAAGTTAACCGCCGTCCAGATTGAGCGCGCGCAACAATCTTTCATTCGGAGCGGAAATTGCCGCCCCGAATGAAAGCATCGAGTGAGTTGAAAGCGAAACTTACTTCTGCGCCAAGCTTGCGCCGGCAAGGCTTGTACCGCGCGCCTCCGCAACCAGCGGCGCACCGACCTCGGCAACAGCGCGATCAATCGCATCGTTTATGCAGGCTTTCCTTGCCGGTTCACCGGCAAGATCGGTGCCGATTCGCGGGCCTTCGCAGGCCATCGCCGCTGCACGGGAAATGCGTCCCAGCAGCTCTTGCGCGCCGTCAGGTGTGGACACGTTAAGATCGCCGTATCGCACAGTCACAGAGCGCTGCTCGGTGATTGTGACGTCAGCAAATGCAGGAACGGTAGCCAACAAAGTGGCGAGAGCAAACGCGGATGCAGACAACAGTTTGATCGACATGACAAGGCTCCTCTATCGGTTTGTTCGCTCGAAAGTGAGCGAACGCCTCGCCTGTCCTGTGTGCTTCCAAACCCTTTCATGCGTGGCGGTTCGAATTTGTAAGAATCAAACGCGTCGCCGCCTGTTACGTGCTGATAGTCTGCCCTCGCGACAGTTTCTTGTCAGCAGACATAATGTCGCGTGAATATTGAGAGGAAAGATCCGAGCGCCGCTAAATGCGTCAGGTCGGGGCGAGACGATGTAATCCTGAAGTGATGTCCACTCCACTTGGAGATCGTCTCGATTCGCGGTGCCGAGCGATTAATTCTTCGCCATAGCTCTAACCCGCCATCCTGGACTGTGTATCAATAGCCTCAGGCCCAGATGCCAAAGGGGAGGAGCATGACCCTCGAAGAGATCTATTATATTGGCCAGACGGTCGCCGTCGTCATGACCTTCGCTTCTCTCATTTGGATCGGCGTCCAGTTGCGGCACATCACGCGGGAGACACGGTTGGCGAGCCTGCAATGGGTTCTCGTCGGCGCCGATAGCTCGAGCGTTGTAGAGACGGGGGTCTGAGGATGTTCCTGCGCCGGATGATCGGCCATCTTAAGGCCCAAAACTGGACGGCGATCGCCATCGACTTCTTAATTGTCGTCATCGGCGTCTTCCTCGGCTTGCAAGCTCAGGTCTGGTATGCCGCGCGCGCCGATCGCGCTGAGGAACGGCAACTATTAATGCGGTTGGACGATGAAACCCGCGCGCTTTTGAAAATCCAGAAGTCGGAATACGCCTATCAATTGCCGCGCTTCGAAGCGATGACGGCAATCCACGCACTGCTCTTCGATCAAACGCCAGAGCGAGCGCTGAGCGACCTCGAATGTCGTTTCGTTGCGATATCTCACTGGTTACCGGCGCCGACCGATGAATTGCCCATATTGGAAGAGGCTATTGCGACCGGTCGATTCGATTTGATTTCGAATGAAAACGTAAAGGCGAATTTGCGTCGCTTTGCGGTCGTGCGTGATCGCTCCCGGCGCCTGTACGTTAAATCGACCAATGAGTTATATCGGCTGTCCCCACGTCATCCGGATGCGGTGTGGACCGTCCGTACACGGATTGATAAAGACGACGCGCGGGCGCAATGGTCGCGGAGCGCTGGAGACGGTTACAGATGGTGGAACGAATGCGACCTTGAGAAAATGCGCAGCGATAAGGCCTTTCTGGCGGAATATTACGACAACATATCGCGACTGAATTCTTATCGTACACGATACGAACAAACGATCTCCGCACTCGAAGACCTGGAAAAGTCGCTTGCGACCGAATTGGGCCTCTCCAGATCGTCGGAAATGCGAGAAGACCCCTGATGATCCTCCGGCGCGTCATCGAACACGTTAAGACCCAACCGGGCGGCCGTCAGTTCTTCAATCAGCAATGACTGATCAGGGCTAATCCCGGTCATTCACGCCGGTGTCCTAGAGCGTTGTGCCGAGCCGGCCGGCAAGCTCCTGCAGGAATTGCCATGCGACACGGCCGGAGCGGCCGCCGCGCGTTGCCGCCCATTCGATTGCAAGCGGCCGCCATTCGTCCTCCGTAACTCTCAAGCCGAAGTGACGGATATAAGCGTCGATCATCGCAAGATAGGTTTGCTGATCGCAGTTATGAAAGCCAATCCACAAGCCGAATCGATCCGAAAGCGAGACTTTCTCTTCGACCGACTCTGAAGGATTGATTGCCGTCGAGTGCTCATTCTCCATCATTTCGCGCGGCATCAAATGGCGGCGGTTTGAGGTCGCGTAGAGAATCGCATTGGCGGGCCGCCCTTCAATGCCGCCCTCAAGTGCCGCCTTGAGCGATTTGTAGCTGGTATCCCCGGCATCGAACGAAAGGTCATCGCAGAACACGATCACGCGCCGGTCGCTTGCGCGGATCAGTGCCATGAGCGCCGGCAGCGTCTCGATGTCCTCGCGGTGGATCTCGACAAGCACCAGCCGCTTCCTGCCCTTGAGCCCGGCATTGATTGCGGCGTGGGCGGCTTTGACCAGCGAGCTTTTGCCCATGCCGCGCGAGCCCCACAGCAGAGCATTGTTGGCCGGCAGCTCATTTGCGAACCGGCGGGTATTTTCGATCAGCGTGTCGCGCGCTTGATCGATTCCCTGAAGAAGCGTGATCGGCACGGCGGCAACCACCGGCACCGGATCGAGCTGGCCGCTCGCATGCCATAGGAAGGCGTCAGCGGCGCCCAAGTCCGGTTCGGGGAGAGAGGGGCCGGCCAGCCGCTCGAGCGCGCCTGCTATGCGCTTCAAAAGGCGGGTCAAATCATGCGTCAGTTTGGGCTTGCTCACGGGCACTCCGGACGGGATGGGCTTGCAAAACGACAGGAACGCCTTGTTTCCTCGGCCAAATCCGCCCTAGCACATCAGTTTGCAAAGGGGCAATCGGCCGGTATAGTCCGCCCGCTTTATGCCGGGCGCTCCCTTTCGGCCGCCTAAACGAGCTCCACGAGGTTCTGAATGCTGATAACGCCAGCCTTTGCGCAAGCTGCCGCCGCGGGTGGCGGGTCCAGCCAGTTCATCATGCAGCTTGTGCCGTTCGTCGCGATTATCGCGATCTTTTACTTCCTCATCATCCGGCCCCAGCAGCAGCGTATGAAGCAGCACCGTGAGATGGTCGCCTCGGTCAAGCGCAACGACACGGTCGTCACCTCCGGCGGCATTGTCGGCAAGGTCACGCGGGTGATCGAGGAGGAGGGCAAGGACGCCGAGGTCGAGGTTCAAATCGCCGAGAACACACGAATTCGTGTGGTGCGCTCAACGCTTTCGGATGTGCGCCGTGTTAAGGAGGCGGGGGAAGAAAAGCCGGCTGTAACGGCAAAAAGCTCGTAACGCTGAACGCCCCCACATAATCCGTTAAACCCAGATCTCTGGTCATGCTTCGTATCTCGCGCTGGAAGACTTTCTTTTATCTCGGCATTGTCTTGCTGAGCTTCCTCTATCGCGCTGCCCAATGTTTTGCCGGCTAGCGTTCGCTCACACATACCGGGCTTTCTGCCGCATCAGGCGGCCAATCTCGGCCTCGATCTGCAAGGCGGCTCGCATCTTGAGCTGAAAGTCGCGCTCAACGAGGTCTTCCAGCAGCGCCTGCAGGCGGTTGAAGCGGCCCTGCGCGAAGCCTTCATCAAGGCGCATATCGGTTATACCGGCCTGCGCACCAGCGCGCCCTCGGTGACCAACCCGGATCAGAACTCCGGCGCCGTCACGGTTTCGATCCGCGATCCGGCGCAGTTCGACCAGGCGCTCAAGATAGCGCGCGATCAGGCGCAGCCTGTCGACACGGGCACGATCGGCCTTCGGTGGCAAGCCGGACATTAGCGTCAAGCCGGCAGGTAACAATTCGCTGCGCATTGAGCTGACCGAAGACGCCAAGAGCTGGCTGCGCAATCAGACGCTCAGTCAGTCGATCATCGTCGTCCGGCGCCGTGTCGACGCCACCGGCACCAAAGAGCCGCTGATTCAGCGTCAAGGCTCGGACCGGATCATTGTCGAGGTGCCGGGCCTTTCCGATCCGGCGCAGATCATCAAAATCCTGAGGCAGACGGCCCGCATGACCTTCCAGAAGGTCGACGACTCGGTCACAGCAGCCGATGCAGCAGCTGGCCATATTCCGCCGCAGGATCAGGTGTTGGCTTATCTCAAGCCGGAAGCCGGCCGGACGAGTGAGGTCGTCGATAAGCGTGCGGTGATGACGGGGCAGGATCTGCGCTCTGCGCGCACCGGCACTGATCAGAACGGTCTTCCTGCCGTCGTTTTCACGCTCAACCCACGCGGCGCCAAGGTGTTCGGCGATTACACCAGCAACAATATCGGCCAGCGCTTTGCCATCATTCTCGACAACAAGGTGATCTCCGCGCCCTATATTCGCTCGCCGATCTTGGGCGGCACAGGCGAGATCTCGGGCGGCTTCTCCTCGATGCAAGAGGCCAATGACCTGAAGATCCTGCTCAATGCGGGCGCTTTGCCGGCATCGCTCAATGTCGTCAACCAGCGCACTGTCGGTGCTGAGCTGGGCGCCGATTCAATTAAGGCCGGTATCAAGGCTGCCGTGATCGGCTCGATCGCGGTTCTTATCTTCATGTTTCTTGCCTACGGGCAGTTTGGCGCGATTCGCCAATGTCGCGCTGATTGCCAACGTCATCATCATTCTGGGCGTGATCACGATGTTTCGCGCCACGCTCACTTTGCCCGGCATCGCCGGCATCGTTCTGACGATCGGCATGGCGGTCGATTCCAACGTGCTGATCTATGAACGCATCAAGGAGGAGCTGCGATCCGGAAAGAGCATGATCGCCTCGCTCGACACCGGCTTCACGCGCGCTTACAGCACGATCTTAGACGCCAACATCACCACCTGCGCAGCAGCGCTCGTTCTTTACTTCCTGGGTGCAGGGCCGGTGCGCGGCTTTGCCGTTGCGCATGCCATCGGTACCCTCACCACGATCTTCACCGCTTTCACGCTTACGCGCCTGATGATCTCCGCTTGGTTCCGCTGCGTTCAAGCCCAAGCGCATCCCGATTGATCCGCGCGCGCGCGAAGACGGCAAGAAGCGTTTCAAGCATCATTCCCGATCACCTCAATCTGCCCTTTGTCAGCTTGCACAAGACCGGCTTCGCACTTTCCGGGCTTGCCGTCGTCGCATCGATCGTCTTCGCAATTCCAGCGTCAAAGGCCTCAACTTCTCGATCGACTTTGTCGGCGGCACGCTGATGGAGGTGAAGACCAAAGGCCCCGCCGATCTCCCGAAGTTCCGCAAAGTCGGCAACAGCCTTGGCCTTGGCGAAGTTCAGATCCAGACCTTCGGCGCCGACGACGACATCTCGATGCGCTTCAAGGCGCAGAAGAATGCTGAAGGCGTGGCCACCGATGCCGAGCAGCAGATTGCAGCCAATAAGGTGAAGGAAGCGCTTGCCAAGAACTTCGGCGACAAGATCGTCTCGACGTCGCTTCAGGTTGTGGGCCCGACAGTCGGCGCCGATCTCATCCGCGGCAGTATCTACGCGGTGCTCACCGGCGTCGGGCTGATGCTGCTCTATGTCTGGTTCCGTTTCGAATGGCAGTTCGGCGTCGGCGCGGTCGTAGGCTTGTTCCACGATATCTTGATCACGGTCGGCTTGTTCGCGTTCTTTGGGCTGCCTTTCGACATTACGATCATCGCGGCGCTGTTGACCATTGTCGGTTACTCGATGAACGACAAGGTCGTCATCTATGACCGGATCAGAGAGAACTTGCGAAAATACAAGCGCCTGGAGCTCAAGGATCTCATCGATCAATCGCTGAATGAAACACTCTCGCGTACGATGATCACGGCAGTGACCACATTGCTCGCCCTCGGCTCGCTTTATATTTTCGGCGGCGCCGCCATCAAGACATTCGTGTTTGCGATGATTTTGGGCGTCTTTTTCGGCACCTATTCGTCGATCTTCATCTCGGCGCCGTTCCTCTTGTACACCGGCGTCAAACGCGATTGGTCGCGCACCAGCGCGGCGACCGGAGGCGCGGCAGCGGGATCGCGCGCTTGACCTGGCTCGACCAGGCCGATCCGCTCGCGGTTGCTTTCATTCTTTGGGCGCTTTGGCTCGTCTCTTGGCTTGCCGCCGCGGGCTGGTCGAAACCGGTCGCCAGCCGCCCAAGCGTTCTGCGCCAGGCGCCGGACCGCCTCGTCACCGCGCTTGGCGTTTTTATGCTGTTCACAAGATACAGTACATTCGCCAGCGGCACCTTGGTGCAGCCGCTGTGGGAGCTGAGCGGCGCTGCTGCCTGGTCAATGCCCGTGCTGGTCGCGCTCGGCATCTTGTTCGCGTGGTGGGCGCGTATTCATCTCGGCACCCTGTGGTCCGGCACCGTGACGCAAAAGCAGGACCACCGGGTTATCGATACCGGCCCTTATGCGATTGTGCGCCATCCAATCTATACCGGGCTGCTGCTTTCGGCCTACGCCATAGCCGCCTTGCGTGCGGCGCCGATCTCTCTTGCGGGCGCGGCACTCCTCACGCTCGGCTGGTATATGAAAGCGCGGCTCGAGGAGCGGTTTCTCTCCAAGGATCTGGGCGCCGAATACGAGGCCTATCGCGCGCGCGTGCCCATGCTCGTGCCCCTCATCGGCATCTGAGGGCGCCCGCCTAACCTTGTTCGCCCCTCTGGGAGGGGCAGATCGCGAGTGAGCGATCGGGGAGGGATTTTCGGGCCGCGCGCTAAGGCCGTTTGATCTACTGGGGCCCGCCCGGCGCCGCTTAATCCACGACGTCGCGGCCAGTCGCTTGCCAAGCCGGCCCAGCGCCCCCTATACACCCCGGTGCTCCGGCAGGCCCGGAAACGGGCCCGGCCGCTCCCTTCGTCTATCGGTTAGGACGTCAGATTTTCAATCTGAAAAGAGGAGTTCGACTCTCCTAGGGAGCGCCAATCGGATCAAGGACTTAGCAAGCGGGTCAGGGAAGAGGCGGTTGCGAAATACTGCCAAAATACGGCGCGAGCCGCCAGCGTCTGGTCGGGCGCCTATTCGAGCGGGCAAATGCTCCCTTAATCAGCGATCGTTACCCTTTCCCCCATGTTGCAGTGGATCGCACCGGTGACAGGATTGATAACCGTCGTTGCGGCCGGCATTGCGGCCTGGCGATACCTCTTTGCGCTTCACCTTCCGCTGAGCGTGATCATTCTCGACACCTTCTTGTGTGAGGCCGGCTTCGAGGGGCGGTTGGTGAGCAAGTCCACATTTTACAGCTATCGCCTGAAGAACGTTGGCCGGGGCGACGTCCAGATAGCAACGATCATGCTGCAGAGGCCTGGACGTATCGGGTGGGTATGGCCCCGCGCGAATTGCACTCGGCTCGACTCCGGCGGCCTGCCGTGCAGGATTCAGCCGAACGAGGGCATAGACGTTCCGGTCCAGATCGAGAGAGCCCACGTGGGCACGTATCGCCTACTGCTGCGAAGCTGCGGCTCAGTGAGGTACATGATCCTTGCGCTGCCGGAGCTTGAGCGAGTGCCGGCGATGTCGACGTAACTCAACTCAGAATGCACCAGGAGAACCCATGAGATTTGCGCTATGCTTCACATATCTGCTGCTCGTGCTTGCTCCGCGAATCGCCGGCGCCGCTGGTTATCCGCTGGCTATGCAGATAAGGGTCACACAGCTTGGAGCGCATTCGAGTGCTCGGTTTTGGCAGGCGTTGCAGCCGACCCTAAGGAACAAGAGCGACTGTTCAAGCTGGGTTACTCCGAGGGCAAGGCATTCATCGACGCACTCCAGCGAAACGCAATCAGCAAGAACGATCTAGATAACAAGGTCCCCCTGCCTGTCTTGCAATCCCTTGCCGGGCCAACTCCAGATTTCATGCTCGGCAAAATCTTCGAGGCATCGACCGGTGTTGTGACCCCGGCATACAAGGCAGGCGCAGAGAGCGGAGACCAGCAACTCGCGAAGAACACAGCGCAGAGCGACTTTTGGAAGAAGAATTGCAACTTGATCCGCTGAGCTGCGGTAAGCGAGCACGGCGAGTGAACTGCCTCATATCACGGAATTACGCGGAATTACGGGGACGGTTTACGAAATAGGCGAAGATCGGGGTCGGCGTAAGATCTGACACGTGGCGACTCGGCATGACGAACTATGCCGGGCCCCAGAAGCCTGCCGTTGCGCGACTTTGCATGGGGTTTGTTTTGCAATCTTGCTTTTCGCCCTGATGCGCCTGGCGGCGGTCTACCTAAGGCCATGCGAGCGATGCGCTGGCGGACAAATGGCCTTATGCCGTTGCGGCTCGTTGGCTTCCCGGATCCGTGAAGCGGTTGCGTCTCGCTCAAGCGGAAATATCGCGCTTATGAGTCTCGGGCAGGAAGAACAGCGTGAAGAAGAAGCAGAACGCCGAGACGATGACCGGATACCACAGCCCGGCAAAGACATCGCCGGTCGCCGCCTGAATCGAGAACGCCGCCGCGGGCAGAAACCCGCCGAACCAGCCGATGCCGAGATGATAGGGGAAGGAAAGCCCGCAATAGCGAATGCGCGTCGGGAAAGAGCTCGACAAGCGATGCCGCCATCGGCCCATAGAGCGCGGTCGCGCTCACCATGAAGAAGCAGGAAACGAAAAAGAGGTCGCGCATATTGATCTGCGCCGGGTCTGCCGCAGCCGGATAACCCGCCGCGATCAGCGCGGAGGTGATCTCGATTGGATCGCGGAGCGATCCTTGGTGCGCGCGGCTTTCGTTGCGCCACTGGCGTCGGCGACGCTGAGAGCGCTGGGGCCGATGCGCAATTCCGTTGCCGTGCCTGCCGGGCGTCGCTTGGTGTGTGTAGGTCACTCCGGCATTGGTCAGCGCACTCTTGGCGATATCGCAGGCGGTGATGAATTCCGCTTTGCCCACCGGATCGAATTGCAGGGTGCAGTTGCAGGGTCGGCGATAACCGTCGACGGGGTTGGCTTGCGCGGCTTTGGCGAGCGCCGGGTTTCCGGCTCGGGTCAGCATGTGAAAGGCCGGGAAGAATCCGATCGCCGAAAGCAGGATGCCGAACAGCATGATCGGTTTGCGGCCGATCTTGTCGGAAAGCCAGCCGAAGAACACATAAAGCGGCGCGCTGACTCGCGACGGTTATGAACAGCACCTCATTGACGATCGGGCCCGGCACTTTGAGCACGCGCTCAATGAACACCTGCGCGTAGAAATGGGCGGTGTACCAAAGCGTGCCCTGCACGATCAGGATCGAGAACAGCGCGATCAGCGCGAACTTCAGGTTTTTCCATTGCAGGAAGGTTTCGGCGAGCGGCGCCTGTCGACAGCTCGCCACTTCGCTTGATGCGCATGAAGGCCGGGCTTTCGTCCATCTTGAGGCGGATATAAAGCGAGCCAAGAAACAGAACGACCGAGGAAAGGAAGGGGATGCGCCAGCCCCATGCTGCAAACGCTTCCTCGCCGATCGACGGTGCGCGTGGCGAGGATGACGACGATCGCGCGCCGAGGCCGATCGCGGCCGAGGACTGCACCCAGCCGGTAGGATAGCCGCGCTTGCCGTGCGCGCGAATGCTCGGCGACATAAACCGCGGCCCCGCCATATTCGCCGCCGATAGCAAAGCCCTGCAGGAGCGCGCAAGCCGACGAGCAGGATCGGCGCCGCCAAGCCCACCTGGCTATAGGTCGGCAACAGGCCGACTAGGAAGGTTCCCAGCCCCATCGCGCTAATGGTGACAATGAAGGTGACCTTGCGCCCGATCCGGTCGCCGAAATGGCCGAAGACGAGGGCGCCGAACGGCCGTGCGACAAAGCCGACCCCGAACACCAGGAGCGCCAGGATGACGCCGGTGGTCTCCGAGACGCCGGTGAAGAAATTGGCCGCGATGATCGAGGAGAGCGTGCCGAAGATGAAGAAGTCGTACCACTCGAAGGCGGTGCCCGCCGAGGAGGCGATAATCACCGTTCGAAGCTGCTGCGCGGTCGGCTCGAAGCCGGTTGGGGCAGGCCCATCAGTGCTGCCATCCGCATAGACCGGCCGTTTCCGCATGCCTCCCCCTTGCTGGCGATTTGCTGCGGTCTTGTGCCGCCCGCCTTGACGCCAAGGAGGCTAATGGAGGCAAGGGGCTTTGGCCAAGGGTCTTAGCCGCCGGAATGGGCCGAGAGAGCTGCGGGGCCCCTCATGCCCTGGGCGGCGATGATCCGGTCGAGCGCTGCGAGCTGGGCCCTGGTCGCGGCGATTTCCTGGCCGTGGGCGCCATCGCTGAAGCCGCTGATTGCCTGCTGATAGAGCGCTCGTGCCCGCTCCGGATTGCCCGCCTGGGCCTGGGCCGCGGCCACCATGGCGGCGAGTCGCGCCCGGCCGGCCTCATCGAACAAGCTGCTCTTTTCGGCGGCCGCCAGCGTCAATTCGCCATACCGGGCGGCGCGGCGCACATCGCCCCTGCCCAGGGCCGCTTGGTAAGCGGTGTAAGCGCGCGCCAAATTTGGCGGCGCTGCGCCTTTGCCGAAGACCAGCGCGAACACGGCGAAGACACAGAACAAGCCCGTGAATGTTTCGCGCATTCCCCCTCCCACCAAACACAACCTTGGCATGCGGCTTTTTAGACCCCAATTGTCATGGTACCACAGCATCTGCCTTCAGGTCCCGGGCACGATCAAAAAGCCCTGCGCTGTCATACTCCTGTGATGTTCGTTACCGCAGCCTGCTGCCAGCACGAGAACGCCGAGCGAAAGTATAGCGCCGCATGATCTCCACCTCGGCAAGCTTGCAACCGGCCGCGCTGAAATATGAAGCCCTTTCCAAGCGGTTCGGCCAAACCCTCGCGCTTCAGCCGCTCACCTTGCGCATCGAGCCCGGCGAGTTCGTGGGCGTGATCGGTCCATCAGGGGCCGGCAAGTCCACTCTGCTGCGCCTGACCAACCGGCTCATCGAGCCGACCAAGGGCCGCATTTTCTATGGCGAGCTCGACGTCACGCGCCTCAAGGGGCGTGCGCTGCGTGGATGGCGCGCGGCAGCGGCGATGATCTTCCAGCAATTCAATCTCGTGCCGCGCCTTGACGTGCTCACCAATGTGTTGATCGGCACGCTCGAGCGCAATTCCGGCATCGGCACGCTGTTCAAGCAGTTCAGCAAGGAAGAGCGTGCGCGCGCCGTCATGGCGCTCGACAGGCTGGGCATGGCCGATGCGGCTTTGCAACGTGCCGACAGCCTCTCCGGCGGACAGCAGCAGCGCGTAGCGATCGCGCGCGCATTGCTGCAGGACCCGCGATTGATCCTGGCGGACGAGCCGATCGCCTCGCTTGATCCGCACAATTCGCGCGCTGTCATGGATGCCCTCAAAACAATCAATGAAGCTGACGGAATCACGGTGATGTGTAATCTCCACACGCTTGTCACCGCGCGCGAATATTGCGATCGCCTGGTCGGGCTCAGTGCTGGCGCCGTGGTCTTCGATGGGCCGCCGTCAGAGCTTGATCGCGCCGCAATGGCCGCGATCTACGGCGATGAGCTCAGCATGGTCGAGCCATCGGCTGTCGCTTGATCCGTTTTTCATGAAGCCGGGAGAGATGAGCATGCGAAAGAGTGGGGCTATGTGGGGAGCGGTTCGCGCACTCATGATCGGGTCGCTGGCGCTCCTCGCCGCGTGCGGCAACTCATCGACCCAGTCGAGCAGCGCCAAGGCTTCGCCGGAGGATTGGCGTCAACAAGTCAAGGTGCTGCGCATCGGCATAACCTCGACCGAACGCGACACCGGCCAGCAAGGCGAGCTTGATAAATACACCAAAGATCTCTCGGACCGGCTCGGCATCCCGGTCACCTTCGTGCAGGCCTCGGATTACGCCGGCGTCGTGCAGGCGATTGCGGCCAAGCAGATCGAGATGGCGATCACCGGCGCAAGCGCTTATGCCGCAATGTGGGAAGCTTCGAACGGCAATGTTGAGCCCGTCGTCACGAATGTGGAGAGCGACGGCTCGACCGGCTATTACTCGGCGCTGATCGTCAATTCGAAAAGCAAATATCACACGCTGGAAGATCTTAAAGGGCAAGACGATTGCCTATCCCGATGCCAATTCGACCTCTGGTTATCTCGTGCCGCGTTTTTACATGCGCAAGCATGGCATCGACCCCGACACCTTCTTCTCGAAAGGCATTTTTGCCGGCGGTCATGCCCAAGCGGTTGTCGCCGTTGTCAACGGCCAGACCGATGCGGCCGTCACCTGGGTCTCGGGCATTGGCGATGTCAATGAGGGCTACACCCGCGGCCAGTTGCATATGATGGTGGAGGACAAGACCGATCAGCATGAAGGATTTGCGGGTCATTCAATTATTCGGTCCGATCCCCAATGGCCCAACGGTTATTCGCAAAGATCTGCCGCAGGAGCTGAAGGATCTGGTGCGCGGCATCCTATGCGCAATGCCGTTCGAGGATCCCCAAGACCTTCATTGCCGTCACCGAAGGTGAGGGCGGCGGCTATGTCGCCGTGCCGCATTCTTTCTACCAAAGTGTGATCGATATGCGTGCCGAGGAGCGCGCGGCGCGGCGCACGGGAGTAGAGAGCCTTGAGTGAGGCCGCTGCACGCTTCGAGAAGAGCTTTGCCGACCATCAGCGCCGCATTGCGCTTCAAGCGATCATCGGTTGGTTGGTGTTCCTTGCATGCTTCGTCGTCGCGCTGCAGCTCAGCAATGTCACGCTCGAGCGGCTGATCGGCGGCTGGGGCAAGCTCGGCGAATACATCCACCTGATGCTGCCCGACCTCACGCTGGCGCAACTCTTCGCTGATGTGCACACCAAAGGCTCGATTGCCTATTGGTATTACGGCTTTCCAGAATGGGCGGCTGAGATTTGGCAATCGATCGAGATGGCGATTCTCTCGACCGTGTTGGGCTTTGTCGGCGCCTTCTTGTGGAGCTTTCCGGCTGCGCGCAATCTTGGTGTACTGCCCTGGCTGACCTGGTTGTGCGGCGGCTCCTTGAGATTTGCCGTACAGTGCCCGAGCTCGTTACCGCTCTCATCTTCGTTTTCACCTTCGGCATCGGCCCGCTCGCCGGCGTGCTGGCGATCGCGATGCACACGACAGGATCACTCGGCAAGCTCTTCTCCGAAGTGCACGAGAATATCGATAGCAAGCCCGATCGAAGGCGTGACGGCGGCGGGCGCGAGCTGGGTCAGTTGATGCGCTTCGGCGTCGTGCCGCAGGTGCTTGCCCAACCTCGATCTCCTACACGCTGTTGCGCTTTGAGATCAATGTTGCCGCTTCGACCGTGATCGGTGTCGTCGGCGCTGGCGGCATTGGCCAGGATCTGCGCAAGTGGATTGATTTCAACACGCCGCAGGATTCCTTCGCGATCATCCTGATGATCATCGCCGTGATCTTCGTGATCGACCTGAGCTCTGAGCGTATCCGCACGCTGTTCCAAGGCGCGGCGAGCCTATCTGATGCGTGCTGTGGCGGCGAGTGAGATGACGATCTGCAGCGCCCGCTTTCCAGGCGCTTTCGGTGCCACGCTGCCGGTCAAGCTCTTTCGCTATCTGCTGATCGACGCTTGCTACCGCATATATTCTTTATCTCGCCAAGAAGCTCGGTTTCTTCTCGGAGACATTCGTCGCATGGCTGGGCCAAGCTCGGCAATACGCTCGAGAAGATGTGGCCGCCGCGCTTTCATGACCATCAATCGGCGAAGCGATATCCCGATCGGCATTGTCGAGACCGTGGCGATGGCGTTTCTTGGCAGCTCTTTGCCGTGCCTCATCGCTGTGCCGCTCGGATTTATCGGCGCGCGCACGGTCGTCGGCAATCCGCTCGCGCATTTTCTTGTCCGGCGCGTCTTTGATTTCTTCCGCGGTATCCCGCCACTGATTTGGGCACTGGTTTTCACGCGCGCGGTCGGGCTTGGGCCGATGACGGGTGTGCTTGCCTTCATCGCGGCGGACTTCGCCGCGCTCGCAAAGCTCAACGCGGAAGCGATCGAGAACCGTCGATGCCAGGCCGATCGATGGCGTAAGATCCACGGGCCAGCGGATTTGCGGTGCTCGCGACTTCGGCCTGTTGCCGCAGGTGTTCCGGTTATGCTCGGCCAGGCGCTCTACTTCTTCGAGTCGAATGTGCGCGCGGCTGCAATTCTGGGCATTGTCGGCGCCGGCGGCATTGGCCGGATTCTCGATCAGTCCATGCGTCTCTTGTATTGGCGCGAAGTTGGCATGATCATCCTGTTGTTTCTCGTTGCCGTCGCCTTGATCGACACGGCTCGCGCTGGTTGCGTCGAGAGGATGATCGGGAGAGCGACAGTGAGTCTTCGCCGAGATGGTGGCTGCGGCCGATTCCAACGTCGTCATCTTCACCGGTGCCGGTATTTCCACCGAAAGCGGCATTCCGGATACAGCGGCCCCGGCGGCTTGTGGACGCAGATGAAGCCGATCACGTTCGAGGAGTATCCTGGCTCGGAGGACGCGCGCAAGGAGAGCTGGCGCCGCCGCTTCGAAGGCGAGGACTTCCTCGCCGCGGCCAAGCCGAATGACGGCCATTACGCGGTTGCCGCGCTCGTCGGATGCGGCAAGGCAAGACGGTCATTACCCAGAATATCGACAATCTGCATCATGCCTCGGGCGTGCCGGCGGAGCTAGATCATCGAGCTGCACGGCAATGCGAGCTTGCCAAATGCCTGGATTGCGGCACGCGGGTCGAGCTGGACGTGATCCGCTCCCAATACCGTCAGATGGGCACCGCCGCGCAACTGCGAGCGTGCGGCGGGCTGGTCAAGGCGGCGACCATCTCGTTCGGCCAGGCGATGCCCAGGGCGCGATGGAGCGCGCGCAGGAGGCCGCGCTCGGCCTGCGATCTCTTCCTCTGCGGTCGGCTCCTCGCTGACGGTCGCGCCCGGCCAACGGCTTTCCCGTGCTCGCCAAGCACAACGGCGCGGATCTCGTGATCCTCAACCGCGACCCGACCGAGCTCGATGCATATGCCGATCTCGTCGTCCACGCCGAGATCGGCCCGAGACTATGCGTGCGCTGGTCCGCGATCTCGGCCTGTCGGGGCTGGCCATGCGAACCGAGGCAGGCGGGCGCGCCTTGCGCGACCAGCGGGGCGCTGGCTAGCGTGTTGCGTCTCCCGGCCGCCTGGCTTGACACGCTCGCCACGGCGGTCCGCAACAAGCCCCGTCGTCCTGGCCGGTCGAAGGATGATGATCGCCAGCCAATGGCCTGAATGCTCAAACGCCGGACCTGGGTCATCGCGGCGCTGGTTGCCGTGACCGGCCTCGTGATCGTCTCGGATTTTGGATGTGGGGCGGCGAAGGTGCCCGCCCCGGTCCGAGCAAGGCGCAGGTCGACGTCAGCCGCAGCAGGTCGCCGGCGTTCATCAGCGACTGCTGACGATCGACAGCCATGTCGATATCCCGCCGAACTGGGCGAGCGACACGCTCGACGCCATGAACAACCCGCGCGGCGACTTCGACCTGACGCGCATGCGTGCCGGGCGGCCTGGGCGCGGCGTTCTTCATCGTCTACGTGCCGCAAGGGCCGCGCACCGCCGCCGGCAACGCCAAACGCCGTCTCGGAAGCGTTCGCCAAGTTCGCCGCGATCCATCGCATGACCGACGAGCGCAACAAGGATGTCATCGAGCTGGCGCGCACCGCCGACGATGTGGAGCGCATTCACAAGGCCGGCAAGCTTGTCGCGCTGATCGGCATCGAGAACGGCTACGCGATCGGCGGCCGGCTCGAGCTGTTGAAGATGTATTACGATCTCGGCGCACGCTATCTCGGCCTTGCCTATAACGGCGAGAACGATCTCGCCGACGGCGGCTTGAGCGAAGGTTTTATGCCCGGCCCGCAAACGCCCGAGCATCACGGCCTTTCGGATCTGGGGCGCGCGGTGGTCGCCGAATGCAACCGGCTCGGCATCATGGTCGATGTCGCGCATTCCTCGGAGGATGTGCAGCTCCAGGCCGCCAAGCTCTCCAAGGCGCCGATCATCGATTCGCACACCGGCGTCGATGCAATAGAAGATAGCCCGCGCAATCTTGACGACGACGCACTGAGTGCGATCGCCAAGACCGGCGGCGTCGTGCAGATCTTCGCCTGGGACAGCTTCATCAAAGCCGTGCCGAAGGAGAAGCTGGAGGCGCTCGCCGGGCTGCGCAGCAATTCAAGATCGGCCCGGGGCATTTTCCGTCAGACTTCAACGACGATGAGCGGAACCGATATCAGGCCAAGCTCGCGGAGATCGATGCCAAATGGCCGCGTGCGAGCGTTAAGGACATGGTCGACCACATCGACCATGCGGTTAAGGTCATCGGCGTCGATCATGTCGGCATTGCCTCGGACTTCGGCGGCTGGGCAGGGCATTAAAGGCTGGATGAATGTCGCCGAGACGCCGAACGTGACGGCCGAGCTGTCTGCGGCGCGGCTACAGCCAGGAGGATATCACCAAGATGTGGGGTGGCAATATTTTGCGGGTCATGCGCGCGGTCGAGCAAGGAGGCCGAGAAGGAGCAGGCCAAGACCCGCTGATCCCGGCAATATGGGCCCGCTTGACCGTCCGGCGGGGTGCCCTTCACTTCAACACTCTCTAAGGCTATTTCAGGGGAAACTAGGCTCCCAAATCAGCCATCCGGCCACGTCTATTAAGGATTTCACCCATGCGCTTTGACGACGATGACGACGACAAGCCGGAGAACGAGCGTGAGCGGCCCGCGGACCCGATGTTCATGGGCGTCGCCCGGGCGCTCTACAAGGCACGCACCCTTCTGATTTTCGGCGAGATCGACACCCGGATTGCCGAGCGTACGACAGCCGGCCTCTTGGCGCTGGCGAGCGAGGGCGGCGGCGATATCAAGGTGATCGTCAATTCCCAGGGCGGCCATGTCGAATCCGGTGACACGATTTGCGACATGATCAAGTTTGTTGGCCCGCGCGTGAAAATGATGGCCACCGGCTGGGTTGCCTCGATGGGCGCGATGATCTTCCTCTCTGCCGACAAAGAGAACCGCTATTGCCTACCCAACACGCGCTTCATGCTGCATCAGCCGCTGGGCGGTGTGAGCGGGCGCGCCACGGACATTTCGATTGAGGCGAAAGAGATCGTGAAGATGCGCGAGCGCATCAACCGGCAGATCGCTGACGCTACCGGTCAGACCGTCGAACGCGTTGCCAAGGATACCGACCGCAATTTCTGGATGGGACCGGAAGAGGCGAAAGCCTATGGCTGCGTCTCGCACATCGTTTCCAGCGCCAAAGACTTTTAAGTCCAGGCGGCCCTCATGGTTCGACAAGCTCACCATGAGGGCTCTTGCTCCTCATCCTGAGCTTGTCGAAGGATGAGACAGTGAGCGAATGGTGGCGCGGCGCGGTCGTCTATCAGATCTATCCGCGCAGCTTTCTTGATACCAATGGCGACGGGCTCGGCGATCTTGCCGGCATCGAACGCAAGCTCGATTACGTTGCTTCGCTCGGCGTTGATGCGATCTGGCTCTCGCCGATCTTTCCATCGCCGCAGGCCGACTTCGGCTATGACGTCTCGAATTATACCGATATCGAGCCTGCTTATGGAACGCTTGCGGAATTCGACCGGCTGCTCGCGGCGGCACATGAGCGCGGGCTGAAGATCATTCTCGATCAAGTGCTATGCCACACCTCGAACGAGCATTCCTGGTTCATCGAAAGTCGTTCATCGCGCGACAATCCAAAGGCCGATTGGTATGTCTGGGCGGATCCAAAAGGCGACGGAACCGTGCCGAACAACTGGCTCGCCGCCTTCGGTGGCCCGGCCTGGAGCTACTGGCCCGAGCGCCAGCAATATTACCACCACAAGTTCTATCGCGAGCAGCCCAAGCTTAATCTGCACAATGCCGCGATGTCGCCGCGGCGGTTCTGAATTCTGTCGACTTCTGGCTCGCCCGTGGCGTCGATGGATTTCGCCTCGACGTTGCGAATGCCTATCTTCACGATCTTCAGCTGAGCGATAATCCACCGATCCCCGCCGCCAAGCGCACGGCCTTCGAGTGGGGCCATCCGCCACGCATGCAACGCCACACGCATGACGCCAACCGCCCCGACAATTGGCTGTTTCTGGAAAAGCTGCGCGATGTGATCAACTGTTATAAGGATCGCTTCGTCTTTGGCGAGATCTCCGAAGAGCCAGAGCGCATCGCGCGAGTATGTGGCGCCGGGCCGCTTGCACTCGGTTTACGCTTTCGACTTCATCGAAGATGCAAGCCTTGCACCCAGCGTCTTTAAAGCCGCTTACGAACGTGAAAGCCGGTTGCCGGCCATATATGCCCGTGCATGCACTTTCTCAAACCACGACTTCCTAAGACCCGTCACGCGCTACGCGCCAGGACAGCCGCTCGAGAGGCGCGATGATGCGCTCGCCAAGCTCTGTCTCGCATTGCTGCTTTGCCTTCGCGGCACGGCGCTCCTGTATCAGGGCGAAGAGCTCGGCTTGCCTGAAGCCGATATCCCACTCAAGGAGATCAAGGATCCGGTCGGCCGGCTTTACTATCCGCTGATGAAGGGACGTGACGGCTGCCGCACGCCGATGCCGTGGCAGACCGGCACGCGCAATGCGGCGTTTACGCACGGAAGCCCGTGGCTAAGGATGCCCGGCATTCATCAGGATCTCGCGGTTGACGCGCAGGAGTGGGATGAGACAATCGGTGCTCGCCTTCGCGCGCGCGATGATCCGTCTGCGGAAGAGCTCATCCGGCATTCGATGCAGGGCGACATGCGCGTTCATTCAGGCGGGCGAGGGCGTTCTGGCGTTCGAGCGCCGCCTGAAAACGAGCGCATCTTTTGTGTGTTCAATGTAAGTCGCACGCCGCGCCAGATGCCCTGGCACATACGCGTCGGCAAAAGCGCTGTCGCCGATGCCCGGCGCCGCGCGGGTCGAGAAGCGACGTACTCGCGCTGGATCCCTTGTCGGCCTTTGTTGGCGTGCTTTGAGAGCCCCGCGCCTATTTGAGCTCGGCTTAGAGCCTCCGGCGTGTCGACATCCTTCAGGATCGCATCGTCGTTCATCGGCACTTCGGCGACAGCATCCCTGTTGGCCTCGATGATCGGCGCGGCCGCCCATGTCGCCCTCGACGGCTATCAGATCGCCTCGAAATAGTCGCTGCCGAACAGAACCGGATTGCCGCGCGTTCCATCAAAGACAGGTACGCAGATGGTGCGGCCTTCTTCCTGATCGAAAGCGCAATCAGTTGCTTGAAATGGGCCGGATTCAATGCGGGCATGTCGCCGAGCATGATGAGCGCCGCGTCACGCGCTGCCGCCGAGCGCCTGAAGACCCGCCTGAGCGACTGGCTCATGCCTTCGGCATAATGGGGTGCACGAATGATTTCGAGCCGAGGCCGTCCGGAGCGCGCTCCAGCTGCATCGCCGTCGTGCCCGGACAACGACGACGCGGCGCGCCAGCGCCGCCGCGGCGAAAGCCTCGGCGGCATGGCGCACGAGAGGCTTGCCGTGCAGCGGACTCCAGGAGCTTGTTTTTTCCCATGCGCCGCGACAGGCCGGCCGCGAGCAGGATGCCGGCAAAGCGCGGTCGCGCCGGCATCTCGCCCGCAAGGCGCGGCTGGCCGCGTGCGGTTTCCTTCAGCAAACCGCCGACGCCCATCGCCTGAACGTCTTCAGATTTTACTTCAAGGCTGGCCGCCAACCGCTCGAGGACCCAGTCGAATCCGTTCTCCTTAGGCGAGCGCGCACAGCCGGGCAGGATGATGATCCGTGTACGGCCGATCCGGCCGATCGCCAACAGGTTTCCGGGGTCGACAGGCATGCCGAAATGGGTGATCTCGCCGCCGGCTTCGGTAATTGCGGACGGGACCACATCGCGCCGGTCGACCGTTGCGGAGCGGCCTTGGACGAGAATGAGGTCGGGGCCTCGCTGCGCAGCGCTTTCCGGAGCGGCCGATGATCAGCGGCCCCGTCGCATGCTCGCTCGCGGCAATCGGCGCGCCTGCGAGTGCCGATCCCAGCCGCGACAGCCGCTGCTCGGTAAGGCGCACGGTCTTGTCGGTGAGCTTGTCGCTCGTGACATAGGCGACAGTCATCGGATGAACGGCGCAAGGTCACGGCGCTGTTGCTCCGTCGAGCAGGGCTTCCGACTTGCTCGATGGCGGCATCGGGTGCGGCGAACGGAATGATCTTGATGGTCGCGATTAGATCCTTGGCTCAACGCGCGCGAAAGGCATCGAGCGTTGCGATCGTGATCGACTTCATCCAGCTGGTTGACGGCGTCGATCAAGCTTTGGTCGACAATGCATGAGCCCGCTTGCTTGCGCGACCAGATTGACGCGGCCGGTGAAGGGCGCCGCCGGCTTTGCGCCGGGGCCTGCAAGCGCGGCCGCAATGCGCCGCGCGGCGTCGTCTTCGTGGATGTCGCCGGGTTCGAGACGGGCCGCGATCACCTCGTGGACCTGCGCATCGCGCAAGGCCTGGGATGTCGGCCGCCGAGAGCACGCGGCCTTTCTTCAAGACAGGCTTTCCGGCGCGCAGCGTGTGCGCCAGGATCGCGCCTTGCGCTTCGGACGCCGGCTGTCGGACCGAATTTCATTCCGATTTCCTCGCCCCGCTTGCGGGGAGAGGATTGAGGTGAGGGGCCTTCGCCGGCATCGCCGCCGCGCAGCACGGCGGTCATTTCGGCAAGGATCGAGACGGCGATCTCGGCCGGCGAGCGGCGCCGATGCGCAAGCCCACCGGGCCATGGATGCGCGCGATCGCTTCATCGGAAACACCGGCGCGCTTCATGCGGTTGACGCGCGCGAGTTGGGTTTTCCGCGAGCCGAGGCAGCCGATATAGAAGGCGGGTGAGGTGAGGGCGGGGACGAGCGCGGCATCGTCGAGCTTGGGATCGTGCGTAAGCGTGACAAGCGCGGTGCGCGCGTGCGGCGCGTGCGGCCTTCAACGCCTCGTCCGGCCAGATATTCAGCAGGCTGACATTCGGAAAGCGCTCGGCCGTGCCGAAGGCTTCGCGCGGATCGATCACGGTGACTTTGATAGCCGAGCAGCGCGGCCATCGGTGCGAGCGCCTGGCTGATATGCACCGCGCCGATGATCGACCAGCTCCAGAGGCGGCGCGAACACATTGAGAAACAGCTTTTGCCGCCGATCTCGATTTCGCCGGCTTTGTCGCGTCTGAAGCGCTGCGCGCGCGGCATCGATCAGCTCGGACGTCTCGCGCGCCTCGAGCGGAAAGATGAGGCTGTCATTGCCGGATTCAAGATCGAGTGCAAGCACCGCGGCGCGCCCGGCGCCACTTTGGCATCGATCAGTTGCTTGAGTGTTGTTGCGCGCATGATCCGTTTTAATCGTCCAGAGTCTTTTGCATGATCATGCCGGTGACCGAATAGCCGAGCTTGTCATACAGCGTCTTTGGCGCCGCCATTATAGGCGAAGACATGAAGCCCGACATCCGTGGCGCCAAGGCTGCGCGCAATCGGCTCGACGGCCCGCAGCGCCCGTTCGCCATGGCCTTGACGACGATATTGCTCCGACACATAGAGATCGTAGATAAAGCTGTGCGCGTTCCTTGTTCTCGCTGTGACGTGCAAAGAGAAGCGTGCCAACCGCCGCGCGGCTGTTCGGATCGTTGATCTCGTAGAGATAGCGATATCGGGCGTGTGCCGCCCGTTGGGTAAGAGATCCGTCATAGGTCTTGCACGCGCGCTCGGTGGCGCATTCGTGCGGCCAGCGCCCGCATCGACATTGGCCTGCGCATAGCGCTCGATCGCCGACGCGCGAAATGCCTCATAGCTCTCGCGGCTCATCGGAACCAAGAACTGCCATGCTCCGCATCATAGGCTGGCGCTGTTAGTGACAGCTATCACCGGCTCGACGAGGATGCGGATACGCCCGCCGCACGGCAAGCCGACTTGCCAGGCCTTCTCGTTCGAGACGCCGAACTCCAAAATCTGCGGTTTGCCGCTCTCGATCGCATCTTGCGCCGCGACGATCACTTCGCCCTCGACACAACCGCCGGAGACCGAGCCTTCGAACCGGCCATCCTGGTGGACGACGAGCTGGCTGCCAGCTTGGCGCGGCGCCGAGCCCCAGGTCTCAATCACTGTCGCAACCGCGACCTTGCCGCCTGCTGCAATCCACTCGGCGGCCTGGGCCAGCGGATCAGGCGCGCCCTCAGTACGTGTCGCATCACTCATGGATTCAGTTCCTCATGGTTCGACAAGCTCACCATGAGCGTAAGATAGTTCCTGACGCCAAGTTGTCGAAGCTAGGCAAGCGCCTTGGCGACTGCGCGCGAGGCCATCACGGAAACGAGGTGGGCGCGATATTCGGCCGAGCCGTGCATATCGCTGTTGAGCCCATCCGGAGAGATCTTGATGCGATTCGACTGCCGCCGGTGCAAAGCTCTTGGCCAATGCGGCTTCCATATCGGGTGAGCGGAAGACGCCGGGCCCGGCACCGGTCACAGCCGACGCGGATGCCCTGCGCCGTTTCCGCAACGAACACGCCTACCATGGCATAGCGCGAGGCGGGGTTCGGGAAACTTCTCGTAGGCCGCGCGCTTCGGCACCGGGAAGGCGATCTCTTTGACGATCTCGCCGGGCTCGAGCGCGGTTTCGAACATGCCGGTGAAGAAATCTTCCGCCGCAATTGCGCGCTTGTCGGTGCGCACCTCGGCGCCAAGCGCGACGAGCGCCGCCGGATAATCCGCCGCCGGATCATTGTTCGCAATCGAGCCGCCCATCGTACCGCGATGGCGCACAGCCGGATCGCCGATATGCGAAGCGAGATAAGCAAGCGCCGGGATAGCGCGTTTTACAACATCGCTTGTCGCGACTTCATCGTGGCGCGATCCGGCGCCGACAATCAAAGTCTGGCCGTCTAGGCGAATACCTTTCAGCTCCGCCAAGCCGCCGATATCGATAACCGAAGAAGGCCGCGCCAAACGTTGTTTCATCGTCGGGATCAAAGTCATGCCCGCCCGCCATGATCTTGGCGTCCTCAGCGCCCGCGAGCGTTGAAGCTTCGGCGAGAGACTTGGGCTTCACATAATCGAACTGATACATCAGCCGTTCCTCATCGCTTGGGCGCCGGCGAGCACAGCTTTGACGATGTTTTGATAGCCGGTGCAGCGGCAGATATTGCCCTCAAGCTCCTGGCGCACCTTAGCATCGTCGAGCGAAGGATTGCGGCGCACCATATCGACAGCCGTCATGATCATGCCGGGCGTGCAAAACCCGCACTGCAATCCGTGATTGTCCTGAAACGCTTGCTGCATCGGGTGCAGCTTGCCCGGTTGGCCCAGACCCTCGATCGTCGTTACATCGGCGCCATCGGCTTGCAGCGCGAGCATGGTGCACGACTTCACGGCCTCGCCATTCACGTGCACGACACACGCCCCACATTGGCTGGTATCGCAACCGACATGCGTGCCGGTGAGCGAAAATGTCTCGCGCAGGAGCTCGACAAGCAAAGTGCGCGGCTCCACATCGGCCTCGCGCTTCTGTCCATTTATGGTCAAGGTTAGTTTTGTCATCTCGTGAGTTTCGCGTTTCGTTAGCAGGGGCGTCAACAGAGCTTAGTGTGTCAACTTCACAATGACGATGAGTATCGCAATCACCAATGCAAGGATCAGAAACTTCATGGGCAGATTGCGCATCGACTCGCGGTGTTCTTCAGGCCCCGGAGCAAGCAAGATCCCTGATGGTTTTAGTGCCTCGGCCACCTTTTCCGTAATCGTTTTCTGGCGCGGCGGGCTTGCGGGCTCCGCCTGCGTGGGGGCAACCGGCTCCGCTGGTGCCGCAGCTTCTGCCGACGGGCTTTCCGCAGGCGCGGTCGCGACGGCGGCGCCGAAACGACTGAAGAAATCATCAGCCATCTTCTTGGCCGCTTGATCGATAAAGCGCTGGCCGATCTGCGCGATCTTGCCGCCGACCGATGCTTCCACTTCATAGGAAAGATCAGTGCCGCCACCTTGCGGCGTCAGGCGCACAACCGCCGAGCCGTTGGCGAAGCCGGCGGCGCCGCCAGCCCCCTCGCCGCTAATGCGATAGCCGTTTGGCGGGTCGAGGTCCGAGAGCTTCACCTTGCCCCCGAAAGTTGCCTTGACCGGGCCGAAAGTCACCGCCGCGGTCGCGTTGAACTCGGTGTCGCTGACCTTCTCAATGGACTTGCAACCCGGAATCGCCGCCTTCAACAGCTCGGGATCATTGAGCCCGCGCCAAACAGTCTCGGGCGGCGCCGGGATATAGACGGTATCTGAAAGCTTCATCGTTTGATTCTCTGGTAGCCGGCTGCTGCCGTCTCACGCACAGGGTGCGCCTGCGGTTTAGCTCGAAAGTAGTGCTGCACTACCAAAAGAGTTCCAAATCCACTGCGAAAATTTCGATCCCGCGCGAGGTTCAGCATGTGTGTGCTTTTGTCAACATTACAAGCATGTTAACATGAAAATTGGAGTTCGGACGGGGCGTAAGTGATGGAAGAAGACCAAGCGGGTAACGGAGGAGAAGACTCCTTCGAAGTACGCGGCACAGTCAAATGGTTCGATCCTGTCAAGGGTTATGGATTCATCGTGCCGGAGGGCGGCGGGCCCGATGTTTTGCTTCATTCATCCTGCCTGAAGCAATCCGGATTTGATTCCGCATTTGAAGGAACACGCATAACTGTTGAAGCCGTGCAACGTGAGAAGGGCCTGCAGGCCCTGCGTGTCATTGAGATCGACAATAGTCAAGCTGCAATTCCGGCTGCGCCCAAGCCGAATGGCAGGGGGCCGCGCCACCAAGTGGAAGCAACTGGCGAATGGGTCGCCTGTGTCGTCAAATGGTTCAACCGCCAGCGCGGCTACGGCTTTGTTTCTGAGGGACCGGATTCACCTGACCTCTTCGTGCACATGGAAACGCTGCGCAAGTTTTCGATCGGCGAGCTGAAGCCGGGGCAGGGCGTTGAGGTGCGCTTTGGGCAAGGGCCCAAAGGATTGATGGTGGCTGAGATCCGCCTCGTTGATTGACGATCGATGACGTGTGCCCCGCGCGCAGTGTTGATGTCAGACTCATGAAGAAGCCGAAGCCGCACAGTGCCAAGACATTTTCTCTTCACTGGGGCTCCGGTGAGATCGAAGAAGAGGCGCAGGTCGCCACCCAATATCATCGCCCGACAATTCAGCTCTTGAAATTCACCGAAGGCGAGGCGGCCGGAACTTACGAGATCCGGTTCTGCCATTACGATCATCATGGGCGTTTCCAGCGATCGCCTCTGATTATCGACGAGAAGGACATACCCGCTCTGCGCAAAGCGCTTGCGCAAACGCCGAAGCTAAAGCGATTGCTGGAAAAGCTCGTGAGCCGCTAAGCTCCCCGAAGGCCGCTAGAGTAGGTGCGTCGGGAGGCGCTTAATCGTGTTCATCCATCGGTTCAGGCAATGGTGCTTAAGCTCGGTTGTGCTTAGCAGACTGGCGTTCAGCCTGCTCTTGTCCATCGTGACTGTTGCGAGCTGCGCCGCCGTCGATCAGCCGGCAGCGCCACACCCGCTCGAGGCGCTGAGCATAACGGGCGATGACGGCATCACACATGCTCTGAAGGTCGAGGTGATGCGAACCCCGAAAGAGCTTTGGACCGGCCTGAGATGGCGCAAACAAATGCCGCAGGACCAAGGCATGCTGTTCGATCTCGGTGAAGTGCGCCAAGCTTATTTCACTATGAGCGATACGCTTATTCCGCTCGATATGCTGTTCATCGGCGCGGACGGAAGCATCGTCAACATCGCGGCGATGACAGTTCCTGGAACCCGGGCCCGTACACGTCCGGCGGCCCGGTTCGTGCCGTGCTGGAGCTGAACGCGGGCGCGAGCGGGCATATGCATTGGGGCCAGGCGACGTCGTGCACAACAAGCTTTTCACCACTGCCCTTCCGATCGGACAATACCGGCCGCAGCCATAGAGCGGCGTTCTTCCTGGCCGAGATTGCACTGGGTTCAGAATCTTCCTAACTATGGCGCGCCAGTGTCGGGGCGTAGCGCAGTCTGGTAGCGCATCTGCTTTGGGAGCAGAGGGTCGGCGGTTCGAATCCGTCCGCCCCGACCACACTGACCAATAAGCTTCCTCAAGCGATCACAATTGGGTCACATTCCGGGAATTAATCTTTCCGGTCTCAAGGGGGCGGCGAAATAAGCGCCGCAAAGAAGAGCGTTCAAGCGTCAAATCCAAACCCAAGGACCTCCTGGAGGAAGTACATGAAGACTTCATATTGGGCGCGGCTATTGCCGTGGCCGCACTTGGCTGCGGGACGGCCTTCGCCGCCGACGGCACCGCCTACATGACACAGTGCCGGGCCGACATTCAGAGCCGGCCCATGCCCCAAGGCGCGCCCGTGACCGACGCGATGCGGCTGGCGATGTGCCAGTGCATTGTCGATAGCGGCGATCAGTCAGTGATCGACGAAGCCTTGGCCCTCGAGAAGACCCCGTTCCAAGAGCGATTTCAGAAGATGCAATCGGCAAGTCAAAAATATAAGGATACGAGCGCCGCTTGCCGCAAGAAGCTCAACTTCCCCGCGATGGGGCCGCGGCCCGGCGGACAAGGTGGCCCGCCGCAAGGTTCGACCGGCGCACCATAATCAGCACCAATAAATCAAGCGGCCGCCGGAAATGGATGCCCGGGCCGTTGTTTAGAGACCTGCCGACATCGCCTTCATGCGATGCCTCAAGACTTGTCCCGAGTACCTTCATCAACCTAGAAACTTTCGGAGGGGAGTTCTATGAAACGTCTACTGTTGGGTGCGGCGGTCGCCGCGATTGCCGCGTTTGGCTGCTCTGGTGCGTTTGCGGAGGATGGCGCAGCCTATCTGAAACAATGCAAAGCTGATGTCGCCAACGCGCCGAAGCCGCAGAACGGCATGCCTGATATGAGCGCCAATGTTCTCAAGTTCTGTCAGTGCATCGTCGATACCAAAGACCAGTCGGTGATCGATGAGGCAGCCGCAATCGATAAGCTGCCGATGAACGAGCGTATGCAGAAGTGGCAGTCGGCGAGCCCGAAGTATAAGGAATGCATGCAGAAATCATTCCCGCCGCCGCCTGCAGGCGCCGGAGGAGGCGCGCCGTAGCGCGAGCTTAGGGCTTTAACAGAGCTCTGTGCGGCCGCCCGGCCTTCGGGTCAGCGGCCGCACTACGCCGGCTGAACACTACGTTAGTTCTCAATCCAGGGGCATTGCCTCCCTGAGTTAACAAGACTTAACAGTCCGGTCTGTGCACAACGAGGTTCCCGGTGGGTGCGACTAAGTCTATGTGTAATCCCAGAAATCGGCTCTATTCCGAGGATTTTGATTGGGTTTTCGGGGTTCCCTGCCTCCCCCTTTTGGACGACCTGCCATAGTATAGACACAACCCTGCCCAGAAAATGCCGTTAATCAATCGTTACACACTGCGGTCCAGGGCGCGTAAACGGCCGCCCTCCGGCGGTTTTTTCGCCTGCGAAAAAAAATATTATCATAAATACAATGAGATAATTGTCATGTGCCACATGGCACGGCTGATGCAGTACGTTCGCCGCTTGAGTAGCAAGGGACATGTGTGCCCGCGCTCTAGCCGCCAGACCCTTGGTCTGGGTGCCAAAGAAGAAGGACCAAGGGGGGGTGGGTTTGAGGCCCTCTCAGTTTCGTGGATTGAGGAGATCAACATAATGACAAAACTTTCACTGCTCGGAGGCGCCTCAATTGTCGCCCTCGGGCTTGTGATGGGTTCCTCGGCATTCGCCGTGGGTCCGCCTATTCCCGTCGCCGGATCCGTCGATCACTGCCAATGACAACAATGCTGGCATTGGTAACGCTTCGGATGGCAGCACTGCGGGTGCCGCTGCTGCAGCGTTCGGCAGCAATGCCGCTGCGGGTAATGGCCAAGCACCAACACCAGCACAAGTCGGACAATCTGACTGACAACGCTCAGAAGAACTTTGGCGTTGGTAATGCGTCAAGTGGCGCGACCAGCAATGTCGGCTCGGGCAACGACCAAGACCGAAACGACAAGTCAGCGTGCCAATCGCATCAACAAGAAGTCGAAGGCTGACGACGGTGGCCAGTCGACGACAGCGGTACAACTCGCAGCAGCGCATGCCGCCGGTTCGGCGACCGGCAACGGCAGCGTGGAAGCGAAGGCGAGAAGGGCGGGCAGGCTTCAGTCAATGGCAACAACAGCTATACCGACCAAAGCGTCAACCCGACGGCCATGTTTGGCGGCATCTCGCAGATTGGACGATGGCACGAGCGCGATCAGCCAAAAGGGCCTTCTCAATGTCGGTCATGATGCGCAGGTCAACTATTCCAGCCTCCAGGCTGGCGTTGCCGGCATCGTGCTGAACAAATCTCGGGCGAAGCGTTCGCGGGTGGGTACAGCAAGGCCGAGACGAAGTCGGCGCGATCTCTGGCGCGCTGAGCAAGACCGAGAACCAAGCAGGCCAATCTCGGCGGCGCGTCGGGCGGCTTCGCTCCGTCGGGCTCGCTCGCGGGCGGCGGCTGGTCGGGTGACACCGGCCATGGCGGCAACGGCGGCAACGGCGGCAACGGCGAAGACGGCGGCAACGGCGGTAACGCCAGCGGCGGTAACGGCGGCAGCGCGGCCAACTTGCTCTGCTCGGCAACCTCCAGGGCGCCAAGGCTGGCGATCCGGCAACGGCTCCAAGGTAACGGCGGCAGCGGCTCCGGCACCGGCGGATCCACCAGCACCGGTGCGGGCGGCGCGACCAACGGAATGGCGGTAGCGCCAGCAAATGGCGGCGCTGGCGGCGACGTGCGGCTCCGTGGTGACAAAACGCGCAGCCATCACGGCTGCGACGGCGGCGCCGGCGGCAGCGCTGGTGGTGGACGGCGGTGGCGTCGGTGGTGCGACCGGTGGTAACAGCGGCACGGCTGGCAACGCTCCGGTACGGGCACCGGCGGTGAGTCGGCGGCGCGACCGGCGGCAATGGCGGCGCGGCGGGCAACCTTGCATCGGGAGCAACGGCCAGGGTGCAACGGCTGGTGCTGGCGCAGCGTGACCGGCGGTGCCGGTGCGGCTGGCGGCGCTGGTGCAGCAGGTGAGCTGGTGCAGCCAGCGGCAACAGCGGCCGGCAGGCGGCGGCACGTCGATTCGACGGCTGATGCTGCGGCACGAACTCGCAGGGCAACCGCGGCGGCGCATCGAGCACGACATCGTCGACGGCTCGACCGGCGGCAACACCTCCGACGCTTGGATGACGAGGCCTACTCAACCACGGGTGCGACCTCGTTCGACAACGGGTCCATCGACGGCGGCAGCTTGTCGGTCGGCGACAGCGCTCGTGGCGTGTTCGCTCTTGCGGGTAACACGGGTATCGGTGCTTCGCAGAACGCGCTCATCAGCATCAACTCCGAAATCCAGGCAGATTCGAACAGCGCCTTTGGTGGTGGCTATAACGCAACGGCTCTCGTTTCCGGCGGGTTCGCCCGCCGGAACCACCGCAATGGTGGTTCGATTTCTCTTGGCGGGAGCGCCAAGATGTTAAGAGTGGGTGCAGCAGCACTTGTTCTTTGTGGGTTGATGGCCGCGCCGTGCTTCGCCGCACCGCTCGCCGGGCGTTGATGCGCAATTCTACCCCAACGAATACAACCAGCCAGACAATGGCGCAGTCTAGGACGACCTGGTTAAGAGCAGCGATTCAAGGGCAAGATCGCTGATTCGGATCTGAAGAGCATGAGCGGCGGCAGCGGCGTGGTTGTGCTCGGTGATGCACAGCTGAACGCGACGAATGCCAACGCCGTGACAAACGATATCGTCGATATCGGCGTCACGACCGGTCAGATCGGTAACCAGAGCCTTAACAATGTGAGCGGCATCAACACGATCATGCAGAATACAGGCAATGGCGTGACGATGCAGTCCATCAATAACGTCAACATCACTTTGAAGTAACCTATCGCTTGAACGACTAGATGAGGCGGCGACACGGGCGTGCCACCGCCGGAACAAGCGAAGGAAAGACAGATGGCACGGTCACGCAATGGCCTTAAGTTCGTAATCGCGGCGGCGGCCCTTGTGGCCTCCGTTGCGTTTCGGCCAGTGCCCGCGAATGCGGGAGAGGTCGCTTTTGCGGGTTATCTCAGCCGGCGACATGGACATTCATGTCCGGAGCCTGAAGGAGGCGCGCTTCAATCGTGTCATCAAGCAGCAATACGATTTCAGCTGCGGCTCGGCGGCCATCGCAACATTGCTTTCCTATCACTACGACATACCGATCAAAGAGACACAAGTCTTTCAACAAATGTTCTCGGTCGGAGACAAAGCGCATATCAAAAGTACGGCTTTTCACTTTTGGACATGAAGCGTTATCTCGATGCTCACGATTATCTCGCTGATGGATTTCGCATCAGCCTGAGCCGCCTAAAAGAACTCGGCGTTCCGGCAATCGCTCTTATTCAGGTGAAGGGTTACAGGCATTTTGTCGTGGTGAAGGGCGTTGAAAACGGCGAAGTCTTATTGGGCGATCCGGCTCGCGGGGTCCGTGCCATCAGCGCCAAGGATTTTGACGCTTCGTGGAACGGCATCGCCTTCATCATCCGCAACCACGCGGAAGTTGGAAAAGCACATTTCAACATGAAGCAGGATTGGGACACGCTGGCGGCGGCGCCCTATGGCGTTGCGCTTGCCAGACAATCACTCGCTTCTTTTACCGTTAATCTCAAAGGCTCTTTGCCCAACTCATTCTGAGGGGAAAATGGATATTACCAAGAAGAGCAAGAACAATAGCCGGCATTTTACGCGCCATCAGGCTTTGCTCTTAACTGCAGCGAGCACGGTCGCTCTGCTTTCAGTAGCTCCGATGAGCGCTGCTCATGCGGAAGTGGCGAATGCGCCGGACATGCTGCTGGCGGATCTGGCGCCGGTCTCCGATTCCGAGCTCGCGCAAAATCGCGGCGGATTTTCGATCGGCAATATCAGTCTTTCGGTCGGCTTGACGGTCACGACGGCGATCCAAGGGGCGAGCATCAATCCGGTCTCGGTGACTACCAATTTCAGCATCGATATGCCCGGCCAGTTGACCAATCTCGGCACGCAGATCGCTGGCGATGTGGCCAATCAAGTGAGCAACACGCTCAGCGACGCGGGTATCGGCCAGGGCTCTGATAATTCGAGCAAGGGCGCGTCGAATACGCCGTCAACGCAAAACTCAGTGCCGGCTTCGCCTCCACCTGCGCCGGTGAGTTTGGCGAGTAACACGCCAAGCCCGCCGCCACCGCCACAAAACACGGGATCGGGTGGGCAGCCTCTTACCCAAAACATAACCGTGGCGTCCAACACTCCTCAGAGCCCGCCGCCGCCTCCGGTGAGCCCACCGCCTTCGCCCTCAAGCTCACCGGCTCCATCTCAGGTGAGCGCGGTCGTACCGCTAAGCCCGCCATCGCCGCCACCACCGCCGGCGCCAGCGGGAGGGGCGACGATCACCAACACGTCACCGCCCGCAACATTTACGGCGAGCGTGGATCCGGTGACCAACTCAATTAGTCTTACGAATAACGCCGGAACGAACCTCAACCTCTCCACGGCAAATGGACTGATCACGACGATCACCAACAATCTGAGCGGCGTATCCGTGCAGACGCAAGTCGACCTCAACTATGTGGTCAACAACTACTACGACGTCATCGCCAATGCGCACAACTTCCAGCAAGCGATGAGCATTGCACAGCAAATGCTTGCTGTGCGCGGCATAACCGGTCACTGACGGATAACGGGAAACGCATAGAGCTTCTCTCATGGCGCATGTGCGTTTCCCATGTCCTGGAGCGTTCGCCGGCACCGCGCCGCCGCGAACCGATACCCAGGCAACTACAGCTGAGAGAGCTTCCCAAGTCGGTACGGCCGGCGATGGCGGGGCTCCGCAGAACGCTCCGGAGCCTGATGGCGATCCGCCTGTTGTCTTGTGGGATGAGGTCAAAGCGCCAGAGCCCAATAATCGAGACCAAGCCGGTAGGCAAGGATTTGCCGCGCGATCCCTCAGTGCATTAGGCACGGCTCTGAATCTCTGGATATAGCAGCAGTCGCTGTGCCGCTTGCCGGCCTATCGCAATGTCTAGTGGAAGAGGCGCCAAGTCAGCGGCGTGCGGAACGTGACCGTTACGTCCGGCGCGTTATCCGTGACGCCAATGCCGACATTGAAGTTGAGGCCAACATGCTTGTCGACGGCGACCGAGGCGCCGATCAGCAACTGGCCAAGCTGCGCATCTTGGGAATGTGAGACGCCGGTTGAGGATCCTGCCAGGACAACCTCGGAAGTTCCCAGGTTATGAACAAGCACGTCCGTTCGCGTGTGCGTATTCGTTCCCATGACCCAGCTGTGCTGATAGCCGATACTCATCGACACGGAATTCGTTGAGGCCAATTCCCATTCCGATGCCGATGTCGAGCGTGCCGCCCGGCTCAACATTCGTAACGGTCGTCCGGTCTTCTTCCTGTGTCGGTGTCGGGCTTGTGCCGGCATTGGGAGTTCTTGAGCGTGTCGAGAATGATTTTGTTCACATTGTCCGAGAACGTGTATTGGTAGCCGACATTGGCGAACAGCACGACCGGATCGGACGGATAGATCATCGTGAATTGCGGTTCGACCGTCCAGAAACCCGAGCCGGTCGGCAAATGGAGCGGAAGGCCTTTTTGCAGGTCGTAGGGGACATCGAACGGCCCGTTTCCGGTCGGCGACTTGGCGCGAATTCCAGCGACGAAATATGGATAGGGCCCCTTCGGCCGATTGAGCTGATAATGCGCGCCGAATTCTATGTCGCCGATGGAATTCGCCGCGCAGCGCCTGCTCACTGTTCGGAAATCCGGAGATCTGGAAGTCTTTGCTAACCGTACGATCGTCACGATAGAGGAACGGTACTTGCGCATCGACTTCCAAACGGCGCGTGAGCCCGTAGCGGAATGCGAACGTGCTGGTGATTGAATCTCTATCGATGCTTTCGGCCAGGAGGTTGCCGATATTGACGGCTTCAACAAGTTCCACGCCGTCAAAGAAGAAGCGCTGCACCGAAGAGTGTGTGTATTCAATTGTGGGCGTGATGACCAAGGTGCCCTTTGGTGTCAGCACGCCGCCGCGGTCGGCCAGAACGGCAATATCGATGCCCGGCGTATCTTTCTTCGGCTTCTCGCCGACTTCGCTTTGACCGGCAAGGGTCGGCGCGATCGCGGCGTGCACCAGATCCTTGAGCGTGTGCAGATGAATTCTGCCCTCGGCGTCATATGGATTGTTGTTCTGGGCGACCATCTGAGGGGATTGCGGGGCAGGAATGCCGAAGTCGTTTTTGGCCGTGCTGCCGACGAGCACCTTGTGGCCCGGAGAGCTGGCACTTGCATCTGCGATTTCATTCGGAGCTTGCGCTGCTGTCTTGGCGCCGCGGGCTTGCTGAGAAGCCGGGGCCAGTGCCGCAACCGACTGATCCTCGTTTGCCCGAGGAGCAGTGCGTGGCACCGGAATGTAGCCATACCGGGTTCGAACAATGCTGGCGTGCGCATCATTGCCGTTTGCGCTCGCAATAGTGCCCGATGAGCCCTTTGCGGTTTCACCTGCCGAGGCGGATTTCGAGAATGAAGCTCTGAGCTTCAAAAGCTCGGCCTTCTGCTTTTCGAGCTCTGCGCGCGTGTGGTCGATGTCAGCCTGTTGTTGCGCAAGCTTTGCGCTTTGCTGATCGATCCTCTCGAGCAGTTGCTCAAGGCGATCGCCGTCGCTGGGCGCGGCGCTCGTGGGCGTTCCACCCGCGAATGCAGAGCCATATGCAGCCAAATTGAAGCACAATGCCACAATGGCAGCCTTGCTCACGCCCTTCATAAGATCGCTCCGCTTGCTCAACGCGCCCTGAGCAATAGCCGAGTCTAGCTCCGCATGAAACTTCTCCGATGACGCAAAGGGCACCGAACGACGGACCATATGGATTCCCCCGGCTGGCTGAAGCGCTTTCCCCGGCGCTGACTTTAACACGATTGTGACGCGGGCTAGGGAGCTGTTACCCCAAGATCATACTTCTTAATTAGGCGATAAAGCGCAACCCTAGAAATGCCAAGCGAACGAGCGGCTTGCTGGACATTGTTGGCGTGATAGTTCAACGCGCGGCAGATCACCTCATATTCGGCCTTGGCGCGCGCTTCCGTGAGCGTGAGCAGGGGCGCCGGCTGGGTTTCCTCGAATGAGGGGATTCCAAGATCGTCTGGCCTCACGAGCTGCCCTGAGGACATGACGGCCGCGCGGCGCATTGCAGCAATCAGCTCGCGCACATTGCCCGGCCAGCGATAACGGCGAATGGCGATGCTCGCCGCTTTCGATAGCCGAAGAGTGCTGCGGCCCTCATCGCTCGCAAACTTCGCCAGGAAGAACCTACCTAGAAGATCGACGTCGTCACCGCGCTCTCTGAGCGGTGGCAGCACTAAGCGTAAGACGTTCGAGACGATGATAGAGGTCCTCGCGGAACGTTCCGTCCGCCACGGCCTTACGTAGATCGATATGTGTCGCAACGATGATGCGCGTCTTAACCGGGATCACCCGGTTGCCGCCGAGGCGATCAATCTTGCCTTCCTGAAGAAAGCGCAAGAGATGCGCCTGAACTTCGAGCGACATATCGCCGATCTCATCGAGAAACAGCGTGCCGCCGTGCGCCGTCTCGACACGGCCTATCTTGCGCGTATTTGCGCCCGTGAACGCACCGCGTTCATAGCCAAAAAGCTCAGATTCAATGAGGGTCGGCGGGATTCCTGCGCAATTGATCGCAACGAACGGGCCGCTCGCCACCGGCGAGCGCTCATGAATCGCGCGTGCAGCAAGCTCCTTACCCGTCCCGCTCTCGCCGGAGATGATCACCGCGGCCTCGGAGCTGGCAACCTTGCGGATATGTGCAAACACCTGCCGCATGGCCGGGCTCGTGCCGACCATCTGAAGATTCGCTTGGCACGACTTCAACCGTCGAGCCCTTCATCTCGGCTTCAATGTTCGCTAGATGCGATGTTCGCTGCAAGGCAAGGTCAAATTCGCGTTGCTCCTGCGGCAGCACCATGAAGTCGTAGAGCAGGCCGCGCATCAGAAAGTCCGCAAGATGGGGGTCTTTGCGCAAGGTCGGCTGGCCGACGAGAATCCGGCGCAGGCCCGGTGCGATCATCGAAAGCAACTCGATCGCCGCGATATGCGGCTGGAGCGACTGCCCACTGACTGGGATCACCATGCAGGCGGCATCAATCGCATTCACGCGGCGGCCCAATTCTGCGACGGACCGGCATAAATGCCCCGTATATGCCGTCCCATCGAGGGCCTCAAGAACGACACCCAACAGCGCCCGCGCGTTTACATTGTCGGGCTCGATTTGCACAATCATGACGGGCGTGGACGAAGCGCGCCGGCGCAGTTCCGGCTTCGTCGCGGCCCCCCCTTTGGGTTCCACAACCGACGATTGTTCATGCTGCCCGCCTGCAGGGCCGCCATCCTGCCCGGTCATCCCTATCACCACTCAGCCCAGACTATTGATTCACTGCTATTTTGGCCGCCCCAGGGATTCTTCCCAGAGGTAGAAATTTACGCCATTTTAATGGTCAAAATCAACACGGACCGTAACTCCGGCCGGAACTTGCAACCTGACGTACCCCTCTCGTTATGTGAACATTTGGCGACACTACCGCCAAGTCGGGGGCGCACTGTAGGTATTCATTCGGGGTGTCGTTTCCAAGACGAATTGCCGATTCCTCCCCAGCTTTTCACATTATCAACACAACTTGCAGTTGTTGGCGCTGCACTGAAATCACCGCTGAGACGGCCGGTGAAACGGCACATCCTTGGCTGGATTTGAGACAGTGGAGCGCCCCACTTGCTCTGTGCAAAATGGGTACCTACGTGAGTCCAGGCTTGGCGATGCCCTAACGGAGGGGGAGATCATTGAGCGAGGCTGATGCCCTAGCAGGACCCTCGGCTAGCAGAGCGCCCATGCAAAGCGCGACGCATATCGTGGACGTTCTCATTGAAGAGCGCGCGCGGCACCTGAAGGCGCATCCACTCGCTTGGTTCTTCATTCAGCGGCTGCTCTATCCGTTTCTGCGCTATCGCGCGGCCATTCAGATGGCGGACTCAATTGCGCCTCTGCCGGGGCGTCAGGTGCTGGAGCTTGTCGCCGGGGAATTGCGCCTCAAGCTAGAAGTCAGCGGTCTCGAACACGTGCCGCGCGAAGGCGCGTGCATGATCGTCGCCAATCACCCCACCGGCATTGTCGATGGCATTGCCTTGTTCGAGGCGCTCAAGGGGCTGCGCGATGATTTATGTTTCGTCGCCAACAGAGATGCCATTCGTGTTTCACCCGGCCTTCGCGAGGTCGTCATTCCGGTCGAATGGGTGATGGAGAAGCGCACGCTCGCCAAGACGCGCGAGATGTGGCGTCTCACGCGCACAGCCTTCAACGACGGGCGCGCTGTCGTGATGTTTCCATCCGGCCGCGTGGCCCAGCTGCGCCGGAACAAGCTTGTTGACCGCGACTGGCAGTCAGCGGCAATCGCCTTCGCGACCCGCAACGAAGTCCCGATCGTTCCGCTTCACATCAGCGCGCGGAACTCATGGATCTATTACTTCTTCTCGCGCACAAGCGCCGAGCTGCGCGATATGACTTTGTTCAACGAGCTTTTGAACAAGCGGGATACCAGTTTCGCCCTGAAATTCGGTCCGGTAATTGCGCACACCGACCTTGGCGGTGATCCGGAGAACGAAATCATTCGTCTACGGAATTATGTCGAGACGGGCCTGCCCAAGGGCGAAGCCTGGCATGGCCCGAGCGCCGTGGTGCGCATCGACAGCTGATCAGTGTAAAGATGATCTGGTGCGGCGTGCGTCAAGTGCTCTGGCGATTTGCCTCTTCCGGGAAGAGCTTCAAAAGCCCTTCGCGCGAGGCGGCGCAAACCCCGCGCTCGGTAATAAGGGCGCTGATGAGACGGGCCGGCGTTACGTCGAATGCGGGATTGCCGGCCGGGCTCTGGAGCGGTGTTACGCGCACCGTCTCGATGCGCCCGTCTATGGTTTCGCCGGTGATCAAGCGCACTTCATCGCCCGAACGCTCCTCAATCGGTATGCCGTCGCCGCTCTCGAGGGTCCAATCGATTGTCGGGCTTGGCAGCGCGACATAGAACGGCACGCCATTATCCCGCGCCGCCAGCGCCTTGAGATAGGTGCCGATCTTGTTCGCAACGTCGCCGTTCGCCGTCACCCGATCGGTGCCGACAATGCAGAGATCGATCATGCCATGCTGCATATAATGTCCGCCGGCATTATCCACGATCACCGTGTGCGGGACGCCATGCTTGGCAAGCTCATAGGCCGTGAGCCCGGCGCCTTGATTGCGTGGGCGCGTTTCGTCGACATAGACATGGACAGGCAAACCAGCGTCATGCGCCTTATAGATGGGAGCAATCGCCGTTCCCCAATCCACGCAGGCGAGCCAGCCGGCATTACAGTGCGTGAGAATATTGAGGCGCTCGCCCTTATCTTTCCGGCCCGCGATCTCGCGAAACAGCGCGAGGCCATGATCGCCGATTGACGAGCAGAGCTCGACATCCTGATCGGCAATAATGCCGGCGACTTCGAATGCGGCCGCAGCGCGCTCATGCTTTGCAAGCGGGGCCACATCGCGGCGCACGCGTTCAAGCGCCCAGCGCAGATTGTAGGCTGTTGGCCTTGTCGACAGCAGGCGCTCGAAGGCCGCCGCGAGAGAGGCATCCGAGGGATCGCTGCGCAGCGCCAGGGCGAGCCCATAGGCGCCGGTGACGCCAATCAGCGGCGCCCCGCGCACTTGCATGGTCTTGATCGCCTTGGCCGCCTCGGACTCCTGCGAGAGCCGAACCGTGGCTAGCCTGTGCGGCAGCTGCGTCTGATCGATGATTTCGACCGAACCGCTCTCTTTGGCTGGCCAAATCGTCCTGTAGGGCTTCCCGTCGATCTTCATCTCGCCTCTCCGATGCGCCTCATATGCGGGCGCGAAGCAATGCGTTCAAGCTTCAATTTTTGCGCGAGCGGCGCGGCCGGCGCCGTTGGCAGAACGGGCAGGCACGTGTAGGCTTTAGGAGAGGGCGGCGCCGGCCTTCAAGACGCCGGTGATTGGGACTAGGGGAGTGGGGATGACCTCTGAGGTTCTCTTGATGAACCGCGGCGCCGTTGCCATGGCGGCAGACAGCGCCGTGACCATTATGGGCCAGCACGGCCATACGATCTATCAGAGCGTCAATAAGGTCTTTCAGCTCGTCGAAGATCAGCCGGTCGGCGTCATGATCTACAACAACGCCGAGATCATGGGCACGCCCTGGGAGTCCGTGATCGCGCTTTACCGCAAGCAGGCCAAGGGCCGCTCGTTCGATACGGTGGAGGAGTACGCAAGCGACTTCGTGAAGTTCATTGACGGCAACGACCGATCTTTTCCCGCCTGACGCGCAAGAGCTGGAATTCATCCGTATGGTGGCGTTCCTCTATGGCGCAATCGTGCGTGAATACGACGCTGAACTGCGTTATTCAGGGGCGAAGATGGTGCGCTGAGCGGCTCAAGCCGAATGAGGTGTTCGCTCATGTCGTACGTGAAGTTCACGCGCATCTATCAACCCATTTCGATGGCCAGCCGCGCGCGAACTCTCGATTGTTATCCGCCCGATCTCGCCGAGCGCTGAAGAAGCAAATACAAAGTCGGAGATCGATCAGATCATCGACAGCCTCGAGGCATACATGTCCGGCAGATCCCGGGATTTCAGCTCGATGATCAAACCCGCGCCCTGTTGCGGGATCATGGCCGGCTTCGTTGTCGTCCAAGGACGCCTATTTCGAGGGCTATACCGGGCATCGTGTTCGCCGGCTTCGGCCGCAAGGAACAGTTTCCGGCCATGGTTTCCTATTTCACCTCGGGCGTTCTTGAGAACGTGCTCAAGCGCAGTGTCGATCGTAAGCGGCGCAAGATCAATGCCGACAGCGGCCCTGCAATCATGCCGTTCGCCCAAGACCGTATGGTTCACACGCTGGTGCGCGGCATCGATCCGGATCTGCGCTACCAGATCTTCAATGAGACGCTGCGGTTGACGCAATTTCCTGGTTCAGGATGTCGTCAAGACCGTGCCGGGCATGAGCGAGGCGCCAGCGCCAGGCTTCATCAAGAAATACTCTGAAGACAGTCTCGCTTCGGCGCTTGCCTCGTTCTTCGAGCGCATCGACATGTATCAGCGCCGTATCCATACCGAGCCGATCCTGCGCGCCGTCGATAATCTGCCGCGCATGGAGCTTGCCGAAACCGCGGCTTCGCTCGTCAAGCTCAATTCATTCCAGCTGAGGGTCTCCGGGCAGCCCGAGACGGTCGGTGGCCCGATCGATGTTGCGATCATTTCGCTCGCCGATGGCCTCGTGATGATCGAGGACAGCCACACCTACGCCTAAGGTGCTTGCAACTGGATATGCCTCTGGCAAAATGCTCATAAGAGTTGGGGTTGTGAGATGAAGAAACGAAATAGCGGGATGCGCGAGGAGATCGCAAAGATGATTGACTTTGCGCGGCAGCGCGATGCGCGCCCGCAGCTTAAGCCGATCAACTATACATTCGAGCCGGCCCGGCGGCCTGACCTTCTGATGCCCGAACGGCCTCAGAGGGATATCCACGCTGCGGATTCGGCGCTGCGTGAAATCAAGGACTATGCAACCAAGGCGCGTGAGCTCTATCGCGAGCGGCGGCGCAGCCACCGCCCCCTCGAGGCGCGTGAGTATGTGCGTCATCAGCTCGCTCTCGGCATGCTGGATGAGCCTATGCGCCAGTCGGTCAGGCCCGAGACGCCGCCCGGCCATGAGGCGGATCTCAGGGCAGAAGCCCGTGGCGAGACCAAGCCTGTGCGTCAGCGCGGCTTCGGCTTCTGGCGTCGCCGGGATTCAAAGGGTTGACTAATTCCTAGGCAATTTCCCGTCTGGCGCGATTGCATTGCGGGCAATCCGTCACCGCCGGTTGGCGACGCGGTTTCAGAGCAGCAGTAAGTGCTTGAAATAGGTTTTGTTTCTTTGTGGTTTTGAAGCAGTAGGCGCGGCCCGATACATGCATTAACCTTGTTTCGGTGCAGCTATACTGCGACGGCGTCGCCGGGCAGTGCGAAGGAATGGGGGATATAGTGTCTGACTTAATGCCCTGGGTACAAACCCATATCATGGAGCTCCAGACCAGCGGGCTTGTTGCGACTTGCGTCGTGCTGCTGCTTGCGCTGGCGCTTTTGAACCGGGCGGCCAGCGAGCTATATCGCTCCCGTTCGCAGCGCGTGAATAGTGAGCATACGTTCGAGCGCATTCATGTCCTGTTGTCCGCCGCACGCGATCGCGATGAAGCCGGCCTCGGCGAAGCGATCAGCCGAGCGCGCCGCGCTGCCAACGAGACAGAGCCGCCGCGCGAGGCTTTGAACTAGATTTTGGTGCGGCCGGTTGGTTGCCTGCACCCGAGCTTGAAAGGGTTGGGGGATAGACGTGTCAGAAATACTGCCGTGGATGAACAGTCATATTGCCGAGTTGCAGACCAGTGGCCTGGTTGTAACTGGTATTATTCTCTTGCTCGCGCTTATAATGCTCAATCGCGCTGCGAGCGAGCTGTATAAGTCGCGTTCGCAACGCGTGAAGAGTGAGCAGACATTCGAGCGGATACAGACCCTGCTTGCATCGCGCGATCGCGGTAAGTCGCCGTTGGAGAGTGTGCGCAGTGGCAGAGTCACAATGTCGGGCCCAGTTGTGCGCAGCTCGCGCCCGGTCAGTGCAAAGGCGGAGCCAAAGCCGGCACCGCGTACCGAGCCAAAGGTGACGCCATTTGCATCGCGCGTAAGCTCACGCAATCGATTTATCAACTGAGCCCTATCAAGCGCCGCACGTTTATTCGGGCCCGGCGCTTTTTGAGCGAGGCTGCCTTATGCAGTCTCGCTTTGCTCTTTTGCGCGCGCGCGCAATGTGCTGAGCCGAAGCCGATCGAGGTTGAGCTGAGTTACACGGCGATCGTCGACGGGCTCACCGCCGCGAGCATCGATGCAAGTGCGCAGGTCGTCGGCGACACCTTCACGATGAACGCCAATACGCGCACACGCGGCCTTATGGATCTGCTCGTCGGCTTTCGCTCTGCGGCCGGCTCGACCGCCATCGTCGAGGCCGGCAAGCCCGTGCCGGTTGTCCATACCGCAGACAACAAATGGCGCGGCAAGAACCGCCACGTCTATTTGCATTATGAGAAAGGCGCCATTGTCAGCGCCGATGTCGTTCCATCGGCCGCCAAGGATGACCGGCTTCCGGTTCCGGCTGATCTTCAGAAGTCGACTGTTGACCCGGTCACGGCCGCGCTCAGCTTGATGATTGCAGCGGAGACGGGCAGGGGCTGTGCGGATCTGATACCGGTCTTCGACGGGCGTCGTCGCTACGAATTCTCATGCGCGCCCTCCGAGGCAAGTGTTGAGCCAGCTGAGGAGGGAACAACGTTTCGCCGCGCTTACCTCTTCAGAATCCTGGCAGGGCGGCAGAAGCACCCATTTTGGCCCCAATCAAAGACGCCAAAGGCCTTGTCGCTGTGGTTTGCCCAGCTGGACCCGCGCTTGCCGCCAATAATCGTCAAGATTGCGGCGCGATCCGGTCTGATTGGCTATTCGGTGCAGACTCGAAAAGCTCCAAATCGATGGAAAAGACATCGTCATTCCCGGTGGATAGACGTGAAAATGGGGAACAAGCCATCGCCAACAGTGTTGTTTAGGCTACTCTGTCAGCATTCGTCGGTTGTGAAGGCTTCTGTCATTGATCCGGGATGGCGACCCGGTTAAATTGTCGCCAATTGCAGCACTCTCGCGAGGGGGAAAGATGAAAATTCGCGACCTAATGATATTCGGTGCAGCAGCCACCAGCATGGTCGTTGCCTCGGCAGCTTCGATGGCGGATGAAGCAAAGCCGCTTCCGGCAGGTGGCCCTGCCGCTCAATCCGAAGCTCTCGGCCTGGCGCCTGGGACGATTGTCGAAATTGGCGGCGTTCTGTTCGCTGTGACTGTTGCGGGCCTCGTAGCGGTGAATGCGGATAGCAATTCCGATAGCGTGCCGCCGACCGTGGCGACCACGCCCTCGACGACAAGCACCTAACGAATAGTTTCTGCACGGAAGATTTGAGAGCGAACGCTCGAGAGAGCGTTCGCTTCGTGCTTTGGGCGCGCCGCTGTGTTTGCTGATCGCACGGGCGAACGATCGCTTCGCCCGTTTTGTGATTTGACGTGCGAGGACCGAGTGCGCAACTGATCAGCCGGCTGATCGCCGCTGCGATCCTGGGTTGACAGTCTAGTGGAGAAATTGCTTGTTAAGTGAGGTCGCGTCCTCGCGAGTTCCTCCCGTCTAAGACGACAAACTTCATGTTTTTCAAGGATCTGTGTGAGCTTGCTCAGAGATTTCTCGTGCGCGGCGTGCTTTACGCCGCTGTTGCGGGGCTTGTGATACCAAGTCCGCTTCAGGCCCAAAACAGCGTTGGTGATGCCAACTCGACGCTACAGAACCTCAATCTGAATGACCTCGCCAACCGTCTTGGCTCAAGCGCCAATGATAGCCAAACCAATGCGCCGTCGGTTGAAAGTCAGACAAATGTTCTGCGCCCCAACCTGCCATACCAGTATCCGCTGCCCCAATCGGACCTGGAGAAATACTATTCGCAGCGCGCGGGCGCGGATCTCAAACAATTTGGCTATGACAGCTTTGGCCGGCCATCTTCAGTGACCACGCGGCAGATGGGAGCGCTTCAGGACACCTATATTCTGGGTTCTGGCGACACCGTAAATGTCAGCCTGGTCGGTCAGGAGAATACCAATCTCACAGCGCGTGTTGACCGCGACGGCAATCTGCAATTGCCCAAATTGCCGCCGATTCCCGCTGCCGGCCGCCGCTTGGCTGATGTCCGCTCCGATATCGAAAGGCAGGTCAAGACGGCCTATCTTGCGACGCAGGTATTCGTTTCCGTCGGGGCGGTGCGCCAGATCTCGGTGCTGGTATCAGGCGAGGTCGCGGCTCCCGGTACCATTGTCCTCAATGCTCTCAACTCGCCGATCGATGCTTTATTGCTCGCTGGTGGCGTCAAGAAAACGGGGTCATTGCGGCACATTGTCATCGTGCGCGGTGACAAGCGCATCCCCGTCGACCTTTATGTCGCGCTCGCCGGAAAAGGAACACTGAACGTCAGTCTGGCCGATGGCGATCGGATTGTCGTGCCGCCTCTCAGCGACACCGTCGCAATTACAGGCGATGTAACGCGGCCCGGCATCTATGAAATCGGCCCCGGCGCGAAGAGCGTAAGCTCAACGAACTTGCTCGCATTTGCCGGCGGATTCATGCATGGCGGCACGCCGCGCTTGTCGGTGCTCAAAGTGAATTCGAGCGGCGCACAGCTATTCCAGCCTGCAAACGCAAGAAGCGTCAGTCTTGGCAAAGGCGATATTCTCTTTGTCGAGCCCCAGCCCGGTCCAGAGCATGGACGCGTCGCGCTATCGGGCCAGGTCAGGTCTCCGGGCATCTTTGATTTAACGCGTGCGCCCACGCTGCGCGCCCTCCTCGGCTCGCCCGACGTCTATGAGGAGCAGCCTTATATGGTGTTCGCGGCGATCAGCCGGCGCGATCCCAAGACACTTGCGCGCACTCTCATCCCGTTTGCGCCTGCCAAGGTCGTGCAGGGCACGTTCGATTTGCCGCTTCAAGATGATGATATCGTCCGTGTCTTCAGTGTCCCGGAGGTGCGTATCCTGGCCGCACAGTTGAAGGCTGAGGACAATGCGCGCAATCCGGAAAGCCGCGACCTGCGCACGGTGCAACAGACGACACAATATGTCCAAAACCCCAACACCCCCCAACAGCAAGGCACGGGAACCCTCAACGGGAGCGGCGGGACTGTCGGTGCGGCGCTTGCCGGTAACACCTCGGCCAGCGGTGGCATGCAAGCGCCCCCATATTCAGCCTACGGCCAAGGAGCCTACACCTACGACCAATACGGTCAGGTCTCCGGCATCAATGGGGCGCCCGCTCAAACAAGCGTTTTGCCGGATCAAAGTCGCGGCGTGGGAATTTTCGCCGGCACTCAAACCCTGGCTCAGGGGCAAACTCAGCCGAATGCGGCGGCAGGGAATTATGGAAATCCACCGAACACCGCGACCCAGTTCTACCCGGCCTATCCGTCGAATCTGACCCCCTTGCCCCCGGGCAGTCAGGGCTATCAGCCATCCTACCCGGGCCAGCCAGTCCAAGCTCAAGCCGGTCAGGGAGTGCCGCCTGGCGTGCAACAGGGCCTGCCTATGTATTCGAACCAGGCACCCCCACCGCAATACGACCCCACCCAGCAACCATTCAGCCGCAACAATCTGGTCTTCGACCTGGGCGATCCGAGCCTACGCAGCCAGCTTGCCAATTACCGCGTGACGCTGCTTGGTGCAGTCGCGGTTACCGGTGATTATCTCGCAGCGCCGGGCGTTGGCCTTGATAGCCTAGTGGAAGCTGCCGGTGGTCTGACACGCACGGCCGATCTCACCTCGATCGAAGTCACTTCAACGGATTTCGACACGCAAACCGGCAAAGCGACGACGACACGCACGGATTTCAGCGTTGCGCCCGCCCAGCTTGGAAAGATTGCGTTGCGCTCGCGCGATGTCATCCGTTTCAGAGATGTCTATTCAGATCGGGACCACGGGCAAGTAGTCGTGCGCGGCCAAGTGCGCTTCCCCGGCTCGTTCGATCTTTTGCGTGGGGAGCGGCTTTCTTCCTTGCTTGCACGAGCAGGCGGGCTGACGGACATCGCCTATCCGGCAGGTGCCGTTTTCACGCGCGAGTCGGCGGCACGTGCCGAGGAAGATGGCTATCGCCGCGCTGCCGAGGAGCTTGAACGCGAATTCACGGTTCTGGTTTCCTCCTCCGACCAAGCCTCGGTCGTGTCGCCGCAGGGCGTGCAATTCATTCGCGAAACCATTCAGCGGCTGCAAACGGCGCAAGGCGTAGGCCGGATCTCCGTCGATGCAGATCCCGTATCGCTTGGGGCACATCCCTCGCGCGATACCGTGCTCGAGCCCGGCGATTTCCTCTTTATCCCGCGCAGGCCCAATTCAGTCTCGGTGACCGGAGAGGTGCTCTCTGCCGGTTCCTACCTGTTCTCCAGCGGCGAGGGCGCGAAGCACTACATCCGGCTCGCCGGTGGTTACGCCCTGGGAGCCGATCGAAGCAGGACTTTCGTGCTGATGCCGGACGGGACCGCACAGCCGATCAACGGCTCACTGCTGGCCTTCCGCGGCGCACAAGTCGTGCCCGGCGCAACGATTATTGTGCCGCGCAATTTGGAGCCGTTTCGCCTGCGCCGCTTCGTGATCGATTTGTCACAGATCTTTAGCCAGCTCGCGGTTTCGGCGGCCTCGATCGCGGTTATTCAGAAGGGCTAGGCGGCGGCAGGAGCACTTCGTGGCCTTCCCACCGCTCAAGAAATTGTGACAATCTATGCCAAGTCAGATTAGGAGCGGCGCCACCCATCATGGGAGCGATGATCACGCCACCGGCGCCGCACCTGACCAAAGGAACTTTTAGGGGTCGCGGATGAAGGTCTTGATCTTGGGGGGCGATGGATTTTGCGGCTGGCCAACGTCGCTCCATCTCGCAAAGCGCGGACATGAGGTCGTCATCCTGGACAACATGTCGCGCCGGAACATCGACAGTGAGCTCGAGGTGAGCTCGCTGACGCCGATCCGCCCGATGGGCGTGCGTCTCAAGGCGTGGTCCGAGCTCGGTGAGAACAATATCTCGTTCGAGCGGATCGATGTGGCCGAGGACTATGATCGTCTGCTGGCGATCCAAGCTGCGCGATTAAGCCGGACTGCTATCGTCCATTTCGCCGAGCAGCGCGCCGCGCCCTATTCGATGAAGTCGTCTTGGCACAAGCGCTACACCGTCAACAACAACCTCAACGCGACCAACAATGTGCTCGCCGCCATCGTCGAGAGCGGCAGCGATGTCGCATCTGGTTCATCTGGGCACGATGGGCGTCTATGGCTACGGCACCGCCGGCATGCGGATCCCGGAAGGCTATTTGCAGCGTCAAGGTCGAAAACGGGCGGCGGGCAATGGCCGGAGCAGCGAGATTCTGCATCCGGCCAACCCGGGCAGCATCTACCACATGACCAAGACGCAGGATCAGCTGATGTTCTTCTTCTACAACAAGAATGACAGCGTCCGGATCACCGACCTGCACCAGGGCATCGTTTGGGGCACGCAGACGGCGGAGACGCGGCTCGATGAGCGTCTGATCAATCGCTTCGACTATGACGGTGACTACGGCACCGTGCTCAACCGTTTTCTGATGCAGGCAGCAATCGGTTATCCGCTGACCGTGCACGGCACCGGCGGGCAAACGCGTGCCTTCATCCATATCCAGGACACCGTGCGCTGCATCGAGCTTGCGATCACCAATCCGCCCCAACGCGGCGAGCGCGTCAATATCCTCAACCAGATGACGGAGACGCATCGTATCCGCGATCTGGCGCAGATGATCGCCGCGCAGACCGGCGCCACGATCGATTATGTCGACAATCCGCGCAATGAAGCGGCGGAGAACGAGCTCATCGTCGAGAACCGCCGGTTGCTCAATCTGGGGCTTCAGCCAGTCACGCTCGAAGACGGTCTAATGGACGAGGTGCGCGAGATCGCGCGCAAATATGCCGACCGCTGTGATAAGGGCAAAATTCCGTGTCGCTCCCTTTGGGTCACACCGCACAGGAGTTAGTTGTGTGGCAGATGCCCAGCGGTGCGCGCGCCAAATCTGTGCGTCGCGGGCTTAGTAGGAATTCGAGCTGATAAGCCCGAAGATCGGTGTTAGCAGAACAACGTAAAGGTCGCACCAGAAGCTATAGTTCGCAGCATAGTCGATGTCATAGCTTATGCGCTCAGCCATATCTTCGACAGTCTTGGTCTGGCCACGATAGCCGTTAATCTGCGCAAGGCCGGTGATGCCGGGCTTCACGCGAAAACGGAAACGGTAATCGGAGATTTGGCGCGCGTAATAATCATCATGCGCACGCGCATGGGGACGTGGGCCGACGACAGACATCTCGCCGGCAAGCACGTTGAATATCTGAGGCAGCTCATCCAAGCTCATTCGCCGGATAAAGCGGCCGACCTTGGTCACGCGCAGGTCGTCTCGCTCAGCCTGTTTGATGCTCGGCCCATCCTCTAACACCGTCATGCTGCGGAACTTCCATATCCGGAACAAGTGGCCGCCAAGCCCTGTCCGTTGTTGGCGAAAGAACACTGGCCCCTTGCTCTCCAGCTTGATCGCGATCGCGATCGCGATCATAGGCAGCCCGAAAACGGCGAGCATGAGCAGCGCGGTGACGTAGTCGAACACCAGCTTGAAAGCGATAGACCAGCCGCGCACCGGCTTGTCTGCAAGTGTCACCGTAACGGAATCGACATCACCCGGGTCGACACGGTCGATGTTTTGAAGCGCGATAACGGGCAAAAGAGCAATCCGCGTCGGCAACATCTCCAGGTGATCGATCAGGGTCTCCAGTCCATGCTCCTGGATTGAAGGCACAAGCACGATCACATCATCGAACACACCAGTGGCGATGTCTTCCATGATGTTCGTGATCTTCTGGTTTGAAGCCTCTGCGCTCATATTCGGCGGCAGCGAGAAGATCGCCGCAAGCTTCATCAGCCGATCCTGATTGACAAGATCGGCAGCGCGCTCAAGGCCCGGCAGAGCACCGATCAACGCAACGCGCCGGGCAAGCGGCCCGCGTTTCAAAAGGAGGCGAAAACAGAGCGCGATCAGCGCGCGGGTCGACAGCAAGATAGCAGGGGCAAGCGATAGCCATGCAACGATGAGCGAGGCAGGCGCCTGATAGATCAGGGTGAGCGCCAATGCGGCCGCGATAGCGAGCAGCAGCCAGATGATCAGCAATCTGGAGGCCTGCTTGGAGGACCAAGCAAGCACGCGCATCTCGTAGAGAGCGGCAGCGCGGAAGGCCAGCACCGCGCCCACAGCCACAACCGGTGCGACGAGGAGGAGATTTCGCGCATCACCCGGCGTGGCGAGGCGATTCAGCGCATCGACCCACACCACCAGCTGCGCGGCGGCAATAACTGACAAAAGATCGGCAACGGCGACCAAGTCGCCCGCAATGCGCTGCGACAGGCGCAATCCGGAAGGCGCGTGAACGGCAGGGTCGATGCGTGGAAGCGCGGGGATGGAATGCGGCGCCGATTGGATTGCCGTCTGCTCGGCGGCTCTGTTCAGATCCTTCGGAGGTACATTTGAACTCATTGGCGACAAGCAACGCTTCAAAGTTGTTTTGGGCGGCGCGCTGAGGATCCAGCTAACCGACAATCCGACAATCTCCAACCGCTCCGCGATCAGCGGAACGCACCAATCACTAATTCAAAACTATGGCCCCCACCTATCCAGCACGTCTTGCGACGCACAAGAACCCTAGAGCTAGACCGCTGGCGCTGACAATAGACAATTGCCGCAGCACCCACAGATTATGCTGTGCCAGCACTCTATGATGGATCTGTGTCACTAGAACGGCAGTTGCGATGCGTCGGAACCAACAGAGACAAAATAATTGACCAGAATAGAATGAAAAGCCATGTATTTACATGTCTGTACCAGACTTACCTGAAATTGAGAATTAACCCTTCAGCATGAGAAAGGGTGAGATTCTAAACCGTCTCCTGACATGAGCAGGGTATCTTGCATACAGGTCGATCGATGCGAAAGAACAACCGAAATCGCCAGCTATCATATCATCAGTAGTTACTCCCATCTATTCGGATTCGACATGACAAAAGCCAACACTTTCGCGCCCATTCTGACCCTGGATGAGTTTGCACGGCTGCGTACGGCCGAGGGCAACAAGATGGGGACAATCGTCGCGACCTCGGGCGGCTTCGACCCCATTCATCCGGGCCATGTCTCTTGCATCCTGGCTTCGAAGGCTTATGGCGACACACTGGTTGTCATCGTTAACGGTGACGCATTCTTGCGTGTGAAAAAGGGCAAGCCGTTTCAGGATCTAGCCACGCGAGCAGCGATCGTCGCCGCGATTCGTGGTGTCGACTATGTGGTGACGTTCGAGATCGAGAATGATCAGACCGTCGCAGAGGCGCTGCGGGCGGTGCGGCCGCGCTATTTCACCAAGGGCGGCGACCGGATCAAAGGCAAAAGCCTGCCCGCTTCGGAGGAGGCGGCCTGCCGTGACTTCAACATCGAGATCATCGATGGCGTTGGATACGACAAGAAGTGGTCCAGCAGTGATTTCTTGCGCGAGTGGGGCGAGTTTTGGGGGTCGAAGGCCTAAGCTTCACGCTGCCTTGAGATGCATGTCGTGTCAGTGATGCTAGACTCGCCACTCACCCCTTTGCGGGATTCGCTTGCCCAGGTCCTCAATCATGCCTACCGCACCTCGCATCGCGCTCTACGTGGTGTTTTGTCTCAGTCTTGCTTCATGCGCGAGCGGGCGGCACGGCTTCCGCGAGGCCGATGCCGGCGTCGGAACCGGCCCGAGGGCTGATCCGGTGGCATTATTCATTGCGGGCCTTGATACGAATTTGGACGGCGTGACAACGTCCGACGAGCTTTCAGCGGCTCTGCCTAAATTGTGGGCCTCCGCTGATCCGTCCGGCGCCGCCGCCATCTCAATTATCGAGCTCAATAATTGGCGCACCCACTGGTTCGGTTCCGCCGATGGCTGGCCGGGCCAGTTTCACTTCGACACCGATGGCGATGGCAGCATCACCCGCAAGGAGTTCGACACGGGGCTGAAATCCGTCTTCGACAATTTCGACGTCCGCAAGGACGGCCGGATAACGCGCAATGAGCTTCTGAGGCCGGGCGGTCGTGGCGCGCAAAGCCGTGGCGCTAGAGACCAGAGCGGCGATGACGACCAAAGCCGGCGTCCCCGCCGTCAGCCGGGTGATGGCGACGACGATCTTCAACCCCAAGGTTGACGGCGAAGGGGCGCTCAAGCGATAGCTCTCAAGCAGATGGGAGCAAATCTTGCGTGTTTTGGTAACCGGATCCGCTGGCTTTATCGGCTATCATGTCAGCGAAGCGCTGATCGCGCGGGGCGATGAGGTCTTAGGGCTCGATTGCTTCACGCCTTATTACGTGCGCTCGCTGAAGGATGCGCGAATTGATCGCCTTAAGCGCCTGAGCGGCTTTTCGTTTCAAGCACTCGATCTGGCTGACCATGATGCGCTCAAGGCAGCGGCAAAGACCTTCCGTCCACAGAGAATTATTCACTTGGCTGCGCAAGCTGGTGTGCGTTATTCGCTCGAAAATCCGTTTGCCTATGCCCGCTCGAATCTGCTGGGACATCTTGCCGTGCTTGAAGCAGCGCGCGGCCTCGATGGTTTGGATCATCTCGTCTATGCCTCGTCGAGTTCGGTCTATGGCGGCAACACCAAGGTGCCGTTCTCCGAGGCCGATCCCGTCACATTGCCGGTTTCGCTCTATGCGGCGACCAAGCGGGCCGACGAATTGATGAGCGAGACCTATCGGCATCTCTTCAACTTGCCGCAGACCGGGCTTAGATTCTTCACTGTTTATGGGCCCTGGGGGAGGCCCGACATGGCCTATTGGCTCTTCACGGAGGCCATCCTCAAAGGCACGCCGATCAAGCTTTTTGCAGGCGGCGTGCTCCGCCGCGATTTCACCTATATCGACGACATCCTGTCGGGGATTCTGGCGGCTGTCGATCATCCGCCTGCGGACGGACACCGCCTTTACAATCTCGGCAACCATCATCCGGAAACGACCTTGCGGCTTGTCGAGATTATAGAGCAGGCAACCGGCAAGACGGCGATCCGGCAAATGGCGCCGCCGCAGCCCGGTGAGGTCGAGGCAACCTACGCCGATATCACGGCTGCGAGCCGCGATCTCGGCTTTCATCCGCACACCTCGCTCGAGCAAGGTATTGCGCGCTTTGTTGCGTGGTATCGTGATTATCACAAGCTCTAGCCATCGGCCGCAGCCCAATTCCTACCGGCCGTTAACCATCACTCCTTAGTCTTGGCATTAAACAATTCGCGGAGGCGATGGAGAAGCGGATGGGCACCGCCAGACATATTCGCAGCATATTGCTCGCATTGGCCGGGCTCCTGTCGCTTCAGGCCTGCGCGGCCATGGATTGGAGCAAGCCGAGGGAGACCGCTCATGAGATGGCGCAAGGCATCTCGGATGCGATTGCGCCGCAGCCGGACTTCTCGGCGATCACCGAGATGCGTCAATACCGCGTCGTGCCCGGCGATGAGCTGCAGATCACGCTTAAGGGCACGAGTACCTTGCTCGGCACGGCAACGGTGCGGAGCGATGGCCACGCCAATCTGCCGCGCAAAGGTGATTCCACCATCGCCAACATGTCGCTCGATGAGATCGGCGCGCTGATCGAGAAGGGCGGCGGCAATGGCGTGAGCGTTGCGTTGCGTACGCCGCCGCCGATCTATGTCGTCGGCGACGTCGCCAATCCCGGTGCCGTTCGGTGGCGGAGCGGGCTCACCTTGAAGACAGTGCTCGCAGCGGCGGGGGGCGTGACGCATAAAGCTGATCTACGCAGCGTCTTTATCAAGCCGCGCGGTGCGAGCGCTGAGACCAAGACCGATTTCGATCCGGCTTTGCCGATTTTACCCGGTGACGTCGTGCGGCTCGAAGAGCGCTTTTTCTAAATTAGGTGCCGGTCGAAGTGTAGTGGCGCACGCCGAAGCGCAATCGCGTGCTGTGCCGCGCGCGTCAATGCCCGATTAGTTGCTCGAAACTAAATCTCGGCCTCACGCGGCCCTAAAGGCCGTTGTCCGGGGGCGCATAGGGCCGGCCGACGCAGTGATACTCGAAGCCGGCTTTGGACATCTCTGACGGGTTATAGACGTTGCGCAAGTCGAACATCACGGCCCGCTTCATCTCCGAGCGCAAGCGCCCCAGGTCAAGCGCCCGAAACTCGTTCCACTCGGTGAGGAGAACCACAGCGTCGGCGCCTTGCGCAGCTTCATACGCATTCGAGCAATAGCTGACCGCACGAAGATGCTTCTTCGCTTCCTCCATGCCTTCGGGATCGAACACACGAACCATTGCGCCCGCTTCCTGAAGCATCGGAACGATGTCGAGGCTCGGAGATTCGCGCATGTCGTCCGTCATTGGTTTGAAGGTCAGGCCGAGAATGGCGATTGCCCGGCCCTTGAGCGATCCGCCGAGCGTGCTGATGACGCGTTCGGCCATATTGCGCTTACGCGCATCGTTGATCTTGACGACTTCTTCGATAAGGCGCACGGGCGAGCCGGCTTCCGCCGCAGTGCGCGTGAGCGCCAGCGTGTCCTTAGGAAAGCACGATCCACCATAGCCCGGCCCAGGATGAAGAAACTTGGAGCCGATCCTCCGATCCAGACCGATGCCGCGGCTCACATGCTTCACATCGGCGCCGACTTTCTCGCACAGGTCCGCAATCTCATTGATGAAGGTGATCTTCATCGCGAGGAATGCATTCGCGGCATATTTGATGAGCTCAGATGTCTCGCGTGAGGTGAAGACAATGGGCGTCTCGTTGAGATAGAGCGGACGATAGAGACCCTGCATCACCTGCTCCGCGCGCGCCGATTCCGTGCCAACGACGATGCGGTCGGGGTGCTTGAAATCTTCAATGGCCGAGCCTTCGCGCAGGAATTCCGGATTGGAAGCGACATCGAACTCGGCATCGGGCCGCACTTTACGCACGATGCGCTCGACCTCACGGCCCGTGCCAACCGGGACCGTCGACTTCGTTATGATCACGGTATAGCCCGTGAGCGCATCGGCGATCTCTTCCGCCGCCTGATGCACATAGCTAAGATCAGCATAACCATCGCCGCGCCGCGATGGCGTGCCGACCGCAATGAAGACCGCGTCTGCTCCTGCGACCGCAGAGCACAGATCGGTGGAGAAGCTGAGCCGCCCGGCACGCACATTCTCCGCCACCAGCGTATCGAGGCCCGGCTCGAAGATCGGCATCTCGCCTTTCTTCAGGCGCTCGATCTTGTCCGAATCCTTGTCGATACAAACGACGGTGTGGCCGAAATCCGAGAAGCACGCGCCCGACACAATGCCCACATAGCCCGTTCCGATCATGGCGACACGCATAGCTGCTACTCCTCTGCGCCGAGCTTGCGCACTCTAGGTTAAGACGCGGGATTGGAATCGATTGCGGTAGATATCGATCGCGGCCGCAAGGTCATCGCCACCGAAGTCGGGCCAACATTTGTCAACGAATACGAGCTCAGCACGCGAAGCTTGCCATAAGAGAAAGTTTGATAGACGCTCTTCCCCGCTTGTGCGGATGATGAGCTCCGGGTCAGGCGTTCCCGAAGACCATAAGCGCGCATCGATTGTATCTTCGCTGATATTCGCAGCATCGACGCTGCCGGCGGCAGCATCCGAGAGAGCACGCTTGACGCCCGCAAAGATCTCCTGCTGGCCGCCATAGTTGAATGCAATTCGCAGATTGAGCCCGGTATTCGCCGCGGTTGCTGCGACGGCCTCATCGAGCAGCGCCGTGATATCGCGCGCCAGCCCCTCGCGCTCGCCAACGACTGTGATGCGCACATTGTTGCGGCTGAGCTCATCAAGCTCGCGGCGCAGGAAGATGCGCAACAGATTCATGAGGTAATCGACTTCGAGCCTTGGCCGCTTCCAGTTCTCGGACGAGAAGCCGAACATCGTAAGATAGCCAAGTCCCATGTCGCTTGCGGCGCGCACAGTGCGCTTGACCGCATTCATGCCGGCACGGTGGCCCGCCTGGCGTGGCAGCTTGCGCGATGCCGCCCATCTTCCGTTGCCGTCCATGATGATGGCGGCATGGCGAGGCATCGACTTTTGCTCGCATGCAACTTGCGCCAACATCAGCGCTCCAACTCCCCAAGAAACGTTCTAAGCCCGCCACTCAGATCCGAGCGCCGCAAAGCGAGCGAGATATTGGCTTTAAGAAAGCCGAGCTTATCACCGCAATCCCAGAATTCGCCGGTATAGACGGAGCCGTGAAACGGCTGCTTGCCGATGAGTCGCGCCATTGCATCCGTCAACTGGATTTCACCACCCGCGCCGCGCTCACCACGCTCGATCTCGCTCAAAACTTCGGGCTGCAGGATGTAACGGCCGAGCACGTGCAGGCGTGAAGGCGCCTCGTCCGGATCAGGCTTTTCGACCAGTCCACGAATAGGCGGGGATGATCCTGGCTCACCGCCGGTATCCGCAATGCCGTATTTCTTGACCTCTTCGTGGGCGACCTCTTTGAGCGTGATGACATTGCCGCCGGTCTCGTTGTAGACCTCGACCAGCTCTTTCAGCGCGCTTCGGGAGGGATCGGTAAGCACATCGGGCAGGCTCACCGCAAATGGCTCGTTGCCGATGATGTGGCGTGCGCACCAGACGGCATGGCCCAGTCCCAAGGGCTGTTGCTGGCGCGTGGTCATGACTTGGCCGGCTTTGGGCATGGCGGAGACGAGAGAACGATATGTTTCGTCCTTGCTCTTGCTTTGGAGCGTGCGCTCCAATTCATAGGCGTGGTCAAAATGATCGACGATCTGTGTCTTGCCCCGCCCGGTAACGAAGATAATCTCCGTGAGCCCGGCGGCCTGTGCCTCTTCAACTGCATACTGAATAAGGGGCTTGTCGACGATCGGCAGCATCTCCTTGGCGACAGCTTTCGTTGCCGGGAGAAAACGCGTACCAAGGCCCGCAACCGGGAACACAATCTTGCGAAGGGCAGTTGCCATTTCGAGCTAACCCCAATTAAGTATATGACCGTCGGATTTCCCGCTTCGGTCGCTGAACCCCGCGTTTATCCCCAAACTTCGGCGTTTTGAAGTCCCGTTTCAGGGGATACACGTCCTTGAAAAGGTGCCCGGAACCGCCATGGTGCCTCTAAGATTTTAACGAGTTGAAAAGCCTGTTCAGGATCGGAAAACATGCGGAGCTTGCTCGCAGTCATTGTTCTCTTGTTGGGCTTCAGCCTGCCCGCGCTTGCGGACCAGCCGGACGACCTAGCCAAGCAAGCCGTTAACGAGTTCTACCAGGGGCATGCTGCACTGCAGCAGAACGATCCGCAAGAGGCGATCGAGCATTTCTCGAAGGCGCTCCAGATTGGCCATCTCGACAAGACTCAGGTCGCCTATGTCCATCATTACCGGGCGATTGCCTATCAGCGGCTCAACAAGCAGCAGGAGGCGATCGACGATTATACACAGGCCCTCGCGATTGGCTCTCTGCCTCAGCGGGTGCAGGCGGCGATCTATTACAACCGGGCGATTGCGCTCGACCATTTGGCGAACTTCGATCGCGCGATCAAGGACTATACCCAGGCCATCGCGCTGAAGCCCGATTACGCCGAGGCCTATATGAACCGGGGCAATGCTTATCGCAAGCTCGGCGACAACGATAACGCCTTGAAGGACTATGAGAAATCGGCCGCGCTGGGGAACCCGATCAAGCAGTTGCCCTATTACGGCGAGGGGCTGGTGTTGGAAGCCAAAGGCGACAAACAAGGCGCCTACAAGGCATTCCAGACAGCGCTCCTTCTGGCGCCGGATTTCGAGCCTGCCAAGCTGAAGGTCGACGGCTATCAAGCGGCAGGGTTCAAGCCGGAGACCGGCACAACAGTGGCCTCTGTTAAGCCCGCCGAGCCCCAAGCCAAAGCCCCAACGGCACCGGCGCCGACAGTCGTGGCAGCCAATGCATCTCCGGAGAAGCCGAAAGCGGAGCCGCCGTCAGCGAAGCCCGCCCCGCAGCAGAGCGCGAGTGCGACGCCTGGTCCGATGACGGTCGCCTCGGCGTCACCACCGCCATCGAAGGCGCCCACCAAGCCCGCAGGTGTAGGGTCAACCGGCGCAATCGGTCCACAGCCGAGCGCGCTGGCGGACACTCGCGGTGCCGGAACCACGGCCAGCACGCATGCGCCTCCGCCGATGGCGCAAAAGACGGCCCAGCCAACAAAGCCGAATGATATGGAGCTTGCCGATGCCGCGGTGCCTGCGGTCGGGACACATGCCGCGCAACCGGCGCCCTCCGCACCAATGCCAGCATCGGCGCCTTCGTCCAGCGGCGCGGCGGGTTTCCGCGTGCAGGTCGGCTCCTACGCCAGTGAGGATCAAGCGCATTCACAAGCGAGCGTAATCGTTGGCAAGCACGCGGCGCTTCTCAGCGGCTTGACGCAGGACATCGAGAAGGCCGATCTCGGCGCGAAGGGCGTGTATTACCGTCTGCGCTTCGGGCCGTTCGGCTCGCGCGATGACGCCGCCAGCAAATGTTCTGAGCTCAAGTCTTCAGGCCAAGATTGCATCGTAGTGCACTAGGCAGAAGCCTGTTGGCCGCGATCGCTCGGGCCTCAAGCTGATATAAGCGAGCCGCCATTGCGGCCGTCATGCAGCATCGTCATATTCGTTCGAATATGAGGGGGATATGACGGCGCGACCAATTGAAACGAGTGATGCGGCGATTGCGGTCCGCGATCTCGTCTACGAATATCCCACCGTGCGCGCTCTCGACGGCGTCTCGCTTACCGTTGCGCCGCACACGATCACCGCGCTTGTCGGCCCTAACGGCGCGGGCAAGACGACTCTGCTGCGCTGCATTGCGGCGCTTGACCGGCCCTACGCCGGATCGGTCCATGTCGGCGGCGTCAACGTCCTAGATGAGCCGCGCAGAGTTCACCGCTTGCTGGGTTATCTGCCCGACTTTTACGGCCTTTACGATGATCTCTCGGTCGAGCAGTGCCTGACATTCGCTGCGTTGAGCCGCTCGGTCGCGCCCGATGCCGTCACGCAAGCCGTGAAGCGCACCGCCGATCAGGTCGGCCTCAGCGGCCGGCTGGGATCGCGCGCCGGTGAGCTATCGCGCGGGCTGCGTCAGCGTCTGGCGATTGGTCAGGCCATCGTTCATTCCCCGCAAGTCTTGATCCTCGATGAGCCGGCCGCAGGGCTCGATCCGCAAGCGCGACGCGATCTTTCGCATCTGTTGCTCGACATCAAGGCGCAAGGCGTCACGCAGATCGTGTCCTCGCACATTCTCGCGGAGCTTGAAGACTATTCCGATCAAATGATCATCCTCGATGGCGGCACCGTGCGCGGCGGCGGCGCCATCGATGTCCGCGAGCAGGCATCGATCATCCGTATACGGATCGAGCTTGCAGCGCCGTATCCGGGGCTTGAGCAGGCGTTGCGTGCTGCCGATGGCGTGACGGTCATCAGCGTAGCCGATGATGCGGCAATCATCTCCATGCCCCAGGATGCCGAGGCGCGCGCCGCGCTCCTTAAGACGCTCGTCGATGCGGGTATTCCGGTTGCTGCCTTCGTGCCGCAAACGCGCTGGCTCGAGGCAGCGTATTTCGAAGAGGTCGGCGAGGAGAGGGGGAGCGTATGAGCGGTCTCAATCCCGAGCTTAAGCGCAATCTCTGGCTCGAGCTCAGCTCGCGACGGCTCATATTCATTCCACTGATTGTCGCCCTCGTCCTTTCGCCCTGGCTATTGCTTGAGGGCAATTTGGGATCCGCGGCAGGCACCGGCCGCGTGTTGTTTGATTTCCTCGTGCCGGTCTGGGGCACCTGGCTGGTTGCCAATTCCGTTGTCAGCGAGATCAGGAGCCGTACGTGGGATTTGCAGCGGCTCTCGGCACTCTCGCCCTGGGCGATGCTATGGGGCAAGCTGATCGGCGCGCCGATCATGGTCTGGTATGCCGGGGCCTTCTGTTTGATCCCGGTCGTCGCGCATGCGCTGAATACTGGCGGTTTGAGCGCGGCGCTGATCGACATCGCTTATTACCTGATGCTGGGCCTGATATCGCATTCGGCCGGCCTGCTCGCGAGCCTCATTGCGGTGCGCAAGACGCACGCGCCAGACATGGTTCGGCGGATTTCTGTTCACGATTGCCGGCATCGTTGCCGGTGTTGTCGCAACTTCAGCGTGGAACGGCTCGCGCAGCGGCGCGGGCCTTGTCAAGACCACTGAGTGGTATGGGCACACTTATGCCGCGCCGGATTTCGTTCTCATATCGCTGCTCGTCTTCACCGTGTGGCTGATCATCGGCAATTGGCGGCTGATGCGCGCCGAGTTGCAAATGCGCAATGGCCCCCTGGTATGGATCGCCTTTCTCATCTTCATCATGGCGTATGAAGCCGGCTTTGCCGATGTCGTCAGGGAGCCGGCGTGGCGCCACGCCATTCGCCTCGCTTCAGCGGCTTCGACCTCCGCCGTTCTGACCTATGTGATGGTGTTTCTCGAATCCAAGGATCCGGTGCATATCCGCTGGCTCATCGATCAGTTCACGCATTTGCGCTGGGATCGTGTGTTCGGCGGGATGCAAAGCTGGATGTTCGCCTATATCGCGACGGTGTTTGTTGCGCTCTGGCTCATCTTCACCATCAATGTGCCGAGCCCGCGCGAGTTGCTCGATCATCTCAATTTCTCGGTTCACGGTTGGCATGACCGTGAGCTGGATATGCCCATCGTGTCATGGAAGCCGCTTATCATTGCGGCGTTGCTTTTCATGACACGCGACGTGCTTTTGTTCCTCACCTTCAACTTTGCCAAGCGGGCCCGCCGTGCCGATTTTCTCGCCGTTCTCTGGCTGGTAATCCTTTATTTCATCCTGCCGTGGCTCATTGCCGGGCTAGGTGCGAAGCCGCTCTTGCCGGTCCTGATCGCTATACCGGCAAAGCCTGTGTGGTTGGGCCCGGTCTATCCGGCCATCGAAGCCTTCGCACTTGCGATCATTGCCGGCAGCCGGTTGTTCGCTCTGGAGCGCAAAACACCCGGCGGTTGAGCAAGGCTTCGCCACGATTGTGTCGTAGGGCTGAGGCACTCTAAAGTTCCACCTGCACCTGATTCAGGTGCATCGGAAGCGAAGAAGGAATGGCGCGATGGCGCAACGCGATCAAATTCTCGACCGGGTGCTCGTGATGGAAGTCGCGCGTGTGACCGAAGCTGCGGCCATGTCGGCGGCACGCATGATTGGGCGCGGTGACGAAAAGCAGGCGGATCAGGCGGCTGTCGATGCGATGCGCAAAGCACTTAACAATCTCGACATTCAAGGCCGTGTCGTGATCGGCGAGGGCGAGCGCGACGAGGCGCCGATGCTCTACATCGGCGAGATTGTCGGCAGCGGCGCAGGGCCGGAAGTCGATATCGCGCTTGATCCGTTGGAAGGAACGACGCTCACCGCAAAAGGCATGGCCAATGCGCTCGCCGTTATTGCGATCGCCCGCCGCGGCTCGATGCTCTATGCGCCTGACGTCTATATGGACAAGATCGCGATTGGCAGTGGCTATCCGGAAGGCGTTGTCGATCTCGATCGCGATCCGGGCGAAAATGCGCTGGCGCTCGCCAAGGCTAAGGGCGTGCCAATCGATCAGCTCACCGTCTGTGTGATGGATCGCCCACGCCACACCGAGCTGATCGCCAAGCTGCGCGATGTTGGTGCGCGCGTCGTCTTGATCACCGATGGCGACGTGGCCGGCGTGATCAACACGACCGACCCGGAAACCAATGTAGATATGTATCTCGGCCAGGGCGGGGCGCCCGAGGGCGTTCTCGCCGCTGCGGCGCTCTGCTGCATCGGCGGCCAAATTCAGACCCGCCTCGTGTTCCGCAATGATGATGAGCGCGCTCGTGCCGAGCAGGCCGGCATCACGGATCTCAACAGAAAATATGCGCTGAACGATATGGTGCAGGGGGATGTGATCTTCGCCGCCACCGGCGTGACCGACGGCGCGATGCTGCGCGGCGTGCATCATAAAGGGGACTTCGTCTCCACAGACACGGTCGTGATGCGCGCTTCCACTGGAACCGTACGCTGGATAAAGGCCATCCACCGCCGCAGCTGATACGCAGCCAACCGAATCAGTCCATCACTTGGCTATGGCCGGGCATTGCCCGGCCATCGAGTTCTGACGGTGGCTGAATGGGCCTTGCGCTCCAACAGAGAGATGTAGCCAGCGAGGCGGCGTGTCTGGGCGTCACCCGATCCGCGCTTGGCCGGCGCTGGCGCATGCGCCTCTCGGATGACCAGGCGGCGTTTGCGCTCGGTCAGGCGCTTGGCGTGCCCGATGTTTTGGCGCGCGTGCTCGCCGGCCGCGGGGTTCCGGTGCATCAGGCCAAGGCCTTTCTCGAGCCGTCGCTGCGGCAGGATTTGCCGGACCCGTCCGTGCTTGCGGACATGGACATCGCCGCGATGCATGTCGCCAACGCAATTCGCGCAGGCAATACGATCGGCCTGTTCGGCGATTATGATGTCGATGGCGCAACTTCCGCCTCTTTGCTTGCGCGTTTCATTAAGTCGGCGGGCGGCGCATCGCGCATCTACATTCCGGATCGGATGAAGGAAGGCTATGGGCCATCGCCTGCCGCGATGCGTCAGCTTGCGAGCGAAGGCATCAAGCTTGTCCTCACGCTCGATTGCGGCACGCGGTCCCTTGAAGCGCTGGAGGCGGCGCGCGATCTCGGCCTGGAAGTCGTGGTGATCGATCATCACCTTCCGGGTACGGAGCTTCCGCCCGCGCTTGCGCTCGTCAATCCGAACCGAGAGGGCGACACATCGGGCCTCGGCTATCTGTGCGCTGCAGGCGCCTCATTCATGCTGGCCATTGCGGTCAACCGCGCCTTGCGCACCTCCGGCTGGTATGCCGGCCGCGAAGAACCCAATCTCCTTGAGTTGTTGGATCTCGTTGCGCTCGGCACGGTGTGCGATGTCGTGCCGCTCACCGGGCTCAACCGCGCATTTGTTCAGCAAGGGCTCAAGGTCATGCGCCGCGCCCGCAACACAGGGCTCGCCGCGCTCGCTGATGTCGCGCGCACCGGTGACAAGCTGGGCGCTTATGAGCTTGGCTTCTTGTTCGGCCCGCGCATCAATGCCGGCGGGCGGCTTTCGGATTCATCGCTCGGTGCGCGTCTTTTGACCACCGAGGATGCGCAAGAGGCGCGCCGCATCGCGACAGAGCTTGACCGGCTGAACCGCGAACGGCGCGCGATTGAGGCGGAAGTCGAAGCCGAAGCCATTGAACAAGCCGAAAGTGCGGGCTCAACGCCGCGCGTGCTCACGCTCATGGGCGAGAGCTGGCACCCTGGCGTCGTCGGCATTGTCGCCGGCCGTCTGCGCGAGCGGTTCAGCAGGCCGGCGCTTGTGATGGGCCTAGCACCCGACGGCGCGCATGGCCGCGTTGCCAAAGGCTCGGGCCGCTCGATGCGTGGTGTCGATCTCGGGCGTGCGATTGTAAGGGCCGAAGCCGAAGGGCTGGTGCTCAAAGGCGGCGGCCATGCCATGGCGGTCGGTCTTACGGCGCTTGAAAAGCAGATCGAAGAGCTTGGCACGTTTCTCGATGCGGAGCTTGGCGAAGAAGTCGAAAAGGCACGCGAAAGCGAAGCCTTGGAGATCGATGCCGTCTTATCCGTAAGCGGAGCAAGCCGCGATCTCTGTGAAACGCTGGATGCGGCGGGGCCTTATGGCGCGGGTAATCCCTCACCGGTTGTCGCCGTGTCGCCTGCGCGTATCGCCTATGTCGCGCCGGCCGGCGAAAAGCATTTGCGCCTGACGCTCGAAGGGCCGAGCGGCGGGCGATTGCGCGCCGTTGCTTTTCGTTCTGTGGGAACGCCGGTCGGTGACATGATCTACGCAGCGGGCGAGCGCTGGTTGCATTTCGCCGGCGGGCTTAAGCCCGACAATTGGGCCGGCGCCACCGGCGTTCAGCTGGTCGTTGAGGATATCGCCTTCGCTTAGCGCCGTTTGCGCTCAGCGTTGTTTCGGCTTGTCGCCGCTGAGATCGGCCGTCAGCGCATCGACGTCGGCCGCCTTGTAGCCTTCGAGCGCAGGGCTCTTCGCCGCGGCATCGAACGCCGCCAGAATGGCATGAAAACGCTCTTCAAAGCGCGCGCGGAATTCGGGATGCGTGATGACGTAAAGCTCATTGGCCTCGACAGCTTCGACCACACGCTCGGCGGCCATGGCAGGGCTCATGCCGCCGGAGATGGCTTTCACATAGGTCTGTTCTTTCTGATCGTCGTACTGGCGGGTGCCATAACGCTCCGGCCGGCGCGATGCGCTCTCGAACAGCTGCGTCGAAACGGCAGCCGGCATCAACACCGAGACGCCGATGCCGCGCGCTTCAAGCTGCGCGCGCCAGCCCTCGCTGGCCATCAGCACGGCGGCCTTGGTGGCGTGATAGGGCTCGCGCGTTGGGATTGAGACGAGCGCCGCCATGGAGGCCGTGTTGACGATGTGGCCACCCTCGCCATGGCTTTCGAGCAATGGCGCGAACACTTCCACGCCGTGGATCGACGCCTTTGAGATTGACGTCGATGACCCAATTCCAATCGCGCTCCGTCACAGTGCCGAGCGGCCAGCCGGTGCCAACCGTAACCCCGGCATTGTTACAGACGAGATGGACTTTGCCGAATTTCGCGATCACCGCGAGCGCGGCTGCCTGCACGCTTGCGCGGTCCGCAACGTCACAGCGAACGCCCTCGGCGACGATCTCCTTTTCCCGCAGGCTGCTCAACAGCCGATGACAGCTTGTTCTCGTCGATATCGGCGATCATCACTTTCATGCCGCGGCGCCCGAACGCTTCGGCGAGCGCATAGCCGATGCCCGAACAACCGCCTGTGATGAAGGCGACCTTGCCTGCAAAATCCTTCATGAGCGTTTCTGCCGAACTTCTGCTGGGCTTCACGGAAAGCGCGCCGTGATCGCTTGCTTCAGCTGTTCCGGGTGACATCGCCTCCATGGCCTTGCGCATCTCGCTGCTCTTCCGCCGGCAAAATCTTCACGCGCATTCGCGCGAGGGTAAGGCCCATCCGGCACAGGAACACCGAGAAACTCGCATAGCGGCTCCCAGCCCTGTTTCGCCTCGAAGACCGAGAAGCTTGTCGCGCGGCACGCTGGCGAGCACATCATCATTGTGCTGCTTGAACCGGGCGAGCATGTAGCCTTTGTCGCGCAGCTTGGGATCGTCGCCCCAGCCGATCTTGTTGCACATGTCAAGCGTGCCCATGGCGATATGCATCTTCATAATGAAGGGCTGCAGAATGGTCTCTTGCGTCGAGGAGAACCAGCTCTCCGGATCGCGCAAGGAAAGGATCACTTTAGCCTGAGGATATTCGGCCATTAATTGCTTATAGAAGTGGCAGCCCGGTGCGTCAGTCGTTGAGCGGTAGCCTTCGAACACCTCTTCCCAATCGACCGGCTTGCCGTCGGCGGCGTCCTCCCAATAGCGCGCTCGTTCCGGATGCGAGAATGATCTCGCTCATGTGATAGCAGGGGCCAAAGCCAAGCTGTTCGAGCGCAAGCTTGAGCGACGAAGTGCCGGTGCGCGGCAAACCGGCACCGATAACCGAAAGCGTCATGAGCGAACCCCTCGCTCGGAAGAAAGTCATGCCCAGCTTTCGCCGGGCACGACATCAATAGACAAAGTCGAAGCGAAACGGAATCTTACTTGAGGTTCTTGTTGGCGAAATCCCAATTCACCAGCTTGTCGAGATAGGTGCCGATATAATCGGGCCTGACGGTTTTGATAATCGAGATAATAGGCGTGCTCCCACACATCCATGGTGATGAGCGCCTTCTTGCCGCGCGTCATGGGCAGTTCCGCATTGGGGGTCTTGGTCACCGAGAGCTTGCCGCCATCGAGCACGAGCCAGGCCCAGCCCGAGCCGAATTGCGTCGCGCCGGCCGCCTTGAACTCCTCGACGAACTTCTCGTAGCTGCCGAAATCCTTATCGATCATCGAGGCGATGTCGCCCTTCGGCTTGCCGCCGCCGCCGGGCGCCATCGAGTTCCAATAGAAGGTGTGGTTCCACACCTGCGCTGCGTTGTTGAAGACGCCGGTCTCCTTGGCTTCCCATGCCGCTTTGATGACGTCGTCGAGCGACATGGTCTCATAGGGCTTGCCCTTGGCGAGATTGTTGAGGTTGTTGACATAGGCGGCGTGGTGCTTGCCGTAATGGAAATCGAGCGTATTCGCCGAGATGGCGGGCGCGAGGGCGTCCTTGGCGTAAGGAAGGGGCGGTAGCGTGATGGCCATAGCTGATCCATTCTCTTTGAGGGATGTGAGCCAAGGCCCCCAAGGGGACTTGGCCGCGTGAAATCCTTGTGACGATGAACCTGTTGCACCAGAGGAGCCGGCGCAAGGCATCAGCCGGACTTTACGCGACGCGGCCGCACGCGAAAAAACTCATATGAACAAAGCGGCAGCGTTCTCAGTATCCCACCCCCACGGTTTGCCGCGATGTGGGCACGGTGCGAGAATCCGGCTAAGACCCGAGATCGGATAAGAAGGTCTGGGAGACACCCCGCATCCCGCATGGCAGAGGCAGACCAGACCAAGCAAGAGCTGAGCGCCTGCGCCGGGATTGCGCGCGAGTTCGATGCGGATCGCTTCTATGCAGCGCTGTTCGCGCCGGCGGAACAGCGCGAGGCGCTGTTTGCGCTCATCGCCTTCAACTATGAGATCGCAAGATTGCGTGAGGTCATCTCCGAGCCGATGATCGGCGAGATGCGCCTCACCTGGTGGCGCGAGGCGCTGGATGAGATCGAGGCCGGCCACCCGCCACGCGCGCATCCCGTCGTCCAGGCGCTCGATGCGGCTTACAAGGCGAGGCGCTTCCCGCTCGAGCCCTTGCATCAGTCGATCAATGCACGCTTCTTCGATCAGCATAATGATCCAATGCCCGATCTTACGGAGCTTGTGGCCTATGCGCGCGCAACCGGCGGAACATTGGCGCGCACCATGGCCGAGGTCTTGCTGTCGGCAGATCGTGAGCGCGCGCCTGTGCTTGCCGCCGCGCAAGACGCGGGCACCAGCTGGGCCCTCACCGGCATCATCCGTTCACTGAGGATACAGGCCTCACGCGGCCAGCTCTATGTGCCGGCGCGCGAGCTTGGCGCGCGCGGCGTTCCCGCAAGCTCCGTCATTGCGGGTACGCTCAGCGACGGCCTTCTTGTCGTCATCAGAGAGATTGTCGCACGCGCCCGCAAAGAGCTTGATGCCGCGCGCAAAGTGCGTTTTGGCCCGGCGCTGCCGGCGGTTCTTTATTGCGCGCAGCTGCCAACTTATTGGCGGCAAATGACACGCATCAACTTCGATCCGTTTCGTTCCGCGATGGAACAAAGCAACTTCTCCCGGCTTTCGCGCCTCTTGGTTGCATCGCTGCTCAAGAAGATTTGACTGCCACAAGTAAGGCGAAATTTTCACATTCGTGCCGCTATATCGCCGTCTCGCGTGTTCACCTTCAATCCGCGGGCGAGATCCTGTTCTCGCCGACGCCGACGAAGGAGGCACGTATGAAGCTCAGAACATTGATGCTCAGCGGTGTTGCGTTCGGAACGATGATTGCGCTCTCGACACTTGCTGCAGATGCAGCGGAACTTGCTGCGGTGGGCGGCGTGGCGGGTGGTGCGACGGGTTCCATCGGTGGTGCCGCAGCCGGAATTGACAGCGGCCTTTCCGGCACAATGAATTCTCAAGCGGGAACGATTGGTGCCATGGGTTCAACGGCGACCCGGACGGATGTTGGTGCGCCGCCTTTGACGCCGCCGTCGCCGGCCGGCGAAATTAAGACGCCCACGCCAAGCGCGAGCGTCGGTGCGCAAGGCGGCGGAAACGCTGGCGCTGCGGGTATCGGCGTCACCGGATCAACCGGCGCTCAAGCCGGCACGAGCGGAATGGCCGGCGGATCGGCTGGTCTCTCGACCGGCGCGGGTGTTCCGATCGCCAGCCTTCCCGATCCTCTGACTACTCTGCAACATGCGGCCGTTAAATCGCGCGATGGCGCATCAATTGGTACGATCCAAAGCGTCCAAACGGCTTCAAATGGCAAACCTTCCGCGGTGAAGGTTTCGCTTGCCAGCGCGGTTGGCGACACCAAGGAGATTTCGCTCAAGCCGAGCCAGCTGAGCTTCGATCAAAAGAACAAGATCGTTGTCTCCTCGCTAAGCCAGGGCGAAATCGATTCGCTCGCGGCGGCACAGCACTAGACCGCCATTGTTAAAGCGCCTTCCGGTGCCGTCACCCCGGCATCGGAAGGCGAAGTCCCGCCGGCCGGGCGTTCATCCGCCAGCGGATTATTTTGGGAACTCAGCGCAAAGTTGTGGGTTTCTTCACCGCGTCAATAAAGATCGTTGAATTGTCGCGCTTCCGCCACATTCGGCCACAGATTTCGCGGTTTGCGCGCCGATGCTCCTTGAACGGAACTCTTTGCCTCCCACATTGGTTAAGCATGGGTTCGGGCGTTTTCTTGCGGTTGCCTCTTTGGAGGGCGATATGCGGTTTGGCTCACTCAAGTCCCTTGCGTTTGTTGGCGTGGCACTTGTCGCATTGAGCGGCAGCGCGATTGCGGCGGAGCTTGCGAAGCCTCAAACGGCGTCGGAGCGTTATTACGCGCGACGCAACATCGCGCAGGATTCAGACAGTGGCGCTTTGCCGCCGGGTGAGAATGCGCTCACGCCGCTGCCGGATACAGCGGATGCGCTCGTCGATCCCGTGCGCAAGCTGCAGGCTGTGCCGGTGAAGAGCAGCGATGGCAAGCGCGTCGGCCGTGTTGAGAAAGTTGAGCTCGCTAATGGGCGCGCACGCGTGCTCAAGATCTCCGTTGAGGGCAAGACGATTTCACTCAGCGCCACCCGTGTTCTCTATGATCCGCGTGCGAAGGTCGCTCACCTCTCAATTCCGAAATCGGCCGTCATTGCGATGGCGGACGGCGAGGGCGTGACCGCCAGCATCGATCCAAAAATCTATTAGAAGCGAGCCGCTCAACTCGTCACAGTTTGAATGTGTTAACCTCCCTTCAAAGACGAGGGGAGGGGACAATGAAGTACGTCGCGCTGGCGCTCACCGCATTTTGGCTTGCAGCATGCGGGCAACCGAAGACCGTGCTCGTGGAAGGCGTCGGCCGGGCCGAGCGCGCTCCTGAGTTTGCGACGATTAGCGCCGAAGTGTCGGCCGATGCCGATACGGTAGATGCGGCAGTCGCGAGTTCATCGAAGCGCGTCGAGGCCGTCACGAAAGGACTCAAGGACTTCGGCGTTGAGCAGGAGCAAGTGCACGCCGCAGACTTCGGCGTCCGTCCAATTTGCGACTATGACGACACCGTACGTAGGCAAGTCTGTCATGGCTATGAAGCAAGCCACCTTTTGTCGATTACCGTGTCCGACTTTGAGCGTTTGGGTGTAGTCCTCGGTGCACTCGCTCAGCTCGGCGTCGATCGCATCGAGGATACGAGCTTTGATGTGCGTGACAGATCAGCTCTAGAAAATGAAGCTCGTCAGAACGCAATGAGCGATGCAAAAGCAAAGGCAAAGCTCTATGCCGAAGCGAACGGAATGACGCTGAGCAGTGTGCTTGGAATAGAGGATCGGGATGCTTCGGACAGCTCTTATAGCCGGTATAGTCGACGAATTCAGGGAGTGCCGGCCCTCGCCCAGGTGACGTCTTCCAGAAGGCAAATCGTAGTGACGGGCAGCCGAGTAACACGTGTTCCACTGTTTGTCCCAAAAGTGAGGGACGAGGAGGTGATCTATATGGAGTTTGCGCTCTCTTCGGCGAAGTGATCACTCTGCAGTTTCGGATTTGAGCCCAAGCCACCGATCGAGATCGCGCAGCGCACGTTCGGACAGCGCGGTTTTGCGCGCGCGGCCGCGCTCTTTGCCACGCGCGCGCACTTTCTCTTCAAGCGGCGGAAACAACCCGAAATTGACATTCATCGGCTGGAACGTCTTGGCGTCCGCACCTTGCGTGATGTGGCCGAGCAGCGCGCCAAGTGCGGTTGTCTGCGGCGGCGCTGAAACAGCCGCGCCTTGCGTATCGGCGGCGGCGAAGCGCCCGGCGAGCAAGCCAATCGCCGCGGATTCGACATAGCCCTCAACGCCGGTGATCTGCCCTGCGAAGCGCAGGCGCGGCATCGCTTTGAGGCGGAGCGCGCCGTCGAGCAGCCGCGGGCTGTTGATGAAGGTGTTGCGATGTAGCCCGCCGAGGCGCGCGAATTGCGTATTCTCAAGACCAGGGATCATGCGGAAGATGCGCGTTTGCTCGCCATGGCGCAGCTTGGTCTGAAACCCGACCATATTGTAGAGCGTGCCGAGCGCATTATCTTGCCGAAGCTGCACAACGGCATAAGGCTTCACATCAGGTGCATGCGGATTGGTGAGCCCGACAGGCTTCATTGGCCCAAAGCGCAAAGTCTCGGGGCCGCGTTCCGCCATCACTTCAATCGGCAAGCAGCCCTCGAAATAGGGCGTCTTCTCCAATTCTTTGAATTCGGTCTTTTCGCCCGCGAGCAGCGCGGCGATGAACGCATTGTATTGCGCTTCGTCGAGCGGGCAATTGATGTAGTCGGCGCCGTCGCCGCCGGGCCCCACTTTGTCGTAGCGTGATTGAAACCAGGCGCGGTCCATGTCGATTAAGTCTTTGTGCACGATCGGCGCAATCGCATCGAAGAAGGCGAGCTGGTCTTCGCCGCTCAGCGATTTGATGGCATCGCCGAGGGCGGGTGAGGTGAGCGGGCCGGTCGCAATGATCACATTGTCCCAATTCTCGGGCGGCAAGCCGGCAATCTCTTCGCGCGCAACAGTGATTAAAGGCTCGGCCGCGATCGCAGCGCTGACAGCAGCCGAAAACCCTTCGCGGTCGACCGCGAGCGCGCCGCCGGCCGGTACTTGATGTGTGTCGGCAGAAGACATGATCAGCGAGCCTGCGCGCCGCATCTCAGCGTGCAAGAGCCCAACCGCATTCGTCTTCCAATCATCGGAACGAAACGAGTTGGAGCAAACCAGCTCGGCAAGCCCTTCGCTTTTGTGCGCCTCGGTCATGCGCACTGGGCGCATCTCATGGAGCACGCAGGGCACGCCCGCGCGCGCGATCTGCCATGCCGCTTCGCTGCCCGCGAGGCCACCGCCGATGATGTGGATAGGTCGACTTATTCATAGCCCGCGAAACTAGGCGCCGGGCGCCCGGGCGGCAAGCACGTCTAGAGGAACTTGAGCAGCAGAACGCCGCCGACAATCAGTGCGAGAAAGCCGGTCGTCACCCAGGTCAGGTTCTTCTCGATAAAGGTGCGCACCGGCGCGCCATAAATGCGCAAGAGCCCGGCGACCAGAAAGAAGCGCGCCCCGCGCGTAACGATCGAGGCACCGACGAAAATCGGCAGGCTGAATTTTGCCGCTCCGGAGGCAATCGTGACGAGCTTGTAAGGAATGGGCGTCATACCCTTGATCAGGATGATCCAGAGCCCCCATTTCGCGAATTGCTCTTGATAGACGTCATAACCCTTCGTCAGCCCGTACACTTTGATGAGCCAAGCGCCGGCCGTCTGCATCAGAAAATAGCCGATGGCATAGCCAAACAAGCCCCCGATCACCGAGGCAATGGTGCACACGCCGGCAAACAGCCAAGCCCGGTTGCGATTGGCGAGCACCATGGGAATGAGCATGATGTCGGGCGGAATCGGAAAGAACGAGCTTTCGGCAAACGCGACTGCGGCAAGCGCCGGCAGCGCCTCTTTGCGTTCTGCGAGGTTAATCAGCTTGTCGTAAGCGCGGCGAAGCATTTTGTGGTTGAACCCTGTTTCCCAAGGGCGCATAGCCCTGATACGACAAGCGCCCAAGGTCAAGCCAAATGCTTGTTAAGCGCCACTTGGCTAATCTAGCTGCCGATCGGTTAAGGATTAAAGGCAGATGACGATCTCCATCGCCCAGGCGACCCAGACGACCTACAGATTTGTCGGCGTGCATCTGCGGACCCTTTTGCGGCTGACCTGGCTGCCATTGCTCATTAGCGCGCTTGCCTCGACATATACCAGCCTCAAGCTCTTGCCCTATCTGCCGGCTTTCGAGCACAAGGATACGAGTGCCATGATGGCATCGCTGGGGCCGATGGCAGGTTGGCTCGTCTTTGGCCTCGCCGTGACGACCATTATGGGCGCCGCTGCGGCCGTTGCAGTGATGCGCTATGTCGTGCGCGGCGATTTGGGCACTGATAACAAGCTTGTGCACGTCGCGTTCGGTGCGCCTGAGCTGCGCGTCGTCGCCGTCACGATCATCATTGCCGCGATGATGTTCCTGGCCGGAATTCCGTTGCTCTTCCTGTTCGGGCTCATCAGCACCGTCACCGCATCGCCGCTTGTGGTCGATATCATGCCGTTCGCGATTGCCGCCGGCGTGCTGGTGATGGCTGCGCGCTGGGCCATGGCCTATCCGGTTGCGGCAATTGAAGACCGCATCAATTTCGATCGCGCCTGGTCGCTGCTCCGTCCGCGCTACCCGCAGTTTCTGCTGTTGATTACCTGCCTGCTTATGCCGCTCTTCATTCTCGATACGGCCGTCCAGCTTCTGGTTGCGCCCGATCCGACCGGAACGATTGCGCAGATGCGCCGCGCGGTCGAACAGAACTGGATCGTCATCACCGGCTGGAGCTTCGTCATCAGCTTCCTGATGACGACGGTGTTTTTCACCGCGCTCGGAATCATCTATCGAGAGGCTGCCGGCAAGCCCGCCGGCATCGCTGCTTGAGGCCAGCCCGCACAATGTGGGAGCCGCTCCAGACGCTCATCAACGCTCAGGCCGCTGTGACCCAGAAGATCGTGCGTCACTGGGCGGCCTTCCTGCGTGCGAGCGCTATCCCGGCTGCCGTCGCCGTCGGCGTGCTCATATGGATGGTCGAAGCCTATTGGGCCTCGGCCGGGTTCATGCCCGGGCAGATCGCCGTGATGATCAGCGCCGGCGCTGCGGTGTTCTACCTCTCCGCTTTGTCGCTTGGCCGGCTCGTGCGCATTGGCCTGGGGATCGATCACCCGCGGCAGATCCGGGCGCTGGCGGCCGGCCCCGCCGACACACGCGTCTTCATGCTCTGCCTGGGGCTTCTCGGCTTGGCGGTCCTTGCCGCGCTGCTCCAATTCCTGGCGACCCGCGCTGTTCTGATATCCTTTTTCGCCCCTGGCAGCGACACGATCGCCCATCCGGTTCTGGCGTTCAGCCATGCCGCGATCCTCTTGGGTCTCTACTACCTTCTTGGGCGGCTCGCCTTGTTCTTGCCCGCACAGGCCGCCGCGCCCGGCGCTTCTCGCTCGATCATCTGGCAGGCAACCGAGGGCCATGGCGCGATCCTGTTCATCGTCGTTCTGGCCGTGCCCTGGGCTTCAGCGGTCCTGCTGGCAGGTCCGGTATTGTGGTGGATCGGTGCGCTGCCATGGCCAGGTTTCAACGAGTTCGCGCGCGCCCAAACGCTCGGGCTCCAGCTCGGCGAGCGGCTCTATCTCGTTGTTCCGCTTCTTTTTTTGACCTTCATCGCGCTCTGGTCATTGGCCGCGGCGGGGCTCTGCGCCGCTTGGGACGCGCTCAAGGAGCGCGGCGCGCTGGAGAAGCTGCCGGCCCCAGCCTGAGCCCACAAAAGGCCGTTAAAGTGCAGAATAGTTACTGCACGTTCCGATGCGCCTCGGTTACCATGCATGCCGGGTGGTGGCATTGGGGGTTTACGCTTGAAACCCAAAATCCCGATATTCGATACGGTCGGGCACGGCTTCTATTTCGGGCTGACCCGCTACTTGGCGATTCTGAAAGTCACATGGCTGCCGGCAATTCTCGCGGGCGCCTTGCTTGCCTTTGAAATTGTCGTCCAGCAGCAGCACGGCCACAAGCCGGAACATCCCAATGGCCATCTGTCGGCCTATGCGAGCCTTGTCGGCTCCTTGCCGCTCTATGCCTTGCTATCGATTCCGGCGGTCGAGGCCTATCGGATGGCGGTGTTCGGCCAGCACGCGCCGCGCGGCCTGCTCTATTTCAGGTTCGGTGGAACCGAGCTGCAATTCGTTGCCTCTCAGCTCGTCACGACCGTCTACATGATGGTCTATGTCGTGCTTGCGCTGATCTTCGTGGTGCCCCTCGCTCTGGGTGCCTACTATTTCTTCGTGCCGTCCGATGCCCCGGTGCTCGCCGGCATCGCCAAAACCGTTTCGTCCTTCGCACCCACCGACAATCTGACTTGGCGTCTTCGCATCGGCACCGGCGCTGTCGCCGTATTCTTTCTGCTCTCGGCGTTTGGCACGGTGCTGTTCAGCCTGGTTCAACCGATTGTCGTGGCCGAGCGGCGCATCGGAATTTGGAAATCGCTGCGGCTGTTGTGGTTCGGCAATGCCATTCGCCTTGCCATCGCATGGGCGATTGTCGGCATCACCTTCATTTGCGTCACCAGCGTGATCGTCGCCCTGCTCAATAATTTCGGCCCGCGCATCCTCTATCTGGTGATGCCGCATTTCGATCAAAAGAATCTCAGCGATCTTGTGACCGGCTGGATGATCCTGATCTTCATACCGACCCTGCTTCTGGGCACGCTCGCGCTGGGCGTCACGGCGGGCGTCAACGGCTTTGCCTATCGGCGCCTTGCCATTCAAACACCGCCCGTGCTGCCCGCGAGCGCAGTCCACAACACCAAGCGGGAGCCGTCATTGTGAAAAGACGCCGCGTTGCGTATCCGGCGGCAGACCACAATATTGCTCCGGCAGCCCAAAAACGGGTGGCGGTCGCCGTGCCCGTTTTGGACAGCTTGAAGGCGGGCTGGCGTTTCTTCTTCCTGCATTTCCGGCAAATCGCCGCGCGCCTCTGGTTCACGGCTGTGCTTCTGGCCATCATCGAATATGTCGCGCGCGCCAACACGAGCGTGGGCCTTGGCATCAGCCTCGCTTACATATTCCTTTATTTGTTCGCCTTCGCGAATCTCTATGCGCTTGCGCTCGGCAGCCCGCTGCAGCGCCCGGTGCTTGCCGGCTTTGCTGTCGGGCCGGATGAGCTGCGGTTCTTCTTCGTAACGCTCATCTACTTTGTGGTTGCCGCGCTTTTGCTGGTGGGTGCCTATCTCATCGGCCGCCAGCTCGTCGATTACCTGTCGGTCTCGGGCGACATCGCCAAGCTCGCCAACCCGCGATCCCTTGAGGGCATTCGCTGGTTCCAGGAGATGCCGCTTTTGCAGCGCCTCGTGTTCTTGGCGCCGATCGCCTTCGCGGCGATTGTGATTCTCTGGCTGAGCGCGCGCTATGTGTTTGTGCCGCTTCATGTAATCGCCGTACGCAAGCTGGCGATCTTTAATGCTCTCGCGCTGACCAAGGGCAACAGCTGGCGCCTGTTTCTGCTCATGCTCGCTCTCGGCTTCATCCTTTTCGGCGTCGGCTGGGCAATTCAGAATGCCGTGATCGGCGTCGAGCGGCTGCTCATCGATGGCGCGCAAAAAGCGATACACCATGGGGCCGGCACATTCGCTTCCGGTCATCACTCCGTGTTCAAAACGGGAGTGGCGCGGCCGGTGCCCGAATGGATCGCACCAGTTGTGCTTACCTTTACAAATTTGATGGCTGCCGCGGTGACTGTCGGCACGCTCTCTTTTGCCTACAAGAAGGTGACGGCAGCGGCTCAGGTTTAGCGCCGTTCAGAACCGTTTTCATGATTTGCGCCGTGAAGCTGAAGCCGAGGCGAGCGCCTTTGCGCGCTTGGGGCTTGCGCTCGCGCGGCTCGCAGCCGATCGCGTGCGCTCGGGCGCCGCACCGGAAACCGCCGCCGCCGATCGCGCGCGCTTGGCGTGGCGTTTCAAAAGCTGCTCGAGATATTCGCCGGTATAGCTGCCTTTGATGCGCGCAATCTCCTCCGGCGTGCCTTGGGCAATGATTTTGCCGCCCTTGTCGCCACCCTCCGGTCCAAGATCGATTATGTGGTCGGCAGTCTTGATGACATCGAGATTGTGCTCGATCACGACCATGGAATTGCCCTGGCTCACCAGCTCGTGCAGCACCTCCAAGAGCTTCTTCACATCTTCGAAGTGAAGGCCGGTCGTCGGCTCATCGAGAATATAGAGCGTGCGGCCGGTCGATCGGCGCGATAATTCCTTGGCGAGCTTCACGCGTTGCGCTTCGCCGCCGGATAAAGTCGTCGCCTGCTGGCCGATCTTGACATAGCCCAGCCCCACACGCTTAAGGGTTTCAAGCTTGTCACGCACCGCCGGCACGGCTTTGAAGAAATCCGCGCCTTCCTCGACATTCATATCGAGCACATCGGCGATCGACTTTTCGCGAAACTTGATCTCTAAAGTTTCGCGGTTGTAGCGCTGGCCCTTGCACACATCGCACTGGACATAAACATCCGGCAGAAAGTGCATCTCGATCTTGATGACGCCGTCACCCTGGCACGCCTCGCATCGTCCGCCTTTGACATTGAACGAAAAGCGGCCCGGCCCATAGCCACGTGCGCGCGCTTCCGGAAGCCCCGCGAACCAGTCGCGGATGGGCGTGAACGCGCCGGTATAAGTCGCCGGATTCGAGCGCGGCGTGCGGCCGATTGGCGATTGATCGATGTCGATCACCTTATCGAGATATTCGAGCCCTTCGATCTTCTCATGCAAGCCGGGATGCGCATGCGCGCCATTAAGCTTGCGCGCCGCCGCCTTATAGAGCGTTTCGATTATGAGCGTCGACTTGCCGCCGCCGGAGACCCCAGTGACGCAGGTCATCACGCCCAGCGGAACGCTGACATTGACATTCTTCAGATTATGCTCGCGCGCGCCGGTGATCTTGATCGCTTTGCCGTTCGATTTGCGCCGCTCTTTGGGAATCGTAATCTGGCGCATACCGGTGAGATATTGGCCGGTGATGCTCGCACCGCTCTGCATGATCTTTTCAGGCGTGCCTTGCGCGATGACGTCACCGCCGTGAATGCCCGCGCCAGGGCCCATATCGATGACATGATCGGCGGTCAGGATCGCTTCTTCGTCATGCTCGACGACGATCACGGTGTTGCCGAGATCCCTGAGCCGCTTCAGCGTTTCCAAGAGCCGCGCGTTGTCGCGCTGATGCAAGCCGATCGACGGCTCGTCAAGTACGTAAAGAACGCCCGTGAGGCCGGAGCCGATCTGTGAAGCGAGCCGGATGCGCTGGCTCTCACCACCCGATAGCGTGCCGGAGTTGCGCGACAGCGAGAGATATTCGAGCCCGACATTGTTAAGAAAGCGCAGCCGCTCGCGGATCTCCTTCAAGATGCGCCCGGCGATCTCCTGCTGCTTCTTGGTGAGCTTTGCATCGACCTTCTCGAACCAGTCATCCGCCACGCGGATCGAGAAAGCTCGAGGCTTCGGCGATGTTGAGCCCGCCAACCTTGACGGCAAGCGCCTCCGGCTTAAGGCGCAACCCGTGGCAGGTCTCGCATGGCTTGGTCGATTGATAACGCGCCAACTCCTCGCGCATCCACGCGCTGTCGGTCTCGCGCCAGCGCCGCTCGATATTGGGGATCACGCCTTCAAATGGCTTCTTGGTCTTGTAGCGTGCGCATGCCGTCGTCATAGGTGAAGTTGATCTCGTCATCGCCGGTGCCGAACAGGACCGCCTTCTGAACCTCTTTCGGCAGATCCTTCCACGGCGTGTTGATCGAGACTTTGTAGGCGCGCGCGATCGCTTGCAGCGTTTGCATGTAATAGGGCGATGTGGCGCCGGTGCGCGACCACGGCGCGACTGCACCATCCTTCAGCGACAAGCTTTCGTCCGGCACGATAAGATCGGCTTCGAACGTCAGCTCGGTGCCCAGACCGTCGCAGGCGGGGCAGGCGCCATAAGGATTGTTGAACGAAAAGAGGCGCGGCTCGATTTCCGGGATCGTGAAACCGGAAACCGGACAGGCGAATTTCGCCGAAAAGATAATGCGTTCCGGCGCACCGTCTTTGTCTTTCTTGTCGGCATATTCGGCAATCGCAATGCCATCGGCCAGCTTCGAGCGCTGTCTCGAAGTGAATCGGCGAGCCGCTGCTCGAGTCCTGCCTTCACGGCATCGCGGTCCACCACGACATCGATGTCGTGCTTGATCTTCTTGTCGAGCGTCGGCGGCACTTCCAGCTCGTAGAAGCGTGCCATCGACCTTCACGCGCTGAAAGCCACGCTTCACAAGCTCGGCAAACTCTTTGCGATATTCACCCTTCCGCCCGCGGATCATCGGCGCGACAGATAAAGCCGCGTGCCTTCCGGCAGCGCCATCAACCGGTCGACCATCTGCGAACGGTCTGGCTCTCGATCGGCAGGCCGGTGGCGGGCGAATAGGGGATGCCGACGCGCGCCCATAAGCAGGCGCATGTAGTCGTAGATCTCGGTGACCGTGGCGACGGTCGAGCGCGGGTTGCGCGACGTGGTCTTTTGCTCGATCGAGATGGCCGGCGAAAGCCCGTCGATATGATCGACATCGGGCTTCTGCATCAATTCGAGGAATTGGCGCGCATAAGCGGAGAGGCTTTCGACATAGCGCCGTTGTCCTTCGGCATAGATCGTGTCGAAGGCGAGCGAGGATTTGCCGGAGCCTGAAAGCCCGGTGATCACCACCAGCTGGTCGCGCGGCAACTCAACCGAGATATTTTTGAGGTTGTGCTCGCGCGCGCCTCTGATCGAGATGGTCTTTTGCATTCGTGCCCGATTACCCGGTTAAGCGTTCAAACATTAAGCGTGTCATCCTCGGCCTTGTGCCGAGGATCCAGAAAATGGGTTTACACGGAGATGGTCACTTGGATGTTCGGGACAAGCCCGAGCACGACACCAGGAGTGTGGTGCGCCGGGGGGATTCATTCAAGCGGCGCTCCATTGCCTGCGGCTTACTCGAAAGAGATGGTGAGGTAGCCCCGCTTTCATGATCTCGGCCGACTTCGCCATGCCGAGGCGCGCTGCCACGCCAAGCGAGGCGGTGTTCTCAGGAACGATGACGGCCACAATCTGCTCCAGCGATTTGCTGGCGAAGCCATGCGCAATGAGCCGGCGGGCGGCTTCGCTCGCATAGCCCTTGCCGCGCTGATCGGGCACGAGTTGCCAGCCGATCTCGATCTCGCCGGGCAGATCGGGCAGGGGCTTGAGCGCCACCTGGCCGGCGAGCTTGCCGTCTCCGCGCTCGAAGACGAGCCACCAGCCGAAACCTGAAAGGGCGGCGCCGTTCATTCCGGCATACCGGCCATGAAGATCGCGGGTTTCCTCTTCGCTCATGGGGTCGTCTTTGCGCCACCAGATAATCGCCGGATCGCTCCATAGGCGGTGCACGTGCGGCCAATCATCCGGGCCATAAGGCCGCAGCGAGAGGCGATCTGTTGAGAACTCATCGAGCCATGTTCAAATCCTGGAAACAAAAGTAGAACATTCGCCGAGGTGACGGCAAGTTCGGCATCAAATTCTGCGACTTTTGCATGCCCCGGACGGGCGCGCCGAGTTTATCGGCATGTGCCCGGTTGCACTGCCCATTTTTCCGGCAGCGCCATTAGCCCGATGAGAAGGCTGAACCGGCATTACCATGAATTAGTACACTAAAACAAAGCCTTAAGTCCATTTGACCAAATCGGCACGATTTTTGAGGAGAAGGCCGTGACCCGCGCTCCCGGGGTGCACGTGCTTTTGCGCGCGCTGTGTCCTCAAGGCGCCAATTGGGGGAAGGATAGAATGGGCATGAGACTTATCGCTAAACTGGGCGGGCTTGTTGCCACCCTACTGATTTGCTTGATGTTCAGCGCTGCGCCTAACTCGGCGGCGTTGGCTCAAGATGAGTCTGCTGCGCCGCCGGCCACCACGGCGGCACCCGCAGACCAGGCAGCGCCGGCCGATCAGGCTGCGCCTGCCGAAGCAGCACCGGCAGAAGCAGCTCCTGCGGAAGCCGCGCCCGCTCCTGAGAAGAAGACGGCCGACTCGGGTGCCACGGCATGGATGATGACCTCATCCGCCTTGGTCCTCATGATGACCATCCCGGGCCTGGCGCTGTTCTACGGCGGCATGGTGCGCAAGAAGAACGTGCTCGCGACAGCTATGCAAAGCTTCGCGATCACCTGTCTTGTCACCGTGTTGTGGATGATCATCGGCTACAGCATCGCCTTCACCGATGGCGGCGCACACAACAATATTTTAGGTGGCTTTGGCTCTTTCATGTTGAAAGGCATGACGCCTGACAGCATCAGCGGATCGATCCCTGAAATCGGTCTTCATGGTGTTCCAGATGACCTTCGCGATCATCACGCCGGCTCTTATCACCGGCTCGTTCGCGGAGCGCATGAAGTTCACATCGATGCTGTGGTTCATGGGCCTGTGGCTGCTCTTGGTCTACTGCCCGATTGCTCACTGGGTGTGGGGCGGTGGCTTCCTTGCCAAGATGGGTGAGCTCGACTTCGCCGGCGGCACGGTCGTTCACATGAACGCCGGTATTGCAGGCCTCATGTGCTGTCTCGTGATGGGCCCCCGCAAGGGCTACAACGCCAAAGGCGGCGAGCAATCCAAATCGATGATCCCGCACAATGTGCTGCTCTCGCTCATCGGCGCTTCACTCCTGTGGGTAGGTTGGTTCGGCTTCAACGCCGGTTCGGAGCTTGCTTCGGACGGCCTCGCCGGCGCCGCTTTCGGCAACACCCAGATCGCGACCGCTGCTGCTGGTCTCGCCTGGATGTTTGCGGAGTGGCTGTTCCGCGGCAAGCCCACGGTGTTCGGCATCATCTCGGGCGCCGTTGCCGGCCTCGTCGTGATCACCCCGGCATCGGGCTTCGTCACACTCGACGGCTCGCTGTGGATCGGCATCGCGGCAGGCATCGTCTGCTTCCTCTCGGCCACCTACATGAAGCCGCTGCTCGGCTACGACGACAGCTTGGATGCCTTCGGTGTCCACGGTGTCGGCGGCTTCCTGGGCGCAGTTCTCACCGGTGTCTTCGCGGCGCCGGCGATCAACTCGGCCGGTACGGGCCTCTTGTTCGGCAACCCGGCCCAGCTGTTCATCCAGCTCAAAGCTTGCGGCATCGTCGCGGTCTACGACGCGGTCGTTACGCTGGTTATCCTGTTCGTCCTGCGCGTCACCCTCGGTCTCCGGGTTGACGAGTCGGCCGAGCTCGAAGGTCTCGATCTCGCGCTCCACGGCGAGCACATCGAGTAAATTTGTAGCGCGTGTCCCTATACCCGCTTAGCCCGCGGGAAACTGAGGCGGAGGAGAAATCCTCCGCCTTTTGTTTAACTAAGTATTTGATTTTATTGATAAATCTGTATTTGATGCCAAATTCCTACAAACGGACCCCTTAACGGCAAATCTTGATACCCCAATATACGCCTGATAGTATCCCTGGCGCTTTGAGGCTCAAATCCCCAAAGCCGAAAGGCAGTAACAGGTTTGTCCCCCCGGGGGGACAAAACTCTGCGTTGCTCTCTTTTGCGCTCCCGCTCGGCCTCAAGATCCCCAAAGCCGAAAGGCAGGAACAGGTTGTCCGGCATGCCGACTTTGGTCCTTTACGTTCCTTCTCAGCGTTACGCTTACGCTCGGCCTCAAGATCGCCAAGGCAGCGAAGATCGAACCCTAGCCGGCTCGCGGTTGAGTATCGAGCCACGCCAGCACCTCGTCTTCCTTGAACCTGACGCTATGGCCATTGAGCTTGATCGGCTGTGGAAACCGGCCCTCGCGCACGAGCCTCATAATGGATTCGGCATGGTAGCTCGTCAGTTCGGCCACGGCCTTCTTTGTCAGCAAACGCATGTGTCACCCCAGCGAGTTTGAACGTCTCTCTACTCCCTGCCGAGATTCGGGGTTATCCACATTTGCCGGGCTTCCTTATGCGCGCCGAAATAGCTGGCCCGTGATCTTCGAAACGTGAGAAATGGCCTTCACAGGACGGCTCAGGACTGGCGAAGCCGGCCATGGGGTTATGAAGGGACCGCGCGGCCGCCCAGCGGGCTCGTAGAGAGCTTTCGCTCGATCGTGTCAAGGTCGCTTGACACATTATACCCCCGGGGGTATCTTAGCGCACGGTGCTGTCCTTCCCTTCGCTCAGCGCCTTCGGCCGGCCGGCTGTTTCCTTTCAGCGAAGGACGCAAGCGAAGGGCTCGGTCATGGCTTACACCCAATACTCTCAGCAACTCACCAATCTCAATATGGACCCACCTATTCGCGGCTCACGCGGCGAGTTGGAAGCTGGACCCATCCAAATTGTGACCGGGACAGTTCTACCTGCAGCCGGCGAACTGGCCTCGACCGCAACCACTTATGACATGGTCCGGCTGCCCTCGACCGCAGTCCTTAAGAATGCAAAGCTGCGCTGTTCGGCTGGCCTTGACGTCGATGGTACGCCCGCGCTGGCGGTCGATATTGGTGCTTATTACAGCGCCGCATCGGACGGCACGGCGCCAGCCAATTCGGGGCAGGCTGTCACGAGCAGTCGATTTCTTGGTTGCTGCTGCGGCCTTCGGCCAGCAAACATCCGGTTCGGGAGCGATCACCGGCTTGACGGTCGATGCTACCCCGCTTCCCGAAAGCCTGAATCTCCCGCTTTGGAAGGCGCTTGGTCTATCGGCTGATCCCGGTGGCTATATCGATATTGTCGTAGCGGTCAACACCGCTGCTGCCACAGAAAGCTCCACGCTGACGACAATCGCTCTTGTGGCTGAGTACGTCTGATGCGCGCTCAAGACGGACAATTCTTCCCAGCCCTTGCCGATGACAGTTCGGATTTCACACTTGCCGGCGGCCACTACATGCTCGCGATTGCCGGTGTCACAGGCACAGGCACGTTCACTCTGAGCCGCAAGATCAACGGCAATTACGTTGACTTGACGGATATGAAGGTGACCGGCGGGACGCTCGCCTTTGTGCGTAACTATGTGCCCGGCGGCACCTATCGCCTGAACTCTCGGATCAACGCTGACAGCGGACACCGAGATTGCGCGCATCCCTGCCGAGTAGCACAAATGCACACCGTCGCGCTCGCGATTGAACTCGGCATGACATGGCTCATTCTCCGCCAATTTAGGGGGCGCATATGAAGATCGGCGACAACATCATTGCCCGCAGTGCTGTAACAGGTGGCGAGTTCAAGGCGCGACTTGTCGGCTTGCCCAATGAACACGGCGGGGCGTGCGTTGTCGGTTCCCATGGCATCAAGGAATACGCTTATGTCGTCAGGCACGCGGCTAAAGGTGATTGCCCGCGCACGACACCTAAGGACGAGATGCCGGCCTTCTTAACACGCTCGGCCAAACGATGAAAGCGCGGAAGTGGAGTAGTCCGATCATCCTCAACTTTGATGCGGGCGAGCTTATGTCGTCAGCCGGCGAAAATCATAAAGGCAGATGGCCACGCAGCGAAACGCGGCCACCCTCGCCAGTTCGTCGCATCGATCCAAAAGCATATCGCCCCTAGTCGTTTGATCGATCGAGCGCAGCTTCCACATCTGTGGTGTTGCCAAAGGCTTCGCGCATCGATTGAGCGAAAACTTCCTGCGCGTCGGATGCGTTTTTCGGTGCGGCGGCTTGCTCGGCTGCGATAGCCGCTTCCCTGCTTTCCTCGTTCCAAGGAATGAAGGGCTTGCCCTGTGCCTTCAATTCATCAGCGACCTTGGCGCGCTCCGCTTCCATATCCTTGAGCCATTGCACATGGGAAGCGGCAGCTTGTGTGTATTCCTGCGCTGCTTCCTCGTTTTCGAAGGCAGCGATCTTTGCCGAAACACCATCATAGACTGCCTGTGCAAGCTTATCGCCTGCAGCCAGCTTGGACGTTAGATCGGGATTTGCAAGAACGATTTGCAGGCCGGCTTTGGACAGGCCGTCCAACGCGGTAACAAGAGTGTCACCTGCCATCGAATAGATTTCGTCAAGATAGTTGGCCATTTCAGTCTCCTTATACTCAGTGCGTGAGGAACACCGCTCACGCGCGGCTATCAGGCATCCACGCCAGAATTCTTTGATGCTTCGAGTGTTGCGATCTCAGCGCGCATCTCGGTGATTTGCGTTTCGCACGTCTCAATATCTGCCTCAGCTTTCGCGAGACGGTCAGCAGAGAAGTTGTACAAGCGGCCCATGCGCTGCTCGTTCAACTCACCATCGCGGCGAGCAAGAGCACCAACTAGACCTTGGTTCGTGACCGAAATTCGGCCTTTCAAGTTGTCGATCGTGGCTTGAATTTGGGAACTGTTCATGTCATAACCTTTTCAATGAAACGTCACGCGGTACACCCGCGAATAGTAGAATGCGGCCCATACCACCGCGGTGTGCAAATCCTGTTCGGCAAGCTGCATCGCCTCTGAGACATCCTCACCAAGAAGCCGGCGGCATCGCAGCTTGCCGATTTCATCCTCGAAATATTCGGCGCGGGCAATCTCTTCGTGCAATATCTCAAGCTCGGTTCTCGGCATGTCATCGCTTCCACGGGTCATAATCGCTTGCGCTACTGATTTTCGAGTTTTGATTGTCACGCCGCATGTCGCCGGCAACACCGAGCACAGGGAATTTGTGGCCGCTCGGATGCTGTTCGACATAGCCGAGAGGTGCGATAGGCTTGCCGGGCTCGTCACGCAGCCAGGGATCACCTTCACCGGCTCGTGCAATTTGAACCTGTCCGGCGCTGCGGTTCTTGCTCGCGCCTAGCCGGCCAAGCTGCTTGGCATAGCGCAGCATCATTAGGCCATCGCGAGCCGCAGAGATGGCATCGTCATTGATGCGCACCGGCTGCAACTTGCTATCGCTATGGTACAGCCTCATCTCCTCGATTAGCTCAGGGCACGTAGAGAGATTTTCAGGCGATCGTCCTCAAGGCGTTGCACCATATCCATGATGGAAGCTTGAACCGAATACCCACCCGTTTCGAATTGCGCATGTGTGGGCGTCATAATCACGCCTTCCTTGCGATATTGGTCGGCGATGGCGTCGCCACTCCCATGCTCGCGGGAATCAGCGTCGTGCGAATAGGCCCAAGGCATATGGGGGTTGATCTTGCGCATAATGTGCGCGTGCTCTGCGATCCTGGCATCGGCACGCTTGTATGTTCTGAAGATGTAAACGCAATCGGTGTCGCGATCGTGCGCAAGAGCAGCAAGCCGGTCGGATGTTGGATGCCAATATCCAAACCGCCAAGGATGAAGAACGAGGCGGGAGATCGGGAACGGCTCGATTACGAAGCGATCTTCCGACATCTCATGAAAATTCTGCCCATTCCGCTGGAAGGAATACCGCGTGCGCGCGTGTCGCGCTCCCAAGGCATATAAAGAGACAAGAGGCATTTGCGGTCCTCGTCGGTAAAGTGCCCAGCATCGTCAATCGACATCGAAACGTAATCGCGTTCCTCTGACGGCTCGCTCTGATACCTGTTGACGATTGTGGAACGGCCCAGCAACGGCGTGAAAGTGCAATATATGAAGCCGTGTTTCGCAACGGTTCTTGTCAAAATTTCGGAGTAGATGCCGGCGGCATCGGTGCCTCGGGTTCTTGCATCGATATGGGCAAAGTCGATACCTGGCCCCTGCAATGGGCCGCGCCTTTGAATAAGGCTTGAAGGTGATGCGCGATATACCGCCGCTCGAATGCTTTACGTCTACAAAGTCGCAAGAATTTTCGACCCCACGCGATTTGCGCACGCGCACGATACAGTCCTTGGGGATGCAACCACCGCCCGGTTCATCGAGGTCGGGGCCAAGTAGCATCTCTTGTGTCATGTCTCGAATGTTGTCGTAAGTCGGGCCAGACCCAGCACTGCACCGCTCGATTGAACTTGCGGCCGTTGTATCCTGGCCAATAGCGGCCCGTCACCATCGCGGCCGTCAACATGCAAGCCGTGTAGGTCTTGCCGACCTTATTGCCGGCTATCAATGCGGTTTCGGTCAAGCGCGAAGTCATCCCAATAAATTCTTGTTGCTTGTGGTATGGCTCAAAAACCGCAAGCTGATTGTTCCTGCCACGTGCAAGAATTTCCTCGAATAGCCGCATTACGTCGTTTGATTGTTCAGTCATGGGGTATGCCTCCTATGCTGCACACGACATTGTGCGCGAGCGACTTTTCGGAGACCGCCCCGAAAAATTTTGAGATGACGTTTGGGGCGCTTTGAGGCTTGCCACGAAAATTTTTGAAGCCGCAATCGGTTTGAAACGCTTCGCGATCGGTTTGAAACGCTTCGCAATCGGTTTGAAACGCTTCGCGATTGGGAGAGGTGCTAAGTCTAAGCTCTCGCGAGATGCGAAGGCGGACCCGGCACGTACACACGCCCGGTCTATTATAGTCGAAACGCAGAGAAATCATTGCAGCGCAGTCACTTTTTTGATTATTCCGTGTACGGAATGGTGTAACATTTGCACAGTGGCGAGAGCGGGCAACATGACTCGCGTATAGACACATAAGGGTAGTGAATCATTATGACACTCACAGTGATCAAAGGTGGCGCGCGCAGTGCCAAAGAAGCGGAACCGACATTTCTTTGCGTGGCACCAACGCGGCGCTTCGTCGTGCACGATCAGCGCGGGCGTAAGTCGCAGCATCGCAGCAGCGTCGCGAGCCTGCGCTGCCATCAAGAAAGCAGCGATTGAGCTTTGCAGCGCGGATGATATTGCGCGGCGGTTTTTTTTTTTTTTTTTTTTTTTTTTTTTTTTTTTTTTTTTTTTTTTTTTTTTTTTTTTTTTTTTTTTTTTTTTTTTTTTTTTTTTTTTTTTTTTTTTTTTTTTTTTTTTTTTTTTTTTTTTTTTTTTTTTTTTTTTTTTTTTTTTTTTTTTTTTTTTTTTTTTTTTTTTTTTTTTTTTTTTTTTTTTTTTTTTTTTTTTTTTTTTTTTTTTTTTTTTTTTTTTTTTTTTTTTTTTTTTTTTTTTTTTTTTTTTTTTTTTTTTTTTTTTTTTTTTTTTTTTTTTTTTTTTTTTTTTTTTTTTTTTTTTTTTTTTTTTTTTTTTTTTTTTTTTTTTTTTTTTTTTTTTTTTTTTTTTTTTTTTTTTTTTTTTTTTTTTTTTTTTTTTTTTTTTTTTTTTTTTTTTTTTTTTTTTTTTTTTTTTTTTTTTTTTTTTTTTTTTTTTTTTTTTTTTTTTTTTTTTTTTTTTTTTTTTTTTTTTTTTTTTTTTTTTTTTTTTTTTTTTTTTTTTTTTTTTTTTTTTTTTTTTTTTTTTTTTTTTTTTTTTTTTTTTTTTTTTTTTTTTTTTTTTTTTTTTTTTTTTTTTTTTTTTTTTTTTTTTTTTTTTTTTTTTTTTTTTTTTTTTTTTTTTTTTTTTTTTTTTTTTTTTTTTTTTTTTTTTTTTTTTTTTTTTTTTTTTTTTTTTTTTTTTTTTTTTTTTTTTTTTTTTTTTTTTTTTTTTTTTTTTTTTTTTTTTTTTTTTTTTTTTTTTTTTTTTTTTTTTTTTTTTTTTTTTTTTTTTTTTTTTTTTTTTTTTTTTTTTTTTTTTTTTTTTTTTTTTTTTTTTTTTTTTTTTTTTTTTTTTTTTTTTTTTTTTTTTTTTTTTTTTTTTTTTTTTTTTTTTTTTTTTTTTTTTTTTTTTTTTTTTTTTTTTTTTTTTTTTTTTTTTTTTTTTTTTTTTTTTTTTTTTTTTTTTTTTTTTTTTTTTTTTTTTTTTTTTTTTTTTTTTTTTTTTTTTTTTTTTTTTTTTTTTTTTTTTTTTTTTTTTTTTTTTTTTTTTTTTTTTTTTTTTTTTTTTTTTTTTTTTTTTTTTTTTTTTTTTTTTTTTTTTTTTTTTTTTTTTTTTTTTTTTTTTTTTTTTTTTTTTTTTTTTTTTTTTTTTTTTTTTTTTTTTTTTTTTTTTTTTTTTTTTTTTTTTTTTTTTTTTTTTTTTTTTTTTTTTTTTTTTTTTTTTTTTTTTTTTTTTTTTTTTTTTTTTTTTTTTTTTTTTTTTTTTTTTTTTTTTTTTTTTTTTTTTTTTTTTTTTTTTTTTTTTTTTTTTTTTTTTTTTTTTTTTTTTTTTTTTTTTTTTTTTTTTTTTTTTTTTTTTTTTTTTTTTTTTTTTTTTTTTTTTTTTTTTTTTTTTTTTTTTTTTTTTTTTTTTTTTTTTTTTTTTTTTTTTTTTTTTTTTTTTTTTTTTTTTTTTTTTTTTTTTTTTTTTTTTTTTTTTTTTTTTTTTTTTTTTTTTTTTTTTTTTTTTTTTTTTTTTTTTTTTTTTTTTTTTTTTTTTTTTTTTTTTTTTTTTTTTTTTTTTTTTTTTTTTTTTTTTTTTTTTTTTTTTTTTTTTTTTTTTTTTTTTTTTTTTTTTTTTTTTTTTTTTTTTTTTTTTTTTTTTTTTTTTTTTTTTTTTTTTTTTTTTTTTTTTTTTTTTTTTTTTTTTTTTTTTTTTTTTTTTTTTTTTTTTTTTTTTTTTTTTTTTTTTTTTTTTTTTTTTTTTTTTTTTTTTTTTTTTTTTTTTTTTTTTTTTTTTTTTTTTTTTTTTTTTTTTTTTTTTTTTTTTTTTTTTTTTTTTTTTTTTTTTTTTTTTTTTTTTTTTTTTTTTTTTTTTTTTTTTTTTTTTTTTTCCCCCCCCCAAACTTTCCGCTTCGAGTGCTGTGAGCGTGGCGAGATGTGGAGGAATGGCGTCAGCCATGGGTGACCCTCCCGCTATATTCACACGGATATAACGATGCGTTTTTAACCAAGCCGAAAGGCGAGAGCAGCGCAGAGCCAAAAACGCGCCTTGCGAACTGCATTACCGGGTTACCGGCCGACGCTGCTCTAAGGGGCCAATATGGGCTTGATTGATTCTCCGCATATCTCGCCCCGTCACGTTCATTCCCCTCTAAAGAGGGGGGAAATGATGTGACAGTTAGGGTTTGTTGAAATGTGACGCGATGTGACGCTGATGTGACGCGTGACGTTTTGCGATAACGCATTGACGCGACTTACATTTCTCGCGGCATCCCCCGAGCGCATCTCTACGTGACGCGACGTGACGCAAGCGTCACATCCACTCAAAGCGTCACATTGGTTAATTGTGACGCTTTCTGGCATCCGCTTAATCATCTTCGGCCCCCTTGAATGTTCTCAGGAAGCCGCGGATCGAAGGCAGGAACAGGTTTGTCCCCTCGAGGGGACAAAACTCTGCGTTCTTCTCAGCGTTACGCTTACGCTCCGCTTAATCATCTTCGGCCCCCTTGAATGTTCTCAGGAAGCCGCGGATCGAAGTCAGGAGCAGGTTTGTCCGCCGGGCGGACAAAACTCTGCGTTTTCTGGCATCCGCTTAATCATCTTCGGCCCCCTTGAATAGAAGGCGAAGCTTGCCCCCCGGCCGTTCTTCGACGCGCTGGCCATCGACCAGCATTTCGAGCGCACGCTTCCAGGCCATTCTCAGAGCGGAGCCGGATCGTCCATTGCCATGCAGAGCCTCGAACCGCTCACGAGCCTCCTTGGCCACAATCAGGTCGGTGATGGCACTTGTCGCCTCCAGAGATGCCGAACAGGGCCGCTGCGCTGTCAGTGCCCGGCTTGAGCTCGATCTCAGCCGTCGCCTGGCCTAGCGAGATCGTGGGCACGCATACCCCCGAGGTGATGGGATGGCCATCTAGGTCTTTGCCGAGGACCACGGGTTCGATCTTGAAGGCCAGCGGCAACCCCTTCGGGGCGTCGCGCTGCTTTGAATTGAAAATGCGCCCCTTGTCGATGATCTCCTCAACATCGACGGCGCCGAGAATGCCGCCCCAGCCCCGCGACCCTTCCTTATTACCCGTCGCGCGCTTGATGCGGTAATGCCAGGAAGTTCACGAAGCAGCCGGTTTCAGCGGAGATGAAGCGGCCGTTTTCCAGGGCTGGGCCAACATCTTGGGATCGCTGTCACTGCCCCCGCCAAGCGCCGCTTGCAGCGTGTCAAACACGATCAAGCGGGGATCGGTGCGCATCTCCTTGGCGAAGGCCAGAACCGTGCGCACGATCTTTTCAGCGTTCGGGCGCGAGCGGAGGTCAAGGAAGAGCGATTGATAGGCAAACGGAATGTCACCCTCAACCTTGTGATACTGGCGCCAGGCAGCAATGCGATTGTCGATCCTGCCTTCGAGCGCGAAAAACACCGCGGCGCCCTGCTTACATTTATGGCCAAACCAATCACCACCGCGCGCGGTCTGTCCGCAGCGATTGATGTCATTAAACGTCTTGCCTTCGTTTGGGTTCGCGACAGTGACGCCAAGACCTTCGGCCGGCTGCACACCGTGGATATTCCAGGGGCGACGATCGATCTGTGCCGCGCTCGCTCGGATTAGAACGATGCCGGCGAGCTTCGTCGCTGGTTTCTGGTCGATCTTGGATACCATGTCGTCCAGGCGCGCCTGATGGCTTTTGACGCCGAACGCGTTTTCCGAAATTATGAATCCGTTCGTGACTTTCTTGGCCCATTGCTCAAGCTCGAACCCGGATCGCTCGGCCCAATCCCAGCCAAGCTCCACCACCACTTCCTCGGATAGGCCATAGTCATGGCCCATGCGCGCATGAACTATCGCGGCGTTGTCGGCGTAATCGGGGCTGTCAGGATCAGGATCTAGGAGTTCCTGACGCTTCATGTATTCGCAAAATTGCGCGATATGCTCGGGCGCGTCGGCGTTCTCGATCGGCTCGCGCGTGTCGGGCGTGGCGTATGGCTTGGCGAGATCACACCACCATTGCGGCGCGGGTGCGATTGGCGCCTTGTGCTTCACCTTGTAGCTCTTGGCATTGATTGTGCTGCCAGGCCCGACGATGTACCCACCGCCTGATTTGGCATCGATGCCCACCAAGTCCTTGGTGACAGGCGCGCGCGAGATTGTCCGGCCGGCATAAACACGGTGCTCGCTGCCCGATGCCGTCTCAAATACCAGCGTCTCGACGGCGCCGTGCTGTTTCTCTAAACCTTCGAACAGCGAAACGCCGTCAATGTTGTCCTTGCGGTCGAGATCGGGAACCGTGATATTTGACGGTCCGCACGCTATAGCCACATTGGCCTTAGGCCATTGTTTGCCCAAGCCGCTATCTGCGCCGGATCACGTGTCGATCTGGTTTCTAGCAATCAAATCCCTTCGGTGGTATCTTTGAATTCTTGGCCAGCGGGAAGACATGAAAACGGGGATCGATGGCGAGCACACCAAGCGCCCGCGTCTCGAATTCCGATATGGTGACGTGCTGGTTCATTGCGCGGCGTGCTCATTGAATATTTCGGCGAAATGATCTGTTTTCGGAGCACGATTAGCTCTTGCCTTCCGGCGCTCTTTGGCGGCGGCGATCTCCTTTTCCTTGTGGGGGCTACTTAGATGCTGTTTAGCCAAAAGTTCATCGTACTCGTCGGCTTCGTCGTGAAACTCATCAAGGTTGTTTCTAAAATGTGAGCCGTTACCGAACCCAGTGCGGACGTGTACTCGACCATCTGGCATGAGGATGCCCTGGACGTCGCAGTCCGAGCTGTCTTCAATGCAGTTTGATGTTACAGGACGGGTGCAACCATCATCGGCTATCGACCAAGCGATAATCGGGCTTCGGCAGAGATGCTCGCTGTAACAAAGTTTCCAAACAAATTCGAACCCGGGCTGTGCTGGAATTATTGTGGTACTCATTACGCATGTCCCTTCAATTGATCTCAGGTGATACTAAAGAGCGGCGACGCTCGATCGCGTCCGTCACATCGGTCTTGAAGTTCTTGGCTGATGCGCGCCAGCGAACAAAGCATCGAGCACGAGCTTCGATAATGTGTTGCCGCTCTTGGTGGTGGCGGTCGATGACATCGCATGCAACGTCAACCGCTTTACCGGCGTGCTCAAACGGACCAAGCCGGTGTTCGAGTAAAGACACGCCATGCTCATTGGTGACGCTGACGATAGCCGTCGAGCCAAAGTCGTAACGAAGGACGACTTCGCAATTTCTGTAGGTGAATGATTTTGTTTGCCCCATGGAGTTTTCGCCGGGAAATGTTCACCGGGCGCCTCCCTTGGTTTGCGCAGGCACCACATCGACCATGAAGCGATCAACCGCCGCTCGCACAACGCTGGCGACGGAACCGAATTGTCCTGAATGGCGTGCGAGCCGACGCATTAAATCTACTGTCGCCGCTGGAAGCGTGAGCGTGACGGTATGCATCGGCGGCTTGTCTTGAACCGCGTTGCTCATAGCGCTATCGCCGATTGCGACGCGGCAACGAGTGAGTTTTCGTAGCGCTGCAACTCACTTTCCAAAACGAAAGAGCGGCGCCCGTCTTTGATCGTCCGAAGCTTGCCCGCTTTGATGCGCTGATAAAAAGCGGTATGGCAGATACGGAGGCGGCCCTTGGCCTCTTCAATGGTAAGTCTGCGATCGGTCACGTCAGTAGACTCCCGTCGAGAAACAAACGGCGCGCATGTCGGCAAGTACCGAGATGCAGGCCGGTGCGCACAATGCGCGATGTCATACGGAGGTCTTACGTGCCGGGGCGAGGCGCTAGGCCAACCTTATCGGCGGTTGCCGGGGCGAGACGACGTGCTCAGTTTTATCGGCGCGAGAGAACACATACGTCTTTGTTCTCGCGATTTTCAGTATGCCACAAACATAGATGGATGTACAAGAGCAATCCGCATATTTTTTTATCAGCCTACGGAGTTATCGCGCTGGGTGAATTCATTCTCTGCAATTCGCTTATTAAGTGACTGCGAAAAGTGTCGAGGTTAAAATCCCGGAACGGAATTGGCTGTACGCGAACGCACGCGAGAAAGCGTCAACAAGGTCCGAAACGGCTATAAGTCCACTGTAGTGGACAAACCTGTTACTGCCTTGGCGATCTTGAGGCCGAGCGGGAGCGCAACAGTGTGAATAATCGGCAGAATAGAGCCGTGTCCCTCACGGGGGACAAACCTGTTACTGCCTTCGATCCGCGGCTTCAAAGCAGAGCGGTTAACAGTGTGACATCTCCGGTGACTGGAGATGTCACAAACGAGGTTCTCTCGGGGTATTCTCGCCCATAAGGCTTCTTGGGCTCTGTCGTCTCCTTTTCGTCTGAATGATCTTCAATCGTCTACATCTCTCATGATGAGAGATGTAGTAGGCTTTCTTGTCGCGATAACAGGGTTGGGCTTGTCGTATTGGTTTTAAGGCTTGGTTCTTTACTCGGGAGAGCAGAGTCAGGATGTACCCCAAGCGCTTCATGGTGAATAATCGGCAGAATAGAGCCGTGTCCGGTAAAGCGGACAAAACTCTGCGTTGCTCTCTTTTGCGCGAGGCTAAGGGTCAATTCGAGGATCAAGCATCGTTCCTCGTATGGACCAAGGCCGAGTTCGGTATCGGCAAGTCCGAGACCTATGCGTGCATGGGTGATCTCGAAGCTGAGCGCGAGCAGGCGAACGAACGGAAAAAGAAACATCGCGCTGTCCGTTCCGGAACGGACAAACCTGTTACTGCCTTCGATCCACGGCTTCCTGAGAACATTCCAGAGGATGAACCGCTTGGAGTGAATGATCCGCGAGCACCTCTTTCAACTGCACCAAATCCCGATCTTTACAATACAATGCTAAATTCATGGGAAGCATGTTTGGTGGCTTTCCGCCAATGTCATGCCACACCGCGAATAGGCGTGACATTGGCCCCGGTAGGCTCTGCCGAGCAGAATTGTGCCCACTGATCCATCAGCCGGCGCCGTGCTTCCAAGTGGTCGGTTCGCTGATAGGCGCGCTCAACCGAGCCGGCGATATTGTGCGCGAGAGCCAGTTCGCAGACTTCGCGCGGGAAAGAAGTGCGCTCGGCGCACCATGTTCGAAACGTCGAACGCATGCCGTGCGCGGTCACCTTTCTGTCCATACGCTTAAGCTGTTGCAGCATCGCGGCGTTGCCGAGCGGCTGGTCTTTCTTGGCGCCGGGAAACACAAAGGCGCTGACCTTGCGAGCTCGCATCTTTTTGAGGACCACAAGCGCCGCCGGGCTCAAGGGCACGCGGTGCTCTTGGCCTGCTTTCATGCGATCAGCAGGAATCACCCACACATTGGCCGAAGTGTCGATTTCATCCCATCGCGCGTTCAACACTTCACCGGAGCGACAGGCAGTAAGGACGACGAATTCCAAGGCGCGCGCCGCGATATGCCCCTCGCTACGCAAGTCCGCGACGAATCCCGCCATTTCGCTGTAGGGCAGGGCGGCGAAGTGTTTAACCTTTTGAATCTTGCCGCGGGCGGGCAAGAGGTGATCGAGATGGCCGCGCCAACGGGCGGGGTTCTCACCAGCTCGGTAGCCGCGGGCGCGCGCCCAATCAAGCACCAGCTCGATCCGGTTTCGAACGCGCGAGGCGGTTTCTGGGCGCGAGGACCAAATCGGCTCTAGCGTCTTGAGCACCAGGGCCGTGTCGATTGTCGAGATGGGCAGGGCGCCAATCGTCGGATAGACATATGCCTTGAGGGTCGCGGGCCATTGCTCGGCGTGTTTCGCATTCCGCCAGCCGTCTCGGTGAGCCTCGATATAGCGCTCTGCGCAGTCCTTAAAGGTGAGGGCCTTCGCCGCCTCAATGGCCCGCTGTGCACGATCCGCGCGGCGCTGGGCCAGGGGGTCAATCCCCTGCGACTTGAGCCGGCGATATTCGGTTGCGGCCTCTCGTGCATCGGCAAGGGGCACGTCTGGCCACGGCCCGAGCCCCATCTCATGTGAGCGCCCGTCAAGCATGTATCGAAAGCACCATGAGGCCGGCTGTGAACCGTCATCTCGCTTCGCGCCAATGCGCAGATAGAGCCCCGGTTCGACATTGTGTAAGCCGGGGGTTTTGGCCAGCGCCTCAACCTCCTTAGCTGTCGCCAATTTGTAGCGTGCCATTTCGTCCGCCTTTAACGCAACCTACTACCAGTCCCACAAATATAGGCTGGCTAGTAGCAAATTGCAACGTACAAAGACGAATGACTTAAGGACAAAAGATGCTTAATTTACGGCACCAATTCGAGATAAAGGAACGTAGACGGATGATAACGAATGTTGTCCTTACGGAGAAATCCTCCGCCTTTTGTTTTGCTCACGATCGCAAGGGCGCGCTTCGCGAATACTGTTTCGACCATCCCGCAAGCATGATAGAAGGCCCGCGCGTGATTTCAGGGGGAGGGCGTTCAATGAGCTTGAAAGTAATTGGTGCGGGCGTCGGGCGCACCGGCACCATGTCCCTCAGGCTGGCCATCGACCAGCTCGGCCTTGGCCCGTGCTACCACATGGAAGTCGTTCTTCAAAACATGCCCACCCAGGTGCCGCTTTGGGTTGCAGCTCTGAAGGGCCGGCCCGACTGGGCCAAGATCTATGACGGCTTTGGCAGCGCCGTGGATTGGCCGACAGCCGCATTCTTCCGTGAGCTGATCAAAGCCTACCCTTCTGCCAAGTTCGTGCTCACCCATCGCGACCCCGGCAATTGGGCCGACAGTTTTGGCTCGACGATCCGTAAGCTGGTCGACGAGCGCAATGACACGCCGCCGCCGATGAAGGTCTGGCTCGACATGGTCGAGGATCTCCTCGTCAAGACAGGATTTCCGCAAGGTCTCGACCGTGATGGTCTGATCAAGGCCTTCACCGCCCACAATGACGCGGTGAAAGAGGCAATCCCCGCGGGGCAGTTGCTGGTTTATCAGGTGAAAGAGGGCTGGGGGCCGCTGTGCGAATTCCTCGGTGTGCCCGTGCCCAAGGAAGACTTTCCACGCACCAATGCACGCGAAGAGTTCTGGGACCTCGTCAACGCCGCCCGCACCGGCGGTTAATCTTTCCTAACCGGATTATCCTTTTGATTCAGAACCTAAGGGGGGCTCAACGCCTTGCCCCTAAAGTAGTATCCTGTGGATAAGTCAGGCACTCGCCGGGGAGAGAAAATTGGCAGGACGCAGCTATTGGTCGGGGCATATCCGCTTTGCCCTCGTCTCGATCCCGGTCGAAGTCGTCGCGGCGACCAAGACGGCGGCATCGCCGACCTTCAATCAGATCCACGAGCCGAGCGGCAAACGCATCCGTTACGAGAAGGTGGTGCCTGGCATCGGGCCGGTCGAGAACAGCGAGATCGTCAAAGGCTATGAGGTCGAGAAGGGCAAATATGTTCTGCTCGCCGACGATGAGATCGACAACATCAAGCTCGAAGCCAAGAAGGTGATCGACCTCACGCAATTCGTCTCGCCCGAGGAGATCGAGCCGACCTATTTCGAAAAGCCCTATTTCGTTTTGCCCGACGAAGGCGATGAGCCGGGGCGCGAAGCCTATGTCGTGTTGCGCGATGCCTTGCGCTCGACGGGCAAGGTCGGCCTCGGACAGCTTGCGGTGCGCGGACGCTCATCGCTCGTTGCCGTCATGCCGTTCGGCGATGGCCTTCTACTTGAGATGCTGCGTTATCAAGGCGAGCTGAAAAAGGCCGATCCAAGCTTTGCCGAGATGAAGGACATCAAGCCGGATAAAGAGTTGATCCATCTCGCCGAAGAGCTGATCGAACGCAAATCCGGCAAGTTCAAGCCTGAAGCCTTCCGCGACGAATATGTCGATGCATTGAACGAGTTGATCGAAGCCAAGCTTGCGGACCGTCCGCCCGAAGCGATCGAGGAACCGACGCAATCGGCACAAGTCATCGATCTCATGGAAGCGCTCAAGCGCAGCATCAAAGGCGGCTCCGGCAGCGCTGCGAAGGCTGAGACGAAAGCAAAAACTGCCGAGCCGCGCGCCAAGGTCGCCGCGCTCAAAGCCAAGAAATCACCCGAGAAATCAACCAAGGTCGGCGGCATCGCGAAGAAAAAGAAAGCCGCCGAACACTAACGCTTAGCTGAATATAGAGCCGTCATGGCCGCCCCGTTGTGGCGGCCATCCATGGTTCGACAATCGCCGCGATCCAAAGTTGCACGCACACGCCTGTCGACGGATGGATGGCCCGGACCACAGCCCGGCCATGACGGCGCTTGAACGGGCAGCTTGCCGGCCGCGATGTTCCAGCCCAACTTAGAGGAATGGCGCGCGCATCGACCAAGAAAGCCCTTGAGAAGTATCGCGAGAAGCGCGACTTCTCGAAGACCGCCGAGCCAAGCGGTGAGCAACGCCCGCGCCGCAAAAGCGTAAAGTCAAAGTCGGGTGGTCATTCCTTTGTCGTTCAACGCCACGCCGCAACGCGCCTGCATTTCGATTTCCGGCTTGAGCTTGATGGCGTTCTCAAAAGCTGGGCGGTGACGCGCGGGCCGAGCCTTGATCCGCACGACAAACGCCTGGCTGTCGAAGTCGAAGATCATCCGCTGGAATATGGCGGCTTCGAAGGCACAATCCCCAAAGGCGAATATGGCGGCGGCACGGTGATGCTGTGGGACCAGGGCACATGGGAGCCGATCGGCGATCCGCATGAGGGGATCGCCAAGGGCGATCTCAAATTCAATCTCTATGGCGAGCGCATGAAGGGCCGCTGGGTTCTGGTGCGCATGAAGCCGCGCGGAAAAGAGGCGCACAAAAAGAACGCGCGCAACAATTGGCTCTTGATCAAAGAGCGCGACAATGAAGTGCGCGAAGGCGGTGCGCCACTCGTTGAGACGGCGCTCACCAGTGTTGCCACCGGCCGCACCATGGATGAGATCGCCGCCGGGACTAAAGTTTGGCATTCAAATCAAAGCGCAAAGGCCAACGCAAAACGCCTCGAAGCGGAAGACGACCCGCCGCCGAGCAAAGCCAAGCGCGGCGGCAAGCTCCCGCCATTCCATAGTCCACAGCTCGCAACGCTGGTCGATGCGCCGCCCAAGGGGACGGACTGGCTGCACGAGATCAAATATGACGGGTACAGAGCAATCACATCCGTCGCGAACGGCAAGGCGGTCATCTACACGCGCAAAGGGCTCGATTGGACATCGCGCTTCGGCGCCATCGGGCCGCAGCTCGCCAGCCTACCGGTCAAGTCCGCGCAATTCGATGGCGAGATCGCCGTGGCCGGCAAGAACGGCAAGACCGATTTCAGCGCGCTGCAGGCGGCGCTGTCCGAAGGCAAGCCGAGCCAGATGACATATTACGTCTTTGATCTCTTGGAGCTCGATGGCAAAGATCTACGCAAAGAGCCGCTGTCTAAACGAAAAGAGCTTTTGAAGAAGCTCATCCAGAAGCTGAAGAAACCCTCACAAATCCATTTTTCGGATGGCGCCGCCGGAGATGGCGAAAAGATCTTCAGGGCGCCTGCACGCTTGGCCTCGAAGGCATCATCTCCAAACGCCTCTCATCGCCTTATCGCAGCGAGCGCACGCAAAGCTGGCTGAAAATCAAATGCGGCATGGGCCAGGAATTCGTCATCATCGGCTGGCAGCCATCGAATGTGAAAGGCCGGCCCTTCTCATCGCTGCTCATGGGGCTCAAAGAGGGCGGATCGCTGCGTTATGCCGGCCGCGTCGGCAGCGGCTTCGATCAGCAAACGCTGGAAAGCGTCGCCAAGCAGCTCAAAGCGCGGGAGGTCAAAAGACCACCGATCGAGGATCTCCCGCCGGAAGCCAAGCGCAAAGCGCACTATGTTAAGCCCGAGCTAGTTGCGGAAATCGCATTCCGCGGCTGGTCGTCGGATAACCTCATTCGCCAAGGCAGCTTCAAAGGCTTGCGCACCGACAAGCCGGCCAAAGAAGTGATCCAAGAGCGCAGGAGTGCCGTGCGCATGATCGAGAACGAAACACGTGGCTCGCATGCTATCGAGGTCGAGGGCGTGCGCATCACACACCCCGATGACAAGATTTTTGCTGGCGAGCCGATTACCAAGCACGATCTCATCGATCATTACATTGCGTTTGCCAAGCCCATGCTGAAGCATCTCGCGCGGCGGCCATTGAGTCTGGTGCGCTTTCCGGATGCCGAAGCGAAGAAGGGCTTTTTCCAAAAACATGCGAGCCCGGGCTTTCCGGACGCGTTCAAAACCATCCCGATCAAAGACAAGGCCGCGCTCGAGGACTATCTTTATGTCGACAATGTCGCCGGCTTGGTTGCGGCGGCGCAGGTGCGCGCAATCGAGCTGCATATCTGGGGCTCGCATATCGACACGCTCGAAGAGCCGGACCGTATCGTCTTCGATTTCGATCCTGATCCTGAGGTCGTGTGGAGCGCTGTCAAGGACGCGGCGAAGGAGATGCGCGAGCGGCTGGATGCCCTCGGCATTCAATCCTTCCTATTGGCGACGGGTGGCAAGGGATTGCACGTCATCGCACCGCTCAAGCCCAAGCATTCGTGGCCTGAGATCAAAGCCTTCACGCATGCTCTCGCCAGCGTGATGGCGCAGGAGAGCCCCAAGAAATACACGACGATTTTATCGAAGGCGAAGCGCCGCGGCCGCATCTTCATTGATTACTTGCGTAACGAGCGCAGCGCCACGGCCATCGCGCCCTATTCACCGCGCGCGCATAAGGGCGCACCCATCGCGACGCCGCTGAGCTGGAGCGCGCTCTCGAAATTGCAGTCCGCGCAACCCATCACGATCAAGACCGCACGTGAAAAGCTTAAGAAAGATCCCTGGGCGGACTATTTTGGGGTCAAGCAGATCCTGCCGCTCGATAAGCTCACGAAATCTCGCTCTTAGTTGATGTTGCCGAAACGGCGGCTTTCCCACGCTGAACGCGAAAGTGTGCCGGCAAACGGGAACATTTCAGATGTTCCCAGGTTTTGCCGCACCAACGACATTGGCTTGAGGAGAGTTTCATGCGTTTTGTTCACGGCGCCATTCTAGGCGGCGCGCTTGCTTGCACATTTGCGGGCGGAGCTGCGGCACAAACCTATACAAGGTCCCCGATCTATCTTGATCTCGATGCGGGTGCATCAATGTACAACACCAGGATCACCGGCCTCACCGACAAGTTCGATACCGGCTGGGGCATCGATGGCAGGTTTGGCACGCATCTCAATCACTTGCTGCGCACAGAACTGGAGCTTGGTTATGAAGCCGCGAATACCGATCAAGTCGGCATGAAAGGCAAAGTGTCGAATTTCGACATCATGGCCAACGGCATCCTGGACATCCCCACCGGGTCGTCTTTCACGCCTTATCTGGGCATGGGTGTCGGCGGCGCGCACGTAGAAGCCGACATCACCGCGCCTCCGGTGCCGCGCTTCGACAAGGCCGATTGGACATTCGCCTATCAGGCCATCGGCGGTGTGGACTGGCACCTGACGCCGCGGGCGAGCTTTGGCATCCGCTATCGTTATCTCGATGCCCAGCCTGTGCGTCTGGCCGGCTTCAAGACCGATCACAAATCCGGGCTTGCCTCGGCGGGGGTCAAGTTCACCTTTTAACTGGCGGAACGCGTCCCAACTCCCTTTGAGCGGCCCGAAATTTGTGCTTGCCTAATGTTCTTATCGTGCTAGAACATTAAAAGAACAAGTGTGGAACAAAATTGTCTGTGGGCAGGCTGCCCGGCCAGCCGGTTGTGGGCGGCAGGCGCGGCGTTTTCCGCTAGTGTCGGGTAACTGATGAAGGGAGTTGGGCAATGGCCGGCAGTGTCAACAAGGTGATCCTTTTGGGCAATCTCGGCGCCGATCCCGAGGTGCGGCATACGCAGGATGGCCGGCCGATTGTGCATTTGCGCATCGCCACCTCCGACAGCTGGCGCGACCGGCAGACCGGTGAGCGCAAGGAAAAGACCGAGTGGCATCGCGTGACGATCTTCAGCGAGGGTCTCGCCAAGATCGCGCAGCAATATCTGCGCAAAGGCTCGCAGGTTTATATCGAGGGCCAGCTGCAGACGCGCAAATATCAGGATGCCCAGGGCGTCGATCGCTATTCGACAGAGATCATCCTGCAGAACTTCAATTCGGTACTGACGATGGTCGGCGGGCGCGGCGATAATGCGGGCATGAATGGCAATGGCGACGATGCGGGCTATACACCCTCAGCATCGGGCAAGCGGTTCGATAACAAAGAAACAATCGACGACGAAATCCCGTTCTGAGCTTGGGCCAAGGTCTCGCTTGTCGAAAGGCGGGATTCGTGGTTCTTGCCGGCGCCATGGGGCGGTTTGACGATCTTAAGGGCAAGCTGAGGCGCGAGGCCTTGCGTGTTGCGCGCAAGGTGAGCGGTGCATCGGCCGAGCAAAGCCCGGCTACGTTGCCGCTCGACTTCACCGACGATGAGCGCAAAGTGCTTGCCGCCGTGCGCGATTACACCATGACGTCGCCAGAGCGCGTGGTCAGCCTCGTACGCGCCATCGATTATCTCGTTGCCGAGAACATCCCTGGTGACCTTGTCGAGTGCGGCGTTGCCGCTGGCGGCAGCGTCATGGCGATGGCGCTTCGCCTCAAAATGCTCGGTGCTGCGGATCGTCGCATCTGGCTCTACGACACGTTCGCGGGCATGAGCGAGCCGACCGACGAGGACCGTGGACGGTTCGGCGAGCCGGCGGCGCCGCGTTATCAAAAGCGTCTGAAGGACGGCGTCTCGACCTGGATCAATCACCCCATCGAGAAGGTGAAAGCCGCAGTTGCCACGACGGGTTATCCAGAACAGCTCGTCGAATATGTAAAGGGCAAGGTCGAGGAGACCTTGTCCCGCCAGCGGCCCGCGGCCATTGCCCTGCTCAGAATGGACACGGATTGGCACGCCTCAACGGCGGCTGAGATGGAGCATCTTTGGCCGCTGCTCGCGCCCGGCGGCATCGCGATTGCGGACGATTATTATCGCTGGAGGGGCTCTCGCAAGGCGATAGACGAATATCTTTCGGCTCGCCGAATCCGCGTATTCTGGGCTCGAATCGACGAGCACGCGGCCATCGCCGTGAAGCAGGGGGCCGGTCCGCTATAATCTAGCCGCAGTCTTTCGGCAGAATTTGCCCATAAAGGCGGTGTCTGGACGGGAGAGGGAGCGATCATGTGGATGGGCTGGCCGGGCCGGCCAAACGCACCAGCTATCCCGGGGGCGCGCCTTTTGGCGCTCGCCTTGCTGGCGGCTGTTGCGCTGAGCGGCTGTGGCCAGCAAGGTAGCTCCAAGCCCCATGGTATGGGCGCGCTCATTCCCTTCCTTGACACCGGCTCGCGCGGTTTCTGGACCGCGACAATGAAGGACGGCGTTTACACGCTCACCAATAATCAAGAGCCGCGTGCGCTGCGCACCATCACGCTCCTGCGCACCAATGATCCGAAATATTCCGAAAGCGTCGACATTCTATTTGGCGCGAAGACAACGGGCGTCGCCGGTCTTGTGCTCGCGCATAACGCCGTAGAGAAACACTATTATCTCCTGTCGCTGAAACCGGAGGGACGCCTGGTTCTCTATTACCGGACGGCGAGCAACCTCACGCTCGAGCTTGATCAGAAGACGGAGCTCAAGCCCGGCTTCAACCGTCTGTCGTTCGAAGGCGACGGCAACTCGATTGTCATTAAGGTCAATGGCAACAAGATCGCCGATTACGTGGCGCAAGGGCTGAGTGAGGGTGGCGCAGGAATTGCCGTGCTCGGCATCGGCACCTACAGCTTCACGAACTTCAACGCCACGGGCTATCAGCGTGATCAGCCGGTAAATCAGCCTCAAGTGCAGAACACAACGCCGACCGAGTAAACCCGCCGGATTGCGGAAGACGTAGGCGGACCGAAGAGAAATTTGTGATCAAGCTGAAACGAGCTCTTCATGGCCGCCCCGCCCACGGCGGCAATCCATTGATCAACGACCGCGGGCGATTCAATTGAGATACCGATGTCTGATGCACCATGGATGGCCGGGATCACGACCCGGCCATGACGTAGTGAGCGATCGTCAAGACGCTCAGTTGTCCGGCTGAAGCTGCGTCGTCTTTGTGTCGACAGACGTGTTGGGCACGATATCCCCGGGTCGCGGCACTTTGACGGAAGGCACAAGCCCGCGCGCATTGCTCGGCGCCGGCATGCCGAAGCTCAATGGCGGATAATTTGCCTGACGCAGCGGGGTGGTTTTGCCGGTCTCGGACCAGTGATGACTCTTGGCATATGCCGCAAGCTTGGCGAGGCGCACCGCGGTATCCGGATGGTCGCGCAAGAACTCGGGCGGCTCGGCTTCATGCCCGCCTCGCTCGCGCAGATAGCTTTCGAGCGCATCGAATGTCTGGCGATAACCGTCGACATGCCCATAATGACCTTCAAGCGCCGTCAGCCCCGCGATATCGGCGCGTTCTTCGGCTTCGCGGCTGAACTGCAAGCTGGTCAAGAGCTGAATGTTTGAAACGACATCTGCAGCGAGCCCGGAATCGCCGGTCGCCAAGCCGACAATCAGCTTCACGAGCTGCTCGCCGCTCATGAAGCGGATCGGGTCGCGATGTTTTGCATGCCCAATCTCGTGGCCGATCACCATGGAGAGGGCATTCTCTGTCGGCAACCGCTCGATCAACCCTTCATAGACAACGACATTGCCGCCAAGCGTCGTGAACGCATTGACGGCGCTGTCGGAGGAATAGTTGATCGTTATCGTCTCGTCCTTGGGCAGATTTTCATAAGGAACAAGCGCATCAGCCAGGCGCTGCAGCGTTTCCCGGCGCGCCTCCGCTTCGGGGCCCTTGCGTCGAGATCGGAAAATCACGCAGCGCAAGCTCGCTCACCTGTTTTTCCCATGCGAACGGGATGAGCGGGCCGAGCAAGAGCCCCGCGGCGAAGATGCCGTAGACGAGAACCACCAGAAGCACCAGCGCGATGCCGCCCTGGACGAAAAAGTCGAGAACCGGCCGCGGCTCAGGGCTGTTGAGCAACCGAGCCCGGATCGGTGTCTTCTGGCCGCATCGTCCCCCCGCCAAACGCCTGAACGCGCGGCTTCGCCCCGCCGCAAAACCTGAGCACACTATAACGCGAATTTGTCCCCCTCGAAATGCTGTTCAAACGCGATTTCTGGGGCGTTTTCGCGCGGGCTTAGAGATGGACGCAAGGCACTCAAAACACTAGATTTTTTGCGATTCCAAAGGGCGCCTTTCCAGGCCCTTTTCCACAGCTCCATTGACGCTATATTTCGCCCGTGAGCAACACCGAAGACCAAAACCCCGCGCCCCCGGGCGGACCGATCAGCCTCATCTCGATCGAAGACGAGATGAAGCAATCCTACCTCGATTACGCCATGAGCGTGATCGTCAGCCGGGCACTGCCCGACGTGCGCGACGGCCTCAAGCCGGTGCACCGGCGCATCCTCTATTCGATGCACGAGCAGGGCTTCCACTGGAACCGCGGCTATCGCAAATCCGCAGTCGTTGTCGGCGACGTCATGGGCAAATATCATCCGCATGGCGATCTGGCGATCTACGATGCGCTCGTGCGTATGGCGCAGGATTTCTCCATGCGCCTGCCGCTTCTGGATGGCCAAGGCAATTTCGGCTCGATCGACGACGATCCGCCAGCGGCCATGCGCTACACCGAAATGCGCATGGCAAAGCCGGCGCATGCGCTGCTTGGAAGATCTCGACAAGGACACGGTCAATTTCCAGCCGAATTATGACGACCGGGAGACGAGAGCCGACGGTTCTTCCGGCGCGCTTCCCCAACGTCTGGTCAATGGCGCGGGCGGCATCGCCGTCGGCATGGCGACGAATATTCCGCCGCACAATCTCGGCGAAGTGATCGACGCTTGCCTTGCCTATATCGCCGATCCGGGCCATTTCGATCGAACAGATCATGGAGGTTCTTCCCGGTCCGGATTTTCCGACCGCGGCGTTGATTCTCGGCCGCGCCGGCATCCGCTCGGCGATGTTCAAGGGCCGCGGCTCGGTCATCATGCGCGGCCGCGCGAACATTGAAGAGATCCGCAAGGACCGCGAAGCCATCATCATCACCGAGAGTGCCTTATCAGGTGAACAAGGCGGCGATGGTCGCCAAGATCGGCGAGCTGGTGCGCGAAAAGCGTATCGAAGGCATCGCCGATCTGCGCGATGAGAGCGATCGCCACGGCATCCGCGTGGTCGTCGAGCTGAAGCGCGACGCGATCCCCGATGTCGTGCTCAATCAGCTCTACCGATTCACCTCGCTGCAATCGACCTTCGGCGTGAACATGCTCGCGCTCGACGGCGGGCGCCCGCAAGCTGATGAACATCAAGGATGTGCTCACTGCTTTCGTGCGCTTCCGCGAAGAGGTCGATCACGCGGCGCACCAAGTTCGAGCTCAACCAGGCGCGCGACCGCGCCCATGTCCTGGTCGGCCTTGCCATCGCGGTCGCCAATATCGACGAAGTCATTCACCTCATTCGCACCTCGCCCGATCCTGCGACCGCTCGCGAGCGTTTGCTGGCGAGGCGCTGGCCGGCAAAGGATATGGCGCCGCTTGTTGCGCTCGTTGCGGATCCGCGCCATCAGATTGCGGGAGATGGCACAATCACACTGTCCGACGAGCAGGCACACGCGATTCTCGACCTGCGACTTGCAGCGCTTGACCGCGCTCGGCGCCGACGAAATCGGCGACGAGCTCAAGGGCCTTGCCGACAAGATCACCGATTATCTGGATATCTTGCGCAGCCGCGTGCGCGTCTACGAGATCATCAAAAGCGAGCTGAGTCACGATCAAGGAAGAGTTCGCAACGCCGCGCCGGACCGAAATCATCGATATCGAGGGCGAGGTCGATGACGAAGACCTGATCCCCGAAGAGGATATGGTCATCACGGTCACGCATGCCGGCTATATCAAGCGCGTGCCGCTCAACCTTTATCGAACGCAGCGCCGCGGCGGGCGCGGGCGCGCCGGCATGGCGACGCGCGAAGAAGATTTCGTCACGCGCCTGTTCGTCGCCAATACCCATCAGCCGATGCTGTTCTTTTCCTCGACCGGCATGGCCTACAAGCTCAAAGTCTGGCGCGTGCCGGAAGGCACGCCGCAAGCGCGCGGCCGCGCAATGGTCAATCTGTTGCCGCTGCGCTCAGGGCGAAACGATCACGACGGTGATGCCGCTGCCGCGCGATGAAGCCGAACTGGACCGAGCTGCAGCTGATGTTCGCGACGCAGCTCGGGCGATGTGCGCCGCAACGAGCTTTCGGATTTCGAGAGCGTGCGCGCCAACGGCAAGATCGCCATGAAGCTCGAGGAGGGTGATCAGATCGTCGATGTGCGATCTGCACCGAAGCAGACGACGTGCTGCTGACTACGGCAAAGGGAAAATGCATCCGCTTCCCGATGACGGAAGTGCGCATCTTCAAGGGCCGCGAGTCGACCGGCGTGCGCGGCATCAGGCTTGCCGACGATGACACGTGATCGGCATGAGCATGCTGCGCCATGTCGAAGTCGAGAGCTGCGGAGGCGCGCGCCTACCTCAAGCAAGCGGCTGCCGTGCGCCGCGCTACGCAGGCGAGAGGATCAGACCCCTCGAGGCCGAGCATGCCGAAGACGAGGAGAACGGCGAGGAGGCGATCGTCACGCCCGACGCGCTATGCCGAGCTTGGCGGCAAGGAGCAATTCGTTCTGTCGGTCACGCGAGAACGGATTCGGCAAGCGGACCTCCGCCTACGAATATCGCGTCACGCGGCGCGGCGGGCAGGGCATCATCGCCATCACCACCTCGGAGCGGAACGGCGACGTCGTCGAGGCGTTTCCGGTCGAGGCAAGCGGACCAGATCATGCTGGTGACCGACCAGGGCCAGACCATTCGCGTGCCAGTCGACGGCATTCGCGTCGCCGGGCGCAATACACAAGGTGTGACGCTGTTTCGCACATCCGAGGGCGAGCGCGTCGTCAGCGTCGAGCGCATCGAAGAAGGCGCCGAAGGCCGAAGTAGGAGAATGGCGCTTCCGAAAGCGAGTGAGATTGCTGGACGGCCACGGACCAGAGCGAACCGATTCTAGCGTGCCGCGAGGGAGACAAGCGCGCCAGGAACAGTCGAGGAGGTGAGGGCATGGCCCTAACCAAGCGCATCGGCGCTTTATCCCGGCACGTTCGATCCGATCACGAACGGCCACATGGACATCATCCGCCGCGCGATCAAGCTGTGCGATCATCTGGTGATCGGCATCGCGATCAACAGCGACAAGGGGCCGGCGTTCAGCCTGAAGGAGCGGACGGAGATGGTGCGCGAGGAGACGGCGCAGTTCTCCGGCGACGGCCATGCCACGATCGAGGTCAAGCCGTTCGAAAATCTGACAATCCAGTTCGCCGCAGAAGTCGGCGCGGCTGGTTCATCATCCGGGCTTGCGTGCGGTGTCGGATTTCGAGTTCGAATTTCAGCTACCTGGGCATAAATTATCGCCTCAATCCAGACATCGAGACTGTGTTTCTTATGCGCGGAGGCGAGCCAGACAGGCGATAGCTTCCCGCCTGGTCAAAGAGATTGCGCGCATGGGCGGAGACGTCAGCTCGTTCGTGCCGCCGCGCGTTGCGGAAAGGCTGAAAAAGAAATACTCGGACCGAGTTCAAGTTAACGAGCGGGGAAACGAAAGATGCGCAAGATCGTGGTGAAAGCCGCCATCGGCATCGTATTGCCGTTTTGCCTTGGCGTGCACCGCCTTTGCCGACGAGGATTGGGTGCCGATCGATCCAGCAACGAAATCTATATGGATCTTCCGGGTGGCATCGTGATCATCGAGCTTCATCCCGAGGCGGCGCCGCTGGCATGTTGAGCGCATCAAGGCGCTGACGCAAGTCCGGCTTTTACGATGGACCACTTCCACCGCGTGATCGAGCGATTTCATGGCGCAAGGCGGCGATCCGGCCGGCACGGGCGAGGGCGGTTCGACCTGCCGAACCTCAAGGCCGAGTTCAGTTTCACGATGCAAGCAGGCGAAAGATTTCGGCACCGACGCAATGATGCGGCGGTCGGCATCACGGCGCCGCAGTGGTGCTGACCGAGCCCCAGAAAATGCTGGCCGTCCGGCACGATGGCGAGCTTGAGAGCTGGATGCCCCATTGCCGCGGTATCGGTATCGATGGCGCGCAGGGGCGATGCCGAACAGTGCAAACAGCCAGTTTTTCATCATGTATCTCCGAACACCTTTGAGCTGGATCTCGATCGCAAATACACGCCATGGGGCCATGTTGTATATGGCATGGACATGGTTGATCACATCAGCATGGCGAGCCGCCGGACTCATGCCGACACAGATCGCTCTGGATGCAGCTCGGCACCGATGTCCGCCCGCGCAGCGGACCGAAACCTTGAGGAGTTGTCGCCCGCCTCGCAGGCCGATGAAGGATATGATCGCGGATGTCGAGGCAAATCGCGACGGAGATCGCTCAACGCTTGCAATATCGAAGTCCCGGTGCGCATCGCGACGAAGATCGAACGGAGGAGCCAATGAGCACCGAAGACAGCAAGCCCCGAAGACACATTGATCCTTACACTAAGGATGGCGATGTCGAAATTGCCCTGCGCCCGGACCTTGCGCCCGGCCATGTCGAGCAAATCAAGCGGCTCGCCCGCAAAGGGTTCTATGACGGCATCGTCTTTCACAGGGTGATTGACGGATTCATGGCGCAAACCGGTGATCCCACCGGAACAGGCACGGGCGGCTCCGGCAATCGGCTCAAGGCGGAGTTCAACGACGGCGCCGCATGTGCGCGGCACGATGCTCCATGGCGCGCTCATCGCAAAACCCGGACAGCGCCGATAGCCAATTCTTCATTTGCTTCGATGATGCCGGGTTTCTCGATGGCCAATACACGGTCTGGGGCCAGGTCGTCTCCGGCATGGAGCATGTCGATAAGATCAAGCGCGGCGAGCCGGTGCAAAACCCGGACAAGATCGTCAAGATGCGCGTGAAGGCGGATACCTGACGGCGGCGCTCACCAAGGCAGGCCACCGACATCAAGCGCGCCATCGGAAACAGTGCGTTTCACCGCGAGCGTCATGCAGTTGCTCCATGGCACGCGGGTCGCGCCGGGCTGCGCGATGAACACTCCGCCCTCAAAGCTGCGCCAGCCGAGGCGCTCATAGAACGGCGCCATCTCGGCCGCGCAGAACAAGGCGCCAATACCAAAGCTTTCGTTTGCGAGAATCTCGGCTGCTTGCTTCATGCCGGCAGTCGCCAATCCTTGGCCGCGATATGCCGGGTCGGTTCCGACGCCTGCAACACCGCCGATGCGCAAGGGCTCACCATTCCAGCTGCCGTCGCGATGGACGAGCGCAACCTGGCTGATGATCTTTCCCGCGTCGTCACGGGTAAGCATGCGACGCTGATAGACGTGATCCCACGTCAAATGCGTGACCGGGCTTTGCGCCTCATCCTTGGGCGGCCAGACAAGCTCGATGAACCGGCAAACCTCGGGCGTTTCATCGCCTGGCTCGACCGAGATGCGCATGCTTAGAAGAATGAAGAGGCGGCAGCTTTCGCAGCCTCGACGAGCGGGGCCGGATAGATGAAGAAAAGCGTCGTCAACACAGCCGTGACTGCAAGAACGAATTTGAGCTCCAGCCCCGGGCCCTCGCGAAGCGCCGGTGCGGGGTCATCGAAATAGACGATCTTCACAAGCCCCAGATAATAGAACAGGCCAACCGCCGAGCTGAGCGCACCGATCACCGCGAGCGGCACGAGATGCGCATTCACGGCGGCGACGAACACGTAGAATTTGCCGAAGAAGCCGGCGAGCGGCGGCACGCCGGCAAGCGACAGCGCGAACACGATGACGGTGAAGGCCATCACCGGCCGCGTGCGTGCAAGCCCCGCGAGATCCTTGATGTCCTCGACGGCGCCGGTCTGCCGGCGCATTGCCAGCACGATAACGAAGACGCCGATCGTCATCACGACATAGATCGCCATGTAGATAAGCACGGCACGCACGCCCATCTCGGTGCCGGCAGCAAGGCCCATAAGCGCATAGCCGAGCATGGCCGATCGAGGAATAGGCCAAGAGGCGCTTGATATTGGTTTGGCCGATCGCGGCGAACGCGCCCCAGATCATCGAAGCAGCGGAGATGAACACGATGATCTGCCGCCATTCTTCGGCCAGCGGCAGGAACGGCCCCATCAATATGCGGACGAACAAAGCCATTGCGGCGAACTTGGGCCCGCGCCGAAGAAGGCGGTGACAGGTGTCGGCGCGCCTTCATAGACATCGGGCGTCCACATATGGAACGGCACCGCCGAGATTTTGAAGGCAAGGCCCGCGAGCAATGAAGACGATGCCGATGATGATGCCGATAGCGGGCGCCTGTCCCTGCAGCGCGTCGATGATGCCCTCGAAATGCGTGGTGCCGGAGAAGCCATAAACCAGCGAGCAGCCGTAGAGCAGCAGGCCGGAGGAGAGCGCGCCAAGCACGAAATATTTAAGGCCCGCTTCGCTCGACCGCTCGTTATCGCGGTTGAATGCGGCGAGCACATAGAGCGCCAAGCTCTGCAGCTCGAGCGAGACATAGAGCGAGATGAGGTCGTTCGCCGAGACCATCATCATCATGCCGACGGTCGCGAGCGCGATCGAGGATCGGATATTCGAACCGCGCCATCTTCTCGAGCCGCAGATATGCGAGACTGATCCACGAGCGAGCACGATCGACGCAGCCAGGATCGCGATTTTCACGAAATCGGCAAATGGTCGACGACGAAAGTGCCTGAAAGGCCAGAAGCCGATCGCCATGGATAAGCATGACCAGCGCGCCGACAACCACCATCAGCGCCATGGTGAGATAGGTGATGCGTGCTGCAGCGACTTGTCGCCGCTGAAACACGCCCAGGATCAAAAGCGCCATGGCGCCGACCGCAAGCGTGATCTCCGGCGAGGCGATGACCAAATAGCGGTCGAACGGAATATCGGGCGTTGACATTAGTGGATCGCTCCATTCGGCGTCGAACGATCCCCTCTCCCCTTGTGGGAGAGGGCGACTGAAGTCGCTTGCGACTTCAGTCGGGTGAGGGGTTAGCGCACCGCCCGTAGCCCCACCCTCACCCGCACCATTGGCGGCGCCAATGCTGCGACCCCGCAACAAGTGCGGGGCAAGCTCTCTCCCATCAAGGGAGAGGTGAGAAGAAGCAAGCTTGGTTGCAGCCTTCTCGGCGCGATACTCGGCCACGGCCGTCTGATAGCCGTCGACAACGTTCTTGACCGAAGCTTCGGTGAGGTTGATGCCGGTGTCGGCGAGACGCCGAAGAACAACGCGCCCACCACGAGCGGCGTGAGGATGGCAATCTCGCGAATATTCACATCGAGAATGCTTTGCAGATTGGGTTTTGTCAGCTGGCCGAAGATGACGCGGCGGTAAAGCCACAGCATGTAGGCCGCGGAGAGAATGACGCCCGTGGCCGCGAACAACGCCACCCAGGTGTTCACGGCAAATGTGCCGACGAGCGAAAGGAATTCGCCGACAAAGCCGGAGGTGCCCGGAAGGCCGACATTGCACAGCGTAAAGAACATGAAGATCGCGGCATAGATCGGCATGCGGTTGACGAGCCCGCCATAGGCGCGATCTCGCGCGTATGCATGCGGTCGTAGATGACGCCGACGCAGAGGAACAGCGCGCCCGAGACAATGCCATGGGAGAACATCTGGAAGATGCCGCCCTCGAGCCCCTGCATGGTTGCCGCGAACACGCCCATGGTGACAAAGCCCATATGCGCGACCGAGGAATAGGCGATCAGCTTCTTCATATCGTCTGCGCCAGCGCAACCAGCGAGGTGTAGATGATCGCCACGATCGAGAGCGCGAACATCGAGCGGCGCCAGATGGTGCGAGGCGATCGGGAACATCGGCAGCGAAAAGCGCAGGAAGCCGTAGCCGCCCATCTTCAGAAGGATGCCGGCAAGGATGACCGAGCCCGCCGTCGGCGCCTCGACATGCGCATCGGGCAGCCAGGTATGCACCGGCCACATCGGCGTCTTGACCGCAAACGACGCGAAGAACGCAAGCCACAGCCAGGTCTGCATGCCGGCCGGGAAGTCCGGATGCTTGAGGATCCGGCGATGTCGGTCGTGCCGGTGTGCAGATAGATCGCGATGATCGCGACCAGCATGAGGACCGAGCCGAGCAGCGTGTAGAGGAAGAATTTGAACGTCGCATAGACGCGCCGCGGCCCGCCCCAGATGCCGATGATGAGGAACATCGGGATCAGGCCGCCTTCGAAGAACAGATAGAAAGCGATGAGGTTGAGCGAGGTGAAGACGCCGATCATCAGCGTCTCGAGCACGAGGAACGCGATCATATATTCCTTGACGCGATTCTCGATCGAATTCCCAACTCGCGAGGATGCAGATCGGCATCAGGAAGGCGGTCAGCACGACGAACAGGATCGAGATGCCGTCAACGCCGACCTTGTAGGTGATGCCGGTGTCGAGCCACTGATATTCGCGCACGAACTGAAAATCGGCCGTCGCGGGATCGAAATTGATCAGCAGCACCAGCGAGACAACGAACGTGATCGCGGTCGTGAACAGCGCGACATAGCGCGCATTGCGGTTGGCCTTTCGATGTCGTGACCGGAAACTGCAGGAACAGCGCGCCGAGCAGCGGAGAACGTAGTGTCGAGAGATCGAGATTCTGGATCATGCCGCTCGCGTCTATCTCCCTCCTGGAGGGTTAGGGGGGGCGAGGAAGATCAGTGACCCCGAAGCTGCGATCAGGAGGAGTAGACGGGGCGCCGTGATGATGCACGCATCATCCGCCGCCTCCCATCCGCCAGATGAAGAAGGTGACAGCCGCGGCGATGCCGATCAGCATCAGCGAACGCGTAGTGATAGAGATAGCCGGTCTGCAGCTTGACGAAGAATTGCGTGCCATCGAGAACGCGCGACGAGATGCCGTCCGGGCCCGAGCCCGTCGATGATGCGGCCATCGCCGCCTTTCCAGAGGATCCCGGCCAAGCCGCTGGATCGGGCGGACGATCAGAAAGTCGTAGATCTCGTCGAAATACCATTTGTTCTTGACGAGCAGATAGAGCGGCCTGCGCGCTCTCGCCGATCTTGGCGGCAAGGTCGGGCCGCATGATGTAGAAATAATAAGAGATGACGAAGCCGCCGACCGTCAGGATGAACGGCGCCCAGTGCACCCATTCCGGCACATGCTCGCGCGCCTCAAGCGCGGTGTGCGTCGGGCAGCGCCAGAATGGCGGTCGCCGTAGCGCCTTATTGGCCCAGAACAGATCGTGGACAGTGGCCGATGAACAGCACATCGAAGAAGCACGCCGGCGAAGAGCTGCGCCGAAAGCCAGGATGAACAGCGGGACCAGCATGACCAGCGGCGATTCATGCGCCTCGCGCAGCGCGTGCTCGCTCATGCGGTGCTTGCCGTGGAACGTCATGAACATGAGCCGCCACGAATAGATCGAGGTCAGACAGCGCCGCGATGACGGTGAGGATGAAGGCGATCATGCCTGGCGGCGGTGCCGGCCGCGAAAGCGGTCTCGATGATCGAGTCCTTGGAAAAGAAGCCGGCAAAGCCGATCGGCGTGCCGGGAAGCCGAAGCCGGTCAGCGCGAGCGTGCCGATCAGCATCACGAGCCAGGGTCCGGGATGACGTTGAACGAGCCCGCCCATCTTGCGCATGTCCTGCTCGTCATGCATCGCGTGGATCACCGAGCCCGCGCCGAGGAACAACAGCGCCTTGAAGAAAGCGTGCGTGAACAGGTGGAACATCGCCGCCTATAGGCCGAAAGGCCGGCGCGCGACGAACATGTAGCCGAGCTGCGAGCAGGTCGAATAGGCGACACGCGCTTGATGTCGTTCTGCGCCAGACCGACGGTCGCCGCGAAGAAGGCCGTGATCGCACCGATGATCGTCACGAAGCGCGGGGCGACCGGCGCATATTCGAACATCGGCGAGCAGCGGCAAACCAAAAACACACCCGCCGTCACCATGGTCGCGGCATGGATCAAGGCCGAGACGGGCGTCGGGCCTTCCATCGCGTCCGGCAGCCAGGTGTGCAGGAGGAACTGCGCGCTCTTGCCCATCGCGCCCATGAACAACAGAAGGCACACGATAGTCAGCGCATGCCAGTCATGCCGAACCAATGCAGATGCAACTGCTGGATCGGCGCGCCCATGATCACTTCGTTATGAGCGATCGCTGTGAACACCTGGTTGAAGTCGAGCGTGTCGAACAACAGGAACACGCCGGCAATGCCGAGAATGAAGCCGAAATCGCCGACGCGGTTGACGACGAAAGCCTTGATGGCCGCGGCATTGGCCGACGGCTTCTGGTACCAGAAGCCGATCAGGAGATAGGAGGCGAGGCCAACGCCTTCCCAGCCGAAGAACATCTGCACGAAATTATCGGCCGTCACCAGCATCAGCATCGCGAAGGTGAAGAACGACAGATAGGAGAAGAAGCGCTGGCGATCCGGATCGTGCGTGCATGTAGCCGATCGAATAGACATGCACGAGCGAGGAGACGCCGTTGACGACGACCAGCATCACCGCCGGTCAGCGTGTCGACCCGGAGCGCCCATGCACGTCGAGATCGCCGGATCTGATCCAGGTGAAGAGATCGACCGTCGTCGCCTGGCCGTGCAATGCCGACGTGCCAGAACACGCCCATCGAGAGCATCGCCGGCGATGCACAGAGAACGGTCGTGACAGCTCGCTGGCGCGCGCGCCGAGCATAGGGCCGAAGAAGCCCGCGATGCAGGCGCCGAGTCAGCGGCAGAAAGAGGATGAGCTCGTAGACCATGCGGTCCGTATGCCCCACTATCAGATGTCATGCTCGGTCACGGTCCGAGCATCCAGGGCAGCGAGCTTGCGCAGCTCAATGCTGGATCCTCGCGACAAGCGCGGGCGACGATCAGTTCTGGTGCGATCCGCGAATGCGCAAGCCGATCACCCCTTCATCTATTGATGTCCTCAACCGCGATGGTGCCGCGGTTGCGGAAATAGACGACGAGGATGGCAAGGCCGATGGCGGCCTCGGCCGCTGCGACGGTGAGCACGAAGAACGCGAAGATCTGGCCGATCAGATCGTGCAGATGGGTCGAGAACGCGATGAAGTTGATGTTGACCGCGAGCAGCATCAGCTCGATCGACATCAGGATGACGATCACGTTCTTGCGGTTGAGGAAGATGCCGAACACGCCGATGGTGAACAGGATTGCGCGCGACGGTGAGATAGTGTCCAAGGCCAATTTCCGGCATCACCTGGATTCCTTGTCCTGGCTCGATCTTTACGAGCGAGACGGCCTCCTCGGCGCGGCGGCCGACTTGGCGCGCGATGTTCTGGCGCTTGACGCTTCGGGCGGCGCCGAAGCGTCAACACGATCGCGCCGATCATCGCGACGAGAAGGATCAGGCCCGCTGCCTGAAAGAGATAGACGTAGTCGGTGTAGAGCACCGAGCCGAGCGCGACCGTGTTTGTAATTGCACTGGCGAGGGCGTTGGCGCAACTGAACGCCGGCGTTGGCGAGATCTGCCAGGTCCGACGATGACCGCGAGCTCGGCCAGAAGCACGATCGCCGAGCAGCGCGCCGATCGGCAGATAGCGCGTGATGCCGCGCCTGAGCTCGGTCACATCGATATCGAGCATCATCACGACAAAGAGAAACAGCACCGCGACGGCGCCGACATAAACGACGACCAGAATGAGGCCGAGAAACTCCGCGCCCATCAGCACGAACAGGCCCGCCGACATTGAAGAAAGCGAGAATGAGAAACAGAACCGAATGCACCGGATTGCGCGCCGAGACGACCATCAGCCCGGAGAAAACGGCGACGGCGGCAAACAGATAAAAGGCCAGCGTGTGCCAGATCATCTCCGTCGGCGCCGCTTCCCTCCCGCTGGAGGATGAGCGCCCGACTGTCTTGTGAAGAACCGCTCCAGATGTGCCGGACGTCATTGATGAGCGGAGCCCGTGCGCGAAAACCCCCGCGCAACTCGCTCGCCGGAGAGACCGGGCGTCTTCTTAGACTGCCTCTAGCATTTGCAAATTGCTGGGGGTCGCGCCGAAGCGGCGAATTCCACACGAGTTTTACGCTGCTTGGAATGATGGCAAGGATTACTCGGTCAAATAATTGCTTGACAGTTATATAATTATATAGAAATATAATTGGCATGGATGCCGTTTTCGACAACCCTCGCCGAGCCCAACCGCCGCCGGATTCTCGACCTGCTGCGAGAGGGCGAGCGGCCGGCGGGCGAGATCGTCAGCGCGCTGTCGATCAGCCAGCCGGGCGCCTCCAAGCACTTGCGGGTCTTGCGCGAGGCCGGGCCTTGTCGGCGCGCGCAAGGATGGCCAGCGGCGTCTATATCGCTTGTGCCCCGAACGGCCTTGCCGAGCTCGACAACTGGCTCGCGCCGTATCGCGACTTCTGGTCTGGAGCGCCTCGACGCGCTCGAAACACATCTAAAGCGGGAGAGCTGAAATGAGGGATAAACGACAAGCCGGATGCCACATGATGACGCTCAATGGCCGCAAAGTGCTGCGCTTCGTGCGCCACATCGATCGCCCGGTGGAGAAGGTCTGGGCGGCGCTCACCATTCCTGAGCGGGTCGCCGGACTGGATGGGCAAGGCGGTGATCGAGCCGCGGGTCGGCGGGCGTTACGACATCACATTCGGCGACGATGACTCGACCGCGACGGGAACGATCCTGGCATTCGATCCGCCGGCGCCGCCTGGCTTTCACTTGGGGCGGCAAGATCGATCCCGAGCATCCGGGCGTCGTGTTCGAGCTGGAACCCGAGGGCGATGGCTGCCGGCTGACACTGATCACCCAATTCGGCAGTGGCCATGGCGGCGATCCGGCCGATCCGCTCTCGACATGGCACGAGTTTCTGGTGGCGATCCCTTATGCCTGCGACGGCATGCGCCTGCATGGGATGAGGCGCGCCGCCAAGGTGGAACAAGCTGTTCGAACCCTATCGCGCAGTGCTCAAGGCGGCGGGATGACAATCGAACAGACGAGGGAGCGAGGCTGAGCATGGATGGAAAAATGACCGAAGCTGGCGAAGCCTATGAGTTGCGTTTCGAGCGCATGATTGACCGGGCGATCGAGAAAGTCTGGGCCGCGTTGACGATTCCGGAGCGCATTGCCGATTGGCTCACTGACTGTGAGATCGAGCCGCGTGTCGGCGGCCGTTACACGCTGCGTTTTCGCAATCCAACCTATGAGATGAATGGCATCATTCGCGTCATCGAGCCGCCCAAGTTGCTTGAATACACCTGGCCCGAGCCCGGCCACCCGGCAAACTCGATCGTACGATTTCTTCTGGTGCCACATGAGCGCGGTTGTCTTCTGCGCCTCACACAAACTTGGCCGCAACATAAGCGCGAGGACCTTTCAAGCATTCTCGCCGGCTGGCACATGCACCTCGACCGCATGCAACAATCCATTGCCGGCGCAGCGACGGCCTTCGACCCCGTTGCAGAACCTGCGCTCGCAAAGGAATACGCAGCCCAACTCCACTGAGGCTCGCGTAACAGCCAATTGTGGGACCTTGAATCTCGTCCGTGTACGCACCAGTTGGATAGGTGCGCGCTAATTGCGCTCGCGGAAGAGGAGAGGCAGATTTCGCAAATTCACTTGCAGGTTAAAAAAAGTTGGAAAAAGTGTGTGCAGCCGCAGAGTTTCGCCTATTAGGGCTAGACAAACGCACCATCGGCCGGGCCACCGAGCATCATGCCGCCGAGCTGCTCGATGACACCGTCATTGAAACCGAGATGCTGATTGATGGCGATTGAATCGGCGAGCAGCGAGCCGAGCGGCAAAGTCTGATAGACCGCGGGCGCGCCGACCGTATCGAACATGAGCTGCGCGACTTCGCGTGCAGTGCGATGCGCATAAATGCGCGCCATACCGGCCTCGCGCCGCGTTTCCATCGATGCGTGCCCACGCGCAACCAGCTCATCCCAAAGCTTGGCGACCGTGTCATAGACGTAGGCCCGCGCCGAGCCGTAAAGCATTTGCGCACGCGCAATCGCAAAGCGCACGCGCGGTATATCTTTCATCAATCTCGGTGGCGCGGGGAGTGTGATCTTGCGCTCTCCGGCGAGACCGCATGTAGCGTCAATCACACGCTTCATGAGTCCAAGAGGCAAGCCCGCCATCGGAACGAAGACGCGCGCCGAGCCGCCGTCGGCATAAAGCGCGCCCGGTTGTTTCGTTTCATTCGCCATTGTGAAAGTGTGGCGCTCCGGAATGAAGAGGTCCTTGGTGTTGTAATGATTGCTGCCGGTTCCGGAGAGACCGTTGGAATACCAAGTGTCTTCGATCGTCCAGGATGAGGCTGGCGCAAGCACAAAGATCATGCCCGGCATCGAACTGAACATGCGTGTGGGCGCGGGCGCATCTTCATCTTGCACCACCATGCAGCCGCGCGACGACCACATCGGCATGCGTGATGCCCGAACCGAAGCCCCAGCGCCCGCTCACGCGATAGCCGCCCGGCGCAATGACCGCGCGCCCGTTGGGCGGCGCTTGTCCGGCGGTCGCCATATCGATATTTGGATAGAGCTCGCGCGCCGCATCTTCTTCAAGGAACGCTGCGAAATAGCCGCTATCGGTATTGATCTTCACCGCCCAAGCAACGCTCGGATCGGCATAGCCGAGTATCTCGAACAGCTCGACTTGCTCAGGCAGCGGCATTTCCGGCCCGCCCCATGATTTCGGGAAACATGACCCGAAAGATGCCGGCCTCGCGTATCTTCTCGACCAGATCGCGTGGGATTTGCCGCAGCTTCGCCGTCTCGCCGGCGCGCGCCATGATCTCGGGCGCCAGCGCGCGCGCATTGGACAAGATGTCTTCTGAGGTCAACAAGCCCGGCACGTTTCTCTCCTGCGTTTTGCAGGCCACGATACAAGAAGGCGGGCGGATGAGCAGCATCGATATTGACGCCAAGGCCGCCAGCGCCATATGAGCCGGACCGGGTAAGACATTTTACCGGTCACATGCGATCTAGTGGCGCCATGCGCGTTGACGAATTCGATTTTGATCTGCCTGAAGAGCTGATCGCTTTGCGGCCGGCGGCGCCGCGCGATTCTGCGCGGCTGCTCGAAATTCGCCATGGCACGCTCGAACATCACATCGTGCGCGATCTGCCGCAGCTGCTGCGGCCCGGCGACATTTGTGTCTTCAACGATACGGCAGTCATCCACGCCCAGTTGACCGGCCATCGCAAGGCGCGCGAGGGCACCGGGCTCGCCACGACGTCGAGCCAAAGATCGGCGTGACCCTGCACAAGCGGCACGGGCGCCATCATTGGCGCGCTTTCGCCAAGCCGGGGCGCAAGCTTACGCTCGGCGACGTCATCCGATTTGCCCCGCAGTTCGAAGCCGAGCTGGTCGCCAAGGAATCCGATGGCGACCTGCTGCTGCGCTTCTCGAGACCGGCGCGGCTCTCGATGCGCTCATTGCACAGCCATGGCGTTATGCCGTTGCCGCCTTACATCGCATCGCGCGCGTCAGATCGACGAGCGCGACGAGGCGGATTATCAGACCCTGTTCGCGGAACACGAAGGCTCGGTGGCCGCGCCGACCGCGGGGCTGCATTTCACGCCGACTCTGCTTCGCTGCGCTCGAGGCGCGCGGCGTTCTTCAAGCGCGTTTGACATTGCACGTGGGCGCGGGAACCTTCCAGCCGGTCAAGAGCGACGACACGAGCCGCCATCGCATGCATGCCGAGTGGGGCGAGATCAGCAAGGACGCGGCTAAGAGCATCAATGCCGCGCGCGCGGCCGGCGGGCGCATCGTCGCGATCGGCACGACGAGCCTGCGTCTCATGGAGTCTGGCGGCAAGCGAGGATGGCCGTATCTTGCCGTTTGCGGGCGAGACCAACATCTTCATCGTACCCGGATATCGCTTTAAGACAGCCGATCTTCTGTTCACCAACTTCCATTTGCCGCGCTCGACGCTATTCATGCTGGTGTGCGCGTTCGCAGGGACGCAGACCATGAAGCTCGCTTATGAAGCGGCGATCAATGAGCGTTATCGTTTCTATTCGTACGGCGATGCAACCTGATCCATCGCGGACGTCATGAGCCGACCGCCTCACGGTACTCAGCAGTGACGGCGCGGCGCGGCGCGGTCGGGTGCAGACGCCGCGCGGCGTGTCGAGACGCCTGCCTTCATGGCTTGCGCGACCGCCGCGAGCGTCAAGGCGCTCTCGCCGGATCAAGTGCGAAAGGCGGGATCCGAGATTATCCTCTCCAACACATATCATCTCATGTTGCGCCCGGGTGCGGAGCGATCCGCCGGCTGGGCGGGCTGCATGAGTTCATGGGCTGGGAGCGGCCCGATCCTCACCGACTCCGGCGGCTATCAGGTGATGTCACTTCGGAGCTGAGCGAGATCTCGGAAGCCGGCGTTTCGTTTCGCTCACACATCGATGGCTCCTGCCACCAGCTGACGCCCGAACGTGCGGTGGAGATCCAGGCCTGCTGGGGTCCGACATTCAAATGGTGTTGGACGAGTGCACGCCGTTTCCGGCGAGCCGTGAAGTGGCCGAAGCCTCGATGTTGCGCTCGATGCGCTGGGCGGCCGCGGCAGGGATGCATTCTTGAAGCGGGGCGACGCGATGGGGCTGGGCCCAATTCGGCATTATCCAAGGCGGTGTCTACGCCGGATCTGCGCCGGAACATTCGCTCGAGGCGCTCACAAAGCTCGGCTTCGAGGGCTACGCGGTCGGCGGCTTGGCGGTCGGCGAGGGGCAGGAGGCGATGTTCAAGGTGTTGGACGGGATCGTTCCGGAAATGCCGGCCGGAGCGGCCGCGCTATCTGATGGGCGTCGGCAAGCCGGATGACATCGTCGGTGCGGTGATGCGCGGCATCGACCTGTTCGATTGCGTGCTGCCGACCCGGTCAGGCCGCCACGGCCAGGCTTTCACGTGGGATGGCCCGATCAATCTGAAGAATGCCCGAGTATGCCGAGGACTAGATCCGTCCTCGATCCGGACAGCGATTGTCCGGCCTCCTAGCTCAATATTCCAAGGCCTATCTGCATCATCTCGTCCGTGTCGGCGAGATGCTCTCAGCCGTTCTGCTCAGTTGGCATAATCTGGCGTTCTTTCAGACAGTTTTGAACCGCATGAGACTTGCAATTGAGCGCGGGGAAGGGCAACGTTTTTCACAGGCCTTTTTGGAGCGTTATTCGTCTTTGCGTGCGGAATTCGCCTAACACGGCAAAGACTTGGCATATCGCTCGCGGGTGCGGTGTTGATGGACTTAATTCGCTCATTGGTTGCGCGTTTGCGTGCCTCTTCGTCTCGCAAGACGAGAAAGGGGCGCTCGCTCTTTGGCGAAAATAGCGGCCTTAAGCAACTCGGGCTCACAGCTTTGATCGTGTTGCTTGTCGGCTGGATCGTCGGCGAGGTGACGGCGCCATCGGCAGCTGAGCGGCTGGATCGAAGCGTCGCGCGCTCACACACGGCGCCGGCCAAGGACTACCGCGACCTCGGCAGCGGCACGATCGAGATTGCCGCCAATCTCCACGACGACGCTTCGGATCGTAATTTGCCGCCCGAGATCATCGACGCCCGCACCAAGGGCCAACAAGCACGCGAGGCGGCGATCAAGGACGCGATCGGCAAGATCTTTCCGAAGGAAGGCAATTGGGGCGTGGGCGGCCCAGACTTCCCGGTCAAGGCTGCTCTTCCGCAAGCGCATCCGGTTCAGGTCGCATCGGCCGTTCCGACGACCGCGATCTATGATTTCAGTCCGATCCCGGCGGGCGCTGCGCCGAGCAATCCCTGGTTCGGCCCCGGTGATCCGAATATTCCGCGGCACTTTCTGCCTGGTGACATATTCGCCTCCAGTGCACCGGTCCCGGAACCTACAACTTGGGTGCTGATGATCGCCGGCTTTGCCGCGCTTGCTTTGCGCTTGAAGGCGCGCCGCGCGCGCCGCACCTGATCGTTCTTCCCTATTTTGAAGCCTGACCGCAGCGCTGGCGGAAGTGGATGTTTGTCTCTTGCAGCCGACATGTCTTCATCGGCGCGCTGCAAACGGGGGCGGCTGTAATGCCAAACCGACTTCCGTTGTTGTGGCAGGCTCGCCCTAATAGAAGATCAGAGGAAGACGAAACGTGGCAAAGCTTTCACGTGCGATGACGGCGCTCACGCTTGCGCTCGCAGGCGCTTCAATCGTTGCGGCAAGTTCTGTTTTTGCGGAGGATCAAACCGTGGCAATCCATCCCGCTCTTTGGCCCAAGGCGCAAAGCCCTGCATCCTTTACGGACGCCAAGACGGAAAAGTTCGTTAGCGATCTCATGGCGAAGATGAGTGTTGAAGAGAAGGTCGGCCAGACCATTCAACCCGACATCTCCACCTTCAAGCCGGATGACTTGCGCACCTATCCGTTCGGCTCGGTTCTGGCTGGCGGCAATTCCGCACCGCGCGGCGACAACAAGGCGCCCGCGCCCGAGTGGATCGAGATGATGCGCGAGTTTCGCAAGATCTCGATGGAAGCGCGGCCGGGCTACACGCCGATCCCGGTGATCTTCGGCATCGATGCGGTGCACGGCAACAACAACATCGTCGGCGCGACGATCTTTCCGCACAATATCGGCCTTGGCGCCGCGCATGATCCCGATCTCGTCAAGAAGATCGGCGAGGCGACGGCGCAAGAAGTTGCCGCGACCGGAATGGATTGGACCTTCGCGCCGGGCGTCATGGTGCCGCGCGATGATCGTTGGGGCCGCACCTATGAAGGCTATTCGGAAGACCCAGCCATTGTGAGCGAATATGCCAAGCAAATTACGCTGGGCCTGCAAGGCCCGCCGAGCCAACGCAACGCAATTCAGGCCGGCCGGATCGCGGCAACCGCCAAACACTGGCTTGCGGATGGCGGCACCGACAACGGCAAGAATACCGGCGACAGCTCGATCTCCGAGGAGGACCTGATCAAGATTCACGCGCCGGGTTATGTCTCGGCGATCGACGCCGGCGTGATGACCATCATGGCGTCCTATTCGGCCTGGCATGGCGAAAGAATGCATGGCAACAAAGCGCTGCTCACAGATGTGCTCAAGGGCCGAATGGGGTTTGAAGGCTTCGTCGTGAGCGATTGGGCGGGCTATTCGTGGATCCCGGGGTGTAAGCCGGATGATTGCCCGGCGGGCCTCATCGCTGGTCTTGACATGTTCATGGCACCGACGGATTGGGCCGGTCTTTTCAAGAATACCGTCGCCGAGGTCAAGTCAGGTGCAATCCCCATGGCGCGTCTTGACGATGCGGTCCGGCGCATTCTGCGCGTCAAGGTCAAGCTCGGGCTATTCGATCCAGCAAGGCCGTTCGAGGGCAAGATCAATCTTCTCGGCGATGCAAAGCATCGCGCGCTTGCGCGCCGCGCTGTGCGTAAATCGCTCGTGCTCCTCAAGAATGATGGCGCGTTGCCCATCAAAGCCTCCGCTCATGTTCTTGTTGCGGGCAGTGGCGCCGACGATATCGGCATGCAATGCGGCGGCTGGACGATTTCCTGGCAAGGCACGAAGAACACCAATGCCGATTTCCCCAACGGGCAATCCATCTATGCCGGCATAAAGGAAGCAGTGAATGCGCATGGCGGCGATGCAACGCTGAGCGTCGACGGCAGCTTCACCACAAAGCCCGATGTCGCCATCGTTGTGTTCGGTGAAACGCCTTACGCCGAAGGCTTCGGCGACCGGCCCAATGTCGATTACCAGCCGGGCAATCGCACCGATCTTCCGCTTCTCAAAAAGCTCAAGGCCGAGGGCGTGCCGGTTGTCTCGGTGTTCCTGTCCGGGCGCCCGCTTTGGGTCGATCCGGAGATCAATGCCTCGGACGCATTTGTTGCGGCCTGGTGGCCCGGCTCCGAGGGCGGCGGCGTTGCGGACGTCTTGATCGGTGATGCGCACGGCAAGCCGCGCAACGATTTTCACGGCAAGCTGTCCTACTCCTGGCCCAAGTCGGCGACACAAACGCCGCTCAATGTCGGTGATCCCAATTACGATCCGAGATTTCCCTACGGCTACGGGCTCACCTACACGAAACGCTGAAGTTGTTTGCGATCAAGTTGGATCATCATCACCGTTATGGCCGCCCTTGAGGCGGCCATCCAGATAACAACCACCGGTGCTTGATGCCTGATGGCCGGGCAAGCCCGGCCATGACGATTGAGAATGATTAAAAACGAAAGCAAACCTGCTCTGCAGGATTCAGGGCCGGCCAAAAGCGACCATCGTCGCCGACATCGTCAAGCGTCACGCCGGCACAATTAGCCTCGAAGACCGCCCCGGTGGTGGCTTGCGTGCGCGTGTCAGCTTGCCTCTCGGCACCGCATCACCTTGAAGCGCAAGGCTTTCCTGTGACGCCGGTCACGGCGCGAATTTTTGACTTTCACCTCGCAATCGCTTCGATAAGGTGGGCGCCGAGGCGCATTCGCGGAGCGAAACCATGATCAAGCTCAACGTCAATGGCAAAGACCACGAGATCGGTGGCGATGTCGATCCGTCAACCCCGCTCTTGTGGGTGTTGCGCGATACGCTTGGGCTTGTCGGCACCAAATATGGCTGCGGCATCGCGCAATGCGGCGCCTGCACCGTGCATATCGACGGCGCGCCGATCGCGCTCATGCCAGGTGCAGGTCTCCGCTGTCGGCAAGGCACGAAGATCAAGACGATCGAAGGCCTTGCAGCGAGCGATGGAACGCTGCACGCGCTGCAGAAAGCCTGGGTCGATCTCGACGTGCCGCAATGCGGCTATTGCCAAGCCGGGCAGCTCATGAGCGCGGCCGCGCTTCTCGCAAGAACCCCAAGCCGACAGACGCCGATATCGATGCGGCGATGGCCGGCAATCTGTGCCGCTGCGCCACCTATAAGCGCATCCGCGCGGCGATCCACGCCGCAGCCGGCCAATCTCGCGGCAAGGATAACTCCATGGCCGACGCTTCCCGCTATTCAACTGACACCTATTTCCACGATATCATCGCGCATCGCCGAGGGCACGCCTCGCGCCCATGGATTCGGGGCTCAGCCGCCGCGGCTTCATCGAAGCTCGCGGGGGTTGCAGGCCTCGCGCTTGCCTTCGACGTTCCCGGCATACGAGGCGCAAGCGCCAAGACATCCTCTGTCTTCGCGCCGAATGCATTCATACAGATCGCTCCGAACGGCTCCATTCTGATCTACTCGAAGGGGCCGGAGATCGGCCAAGGCATGAAAACGGCGTTTCCGCTGATCATTGCCGAAGAGCTCGATGCCGACTGGGAAGATGTTCATGTCGAGCAGTCGCCGATCGATCCGAAAGTCTATGGCCGTCAAGTCGCCGGCGGCTCGACGTCGGTCCCGAGCACTGGAATCAGCTGCGCCAGGCCGGCGCGGTTGCGCGCGCAATGCTTGTCGCGGCCGCAGCGAAAGAGTGGGGCGTTGACGAGAGCGAATGCACGACCGACAACAGCGCGGTTATCCATGCGGCAAGCGGCAAGAGGCTCAGCTATGGCGAGCTGGCGACCAAGGCCGCCGCATTGCCCGTGCCCGACGCCAAGACGCTCAAGCTCAAGACCAAGGACCAGTACAAGATCATCGGCACGCGCGTTTCCGGGCGTCGACAACGAGGCGATTGTCACCGGCAAGCCGCTGTTCGGCATCGACACCGTGCCGGGCATGCTCTACGCGACCTATACCAAATGCCCCGCGGTCGGCGGCACGGTGAAGAGCGCCAATCTCGCCGAGATCAAGAAAATGCCGGGCGTGGTCGAGCCTTCGTGCTCAAGGGCACCGGCAAGCCGGCCGAAGTGATGCCGGCATTGCCATCGTCGCCAAGACGACCTGGCAAGCGTTCGCAGCGAAGAAGGCGCTCAAGGTCGTAGTGGGAACAAGTCGACGCCTCTAAAGACAGCTGGACTGGCGGCCCAGGCCAAGGCGGCCGAGATCGCCAAGCAGCCCGGCGACGACCTTGATCGTCGACAGCGGCGATGTCGATAAAGCCGCGACGGCGCCGGCAAGGTGATCGAGGCGTTCTACACCTATCCGTTCGTCGCGCACGCGCCGCTCGAGCCGCAAAACTGCACGGCCCTTACAAGGACGGCAAGATCGAGATCTGGGCGCCGACGCAAACCGCGGAGGCGGCATCACCGGTCGCCGACCGTCACGGCATCCGAAAGAGAAGATCACGCTGCATCAGACGCGCGTCGGCGGCGGCTTCGGGCGCCGGCTGTCATGAACGACTATGTCTGCGAAGTTGCGATGATCGCCAAGAGGGTCGGCAAGCCGGTCAAGCTGCAATGGATGCGTGAGGACGACATGGCGCACGACTTCTACCGCGTCGGCGGATTCCATTCGCTCAAAGGCGGCGTCGACAGAAACGGCAAGATCGCCGCGTGGGACGAACCACTTCATCACCTTCACGGCCGATGGCAAAAACCCGGTCGCCGGCGGCGGCATCGGCCTGCCGCCGGGCCGGCCCGGCCCGCAGGAGTTTCCGGCACCGTTCATCGCCAACTACCGGCTCACGCAAACCATGCATGCGGCGACGACGCCGTGTGGGCCGTGGCGCGCGCCCGGCTCCAACGGCATCGCGTTCCCGATTCAATCTTTCCTTCATGAGCTCGCCGGCCGCAAAGCGCGATCATGTCGAATTCCTGCTCGATCTTTTCGGCGAGCCGCGCTGGCTGCAAGACGGCAATCCATACGCGCATCAACACTGGGCGTGCGGCGGGCGTAATCAAGCTCGCCGCGCAAAAGTCCGGCTGGGACAAGAAACTGCCCAAGGGACAGGCCGCGGCTTCGCCTTTCACTTCAGCCATGCCGGGCATTTTGCCGAGGTGGCCGAGCTCTCGGTCGATTCCAAGAAGAAGATCACCTTCCATCAGCTCACAGTCGTTGGCGATATCGGCCCGATGGTCAATCTGAGTGGCGCGGAAAATCAATGCGAAGGTGCTGCCCTTGACGGCCTTTCGACAATGCTCGGCCTGGAAGTCGGCATCGAAAACGGCGAGGTTCAGACCACATTTCCACTACCCGATGCTGAGAAAACCGGGCAATTCCGGCGGTCGAAGTGTTTTTATCCAGACAGATGTATCGCCAACAGGTGTCGGCGAGCCGGCTCTGCCGCCGATCGCACCTGCGATCGGCAACGCAATCTTCGAGGCAACGGGCGAGCGCGTTCGCACGCTGCCACGGCGGAAATCTGGATACAGCATCTAGTTCTGTTGCGAGTGGAGAGTCGGGCTGTTCGCGTGCGTCCTTCGCTTATAGGCGGTGATCGCCGTAAGAAGGGCGTCGGCGATTGCCGTCAGCAAACGATTACTTCAATCATCCCAGTGCGAGATCTCGTGAAACGCCTGCGCAAGCCGTTTAACGAATATTGGGTCGTCAATGTCAATCGGACCCGGCGGTTGATCATGATGTTGTTGATGGCGCCGTTCGTCACCTGCACGGCGAAACGAATGTCCATCTCTTCTTCCGGTGTTAGCGCACGCCCACTTCTTCGCAGCGCGCGCGATGAGTTTTATCGCTCGACTGTTTCGCGCAATATTACGGAGGGTGCCCAGTAAATCTCGTCTTGAATGCTAACGGAACAGCACTGCGCGCCAGAATGAACTCGATTGCGCCACAACCGGGCTATGACATCGTTGAAATAGCTGTTGAGCAGCTGATCATCGGGCGTCGATGAAAATCTTCTTCAGCCGTTTCAAACGGTCTTCGGTGTAGCGCTGCATCAATGCCGTCTGAAACTCGTCCTTGTCTCTTGAAGCGGGCATAGAAGGCACCGTACCGAATAGCCGGCCGGCTCGGCGATCCTCGGCCACCGGAATTGCGTCCCAGTGACGGTCCAGGAGCAGGGCAAAAGCCGCCTCAATGAGCTTGTTACAGGTGACCTGGCTGCGCCGTTGCCGGGCCTCCAGCTTCCCCGCTTCCTGTCGATTCCTATCACTTGACGAAATACTCAAAGGACGTCATCCTCGAATGAGAATCATGGTTCTGTTTCTGTAACTATCTAACGGTACTGGCCAGCGAAAATCAAAACGAAACGACACGCAAGACCAATGCCACAGGGACTGATCGGCCCGGTCAGATGGAGTTGGTCTGGCGCCAGATTAGGGGAGAGCCCAAAGCGGCCACTGAACGCAAGCGGGCTTCGGGGAAATGCAGACAGATTTCACGACAACCGGCGTTGCGCCTGAGTCCCGGGCGGCATTCTGGTCGCGGGGCTATTCCAGCCGATTTGCACAAGTTCAGTCGATCCAATCGACCGCAGGGAGTTTCAGGCCGAGCTTAAGGTCCGCTCGCTCGGGCCGATCACCTTTGCCTGGGTCCGCTCGCGCCCGGCGCTTGTCGCCCGGACCAAGGAGATCGCCGATCAGGCGACTCGAGCGCAATTTTGGCTTCATTATCAAGCTGCGCGGGTCGGGCTGGGTATCGCACGCCGGACACGATATCCCGCTTCGAGCCCGGCGATATTATCCTGAATGACGTCACGCGTCCGATGAGCTGCAACTTCCCGAAGCTCTCAGAGGGCATAACCGTGCGGGTAAGTGGAGCCGCGCTCAAGACACGCATACCCTTTGCCGACGATATGCTCGGCGTCCGCTTGCCCGGATCAACCGCGCTCGTTTCAACCGCGGCCAGCATGGCGCGCAATCTTGTGCTGGAAGACTACGAGCTGGCCGGTGACTGTGAGACCGCCGCCGCCAATTCGCTGCTCGACATCTTGGCCATCGCTTATTCGACCGCGTGTGACCGGCGCGCACCCGACATCAGCGTTGCCGGCGTGCGCCGCGCCCTTGTAACCGAATTCATCGAATCGCACTTGCACGACCCCGGCCTCACGCCAGGCGCAATTGCGTCGGCCCTGCGAATCTCACCGCGTTATTTGCGCAAGCTGATGGCGCAGTATGGTGAAACGGCGTCCAGCTACATTTTGCGGCGCCGTCTCGAAGAGAGCGGCAAGAATTTCAAGTCCGCTCTCTACCGGGGCCGAACCGTAACCGATATCGCCTATTCATTGGGCTTCAACAGCACGGCTCATTTCGCGCGTGTGTTCAAGGTCAAGTTCGGCCTCACGCCGACGGACTACAGGATGATGAACGCAAGCGCGCAAGACTCATCGAGCGCGATCCAGCCACACGACTCATCCGGTGCTCTTGCGCCAATTGAACGGCTCGCAATCGCATGAGCGACCCGGCATCCATCGCTGGGTGCCGGGCCAGGATGTCAGGTTAGCGCTTGCCTATAATTGCGTAGTCGGGCGCCTCTTCGGCATGCGGCTCATCCCAAACCGCTGATTTCATGCCGTAAGGCACGGTGTTGATGACCGCTTCGATCTGGTCGATCTTGCCGCCGTGAATCTGGAACAGCTCCGAAATCTGGAATGTCAGCGGCGCTGTGACGGGTGAATCGACGGTCTTGCCGTTGGTCAGCGTGATCTTCTTCAACACGCCCGAGTGCTCGAAGAACGCAAACGACATCACCAAGCCGCGCTCACGATCGATAACCGGATAGCGGCGATTGCGAATGCTCGAAACGAACGGATAAAAGCCGCTCTCTTGTTGGCCTGCGCAGCTCATACCGACAATGTCAGTGTCGGCCGGGCGGCCTGCTGTCGGGCGATTGGTTGTTTGCGTGCCGTTCTCCAAGCGATTGCAGGACGGCCAGAACGGCGCCGTGTTGTGACCGGTGTTGTTGCCGAGCCCTGTGAAATAGGAGTTGGCGACGCGCAACAAAGCCTCGCGCGACATGCCGTCACCCTTCTTGAGGAATTGCGGGCGTGGATGGCCCATCTTCTCCACCGTCTCGCCGGCAGGGGGAATTGGCGATGTGCCGCCAAAAGCCGGCGGACGCGCAACAATCGTCTCGGCCTCGCTGATCCGGCCGTAATCGATCTTGAGACGCAGCGCCATGAGATCCGGCTTGCCGTTCTCAAACACCGTGCCGATGAATCCGACTTGGCCGTCTTCGGGGTCGTCAACATAAAGCTTGTAATGGCCGGGCGCGCTCGCCGTGCCCCAAAGCCCATCGCCAAGTCTGAGCTCTTCTCCGTTCTCGGTGAACCTAACGCCCTGCGCCAAAGGCAGTTGGTTCGGATCATGAGCGACCATGGCATCAATGTACTTGTTCACCATGCCTTCGAGGCACGAGCGGTCGCAAACATCAGAGGCATGCGCCAGCGACATGCCGAGCGCAGCCAAAGCTGCAGCCGCCGAAATAGTTAGCTTCTTTATCATTGTGCCCTCCCGTTGTTGTGCCGACGCCGATAGAACGCGCGCGGCCGGTTGTCAACGCGAGCGCCTGGCCCGATCAACTCTATCGCAGGGATGTCAAGCGTGCTGACATGTTTGATCAGCGAACCGACAGCGTCGCGCGCTGCCCGTCACTCGCTTGCATTCAACCGCAATGATGAAGCGCAGCGAAAGCGCTAGCCAGCGGATCCCGGTGGCGGCGCGGGAGGCGTATCCTGAATCGAGCGCAGATAGGCGATGAGATCCGCAATCGCAGGAGGATCGAGCTGAAACTCCGGCATTTGAACGCCTTCATGGCCGACCATGATTCCCTCGGCCAACGCCTCCTCAATATCTTCGAGCGGCCATTTGGAGGAAAAGGTTGGGAAGGGTGGAGCATCGGCGACGGGGCTCTTGTGTTGACCGCGCTCTATGGCGTGGCAGGGCGAGCAGTATTTGCGCGCAATTTCGTGTCCGCGTTTTGGGTCACCCTTATCTTGGGCGCAAGCGGGCAAGCCCGACGCCAAGAAGAGGGCGCCGAGAACGGCAAGCGCTGCATTCCGCGCGCACCGCGATGAAATCAAGTTCAACACGCATTCCCCCTGACAGCTGGGTTCCCAGGACACTACACCTGCCATACCGAGAATTAACCGCGCCCGAACTTTTATCACAAGAAGCCGCTCCAAGTGCCTGATCTGTGTAGTGGGCCCGATCGGATTATGCAGCCCCTCTAGCGTCAGGAAAAATTTCCTTTACGACAAGGCCGTTCGCCATCTCGTCCGGGTTATCAGACCACTGACCATTCCACGCGATCTCGATTAGAAGAGGGGACGAATCAACCTCTATTCCCTGAGCTTGAAATTTGAATCTTTTGCGTGCACCCGCTGTGATGATGCCTGGAAGGTTTGTTGGGGAAAATAGAGTTAGCAAACTAACTGACTGATCTTTGATGATTGAGCACAGATCAACGTCGGCGGATGGCCCGACTGGTTTCGCTGGCGGCTCAAATTCCTGGTGTCGCCAGCGCATTGGCGTTGCACCCGTCCAAATGGTCGTGAATTGCCCATCCTGCCCCAACTCTTGAACCTCTAAGAGGAGGACGCGGACATCTTGTACAGTGGGCCACCGCTTCGAATTGCTGACGATCAGATGATAGTAGCGCGCCTGTCTGGTAATAATCGGTGCAAGAACTGCGGCGCCTCCCCTGGTTTGGCGAACGGTTACCGTTTCACCTCGCGGGTCTCTGAGGCTGAGTTGCAGAGAAGGAGGAAATAGTCGCCTCTTCAACGGTTCGCCGAACAGGGCCACGACAACCGCGCCGATGGTGCCCACGGCAGACAAGAACACCCAAAGAGGCTCCCAATTGAGTTTGTAGACGTATTCGATGAACTCCATCACTCTGGACCTCTAAGTGTCAGTCAACCAACGATCGATTGGTGAGGGACGGGCGTGAGCCGTTAACCAGAAGATGAGATCGAGACGGCGCGCGGCTTAGTACAGTCACTTGCGCGTTGCTGTAGGCGCCATAGCTCCCATCAGGTCATCTACAGCGGTCGTATAGAATGCGAGCGGGTGTTCATTACAATAGAGGCGGATGTGCGCCATCTGTGCTTCGACCGACATAGTTGAAGTATCGATCTGCGGGTAGTTGTGCATCGCATCTAGGAGGTTAATGCCGCTCATTAGACCCTGCGCCCAGGTGAAATACATCATTTCCATCACTTCAGGGTCGGACTGATAATCCTTGGCGAATTGAGCGCAAGTGTGTGTGCCCATGCCAACGACATTTGCGAGATCGTTCGCGTGAGCCGCGCCCCACGAGAACGTCAACATCATTACGAGCATCATTCGCATGCAGTCAGATTAAGGTTGTGGCGCTTAATCCTTTGTGTGGAGGCCTAACTCGCTGCCGGGTGTCGGGATCGGGCCGTGTCCCGAGAGCCTATAGGTCCGCTCCGGCCCTTCGTCATCAAGTATTTGGATTCTGGTGAGCCCGCTGGGGATCGAACCCAGGACCTCATGATTAAAAGTCACGCGCTCTACCGCTGAGCTACGGGCCCTCACCATGTCTCCCCGGCCGCGGAAAGCCCGGGCCTGGGAAAGTGCGGGACCATAAGGAGACGGCGAGCGGCGCGTCAACAAGGCGAGCCCGCGGGAAAGTGGGACCGAGGGCGGCACGAACCCTGCTTGAGCGCAATGGCCGTCCGTCCAAGCCCCACGAGTTCGTTAATGACCCTTGGCCCACTCCTTCATGCGCCGCTCGCCGTGCAGCTCCATGTCGCCACGCTCGTGCCGGCGTGGATCATCGGCACCTGGGTCATGTTCTTCGCCAAGCGCGGCTCAAAGCTGCACAGGGCACTCGGCTTCGCCTTCTTTTCACTTCTGGTTGCAACCGGCTTCATCGCGCTGTTCATTCATCGGGCCATGCCGAATAGCCCGGTATTCGGCATGAGCTGGGTGCATCTCACCGTGATCTGGACGTTCGTCCTGGTGTGGCTCGCGCTCGACGGCATCTGGAAGAAAAAGCCGCTTCAACACCGCCTCGCCGTGATTGGGCTTTATGGCGGCTCTTTGACGATCACCGCAATCGTCAACGCGTTCACGCCGCACCACATCATCCACCAGCTCTTCCTCCTGCACTGATCGAGAAGCTCGCAACACGCCGGATGTACCTGGCATAGCGACGCCCTGCCGGAAAAAGCCTCCATTCACCCCCAAAGCGACATCACAAGCGCTTAGTACGGCTTGCCCCCACTCGTTATCCAAGCGATGATCGAATTCTGGTGATCAGGCGCGCGCGGGGGCGTTCTTGGGTCGTTTCGGTCTGGGGGCCGGTTCAGCGGGCTGGAGGCTGGTAGCCGTGTCGGCAGCGCCGCAACCAGGGTTTCATCTTTGTGAGCAATTCTTCCAAGCTGCCGGAGGGCTTTGGCGGGCCGGCTCACTTTGGTTGCTCTGACGGAGTTGAGGAGCTGTAATGCGGCCGAAAACATGTGCAGTGCGATGCCTGTTGATTGCGATCGCAAGCTTGGCTCTTGCCCTGCCGGTGGCAGCGCAAACCCCGACGCCCCTCAATTTCTGGCAATTCTCGGCTGGCCAGGTGTTGGCGCCATATGACGATGAAGGGCCGAAATGGCTCGTTTTTGTCGGACCCTCAATTGTCTACCAATCCAAATATGAAGGCTCCAAAGGCTATAACCTGCAGGCCGGCGCCGTATTGGACATCCGTTATCGCGGCCGGCTCTATCTCAGCACCGGCGAGGGCGTGGGCTACGACTTCTTCCGCGGCAAGAATTATCGCGCGGGGCTGGGTATCGCCTATGACATCGGGCGGCGCGACAACCATAACGGAATCCGCGGCCTTGGCGATGTGAGCCCCACACCCCAGGCCAAGTTCTACGGCGATTATGTGTTTCGCCCCAAGATGATGAACCACGAAATTCCATTGATCGTTTCAGTCGACATGCGCCGGGCGATTGGTGAGTACAACGGCTTCATCGCTAATGTCGGTGCCTATATGCCGATCGCCGGCAGCGAGGAAGAACGCTACTTCATGTTCCTCGGCGCCAGCGGCACCTATTGGGATAAGCGCACGGCCAAGGCCTATTTCGGCGTGACGCCGGCCCAATCAGCGGCCTCTGGCCTGCCGGTGTTCAGCCCGGACGCCGGGCCGGAAAGCTTCGGCGCGGGGCTCAGTGCCGGGTGGTTCATGAGCGATCATTGGCTGGTTACAGGCGATTTGGCGGTGCGGCGCATTCTTCACGACTTCGATAAGAGCCCGGTGGTCCAGGAGGTTTGGTCGGCGCATGCCAGTCTGAGCGTCGCCTACGCCTTTTGATCCGAGCGCGCCGGCAGCGTTTCTATCCATCTGCTACGCTCACTGACTTTCTGTTGATTCCTCAAGGCGTTGCTTGGCGCCCCAATCGCGCTATGAGGGTGGCCAATCATCAGCCACGGATTTGCCGCGGCTCCTTGTTGGATTCCGGATGCGTAAGGTCGGCGCTCACCTCCGTTTTGATCTCGCGGCGGCTGCGGCTGCCGCACTGTTCATATGGTCCGCCTTTGGTGCGGCGTTGGCCGCCGGCCAGCCGGCAGTCGCGATCAGCATTGAAATCTCCGGCCCCGATGCCGGTGAGCTTAAGAAGACTCTGAGGCCGCTGGCCCAACTCGACAGCCTGACAACCGCGGAAGAGCCCTCGCTCGAAACCGTGCGCAGCGTGGCGCAATCAGACGTGAAGAGATTTATCCAAGCGCTTCATGCCGACGGCTTTTATGCCGGCACGGTGGACGTGAAAGTCAGCGCGCCCGACGATAAGTATAAGGCAGACTTCGTTGTTACGCCCGGCGATCGCTACCGGATCACATCCTACGAGATCCGTTACACCGATCTTGGCGACGGCACGCGGCCCCAAACACCGGCTGATCTCCGTATCGAGACCAACGGCTCCTCGCGCGGAACCGACATTCTCGCCATCGAGCAAAAGATCCTCGCGGGCCTGAAATCGCGCGGCTACCCGGCTGCCGTCATCACGGAGCGCCGCGCCGAAGCACAAGTCGACAAGCCCGAAGCAAAGATGGTGTTCATCACCACCAGCGGCATGCTGGCAAGCTTCGGCCCGGTGATGTGGCCGGATGGGCTGCGCACCCGCAAAGACTATCTCGCCACCTTCGTGCCCTGGAAACAGGGCGAGCGCTTCAACATGGGCCAGGTCACGCAATTGCGCGACGACCTTGTCGATACCGGGCTTTTCACCGTGGTTGATGTTCAGCCCGGAACGCCGGACGCCGAGGGCAAGACGCCCGTTGATGTCACGCTCACCGAACGCAAGCCGCGCACCTTTGCAGCCGGGTTGACCTATTCGACCAATCTCGGAGTTGGCGGACAGTCATCGTGGCAGCACCGCAATTTGTTCAGGCGCGGCCAAATGCTTCAAGCGGATATCAACATTGCACAGGTCACGCAATCGGCCGGCCTGCAATACAAGGACCCGCGCGTATTGCACAAAACGGACTTTCTGGCGGCAACAACACTGAAAAACGAAACTTCGCCTTACAACGCTGCGACCTGGGATTCGACAGCAGAGCTCGACTACCATTTCACGCGCCATCTGATCGGCAAGGCCGGCGGCGAGCTGTTCTTCAGCCAATCCGAGGATTTCTTCGGCAAACACAAGACTATGCTCGTTGGTATTCCCGTCGGCGTCGCCTTCAACAACGTCAACAATGTTTTGAATTCGATCAAGCGGCTTAAACGCCGCCGCCACCTTCACGCCCTACATAGGTGCCTCACGCGGCGCATTGTCGTTTTCGCAGCTTGAAGGCACTGCGAGCTACCACTGGCCATTCGACCGCAACAACCAATGGGTCGGCGCGCTTTGGGCGCGAAGCGGTGCTTCGCTTGGCGCGGGCGTCGCCGCTATTCCGGCCGACAAACGTTACTACGCGGGCGGCGCGGGATCCGTGCGTGCCTATGGCTATCGTCTGATCGGTCCGCTAGATGCGCAAAACGAACCAACCGGTGGCAGATCGGTGCTTGAGGGCGGTGGCGAGCTTCGCTTCCCCGTAGCTGACAGCTTTGGTGGCGTCGTGTTTCTCGAAGGCGGCGCCGTCTCGCCGCAAGGTCTTTTCACTTTCGATGAAGGCATTCGCTACGGCGCCGGCTTCGGCGTGCGCTACTACACGGCGATCGGACCGATCAGAGCGGACTTTGCCTTTCCGCTCAATCCGCGGCGCCGCATCGATAATCCGATACAATTCTATATCAGCCTGGGGCAGGCCTTCTGATGCTCCGCAAGCTGGTCATATGGGTCGCTCTGCCGATCCTGGCGCTCATCACGCTCGTGAGCGCACTCGTTGTTATCGCCCTGCGCACCGATGTCGGCCGCAACGCCGTGCTTGGTTACGCACTGCCGGTGCTACAGGAATTCACCGGCCTGAAAGTCGAATACAAAGACGTCGCCGGGCCGTGGCCGAACCGCTTCATCTTTCATGATCTCGTCTTGTCGGACGATGAAGGCGTGTGGTTTAGCGCCGACTATTTTGCGATCGATTGGAGCCCGCTCCGCCTGTTTGCCAATCGGCTCATGTTCCCGAGAGCGGAGATCACCAACGGCTATTTGCGCCGCGAGCCTGTCATGCACGAGGCGGGCGAGAGCACCACGCCAAGCAAGCTCGGCCATCCGCCCATGTTCCGCATTCGGACATTGATCGCCAAACGCTTTCATCTCGGGCCGGACGTGCTCGATCAAGAACTGACGGCAGATATTCGCGGACGCATCACGCTCGAGCATTGGCGCGACCTCAAGGTCAATCTCAACGCCGATATTGATACGCCAGGTGATTTCTCACCGCACTTGCGCGCGCTCTTTGGTGATGGATTTAAGCTGCACAGCACGATCGAAGGTAACATTCATCAGTCGCTCGCCATTAGCGAGCTTAGCGCACAAACCCGCGACGGGCGCCTGACACTCAAGGGTGCCGGTGACTATGTCATTCACACGCACGCAATTGATGGCGACTTCACTGGAACTGCCGCGCCCGGGCTTGCGCCGTGGATCACCGGCGATCTTCAAACCAAATCGCCGATCGCACTCCATGCACGCCTTTTCGGGCCGTTCAAGAGCCTCTCGATCAAGGCTGAAGCGACATTCAAAGATGCGAGCTTCTCCGGCGCCGCGCTGCCGCCCTTCGTTGCCAGCGGCGATATCGTGCTAACGCACTCAAATGTTGCAGGGCCGGTTGCCATCACCTTCATGGATGCCGGCAAGCCGTCCGGCAAACTCGCCGCGGCCCTCGACTATGAGATGTCGGGCCGGGTGAAGCTTGCGGGCCTCACGCTTGACTATGGTGGCGCGAAAATCAAAGGCGCAGTCGATTTAGAGACTGATCCCAAGATGAATGGCAGCGTAAGCTTCAACGCCACAATTCCCGAGCTTTCGAAATTACCGGTCGATCTCGGCGCAAAGGGCGATCTTAAGGCAAGCGGGCAAGTGCGCTTCGACAATGATGTCATGAGCCTGGACGCGAAAGCGGACAGCGATCATCTCGTTGTCAGCGGCGTCGATATCAAAACGCTCGCAGCAAGGCTGAAGGGCCGCTTGACCGCGCTCAACATTGCCGCGACAGCGCAGTCCGTGACGCCGCCCGCCATCGGACAATTAAGCAAGGTCGACACATCGGCGACGCTCGGTCTTGGCGCCGGTGCAACCACCATTCGTTTCGCCAAGCTGACGAGCGATTACGCCGGCGAGAAGCTCAGGCTTGGTAAGCCCGCCACTTTAACAATGGCACAAGACCGCTTAGCGCTCGATAAGATCGATATTAGTTGGGGTGAGGATGGCCACTTCACCGGCATGGCCGAGCACAACGGCGAAGACCTCAGGCTGCTGCTCAAGATCGCAAAATTCAACCCGCCCCAGGGCCCGACACGCGTCGATGGCGTGATCGATGTCGACACACGGCGTGCAAGCCCCGGCAAAGTTCAGCTTTCTTTCGTGCCCACCGACGAGCTCAAGACCAAGGTGAGGATGGAGATCAACGGTAAGTGGGATAAGAAACGCCTTACGCTCGTTGCTAGCTTTCAGGGTATTGAGGAAGCCGATGCGTTTAAGCACGTCGCACCCGCCACATTCTCCATGCCGCTCGCCCTTGCGCCCGGCAAAGCGCTCTCCTTCTCGACCGAAGGCCCCATCGATGGCAGAATTGCTTATGGCGGCCCGATCACGCCGTTTGTCGCGCTCGTACCAATGCCGCAGCAGACGCTCAACGGTAGCGCGACGATCAACATCGCGGTGAGCGGGACACTTGATAATCCAGTCTTTGCGGGCAAGGCCTCTCTCAAAGACGGCAAATATCAGAACGTCCGGCGCGGCATTGTGCTCGACAAGCTCAATCTCAATGGCCGCGTCGATCATTCGAGCGCGGGCTATATGTTCGATGCTGATCTATCAGCCTCGGACGGACGCAAGCATCCGGATGGCGAGGTGCCGATCAAGGCTAAGACCGAGATAAGCCTGGGCAAGGGCAGACCCAAGCTCACTTCGACGCTTGATCTAAAGCATGCTCAACTCGTGCATCTCGCGACGGCAACCAGCATTGCTTCCGGTCATTTTGACGTCGGCGGCACTTTTCCCGACCTCAGGACCACGGGCACGCTCAACATCGAGTTAATGGACATCAACATTCCCGATGCGATGCCTTCCGACATCGTGCAGATCAATGTCGTGCCGGTCGATGCTGAGGGCAATCCAATCTCGCCGGAAGAGGCGCCAGTCGAGAAAGACCCCTACACCATGGCGCTTGACTGCAATGTCATCGCTCTCGGAAATATCAACATCAAGGGCCGTGGACTTGATTTCAGAGTGGCGGGCAAATCTTCACGTCGGCGGTACCAAGGATGTTCCACAAATTTCCGGCACGATGAATTTGGTGCGCGGCCGCTTTGATTTTTCGGGACGAAGGTTTCAGCTGACGCGCGGCGTTGTCGGCTTTGCGCCGAACAACTCGTTCGACCCAACGCTCTCGATCACCGCCGAATACACCGACACGGCGAAGAACACCGACAGGATTAACGTGGTGGGGGCCGCCTCAAAGCCGAGGATCACGCTCACCTCGGATCCGCCGCAGGCGCAGGAGGATGTGATGGCGATGGTGCTGTTCGGCAAGCAGGCAAAGGACCTGAGCGCCTTCGAAGCCGTGCAGACGGCAAATGCCATCACTCAGCTCACGGGCCAAGGCCTGCCCGGCATCGGCAGCGGCCCAGGGATCATGGGCAAGATCAAATCGACCTTGGGGCTGGACCTTCTGAATGTGTCCCTGGGGGCCCAGGGCGCCGTCTCGGTCGGCAAATACATTCAAAAGAACATCTATGTTGAAGCGACCCAGGGGCTGGCCGGCCAGCCGGGCACCGTCTCGGTCAATGTCGATATCAGCAAGTCCTTGAGCGTGAAAACGAATGTCGGCCAGGACTTCGACCGGTAGCGCCGGCATCTTCTGGAAGCGTGATTATTGAGCCTGGGGCCCTTGCGGGCGCGCTTTTTCGAACAATATTCGTCTTCCAAGAAATCGGTGGATTGCGGCTGGTAATGCCGGAATGAATTGCGTAAGTGTCCGCCGTTTGACCGCAAGATGCGCCAACAGCCAGGGAGTAAGTGGCTCGGTGTGGACGCGAGGCGAGGCTAGCCTGAAAGACGCCGGTGGGCGTGGGGCTGGCCTTTTTTCTGGGTCAAGCTCTCGATCGGCAACCAAGGGAGGCCACTGACAATGGCACGTGCGACTTCGCTTGAGCTTCTGGCCTTTAACCTCAAGCTCCTCGGCCCCAAGACCCAAAAGCAGGTTTTGATCAGCACTGGGAAGATCGAGGACAAAAAGCGCGTGCTTCCGGCGATCCAGCGCTTTCAGAAATTGAACGTCAAGTTCTTCGCGACCCCCGGCACCTTTGCCTTCCTCAGCGAACATGGCGTGCCCGCCACCGAAATTCACAAGATCAGCGAAGAGACGCAGCCCAACATTCTCACCTTTCTTAAGGACAACAAGCTCGATCTCGTTATCAATGTGCTAACCGGCGATGAGGGCTATGACGAGACGTCCGATGTGCGCCTGATCCGCAAGCTCTCAATCGAAAACGGCATTCCGCTGATAACCGATCCCGATGTCGCGATCGCGACGCTCGATCAAATCATCGCCGACAGCGAGCAGGGCACTTATCGTTACAAGCTGGCCGATGCGTCCGAGCCGTGGAATCTCAAGCTGCACTTCCTCGACATGGCCGAGAGCCTCGGCGGCTTCGCCAACCATCACGCGCATTTCGACAAGGCCTATCTGATCACGCTCGACAATCTGCGCATGAGTCAGGTCGACATGCAGAAGAAGTGGGAGCTCTACAAATACCTCAAAGAGAACTACACGCATGATGATCTCGTCGAGCGCATCGGCCGCGGCGTGCAAACCATGGTCGATCAGGGTGTCACTTATTGCCGAACCATGGTGGACGCGGACTCGACGGTTGGTCTTTTGCCGGTCAAAGCCGCGCTCGAAGTGAAAAGGCGTTATGCCGATAAGATCCGCTTCGAGATCGGCGTGCAGCCGCTCCAAGGCGTGCTTGACCCCGCTTCTTACGAGCAATATGCCGAGGCTTGCTCACTGGCCGACTATTGCGGCGGCCTGCCTTCGCGCGATCGTCCGCAGGCGGAGAAACACCTCGATGTCATCCTTTCGCTCGCCAAGAAGCTCGGTAAGCCGGTTGATGTGCATGTCGACCAGGAGAACAATCCGCTCGAGAACGAGACCGAGCTGTTGGCGCTCAAGACCATCGAGCACGGCATGCAGGGTCGTGTTTTCGGCATTCACTCGATCTCGCTTGGCGCCAAGGATGAGCGCGAGCAGGACCGTATCATCGAGAAGGTGGTCGAAGCCGATATGGGCATCGTGATTTGCCCCTCGGCCGCTTTGTCGATGAAACAGCTCGCCATGACGGCGCCTTTGCACAACTCGATCGCGCCTTATCCCAAGCTCAAGGCTGCGGGCGTGAAGACCTATCTCGGCATCGACAATGTGCATGACCTCTTCATGCCGATGGTCGATGGCGATATCTGGACCGAATGCCGGATGCTGATGGAATTGACGCGTCACTACATGATCGACGATGTGGTGGAGTGGGCTTGCGCCAAGCCGGTCGACCTCAAAGCACCCAACGTTACGCGCCTCAGCAAGGCCTCTTAGCTGCTTCCGGCCGGGGCCTCGCCAAGCAGCCCCATAAGGAACACGAGCGGATACCGGTCGCCGTCAATCTCAGAGAAGACACCATAGCTGATCGTCTCGGAGGTGCGCCGTGCCAGCGTTTCGATCACGGTTGTTGCCAGGGCTTTGATCGTTTCATTATCGCCGATCGCAAAGCTTCCGGACAGCGCAAAGCCGACATCTATGCTCTTCAACTCGTCAAGAAAGGCCTTGCTCAGAACGAGAGCGCGGTCGGCGGAATAGTTTGCGAGCGCTTCGACTGTCTGGGATTCCCTTGGTGTAATTCCGATCTCACCAGGCGCCGCAATCTTTCGCAGATTGACGAATGTGATGCTGGGGTGAGTTGTATCTAGCGGATAGCGCAGCGCGGCTGTGGGCTGCCTGGAGCTTGCGGCCGGATAAAAGACTTTTGGTTTTGCTGGATCATCAACGTAAAGCGCGCCGCCGCCATTCGCGGCGAGCGAAGCATCGAACACGGCTTCGAGAAACACTCTTGCAAAGCCCGAAATCGTCGCATTGCTCACGCCCGTGCTTATGTCGGGCTTCTTCAGAGGGTCTTCAAATCTATCGACAAAGCGCCCTTGGTTATAGTTATTGAGATACACCAACAAATAGGCTGACAGTGGCGGATGCGCGCCGCTGTAACGTTCACTCAGCATGGCCTTCGCGTCTGATCGCGCAAGCATGTTTGACGTCACAAAACGCGTGAACTTAACGAAGTCACGATAGGTAAGATCTTTTGGCGCGACATCAGCACACCGAGACGCGTCGACACCCATTCGCGTCAACAGCGTTGTTCTAATCGCTGCATTTTCGACTTCTCTGATAACGGCATCCGAGGAATCGGCCAAACCCGGAAGCGCAACACGAATACTTGCTCTCATCGAATTCGTCGTGAACGGCTCCCCATCCTTGGACAACGCGGTGAAGCCTCGCGTAGGAACAATCGCTTTGCCGCACTCCGATCGGGTCAAGGTGCGTATCGATAAGGCTTGGCTGCGCGTGGTGTCGGCCTGATACAAACGCTCGGCCATCGATGTGTCATCGCTGATGATCCGAGAGATATTGATCCGGTCAATCTTGGGCGTGAGCTTGTAAGGAGACACGAACGCAGGAAACGAGACGCATCCAGAAAGAAACAACAGTGCAGCGAGCGCCACCAGGCGCAGAAGCCGGGCTCCCGGAGCTAGGTTTTCAGATGCCATTTCTTGCTCTCGCAACGCCAGAAGTCAGCTCAAAGACTATAGCCATCCCTCACGTTTGAGTTGCAATCTCATCCTTGCGGGGGCCGTATTGCGGCGAAAAGATGCAGCTGAGCCACATCATTGTTGTCCAGCCCCGCCTTTGTGCCCGCCCAGGTGACCTGCTAGGTTTCGCGCAACGAATTGATGATCGGCGAAAAGGCCGGCGAGCAGGGGAATGTCATGAAACCTGTCATTCGCGGGCTCGCATTGGCGGGCCTTCTTTGCTTTGCCGCCGGGGCCGCGCTCGCCGCCGAAATAGCAACCCATACCGTCCAGGTCATCGCATATTACGGCACGCCGAAATACGCCCCGGACTTCAAGCACTGGGATTATGTGAACCCTGACGCGCCAAAAGGCGGCACCGTGCACTTTCAGAGTGTCGGCACTTATGACAGCTTCAACTTCTATTCGCCGCGCGGCACGCCGGCCTTCTTTTCCATCCTTACGCTGATGGAGCCGCTGATGACCAAGAGCGGCGATGAGCCGGCCACGCTTTATGGGCTTCTGGCGAAATCGCTGACTTATCCTGACGATTATTCATGGGCTGAGTTCACGCTCCAGCCGATGGCGAAGTGGCACGACGGCACGCCCATCACGGCGGAAGATGTCGTCTTCAGCGTCCACACTTTTCAGAAGGCTCTGACCCCGAGCCTTCAAGGGGCGGTTGAAAACATTGCCAAGGCGGAGGCGCTCGGCCCGCGCAAGGTGCGGTTCACCTTCAAGCCCGGCGCAACGCGCGCCATTCTGATTGCCGCCGCATCGCTGCCTGTTGTGCCCAAGCACTTTTGGCAGGGCAAAGACTTTTCCGCACCGCTCGTCACGCCGCCGCTCGGAGGCGGTCCTTACAAGATCACCGATTTTCAGCTCGGCCGTTCGTATACGCTCGAGCGCGTAAAGGACTATTGGGCCAAGGATCTGCCTGTCCGGCGCGGCATGTACAATTACGACAAGATAATCGTCGACTACTTCCGCGACCAAACCGTTGCGCTCGAGTCCTTCAAGGCAGGCCAAAGTGATGTCCGCGCCGAGATCAACGTCCACGAATGGGCGCAAGGCTATAACTGGCCGAGCATCAAAGACGGCCAGATGAAGAAGACAACGCTGCCTTATGGCGCAAGCAATCCCGCGTTCAATTACTTCTTTAATTTGCGTAAGGCGAAGTTTCAAGATGCACGCGTGCGCGAGGCGCTGCTCTATGCCTATGACTTCGCCTGGATCAAGAAGAACCTCTATTATGGGCTTCTCATCCGTCCGGACAGCTATTTCGGTGCGAAGGATCGGGCCGCAGCCGGGCACGGATTGCCGAGCCCCGCCGAGCTTAAATTCCTCGAACCCTGGCGCGGCAAAATACCGGATCGCGTGTTCACCAAGCCCGTCACCGTGCCGGATACAGGCGGAACCGCAGAAGGCCTGCGCAGGAATTTGCAGATCGCTTCGCAGCTCTTGAGGGAGGCGGGATACGTCAACAAAGGCGGCCATCTCGTGAACGGCAAGACTGGCGAACCGCTGAGCTTCGAGATCATCGAAACGCCGGGACTGACGACGTCCATGGGCGACACGAACAATTGGATCGCCAACCTCAAGCTCCTGGGTGTCGATGCAACGGTGCGCCAGCTCGACACCTCTCAGTTTCAGCAGCGCCTGACGGCTTTTGATTACGACGTGGTGCTCGATTGGTGGTTTCAGCCCTCGCCTGGCGTTCCGAGCACAGAGCAGCGCAATCGCCTGGGCTCGGCCGCGGCCGACATCAAAGGCAGCGCCAACTGGTCGGGCATCAAGAACCCCGCTGTCGATGCACTCATTGAAGACGTTATCGCCGCCAAGGACAGTGAAAGCTATCTGGCTGCCGTGCGCGCGCTCGATCGCGTGCTGATGTGGAACTTCTATTCGGTGCCAGCAATATCAGGCGGCGGCACCGGCATCTTCCTGGGTTATTGGAATTGTTTCGGGCGGCCCAAGATCGAGGCGGCTGATGGTGCGTCCTATCTCAGCGTATGGTGGATCGACCCGGCAAAGGACAAGGCCCTCGCCGCCGCGCGCCATTGAGACATCTTGCACGTCATGGCCGCCCTTGACCCAGCCATCGATCGTTGCGAGCGTCGGCGCAATTTACTAGATGACTGGCTCGGGTGCCGGTCAGGACTGTTGAGGGTCATGGACCTGGTGAAAGCCTTTGCCCTGCGTGAGACTCTGTAGATGACTACGATCTGGAGCGGCTCAGGCGCGCGCTGGCCGATGAAGTGGATCACTACTCCATCGCCATTCGGGGTTATTCGAACGAGAAGATGGAACGATATGGAAAGCCTTACCTTGAAAAGGTGCAGGCTCGCGTGCTCGAGGTTCAACGCCTGATCGCTGCGCGTGGCACGATTTCAGAAAAGCAATGAAAACGACGATCATCATTCCCGCGCGGTATCAATCCTCACGCTATCCCGGTAAGCCGCTCGTTATGGTCAACGGCAAGTCGATGATCGAGCGCGTCTGTGCGATTGCACGCAAAGTGAAAGGCGCATCCTCCGTCTACGTTGCAACCGATGATGACCGCATCGCGCAAGCTGCGCGAGGATTCGGTGCCGAGGTGCTCATAACATCCGAAGCCTGCCGCAACGGTACCGAGCGTGTGGCAGAGGCGGCTGGCATGCTCAAAGACAAAGCCGATCTCTACATCAATCTCCAAGGCGATGCGCCGCTGACGCCGCCGCATTTCATCTCGGCCATGATCGATGTCATGGCGGGCGAGAAGAACTTCGCCATGGCAACGCCCGCCGTGCGTTGCGATGAGCAAACGCTGCGGCACTTTCAGGAAGACCGGCGCCATGGCCGCGTCGGCGGCACAACCGTGGTCACCGATTCACATCGCCGCGCGCTCTATTTCTCGAAAGAGGTCGTGCCTTACGTGCCGCCCGGTCCGCCGCCGAACCCGATCCCGGTGATGCATCATGTCGGGCTTTATGCCTATCGTCCGGAATTGCTCGCGCGCTATGTGGGGTGGGGGCCATGCCCACTCGAGCAACTCGAAGGGCTCGAACAGCTGCGCGTCCTCGAACACGGCGAGCCGATCCGCGTTGTCGAAGTAAAGGCAGGCGGCCGCCCGTTCTGGGAGATCAACAACCCCGAAGACGTGCCGCGCGTCGAGGCCGTCCTCACCCAATACGGCGATCCTTGACCTATGTGGTATAGTTATACCACATTGACTTGGGCAACCTAAACCCCTATCCACGCGCGGACTTTTGATGGGCCAGGGCCCGGAGCCGAGCAATGAAGCCGCCGATAATGAAGACCTATTCCCAGAAGCCTGCCGAGGTCGAAAAGCGCTGGGTGCTGATCGATGCCAAGGGGCTCGTGGTCGGCCGTCTGGCGGCGCTGATCGCCAAGCATCTCCGCGGCAAGCATTTGCCGACCTACACCCCGCACGTCGATTGCGGCGATTATGTCGTCGTCGTCAACGCCGAGAAGGTCGCCTTCACCGGCAAGAAAATGAGCGACAAGCATTATTATTGGCACACGGGCTATCCGGGCGGTGTGAAGTCGCGCACGCCCGCGCAGATCCTTTCCGGCAAGTTCCCCGACCGCGTGATCAAGAAGGCCGTCGAGCGCATGCTGCCCAAGGAGAGCCCCTTGGCGCGTAAGCAGCTCACGCATCTGAAAGTCTATAAGGGGCCGGATCATCCGCATGCCGGGCAAAATCCTGTCCCGCTTGATGTCAAAGCTTTAAACCGCAAGAATTCGGTGGCGAAATGAGCAATACCGAAGACGACCATCACCCGCGCACGCTGCGCGATCTGTCGAACCTCTCCGAGGACGAAGCGCGCCGTGAGATTGCGGCCCAAGCCCGCGAGAAGAAAGTCGACACGGCGGGCCGCGCTTACGCCACGGGCAAGCGCAAGAACGCAGTTGCGCGCGTGTGGGTAAAGCCGGGCGCCGGGCGTATAACCGTCAATGATCGCGATCAGGAAGTCTATTTCGCGCGGCCGGTGCTTCGCATGTTGATCGCTCAGCCCTTGAATGCCGCGAACCGCTCCAGCCAATACGACATCATCTGCACGGTGAAGGGTGGTGGGCTCTCCGGCCAGGCCGGTGCCGTGCGCCACGGCATTTCCCGCGCGCTCACGCATATTGAGCCGGATCTGCGCGGCGTGCTCAAGAAGGGTGGCTTCCTGACCCGCGATAGCCGCGTGGTCGAGCGCAAGAAGTACGGCAAGGCCAAGGCCCGCCGCAGCTTCCAATTCTCCAAGCGCTAAGCTCCGAGTTATCGGCCAATTTTTGGATCGCCCAAAGCCGGCGCTTGCGAAGCTGGCGCCAGAGGCTCATACCTGCCTCGGGGCGGGGGCATGCCCCAACTTGAAAGGGAGGTTGCCATGACAACTTCACGTCTCACGAACAAGCTGATCGGCGCAGCGCTCGGCGCCGGATTGATCGCATTTCCGCTGGCGGCCTTTGCCACTGTCGCCACTGAGATGAAGGCCGCCGAGACCCATGCCGGCTTTTCAGCGGCCGCGACGAATATCGAAGAGGCGCACACGCACATGCATCACGCGCTGAATTGCCTTGTCGGCCCGGGCGGCGACGGGTTTGATAAGACGGCGCTCAACCCGTGCAACGGCCAAGGCAATGGCTTGATCCCCAATTCGACGGATGCGGCGCAAAAGGCGGCGTTTGAGAAGCTTGCCACTGAAGCGCGCGAAGGTCTCGCCAGCAACGACCTCGCAACGGCAAAAAAGGACGCAGCCGACATCGAAGCCAAATTGAAGGCGATGAAGACGCCGGCCTGATAGTGGACGACAAGTTATCGAGTTAGGCGGATGAGCAAGCCGAAAGTCTTTATCGACGGTGAGCACGGCACAACGGGGCTTCAGATCAGAGAGCGTCTGGAGCCTCGCGCCGATCTTGAGTTCATTCGTTTGGGCGACGCGGAACGCAAGGATAAGACCGCCCGCGCGGAGGCGCTCAACGCCGCCGACATCGCCATCCTTTGCCTGCCAGATGACGCCGCGCGCGAAGCCGTCAGCCTTGTCAAGAACGGCCGCACACGGATCATCGACGCTTCGACCGCGCACAGAACGGCGCGCGGCTGGGTCTATGGCTTTCCTGAGATGGCCGAGGAGCAAAGCGAACTGATCGCCCGTGCCCCGCGCATCACAAACCCAGGCTGCTATGCGGTCGCCGCGATCGCGCTTCTCAGGCCGCTCGTACGCAACCGGCTCATCCCGATGGATCACCCAGTCACGATCAATGCCGTTTCCGGCTACACCGGCGGCGGAAAGGCTCTGATCGCCGCCTTCGAGGATCCAAGCTCGAAGGATTACACGCAGGCGAATTTTCGCCTGTACGCAATGGGCATCGTGCAGAAGCACATCGATGAAATTCAGATGTTTTCGCTGATGGATAGCCGCCCGCTATTCACGCCAAGCGTCGGCCGCTTCGCGCAAGGCATGTTGCTGCAGATCCCGCTGCAGCTTTGGGCGATCAAGGGCAAGCCGGGCTTGCGCACGCTTCACACAGCGCTCGCCGAGCACTATAGAGGCCGCGAATTCATCGAGGTCACGCCTTTGGAAGAGACGCATGCAATCGGCATTGCCTCATCGCTCGATCCGCGCAATCCGGAGCCCGAAGCGCTCAACGGCACCAACAAGATGCGGCTTTTCGTGTTCGGCAACGAGAAGCATGAGCAGGCCGTGCTCGTGGCGCAGCTCGATAATCTCGGCAAGGGCGCCTCGGGTCAAGCTGTCCAGTGTCTCGATCTGATGCTCGGCGCCGGCGTCAAGACGCCGGCTTGAATGTAAACGCGTAGTCTCCTGAGGTGCGGTGCCCGTCTTCGGCCATAGCGTGCCAGTAGACATGATACGTGCCGGGTGCCAACGGACTTCCGATATTCGCAATCACCTGAGCGCCATTATCCGGCGCAAGCGACAGGCTGCCGAGCGGCACGCTCTTCCCCCCAGCATCCGCAAGCGTTATCGAGGAGCCAGCGACATTGAGCGGCTCGCTGAACGTAAGCTCCAGCTCCGCAGGCGCTAGCCGGATAACGCTGCCGACCGCCGGCACAGCACGTTCAAGCCGCGCGTGGGCAAGCACAGGCGCGCTCGGCATACAGCCGAAGACAATGAGAAACGCACAGCAGAGGATACTTTTCATAGCCTGTCCTCCTTGATGAGCGGCGCTCCGAGTCTGTGTGGGAAGAGATCGTCGATAAAGAAGTGCAGCTGAAACGTGACGCCTGCGGTCTTGGCGCTGCTGCGGTTGACCGGAAAATTCGCTTCCACACCAACTTGTAGAGTGCGGCCCGCCCAGATGACGCCGGGATCGATCGTGCCTGTCGTCGGCGCCGCGCCTGAGCGCACCACAGGTGTCTCAAACGAAGCCTCAACCACGGGCGTTAGCTGATTCACAAATCGCGGCCAGCCGAAGTCGCGTATATGGGAGGCGAGATAAGGCAGGCTGTATTCGAGAGCGATGCCATAGCTGAGCGATTGGGGTACCGGATCGGGCCCGTCATGCGCCCGCGTCGGGATCGCATAGCCAATCAGCCCGGTAATCGCCAAAGGCTTGACGAGGGCCATTCGCTCCGGGAGATCGCCCATGCCCTTGCCGAAGAAGACGGTGGGCGTGAGCGTCGTGAACCTCTCGGCGCCGGAGTGAGCGGTGCCGGTTGCTCCCCAATCTATGTCGACGCCCGCCGAGAGGATTGTCTCGTGCTCGGCGCTCGTCAAGAACTGGTACTTGAACGACGTACCGAGATTGTCGAAGCCATATTGATCAGACGCCCCGGGTGGCAGGTTGCGCGACCAGCTCTCCTCAAATGAGACACCGAACCGCTCTGTAATTCGTTTCGCGTATTCGCCCGAGAGGCTGAGCACATGCGCACCGTCCGCATCCTTGATCCAGGAGACCGTCGGCAAAGACAATTCCTCGGCAACTGCCGGATCATCGGTTGCGATTGTCGCCGGAAAGAACCGATTGCCGGCGACGCCATGCCCCGCGGCAGGGGCGCATGGCGAGAAAAGAGATATGGTGAATAACGCGCGAAAGACGCGCGACTTGCCAATCATGTTGGACTCCTCGCTTTGCAATGACCGTGATTTTCCGGTTGTTCGACCGGACAGGTTATGCAGAGCGAGGCGGGCCGCGCGGATTGTAGGAGCTGCGTTGCGCGCTCAGAACAATGGCAGCCGGCTCCCGTGCCGGGGCAACCGCCAGCTCCTCCGCATACGGAAGAGTGAGGATGGGGGCCACTGTCGGCGTTGCATGCGCCGCGGCCGCCGCGAAGATGCAGATATTCGAATGCGAGCCGGACGGCTTCAGCGGCTTTTTGAGCGGCTTGCCATCCTTGCCGATGAAAGCCGTGATCGGACCGTGACCGGTACAGATAACAATGGGAACGCCGCTTGCGGCCCCGTCCGGATTGGGCATCCAGCCCGCCGGCACCAGGGCCCCGACCAGCAACGCGATCAGCGTTAACCGGACCAAAGATGTGTGGGCAAGAGCGGCAATACGGGCGCGCATGGGCCGCGAGCGTGACGGATTTACATCCGGTGTCAATGCGCTTGGGTGTCGCTGGAAATCGGGCGGGCTCGCTCATAAACTGAGCGTAACGAAGGACGAGAGAGGGCGCCCATGCCATCGGTTGATACATTGTTCGAGCCACTCGAGCTTCCCAACATCACGTTGAAGAATCGCATCGTCATGCCATCGATGACGCGCGGCGGCGCACCGGGCGGCGTGCCCAATGACAAGCACGTTGCTTATTATTCGCGGCGTGCGGCCGGCGGCGTGGGCCTCCTCATGAGCGAAGGCGTGCCGCCTGATCATGAGTGGTCGTTCGCGAGCCCGGACATGCCGACATTCCATGGCGAGGGCCTCGCCGGGTGGAAGCGCGTTCTGGATGCGGTGCACGCGGAAGGCGGCAAGATGATGCCGCAGATCTGGCATATCGGCGGGGTCGCATATGAGTCGACGCCCAAAGACATTCCGCGCACCACGCCCTCAGGCATTTCGCCGGAGGGCAAGCCTGTCGGCGAACCGCTCACCGATGAGCAGCTTGAAGACCTGAAGCAGTCTTATGTGCGCGCCTGCATGGATGCCAAGCGGCTGGGCTTTGATGGCGTCGAGATTCATGCCTGCCACGGCTATCTGCTTGATCTCTTCTTCTGGGACCGCACGAACAGGCGCACCGATCAATGGGGCGGAGACTTCGTTCAGCGCACAAGCTTTCCCGCACAGGTCGCGAAGGATGCGCGTGCGGCGGTGGGCAAAGACTTCCCAATCTTCATGCGCATATCGCAATGGAAGCAGCAGGATTATGCCTGCAAGCTGGCCAAGACACCGCAGGAGTTCGAAAAATTCCTGGCGCCGATCGCCGAGTCCGGCATTGACCTCATCGATTGCTCCACACGCCGTTTCTGGGAGCCGGAGTTTGAGGGCTCATCGCTCAACCTGGCCGGGTGGGCCAAGAAGCTCACCGGCCTGCCGACGATGACGGTGGGCAGCGTCAGCCTTTCCAAGGATGTCATGTCATCCTTTACCGGCGAGAACGCGCAGCTCACATCGATCGATGAGCTGCTGGAGCGCTTGGAGCGCCAGGAGTTCGATCTCGTCGGCGTTGGGCGCATGCTGATCGCCGATCCCGAATGGCCGAAGAAGGTCAGGGCGGGCCGTCTCGATGAGCTGACGCCCTTTACGCGCGAAGCGCTCGCGATGCTGGCCTAAGTGCGCATGGCATCCGCCGAGGTCTTGTTCGAGCCGTTTACGAGCAAGAAGCTCTCGCTGCCTAATCGCATCGTCATGGCGCCGATGACGCGGCAGTTTTCACCCGGCGGCGTGCCCGGCGAAAATGTTGTCGAATACTATCGCAAGCGCGCGGCGGGCGGTGTGGGACTCATCCTCACCGAAGGCACGGCGCCCGATCACGTCAGCGCAATCGCAAATGCCAATGTGCCGGACTTTTACGGTGCAGGCCTTGAAGGCTGGAAGCGCGTGGCCGAAACCGTGCATGCGGCCGGCGGCAAGATCATGCCGCAGCTTTGGCATGTCGGCGGCGTCGCGCACACCGCTGGATACGCTCGATGTACCGGTCTTCACGCCCTCAGGGCTTGCGCGGTGACGGCAAACAAATCGGCAAGCCGATGAGCGAAAGCGAGATTGCCGATGTGATTGCGGGCTATGCACGCTCGGCCGCGGCGGCTCGCCAGCTTGGCTTTGATGGCGTCGAGATCCACGGCGCACACGGCTACCTCATCGATCAGTTCTTCTGGGACAAAACCAACAAGCGCTCCGACAAATGGGGCGGCGATTTCGTTTCGCGCACGCGCTTCGGCACCGAGGTGGTGAAGGCGATCAGAGCCGAGGTGGGCGAGGCCTTCCCGATCCTGTTTCGCTTCTCGCAATGGAAGGGCCTGGATTACAACGCGAGGCTCGTGACAACGCCGCAAGAACTGGAGCGTTTCCTTACACCGCTCGCCGAGGCAGGCGTCGATATTTTCCACGCCTCGACGCGCCGCTTTTGGGAGCCGGAGTTCAAAGGCTCGACGCTCAATCTCGCCGGCTGGACCAAGAAGCTCACCGGCTTGCCTTCCATTTCCGTCGGCAGTGTCGGATTATCGGGTGAGTTCACCGGCTCTTTCCGCGGCGAGAAAAGCGATCTTGCGCCAATCGACAATCTGCTCGACCGCATGGCGCGCCAGGAGTTCGATCTCATCGCGATCGGACGCATGCTGATCGCCGAGCCCGAATGGCCCAAGAAAATCCGCGAAGGGCACGCAAACGAGATGAAGCCCTTCACCCGCGAGTTGCTAGCGAGCTTAGAATAGGTGAACGCTGCGAGGCAGCACCGAGACAACGCTTGTGGTCATGTTCTTTTCTTCTCTGACCAAAGGACGGCGCTCAGGCCCTGGGAGGCTTTGGTAGAGCCACCCTGCTCAGCGTTGAAAATCCCTGTAACGTGAATCTTTCTAAGAAAGCGTGTCTCTCTGTTGTTCACAAGCCCGGAATTTCTTTCGAGCGCCGTAGCTATGAGCCATCGCTCCAAAAAATCTAAAGCCGGCAATCTTCTGCTACCCCTGTGAGGTTTTCGGAACTTACCGCCCGGGGTTAGCATCGGTAGAAGGTACAATACAGGTTTGCCACGATGCCGATTTGTCAAAATCTCATTGTACTTCAGTAGATTGGCTACGTTCATCGCTTCCGAAGCAATCGATCGTCTGCATGCTTGGCCAACATAAAATGGCGCTGCTCCACGACCTGACTGCAATGCAAAGACATAACACCCGCATGCCTTCAAGAGATTTAAATCCCGCTCCTCTACTGCGTATTGGAACTCTTTGACCAATTCTCCATTAAGAGTTCTTCCGCGACCATGTCAATTCAGATCGAAGGGCCCGACAACATCAAACCTCATCGCTTTCCTCCCAACTTAGGGCGAGGATTCGTCGCAGCCATTACCGGGTTTGTAGTTCATTCACTTCAATATTTTTCTTTGATCGTGTTTGAGCAACTTGTGGGATAACGAGTTCATCCTGTGAAGAAACCGAAATTATCCACATCATCGGTTCGGCCACATGGCTGCTGTGTCGATGCCACCGCTCAAAAGGAAGCGTGGCTCGCGCCCGGTGTTCACTGTCGCAACATGTAGCACCAGCGGATGAAGCAGAAGCACATCGCCCGCCGCGCCGGTGTTCTCAACCACTTGCAGCGGAATGCCATCGACTTCTTCCACGGTCTCCATGAACCGCTCGACGCGCGCATCGGCATCGCCTTCGGTGTGCAAGTCGCGGATGTAAGGGTGGCCTTGCAGCAGCTTTCGGAACTCCGCTCCGCGTGTGCCGTGCGGCCGCGGATGATCCTTAAACCATTGATGCACCAGCCGGTGCGAGCCGCTGACGATCAGCGAGCCGCCACAGCGCGGCGCGATTTCGCCATAGAGCGCGTGCGTCTTCACGCCGGCCGGCGGCGACAAAGCGCTCAGATAGTTGGCATCGATATGCCAGCCACTCCACGGCACATTCCATTCACGCGCCGAAGGAAAAGCGAGGAAGGCCGCGCCCCAATTGCTCCGCGGCTCTTGCGGTTGGCCCTCAAGCACTTCATCGATCACCGCGAGCAGGCGCTTGCTGCCGACCGCGCCAAACGCCGGGTCCTCTTTCACGGTCTGAAGATGAGCCGGGCGCTCCGTCTTCCAGCTCGAGCGGTCATCGCGCCTGATGCCTTGGCGCGCCAGCGTACGCCATGTGACCTCACGCATGGCGGCCGCCTCGGATGCGCTGAAAGCCTGCTCGACACGCATCCAGCCGTGAACGTGAAAATGCTCCAAAGTGGTTTGATCTTGGGTCATGACAACCTCATGCGATGGGAAAGGGAAGAGCACAAAACGAAAAAGCCGCCTCGAAGGGCGGCCCGTGCACGAAGGCTCGATTTGTCTTAAGACAAAGCCGGCCCGGCGCCCCCGCGGGGTTCGCTGCGCATCGCTATTATGTTGCCTGAGATCTTCATCACGGCGGGAAGGTAAGCCGGAGCAGTAGAAAAGGTCAATCAGCATGCTCAAAGTCTATGGCCGGCGCAGCTCCTTCAACGTTCAGAAAGTGCTTTGGCTCGTCGGTGAGCTGGGCCTGGCACATGAGCATATCCCGGCCGGTGGCGATTTCGGCGGGCTCGATGCGCCATCTTTCCTCGCGATAAATCCGCAAGGCCACGTGCCGGTAATCGATGATGACGGCTTCACCGTTTGGGAGTCGCACGCGATCCTGCGCTATCTCGCGGCGCGCTATTCGCCGGGCAAGCTGTGGCCGGAGAAGTCCTGCCGAGCGCTCGCTCGCCGACCGTTGGATGGAATGGTCCGAAACCGCATTGCAGCCCGACTTTCTGGGCGGGGTGTTCTGGGGCTTCTATCGCACGCCGCCCGCTGAGCGCGATTGGCACGCGATTAATAAATCGATTGCCCGCTGCACAGCGCGTTTCGAATTGCTTGACCGCATTCTCGCCGGACAAAGCTTTCTTGCCGGCGCCGCATTCTCGCTTGCCGACATTCCCGCCGGCACAAATCTCTATCGCTATTTCGAATTGGAGATCGAGCGGCCGCATGTGCCCAATGTCATGGCCTGGTACAAGCGCCTGCAGGAGCGGCCGGCCTTCCGAGAGCATGTGATGGTCCCGTTCGGCGAATTGCGCGGCAAGCTCGCTTATTGAGAAGGGCCCGGATGCGTTCCGGGCCCTTGGCAATCCGGCAATCTCCGAAGGCTTCACAGAAGTGAAACGACGAAGCCGACTGAAGCTGCGATAAAGCAAATCAGCGAGATCGACGTAAGAAGCGCGGCCGCCCGCGCCGTATGCATTTTCACATGGGTCATTGTAACCTCCAGTTCAGTTGCTGGAGGGACACTCGCCGAGCCCCGCGCAGGCGGTAAGCAGCTGCCGGTTAGTTGCGGGCTTGGGTATTGATTTAAAAGGGAAACTGACCCCATTAGCCGCGCCGGGTGTAACTGGCGGCGGCCGCGAGGAAAGCGCTCATGGCGTGGAACGAGGCGGAAAAGCGGGCCGTTCGCTCCCAGCTCGACTGTATCGCGCGGTCACCGGTCTTTCAGACGGCGGGCCGCATGGCCGCGCTCTTGGACTATCTGGTCGATGCCGAGCTCAAGGGTGAAGCGGGGCAGCTCAACCAATCCAAAATCGCGATCGACGTCCTCGGCCGCGATTCGAAATTCGATCCCTCAGCGGATTCAATCGTGCGCGTCGAGATCGGTCGCCTGCGCTCCAAGCTGCTCGAATATTACGCGAGCGACGGCAAGAATGATTCCGTGTTCATCGAGCTGCCGAAGGGGCGCTACAAGCCCATCTTCGCGTTTCGCGGCACGGAGGCGGGCGCCACAGAGGATTTCCGGCAAGACATCAAATTCTGCCGCGCCGCCGATGGCACCGCGCTCGCTTACGCAATCTCCGGAGAAGGCCCGCCGATCGTCAAGGCATCGAATTGGATAACTCATCTCGAGTTCGATGCACAAAGCCCAGTGTGGCGGCATTGGTGGGTCGATCTCAGCCGGCAGCATCGTCTCATCAGATACGATCCGCGCGGAGGCGGGCTGTCGGATTGGGATATTGATGAGATCTCCTTCGACAAATGGGTGAGCGATCTTAAATCGGTGGTCGACAGTGCTGCACCCGAGAAGTTTGCGCTGCTTGGGATCTCGCAAGGCGCCGCCATCGCAATTGCCTATGCGGCCCGCCATCCGGAGCGCGTGAGCCATTTGATCCTCTATGGCGGCTTTGCGAAAGGCACGCTGCAGCGGAGCGATCCCGCCGATGAAGAGGCCCATCGTCTGCTTCAGGATATCGTGCGCATCGGTTGGGGCAAGCCGCATGGCGCTTTCCGTCAGGTGTTTGGCGCGCTGTTCATGCCCGATGGAACGAGTGAACAGTTTCGCTGGTTCGATGAGCTCTCTCGCATCTCGATGTCGCCCGAGAATGCCGAGCGTACGCGCGCAGCAGCCGGGGAAGTGGATGTCGAAGCCCTGCTCGGGCAGATCGCGGTTCCGACGATTATCCTGCACGCGGCAGACGAAGTCGTTGCGCCGTTCTCGCAAGCGCGCTTTATGGCGGCGCGGATTCCCGGCGCGCACCTAGTGTCGCTGGACAGCAAAAATCACATTCTGTTTTCGCACGAGCCGGCCTGGAAGAAGTTCATCGCCGAAGTCGAGGCTTTTCTCGGCCAATAACCGAAACATCAAGGGAGAAGGCGCATGATCCTGGTTGCCGGCACGGTCAAATTTCAGCCTGGCGCGATCGAGAAATTGAAGAACGCGATGCAAAAGGTGGTCGAGGCGACGCGCAAAGAGGACGGCTGCATCAATTACGATTTCGCGGTCGATGTCACTAACCCGACAAAACTCATCGTTTTCGAGCGCTGGCGTGACCAGAAAGCGCTCGATGCGCATCTACAGTCGGCGCATCTTCTGGAATGGCGTGAAGCTGGCGCGGAGGCCGGGCCGGCGGAGCGCAACCTCTCCGTTTGGACAGTGGAGGAGGGCAAGAAGCTTTAGGCCTCCCCAGCGATTGCAGCCTCTCCGTTTGGACTGTGGAGGGGCGCCGTTAACGACTGGCAAGTCCCCGGTTTTGCAATAGATTTATGACGTTAGGGCGAGCCCCAAGACCCTTGACGGCCCGCGCCAAGTTTGCACTAAATCTGGTGTCAGAGGTTTTCCAGAGACACTAGCGGTTGGCCAGCCGGCGGGGGACATTCTCGCGGGCAACGCCCTCCGCACCTCAAAACAGGGTGCGCTTTATGGCTCTTGCTTACGACTTTGATCGCCGCGGCCGGACCCCGCCAGACGCTTTCCCAACCGAGCCGAAACCGCCACAGCCCCAGGGCACGGCGGCCCGGCCGGCGGTTGAGCGCGGGGCAAGCCCTGCTCCCATGCCCGGCCCGTTGGGGCGTAAGCCGACCCCTGCCGACCTCACGCTCGATCGGACCCGCGACAACCTCCTCACGGCCTTCGGCAAAGCCACCCTGACCGATCGCTATCTGATGCCCGGCGAGAGCTTTCAGGACCTGTTCGCGCGCGTCGCCTGCGCCTATGCCGATGATCTTGAGCACGCCCAGCGGATCTATGATACGATCTCAAGGCTCTGGTTCATGCCCGCCACGCCCGTCCTCTCAAACGGCGGCACCACTCGCGGCCTGCCGATCTCTTGCTTCCTCAACAGCGTGCCGAATTCGCTCGATGGCATCGTCGGAACCTGGAACGAGAATGTCTGGCTCGCCTCCAATGGCGGCGGCATCGGCACTTATTGGGGCGAAGTGCGCTCGATCGGCGAGGCGGTGAAAGGCTGCGGCGAGACCTCGGGCATCATCCCGTTCATCCATGTGATGGACGGTCTCACGCTGGCCATCAGCCAGGGCTCGCTGCGGCGCGGCTCGGCGGCCGTCTATCTCGACATCCATCACCCCGAGATCGAGGAGTTCCTCGAGATCCGCAAAGCCTCCGGCGATTTCAACCGCAAGGGCCTCAACCTCCATCATGGCGTCAACATCACCGACGAGTTCATGGAGGCGGTGCGCGACGGCAAGGAATTCGCGCTCAGGAGCCCGAAGACCGGCGAGCCATGCGCGCATGTGAATGCACGCCAGCTGTGGCAGCGCATCCTCGAGACCCGTTTGCAAACCGGCGAGCCCTATCTCTTGTTCATCGATCACGTGAACCAGGCGCTGCCCAAGCATCAGCGCGAACTCGGCCTTAAGGTCTCGACCTCAAACCTTTGTAGCGAGATCACGTTGCCGACCGGCAAGGATCATCGACGGCAAAGAGCGCACGGCTGTCTGCTGCCTCTCCTCGCTCAATATCGAGACTTGGGACAATGGAGCGAGGAGCCGGGCTTCATCGAGGACGTCATGCGATTTCTCGACAATGTGCTGACAAGCTTCATCGAGACGGCGCCCGATCGCATGGGCGCGCGCGAAATATTCCGCCTTGCGCGAGCGCTCGGTCGGCCTCGGCGTCATGGGCTTTCACTCCTTCCTGCAGGCGCGCGGCATCCCCTTGGAAAGCGCCGATGGCCAAGAGCTGGAATATGCGTATCTTTCGCGAAGATCCGGCGCGAGGCCGATGCCGCGTCGTACGTGCTGGCCGAGGAGCGCGGCCCTTGCCCCGATGCGGCCGAACGGGCATGAAAGCGCGCTTCTCGCACAAGCTCGCGATCGCGCCGACCGCCTCGATCTAGATCATTTGCGGCGGCACCAGCGCGTGCATCGAGCCCATCCCGGCGAATGTCTACACGCACAAGACGCTCTCGGGCAGCTTCGTCGTGCGCAATCCGCACTTCAGAAATTGCTGGCGAGCAAGGATCACAGACACACCGGAGGTCTGGCAATCGATCGTCGAGCATGAAGGCTCGGTCCAGCACCTCGACTTTCTTAGCGATGACGAGAAGGCGTGTTTCCGCACCGCTTTCGAGATCGACCAGCGCTGGATCATCGAGCTTGCCGCCGACCGCGCGCCGTTGATCTGCCAGAGCCAGTCGATCAATCTGTTTCTGCCTGCCGATATCGAGAAGTGGGACCTGCACATGCTGCACTGGACGGCGTGGGAGCGGGGCATGAAGAGCCTCTATTACTGTCGCTCGAAATCGGTGAGCCGCGCCGCAGTCGCCGGCAGGCTCGAAGAACGCGCGGCGGTGATGAGCGCACCGCGCACGGACTACGAGGAGTGCCTCGCATGCCAGTGAAATGAATGCTTTCACATCTCGATCCGCGCGAGCTGATCGGCACGCGGCGCAGTCGGGCTTGCTCACTTCGTCCGGCAGCTATGATGTCGAACGCTACCCCTGGGCTTATGAGTTCTGGAAGCGCCAGCAGCAGACTCATTGGATGGGCGAGGAAGTCCCGCTCGGCAACGACATCAAGGATTGGGCCTCGGACCGCGTCTCCGATGCCGAGCGCGCGCTGCTCACCCAGATCTTCCGCTTCTTCACGCAATCGGATGTCGAGGTCGGCGACAATTACCTCAAGCGCTACATCCCGATCTTCCAGCCGCTCGAAGTGCAGATGATGATGGCGGCCTTCTCCAACATGGAGACGGTGCATATCGATGCTTATGCGCTTCTGCTCAAAACGCTCGGCATGCCGAAGGCCGAGTTCGCGGCGTTCCGGGACTATGCCGAGATGCGCGCCAAGGCCGACTACATGCACACTTTCGGCGTGAATACGGTTGGCGATGTCGCGCGCACGCTGGCGATGTTCGGCGCCTTCACCGAAGGTATGGCGCTGTTCGCGAGCTTTGCGATGCTCTTAAACTTCCCACGCCACAACAAGATGAACGGCATGGGCCAGATCGTTTCCTGGTCGGTGCGCGACGAAAGCTTGCATTGCGAAGGTATCGTCAAATTGTTCCATGCCTGGAACAGCGAGACGGGCGCGCTCACGCGCGAAGTGCGCGATGACATCATCGACGTCGCCAAGACCATGGTGAAGCTCGAAGAAGGCTTTGTTGATCTCGCTTTCGGCCTCGGCAAGATCGAGGGCATGAGCGCCGAGGAGATCAAATCTTATGTGCGTTACATCGCCGACTGGCGGTTGACGCAGCTCAAGCTGTCGCCGGTGTTCGGTTATTTCGAGGAAACCGAGAGCGGCTACCACGCGCTCAAAGCGCATCCGTTGCCTTGGCTCGCGCCAATCCTCAACGGCGTCGAGCATGCCAACTTCTTTGAGCAGCGCGCCACCGAATATTCCAAGGGCGCAAGCAAAGGCAGCTGGGACGGCGCGGGCGGCGTTTGGGCCGCATTCGATCAGCGCAACGCGGCGGCGAAATCAAGCGAAGCCGTGAACGGGTGAGCGCGCCGCGCTAGCTCAACTAAATATGCAAGACGAAATTGACCCGTGCCTGATGTGCAGTGAAGCTGTTCTGCCACTGATAATCATAGATGCCCTCTAAGGTCCATCTCCGATTGCCGGCAAGCGTAACGCCAGCACCGACATCGTAGAGATATCGCTCCGCCTTCCGGCCCGCCGTCGTAAAGGACGGGCCGCCGCCCGCGAACGCTGCGGTTTCGGCGGTCGTATTGTCGTTAAGCGAATACTGCATCCTGACGTGAAGCTCCGAGCGAAGGATTTGCGTATTGCTGAGCGCCATGTTGCGCGAGATGCGGCCACCGACGCCCGCTTCAGCGAAGTTGTAATTCTGGCTTCTGACATTGAGATTGAGCGCCGGGTCGCCAGTCTCGCCATAGCTGTCCACATGCAGATTGGTGTATTCGAGAGTCGCGATCGGCGTTATCACAGTCTGCCCGTCTCCGACACGAAAACGATAACCTGCGCTTCCGTAGACACCGACTTGATGACCGCTGTAGTTGGCGCTCAATGTACTGTCGACGCCGGGAAAGACAACGCGGCGCGAGCCCCAATAATCGTCAAATCCGTACAGGAACGCGGCGTTGGCGAACCAAAGTCCGGGCGCATAGTCGAGATAGACCAAGCCCTGATAGGAATTGATGTTGCCCTTGCTGTCGGCCAAGTTGGCATCAAGCTCCGAGCGCGCATATCTGAAGCCGGCGCCGCCGCGTAGATCACTCACAAGCGGCGTATCATACGCGATCATCGCGCCGACAATTTGCGAATCATATCCCTCGAAGCCGTTGACGTTGTTCTGCCGACCAAGATCGCCGAATTCCGATATCCACCAATAGGCGCGCTTGGCGCGCGCCCGGCAGTTGGCGTCGTCACGGAAACGGCGCAGTGTGCGGGCATCGTTCTCCTTATCTCCCACACATGCCTCCTGCATGCCTTCAAGTTGCGAAGCCCACGCATCGCGAAACCGTTGTGTGGCCCGATAAGCCACCCGAGGTGACGCCAGATTGATTGTGCCCGGCACAAGTTGCACGAGCGCAGCAGCGACTTCCGGGGCCGTCGGCAGAAGCGTGATCGCGGTCAGCAGCGGTGCGGTCACCGGCGTTTCGGGTAGGGCGTCAACGACCGGCGCAACGATGAGCGGTGCAATTGGATTTACCACCGGAGAAATGGGGGCGGAGGCGGCGAACCCGGAGGAGGAGGCCCGACGGGCACCACGGGCGTAACCACATCGACGAGCGGGATTTGCGTCGTCGTGAGTGTCACCATGCCGTTCGTTGTCGGCGTGGCGGAGAACGCATAGCGCGTCGTGTTGCTCAGCGCCGTGACGGTGCTGCCATCGGTGCCGCTCGTCGCATCGACGATATTGAACATGCTGCCATTGGCGATCGGGCCGGTGACAGTCACGTTGACGTTGAGCGCCGCACCGATCGAGGCAGCACCGACCGGCACAATCTTGCCGTAACTGCCGGAGCTGAAGATGGTGGTGTTGATGGTTCCGCCCATCGGAATCGCAAGCGCGCCCGCGACATTCAAAGTATTGGTGCCCAGGGTGAAGATACCGGCCTGCGCCTGGCCGGTGATCAGCGCATTGCCGCCCACGACATTGATCTGCTTCAGGCCGCTTGCAGCACCGACGGCACCGTCCACAATGCTATTGGAATTAAGTGTCAACGTCCCAGTGCGCGCGCCTGCCGTGTTGGTAATGGCGGCCAACACGGTCTGGCCAGCACCGACACTGATAAAGCCGTCGCCAGCAAAATCCATGGTCGAGCCGGTGCTACTGGTGAAGCCGCCATTGAAATTGACCGTTCCCGTGCCCAGCACCGAGAACGTCGTCGAAAACACCGGCCCGTTGAAGGTCACCGTGTTGTCATTGGTGCCAGCCGCAATGTTGAGGAAAGTCGCTCCGGTTTGTCCGACAAAGCCCGTCACTGTCGATGTTCCGTTGAACACGATGCCGGCAGTGTTGGCGGCGCTGGTCGTAATGCCGCCGCCGGGATCGTTTGCGGTGTTGATGTTCTGCGCGCCGACAGTGAGCGTGCCGGGGCCTTGCGTATCAACTCCGCTCAGCTCACCGACCGGACTGACAACGCCCGGCAGCACGACAACCTCGCGAGACATGGCTGATGTCGCCAGCGCGACGATTGCAGCCGAGCCGAGCAGCGAAACGAGAAAAGATCTATTGCTCATCGGAGCCCCTTAAGGATCTGCGTAACGAGCTGCGGTTTTGCCCAGAGAGATGTCGCGATGCACACCGGCACCTATGCGATAAGGCAACGCCGGAAGTCTCCGCGAGACTTCGGTTCGGAAGCTAGCCTCGCGTCTATTTCTCAAACTTGAAGAGGCTCAGCGATTCTCCCCCATTGCGCCAAGAATAGTAGTAATGCGTACGCACAAACGCTTATGCGTAATGTCATGCTCCGAGAAGGACGGCACTGACGGGCGCATATTGGATTCGCATTTGTCGCAGGTGTTGGCGCGGTAGATTTTTAGTCTAGTCAAAAAGAGTGCCGGCCGCACGCGTGAGGCCCAGCGCGACCGAGAGAAGATCCGAGCGTGTTGCCGGCGTGGCGTGAGGCGCTGCTGCGAGGATGGCCGTGCGCACAGCGGGCACAAGGCTCGACCCACCCGTGAAAAAGATCGTCTTGATGTCAGTGGGCGCAAGGCCCGCATCGGCGATGCAGGCACGCGCGGCCACGGTCAAACGCGCAGTTCGCTCAGCGATTGCCGCCTCGAAATTCGTGCGAGCCGCAAGAGCGGCCAGCCCCGATTCCAGGAAATTGAGATCAACCGCTGCAGCCTGAGCGGCGCTAAGGCCCACTTTCGTGTCTTCAACGGCAAGCGCTATGCGGTGGCCCAGCCGCTTGCGGATTGTCTTCAAGAGCCGCGCAAGCTTCTCCGGCTCTTCGGCATCGCCTAGCAGCTCGCGAACATTGCGCTCGGTCTTATAGGTGTAGACGAAATTGATCATCGCCCATGTCGCGAGATCGTAATAGATCGCCTTGGGCATGGTGAGCCCCTTGGCAACTGTTCGCGAGCCTAGGCCGAGCAGTGGCATCGCAACTTCAAGGCTGAGCGCGGCATCGAAATCCGTACCGCCAATGCGCACGCCGGCATTCGCCAAGATGTCGTCCGCGCGATTGAGCCTCTCTTGCCGCTCGGGCCCGATGCGCACAACAGAAAAATCCGAAGTGCCGCCGCCAATATCGGCGACTAGGATCAGCTCCTCGTGATTGATGGTCAATTCATAATGCACGGCAGCAGCAATGGGCTCGAAGGCGAAGGCGATGTGCTTGAACCCCGCGCTGCGGGCGATGTCTTCTAGGATGGATTGCGCGCGTGCATCCGCCGCGGGATCACCATCGGCAAAATGCACCGGCCTGCCATGCACCACGCTATCGATCTCTGAGCCGGCAAACGCCTCGGCACGCGCTTTCATCTCGCGTACGAAGACCGCGATCACCTCCCGCAGCGAAATACGCCGCCTGCCAAACGATGTCGTTTGATCGATGAGCGACGTGGGCAAGATGCTCTTAAGCGCGCGCATCAGCCGGCCTTCATCGCCATGGATATAAGCGTCAATCGCCTCGCTGCCGAATAGCGTGTGGCGCGTGTTATCGGAACCGAAGAACAGCGCGGTCGGCAGAAGCGTTTCGTCTCGCTCTACGGGAACGAGCATCGGATCACCGCGCACGGTGATGCCGATTGCCGAATTGGATGTGCCGAAATCAAAGCCGCAGCTGATCATGGGAGCCCTCTCATCAACAAGAGGGCACCCATTTAAAGCACGAGAGGGGGGCTTGCCAGTCTATTTCTTTTCGCGTAACCTGCCGAAAGACGTGAGCGTGGCCGCTTCCAGCCGCGCTCCTTTTTTTCAACTTGTCCGAAAACGCGCTCTCTTTGTCGGAAATGACGCCATCGCGCATGCAACCGCTCAGCGGCGAGGCTGCATCTTAGCGAGGATATGGAGCGACGGGGGGACGAGGTGCATCGAGCCGGGGTGGAGCGCAGCGAGCAAGAAATAGACCGGCTCGCTTGGAGCTTGGCTGCTGCCGCTTTCGTGCTGCATGCCGCCTTTGCCAATCGCTATGATATCTTCCGCGACGAACTTTATTTCATCGTTTGCGGGCGGCATCCCGCTTTCGGTTATGTCGATCAACCGCCGCTTGTGCCGCTCATCTCTGCTGCGCTCTACGCACTCGGCCATCAGACATGGTTGCCTCGGCTGCCATGCGTAATCGCCGCCGCGGTGCTGCCATGGCTCGCTGTAAAATTCACACGGCTCGCCGGCGGCGGCAATGGCGCGGCGATCGCGGCGGGGCTTGCCTCTGTTATCGCGCCTATGCTCATGGCGCTCCCTTCCGTTTTCAACACGACCGTGTTCGAGCCGGTTGCATGGACGGCAATTTCTTATCTGCTGGTGCGCGCCGTGTTGCACGAGGACCGGGGCGCACTGATTTGGTGCGGCGTGATTGCCGGGCTCGCGCTTGAAGCCAAATACTCCGGCCTTTTGTGGCTCGGTTCACTCACGCTCGGTTTGCTTCTCACTGCTGAGCGGCGCCTCTTCCTCAAGCGCAATCTCTGGCTCGGCGCCGCAATTGCGGTTGCTATAGCACTGCCTTCAATCGTCTGGCAGGCGACGCATCACTGGCCATTCCTCGAGCTGATGCAGGCTGCAGGCGACAAGAACACACGCTTCCCGCCTAGCGTATTTCTGCTCAATCAAGCCAAGGTGATGAATCCGTTGCTTGCGCCGCTTTGGCTGGCGGGAATTTTCGCGCCCTTTGTGATACCGGCGCTCAGGCCATTGCGCTTCCTCTCAATTGCTTTCGTTATCGCGCTCGCGCTGACTATTATCGCGCACGGCAAAGACTATTACATGGCGGCGGCCTATCCGAGCATGTTCGTCCTTGGCGCCGTTGCGCTGGAGCATTTCGTTCGCAGCGCTTGGGCGCGCGGAATCTATCTCTCGCTGGCCGGCGCACTTTCTCTCATAGCGGCGCCGCTCACGCTGCCAATTCTGCCGCCTGCGATGCTCATCGATTACATGAAGGCAATTCATCAAGAGCCCCAGCAGGAAGAGCGCAGCTTTGAAGGAACCGCGCTGCCGCAGGAGTTCGCAGATCAATTCGGTTGGCACGATTTTGTGCGCCAGGTTGGGGGTGCATGGTCGAAGGTGCCCGCCGATCTACGCCCGGCGACGGCGATTGTCACCGGCAATTATGGCGAGGCGGCCGCGCTCGACATTTATGGTGCCCCACTCGGCTTGCCACCGGCGCTCGCCGGACACAACGAATATTTCCTCTGGGGCCTGCGCGGCCAGCACCCCAGCAACATGCTGCTCATCGTGCGGGATCCCGGCGCGGTCAAAGACCATTGCGCGAGCGTCGAAGTGCTTGGCACGACATTCTCGCCTTATGCGATGAGCTATGAAAACGGCAAGTCGGTCATTCTCTGTCGCGGGGTGAAGCCTCCGCTCGAACAGGCGTGGCCGAACCTCAAGAATTTCAGCTAACGTCCCTCGGCCAAGTCAGCGCATACCGGACGATGAGCAGAGTCAGGGCGACTTCGACAACACCCAGATAGATATAGGAGCAATAGCCAAACTTCTACGCAGCCGGCATGGTGACGAGCATAAGCGTCGTGTGTGCCAATCCAAGCACAATGTTGAGCCACCGGCTGACAGCAGGTTTCAGCAACAAAGTGAGAGCAACCATGAGAGCGGGCGTCGACATGACGACCGCGACGCCCAGCAAGAGGGCCGGGGTTGCGGGCCAAAAGCCCATCTTGCCATCGAGCATTCGCTGCAAGGCGCCCGGTGTGTAAAAGCCGACGACGTCGCCATAGAGGTTACAAAGCTCAGCGGCGGCCCACAGGGAGGAGATCTTCGCCTTCACCGGCACCAGCGAATTGTCCAAGCCGCTCTTGATTGTCATGATTTCCCCCTCGTTCCAGGATCAAGTAGCGCTCGGGCGATCGCGCCGAGAAATGATCAGCTCACGCGCAATGCGCTGGATAAGATCGATTAATGCGAAAAACACGATCACTAAGAGGATGAGGCGCACGAGCTTGTCGATTGGCGGGAGCATAAACATCGGCCCGCCGAACACGCACCAGCTCATGATTGCCGCTCCTGCAAGACCGATGATGATGGCAAGACGCCGGCTCATACGCGATTCGATGCCTTTCATCGCGATGACGGCGAGGAGCACGACATTGCTGGTCATATAGGCGATAAGCGCCGGCAAGCGCAGCGAGCGAAACTCATCGGTATAGGTGAAGCCTGTCACATCGAAGCCGGTCGGCGCGATGTGCCCGACAAACCAGCCCGGTGCGATATAGAACACCGCAAAGAATGCTGCGAACGGCAGGCCGATGGACGCTCCGAGCTGAGCTGCCTTGTGATTTCCGTTCATTTCAGATCCTCCGTCTACGGATTTTGGAGACTTGCGCTGCTTGAGCCAAGCTGCGCCGGCGGCAGCGAGCACCATGAAGCCGGGCCACCACAGGGCGCCGAGCCCCGAGGAAAAGAACCACTCCTGCAACACGCGCGAAGCCAGCACTCCGGCCTTCACGCGAGCGACCGCAATGGCAATGCCGATGGCCCACTGAATGACGACGCCTGCAATGGCCGTCTTGAGAAACGCGGAGGATTGCGACGGCGGAATAATGGTGAGCCCGCCCGTGCGATAGCTTGCGGCGACCTCAGCTGGGCGCCCGAACTCATCGAGAAGCGCGCGCGCCATCGCTTGATCGGCGCGCCTGCCGGCTCGTTCCGCCCGCGCGCGCAAGCTGTCACTAATCAGCGCATATAGCTCGCAAGCGATGTCTGCGCGGTTCTTGCCTTCAAGATGCATCGCGACATCGGCGACATAGTTTTCGATGAGTTCTCTAGGAGTCATCGGCGCTTCCCCTCAGCCAATAGCGCATCCATCGTTTCGCCGAGCGCGCGCCAGCTTGCCGCCATCCGTAGGCTGACGGCCCTCCCGGCTTTGCTGAGCATGTAATAGCGGCGAGGCGGCCCATCTTCGATGCGCCATTCGCTGGCGAGCAGGCCTTGCGATTCCAGCCGGCGCAGCAGCGGATAGAGCGTGCCTTCTTCGATGGGCATGCCACGATCGGCAAGCGCCTGTCGCAGCGAATAGCCGTATTGCGGCGCCTTGAGCTGAGACAGCACTGCAAGAACGACAACGCCGCGCCTCAGCTCTTGTTCGAGCTTGGCGAAAACCGCGGCATTCTCGTCGGACTGCAACATACTAGGCCACCAGCTTCACATAGCCAGCCACATTACATAGTATCACACAGTATGAGTCAAGGGCGCGGCTGGCTTTAGCAAAGCTGAGGATTTCAGTTCTTTGGAGTGTTTTCGCGGCTGCGCGCCGGTCAGCCTGCACTGCCAGCGAGCGATGCCGCAAGCTTTGCATCGAACGCCTTGGAGTCGACCTTGAGATAGGCGAGGCGCTCCTCAGCCATCACAACGGCTTCGGCAACGCCGGGCACTTGCTTCAGCTTGTCGGCAAGGCTGCTTGCATCGCCCGCACTGTCACCGATTGGCAAAACGCGCGTTGTCAGATAGCTCGGCCGGGCCATGGTCGCTGCCGCAATCAGCCACAGAAGCGCCAATCCCGCCGTCAACAAGAAGACGCCGTCATCCGCGCCGATCTGATGCGCAAGGCCGCCGCAAACGCCGCCGACGAAGATCCCTAAGAATTGCGAGCTGGAATAAACGCCCGTGGCGGTGCCTTTAGCTTCGGGCGGCGCAGCCTTGGTGATCAGCGAGGGCAAGCTCGCTTCCATCACGTTGAAGCCGGAGAAGAACACGGCAAGCGCCGCGAGCACGACATAGAAATTGGCGCCGCCCAGAAGCAGCATGATTTGACTGAGCGCGAGCGCCGCAACCGCGCTCACAAACACCACTTTCATGCGCCGGTATTTCTCGGCGATGATAATCGCCGGAACCATCACGACGACCGAGATCAAGAGCAACGGCAAATAGATGATCCACTGATCGGCGCTCGGCATCCGGCCGCCCAGGCGCAAAAGATTCGGCAAAACCAAGAAGCTCGCGGTGAGCATCGCGTGCAGCGCAAAGATGCCGAAGTCGAGCCGCAACAGCTCGGTATTTCTCAAAACGCGCGAAAACATCGCCGGCACAGCTTCTGCGTCACGCCGCACGCGCTCCTCACGCGGATTGGGCACGACGAAGAGGGTGATCGCAATGCCGACAAGCGCAAGGCCGGACATCAGCCAGAAAATGCCGGGCACGCCGCCGGCAACGCTCGCAACCACCGGCCCCGCGACAAGCGCAACTAGAAAGGAGGCGCCGATCGTGATGCCGACCATGGCCATCGCTTTGGTGCGGTTTTCCTCAGCGGTGAGATCGGCAACCAGCGCAAGGATCACCGAGCCGACCGCACCGCCGCCTTGAATCACGCGGCCGATGATGACGCCGGTTATGCCCGTCGACATGGCCGCAATGACGCTGCCGATGCCGAACAGGATGAGACCAATTACGATCATGACCTTACGGCCAACCCGGTCGGACATGAGGCCGAAGGGGATCTGCAAGAGCCCCTGGCTGAGCCCATAGATACCGAGCGCAATTCCGATCGTGGCCGGCGTCGCGCCTGAAAGGTGGCGCGCATACTCGGCAAACACCGGATAGATCATAAAGAGGCCTAACAACCTCACTGAGAAGACGGCGGCAAGGGAGCCGGCGGCAAGAACTTCTTGGCTTTCCATTGTTTCGCTTTTGTCTATAGAGAGCGGCCCCGAATGAACGGGCCTTCGCAAAGGTGGCGACAGAGTTAGCCGATTTGCCGCGAGGGCGCAAAACACAGCAGAGCGAGGCAGCAAAGCCGCCGCAGCCCCAGCGGAACGGCCTGACCTCTTCAGCCGCGCCGCTCGTGCCCGCGCTTAGCTCTCGTAAGCCTCGTCTTCGGCTTCCATGGTGTCCGGCGACATCACTTGTGCGGCATCGTCCGTCGACTTGATCTGGACGTAGGTGCCGGGCGCATTGCCGAGAACCTTGAGCTTGCCGTCGCCCGGCTTGCGCGCCGGGATCTTCTCGCCGGAAAGCTTCGAAAGCCACTGATCCCAATCCACCCACCAAGAACCGGGGTGCTCTTCAGCGCGCTCGAACCATTGGTCAAGCGAGCCGGAAATATCATCATTGGTCCAATACTGATATTTGTGCGCGTCGGGATGATTGATCACGCCGGCGATGTGACCCGAGCCGGCAACGATGAAACGCTTATTGCCACCCAAGATCTTCATGCCCTTGAACACAGAGGTCATCGGCGCGATGTGGTCTTCGCGGCTCGATTGGAAATAAGTCGGCACCTCGATCTCGCTGAGATCGAGCTTTTCGCCGCCGAGCTCCATGCCGCCCTTGGCCAGCAGGTTCTTCTGATAGAACTCGCGCAGATAGAACAGATGCATCTTCGCCGGCATGCGCGTGGTGTCGCTGTTCCAATACAAGAGGTCGAAGCGCATCGGCTCTTTGCCGAGCATGTAATTGTTGACGACGTAAGACCAGATGAGGTCGTTCGCGCGTAACAGATTGAAGGTCTGCGCCATCTCGCTGCCGGAGAGATAGCCGCCATTGGCATTCATCCGGTCTTCGAGTGATTTCAATTGCTCGTCGTCGATGAACACTTGAAGCTCGCCGGCTTCGGTGAAGTCGAGCTGCGCGGCAAAGAACGTCGCCGATTTGATGCGGTCGTCATGCTTCTTGGCCATGTAGGCAAGCGTCGAGCCGAGCAGAGTGCCGCCGATGCAATAGCCGATCGTGCCGACTTCGCGCTCGCCGGTGGCTTTCTCGACGGCGCTCAGCGTCGCCAAGATACCGTCCTTCATGTAGTCCTCGAAGCCCTTCCGCGCCAGCCTCGCATCGGGGTTGACCCACGATACGACGAACACCGTGTAGCCGCGGCTGACCGCCCAGCGGATGAACGAGTTCTTTGGTTGCAAATCGAGGATGTAGAATTTGTTGATCCAAGGCGGGAAGACCACCAGCGGACGGCGATAAACCTCGGTGGTCGTCGGCTCAAACTGCAACAGCTCGACAAGCTCGTTTCTGAACACCACCTTGCCGGGCGCGGTCGCGATATTCTCGCCGACTTTGAAGTAATCCATATCCGCTTGGCGAATGTGCAGTTTGCCGCTGCCGTGATCGAGATCAGCGAGCAGGTTTTCGAGACCCTTTACGAGATTTTCGCCGTTGGACGAAAACGTCGCCCGCAAGACTTCCGGGTTGGTCGCAAGAAAGTTGGTCGGCGCGATCGCGTCGGCAAATTGGCGGGTATAGAAATTCACTTTCTGACGCGTCTTGTCATCGAGTCCCTCGACCTTGGACGCGGTCTCCTGCATCCAATTCGCCGTCAGCAAATAGCTCTGCTTGATGTAATCGAAGATCGCGATCTCGTGCCAATCCGAATGCTTGAAGCGGCGATCGGCGGGTGAGGGCTTCACCAGTGGGTCGACATCGTAGCCAAGCAAGCGCTTCGTGGTGTTGTGCCAGAGATCGAGATAACCCTTCCAAAGCTGCGCCTGCGCCTCGATCATGAGCGAGGGGTTCGCCATCAATTGGCGCGTGAAATCGAGAAAGGTCGCGCCGACATTCAACGGATCGACGGGGCCGCTCTCCTTGCGCCCGGCTTGCGTGCGCATGAAATTCGAGACGAGCTTTTGGCTGTGCGTGGCGACCTGCAGGAGATTGCGCGAGAACGCGGCGAGATCGGGCAGCGGGTAATCTGGCGGTTTCGCGCCCGTATCTGCCTTGGCGCCCACGCCTGGCTTTGCATCGGCCGGCTTCGTCCCGCCGGCTTTCGCATCACTCGGCTTGGCGCCTGAAGGTGAGACGTAGATGCCATTCCCGTCTTTGGCGGCGCCGTTTACGCTCGTCGTGCCACCAGCTTTCTGTGGAGCAGAGGGTCGTTTGGCCTTGGGTTCGTCGTGGGATTGGTCGACCATAGGGCGGTTCTCCTAATGCGGCCCCAGTAGAGCACGCCAACGGCCACTAAAATCATAACAACCGGATGTCAGGGCAGTTGCGCCGCGGCGTGGCCCGCTGCAAGCCTTGCCTCTAAGATCGTTTCGGTCGAATCGGTCGTCGTAAGGATGACAGGGTGAAGGCGACGACCTCAATGGTAACAATATTGACTTCGCGCGTTTTTTGGCCAGTGGTGCGCATCGGCGCCATTGCCGCAGCCCTGGCGCTCAGCGGCTGCGGAACCTCGCATCTTTATCCCGAACTGCGCGATATGCCTACGCAGCCGACGGGCACGACTTCCGAAGCAGAGCGTGAACGAATTATCAAGAAGCTGGAGCAGGAGCGGGACAATCCGGCGCAGGAGCACACCCCAGCCGTGCCGCCCTTGCCGACCGCCGCCGCAGGCCAATCGTCTTCGCTTGCAGCGCTCTGGGCCTGCGATGCCGGCGCAACGAACCCCGCAGTTCCGCCGCTGCGCGGCACGCTTCACGGCGATTGGCATCCCCCCCCCGAGACGAATACCGCCTCTAGTTCACCCGGTACTGGGATTACGGGTGCCCTCCCGGCCGTCGGGACGGATCAGCGCGGCGCCCTCGTGCTTAGCTTTCTGAGCGGCGGCGCGACACTGACCAGTGCCCAGATCGCTCGCCTCCACGAGGCGACAAACGACTTTCTGCTCCAGGGCGGCACGACGATCTCGGTTAAGGCACGTGGCGGTGCCGAGGCGGCCGGAGCCGTTCCGCACCGTCCATTGGCCTCGCTCTCCCTCGGCCTTAAGCGCGCGAGCGCAATCGTCAACGCGCTGGTTGCCGCCGGTATCCGCCCCGATCACATCAGGATATCCGCGCAAGGTGATGAGGATGTGCCGGCAATGGCGGCTGAGGATTGGAGCAAGGCCGGGCCCGATGGCGCAATCGTGATCTTTGAGCCGGTCAATCCGTGATGGCCTAAGCCGCCCCATGAGGGAAAGGCAGCTTCGTTAACATTTGACAAGAATTTGCCGCCTCATGCGCCAAATTTCGCTTGGGTTGCGCGCTCATATTGCGTGAACGCCTACGCGTTACATAGACTGTGGAGAGAAGCACGAGCGGCCCAAGATGCCGCCGAACAGAGGAAGTGTCGTGGCTGCTGAGTTTTACCGCATCGGCTTGTTGCCGCCTTACGTCTTTGAGTCCGTGAACAAGCTCAAAGCGGCGGCACGCGCGCGCGGTGAGGACATTATCGATCTCGGCATGGGCAATCCGGATTTACCGACGCCCAAGCACATTGTCGATAAGCTGATCGAGACGGTGCAGAAGCCGCGCGTGCATGGCTATTCCGCTTCGCGCGGCATACCGGGCCTGAGGCGCGCAATGGCCGCCTATTACGCGCGCCGCTTCGATGTGAAGCTCGATCCGAACACGGAAGTAATCGCAACGCTCGGCTCGAAAGAGGGCTTCGCGAATTTGGCGCAAGCGATCTCGGCGCCGGGTGATGCCGTGCTGGTGCCGGCGCCTTCATATCCGATCCACGCTTACGGTTTCATTTTGGCGGGCGCGATCATTCGTCATATCCACGCGCCGAATGCCGATGCCTATCTCGCCAATCTTGTGAAGGCGCTTGAATCGCCCGGCCCGAAGCCGATCGCGATCGTTGTCAATTATCCCGCAAACCCAACGGCAGAAACCGCAACGCTCCATCACTACAAAGAGTTCGTTGCGCTCGCTAAGAAGCACGAGCTGATGATCCTTTCGGATCTCGCTTATTCGGAGCTTTATTTCGATGACAATCCGCCGCCTTCGATGTTGCAGATTGAAGGTGCCAAGGACATCACCGTCGAGGTCAACTCCTTCTCCAAGACTTATTCTATGGCCGGCTGGCGCTTGGGCTTTGCCGTTGGCAACGAGCGGATGATCGGCGCTCTGGCGCGCATCAAATCCTATCTCGATTATGGCGCCTTTACGCCCATCCAGGTTGCCGCAACGGCGGCGCTCAATGGCCCGCAGGATTGCGTCTTGGAGATGCGCAAGACCTATAAGTCGCGGCGCGATGCGCTGGTTGAAAGCTTCGGCCGCGCCGGTTGGCAGATCCCGGTGCCGAAGGCGACCATGTTCGCGTGGGCGCCGATCCCGCCCGCGCTTGCCAGCATGGGCGCACTTGAATTCTCCAAAGCGCTGATCACCGAAGCGCAGGTCGCCGTCTCGCCGGGAGTCGGCTTCGGCGATCAGGGCGAGGGCTTTGTGCGCCTTGCCATCGTTGAGAATGAGCAACGCATTCGCCAAGCCGCGCGGTCGGTGAAAAAGTTTCTCGACAAGCACGGCGTCAACACCGGCGCTGCGCAAGCCTCGCCCCCGCGCGAAAGCGCCGGCCCAGTGAGGCATTGCACTCACCGATTCGGCTCTATTGTCACCTCTCCCTTGATGGGAGAGGTCGGAGCGGCGGCGATTTATCGCCGGCGATCCGGGTGAGGGTGGGGCAACAAGTCTTGATTCAACCCCTCACCCTAACCCTCATCCCACAAGGGGAGAGGGGATTAGATGAGCGAAGAGGCTAAACCATTACGCTTCGGCATCGCCGGGCTCGGCACGGTCGGCACCGGGCTCATTCATATCCTGACTCAATATCAAGAGACCTACGCGCAGCGTTGCGGCCGGCCGGTCGTCGTTTCCGCGATCAGTGCGCGGAACAAAAAGCGCGAGCGAGGCATCGATCTCACGCCATATCGCTGGGAGAGCGATCCGGTCGCGCTCGCGACGCCGGCGATGTCGACGTCGTAGTTGAAGTCATGGGCGGGGCGGGCGATCCGGCTTATGCATTGGTCAAGCGCGCCCTCGAAGCGGGCAAGCCGGTCGTCACCGCCAACAAGGCGCTGCTGTCGCAGCACGGCAATGGAGCTTGCGGCGCTCGCTGAGAAGACCGGCGCGCAGCTCAATTTCGAGGCCGCCGTCGCCGGCGGCATCCCGATCATCAAGGCGATCCGTGAATCGCTCGTCGGCAACACGATCACGCGCCTCTACGGCATATTGAACGGCACCTGCAATTTCATCCTCACTGAGATGACCAAGAGGGCGGATCGAACAGGGTAGGCGCGAATAGCGCAGCCTCGCCGAAGTGCTGAAGGAAGCGCAGGAAAAAGGCTATGCCGAGGCCGATCCGACTTTCGATATTGGCGGCATCGATGCCGCGCATAAATTGTCGCTGCTCGCGGGCCTTGCCTTCGGCACCGCGGTCGATTTCGCCGCCGTCCATGTCGAAGGCATCGAGGCGATCACAGCGAAGACATCGCCTATGCGCGAGAGCTCGGCTATCGCATCAAGCTTCTAGGCATGGCGCGCCAGACCCGCACGGCATCGAGAGCGCGTCAATCCCGCCATGGTGCCGTGGGGCTCGCCGATCGCGCGCATCGAGGGCGTGACCAACGCGATAATGTCGATGGCGACCGCGTCGGCGAGCTGGCGTTCGAAGGCCCGGGCGCGGGCGCCGGGCGCGACGGCCTCGGCGGTTGCCGCCGATATCGCCGACATCGCGCGCGGCAGTCGCGCAGCATGCCGTTCATCGTGCCGTCGGCGAAACTGAAGCCGAGCCAGCCCGCGCCGATGGCGCGCCATATCGGCATGTATTACGTGCGCCTCAAAGTGATGGACAAGGCCGGCGTCTTGCGGCCATCACCGCGGTGCTCGCGCAAGCCACGAAGTCTCGATCGAGAGCCTCATTCAGCGCGGCCGCGCGCCGGGCGAGGCCGTGTCCATCGTGATGACAACGCACGAATGCTCCGAGGCAACGATGCGCGCCGCACTCGCCGAAATCGACGGCCTCGACGCGGTGATGGGCAAATCGCAACTTCATCCGCATCGAAGCGCTTTAGCCGTTATGGCCTAAACGAAGCTGTCATCCCCGACTTGTTCGGGGGATCCAGACTCATCGAAGCTCTATGATTCCGGATGACCCGGATAAACCGGGCTATGACAGAGAAAAGGCGAGGGCACCGTCAATCCGGATAGTGCCCGCAGCGGCGATAATAGTCCTCACGCGATGCATGCTGATCGCGCCAGAACGGTGCGCCGAAATTGACCTTGCACGGATCGGAAACAGCGCCGGCAGCACCGCCGGCAAGCGCGCCGATCGCCGCGCCCGTGCCCGCATTGCCTGCCAACGCGCCAATCGCCGCGCCCGTACCGGCACCGATCAACGCGCCTGAGCCTGCGCGATCGCCCGTCGTGGTTCCGCATGCCGACAACGCCAGCAAAGCCCCGCCCAATATGAGTGCTTTCATCATGGCCTTATCCCTCTCAATTGCGGCTTCATTGGAACATTGAAGAGTTCCGCGCCGCCTAGAGGGATAACAAACTGAAGCGGGATAAGTTTCGTCACCTTGGCCACGCGAGCGGCGCGAAACACAGTTTCGCCACGTTTTCACTGCTCCGGCCCACTGCGGCAGGCACCGAGCGCCACGAAGATAGTCACTTTACGGAATAGCTTGATCGCGTTTCCGCGCCTGCGCCATGGTGGATTTATTCGCGCGCTCGCAGACCACTGGAGTACATGCACGCGAGATCCAGGCGATCAAGCGCCAAGTCGGTCGTCTCGTTAAAGCCGCGGCTGACGCAGTTGCAAACCATAAGCTGTTGATTTCACAAAGCTCCGGAAGGCCCATGGCCGGGACGACGCAAAACAAATCAAAGCGCGTCCAGGCTGAGAGGGTCGGGGCTCTCGCCGTCGATATCGAGGACGCCAAGCTCCCGCGCGGCCTGCGCCGCCACGACGACCTTACCGGATCGCTTCATCAGATCCGTATCGCGAAAGAGCGCATCAATCACGCGGCCGATGAACTCCGGGCTTTCGCTGTTGGAAAGATCCAATGCGCCATTCTTTGCAGCTTCGATAACGGCTTCGGTGCGCACAAGACCTGGATAAAGCGAAATGACGGCGACATTGATCTCGCGCAATTCGTGCGCGCTATCGGCTGTCAGCTTGTCCGTTGCAGCTTTGGCAACGCCGTAAATCGTATTGCCGATATATCGCTGCGCTGCCCAGAAGCTGAGATTGACGATGAGCCCGGAGCGCTCTTTGATCATGCGCGGCGCGGCGAGGGCGGAAGCGACGAACGCTGCGCGCACGCCGGCATTCATCATGCTGTCCCAGCGATGCAGGGGCTGCTGCCAGAACGGCAAGGGCCAGGTGAACGCGCCGTTCTCATCCATCCGCTCATAGCCGCCCCAGGCATTATTCACCAAGATATCGAGGCGGCCGGCCTCGGCCCAGACTGTGGAGAACGCTGCTTCGACCTGAGCGTCATCCCGGTGATCACAGGGGATGCGCCGCACCGCCTGCGGCAGATCAACCGTTTCGATGCTGCGCCCAGTGGCAAACACTTTGTAACCGGCACCGACAAGGGCATGCGCAATTCCGCGCCCGATCCCTCTGCTGGCACCCGTGACGAGCGCTACGGCCATCCGCATTTTCCTGCTATTTGTACGAAAGTGGCGGTCTCTCGCGAGGATTTGCCCTATTGCCACCTTGGCATTTCATTAAGCAAGTCTCATATACCTTTGGGGGACTTAGATAGGACGAACCGTCCGAGGGAATGTCCAGCGGCTTATTGGCTGGCGGTTTTCAAAGTTTCCGCGCAGAGTTGTAAGCCGGCGAGACAGAAAAAAATGGCAGAAGAGCCAGCCCCCGAGTCAGAGCTTGACGATCCGCCGCGCCTGCGCCGGATTCCCACGCTCAAGACAAGCTTTCTAACCGGCCTCGCCGTCACCGCGCCGATCGGAATAACGGTCTTTCTGGTTTGGAATTTCGTTGACCTCATCGATGATTGGGTACGCCCGATCATCCTGGAGATCACGCCGCGTGCCTGGCATCCCGTCATGGATGCTTATGCGGCGATCCCTGGCCTCGGCCTTCTTGTCGTCGTGGTCGTGCTCACCATTCTCGGCGCACTGACGGCGAATATTGTCGGCCGTACGATCATCGGCTGGGGCGATGTCATCGTGCATCGCGTGCCCGTCATCGGCGCGATCTATAAGACGCTCAAACAGATATTCGAGACCGTGGTTCACCAGACCGGTCCGGCGTTCAAGCAAGTCTGCCTGATCGAGTGGCCGCGCAAGAATTGTCATACGATCGCTTTCGTGATCGGCCCCACCGCCGGGGAGATCACGCCAAAGGGCGCAGAAGATCTAATTACCGTATTTCTGCCGCACTCGCCGAGCCCGACCAGCGGCTACCTCATGTTTCTGCCGCGAGATGAGGTCAAGATCCTCGACATGACGGTCGAGGAAGGCATCAAGATGGTGGTCTCGGTCGGCATCGTCGCGCCGGACTACAATCCCGAGGAAAAGCTGCGCACAGCCACGCGCGGCAACAACTTCATCGAGAAGCTCGCGCGCAAGCTTCAAGCCTCCGGCTAGCCCGCTTTCAACAAGCGCACAGCATCATCGCGGCCGAACAGATAAAGCAGGATGCGTAACGCCTGTCCGCGCTGTGATTTCAGCTCAGCGTCTTTTGCCAGGATCAGCTGCGCATCATCGCGTGCGGCGGCGAGTAGATCGCCATGCGCTTCGAGATGCGCCAGCTTGAAAGTCGGGTAGGCCGCTTTGCCGGCTGCCCAGCACATCGCCGGCGCCACGCAAGCGTAAGTCCTCCTCAGCGATCCTGAAACCGTCTTCGGTCTCTCTCAGGATCTTGAGCCGCGCTTCGGCGGTTTCGCCAAGCGGTCCGCGATAAAGCAGCAGGCATGTCGAATCTGGTTGCCGCGTCCAACACGCCCGCGCAATTGATGGAGCTGCGCAAGGCCGAAGCGCTCCGCTTGCTCGACAATCATGATCGTCGCTTCCGGCACATCGACACCCACCTCAATAACGGTGGTTGCGACCAGCACCCGGATGACCCCGGCCTGGAACGCCTCCATCACTTCCTGCTTGTCGCGCGCCTTGAGCCGGCCATGAACCATGCCGGCCTTGCCGGGAAACCGCTCGTTCAGCATGGCGAAGCGCTCCTCGGCATTGGCGAGATCGACGATCTCGGATTCCTCAACCAGCGGACATACCCAATAGGCGCGCGCACCGGCGGCGAGCGCACTCTTGAGATGCGCGATCACCTCTTCAATGCGCTCCTGATTGACGAGGACGGTCTTCACCGGTTTGCGGCCGGGCGGCTTGCCGTCAAGGCGCGAGACATCCATATCGCCATAAAGCGCCAGCGTCAGCGTGCGCGGGATCGGCGTCGCCGTCATCACCAAAAGATCGGTCGGGTGTTCGCCCTTTGACGCAAGCGCAAGCCGCTGATGCACACCGAAACGGTGCTGCTCATCGATTACCACAAGCGCCAGATCCTTGAATTCGACGTCCTCCTCCAGCATCGCATGTGTGCCGATAACGATATCGGTCTCGTCCGGAGGCAATCTCGGCAAGCAAGGCTTCCCGGGTGAGGCCCTTGTCGCGGCCGGTAAGCACGGTGACACGCAGGCCGGCTTTCTCGGCGAGCGGCGCGATCGTCGCTTCATGCTGGCGCGCAAGAATTTCGGTCGGCGCCATGAGCGCGGCTTGCGTGCCGGCCTCAACGGCAGCCGCCATGGCAAGCAGTGCAACCACCGTCTTGCCGGCGCCGACATCACCCTGCAAAAGCCGCGTCATCCGTTTAGGTGCGGCGAGATCGCCCACGATCTCGCTTATGCTGCGTTCCTGCGCTTCGGTCAGCTTGAAAGGCAGTGCACGGATAATCCTGTGCGCGGATGCGTCCATCGGCTTTCAAAGAGCGCCCGCGCGCACCATGCAGCCGCGCCCGCATCAGCCCGAGCGCCAACTGCGAGGCCAGAAGCTCATCGCCGGCAAGGCGCTCGAGCGGCGGCGCCTTGAGGTCGATGTCGGCGGCGCTTTGCGGCGCGTGGATCGCCTCGAGCGCCGGTTTGAAGCCCGGCCAGCTCTGCCGCTCACGCCATGCCGCATCGAGCCACTCGGGCAAGTCGGGTACGCGCTTCAGTGCCACGCGCACAGCTTTTGCGACCACCTTGTTGGAAAGCCCCGCGGTCAGCGGATAGACCGGCTCGACGTCGGGCTGCTTGGCGAACTCCTCCTCGCTCAGCACGAAATCGGGATGCGCCATCTGACGCTCGCCTTGGAACTCCTCGAGGGTACCCGAGATCCAGCGCAGCTCACCCTCGGGCAGCAGGCGCTTCAAGTAGACGGGTTCTGCACGGAAGAAGACCAGGGTCAAGAAGCCTGTCTCGTCCGAGACCCGCACCTTGTAGGGCTGGCGTGGATTGCCCGGCGCGATATGCCGCTCAACGCTCACGCACAAAGTGGCGAGCCGGCCATGTTCGGCCCAGGCGACTTTGGGCCGGTAGCTGCGATCGACGATGCGGTCCGGCCGGTGGAACAAAAGGTCGATCACGCGCGTAATGCCCAGCCGCTCCAACAGCTTGCCGAAGCGCGGCCCGATGCCGGGCAGCGTCGACACCTCGGCAAACAGCGGAAACAGGATTTCCGGCCGCCCGGACGGCATGCGCGATGGGGCTGCGGAATGTTGAGGCGAGGGCGCGTTCATTGCAGTGCCTCCGGCGGCGCACCCTGGAACCTGTGGAATTCGGCGGCCGCAGCCCCATCTACGGAGAAGCACCGGAATCCTGGGTCCGGGCCTTTCCCGAACTTGAGCGCGGCGCCGTCTTCGGATAGCTCTCGCACCCCTTGCATCAAAGCACCTGTTCGCGGGGCGTCATTCATCGGACTTGGGGCACGGCCTCCAGGATCGCTACAATTATAGAAGGCGGAGAATCGAAAGTCAGCGTATGGGCTTCAATCAACCAGTTGAAGAAGCACTTGAGATCCGGAAAAAGCGGCTGCGCTTCCAGGCGTGGCACAGAGGCATGCGCGAACTCGACCTCATCCTGGGACCGTTTGCGGATCGCAATCTGGGCCAACTGGGCGAGGGCGATCTGGACGCCCTCGAAGCGCTATTCGCGGTGCCCGATAGTGAGCTCTATCGCTGGATCTGCGGGCAGCAGCCGCCGCCCGCAGAGCACGATACGGCGCTCCTGCGCAACATCATCTCTTCGGCCAACAGGCTCGGCGCGCGATGATGGCGCGCACCAGCTCCCACCCACATCTGAAACTGCTCGACCGGTTGGCGCTGGCCGAGGGCGCGCTGACGGTCAGCGAAGCGCCCGAGGGCATTGATTGCCTTGTGCTCGCTGACATCGCCCGCTTGCGCGCGAGCCGGGGCGAGGGCCCGTGTTGCACATTGCACGCGACGATCAGCGCGCCTCGGTGCTCATCGCGGCCTTCAGCTTCTTCGCACCGGACATCGAGGTGATCGACTTTCCCGCCTGGGATTGCCTGCCTTATGATCGCGTCTCCCCGCGCGTCGAGATCGCCAGCCGCCGGATGGCCGCGCTGGCGAGCCTGCTGACACCGAATGAAAGGCCCCAAGGGTCGTTCTGACGACCATCAATGCGGCGCTCCAGCGCGTGCCGCCCCGCGAGGCGCTTCGCCACGCAAGCTTTTCGGCACGGCCCGGCAATTCAATCGATTTCGACGGGCTCGTCGGATATCTCGAGCACAGCGGCTATGTACGCTCCGGCACGGTGATCGAGCCTGGCGACTACGCTGTTCGCGGCGGCATCCTAGACCTTTATCCCGCCCGGCGCAGCGCTTCCGTTTCGCCTGGATTTCTTCGGCGACACACTCGATGCCTTGCGCACATTCGATCCCGAGACGCAACGCACTGTGGCAACAGCGCACGAGATCTCTCTCAACCCGATGTCGGAAGCGCCGCTCGATGAGAGTTCTGTTCATCGCTTCCGATCCGGTTACCGCGCCGAATTTGGCGCCGCGACGGATGACGATCCCCTCTATGAGGCGGTCACAGCCGGCCGCAAGCATCCAGGCATGGAGCACTGGCTCCCGCTGTTCTACGAGCGCCTGGAAACAATCTTCGATTATGCCGGACGATGCGCTTGTCAGCCTCGATTACCTCACTGAGGAAGCACACGAGGAACGCGCGAGCCAGATTGAAGACCATTACAACGCGCGCATCGAAGCCCGCGAGATGGAGGGCACGCAAACCTTCGGCGCGCCGCTCTATAAGCCGCTGAACCCTGACAAGCTCTATCTGACGGACGAAGAGTGGCGGCACAATCTCTCGCGTGGGCCCGAGCGTCTGATCAATCCGCAGCGCGTGCCCGAAGGCGGCACGATCATCTCCGTCCATGGGCGGTTGGGCCGTAACTTTGCACCCGAGCGCGCACAAGACAGCATCAACGTGTTCGACGCGGCAGCAGCGCATCTCAAATCGCTCGCCGGCACCAAGCAAACGCTGGTGGCGTGCTGGAGCGAGGGCTCGCGCGACCGGATGTCGACCATGCTGAAGGATCATGGCCTGGCGAATTTCCGCACGGTTAGAGATTGGCACGAGGGCCAGAGGCTGCCCGCAGGGCAGGTGGGCCTGGCTATCCTCAGTCTTGAGCACGGATTTGAATCCGAAAGCATCGCCGTCATCACCGAGCAGGACATTCTGGGCGACCGGCTCGTGCACTCGGCCACGCGCCGTCGCCGCGCCGAAAATTTTCTCAAGGAAGCATCGTCAATCACGCCCGGCGATCATGTCGTCCATATCGATTACGGCATCGGCCGTTACGAGGGCCTCAAAACGATCGATGTCGACGGCGCGCCGCACGATTGCCTGATGCTGCTTTATGCCGACAACAACCGCGTTTACCTGCCGGTCGAGAACATCGACCTGCTGTCACGCTATGGCTCCGACGACGTCATGGTCGAGCTTGACCGGCTCGGCGGCGCCGGGTGGCAGCATCGCAAGGCGCGACTTAAGGAGCGGATCCGAGAGATCGCGCATGAGCTCATCAAGATCGCCGCGGAGCGCGAGCTCAAAAAGGCTCCTGAATTCCTCGCGCCCGAAGGCCTATACACCGAGTTTTGCGCGCGCTTTCCCTATCAGGAGACCGACGACCAGGAGCGCGCGATTGGCGACGTGATCACCGACCTGGGCAAGGGGCGGCCAATGGACCGGCTGATCTGCGGCGATGTCGGGTTCGGCAAGACCGAGGTAGCCTTGCGCGCGGCTTTCATCACCGCAATGTCGGGCGAACAGGTCGCCGTGGTCGTGCCGACGACATTGCTTTCGCGCCAGCATTTCCAGACCTTTTCGCAGCGCTTCCAGGGCTTGCCAATCAAGGTGCGCCAGCTTTCGCGCCTCGTACCGTCGAAGGAAGCGAGCGCGACGCGCGCGGGTATTGCCGACGGCACCGTCGAGATCGTCATCGGAACGCATGCGCTGCTCTCCAAGGCAATCAAGTTCAAAAACCTCGGGCTCTTGATCGTGGATGAAGAGCAGCATTTCGGCGTTAAGCACAAAGAGCGCCTGAAGGAGATGCGCGCAAATGTGCATGTGCTGACCCTCACCGCAACGCCGATCCCGCGCACCTTGCAGCTTGCGCTTTCCGGCGTGCGCGATCTTTCGATCATTGCAACGGCACCGGTCGACCGGCTAGCAGTGCGCACTTACGTCAGCGCCTTCGATCCTGTGACGATCCGAGAAGCGCTGCTGCGCGAGCATTATCGCGGCGGCCAGAGCTTCTATGTCTGTCCGCGCATCGCCGACTTGCCGGACGCGGCGGAATTTCTCGAAAAGAGCGTACCCGAGGTCAAGTTCATCGTCGCGCACGGCCAGATGCCTTCCTCGCAGCTTGAAGATGTTATGACGGCCTTCTATGAAGGCCGCTACGATGTGCTCTGCTCGACGACGATCGTCGAATCCGGCCTCGACATCCCTTCGGCCAACACGCTCGTCGTGCACCGCGCCGATATGTTCGGCCTATCTCAGCTTTATCAAATCCGCGGTCGCATCGGCCGCTCGAAGACACGCGCTTATGCCTATCTCACTGTGCCGCCGCGCAAGAAGCTGACCGATGCCGCACAAAAACAACTCGAAGTGCTGCAAGCCCTGGATACGCTCGGCGCCGGCTTCAATCTCGCAAGCCACGATCTCGACATCAGAGGCGCGGGCAATCTCTTGGGTGAGGAGCAATCCGGCCATATCCGCGAAGTCGGCATCGAGCTTTATCAAGAGATGCTGGAAGAGGCGATCGCCACCTTGCGCTCGGGCGATCACGCAGTGAGCGCCGGCGAGCAATGGTCGCCGCAAATCAATCTCGGCACCGCCGTGCTGATCCCCGAAAGCTATGTGCCGGATCTCGATTTGCGCTTGAGCCTTTATCGCCGCCTCGCCGACGAAGGAGAGCGCGAGGGCACCGAAGCGCTCGCCGCGGAGCTGATCGACCGCTTCGGGCCATTACCGCACGAAGTCGACAGCTTGCTCGAGCTTGTCGCTATCAAGACGCTCTGCCGTAAAGCGGGCGTTGCCAAGCTCGATGCCGGCCCTAAGGGCGCAACACTGAGCTTCCGCAATGACGAGTTCGCTAATCCTGCAGGGCTTGTCGAAATGATCACGCGCGAAGCCGGCACGATAAAAGTGAGGCCAGACAAGAAGCTCGTCATCATGCGCGATTGGCCCGATGCCGATGAGCGGCTCAAAGGCACGAAGAAGCTGCTCAAGCGTTTAGCGGAGATCGCCGAGAGACAAACCGCCGCGGCTTAATTGTTCGCGGCGAGGAGCGCGTTTTCTTCACGCGCGCGCTCAAACACCTGACGCAGCACAGCCGGGTCCTGCGCACCCATCAGCGCATACCGCCCGGCGACGATGTAACAGGGAACACCTTCAATGCCCATGCGCCGTGCACGCTCATCTTCCGATGCAACGAAATCGCAATCCTCATCGCTACCCAGAAGCTCAATCACTTGTTGCCGGTCAAGCCCGGCATCGCTTGCAATGTCCGCTAGCACGCTCGGCTGCGAGACATCGATGCCTTGCTCGAAATAACCTGAGAACAGCTCGTCAACCACGGCATCCTGAACGCCGACAGTGCCAGCCCACAGAATCAGGCGATGGCAATCAAGCGTGTTGGGCGCGCGCGCAATTTTGTCGAAAGCGAACCGAATACCAATCTCGTCGCCGGCTTCGATAAGTGTGCGCTCCATCGTGCCAAGCGACGCATCGCCGAATTTCGCGCGCATATATTCCGCGCGGTTCACACCTTCTGGTGGCAAGCTTGGATCGAGGCGATACGGCCGGTATGTCACGTCGATATCGGATTGACCTTCGATCGCGACATCAAGGCGCCGCTTGCCGATGAAGCACCATGGGCAAACAACGTCGGAGACGACATCGATGAGCAGCGGCAGAGCCATGGCCGGAGCATGGCACGTAATCCCCGCTTGTCAAATCCCGTTACTATCGCCCGCGGCATGATCTCGATCGCCGACGTCCCACAATTCGGCGCCGGTTTGATCTTCGCTCGGCAGCAGGGCAGTCCAATCGACATCCACTTCAACGCCGTCAACAATGCGCGGCGAATGAAAGCGTGTTGCGCGGAGCACGGCGGCGATGCGCTTGAGCGCCGATTGCGCAGAGACCTCAAGCGTTGCAGGAAACAAAAATGCAACGGAAGTCTGCGAGGTCATCGCCGCCATGTCCTCGGCCCTGATGAGACGTACGATCAAGCTGCCGACCTGCTCGCTGAGCGCCTGCATATCGGCTGCGTTGAGCGTTGCGTCCACAGGCGTGATCTTCATGAGGCCCGCGCTCAGCGCCCGCCCGCTCTGCTTGAAGCTTTCAAGATGCGTTCGCAAATGCGCATCAATAAGACCAAAGCTGGCAAGCCCCGTTCTTGGATCATGGCGCGCGCGCGTCCGTGAGCGCTTCAGGAACTCGAGCGCCACGCGCCGGCGGCGCGTCTCGGTAATGAGCTGCTTCAGGCGCGCAACCACGAGATCCGGCTCGCCATGCGCCCGGATGATATCGGAGATCAGCGATGGTGCGCGCGAATAGGTGACTTGCGGCGTTTTCGGGTCGAGTACCAAGACGGGCGACAGCGCTAGATCGGTGTTGCGGCGAAGGATGATGGAAAGCTCGCGCACAGTTTGCGGCGAGACTGATGCATCCAGCAAGACCGCATCGACAAGGCCATTCTCGATATCGTCGAGCGCAAGGCTAGGGCGCAGGGAAGGGCGCAACTCGATATTGTTCTGCAAGAGCGTTTCCTGCAGATGCGGAAACTCCGGGTTCGGCCCGCCGATATGCAGCACTCTCATATTGGCCGGAGGCTTCGGCGCGCGCTCCTCCGCCTTGGCCCCACCTAATGCCGCGAAGGTCTTGCGCCGCTGCTGACACTCCCACTCGAGCGTTGTCAAACGAATGAGCGCACCCACGCGGTCGGCGATCGGCTTGATAGAGACTTGGGGGTGAAGCACGGCGTCAGCCCAGCGTGCGGCCCCCGCCGAAAGCGCGAGGATCATTGCCTTGCCGACTTGGGAGCGCGGGAAGGGCGCCTTCTCATCATTGCGACCGGCGACGAGGTCCGGCATCACGACAACCACATCGGCATCTTTCAATCCGGCGGGCGCCTCGCTTCCCAATGTCCAGGTCAGGCAGCGGCGGCCCTCCGTCACCAAAGCTGAGCGCAACTCAATTGGGGTGCCGCTCGGTGCATGAGCGATGACAAGCGTCGTGGTCCAGCTCATGGGTGAATCGAAGCGGCCATTTGATCAACGAATGCCGGAGGCGGGCCCTCCGCGCTTTAGCTCAGGATATTGGCCGAGTCGGGCAGGCGCGCGGAAGCGAGCGAGCGGCAAAGAAGTGTTAGCGATTGTCCGAAACCAGTCGCGACTTGGCCCGATCGCTGAACGGTCCACGCCCGCCACCACCCCAGCGATGCGTGATCTGAAACATCGCCCCATGATTCACATTGAGCTTGATGTCCCAGTGCGAGTCCGGATCGCTGTAAGTCAGGAAATCAACGCCGCGAATGCGGCCGTATTGGTCAACCTCGCGCGAGATCAGCGCGAGCCCGCCAATCCGCCCGAAATCGAGATGCTCAGTGGTTCGGGGCGCACCGATGGGGGCAAGCGTTGCGAGAGGCGGCACATGCGCGCCCAGCCGATCACTGCTTTGCAGCGCATCCAACAGCTCCACATCCTGAGCTTCGAAGCCCGGATTAACGGCGCCCGGAAGAGCGGACAGGCTGGCGACCCTCACCGGATAGACGTAACGCGCATCGTCAGCTCGGGCGCTGCCGCCGAAGACACACGCAGCAAGGCCGCCCAAAACGAAGATATTGAAGCGATATCTGCGCCGCATAACTGCTCCGCACGGGCCGAAATAGCCGACCCTCGCCTCTCAGTGGCAGGCAATCCGATTTGGATCATCTTCGCCACTCAATAACCCTCGCTGCGGTTCAAGGCTGCAATGGCCATGCCGCGTAGCACGAGGCCCACACATCTTGCTCCCAAGCTGGCGTGAGCGCCAATCGCATTTTCGCTAAATCAGCACGCTCCAAGCGCCGCCGGCGCATAAAAAGCGCTGATAAATCAGCTCATTAACACCAATTCATAACGCTGCCCAACTATTCCGGGATGAGAACAAATCCCCTCAATCACTTGGCACAACGAGTAAATCTCAGCCCATTGTTCCGCCCAGTGTCGTAGAGGCGAGGGGCCTAATCGTGTATAAGGTTAAGGGGGCTGAGCGGGACAACGAATGAAAAGCAACCGGCCGGCTGGGCTCCCTGGCGGGTTAAGACATCAAGTGGGGTGGCATGTCATGGTTGAAGTCTATGAGGATCCCGGCACGGGACAGCAACCGCAAAGCGGCGGTAGCGAAAGTTGGAGCTTCCGGAACGCGCTTGCGAAAGGGTTTGCGGGGACTCTGGGCATCTTGGCGGCGCTCGCCATCGATTATCTTCGCAAGCGCGACAACTCGGCACTGATTTACGCTTCGAAACTCGTCAACCAGGCGGCAATGGATATGCACTTCTCAGCGGTCCCAGCTTACGTCTATCTGGCGATTGTTTTGATTGCGGGCTTTGCGATGGTCTACATCTTCGAGCCGACCAACAAACGCAACGCATTTTATGCCGGCGCTGGCGTGCTCGGCTTCTTGGCAACTTTTTCGCCGATCGCGCAACAAACCCTGCAAATCCCCTCGGCAGGCGAGCTGCCAAGCCTTGACGCTCTTCTTCAGGCGACGCAAACCGTGCCTGGGGAACCTGCGGCACCTGCGCCGACTGAGACGGCTCCGGCAGCGCCAACACCGGATAATGGCGGGCACGCCTTTAACGACACCGGCGCAGCGAGCCCATCAGTGACATTTGGGCCCGTCGGTGAGCGCTCTCAAGTTGTCCTCGCTGCAATCCACAGCGTTCCCGTCAACATCGTCATCTCATTCCCAGCCAGTAGCACCGGCACAGCATCCGAGATCAAAGTCTGGGTGCACGTAGACGCCACCGGCCAAACGCAAACTCTCGGTAGTGCGCCGCGATTTGCAAGAATGGGCGATAAAGTCGTGGGGCTCTATCAGACCTCGGTCATGACCGCGGCAAGCGGCAGCACATTAGTCGAGGTCCGCGTAGAGGCGGAAGGGTGCGAGATTGTCGAAAAGCCTTTCTCGATTGCGCCCGACGCGAAGACCGCCCGGGTCGACATCGCGCTCAAGCAGTCCAATACGCCGCTTGTGACCCAGCGTCTTACACATCCATATCGCTGGTAGGCGAGCTTACTTCAGCTCTCCTGACGCTCGACGCGCTTGGCCTCGCACCAAAGCGCTTCGAGCTCTTCGAGCGGCGTGCCTTCGACCTCACGGCCGTCCTTCCGCAGGCCGTCCTCGATAAAGCGAAAGCGCCGCTCAAATTTCTGATTGGTCCGCCTGAGCGACTCCTCGGGATCGATGCCGAGATGGCGCGCAAGGTTGGCGAGCACGAACAACACATCGCCGAACTCCTCGGCAGCCTTCTCATTGTCACCACGCTCAACCTCCTCAACCAGCTCCTCGGTTTCCTCCCGGATTTTGGCCACGATGTCCTTGGGCTGCTCCCAGAAGAACCCAACCCGCGCCGCGCGCTTCATGAGCTTCTCAGCGCGCCGCAACGCGGGCAGGGCGAGGGGCACATCATCGAGGGCACTTTGGTGACCCGCGCGGCCGCGCTCAGCGGCTTTGACGACCTCCCAATGGGCAGTCTGATCCGCCGCGGTTTCGATGCTCGCTGAGCCGAAGACATGTGGATGCCGGCGGATCAGTTTTTCAGCAATCGCTTCAACGATATCGGCAAATGAAAACAGGCGTTCTTCGTCGGCCATTTGGGCGTGGTAGACGGCCTGGAACAACAGATCACCGAGTTCGGATTTCAGCGCAGCAAAATCCTTGCGATCGATCGCATCGGCGACCTCGTAAGCTTCCTCGATCGTATATGGCGCAATCGATGCGAAATCCTGCTCGCGGTCCCACGGGCAGCCATCGGGTGCCCTGAGTACGCGCATGATCTCGAGCAAGGCATCGATGTTTCTGAGGTTTTTTGGCGGCTCGTGCGGCATGGCCGGGTCCCGGCTCCCTTCAGTCGTATAATATGTATTATGTAAAATAGAGCTCAAACGCTGCGGCAATTGAATCGAATTTGAATCGATTTCGTCCCAAGCATAACCCGGGCGCCCGCGATGTCGATGATAGCCGCAGCCTGGAGAGTCGACTAAGTTCGCGCGGCTTTCGTGAAGGCCCGCCTTGCTCTGGATCCCGATAACGCTCGTTGCATCGCTGTTGCAAACTGTGCGCAACGCCGCACAGCGCAGCCTGACCGGTGATCTTTCGGCACTCGGCGCGACCTATACGCGGTTCCTCTTTGGCTTCCCGTTTGCGCTCGTCTATGCAGTCCTGGTCTTCGCGGTTACGGGTGCGCATGTGCCGGTGCCAAGTCCGGCGTTCTGGGTCTGGGCGCCAGTGGCGGCCATCAGCCAGATTATCGGCACGATGTTCCTGCTGCTCCTCTTCAAGCTGCGCAACTTCGCAACAGGCGTGGTGCTCTCCAAGACTGAGATCCTGCTGACGGCGCTTTTCGGCCTCTTGTTTCTAGGCGATCGGCCGAGCGTTGTGGCAGGCGCCGCGATCATCGCGGCCACCCTCGGCCTCATCATCCTGAGCCATGATCAACGGGCCGGCAGCTGGCATGCGAGCCTAAAGGCCCTGTGGGGCAAGCCCGCGCTCTATGGCCTGGGCTCGGGCGCCGGCTATGCGATCGCCTCGACGGGCTTTCGGGCGGCATCCCTGTCGCTGCATGGGCTTGGCTTTGTGCAATCGGCAGCAGGCGCCCTGGTGATCTCGACCCTGATCCAAAGCGTGCTGATGACGCTCTATTTGCGCTGGCGCGAGCCGGGTCAAGTCGCCTTGGTGTTCCGCATCTGGCAGCGCTCGATCGTGCCCGGCCTCTCGGGAGGGGCTGCCTCTGCCTGCTGGTTCACCGCGATGACCATCGAGATCGCCGCGTATGTACGCATGCTGAGCCTGCTCGAAGTGGTCTACAGCTACGCTGTGTCCGTGCTCCGGTTCCGGGAAAAAATCCGGCTTCGCGAGGTCTTTGGCTCACTCATCGTGACCGCCTCGATCCTCTTGCTGCTTGCGGATCGCTCCGGTCTTCTCAAATTTTAATCGAACTCAATTTCGAGCCCGTCATACGCCGGCTCGACACCCCGCGGAAGCGTACGCCTCAGCGCCTGGTAATCCATATCAACATGCATGTTGGTGAGAATGGCGCGCTTGGGAGAGATCTTTTTGATCCATTCAAGAGTTAGCTCCAAATGCGCGTGTGTTGGATGAGGACGATGGCGCAAGGCATCAACGATCCAGATGTCCACGCCCTTGAGCGCTGCAAAGCTTTCGTCCGGGAAACCAACAACATCGCTCGAATAGGCCAGCGAGCCAAAGCGAAAGCCGAGCGAATGTACGTCGCCGTGGAATTGCAGGAACGGTAAGGTCTCGATTGTGCCGCCCTCGCCGACAATCGCGAGTGGATGCAGTGGCTTAAGCGCATGCGCCTTGGCGATTGGCGGATACTGGCTACCCTCAGGCGCTGCAAAGCAATAGCCGAAGCGTGACATTAGCGTCGTCTCGGTCGTCGCATCCATATGGACATCGACACGGCGGCGTCGATTGATGAAGAGCGCCCGCAGATCATCGAGCCCATGAGTTTGATCGGCGTGATCGTGGCTGATCAGAACGCCATCAAGCCACTCAACATTTGTGCGCAAGAGCTGCTGACGCAAATCCGGCGAAGTGTCGATAAGAACAGCTGTTTTGCCGCGCTCAACCAGCAGCGAGCAGCGCGTACGACGGTTTCGCGGCTCGTTCGGGTCGCAATCGCCCCAGATGATTGCCGATCCGGGGCACGCCGCCCGACGAGCCGCATCCCAATATCGTAGCCCTAAGCTGAGCCATGAGCTCTGCCGCTTACTCGGCTGAAAAGGCGTAGGAAATTGGCCGTCGTCTGGGCCGCTATATCGGCCTCGCTCATGCCCCCGCATTTCGGCCAACACACGCGCGGTCTCGAACGACAAAAGCCGGCTCGTTGCGCTTGCCGCGATAAGGCACAGGCGCAAGGTAGGGCGCATCAGTCTCGACAAGTATCCGGTCGGCCGGAACGATGCGCGCCACGGCCCGCGAGCTCGTCCGCCTTCTTGAACGTAAGAATACCGGAGAAGGAGATATAAAGCCCAAGTTCAAGAGCTGTTTCAGCGAGTTGCTGGCTCGACGTAAAGCAATGGATGAGCCCGGTAAAGGTGCCCTTTTCCATCTCGTCGCGCAGAACGCGCGCGGTATCGGCCTCGGCCTCGCGCGTATGCACGATCACCGGCAAGCCGATTTCGCGCGCCGCCGCGATGTGCGCACGAAATGAAGCCTCCTGCTCGGCCCGCGGGCTGTGCTCGTAATAGAAGTCCAGTCCGGTCTCGCCGACACCGACCACTTTGTGATGCTCGGCTAGCTTGACCAGTGCGCCGATGCTCGCCTCGCTCCCCTCCTCCTTCGCCTCATGCGGATGAACGCCGACCGAGCAATAGACATCATCATGCGCCTCTGCGATCGCGCGGACATTCGGAAAGGTCGAGAGCCGCGTCGAGATCGAAACCAGCGTGGCAACGCCGGCGGCTTTGGCGCGCGCGATCACAGCATCGACCTCCGGCGCAAAATCAGGAAAGTCGAGATGGCAATGGCTGTCGACCAGGCTCATGCCGCCATCCCGCGCGTCGTTACGGCAGCAATGCGGCGCAAGGCTTCGCCGATCATCATGCGCTCGTCCATGTTGATCCCCTCCCCACGCGCGAGGAGGTTCTCAAGCTCGGCCGCAAGCTCAGCCCACGCCGCTGAAGGCGCGGCTTTGGCGAGCTTGGCGGTTGCAGCAAGTCCGGTGCCGGTTGCCGCTGCGCGCGCAGCGTTGCGAAGCGTTCCGACGATCAGCTCGCACAACAATGCATAATCGGGCTTCGAGCGGTCGAGCAAAGCGCCGCTCACGCGCGGCGAAAGATCGGGCCAAGCGGCGAGTGTCTGATCGACAATACGTGCAAGGGCAAGCCCGTTGTGCGCCCAGAGATCAAGCGCCCGGCCAATACGTCCGCCGGCAAGCGCTGCCAGCCGTGCGGCATCCGCCTCGCTCAGCACAGGCAGACCAAAACGCTCGCCGAGTGCCGGCAGACGTTCCGCAAGGTCATGCGGCGCGAGTGGGCTCAGATGCAGTTTGCGGCAGCGCGAGCGGATCGTCGGCAGAAGACGGCCCGGTGCATTGGCGAGCAGAAGCAGCACTGCCTGCTGAGGTGGCTCCTCAAGAGATTTCAGCAACGCATTGGCTGCATTGCGATTAAGCACATCGACTAAATCGACGATGGCGACCCGCCAGCCGCCTGCCCCAGCGGCCAGCCCAAAAAACGGCTGAAGCTTTCTCACCTCGTCGACCGGTATGACGGACTTCTCCGCGCCCGTGCGTTCATCGCGCGGCAATCGCAGGATGAGCAGATCCTGCGCCGCGCCGGAAGCCACTTGACGTGCAATCGGGTCCTCGGCCGCAACCGCTAGAGACGTCGATCGAGCAGCCGCATTGGGCGCGTGGCCATGGCGGAGCAGAAACCGTGCAAGTCGAAAAGCCAGCGTCGCCTTGCCCGTGCCCTTGGCACCAGTGATAAGCCAAGCATGATGCATCCGGCCGGACGCCAGCGCACCCAGCAGCTCCGCCTCGGCGCTCTCTTGTCCGATCAGCTCGCTATTCGCTTCAGGCGGCGGAAGCAGCTCCTCCGCTTCGATATTGGCTTTCTTGCGCGCGGCCATGCCTTGAACCTTTCAGGGCAGAACTATCGACCGGCGCCCCACCCCCTTCAAGATCGTGGCGTCGGGAATTTCGGTGATGTCTCGATCAGCGCCAGCGCCGCAGCGACGACCTCCTTGAACGGCTTGGTCGCATCAAGATGGTGATATTGCGGTCCCTTTCGGCTGTCATAGATGGCGCGTGCGCGTTCCAGCGTCTCCTTGAGTTCGAACTGTGTCTTGGTCCCTCTGCCCTTGCCGATCCGGCCGAGCGCAGTTTCGACCGGTAGATCGAGCACAATGACGAGGTCCGGCACATCGAGCTCGGGCGCCATCTGCGCAAACAACTTGTCGGCATCGGCGATGTCGCTTGCCTGATAAGCCAGTGTTAAATCGACATAGCGGTCGGTGATGACGATCTGCCCGCGCGCCAGCGCAGGACGAATGAAAGTCTCAAGGTGGTGCATGCGATCGCGGTGAAAGTGCTCGATCTCATCTGCGCGATTGAGGCGGCCCTTGATCTCTGCCTCGCGCAGGCGCCGCCCCCAAGACGAAGCATCTGTCGGCTCGCGCGTCAGCACGGCGCGCGAACCCAGCTTCTCGGCGATCGCCTTTGCCAGCGTCGATTTGCCGGAGCCGTCAATGCCCTCGATGACGACGAACATTCCCGCTCTAAGTGCCGGCCTTCGTTCCGGACTCTTCTGCCGCGCCGCTTTTTGGTGCCTGGAAATCTGAGGCGCTTGAGCCCATCGCACCGAAGAAAAGATGTTTCAGGCCAGCCCCAATTGCCTGGATCGGACCCATGCCGCCCACGGCGTCCGCCGTATAGACGGGCACGACCGTTGGATTGCTGCCCGGCACATTGATGGTGAGCTTGCCGACTTCAACGCCCGCGCGCAACGGTGCCTTGAGCGGCGCATTGTAGTCGACCGTGACCTTCATGTGCTGACGCGCATCAACGCTCATCACGCGCGTGACGGGCGTTTGCACGACAAGCGGCACTTCGCTCTTCTTGCCGCCATAGACCTGGGCTGCAGCAACCACCTGATTGGCCTGCAGGAGCTTGTAGGTATCGAACTCACGGAAGCCGTATTGCAGAAGACGCATTCCTTCGCTTTTGCGCTGTGCCTGCGAGTTGAGCCCATTCACAACGAGAATGAGCCGGCGACCGTCGCGCGCCGCCGATGCGACAAGACCATAACCCGATGCCTCGGTGTGTCCGGTCTTCAACCCATCCGCGCCGTCCATCACGCCGAGGAGCGGATCGCGATTATATTGATGGATCTTCTCCCAGGTGAAATCACGCTCGGAAAAGATCTTATAGTATTCCGGATATTCGTTGATGATGTGTCGCGCAAGCACGGCAAGATCGCGCGCTGTCATGTACTCATCCGGATCGGGCCAGCCATAGGAATTGGCAAAATGGCTGCCAGTAAGGCCCAACTCCTTCGCGCGCTTATTCATCATCTTTGCGAAGTCTGCATCGGTTCCAGCCAAGCCTTGCGCCACGACAACACAAGCGTCATTGCCGGAGTCGATGATAATGCCGCGGATAAGATCACTCACTTTGATGTTATCGTTGATGCCGACATACATCAGCGAGCCTTCACCTTGCGCGGTTCCAGCCTTTTTCATCGCCCAGGCCTTCTCGCTGACAGGGAATGTATCATCCATCTTCAGCTTGCCGGTTTTGAGATCGTGAAACAGGATCTCGAGCGTCATGAGCTTGCTCATCGACGCTGGCGGCATTGCCGTATCGCCCGCCTTGTCGATGAGAATATCGCCGCTCGCGGCATCCATGAGGATGATGTGCTGTGCGGGCGAGTCGATGGTGTCCGCTCGCGCCGGCGCGAGCGCAAGCACGGCCGAGCTAACAAGAGTCAAAATGAGCCCGGGCCGAATGAAACTCTTGAAGCTGCGTAAATTCATGATCGGCCTCTAAATGTTGTCGGAGCCGCCCCCGGCGATGTTTAGGCGAGTCGGTGAGCTTATTGCATCACGATTTTGGCGCCGTCATGGCCATGCGCCTTCAATTTCGACGTGATTCGTGAGGCTTCGCCGGCGCCGTCCACAGGGCCCAGTCTGACCCGGTAGATGGTTTGCCCATTAACGACCGCAGGCGAAACTGACACTTTGCCGAAACCGAGAACCTGATCATACACCAGCATCGCATTATGGGCGTCGGTGAATGCGCCGACTTGCACATAAAGCAGTGCAGATGAAATCGGTCTGCGCAGGCGCCGCGTCTGCCGTAGAACTCGGCAGCCGGCGGTGCCGGTGCGGGCGCATCCGCGAAATCCGCGTCGCCGGGCAAATCGCCGGGTGCCGGACTTGAATCGAAATTCGCGCTTGCCGGAACTTCTGCCTGCGCCACCCGTTCCGCAATCGATCCACGCATCTGCGGTGGGTTGCTCGCAACAGTGGATAAATCCTTGGAGCTGACGATCGGCGCAGGCGGATTAGGGATCGGCGCCATGCTCGCCATCACCGTCCCGCTTGCAGTACTCGATGGCCGCGAGCTTGGCGGCGGTTCCTTCGGCTGCGGCTTGGACGATGCAATCATCGTGTAAGGCTCGCCCGTGGCGCGGCCAAGATATTCGACGCGCACGCGCGCAGTTCCCGCCTGCTTGAAGCCGAGCAGCTCAGCAGCGCGCTCGGACACATCAATGATCCGCCCGGAGTGGAACGGCCCGCGGTCATTCACGCGCAAGACGATCGAGCGATTATTGTCCAGATTGGTCACGCGCACATTGACCGGCAACGGCAACGTCGCGTGCGCCGCTGTAAGTGATCGTTGATCGTATATTTCACCGTCAGCGGTCCGGCGGCCATTGAAGCCCGGCCCGTACCAAGAAGCCGTGCCGACCTCGTCATAATTCGGCTGCTCGCGCGGATAATACCACTTGCCCGCGACCTGATAGGGCGAGCCAACTCTGTAGGTTGCGGCCTTGCGCGTCGGATGCGTGCTGGCGCAGCCGGCAAGGATGGCTGCAAGAACGAGAAATAACCAGAGACGCAAGCGCATGAACCGAACTACCTGCCCTCCCGGCGCCGCGCTTTGCTCGACTCGCCCGGGTCCCAATAGAGATTAACGTGTCCAAGCTCTGACTGAACCGCTTAACCGGTTAGCAAGGCCTTAATTTTCAGCAATGCAGCCGGATTTTACGACTAATGGAAGCCGACAGCGGAGATCACCGAGTAATGCACTTTGCGGCCATTCCAATTCGCCGCGAGCCTCACGGCCCGCTCAATCGCCGCGCCGGGCGCCCAGGGGCCGTCATCAAACTTTTGTATGATCTTGGTGGAGAGCGGCGCCTTCCGGTCCGTGGTCTCGAACGCCAGCGTCACGGTCGTCATATGCCAGTCGGTCGTATTTACGAGATGCACAGGCAGGCGGTCATTGATGGCCTCGGTCTGGCCATCAAGTGCCGCGAGAGCGCCGCTCGGCACCTCGGATGCAGCGTAGGCCGCGCGCTCCACGCGCAAGCCTTGCGTGAATTCCTTGCCATAATGCAAAGCGCTCGCCGCCACCGCGCAAAACACCGCGACGATTGCGGCGCGCAAGCCCCAGTGCCCCATCGCACTACCTCATCACCCAGTGTGGGAGAGAGTAACAAAGTTTTTTGCAGGCTTGAACCCGTGAACTAAGCGACTTGCGCTTCCTCGCTGTCACCTTCGGCATCCGGCTCGAAGGCGATGGGCTTATCCGCGCGGTGCCACTCTTCAAGCGCTTGCACGACGGCAACCAGCGAATAGACCGCCGCCAGGATATCGTCGGAGGTCGCCTTGGGCGTCGTTGGGGGATTTGTCGTCGGCTCGGACATGGCAGCACCTTGAGAAGTGCCGCGAGGCTAGTGTCCAAGCTCACAAGAAATCGCAAACGTCCTCCCGGCTAACTTGAGAATCGTTCTCAAATTTCCTATCTCTAGCGGCAGCCGCCAGGGTCCGAGAGGAAAAAGCCATGAACGACGCGCCGTCTCAGCCAGTTTCCGGCCTCGTAGGCAGGCCTCCCCGCCGCCCACCAGGACGGCTATGGCCGCTCACGGTTGTCGAAACAGCCGAAATCACACCGCATATGCGCCGCGTGATCTTCACGGGCGATACACTGGGTGAGCTCGACCACAAGCCGGCGCAGGACATTGTCCTGATAATTCCGCAACCGAACGGCGAGCCGGCACGGCGGCATTACACGATCCGCTGGCACGACAAGGCTGCCAAGCGCCTGGCAATCGACTTTGTTCTACATGATGCGACCAGCCCGGCGATGCGCTGGGTGCTACGGGCAAAGCCGGGAGACAAAATCGAGGCACAAGGCCCGCGCGGCCGCACCGTGATCAATCCGGAGGCCGATTGGCATCTGTTCACGGGCGATGAGACTTGCCTTCCTGGCATCTTCGCCATGCTTGAAAGCCTGCCGGCCGACGCACACGCCTGCGCGTTCCTTGAAGTGGAGAACGAGGGCGAGGCGCAAAAGCTCAATCCAAAGGCCGATGTCAAGCTCGAATGGATCTTTCGCGGCGGAGCGGCAAAACCCGCAAGCGCAGCCCTGATTGAACGCCTCAAGTCTTTCCAGTTCCCGCCAGGAACTGGACAGGCCTATGTAATCGGCGAAACCAGCACCGTGCGCGCTCAGCGTCAGGGCTTGATTGCCCGCGGGTTCGATAAGGCGCGGATCGCGGCCGAAGGCTATTGGCGCCCGGGGCGCCAGGGCGGACATGACCACATTTGGGACGAGGGCGAAGGCCCGCGCGCCATGCCTGGGCTTACTCGCTAACCCTTACAAACAACTCCTTATCAACCTTCCTCCCCCTAGGCTTCTGTACCGGCCGCCAGAAGCAGAAAGCCCAGCGGATGAACTCGATCCTTGCCAGCTGCAAACGCTGCCTCATTGTCGACGACAACGAGCACATGATTGAGATCGTGCGCGCCGTGCTTGAGGCCTTCGGTATGCGCGGTATTGTTGGCGAATCTGATCCCAAGCAGGCCTTCGACCACTATCAAGCCCAGGGCGCGATGCTGCTGATCGTCGACTATCATCTTGGCGGCAGCAACGGCATCCAGTTTGTCGCGCGCGTGCGCAATATGAAGGATCCCCAAAAGGCTCGCGTGCCGATCGTCATGATGACATCCTACACCGAGCACTCGCGTGTGATCGCAGCCCGTGAGGCCGGTGTTGATGCCTTCGTGCGCAAGCCGATCACGGGCCGCGAGCTCTACGAGAAAATCGCCTTCGCCCTCACACGCACTATGGTTGTGAGCGCAACCGCCAACTAGGCCGTGGGCCGACGAATGACCGAGGCGATCGTCTCCAGCAGCGGCCTGACTTGAATCGGCTTGGAGATATGGGCATCCATGCCCGCGCCGAGCGCATCGAGCACGCCTTCAGCCGTCGCATCAGCGCTCAACGCAATGATCGGTGTGCGCGGGCGCCCCTCGCTCTGCTCAAGCTGGCGAATCTCCCGTGATGCCCAGAGCCCATCGGCAACCGGCATGCGCACATCCATAAGAACGAGATCGACCTCGTTCTCGCGCCAGCGCGCAAGCGCTTCTTTGCCGTCGGCCGCAAAGATGATCTCGACACCGGTGGTCGAAAGCACTTTTTCGATCACGATCTGGTTCTTGCGATTGTCCTCGGCGACCAGAACGCGCAACGCACCTAGATCGCCGCGCCCATGCGCTTCCCGCGCTGCTTCAGCGGGCTCGGTGGCATCTGCCTCAACCTCGGCAAGCGGCAAAGCGACCAAAAAGATCGACCCCCTGCCCGGCTGGCTGCACACGTTGATTGTACCGCCCATGCGCTCCGCAAGCCGGCGGCAAATCGCAAGGCCGAGCCCTGTGCCCTCGTAACGCCGGTTCAAGGACGGATCGATTTGGACGAAGGGCTCAAATACACGTTCGAGGTCGTCGGCCGCGATACCGATGCCGGTATCGGCGACCTTGATGACCGTCTGCGCGGCCTTGCCTTGTATCGGCGCGCGCTCAACGGACACGGTGATTTCACCGTCATCGGTGAACTTCAAGGCGTTCGAGATCAAGTTGTTCAAGATTTGGCGAATGCGCATCGCATCGCCCTTCACCTGAACTCTAGCGCTGGGCGCAATCGCGACATTAAGCTCGGTATGTCTGGCGCGCGCCGAGTCGGTGAAGAGCGCGGCAACGCGCTGGACGAGGTCCGGCAGATAGAAGCTGGATTCGTTAAGCTCGACCGTGCCGGATTCGACCTTCGCCATGTCGAGTAGATCATTGAGAAGCGCAAGCAGATCCTCGCCGGACGATTGGACAATCGCGAGCATCGCGCGCTGGTCGACCGTGAGCCCGGAAGTCTCAAGCGCCGACGCCATGCCGAGCACGCCATTGAGCGGCGTGCGGATCTCATGGCTCATCGTCGCTAGAAAGCGCGACTTCGCCATATTTGCGGCATTCGCCTGCTCCTCGGCATTGCGCGCGGTAAGCTCCGCCTCTTTGAGCGATCCGATATCCTTGAGAAAGCCGATCAAGCGCCCGGAGCTGCGATCACCCATGGCGCTGATATAGGAGCGCAACCAACGATATCCCCCATTGGCCTTGCGCACGCTGACATCAATGGCCACGCGGTCGACCGCGCCGCTCCAGAATCTCTCTGCCGCCGCGCGAAACTCTTCGACATGATCTGGGTGCAAGGTGGAGACGAAGTCGCGCACCCAGCTGGCATCGACATGATCGCATCCGGCGAGCTCGGCAAGCCGTTCCGAACCGTAAAATCTTTCAGTCGTGAGGTCGTACTCCCAAACCGCCGCATCTGCGATTGCGAGAGCGGCGTTCAATCGCTCCTGATCTTCGGCGATTTCAGCGGCGCGGCGCTGCCGATCGGTGATCTCCTCGGTCAGCATAATAATGCCGCCGATCGACCCATCCGACATGTGCCACGGGCGTACGATCCAACGCAGATATTGCACCTTGCCGTTCGCGCGCTCGAAACGGTCGACTTCTCTCGCCTCGACTGCTCCTTGAAGGCAACGCTGATAAATCGCTTTCCACTCATCGTCGATTTCAGGAAACACTTCATAGTGGCTGCGGCCGATCAAATTCCGCGAATCCAATCCGTAGTCCGTGCACCAGCGCTGCGAAGCGTAGACATAGCGCAGGTCCTTATCGAACATGGCAACCGCGGCCGGTGCACTTTCAAGGAATGCGGTGAACAAGGCGCTTTCACGGTCGCGGCGCGCACGCGCCTCGCGCTCACCGGTCACGATCGCATGTGTGCCGGCGCAAACGACCCCGCTGATCTCGCCGCGCCGCCATAGGCCGCCGCGCGTGCGCACCCATTGCCAACCGCCCTCCTTCGAGCGAACGCGATAATCGAGCGAGATCGGCTGCGCTTCCTCCTGCCAAAGACGGCTCAAGCCATCACGCACAATCGGCCAATCCTCGGCATAAACGCGCTCTTGCAGCGCTTCAAGGCTCGAAAGCTCCGTACGCTGATTGAGGCCGAGCAGCTGCGCCAACCCCTGAAGCAGGCCCGACGCTCCACTTTCCAAATCCCAAACCCAAACTCGCTGGGACTCAACGACCTCAAGCACATATGAAAGCTGTGCGCGCATCACCTCGATCTGCCGCAATAGATCGTCTTGACGGCGTGCGCTGAGCTCGATCGAAGCCTCACGCTCCTTCTCGGCGTGAATATTGGCAAAGCTGCCGATCAAGCGCAGCGCATTGGTCGGCTCGGCCGGTGCTCTTGCCGCTCGCAAGCGCAGCCAACGCAGCTCGCCATCGGAGCAAGCAACGCGGAACTGCACCTCTCCGCTCAAGCGAGCACCTGCTTCAATCTCACAAAGAAGCGCATCGACGCCGCTCTTGTCCTGGGCGTGGATGCGTTCCAATACCCCCTTCGGGCCGGTATCCTCGCCCAAGATGAAATCAAGCTTTTCGGCAAAGTCTTCGTCGGCTTCGACGAGTCCGCTCACCGGCGCAAAGCTGAAATAGGCTTCGCGGCCGATCGCGAGCAGGTCCAGGCGCGCGAATGGGCGGCTTTGCCCTTGCGTAGCGGTGAATAACCGGCTGGCCATGATCCCCTGCACTCTCTTTGGCCGGGAGCCTAACCTTTCAAGTTTGGTAAGCTGTTAAGACACTTTGCTCTTGCGTCTCTTGCGCGCCGCAGCGACGGTCGCCGCAGGCGCCCGCGCAACGGCCAGCCTCTCAAGCTCACCTTGGGCCGCTTTTCCGGCCGCCTCGCAAATCCGCTCATATGCGCCGATCAAACCGCGCCCGGCGTCCGTGAGCACCGCTCCGCCCCGGTCGGCGCCGCCAGCGCGGGTCGTGATGATATCGGTGCCGAGAATACGCCGTGTCTCGTCAAGCAGCATCCACGCACGCCGATAAGACATATCGAGATCGCGCGCCGCGGCCGAGATCGATTGCATCTTATCGATCGAGCGCAAGAGATCGATTTTGCCGGGGCCGATCGCGCCCGCATCGGGCACAATAATTCTGAGCCAGAGCCGGGGTGCTTTGGAAGTTGCCATGCGCGAAAGATAGCGCGCGCCCCGGCGTTTGGCACCTGCCGCGGGCGCTTGCGCAGCTAGAACGCCGCGAGCCTTTGGATAAACCAGAATGCCGCCGGAATGCCGAGCGCATAACCGCCGACAAGACCGAGCCGGCCCTGCAGCAACGCCAGCTGTGGCAAACGATGGAACCCGCCCGACCGAACGATCTTGAGACCGATCCAGGCGAGCGCGACAATGCCGAGAATAAAGGTGATCTGGCCGATCTCCACGCCGAGATTGAAGCACAGGAGCCCGACGGCAAGCTCCTTGGTCGGCAGGCCGACCTCGCGCAACGCAGCAGCAAAGCCGAAGCCGTGCAGCAAGCCAAAAGATGAAGACACCAGAATTGGAAAGCGCCCGGCCAAGCTGCCCGGGCTGGGAAACGCTATCTCGCGCGCCAGAAACAGGATCGAGAGTGCGATCGCGGCCTCGACCGGCGGCTCCGGCAGCACGACGAGATTGAGCGCGGAAAGCGACAGCGTGATCGAATGTGCAATCGTGAAACCCGTGATTGCCAGCAGCACACGGCGCATCGTGCCCGCGAGAATCAACAACCCCGTCACAAAGAGAAGATGATCGATACCACTCCAGATGTGCTGAATGCCCAGCTTGAGATAACCGGCCGCCACGGCCTTCCATCCCGGCGCCTTCGGCACTTCCCAATCGGTTTCGTCAGGCGGCAGAACGCGCGTAATCACTTTGCCGTTGAGCTCGCGCAGCCGGAAAAGCGTCGATAGCGATGGATTGAAGACGGGGTAAGCGACTTTGATGTGCGTGCCTTCAAGGCCCGATTGGCAGCGAAGCGTTACGCGCTCCTGACCGTCGACCGGGATGCCGCGCATGTCGTCACCGGCGACGGCGCACACCTTGGGCCACAGCACTTGAGGCCGGTCTTGATCCGACACCGTCGGTGGTACACGGATATAGGCAATGTAGAGATGCGCGCTTTGCTCGACGATATTGACTGAAAGTGGGCGCGCATCGTGAGCTGCCGCAGGCGCCACGAATGCGAGCATCCAGGCGCAAACGAGAAATGCGCGAGCGCATAGCCAAGCCACTCTATTGCACGCGCTCATTGAATCGAGCCCGCGGCGCTTGCAATATCGGCTGGCGTCCTCTCACCCGGCTTAAGCGAAATACCGTTGAGCTTCACCTTAAAGCGGCCAATAAGATCGGCGACCGCCTTTTTGCGATAGGCCGCCACGGTGTCGCGCAGCAAATCGTCCTTCACCTGCTCGCGTACAGTTGCAAGCTTCGGCAAACGAGCCGGCACGTGCCGGGTGATGAGAACGAGATGATAGCCGAATTGCGATTTAATCGGCCCATACCAGACGTGGTCGGACGGCGTGAGCTTCATCACCGCTGAAGCAAAGCCGGCACCAAGCTGATGCTCGATGAATTGCGGATCGCGATCCACATAGTTCTGCAGATAAGGAAAGCGGTCACCATAAGCGGGCGCATCATTGAAGCCGGCGTGCTTCTCTTCGAGCTGCTTCTTCAAAGCCTCAGCGGCATTCTCCGCGCTTTGCGGCCGCTTGATCTCGCTATCGACAAAGACATGCGTAAATGTCAGCGAGGGCGCCTCCTCGTAGCGGTCCCGATGTTTGAGATAATACGCCTTCAGTGCCTCATCCGTCGGTGAGAAGGATTCGGTCGCCGTATCGTCGATCAGATACAGCATCTTTTCGACCATGCGGCGCCGGATGACATAATCACCTTCCGACAGGCCCATTGCTTCGGCTTCGCGGTAGAGCGCTTCCTCGCGCACATATTTCGCCACGAGATCACGCTTTTCGCCGTCGTTCATCGCATTGAACTGAGCCTTGAAGTATTTCGGCTGAAACGCGACCAACTCGTATTGCAGGAAGGTGAGCAGCTTCGCGCGATCAACGACAATCGTCGTGTTATCGCTCGCTGTCTGCCGCGGGCCTTGAACCAGCTGATAGCCGGCGAACAGAAGCCCGCCGACGATCAGAAAGTGCAGAAGCGGATCACGCAAGAAATGCTTTAGCCACTTCATGATTGATTGGCTGGCGTGTACCAGATTGGTGATGAATAGGCACGTTCCTGAATGCTTGCGGGCTCGCCCGTGTCGCTGACCGGAATGTGGAGCGCAACCGCATCATAGAGCGAATGCCGCGGCGTCGGAATCTCCAAAACGCGCACATAATAGAAGGCGAGCTGACCCGGCTTGAAATCCGGATCCTTCCAAACCGTCGAGAGCTGCACCGCGCCGATTGTGTTGGTGAAGGTTGCAGTCTTCTCGTCGACCGTGTTGCCGACTGGCGGCAGATTGCCCTTGCCGTCCAGCTTGCGATCACCCGACCAGGCGACATTGTAGATGTGCTGCTGCGTCTTGCCCTCATCGTCGACCCAGCCCTTGACGACCTGAACGCGGTCAAGATTACCGCTGAGAGGATCCTTGGCAGCATAGATCAGGAAGCTCGGCGCCTTGTTCTTTGGTGCATTGGTCAGATCGCCGCCCATCGGAACGCCCTTGCTATAGCCGACCGTGGCGACGTCCTTCGCCCTCGCATCGCCTGCGCGGAAGTCGAACCCGCCAAAGACTCTCAAGACGATACGCGTGCCTGTCGTGCCGTAGACTTCCTTCCGCTTGAAGGCATCGAATATGCCTTGGCGCGTATTCTCGGTAGCCCAAGCTGCCGCACGGCCGGAAGCGGCAAGCTTCCAGGCCGGAAAGATAAAGCGCTGCTTCGCGTCCGGCTTCACCTCGTTCTGGCGATATTCCAGCGTCGCATCGGTTACGAAGTGACCCTGGAAATGGTTCTCCTGAACCGCGGAGAGGCCAGTGTGTGAATCCGTATTGCCGATAATGCCGAACTTGTAGGGGTTCACGCCGATCTTGTGCTTGAAGTCGAGACCTTCAAGCAGCGCCGTGCGCACATAATCATGTGGGCTCGCCGGCTGTGGCACCGGCGTGAGCAGCCTTTGCCAAATTTCGAAATTCGCGAACTCGTCACTTGGGGCAAGCTGCGGCAGGATCTCGGATGTGCCTTTGCCCTGTGTGATTTCAACCTCAAGCTCCCAGCGCATGCGCTCGCGTGCATATTCGGCACTGATCGGACGCCCGTCGCTGTCGACCACATCGAACATGAGGCCACCGGAGAGATTGGAGTTGTGCGGCATCGAGATGAAATCAACGCCCGTCGCTTTGCTCGTCTTGTCAAGCCAGGCCCACAAATCCTCTGGCCGCAAGCTCTCATAATTGCTGAACGGAATGAATTTCTTGGCCTCCTCGCCATTGGCGTTGCTGATAACGCAACGATGCAAGTTTCTGCCGCCCGGCGTCGAGGTCCATTCCCAGCCGATCAGCGCCGTAAACTTGCCCGGGATATTATTCTTTTCCGCAGCGGCGATCTCATCGTCCCAGGTCTCTTCACGCACCTCAGGTGAGAACACCTGGCTCATGAACGCCGCACGATCCTTGATTGGCGGGCCTTTGTATTGCGATGGCGGGCCGCCCATGGCGCCCATTGCGCCGCCCTGGCGCATCGCACCTGCGACCGGTTCCTTTTCATGAATGGCCAGCATTTTCTTGCCCCACTCTGTCGAGAGCAGCTTGGGGTCTCGGCGATCGAGCATCACTTGCGTACCGATCATGATCGCGTGGTCGGTGACCGAGAGGAAATCAAGCGGACGCCTGATTTGAATCTCCTCGTGATAGGCCGGATGCATGACGGGCAATCCGCGCGCGAAACGATAAGCATCATCCGGCGTCAAGCTCGTATTGCCAGTGCCATAGGCATCCCACGAATAGTTGGAATGAAGGTGGAGATCGCCCCAATAGACATGGGTCTGCGGCACGTCCTTGGCGCCGGCACTCATCACGCCCGCAACGGCGACGATCGCGGCGAGCCCGGCTGATCGAAGCAGCGTGTTGACCAAAGACGGCGCGCCCTTCGCGCGCGCAAAGCGATTCAAGCTTTCTACCATGGGACCGACTTATCCTCCCGAGACTCCGCGATTTTCGTTGGAGTTGGCTCCTTTCCGGAGCGAGAAAGCAACGAAATAGCGGCTTTCCGCTAGCGACAAGGACCAGCTTGTGTGTATGACTGCTGGTCATAATAAGCTGGCGAGCGGACGATAGCGCAGACCGCTCAAGACCGAGGGTGAGGTAGCGGGGGAAAACCATGCTGCGGGCAACATTCCGCCAAATACAGACATTCGTTCTTGTCGCTGAAACCGGGAGCTTTGCCGCTGCGGCTGCACGGCTCGGCGTGTCTCCGGCTGCGGTCAGCGATCAAGTCCGTGCGTTAGAGCGCAAGTTCGGCTGCAAGCTCTTCGACCGGCGCCCTGGCACCATCCCTGCCCTCAATGAAAAGGGCACAGCCCTGCTACGCAAGGCGCCCGAACTGCTTGATGCGGCGGAAGAAGTCGAAGGGCTTTCGGCTGAACCCGCGCCGCAGCGTGTGCGAGTTGGCGCCGGCGATTACGTTCTTGAACACCTGTTCCTGCCCAACTTCGCGCGCTTTCAATCCGCGCATCCCAAGACCGAGATCGAGTTCGTGCGTCTCACCTTGAGTGGCGAGGCCGAGCAGGCAACGAGCGCGAACAAGCTCGATCTTGCCTATGCGGCAGTTTATTCCCGCCCGGAGGAGCCCTCCGCCGAGTTCATCGGAACCTCGCGCCCGCTGCTCCTCGTCAGCCCGAAACATCCGCTCGCCGGTACATGGAAGGTCGGCAGCAAGATGAAGCTGCCGATGATCATGCCGCTTGCCGGATCGTTTCTTGAGCGCATGGTCGTGCAGCTTCTCGCGGACGCCGGCATCACAGATTTCGATGTTGTCACGCGCGCCCAACACCCCGATACGATTATCAGCCTCGCGATGGCCGGCGTGGGTGCCGGTTGTCTGATGCTCGAGCATGCCCGCAACGCCTTGACCAGTCATATGCTGATTGATCTGGGCGTAACGCTGCCGCCGCTCTATCGCTTCGCTTTCCGTCGCCCGGCCGCATTGCAGCATCCCTATCTGCGCGAGGTTGATGAGTTCGCCCTTTCGATCTTGCGCGAGGATCTCATGCGCGCGGATACCGACACCGACTTAAGTGAAACGGCTGCAGCAACAACCGGCACGCAGGCTTCAGCGGCACCGGCGCGGTAGCATTCAGGGATGGCGCGCTGTGCTCAGATCTCGCGCTCAAGCTTCGTGGCTGTTATCAGGGCGCCTTTCTCGCTAGCGGGACGGACCTGCGATTCGTTCTGAGCGCCCTTCTCGCCCACGCCTCCCGTCTTAAATCTTTGGCGAGGGAGCCGGTTTATAGGTTAGCCTAAGAATTCGGCTCAACCTCTTGACGGCATGCGGATGAAACCGATGAAGAAACCAGCCCATCGTCTCGCAGCTTTCGCGCTGGCCGCAGCTTGCGCCGGCGCATGGTGTTGCACGGCTTCCCCCACGCTTGCCGCGGGCACAGCGGGCGATGCCGTAAACGGCCTTAAGCTCGCACGGCAATGGTGCTCCTCATGCCATGCGGTCGAGCCGCAGCAAGTCTCACAGAGTGATGAGGCGCCGACCTTCGCCGATATCGCTCAAAGACGCGACGACAAGTGGATCAAGGCATGGCTCATCACGCCCCATCCACCGATGCGTGGCATCACGCCTACACGCAACGAGATCAACGACCTCGCCGCCTATATCAAGAGCCTCGCAAAGGCCTAGGCGAACGAGTTCGCATGGCCACGACCGACGATGATGAGCACTACATCAACGCCATAGCCCTATGAAGCCCTCGACGCACGATGATCCGCTCGTCTTCTTCAAGATACTTGAACTCGTCGTTGTACTCGCAGTGAACCAGCCAGCGATCCACAATCCGACCCTTCACCTCCCGTTCGCAAACGAGAACTCGCCCCTCCTTTAAGACCGTAATTAGGTTGAGAGAGTCGAGTTCGACATAATTGCCGCAAGCATCAGTGAACATCAGATTATCGTGCGTGTGCCAGGGCGTGCCGAGAAAGCCGATTAGGCAATCTTCCTCGCGTTCGGCGTTCTGAAAGCACAGGACTGCGTCCCGGCCGAGATCGACCTCCACACGGCGATCGGTGTCAGCACGCACTATCAAGCCAATTTCGCAACACAACTGGTTAACCAGATCAAGATCGTAGCGCATGGTCGGGGAAGCTGTCCTAGATGACTATCCGCGACCAGACGCAAGCCGATGCCGCGCGTGCCACCGCGATGCTGGAGTCGTCGGCCCAGCAGGCTATCACGTCGCAAATCGTCCAGAAGTTCGCCGAGACGGCTCGTGAGCGGATTAGGATCGATGGCGGCGGCTACCGCCGGCGCAAAGCCGGCTACGCCCGGCGTTTGCAGTTCTGTTCTGAAGTGGCGGATGGGGAGGGATTCGAACCCCCGGTGGGCTTGCACCCACGCCGGTTTTCAAGACCGGTGCTTTAAACCACTCAGCCACCCATCCTTCGCGGAATTCTGCGGTTTATAGAAGCCGCACAGGCATCGCAACAAGAGAATTGGCATCCCATTATCACCCGACGTGTTAACGAGCCGCGACGGGAGTGTCGCTGCAGTTGATCGGTTCCACCGCCAACTCTTCAGTGCGATACCAGGCGCACCGTCCCCTTAGCCCAGCAGGATCGAGCGGCGGTTTCCTAATCTCCTGCTAGCTAGCCCACAACCTGCCCAACCAATTCCGTCTCCCCTGGGCTACGCATGCTTCCGACCTTCCGATCGATCGGCCGACAGGTCATGCGATCAGCGGAGAAGCGACCGCACATCGATGCATCCGCTCGCCGTAAACCGGCTCACGACGCTCCACTTCCTTGATGGCGGTGATCACGTGTTGCCACACCTGAAACGCCTTCATGTCGCCGGCCTCTAGGAAGTTGTCCGCGCGCATCGACGCGATCAGAACAGCTTCGTCACCCCAAATCCTTATGATGGTGCCAGCAGTGCGCCAATATCGATTTCGTTCATGTGTGGTTTGCGTCGGTGATCGCTGATGGCCCTTCTGGCTTGCCCTTCTCAGCGCCGAGGGTACCTCCGGGATCGGGATAGCGGTAAAGCTCGCCTGCGAAGTTTTGTAGGATCAGATCATCGGCATCACGGCCGACGATATAGTCCGGCAGCAGCGGAATCTTGCCACCACCTCCCGGAGCATCAACGACGAAATAGGGACTGGCATAGCCAGTGGTGTGGCCTCGCAAGGCTTCGATAATCTCAAGCCCCTTCTCAACCGGAGTGCGGAAGTGTGACGAGCCGGTGATTGGGTCGCATTGGTAGAGGTAATAGGGCTTCACACGGCGCATCAGGAGGCCGTGACAAAGCTTCTTCATCGTCGCGACACTGTCGTTGATGCCTTTGAGCAGTACTGTCTGGCTGCCAAGCGGAATGCCTGCATCAGCCAGCCGCGCGACTGCCTCCGTCGTCTCGGGCGTAAGCTCGGACGGGTGCGTGAAGTGAATGCTCATCCATAGCGGATGGTATTTGCGCAAGATGTTCGTCAAGTTGTGCGTAATGCGCATTGGCAGCACAACTGGTACTTTCGTACTGATGCGCAGGAACTCGACGTGGCGGATCGCGCGGAGGCGTCCCAGCAGATAGTCAAGCTTTTCATCTGCCATGGTCAGCGGATCACCGCCGGACATGAGCACGTCCCTAATCTCTGCATGCTGCTCGATATAGTCGATTGCTCTGTCCCACTGGCGAACCGAGAAGTTGTAGTCACCACCTGCCGTGCCGACCATGCGTGAGCGCGTGCAATAGCGGCAATAAGTCGAGCAGAAACCTGTGATAAGGAGCAGCACACGGTCAGGGTAGCGATAAATCAGGCCGGGGACCGGCGCGCCTCTGTCTTCCGCCAGTGGGTCATCCGCCTCGCCGGGCGTTCTAAGATATTCGGTACCGACCGGGATATGTGTGCGCCGTAGAGCATCAAACGGGTCTTCCGGGCTCATGAGGCCGGCGTAATAAGGCGTGATGCCGACTGGTAGTGGGCCTTGGTGGCGCATCACGGCATCGCGCTCGTCGTCCGAGAGCAGAAAGATTCGGGTCAAATCCTTCATGCTCCTTATGCGCCTGCGGAGCTGCCATCGCCAATCGGACCATTCATCGGGAGTGGCGTCGGGAAAGAAGGTTAGCCAGAACCGGCGGCTGTTCGCGCCCACAGGAAACTGCTCAAGCGCAGTGTCCTCAACTTTGGCGGAGTGTACTGTCATGCGTAGCACGCGGACCAAACGTGACTGACCATTCTGGGCCTCGCGATCTGTCGATGGCGACCTCTAAATTTACGCGAAATCGAGTGCGTTGATCTTCCAATCATCATCTGGCAGCGCTCTAAGCTCACTTGTCGATATGTACTTGTCTCGAAACCAGGGAAACCGTCGCCTGTCGAAGCTTTCTACGATCCAGTCTATTAACGCTGAGATATGAGGAATGCTTCGCATGCGAGGATGAAATACGAGCCAGAAATCGTTCTTCGAGCGAGGTATATCATCACCCTCAACTGGGATGAGGGTGCGGTCAATGATGGCTGCGTAACTCGGCAGCAACCCGATGCCGCCGCCCCTCTTTAAGAGCGCCGCGTGCGCGACCGCCGAGCCGGTTCGAAACGCGACTGCTCCTTCGGCCCGCGAAATCCCTAATAGCTCCAGGAACTTCAATTCATTAAACTGGCTATAGGCGCTCGATATGATTTTGTGATGCCGGAGGTCCGCAAACGACTTCGGGAGACTGAAGTATTTCACATAGTCAGCGGACGCAAACAGCAACGAGTGCAGCGTACCGAGACGAATTCTGATTAAGTCTTTGTCTTTGGGCTCAACATATTAAATCGCGACATCCGTCTCGGCGTTCATCGTGTCGCTAATCTGCATTCCGCTGGTTAAGTCGATTGTTAGCCGAGAGTGCAGCCGCTGATATTCCGGCAACCTGGGGACCAACCAATACGTCCCAACGCCTTCCGGGACTGATAGTCGAACAACACCGCCTATCTCGCTCTTGTGGTTTGGAAGCTTGCGTCGAATATCTGCTACCGCCGTTTGAAGAGCTTTGGCGTTCTGCAGGACGCTCGTGCCGGCCTCGGTCAAGTGAACTCCCGTTCGTGTTCGAACGAGCAAGACCACACCTAGCTTCTGCTCCAGCCGTGTCACGTAACGGCTAACCGTTGCTTGCTGCATACCGAGTCGCGCTCCGGCGCCCACAATCGAACCGGCCTCCGCCACTTCAAAGAAGATACGAAGGTCGTCCCAGACCAATACCCTGGGATCGAATTCGTGAGGTACATCGATTTCCTGAGACCCCCTCTGAGAATTCTTGCGTAGCGATCGCTTGGCTCGTTGCTTCATGGTCAGCACTTTGTGTTGGCATGGAGAAAGGGACCTAAGCGTGACTTTGAAGCCGGCCGTGGGCGGAATCAATAAAAACGAGCCCGACGGCGCACTAGATGCGCCGACGGCCGTAACCCAATACGCTGATATCTCAGTGCGTCCGGCTCAGTTGTGTGATGCAACGGTGATCGCCGAACTCGCCGCGGCAGAATTCAACGAAAGCGCACCCAGCGTGGAGACGATAAGCCGGGTGATAGCGTTTGGCGCCGAGGGCCTATTCTCAATTCTCAAGTCTCGGGAGTCTTGCGAGCCGGCTGTAGTGGGCTTCTTTGGCGTTTTGCTTCTGAACAGCTCAGGCGTTGAAGCAATCAAGAGCCGGAGGTTTAACGCCAAGGACCCCTCGCTGTCGATGTTATGTCGTGCTGGCGAAGTCCCGGCCGCGCTTTATGGCTGGGGCATTGTCGCAAAGGGGATTGGCAAGATCGTGATGCCAATGGTCGAACGGCATTTCACAGAACCACGTTTCAACAACATCAATGTCTATGCCCGCGGTGGATCGCCGAAGGGAATAGCTCACGTCCTAAAGATGGGCGGTGTACCCGTCTTTCGTGGCGATGACCTCCGCTCCGGCTGTCTAGCTGTATATCCACTCCGTCCTCCGTCGAGGAGCCTTTAAGTTGGACTCTCCCGCATATTGCAAGGTCGTGCGCACACGGCAATCGAACCGGCAGCTTTCAGTACGCCTAGTCAACTCCGCGGACGATCTCAATAAAGTGCGTACAATTCGTGCCGCGGTGTTCATGGGCGAACAGGCGTGCCCGTTTGATGAGGAGTTCGGGGCTAACGATTACTGTGCCACGCACTTGCTCGGCTGCGTGGACGGCGAGCCGGCGGGTTGTTTGCGCGCACGCTTCTTTGCTGGCTTTGCAAAGCTCGAACACTTTGCAGTGCGACAGGTCTTTAGATCGACGCACATCGCATTCTTGGTTGCCCGCGCAGGCATAGAGTATGCGCGCAAGAAGGGATACACAACCATCTACGGTCATGTGAATGAATACTCGGAACCGTTCTGGAGACTTCTTGGAGGACAACGGATTGAGAAGCGGCCGGAGCTGAACTTCTCCGGCTATCGGTACTGCGAAATGAAATTAGAGGTGGAACCGCACCCCGATCCAATCACGCTTCAGACTGATCCATATGTAATCGACCGACCAGAAGGCATGTGGCACCACGTTGGTGTTTTGGAAAGGTCGAACGGCAGGCTGGACGCTATCCGCAAAACTCAAGAGGCTAAGAGTGTCCATTGTTTTACCGCTGAGTCGCTATAGGCCATCGGCCGTAGCGCCTCTTGCGATCTTTATCGATCTGCAGAGGGAATTCCTGCTCGAAGGCAGGCCAATGCGTATCGCAGGCATTCGCGCAGCAATTGATAATTGCCAAAAGCTGTTGATAGCGGCGCGCGAAAATCGACTTGCAATCGCTCACATTCGCCTTTCTCCAAAGGCGGTTGCATTCAACGAGTGCGCTGGTGGCAGCGATTGGATCGAGGGCTTTACGCCGTACGGCTCTGAAATGGTCTTTGAGAGACTCTCTCCGTCGGCCTATAGCAATCCGAATTTTCTTCGAATGATGGAGGAAAACGGCGGCACCGCGGCCATTCTTGCAGGGCTTTGCGGATCAACCTCTTGTCTCGCGACACTTATCGATGCGGAAAGATACAAACACAACGTCGCATTTGTATTCGACGCATCGACGAGCAACGCAAAATCGTTCGACAAGGAGTCGGTTATTCACGATGCGGCAGTTCAAATCGCCTCGCAGTTCGTCGAGGTTATCAGCACATCGGCAGCTATCGATCAACTCAACAAGCAGAACTAGTTGTGGGGGCATTATGTCAAGATCGGCAGAGCAGGAGCTTGAGAAGCTCATTGGAGAAATGTCCGTTATCAAAGGACGTGCGAGCGTTGTTTCGTCTGAGTTTGGTGATCAACAACGGCAGTTTATAGATTATCTGGCCGATATGCTGATCGCCGAACTCTCACAGATGAAGGAGAAATCCAACACTCAGTTGATTCTGTGCGAGCAGCCCGCGCTGCTGGGCAGACGAACGCCGCCAATCAAGCCCCTGTCGTGAGTGAGCTCGCGAACTCGATAACTTTTCGCCGGTCATCTGTTGATAGGCTCATAAAGATGCGGCAGATCGCGCGACCGTCGTCCAGTTCAGATAGCCGCACCGGTTCGAACTCCTCTCGCACATCGCTTAGGAACTTGCAGACCAAAGACCAATGCCGGATAAGTCTAAAATCATTCTGGGCACGGGCCTCACTCAGGTACCGGTGGGCGGTGACAAGCGGGTTTTTTGTCTCTTGACGAAGTTCACTAGCAGCGCGGCGAGCCGCTAACCGAAGATCGAGCGCCTTTCTGCGGAGCCGCTTGGTAGCGTCAGTTGCACTCATCCATCTACTCCTGAGAATCGTGTATTCAGCTAATTGTCTCACAGGTTAGGGACGCGTGAACAACTCTTCGGGAGCGCCAAAAAATATCCGAGAAAGCCAATGTTTTCAGCGGTGGCGAGGTGTGAATAAGGCGGATCAAGCGCAGGTGTTACTGTCGTCGCAACCATTCGACCAACTTGACGTTTCAGTTGCCGGGGGATTGGTTGCGCATTGCAGAATCCGGTCGCGCCGCTTCATGCCATGCCAACCGGTTGTAAATCAGTCTCCGTTGCGATGCCTTTTCCTGTCGCGCCGCCCTGGATTTTTGAAAAGCGACACACCGGTTGTCATCGAGATAATGCCGAGCCCCAAGACCAGCGTCGCTGCAAGCCTGTGCGAAGTGTCCGCGTGGGTAGCCAGCCAGAGATGCGCGGTCCTGGCGGCGAACACGGCGCCGAACAGCGCAAAGCCAATTCCTACTCGTCGGTTGCCCTTCATCTTCGTGGCCACAGCACGTTTAGTGCGATGATCCGGACCACGGCGCCCAGCACGGTCGTGTAAACGCAGCCCCATAAGATCGAAGCTGTGAAAGTGCCAGACGCAACGCCGACCGAGCCGCCGTGCCAAACTTGATTGCCGATTACCCAGCCGATCGCCGCCACGAACACGGCGATGATGAAGGCAAGAAGTCGGCGCATTTGTTTCCCCCTTAAGCCAATCGCTAGCGTACACGTGCGCTGTTCATTATCTCCGTGCCGGTTATCGCTTCTTGCGGCGAGGTCCGCCGTTTGGCGTCCCACGACGTTGCCGAGCTAATCCATCGCAAAGCTCTGCAAGGTCCGTGTACGCGCGGCGCTCCTTCGGCCCAGGTGCCGCTCAAGCTCTTCAGCGGCAGCGTGTTTCTTGATCAGAGCAAGTCAAGACAACTCAACCTCATTTCGTCGGAGCTCGTTGAGCTCGCATGATGAGCGCTATGGCCGCCGGCATCAGGTCGGCAGCCGCCACTAACCCACTTGACGGAGAGACTTAACTCTCGCGCTGCCGGCGCGAAAGCAACGCTTGACGCCGCGCATGCAAAGCCAGGCCCGTCATACTCGTGACACACGCTATCAGGGCGAGAACTTCCACGACGAAGACAGCACAGAGTGAAATGCCCCAAAAGCTCTGCAGATGGGGCAACAGAACCTGCTGGAGCCACACAAGGAGCGAGCCGTAGTTGCGAGGCAGAAGTCAATGCATGCCCGAATGAGCTGAAGAGAGCGCCCCTCGCCTCTCCATATGCCACATAGACCGCGCACGCCATAAGAGGAACGGAAATCACGTAAAGCGCGGCAACAAACAAGCCCGGAGCATCCGCGACATCGACAAGCAGCCAGGATCGAAGTTTTGGAATTCCGACACGCGAAATGAAACGAACACGCCGCCACATGGCTATTGTTAGAGCCAGGATGACGACAAATGCGCCGCGCAAGAGGCCAACGTAATTCCTGTCGCCACCAAACATGGGCTGCCTGGCCAGGCCGCTTCCCAGAAGGTCATGCACGGCCAGCTGATAATCGAGCGGCGAGTACCACCTTCCTGTGACTCGCGTCGCCCAGGCGACAAGGCTCGCTTTGGCTGTCTCAAAGTCGTAAAGGTCATATGTCTGAGGATCGGGAATATAATTCCTCGCGGCATCGCTGTAATTCGAGAAAAGCGCCACCCCCGGATCGAAGGGCTCCGGACGCAAGCTGCCGAGATCGGGCAGCTCAGTAGCAGCGCCTGACATTGAACGCGACAGCGCCAGATTGTAGGAGTGCGGGATACCGAGAAGATAGGTTTCATTCGCATTGATGACGACCAAGGGAGGCGCCAGCATTTCTTCGGGGCAGTTGCGATTGAATTTGATCACCGAGATGGCGCTGCCGGGAACCCTTGCTGAATTCAATGCCTCGCTGCGCCAATTGACGTTGAAAGACTTTTCCGGCGCACCTGAAAATGCGGCAAGCACGCAGGTCGGCTGCAATGCGAGTCGGACTGCAAATCTCCCCAGTAGATGCGTGCCAATGACGGCCGATGAAGGATTGACACCGAGCCCATTGGTTCTCTCGCTTGGATGCGCATTCGGCGAAGAACTATCGCTCACGCCGATTCGATTGAAACCTATTGGGGCTGAGGGCGAGAACTCGGAAAGATCGCGATAGGTGAGCGAAGGGCCGAGACCTATTTGGCCGACCTCGATGTTCAACGCCGCAATGATCCGGTCGACATCGCGCAAAGACCGCGTGACCTGACTCTGTTCAACTTGCCCAAGCGAGAGATACAGCGCCAGCGCACAAACCCCAAAGAGCACGAACCACATGCGCTGAAAGCTTCGAACTGCCCGCCCAACTTCGCGAAACGTGTGATCTTCTTGGGCATAGTGGAGCGCGACCGCTCGTGATTCGTCTCCAAGTGCCGGCAGACCACCGCCGCTTTCCCCTGCAAAGTGCTCAAACTCTGAATTGACCATGCTCGGACCATCTACCGTCAGGTCCGAGAATTGCGCCAACCAGCGGGCCCGGCAAGCCGATCAGCCAAAGCAGTCACAGGTTTTCGGCACACCCCGCCTGGGGATGGATGCCCAAAGCCGTCCCTGCCGGCCCTTATAGCCGCCGTCAAGCGCCCAGCGGGCTTTGAGGCCGCCTCGCGCTTTGAGGAGCGAAGGCGTAAGCTCGCCAAAACGCAAGTCGAGGCCCAAATGACCCCAATTGAAGACACAATTCACGAGATCAAGCAGGAGATTGAACATCTCAGGAGCCGGCTTGCCTCGCTTCTTTCAGGCGAGCACAAAGTCAAGACACACAGTGATGAGCACCCGGCCGGCAAGGACGTCACTGAGGAGCACGCTCAGCACCTCAAGGAGACAATCGAGCGCTACGAGCGCATCCTAATGGCATTAACGACTGGAATGCCGCGCTAGAGCGTGTGAGCCTCTTCTCGCGCCCGGGTCGGAGCCGGGCGGCCTTTGCGGATGCTTTACGTGGGCCTGCCAAGCTACGTTGGTTTAGCATTAAGTCCACACCAACGGGGCTGCCAATGGTGATGCCGGAAGAGCTGCGCGCCTGCGCTGATCACGCCGAAGATTGGCTGTTCGGAGCGGCAGCCCCACTCTGGTGCGAGCGCGGCCGATTGAGCAACGGCCTCTTCGTCGAAAAGCTCACGCTCCAGGGCAAGCCGGCCCGCGCGCCGTTGCGCCTGCGCGTTCAAGCGCGTCAGATCTACGCATTCTGCGAGCTCGGTCGCCTCGGTTGGACGGGGCCATGGCGCGATGTAGCTGAGCATGGGCTTCGCCGATTGCTGGAGACCGGCCGCAGGGACGATGGCTTCTTCATCCATCAGTTCGACGAAAACGGTCAGCCTGCGGATCAGCGCGCCGATCTCTATGACCACGCCTTTGTGTTATTTGCGTTCGCGCATGCAGAGCGCGCCCTGAAGCAGCCAAGCTTGATAGCAGAGGCACATGCGCTCATGGATCACATCGACGCGCGCTGGAAGAACCCATCCGGTGGTTACAATGAAGGCGAGATCGACCTCGTTCCACCGCGCTGGCAAAACCCCCATATGCACTTGTTCGAGGCGGCGCTAGCTCTGCATTCCATTGCGCATGACCCGCGCTGGAAGCATCTCTCGGATTCGCTGTTTGCACTCTTCGCCAACACCTTCCGCGATCGGCAGACAGGTGCGGTTCGTGAATATTTCGGCATGGATTGGACGCTGACCGACGATCCCAAATTGCGCTTCGTTGAGCCCGGGCATTGCTTCGAATGGGCATGGCTGGTGGAGCGCCATGGCGGAGCGGGCAGCATCACGCTTGCCGACCAGATGATCGCATTCGCGCGCACCTTCGGAATCGATGCGGCGCGCAACGTTGCGATCTATTCCGTAAATCTCGATGGCAGCCCACGCGACCGCTCGGCACGGCTTTGGGCACAGACGGAGCGCTTGAAAGCCTCGCTCGCCAAATGGCGGCGCGACGGCCGTTCCGATGAGGCCGGGGAAGCCGTTCGGGCCTATCGCGGGCTCGTCCAGTATTTCGAGACACCCGTGCGCGGCGTGTGGCGGGACCGCCTCAACATGGACGGAACATTTGTTGAGGAAGATGCTCCGGCCAGCTCTTTCTACCATATTGTCTGCGCGCTCAGCGAGCTTATTGGAGCCGCCCGCAGCTAGAGGCGGTTATGTGCTGGTGGTCGATGTTGTTGACGGTGTCGTGGTGGCCGGGGTCGAGTTGGGGTCATTGTTGTTGGAGATCGCCACAAGCCCCAAGGCCGTGACAATGAACAATCCACCATCAACACCGACGATCGAGCCCAACCGCGACAACCGGCTTCGCGTGGCCGCGTCAGCCGTGCCGCCTGGCTCAAGCGGCTGCGGGCTAGCCGGTTGGGGCAACGGGCCCTGCGAGCTCTGAGCATTCGTTGGAGGGGCAAGCGCAAAGCTGGCCAGGGCACTGAGCGCAATGAGGCGCGGAAGTTTCATCAGAATGTCCGAAAACCGAGTGAAAGACGGCGGGTTATAGCAGGACCACGCCGCTTGCTCTGTGCTTGCGACGCTTCACGTTCTTGTGCCCGCAAATCGTGCTCAGGTCCAGAGCGCTCTTGCGCCCGCAACAACACATGAACCATGGCTCACCCAAAAGCTGAGAATATGTCCACAACAGATTGAAACTTATTGCATTTCCGTCGTCGATTTAGGTCTCCGCTCCTCGTGCCTTCGTGCGCGGCGCGTCCCGGCGCAGCAGCAATCTCATCAAGCCCCAAAGGCTCTTGAACCGGGCGATCTGGGGCTCGGCCCCGCTTGGAGGGTGCACGACGTGCGTTCGCTTGAACCAATTCGGCGACACCCATAGAGTGCGCGGTCCCTCCCTCGTTATCTACAATCTTCCCTTCGCCTTCGCATGCCGACAGCGCCGCGCTCTACTCTGAATTTGCCCCGCGATGCGGGCTGGGTTGGAGCATACGCCATTGCGCTCATATCGATCACCCTGCTTGCCTCAACGGCAGCGGCAATTGCGCGCGATGCAAGCCCGCTATCGCTTTACGGTTTGACCGGAGTGATCGACACGCCAAGCGCACGGATGATGGATGACGGCGATATCGCAATTACAGGAGAGGCAAAGAAGCCGGACGATAGGGTCACGATCGCGTTCCAGGCACTGCCTTGGCTCGAAACCACAGCGCGTTACTCAATCATAAATATCCCGACTCCAGGACATGCACTTTACGATCGCAGCCTTGGCCTCAAACTGGGGCTCATGAACGAGGGGGCATATCGTCCCTCATTTGCTGTCGGAATACTCGACATTGGCGGCACCGAGGTCTTCGGCGGTGAATATTTCGTCGCTTCAAAACGCCTCGGCCCCTTCGATACTTCCCTGGGGCTCGGTTTTGGCCGGCTGGGCTCAGTTGGAATGTTCAATAATCCGTTTGGCCTCATCTCGAAGAAATTCTACGACCGTCCGAACACCGCAAACCTCACCTCAACCGGACAACTCGCGTTCACGGATTTCTTCCGCGGCCGCAATGTGAGTCTGTTCGGAGGCATTGTGTATGACACACCAATTCACGGCCTGCAGCTTCTCGCTGAATACAGCGGCGATAAATATGTCGCCGAGCAGAAACGTGGCCTCTTCAAGGCCCAGTCACAATTCAATGTGGGCGCGAGCTACCGCCCCCTGAGCGTTTCTGGAGCTCGGCGCCTATTGGACCTATGGCAGCCAATTTGCCTTTCAGAATTCACTCAAAGAAAATCTAATCACAGGCGACCAGCATCCGAAGCTCGATCCACCGCCGGTCCCGATCCATGTCAGAACACAGGATGAAATACTGAACGGCCGGCTGGAGAGCCCTGCCGGCGTCGGCCTTCCTCCAACCTCAAAACACAAGACTTCGCTGCCTCGTGGAGCGGATCGGCTTTCCAACGCGCCGGACTGGGCGCTCGAAGACGATCCCTTTGGCCGCCGCTCTCTCGTTTACAACGCGAGCTTTGAAATACCTGATGCGCGTATCGCGAACGCGGCGCAGATTTCACGCATAAGAGCACGGCTCGATTCGCTTGACATGGCGCTGGCAGGTTTCGGTGTCGACGATACACAAGCAATCATCTCAGTAGTACCCAAATCGGGGCAGGCGCCCTTGCCTTGCGAAGTCATGTGGCACCAGATTCCCGTCGATGATCTGACAGGGATTAGCGCAGTCACCTTCGTAAACTCGGCTGGCGGCCACGAGGTCAATCGCTGCACAAAGTTTATAGATCACTCAGAAGCGCACGTCTCGATATCGCAACCGGACAACGGCAAGGAAGCGCCAGGCGAAACCCAGTCACTGGCATCCAATGACGAAGACCCGGCCGTCATCGCGGATCGGATCAAGCGTGTCCTCGGGTATCAAGGATTGGGGCTCGAGGCCTTCAAGCTCAACGGCGCAGAAGCAATTGTCTATATCGACAATGCCTCTTTTCAGCGTGTCGGCCGCGCGCTCGGGCGCGCCGCGCGCGCTCTTACAGCGCTCCTGCCGCCTAAGGTCGACATGTTGACTATCATTGAGAGCAACGGGACTCTCAACGGCACCGAATTCAACATTCCGCGCACCGAGCTCGAGCGTATCGCGATTAATGGCGGTTCCGCTGAAGAGATACTAAACGCATCAACTGTCTCACAGGCAAATCCTGGGATCGTGCTTCATGCCGATTACCGTCGCAATCACATCTTCTCATTCAATCCGGTGCTGGCGCCCGCCTTCCGGCCGAGCTTGTTCGACCCGGACAACCCATTCAGATATCAGTTTCTGATCCGCGCCGGCGGCACGCTGCAGCTAATGCGCGGTGTCAGCATCCAAGGAATTTACGACATCAATCTCTACAACGATTTCAACCAGATCAAGCGCGTGAGCAACAGTCAGCTCCCCCATGTGCGCTCCGATATCAAGTATTACCTTCAACAAGGTTCAAGCGGGATTGAAACCCTCCAGCTCGTGTTGATGCATCAATTTGCACCCGCTTGGACCGGGCGGCTGTCGATCGGCTATCTTGAGCAAATGTATGGTGGCGTTGCCGGCGAGATACTCTACGCGCCGTTCCGCCAACGCTGGGCAATCGGGCTTGATGTTGCCGCCGTCAAGCAGCGTGACTTCAACGATCTGTTCGGATTCCGGCATTATGAAACGATCACAGGTCATCTCGCGCTCCATTATCAAACTCCCTATAAAGGAATTGATTTGCATTTCCTCTACGGGCGGTACTTGGCCCGCGACTGGGGCACGACGATTGAGGTCTCGCGGCGCTTCGACAACGGAGCCGAAGTTTCGGCCTATGCAACATTCACCAATGTGCCGTTTTCAAAGTTCGGCGAGGGTTCCTTCGACAAGGGCATCCGGATCACAATCCCCTTCGACTTCTACTCGCTGTTTTCCACCCGGCAGTCGACGACAGTCGAGTTCAAGCCGCTCACGCGCGATGGCGGTGCAATCTTGAACGACTATCCCAAGCTTTACCCGGCCGTGCGTTCTCTCTCCTACGGCGACGCCTATCGAACGTTCGATGAATTTCTCTCCAACTAACGGGCCAGTTAGGCTCAACCGCCGAACTCTTATTGGCGGTCTAATATCGCTCGGCGCGCTCGGCGGCTGCGCTAATCCGCGCCTCTTTGCGCGCAACGTGGAAGCGCTAGCGCCAAATTTCAGCGCCAAGCCTAAGGGCTTCACGCGTGATGAGGTCGCGCAATTCGCGGCAGCATCGATTTCAGTCAGCGTCGGCGGTAGCCTGCCGCGCCTCCTTCTGCTGCAGAGGGTTCAAGGGCAAGATCATCTCTGGAGCGGCACCGGCGGCATCGTCGTTCAAACGCGCGGCGCACGCATTGTTGCAACCGGCGGGCTAGCTCACGATCTCGTCCACACCAGTGGACCTGCAGGCGATCCTGCTCAGATGAGCCTTCTGAATGCCGACGGAGCACGCTGTATCCGCGAACTCGATTTTCCGAACGACTACGGCATGAGCCTGGAAGCAGTCTCTGAGTTCAAGCGAGATGGCACCGAAATGCTGACGATCTTGGGTGCGCACATAAAGACTGTACGGATGAAGGAGCGCGTTCACGTGCGCGGCATATCATGGCGTCATACCAACACATTCTGGTTCGAGTCGGCGAACGGCAGGCTTTGGAAGAGCCGACAGCATACGCATCCGGACCTTGACGCAATAAACATGATCATAATGCGCCCCGCCAGCTCCTGATACTGGTAGGGCCGGCAAAATTTTTCTGCATCTGATGATGCGCGGAAAACCTGCGTGACCCCGGTTACCCGATTCCGAATTCGCTTTGAAAGACCGAACCTTGCGGCCTTCCCCGCGAAGCTGTGAACGAGGATAACTCCGTAGGCTGAACAAGGAACTTCCGCTGCTTTCCCCATGCCTCTTGACGAGCGTCACGCTCATGCCCATCTACCGGCTTACTGGCGAGTTGCATCCAGACATCGATCAACGGGCCGATCGCATGCTGCGGAATTCCGCAGGTGGGCCATCGGCTTCAGTTTTGAGAGGCAATCCTTGAGCGACACCACGCGCCTTCAACTGCCATTGCTTGCCGCGGCGCAAGTGCAGAAACATGTGACGCACAACGAGGCCATCATGCGTCTGGATGGCCTCGTGCAGATGACGACGCTTTCTTACACGACGAGCGCGCAGCCGGGCTCGCCTTCCGACGGGGATCTTTATCTTCTGCCGAGCGGCAAGACCGACAGCGATTGGGGCGGCTATAGCGACTACGCCGTCGCGCATTATTACGACGGCACCTGGCATCACCCGAACGCGGGCTGGCTCTGCTTCAGGACACAAAATTCTCTACTATTACGATGGGGCTCAATGGATGCGTATTGGCTATGGCAGCGATGACAAGCCCGCTTTTCTTGCCAAGCTGTCAGCAAAATCAAAGCAACGTGACAGGCGACGGCACGACCTATACGATCATCTGCAATACGGAGATTACGGATCAGGGCTCGAACTACAACAATTCGACTGGCGTATTTACCGCCCCGTTCATCGACACTTACTTGCTCGGCGCCCAGATCCGCCTGGATGATCTCGATACCGACACATATGAGGAGCTTGATGCCTCGATCGTCACATTGAACCGCAACTATCTCATCGCCCAATCAAGCGGCCTCTGCTACGCGACGGGCGGTTTGCTCACACTTGTCGGCACGACCCTCGCCGACATGGATGCTGGTGACACGGCGTCTATGGCGGTCACGGTAACCGGCGGTACGAAAACGGTTGATGTGCTCTCGACTCAGACCGTTTTCTACGGCACGCTTATTTGTTAGGGGCCCGATGAAGTTGACTGTAACCGCCTCAGAAGACCGGCCCGGACGTTTCGGCGATGTTGAGCAAGTAGTCGCCATAGCCGCTCTTGCTCATGGTCTTGGCCAAATTCCTTAGCTGCGCCTCGTCGATGAATCCCATGTGAAACGCGACCTCTTCGGGACAGCCGATCTTAAGGCCCTGCCGCTCCTCGATCGTACGAACGAATTCGCCAGCCTGCATGAGTGTTGCATGCGTTCCGGTATCGAGCCAAGCATAACCGCGCCCCATGAGCTCAACGCTCATATCGCCGGCTTCAAGATAGGCCATATTGAGATCGGAGATCTCGAGCTCCCCGCGCGCAGATGGCTTGAGCTTCATTGCGAGCTCGCTGGCCCTTTGGTCGTAGAAATAGAGTCCTGTAACAGCATAGTTGGATTTCGGTTGATTCGGTTTCTCTTCGATCGCAATCGGGCGGCCCGCGTCATCGAAAGCGACGACGCCATAGCGCTCGGGATCGCGGACCCAATACGGAAAGATCGTTGCGCCCGCTGTGCGACTGGCGGCGCGCGCAAGCAGATCCGTGAGCCCATGGCCATAGAAGATATTGTCACCGAGAATGAGCACAACCGGATTGCCCGCGATAAACGGTGCGCCAAGGACCAATGCTTGCGCGATGCCTTCCGGCCGCGGCTGCACGACATAGGAAAGGCGAATGCCCCAGTTTTCGCCACCACCCAGAAGGCGCTTGAAGGCCGGCTGATCAACCTCTGTTGTGACAATGAGAATCTCGCGGACACCGGCGAGCATAAGGGTGGACAAGGGATAATAGATCATCGGCTTGTCGTAGATCGGCAGGAGCTGCTTGCACACAGCCGTCGTCAAAGGATAGAGCCGAGTGCCCGTGCCGCCGGCAAGGATAATACCCTTTCTCACGCTCCTGCCCTTTCGTACTCGTCAATCTCGCGCATGACGTCCGTGAGGGCGGAAGTCCATTCGCGCCGCCTAAGGCCGAACGCGCGCTCGATCTTAGTGCAGTCGAGGCGCGAATTCAGCGGGCGCTTGGCGGCGGTTGGATATTCTGACGTCGGAATTGGCAACAGGTGGGGCACGCGACGTCCCTCGGTCGCACGCCGCCTGAAGATCTCCTCGGCAAAGCCGAGCCACGTCGTCTCGCCTGCTGCGGCGAAGTGATAAGTACCCCACAGCGATCCATCGCTCTCGTCGGCGATTTGCTCGGCAATCGAGATACATACCTCGGCGATATCTCCGGCGGCTGTGGGTGCGCCGTATTGATCGTTCACGATACAAAGCTGATCGCGTGTCGCACCGAGTCGCAGAATGGTTTTGAGGAAGTTGTTGCCATGCGAACTGTAGACCCACGACGTGCGCAAGATGATGTGCTCGCACAAATGCTCGCGCACCGCCGCCTCGCCGGAGAGCTTGCTACGGCCATAGGCATTAAGAGGCGCCGGCGGGTCATCCTCGACATAAGGCGCCGATTTGCGGCCGTCGAACACATAGTCCGTCGACAGGTGAATGAGCGGCACACCCCTGCGCCGACAGGCCTCGGCGAGCGCGGCTACACTTTCAGAGTTCACTCTGAACGCCACCTCCGGCTCTGGATTCCGCCTTGTCAACCGCGGTGTAGGCAGCGCCGTTGACGACGACATCGACATCCCCAGCTGCTGAAACGGCCCGACCCACGTGCCCTGGCTGACCGAGATCGACAGTCTCGCGCCCGAGTGCTGCAACGTCGTGCCCACGTCTGAGCGCGCGAATAAGAAGCTCAAGCCCGACCTGACCGGATCGCCCGAACTGGAGGATCTTGAGTCGCGCCACTTAGCTGCCTTGTGCGTTGAATTGGAATGGGCTCTGAAAATCGCGCAGCCGTGGCAGCCGCTTATCTTTATCCGACAGAAGGGTGCCGGCAAAGGGTGGCCAAGCGATGCCGAGATCGGGATCATTCCACGCGATGCCTCCTTCGGCTGGCGCGTAGAATTGATCGACCTTATAGAGAACTTCGGTATTTGGCGTCAGCGTACAGAATCCGTGCGCAAATCCCACCGGTACAAAGATTTGATGCCAATTCTCAGCACTGAGAACAACTGATGCATGATGCCCGAAATGCGGCGAACCAATTCTGAGATCGAGAACAACATCGAGCACCGCGCCTCTTGCGACGCGCACGAGCTTGGCCTGTGCGTGCGGAGGCGTCTGAAAGTGAAGCCCACGTACCGTGCCAGCATCCAGAGAGAGCGAATGATTATCCTGCACGAATTCAAGCTCGATACCTACCTCCGCAAGAGAGCGGCGGTTGTAGGTCTCGGAGAAAAACCCACGTCCGTCATCAAATTTGGGTGGCACCAGCAACCTAGGTCCGTTCAACTCAAGGTCTCGAATCTCAAGGGGCATCGCGTCTTCCTAGACCGTCGCGCTTCCGGTCGCCCCGAGCCCCAGCCGCTGGGCCGTGAAGCCGCGCGACTTGATTGCTTCCCACCACCAACGGTTTTCCAGATACCAGATGAGGGTGCGACGCAGCCCCTCTTCAAACCCAACCGATGGGCGCCAGCCGAGTTCCCGTTCGATTTTCGATGAATTGATAGCATAGCGCAGATCATGGCCCGGTCTATCGGTGACGAACTCGATCAGGTTTTCGTGGGGCCGGTGCGGGCTTTGGGGTAAAAGCTCATCCATCAGCCGGCACAATAAGCGCACGAGATCGATATTCGAGCACTCATTGGAGCCACCAACATTATAGGTCTCGCCCGGAACGCCCGACTCCAGGATCTTCAGGAGCGCCGTCGCATGATCCTCGACAAACAGCCAGTCGCGAACATTGTTTCCGCGCCCATAAACCGGGATCGGCCGGCCCTCGAGCGCGGCGAGGATCACCACGGGAATGAGCTTTTCGGGAAATTGGTATGGCCCGTAATTATTCGAGCAGTTACTAATGATCGTCGGCAAGCCAAAGGTCTGGTGCCATGCTCTCACGAGCAGGTCGGAAGATGCTTTGGAGGCTGAATAGGGCGAATTGGGCGCGTAGGTCGAGACCTCGCTAAAGCGCCCCGTCTCGGGCAAGCTCCCGAACACCTCGTCGGTAGAGACATGGATGAAGCGAAAGCGCTCCCGGGCATCCGCTTTGAGCCCCATCCAATAGGACATGGCGGATTGGAGCAACGTGTAAGTCCCGACAATGTTAGTCTGTATGAACTCTCCGGGGACGTCGATTGACCGGTCCACATGCGATTTTGCTGCGAGATGAATGACGGCGTCCGGTCTCTCGGCAGAGAACACACGCTCGAGCAAGGGGGCATCACAAATGTCGGCGTGCACGAACAAGTAATGTGGATTCGGCAAAACTTCGCGTAGATTGTCTAAGTTTGCTGAGTAGGCGAGCTTGTCGAGATTGACAGCCCCCGAGCCGGAGCGCAGTCCACTACGGACGACCGCCGAACCAATGAATCCTGCGCCTCCGGTTATAAGAAGCTTCATCCTAGGAACGGCAGATAAAATCATCGACTGACATCGCGAAAACGTATTTCAGTTTGAGAATACAAGTGGTTAACTAATCGGGCAACCGAAAAGCAATAGGTTTGGTCCCTCTCGGAGCAGGACTCAGTAGATGAGTAAACGCAATTGCCCTGGCACACCGGCGCCTGGGCTCGCGCGATGGCCTTGCGGTCAACGCCCAGGGCACATAGCCTCGAAACGGGCTTTAAACGCTCGGCGAGCATAGCATTTCATGCCTACCACCGGCTTGGAGACATCAATGAAGGCTAGATCAATTCTGATCACCGGTGGCGCCGGCTTTTTTGGAACTCACCTCGCCCGAGCCATGGTCCGCTCGCCGGGACAGATTAGGGTTGTTTCTCTCGACATCAAAGCCCCGTCGTCTCCCGTGCCCGGTGTGCATTATTTCCGTCATGATGTTCGTCGGCCATTTACTGAGACGTTGAGCGAACACTTCGACGTCGTCTTCAACCTGGCGGCTGTCCATCGCACGCCTGGGCATGCGGACCATGAGTATTACGAAACTAATTTGACAGGCGCCGTTCAGACGGTCGATTATTGTGACAAGTTCGGAGTCCGGGATCTAGTCTTCACATCATCGATAGCGGTCTATGGCTCGAGTGAAGAGCCGAAGGTGGAAACTTCGCCGCTTCAGCCAACAAGCGCCTATGGCAAATCGAAGCTGAAAGCTGAAGATATCCACCGCGCCTGGGTCGCGCGCGCGTCTGGCCGGAGGCTACGCATCGTAAGGCCCGCTGTCACATTTGGCAAAGGCGAGAACGGCAACTTCACGCGACTTGTGAAGCTCATGCGCAAGGGGCTCTTCATCTATGTCGGGCGCACCGACACGAGAAAAGCGAGCGGTTATGTCAAAGAGCTCGTGAGTGCAATCGCGTTTTCTCTTAATCGTCCGGAAGCGGAATACATGTTCAATTTTGCCACAAGCAAGTGCCCGACGATCAAAGAGATATGCGACAGCCTTTTCTCGGTCGGGCACGTCAGGCGCCCGTTAGGCGTGGTACCGATACCCCTCATCTACGGCGCGGCGCGAGGATTCGAGCTCTTGAATGCTTGGGGACTCTAAAACTACCGTGAATTGGGCGCGTGCCGAAAAGCTCGTTCGCTCGACTTTCATCATTCCCCAGCGCCTCATCGATGATGGCTATCCTTATCAGTTCGACTTGCGAACCAGCCTTCTGGATTGGATTCAGACCGATGACAGCTTGGCAGTCAAACCCCGCCTCGGGGGTCAGATCAGACCTGAGCCCGCAACGTTTTTCGAGCTCCAGACCGCAGACGAGGCCAGGAGCTCCGCAACTGGTTGATAGCCGGCACTAACGGAGCAGCATTGACGATCAGCCGAAAACTTGCCAGTTGGCCCCAAAGATCGTGAGGTAAAACCGTGCCGGCTGCGGTCGACGTGATGATATACCGAGGGCGGATCGACGGAATTTAGCAATGAACAAGATGAATAGTTGGACCTCCAAATTGCGCGCGCCGGCCTCACCGCAGCAAGTCCAAAAGTGGCTCAAGGCGCAGCTACCCTCGAGCGATGAATTTTGGGGGCGAACGCCGCCTGCGGTTGAGGAGCGCCGCCGCTACTCATTTACCGACGAGCGAGATATCGGCGATCTTTTCAAGGAGCTCGGGCGATCCCGCTATCTGGTGGCGACAATTGTTGCGATCTTCACGCTGGCGTCTGTTGTCATCGCGCTGCTCCAGCCGAAACTGTACGAGGTTGATGCGTTGCTTGTTTCAACAGCGGCCGATGACGCACAGTCATCCAAGCTCAGCCAGCTCACCGGCCTTGCAGCAATAGCGGGCCTTTCCAGTGAACCAACTATCAGCAAGAGCGCGATTTGGATTGCTTCGCTTCAATCGCGAGATTTCATAAGAGAATTTATCGACAAGTACGATGTCATGCCCGTCCTATTTGCGGACGAATGGGATGCGCGAACCAGGAAGTGGAAGGTGCCCCCGGCCGATCAACCAGATATCCGCGACGCCATAAAGCAATTTAAGAGTGACATCCTAAAGGTATCTCAAGATCCAACGACGGGACTTATAACTCTGTCGATCACGTGGTCGGACCCCCACATTGCAAAGCTCTGGGCTGATGGGTTCATAGCTCTGTTCAACTCAACAAGTGCGGTGACGGACCGGAAGCAGGCCTATGCGCGCTACGCTTATCTAAAAAACGAGGTGCTCGCGAATTCCAATCTGACGATGCAAGATGACGCTAGGCAACTCATGCAAAGCGAACTACAAACGATAATGCTGACCAACGTGGACCCCATGTATGCGTTCCACATCATCGATCCCCCAGTGGAGCCCAAGCCGGATGCATTTGTCTGGCCCAAGAAGAAACTCATTGTGCTTGCTGGTTCAGTAGCCGGGGTATTTGTTAGCATGCTGGTCGTCCTATTTCGCACTTTCGGAAAACCGCAGGCGCGGCCGAACCAAGAATCCTGAATGAGTTCCCCCGCCGCCGCCGGATCGACCGGCCCAGCTCCTCTCTGACATCAAGCATCCGACAAAACTCGCAATCGGTTTCGTGGCAATTACGCTTGTTATAATCTCAGGCGCGGCGGTGTTGTCCCAGTCGTCGGCGATCGAGTGGATTCTCTATCCGCTTCCAACATCATTTGCCTTTCTCATCCTCGCACTGATTAGTAGCCACGCAGCGCTGCAATATGGTGCGCCGATTTATCTCGACGGACCGCTATTTCTGATCATTTGCCTGCTGTTTGTGCCCTTTACGCTTTCACTCGTGTTCGTGCCCGTAAACTTCCTTGTCGACAGAGGCATCTACGATGCGGGGTACTTCCAGGTGAACAACCTGTGGGGCCGCGTGATCAACTTCTTCCTCTACATGTACTTGTTCATGTTCGCCTGGTCTGCGCTGCGCAGCCCGCTGGGCGTTCGCTCATGGCGATGGATAACAGGCGTGTACTTTTGGACCATAGGCGCGTTTATATTGTGTGGTCTCTGGCAATGGACCCATATGCATCTTCATATTCCGTTTCCAGATTTCGCTGCTTTGCACACGAATATTCACTCGGTCTCCGCCGATGTTGAAGAGCAATTTGCAGGGCGCCTGACTTCTTTCTTTCGCGAACCATCGTATTTTGCGTCATTCCTCTGGGACTTCATCGTTCTGATCCCGCTTTTCCTGCGCGGCATGGGCCGCACGTTCGTACTGCTGGCCGCGCTTTTTTGTCTTGTGTTTTCCTATTCACTTGGCGGTGTCGTACAAGCCGCGGTCATGGGGTTCGGCTATACACTCATTTCGCTCTATCTCTTGATGAAACGCTGGAAGATGCGCCTTTGGGCTGTCGTGATCCTTTTGTGCCTCACGGTCGGGTTTCTTCTCGTCTTGCCGAAGCTTCTGGAACTGATCGTTCCGATCACAGCGAGACTGCAACGCTTCTCTCTGGACCCGCTGCGCGAAATCCGCTTGCAGGAGATTTATGCGGCATTCCTGGGTAACATCAAAGGGACCTGGACGGAAATGCTGTTTGGACGGGGGCCAGCTGCATACTCGCTTCTCGTGCGTCATGACGTCGGGCTTGGTCACACGCTCATTCACACGACCTCCAATTGCGCCTATGCCGACATCCTCTTCGAACAGGGGTTTGTCGGGCTTGCTGCTTATCTAGCACTGCTCTGGATCACGTTGTCGCGCTCGCTTACCCTCACTGCCCGCGACAACGCTTACAAGCCCCTTCCGCTGCTCACCTTCTGCATCATCGGAAGCGGAATCTATAAGGCCGATCACAACACGCTGCGCTATTGGGTTCTGCTGCTTATTATTTCGGGGCCTTATTTCGCTCGCCGAGAGAGGGGCTTTAAAGCCCGAAGATCTGATCCTCAGACTGCCAAGCAGCGCAAGCGGGCGCGACTTGCTGCGGCTTAGCGCGCGACCTCGGCGAGAGCACTGCCGACATCTCCGCTCGCCCTTACGAAATCCTCCCGCTGCGTCGATGAAAGCATTGCGCTTTGAATATCGTCCACGCCCGGCACAATGAATTCCGTAAGCTCGCTTGCCGGGATCCAGATCATTTCCTGAGCCGCACCGCGCTGCGTTTCACGCGCTCCGTTCTCGCGCAACACTGGCTTTGCTTTCAGGTGATAGTTTGCCAGCTTGACCAACGGCAGCTCGACGAATGATCGAAGCCTCTGCCCGACTTCCATCGGATCCTTCAATACATCCTTGAAATGAACGAAACACACGTCGTCCGGCCTGTGTTTGTAGTCGGCGATCATTTTTCGAACGATCCGGGCATACCAATATCCAGCATTTTCCGGTGTGCATCCGCGCCGCATCCAACCATTACAGAGCGCTTCGCCATCTCGAAGCACATAGATGGTCTTCACCCCGCCAAAGCCCTTAAGCAGCAGCGGGTTGTATTTCAGTGGACAATTTCGCTGTAGCAAGCTGAACAATGGCCCGGGAGACCAGCTTGAAACCGATTTGGTGCAAATAGGCAAAGATCTCACTTCGGTATCCGAATAGAGTGTTTCGAGTGACTTCCACCTGCCCCACCCTTCGCGTGCATATCGCTCGGCCGTCGAAATAATCCGATCACAGAGGAAGGCGACAGCATTCTTCGGGGCCGAAAATCTCGATATCGCAAACAACTCGACCCATATTTTCGAACGCATCGGAATGCTGGTGGCGCGCCCCATGATCTCGTTGAGCTCAACGCCCGTTGAAAGGATGGCGGGATGCGAGCAGATCAAATTCCAGACGACATTCGTCCCGCCTCTGGAAAAGCCGCTAACGAGGACGAGCCTGCGCATGCCTATTGCTCGCCTGCCTGCGCCGCGACTTCAGCCGAAGGCCTTGCGCCACGCTCGCTGAGATAGCCGTAGACCCACTTCCGATTCATGAGAGCCACAGGCGGCAAAAACGCGAGCATCAGGTCAAGCCCATATGAGCGCATCCACTGCTCGTCATATTGAATGCGTATGCCTTTGCTGGCGGCGAATGCCGTCCGGTTTCCACGGATAATGTGCGCCCTAGGCGCGCTCTTTGAGCCAATGGGGTCGAATTTTGTGATGCCCACATAATCCCAGATACGGTCCAACGCACCAGCCGTGCGGAGCGCAATCTCCTCATAGCTCAGTGTAAGTGTTTTTAGGCTGTTTCGCGCAAGAAAGCGCCGGATGCGCAAATTGCGCAACATCCACTCCCACGGCAGCCAAAGCGGTAACTGGCGCAGAACGTTGTGTCTCAAATACGCGACCCAGTGATTGGCGATATCGGGCGTAAGAATTTTGCCGAGCGGCATCTCGCGCTTGCGGCGCTCGGCCTGCCGAATTGAATGCACCCACCCCCGGACGTCACGTGCCGAAAACAACACGTGAATATCAGCTTCGGGAACACGCGCGAGCGAACCGAGCGCACGTAGATTTTTGCTCGAGTCCACCGGCACGGCAGCATCGCCGAACACCTCGCGGAAGGTTGACAAGAATATCTGATAGCGGGCCGATAGGTCGCGCGCATCATCCTTCTCAAGCGTGCGAAGCACGATCGACCAGAAAGCACAGCGGGAGGCGACTTCGCCGCAAGTGCAAGGCCGTTCGAACACCGACGCCAGCGGGCCACCATGCGGCTTCAGCACACGCTCGACTTCGCCAAAGCTAACAAGATTGGGATGACAACCCAGCACTAGGTCTAGGATGGTCGACCCACTCCGCTCCAGCGAAGCGATGTAGAGGATCTTCATATCGCGGCGGCGAGCAACGGCTCCGATCGCGCACTTTGCTTCGAGCTCTCGATGACGAATAAAGCTCCGTAAGCAAACAGATTAGGCGCAAATCGGGCCAAAATGCCTTCAAAATACTCAAGAGGTTTCAAGAGGCGGCGCTGCACAATAATCGGACTTGTCCGGACTGCGCGGCCGTTAGCGATAGCTGTGATGAACTTGCTCCCGCTATTGTAAGAGGGCAACCAGCGATGGCGATCCTTCGCTGGACCGGCGACGAAGTAGTACTTTGCGCCAAGTTCCCTGCCCATCAAGTAGCGCATACGATAGCGATGATAATACATGTTCGGCAGCGAGATGATCACCGCCTTGGAGGCGACCCGAATCAACTCGTTCACCAGTTCAGTCGCGTGTTCGACGTGCTCAACAACATCGAGTGCACAAGCCACTTCGAATTCATCATCGGCAAACGGCAAGGGCTGCTCGACATCATGTGCAAGCACATTTTCGGCGGGCTCGAGGTCGATGCCCTGATACCGCTTCAGGCTGTTTAACGCCTTGAGCAAATCCTTTCTGCGGCAACCGACATCGAGCACTGAGGATCCCGGATAGGACGTGTTGATAATGTTCGCGCAAAGCTGAAGCCGGTTCATGATCAGTCACATCGACTGGTTGCGAGGCTCGAACCCGCCCAACGACGGCCGACGCCCCGAAAAATAGTAAGTAAGCGCAAAGCTCTCCGCCCCCTTCTTCGAAAACCGGATTAGCAGCCGGTCGAGACCCATGGCAAGAGTGTAGGCGAAGAATCTGACGGGCCAGAATCGCAGGAATCCGGCCACCTGAGAAACACCGACCTTGAACGGCCCAAAACAGATCGGCTCAATTCGAATGTCGATAAATCCCGTCGCCTCCATCAGCTTCTGTAAAGCCTGCGAGGTGAACCTGAAGTAATCGTTAGGGTCCGGATGATATCGAACAAGCAAGGGCGCAAATCCATGAAAGCGCCCGCCAACTCGTAAAACCCGAAACGACTCCGATAGGAACCGCTCAGTTTCAAAAAGATGTTCTATCACATTGAACGCCAGTATGAAGTCGTACTGGCAATCTTCGATTGGCAACGGTTGCTCGAGATCCGCCTGTATAATTCCGGGACCCGAATGGAAGTAGTCGACGAAGTCGAGCCGGCCGACGCGGGACATCTCCATATACGCATAATATTTGGCATCGTGCGACTTGGCACCGAGATCTATGCCAACGCCATCCAGCGATAACTCGCGCACAAAATCATTTTCGTAGCAGCGCAAAAGAGAGTAACGCTTCCGCACGCTTCTGTAGAGATGACCGAGCGAGACATCCTTTTGCCTGGGCGTACTCACGCTCTCATGCTCGCTGTGCCAGTTGCCTAAAATCCACGCTTCGCGCGATCAAGTCCTCCATCGTGCCCTGATTTGTAATTTGCCCGCCCATCAACAGGAATAGCATATCGCAATCGGCCACCGTGCTGAGGCGATGCGCCACCATGATGATCGTGTGCTTGTCCTTAAGCCTGGTGATTTCGCGGATCACGGCGCGCTCGGTAACGCTGTCGAGCGCCGATGTTGCCTCGTCCATGACCAAGAGATCGGGTTGATGGTAGAGCGCCCGGGCAATGCCGATGCGCTGGCGCTGCCCGCCCGAGAATCGGATCCCGCGTTCGCCCACTCGCGTATCAAGCCCCTGACCCAATCCCCGAACAAAGTCATCCAATTGCGCCATCCTGAGTGCTTCCCATACCTGTTCATCGTCAACCTCGTCGCGCGGAACGCCAAGAGCGACATTGCGACGGACAGTATCGTCCAGGAGATAGATGGTTTGTGGGATATAGCCTATGTTCTTCTGCCAATCCCTTAATTCGAATAAAGATCGACGCCGTCAGCGCGCAGCGCGCCCTCGGTCACCTGAATGAGCCCAAGGATCACATCCACAAGCGTACTTTTGCCCGATCCGCTGGGCCCGACAAACGCAACCACAGATTTCGCCGGAATCTTGAGTGAAACATTCTTGAGCGCGGGCTCCGTGGTGCCGGGATAGGAATAACTGATGCTCTCAATATCGAGAGACTTGACGAGACGGAGCGACTTTCGTGATGCCCTCATGGGCGCTGTCGCTTCCGCTTGCACGATCAACTTGTGCGCGCCGGGCAATTTCAGCTTCTGCTGATTGGCGTGAGCCTGACGCACCGCCTCGAGGTCTTCGCAGATCCTATCTATCAACCCCGCATAAGTGCGTAGCGACGCCAAATTGGCCGTCACCTGATGAAGATTCGGAACCATGCGTGCGGTGGCGGCGACGAACAGAACAAGAGTTGGCAGCGCCGCCGCCAATGGCTCGCCGCGTGCAACAAAGAACAAAGTCACGATAACAAGCGAAATGATGCCAAAAAACTCGATAACGGGCTTAGCACTGTTGGGGCCCGACTTCTGAAACTGAAACGACCGTCCAAGCGTCTCGATATCGTCTCCGAAAGAGCGCAGGAATTCGCTCTGCGAGCCCCGTAGATGAACTTCCTTGATTGACCCAAGCGCGTGGTTGACCTCCGTGATCATGCGCGCGAGTGAGTCCGACAAGGCGCGGCCGTGATACTCCGAGCGACGTCGCATGAAGAATAACAATCCGGCGCTCGCGAGCGCCGGCAAAACAAGCGCAGCGAGCGCGACGACCGGGCTATAGATGAGAAGCAAAATGATGGTCCCGCCGACCATCAATGAATAAAGAAAGATCTGTAGGATCGGCAAAATAACGGCCACGCCAAGATATTGCGGCGCGTAAGCAACGTTGTTGATGATCTCGGCACTCTTAGCGTTGATGTGGAATGCGTACGGCGCGTAGATATATCGCTCGAACACCAGCTTGCCGATATGGACCATGACCCGCTTCATGTAGCGGGCTTGTGTGCCGAGCGCGAAAATCGTGTAGAGCGTCTTAGCCGCGTAATAGGCCGCCAGCGCGACACAGGCGAAGATGACGAGGCTGTGAACACTCGTTACGCCAATCGCCGACAAGGTCGGCGCAAAGCGGACATCAGCAAGAACCTTCTGCGGTCCGGACAGCACAGTGATGAAAGCCGGAAGCAGGCCGAGCCCGCCCATCTCAAGAACGGCTGCCACAAAATTGATCGCTAAAACGATGAACAATCGGCGGCAAAGCCTGGGACCGAGCAAAGCACCCAAACGCCGGAATCGGCGGGCGTCAAAAAGGGCTGAATGCCCGCTTAGGTCTACCTTGCTCATGAGCACCCGCCTGCAAGGTGCCGCTTCTGAACGACAGGCTGACTAACGCGTACGATCGACATCTGTACCGATTCCAATTCACGGGGCATCGATCCGCCGAACCGCCTCACGGCGCAATCAAACCTCTGAGCGCCTTCCGACTGCGACGCCGAAGAGATTGTTATGGGTGATACTTTGTTTGGCGAACCAACGCTTTGTCCACGGCCGGTTCGGCCGGTTCTCGAACAAATTATCCGTACCCAGATGAACAATCTCGTAGCCGCTCCGCTTCAGTATGTTCTCAAGCCTCTCCTTGGTCAGCAAATTGCAGTGGCGTTCCAAGGCAATCCTTTCGTGTCGAGTCTTGCCCCTAACTATTAAAGACGCGATATCGAGCGCAGAGGCATAGGCCTTCGTGAGGCGTGCAAACCAGGCTAGTGGAAGCTTTGCGAAGGGCAGCATCGGCACGACGAGCAGCTTCTTTGAAAAGAAGATATACTGATATTCGGTTGGGAATGTATGAAATACTAAGCAGCCATGTTCCGAGAGCTGATTGCGCAGAGCAGTCAGCAGCGCCCCGAGTTCGTCATCATGCAAATGTTCGAAGATGTCAAAGCACACGGCGACGTCAATCTTAGGAAACTCCGGAGGCCACTGCGCAACGTCGCCACAAACAAATCTGACGTTGACATTGCTCTTGCGACCGAGATCGCGCGCGACGTCAATGGCTTCCGGATCAAAGTCTATCCCGAACGAATTAAACCCACGTTGCGCGAATTCGATCGCAAAGGTTCCTATAGAGCAACCAACATCAACAACACAGATTTGGGAAAGCTCACGGTTGGAAAAACGCGGCAGGACATATCGATCAACCAGATCGTGCGCCAAACGCACGCGCTGCTCCCAGTGTGAATGTTCCTTGCTTAGAAACTTTTGAAGCTGCGACTGCTGGTAGTCGGCGCCATAGTAGGCCGATGTATCCTTGTGAAGCTCCTGCGCGCTGCTCATCCTACAAATCCCTCAACCCGCTCCTCGCGCGGGCCATTCGGCTTCGAGACGCCGTCGGTTGCCGAGGGGACCGCCCCGTGGCACCCTCCCAAGGCGGCCAGCAATTGCCGTTCGACCTCCTCGGGCGAGTAGCGGAACAAATGTTCCCGAGCAAAAGCCAACTTCTCCTGCCCGAACTTGGGGATTATCTAGCACTTTTTGCATTGCCTCTGCCATCGCTTCGGGATCACTGACCGGAACGAGTTCACCGCCGGCCCCGTCCAGAAGCACCTCCTTGGGCCCACTGCGGCATGCTGTCGAAACGACCGGGCACCCCACGGCGAGGGCCTCGATCAAGGCGTTTGGCAGACCCTCGTAGCAAGAGCTCAGGACGAAGAGATCGGCGGCCCTGATGAACTTATAGGGGTTGGCGATGAAACCCGGCATGATCACCCTGCCCTCCAAGCCAAGCTCGTTGATTAGGGATTCAAGCGCCGGCCGCTCCGGCCCGTCGCCAAAGATGACGAGTTTGCGCATTATGGGTCCGGCTCAGCAACGCGAACGCGTGAACTAGTGTCGAAAAGTCCTTCTGAGGGGCAAGTCGGCCGAGCCCGATAATCGTTCGGCAACCTGCTGGCGTTGAGTTGAACCAGTCCTCGGTAATCGGCTCTTGAGACAACTTCAAAAGCCGCTCGTTCTTGGTCGGGTTTAGCACAACCGCCACCGGCCGCTTGAGCATGGTGCCGAGGTCACGTCCGAGTTCTTCGGAATTTGCAACAATCACATCCGCGAAGGGATAGAGGACGCGCACCAACAACGGAACAAGAGCATGCTTGAGAGTGCGCCGGATCTTGAACTCGTCGATGTGATTGCGCTCAGAGAGAATGTGCCTCACGCCCCGGCCCCATAACGGCCTGAACGCCACGCACCATACATTGACATAATACTGACAAGATATGACGAGAACCCTGGTGCCCTTTCGCTTTAGTTCGCGGATAAGGCGCAACAGCGGAATTTGCGCACGCATCGTGCTAGGTGCATCTAGCACCTGCAGCTCGATCCCTGCGCTCTCCAGCTCGGCGAGAAAATGCTGAGTTGGGTTCGTGGTGGCGAAGATCACCCGTAGACCATTGGCGATGAGGATCTTGGCGAGTCCGATATTGGTTCGCTCGACACCGCCATCGGAGAAATGCGGATGAAAAAAGACAACGGTGTGCAAGTCAACTTCCCCCCGCACCGGGCGTCAGCGCTTCACAAAGCAGCATTTCGTATCGCCCCATAATTGCGCTTTGCTCAAACCGATCGAGGCCCTTCGAAGCGGTGGACCATAGCGAGCGAGCATAGTCGGCATCAGACAGATAATGTTCGATGGCCCCAGCGAGCCTCCCTATGTCTCCGACCGGCACGAGCTCGCCGCCCGCGCCTTCGAGCAAGATTTCCCGCGGCCCTGTCAAACAGTCTGTGGCAATCACGGGTGTTCCGGCGGCAATAGCCTCGAGCAGCGCATTCGGCAGCCCCTCATAACGAGAGGACAAGACAAAGACGTCGGCGCGAGCAACGAAGCGATGCACGTTTGGCTCGAATCCCTGCAATGTCACACAATCAGTGAGATCGAGTTCCTTGATCAACGCCTCAAGCGCGCGCCGTTCATCTCCCTCCCCGAGGATTATCAGTCGAACAGCACGCTGCTTGCGAACGGCCGCAAACGCTCGAATCAGATCGTCGAAGGCCTTTTGGCGGCTAAGGCGCCCAACGGCAACGAGTACCGGCTGTTCCTTTTGCACCAACCAGGGATGATCGCATGCATCCTTCGCCTTATCCGCAACCAAGGAACGATCGATTGGATTGAAAACCGTCTCAACCCGAACGCCACGCAAACAGTCACGAAAATGTTCAGACAGTGAAGTCGAATTGGTGATTACCATCCGTGCCAGGCGATAAAAGACCGGCTTGAGGATCTCAGACAGGCGGCGCTGGAGACCTGGCTCATGGTCGACCAAGGCGGGATGGTTTGCGATCCGTGCGACGACTGGCGTGCCACAAAAAAACCCTACAACGGTGCTCACAATGCTAGATTGGAACGAAACAACAACGGTTTGCCCCTTCGGCGATCGTCTCAGAAGTTGGACCAATCCCCACACAGTAGCTAATCCATCCATGATCCGCGAATGAGAAAATGGGAGGAATTTGTCTGGGCCCACACGGACAATCTCAACCTCCGGCGCAAGCCTGTCCCGCATGAGAGGGTCGATTCTAAGGCAGGCCACCTGCACGGGTATGCTTCTGGAGACAAGATAACTGGCTAACAGAACCGCATTTCGCTCCACTCCACCTGTCTCAAATGACGGTAAGAAAATAATAACCATTTTCGGAGTACGACCCATGTCACCTCTTCTATCGGGTACGGAGTCAAGTATAAGATGACACCGTTGCTGCTGGAAGGCCGGGCAACTTGTGTAGCGGATCCCGGTATTTGGAGACCCGAGGGGGGCTTGATATGAAGGTCTCGGTGGTCATACCCACCTATAACGGCGCAAAAAAAATCGGCGCATGTCTGCAAGCTTTGAAGAAACAAGATTTTGGGGAGCCTTTTGATATCATCGTCGTTGACGACGGTTCGACGGACGGCTCACGTGCGTTAGTCGAAATCAATCCCGGGGATCGTAGTCCTCAGCCAGCGCAATCAGGGCCCGGCCTCAGCCCGAAATCGCGGAGCAAGCGCCGCATCAGGCGACATCCTCGTTTTTACGGATGATGATTGCGAACCACTCCCGGATTTCATTCGTAGGTTGGTGACACCCTTCAAGAATGATCCGGATCTGGTAGCGACGAAGGGCTCGTATCTCACCAGGCAAACGCAGCTAATCGCGCGCTTCCGCCAAGTTGAGTACGAGGAGAAATATGAGCGCATGAAGCGCGATACGCACATTGATTTCGTCGACACCTACGCGGCGGCTTTCCGTCGCAACGTCTTCTTTCAAGCCGGCGGCTTCGACGAATTGCTCATCGCGGCCGAAGATGTTGACCTATCATTTCGGCTTTCGCGGATCGGCGCGAAGATGCTGTTCGTGCCGGAAGCCAGGGTCTTTCACAGGCACGACCGCGCGCTGGGCACCTACCTTAAGAAGAAAACGCGCTTTGCCTTTTGGCGGTTCCTAGCAATACGCAAAACCCCTGAGAAAGCTCTCAAGGACTTGCATACGCCCCAACTCGCCAAGCTGCAAATTCTGCTTGTAGCCGCAATGTTGGCAACTCTGGTTATCAGTGTTGTGCCGATCGCTTCTGCTTACCTTTGGCCCTTAATGGGGATCTTCGCCGCTGCGTTCATCGTGACAACGATTCCCTCGCTTCTTTTTTGTCTCAAACGGGATCCGATCGTTGGGCTAATCATATCGGGGATGTTCTTCATCCGAGCGCTCACCGGGCTCGCAGGGATTGCACTGGCACTGCTGCGGCCGAATCATTATCGCCGCCCCCCGACCCGGCCACTCGGGCAGCCGGACGGCATGAAATCGCCTGCCGAATAGTTAAGAGCCGCTAGAGCCAATTCAAATTAATCACGGTCATATCGAGCTGCGGCGAAGTAGTTTTGGCATTCGGTTAGGGTGAACGCGTCGATTGCACTGGCGATAGCCTGCCAGAGATCTGGAACAGTGCGCGCGGCGGCCTTACGCAAGGCAGCCTTGAGTTTCGAGAAGGCCATTTTGATCGGGATGAAGTCGGGTGAGTAGGGTGGAAGATAGAGGAGCTTAGCGCCCGCCGCTTCGATCGCCTCGCGCACGCCGGACACTTTGTGCGCGGGCAGATTGTCCATCACGACGATATCGCCCGCCTTGAGTTCCGGGATGAGAACTTGGCTTACATAGGCGAGGAAAGCCGCTCCATACATTGGCCCGTCGAGGATCATGGTCGCGGCAACACCATCAAGGCGCAGGGCGCCGGTGAAGGTCGTGGTTTTCCAATGGCCGTGCGGGATCGGCGCTCGCCCTTCGGTGCGCGGCCTCTGGAGGCGCGCCATCTTGGTCGAAGCACCGGTCTCGTCGATGAAGACGAGCTTCTCGGGATCGAGATCGAGCTGGCCTTCGAACCACGCGGTCCGCGCAGCTTTTACGTCCGCGCGCTGTTGCTCGCTCGCGTGCGCTGTCTTTTTTTGAACGTGAAGCCGCGTTTCTCTGACAGAAGTTCGGCGATCTCGGCGAGCGTGATGTCCTTCGTGGCCGCGACGAGGCCAAGGATGAAGTCTTCGTGAGCGTCGAGCTTAGAGCGTTTCGGTTGACCCTGACGGCCGGGCCGCACATCCCCCGTCTTGCGCCACAACCGATGCCAGGACCCTGCGGTCGCGATCCCAACGGCAAACCGGCGCGCCGCTTCGCGGCTCGACATGCAGCCATCAATTGCTTTCACAACCCGTCGCCGTAAATCCAAACTGTAAGCGCGCGCGCCATCATCCTCCCCTAAACAAATCGCAAAAGAAAAGGAATTCAGCATTCGCCCGCTCAGGGAATCCCAGCCCACTCGGCTTTCACTGAAACAGCTCTAGGTTCAGAACTCAATTAATCGCTTGTAGCTTGAAGGCAAATCATAATTCAAGCTCGACGGATGTCGGAGTTTGAAGCATGTCGAACGAGTTTTGGCTGAACGATCAGCAATGGTCGGCGATCAAGCGCCTGCTTCCGCGCAATCAACCTGGTGCGCGGCGTGTCGATGACCGGCGCGTCATCAGCGGCATTCTGCATGTGCTCAAGTCAGGCTGCCGGTGGAAGGATTGCCCGCCGCGCTATGGTCCCTCAACGACGATCTACAATCGCTTTAATCGTTGGTCGGGACGCGGGCTGTGGCAACGTCTGTTCCATGCGCTCGTCGAAGTCAGTCCCGGCGATGTGCAGATGATCAATTCAACAACAGCCAAGGCACATCGCTCGGCGGCCGGCGGTAAAGGGGGGCGGCAGCGCAAGCGATCGGTCGCTCGCGCGGTGGACGCACGACCAAGATCCACCTCGTCGTTGACGGCAGAGGCAGGCCGATCGCACTCGAAGTGACGGCGGGACAGCTCGGCGATGCACGCGCAGCGCTCGCTCTGCTTGGACCTGACCTGAGCCCCTGAATTTCCTCCAGATTTGGGTAGAGTCCGTCACCTGGAAGGAGACGGACGATGAAGCGGTCACGGTTCACGGAAGAGCAGATCATTGGGATCTTGAAGGAGCAGGAGGCCGGCGCGAAGACGGCGGATGTTTGCCGCAAGCACGGCATCAGCGGTGCAACCTTCTACCAGTGGAAGGCGAAGTACGGCGGCTTGGATGTGTCGGAAGCCCGCAAGCTGAAGGCGCTGCAGGACGAGAACACGAAGCTGAAGAAGCTCCTCGCCGAGACGATGCTCGACAACGCCATGCTCAAGGACCTCAACTCAAAAAAATGGTGACGCCCGCTGCCAGGCGGCAGGCTGCGGCTCATCTTTGCGTTGCGTTCGAGGTGAGCCAGCGGCGGGCGTGCGATGTGATCGGGGCCGACCGAACGTCTGTGCGCTATCGCAGCGTCCGGCCTGACGATGCAGCTTTGCGCGTCCGGTTGCGCGAGCTTGCCGCCGAGCGTCGGCGGTTTGGCTATCGACGCCTTCATATCCTTCTGCGCCGCGAGGGTCATCTGATGAACCACAAGAAGCTGCGCCGTCTCTATCGCGAGGAGAGGCTCATGGTCAGAAGGCGGGGCGGGCGCAAACGTGCGCTCGGAACGCGGGCGCCGATGACACTCCCGCAACGTCCGAACGAGCGTTGGAGCCTCGACTTCGTGAGCGATCAGCTCACCGACTGCCGGCGCATCCGTATCTTGGCCGTCGTCGATGACTTCAGCCGAGAGTGTCTGGCGCTCATCGCCGATACCTCCCTCTCAGGCATGCGCGTTGCCCGTGAGCTCGATGCGATCATCGTGGCGCGAAGCCGGCCAAAGACCATCGTCTCCGACAACGGCACCGAGCTGACGAGCATGGCGATCCTCGCCTGGTCGCAACAGCATCGCATCGACTGGCACTACATCGCGCCCGGCAAGCCGACCCAGAACGCTTTCATCGAAAGCTTCAACGGCCGGCTCCGCGACGAGTTGCTCAATGAGGCGTTGTTCGGCTCGCTCGATCACGCCCGAGAGGCGCTCGCCATCTGGCGGAACGACTACAACACGGTCAGACCACACAGCGCGCTCGGCAATGTGCCGCCAGCGATCTTCGTCAAACTCAGCGCTCCCGGCATGCAACGGGACGAGGCGCTTGAGCTGTTTGAGGGCTCCGCGCCCCGTCCCGTTGCATCACCGAGCCTCAACGGCTCAAATGATCAAAGGACTCTGCTTTCAACTGGATGAAAGTTGGGGCTCAGGTCAGACCGATTCCGCCGGGACGGCTTTGTGCTGCCGACACCGCCTACGACAGCAACGGCTTGCGTCAGTTCCTCAAAGAGCGCGGCACACTACCCGTGATCCCCAACAACCCAACGCGAATCCACTTTCATCCCTTCGATCCCGAAGCCTACAAACAATGCAATATGATCGAGCGCACGTTCTGCCGCCTCAAGGACTTCAGGCGCATTGCAACCCGCTACGATAAGCTCGCCGCCAACTACCTATCGGCAGTCGCCCTCGCGATCATCGCAATTTGGTGGACCTGATTGACTCTCGACCCTAGTACCAAATACGTCCGTAATTCCGCCGCAAATAGCGCACGGTTTCGGCGCTGAGAGGTGCGCGGGTAATTGCCGGCCGTAGCTTACGATATTCAGCAAACGCAGCCAAGGGAACGGTGGGATCACGCGACCACAAGAACGCCTTGATGCCCCACAGTGTTCCGGAAACGATCCGGTAGATCAGTGGCAGGTAGCGATAAGACATAACGAGCCGGTTCTTGTAAGTGAGATGAACCAGCTGCCGATTGGTGATGCGGCCACGTGAATCTTTCTTGTGATAGACGCCAACACTCGGACAATAGCGGATCTTCCAGCCAGCCTCAGCAGCGCGATAACTCAGATCGACCTCTTCGTGCGCGTAGAAGAACTCGTCCGGGTAATAACCGACCTCTTCGAGCACGGTTTTGCGAATGCCGTGGCCAGCACCGACGAAAAACCCGGTGTCAAATTCGACATCACCCATCTTTTCGGGATCGGGACCGGGAAACTCATATCTAAGGATCTTCTTGAGTGCGAAGTTAACGATCTTGCATTGAATGATGCCCAGTTTGGGATCTGCGGCGAAAATCTCTTTGACGCGCTTGAGCGGTTCGGGCGTGAACAGAACCGCATCGTCGTCGATAACAAGGATCACATCCGCCTGACTGCGCTTAAGACCAATATTTTTCCCTCCAGGTGCACCTAGATTCTTGGGCGATGAAATAACGGTAACCTTTGGGTTATCCTTGTAGCGAGCCAACCGATCTAGCGTGTTGTCTGTCGATGCGTTATCGACGACGAACAGCATGTTAAGGTCGGGCTCATACCGCAGAATGCTCTCAACCGCGTCGACAACGGCGTCGGCGCGATTGTAGGTCGCTATGACAGCATCGAGGATCATGTTACTGGAAGCTCCAGCACGTGTGAAAGCGCCTCGTAATGCGAGCGCGGCGTGAACCGCTGCGCGTTGGCACGGGCCAAGTTGATTCGGCCGCGATCCGGCCGGCGAAGCGCCTCGATGATCTTGGCGGCCATATCCCTCTCGTCGCCAGTCTTGCAGATCAGGCCAGCGCTTCCGAACGACACCAGCTCCGAGGGCCCGTTCGGGCAATCGGTCGTCACAATCGGCACCTCAAGCGCTGCCGCTTCGATGATTGCATGCCCCGGATCCTCCCACCTGGAGCTTAGGACGAACAGATCTGAGCGTTTCATGAACGCAAAGGGATTGACACAGAACCCCATGAATTGCACGGCATCGCCGACCCCCAGATCGGCAACCAGCTTCTCGAGTGGCCCACGCTCCTCGCCTTCACCCAGAATGAGGAGTCGCACCGGCATTTGTTCGCGGACGATCGCCACGGCCCGAATCAGGGTGTCGAAGCCCTTCTGGATGACCAGCCGCCCCACGCCGCAGATGACTGGGATCAGATGCTGGTCAAGCCAGGGATGACGAATTTCCTGCGCAGCCAACGACAGCAACTGGTCGTCGACGATCGGGTTAGGAACAACCGATAGTTTGTCAGCGTCAAGCTCGAGTGCGTCCGCGATCCGCTTTCTGGTCTGCTCCGTGAGGCAGACAATTCGGTCGGCACGGCGATAGACCTGCCGCCAGATCCGTTTGCGCAGACGTTCCTCCAAGCCCTTCCAGCGGCCGATCGTTTGTCCCGCTGGCAGGCCTAGAAAACGTGGATAACCCTGCACGCTGACAACCACAGAAAGGCGCACACCCGAGACATTCGCCGCGATGATCGCAGGCGCGGTGATCAGGTTGCAAATCAGAATGTCCGGTCGCTCGCGACGTAAATAGGCGACTAAAGGAAGAAATCCGAACACTGCGCAAACCAGCATATACGGCCTACGGGCAAGTAGGCTGCTATTCTGCAGGCCCGGAAACCATCGCGAAAGGCCAAGATCGATAAGTTTTAGCCCCTTCTCCGCGATTGTTCGCTCCTGGCCCAAGAACTCCGAATGCGCACGGACCAGCGTGACATCATGCCCCCCAAAATGATGCATTGCGCTGCCGCTATTGATCTGTGCTTTGATCGTGCCGATGTGACCCGAGTATGGGCCCCAATATGCGATGCGTGCCATAAGGCGTAATGGCCTTCAGATTAGTTGAGGGTGTGTGGGTCGTCAGTTCCCGATCGGCGTGCCCACCACAATCCATCGGTTGTCCTTTTGATCGGCAACGAGATTATCGACCTTAAGGCCCGCCTTCGCAAAAACTTGGCGAACCTTCGAATGGTCGAACAAATGACCTTTCCATGTCGCCCGCCGCCTTATCCCCCTTCGACCGATGGCTATGAGATACGCCAGAAAGACCGCGTCGGGCACAAAGCCCCGAAGTGCACGAGGAAGTACAGGTATTTGACGAAACCGCATCCAGCCACTGTTGGTCTTGATTTGAATTGCAAACGCGCCGGCGGGCTTCAAAACGCGTGCTGACTCGACGAGATGCGACTGCTGCACATCAGCAGTTGGCAGGTGCTGAAAGACATCATAGGAAATGACCACATCCACAGAGCTGCTCTCGATTTGTGAGAGATGGGATCCGTCGCCGCAGATCAACGTTGCATTGGGAACATCAGAAAGTTCCCGTCGTGCAAGCGCTATGGCCTGGTCGCTCACGTCAAATCCAATGCATGTCGCAAATCGCCTCGACATCGGTCGCAGCAGACGTCCGGGGCCACAGCCGATTTCAAGGCTGATCTTATCTTCAAGGCCGGCAGGGAAATACGGCATCAAATGCGGCGCAATCCTTTCGACATATTGTGTCTCGCCGGAAGCCCAAAACGCCTCTGGGCGCATATCCTTGCCGATGACCGCCTTTATGGACTCCGCGTTATGATGCGTGTTCCAATCGGACCGCATGCGCGATTGATCAATTGGGTTTCCCATTTGTATCCTCAAAGACCGCTCAAACTCCGCCATCGCTTTTGGCCCGCGGCTCCCAAGCACTGACATTCACATGTGCGGTAGGCGGATCGTGCATCAATTAGGACTCCGTTGGACACCGTCGCCGTAATACTCCAGCTCGAGCGGAGGCAGAGCGCTTTCGGGAGGCGTTGCTCCCAGCTTGATCAGCGGCGCCCCACGGACAGGCACACGCTGGGCAAGCTCGGGAGGAGCATGATCTTTCACGAGCACATATTGCACATCCATTGTACTGTCTTTGGGCAATGGTGCATCCGGATCCACCTTGCCAATACCTTTGCCGACGATCGCCGAGCGAATCTTAAACTCCAAGATGATGCGCATGGCCTCGTTGATTGTGCGCGTCGAGTACATATAGGGCTGTCCGTCGAAATAGAACACGATGCCTGAGGGCTGCCAATCGACGGCATATGTGTGAAAGCCGCTCGTTACGTCGATGTTGCGTCCGAAATCAAGCTTCGGCGTCACCGTTCTGTTCTGTTGATCGCGAAAGATTTTAAGCGATCCGCCCATCGACGAACCGTTGGGATCGAGCTGCAGCACAACATGGGTCGAAACCCCCTTCGTGCCGTTGGCGTTGGCTCGTTCGTCTTCCCAATAGTGTACGCTCGAATTCCACTTCTTCAGATTGTTAGGGTAGGCATCAAGTTCGATGAGATCAATTTCATCACGCTCGCCGCTACCACAGGCGTCCGTTTCTCCTGCGTTGGAGTTCTTGATACAGTGATCGCCCACAGCCTTGCTATCCGCGTTCTTGTGCCCTTCGCGATAGAGCCAGATGGCGGGCCAAAACGCTGCGCCCTTCGGCATTTTCGCCGAGATCTCAAAATATCCATATTTGTAGTAAGCCCGCGAGCGAAGCGCGCTGTTACTATACTTGCCATAGACCCCTTTGGCACCGACATGCAGGACACCGTCGCTGGCGATCACATTGTCGACACGTGCAAAATCATCGTCCTTGATGCGCCATCTGTCCGCGAAGCCGGCCGGCAGAAGCTGCCCTTGCGGTACAGGCTCGCTGCGAAAATCCTCGTTGAAGAGAATATGGTTCTCGCCTTCTTGCGCGGGCGGCAAACTGATGACTCCCGCCGACCGCGCGGCCTGTGGTGCGGGCGCCATCTTGCGATCCCAGGTGCTCAGCACATTGCTCGCGACCAGCCTGCGCGAGGGGAAAGCCTCTTTGACGTAAACGGCGACCGAATATTGCGTATTGGCCTTAAGATGCCCAATCGTGAAGTTCGTTCTTGATCGCGGCACCAACAAAACCCGTGTGGCATTATCGGGGCTCGTGCGGCTTGGCCGCACAATGCCCTCCTTGAACGCGACCCAATATCTTTGCGAAGCTTGAGCGGGAAGTGTTACGACGATTTGCCATGGCGACACCGCCTGCATCGTCACATCGGGACTCGCCGCCCATCCGAGGTCGACCGAACCGCACATGGCTACAAGCGAGAGCCCCATGACAGCAGGCCTCAGGGCACCAACCGCAGCCTTGGAGAGATTGAACACGCAGAGACCTCCGAGCTAGGTCGAATCATCTAGCCTGATATCCAGCATGCTGGACGCAACGAAACAACTCGTCTGCCAGCCGCGGCAGGATCACCCATCCCTATTCCGCCTTCAATCGTGGCTCCACTCCACCGCCCACAAATTCACGTTAAGGTACCCAGGGCCTGGCTTAGAAGCCTTGGCGGGACCTGGAACGGCACCGCTCAACTTACGATGAAGTCCAGGTTGGTGAGGGAGAGGTGGGCGGCGAGCATGGCGAACTGGATGGCGGCATGGGTGCCGTTGCCGTCATCGTCGTAATAGAGCGCGCCGGTTGCCGGGTCGTAGATGATGCGGTCGGAGGCATCATGTGCCGCGCTGCCGGCAAAGAAGGCATCGATCGAGAGCGCGCCAAAGGCACCTGCCTGGTTGAAAATAGCGTGGTCGAGCCCAATCTTGTCGGCGCCGGCGGCGAAGTCGGTGATGTTGTCGATGTTGCCGGGCCCTAAGGCCGTATTGAAAACAAACATGTCGTTTCCGGCACCACCTGTCAGTGCGTTGGCGCCAGCATTGCCTGCAATGGTGTTGTTGAGATTATTGCCGCTTCCATGGATCGGATCGGAGCCCGTGAGCGTCAAATTCTCGACCTGGGCAGAAAGCGTGTAAGAGATCGAAGCGAGCACAGTGTCATTGCCCTGGCCGGGGTTCTCTTTGACCACATCGCCCGAATTGTCGACGACGAAGGTGTCATTGCCTTTGCCGCCGAACATAAAGTCAGCGCCAGTGCCGCCATCGAGCGTGTTGTCACCCGTATTGCCGTAAAGCGTGTTGTTGAGATTGTTGCCGGTGCCATCGATATTGGTCGAGCCACTGAGCATCAAATTCTCGACTTGAAAAAGCAGCGTGTAGGAAATCGAGGATTGAACCGTGTCGATGCCCTGCCCGCTGCTTTCATGCACTTCATCGCCCGGGTTATCGACGATGTAGAGATCGTTGCCCTTGCCGCCATACATGATGTCGGCGCCGCCGCCGCCATCGATCGTGTCGTTGCCGATATCGGCAGCAAGAAAGTTCGAGGCCGAATTGCCGATCAACGTGTTGCCGTCGGCATTTCCTGTGCCGGAGATCGGGTCGGTGCCGATGAGGGTCAGGTTTTCCAGAAAGGCGTGCAGGGTATAGTCGATGGATGAATCGACCGTGTCGACACCCTGGCCATTGTTCTCGTGAATGACATCACCCGGATTGTCGACGAAGAAGGTGTCGTTGTTCTTGCCGCCATACATGATGTCGGCGCCGGCACCGCCATCGATCGTGTCGTTGCCGTTGCCGGCGATGATTGTATTATCGGCTGAATTACCGATGATGGTGTTGCCGTCGGCATTGCCCGTGCCGTTAATCGGATCGGAGCCGGTGAGCGTCAGGTTCTCAAGATAGAGAGGCAACGTGTACGTGATCGAAGATTGAACCGTATCGACGCCGCCACCTGAAAGCTCGGTGACAACATCACCGTAATTGTCGACAACATAGATGTCGTTTCCCGGCCCGCCGATCATCGTATCGGCATTCGCACCGCCATCTATTACGTCGTTTCCGCCGCCGCCGCGCAGATCATCCTGCCCTGCGCCACCGATGAGATTGAAAGTGCCATCTAGCTCGTAGAATCCGAGCCATTGAAGAGAATGTGTCGGCCCCAGGCTTGAGGCATCGACCGTCAGTGTTTGCCCGGCTTGGAGCGTTTGGTCAAAGCAGTAGTACTGATAATTCGCATCGCTGAGCACAAGCTTCTCGACGTTGATCGCGCTGAACACGTTGCCCGCCTGATTATGAACGCCGGTAAGATTGACTGTATCGAAACCGTCTCCGCCGTTGGTCGGCGGAATGTACGCATCCGCCCTGTTAATGTTGATCACATCGTCACCGCCAAGCGCGACGATCGTGGGTAACGCGCTTCCATCGATCGTATTGGCGCTGTCGTTTCCCAAGAAGAGTGACGGGATCGGAGAAGTGTCGTCCGCGTAGTTGCTCTCGAGCGCGTGCTGGTCGTAGTTAGCGATAGCACCGACGTAGTAGATTCCGGGCGTCAGATTTGTGGGAAATTCCGGCAGGTCACTAAGCTGGGCGGAGCCCCCCCCCGCTAACGAAGCCAATGGCACAACGTCCAAGAGTGTGTCGGCGGTCGTGATGGTGCTATCGCTCGAAAGATATATGCCAATCTGCGTTGCAGCGGACTGCGCCGATCCGATGTTTTCGAGATCGATTCCAAACCAAACCGATTGAGCGGCCGGGACATCCGTATAGAAACTATTTATGTGCAGGTCGGCAATTGGTGGGTTCGCGAGGTTGTAGCCAATGGCGTCCAGCGCCACGAGATCGCCCGGTGAGATAGGTAAGATCTGACCGGAGTGAGCGAATGCGTCGAAGGAGTCACTGGGGACCCCAAAATCCCAGTCGCCGAAGTCACCATCGCTTTGAGCATTGAAGTAATGGACAACCGTGGTGCCGTCGATGGAAAAATAGCTAGGTGTGGTCCCCGAGAAGTTTCGCGTACCGTGGGCGGTATTTGTGTAGTGAAATAGGTCCAGAGGAAAGTATCCGTTGATCCCACTTCCCGCGCCTAATGTACGGCCCATGACCTCTGAGATTTCGTGCGCTACGACGCCATAAAGATCGAAGCTGCCGCTGGTTACTCCATCGCTATTGTCGTAGTCGTACGGCACCATACCGTTGAAGCCGACATACCCATCTATCGACCCCGCCGACGTTGGAAGTCCAAGGGCCTTGGCCTCGGCTGACGTCAGGAACCAATTGTCGGATCTGGTGGGATCGGATATCGGCAAGGTGCCAATTGCTGTTTCATCACTGCTTGATGAGATGTCCGAGACGAGTGCGCCGCGGATCTGCGAATAGGTGTATTGATCGACCCAGGGATCGCTTGCGGCCAGAGTATTAGAATCGAATGTTTGGCCATGAACTTCGCCCCAACCGACATTGATGTTGATCGTGATCGGGTCGTTGAACGCGTTCTCAAAGAATTGCACCACCGAGTTGACGACGTCCTTAAAGCCTGCGGGTGCGCCACCAACGCTGGAATCATAAGTGACGTTGATGACCACGCCACTCGATGCGGCGGCCGTTTGCAAAGTGGCGCTCGGTGTCGCTGCCATGGTCCCTGCTGCTAAAGCAGCGAGCATCGGTTCACTCGAATTCGAATCCGGCGCGGCCAAAATCGCGGATTGCGACACCTGCACTGGTGACGTGTTTGCGATGCCGTCGCCGCTAACCGTCGTGTGATGCGGCGTATCAGGCAATTGCCAGCGCGACTCGGCAGTTACCACGCCGCGATAGGCGGCAAAGACCTCGTTACCCAAGTCTGAATCCGGCGCTGTTGCTGTGTACAGCTCGGCTTGCTCGAAACTCAGGTCTGAGGCGTGCTGAGACGTGCTCGTGGCGGATGTAAAATTGAGCGAATTGTCGGGGTCCGATTCAGCGCTTGGCGCGCCGGTCGCCGGAATGAATGCAAAGTCGATCGGGCGATCGCCGTGGCCGATTGAGTCCTGCGCGTCGAGCGTATTTGCAACGAGGCCGATGCCAAGGCCATGACCGTCCAAAGTGGGCGCCGCCTCGGTAGACGCGCCGGGCGACCTTCCGTCTTGGTGGACGAGCACGGATGAACTATCAGTGGCCGTCGTCCCGGCGACCATGGACAACGGCTCGTGCCAGGAGAGTGGGCTCCAAAGCGTCAAATCGCGTTCATCGAATATCGATTGAATCGATTGATGTGACACTTTCATGTTATTGCCCCGCCCATGCTTTCGACTTGTGAGTATTACACTCTGACTGAACCGGGGCAAACACGCGAATTGAGTGGTGACCCGCTCGCCTTCAAGAAAATCATGCCGGTTTTGCTTGGAATTGCCTGGCCTTTCCAGCACTTGGAACGTTGAAAAGACGCCCCAAGAAGCAACAAAAGAAACCAAATCACGTGTGTGGCGGGCCGGCGGAAGCTGATGTAATTTGAATTCGGTAACAGTGCGGGGAAGAATGAACGCCCGAATCGGACAGTCAAAACGCGTCGAAGCGGGCGAGATCGCGCGCAGGTTGTGCGCGGGGCTCCCGCAACATGCAAAGCGTCTTTGGAACCGAGCGATCGCTTGGGCGCCACCCTGGGGCGCTGCCCCTGATTCGGACCTCTCCGCTCTATCCGGCCCGGAGGCCTTGCCACGCCTGCGCCGCGCGCTACGCCGCCCATTCGTCGCCATCTTGGTCTTCAGCGTCGTGACCAACCTTCTGGCGCTGACGCTTCCGGTCTATATGTCGCTCGTCTATGACCGGGTTTTGACGAGCTACAGCATCGAGACCCTGCTCATGCTTTCAGCCCTTGCGCTCGGGCTCTTGAGATTGTTCGTGGCCCTCGATGGCATCCGCAGCAAGATCGTCAATCGGGCGGCTCTCTACTCAGAGCAAAATCTGGCACCGGCGCTCCTTGCCGCATCGGTGCGCGATCAGCTGTCTGGCCAAAGCAACGCCGCAGTGCCGTTGCGCGATCTCGCCGCGTTGCGCAGCTTTGCCTCGAGCCCGGCGGTCAACGGACTGTTTGATGCACCGCTCGTGCCTCTCTATGCCGGCGTAACATTTCTCATTCATCCCATCCTTGGCCTCCTAACTCTGCTTGGCGCCGGCGGAATGTTTTTCCTCGCGATCGCCAATCAGGCCGCAACCGTAAAGCACTTGACTCGCGCTGCCCGCGCCTCGAACACCCTTCTCTATACCGCCGACAGCCAAATTCGAAACGCCGACGCGATCATGGCCATGGGCCTCTTGCCGGCTCTAGTCGAACGCTGGCGCAAATCGCAGGATGTAGCGTTATCCGATCAGCTCGCGGCAAACGACCGCGGCGCAACCTTCAGGGTGCCACGCGCTACTTGCGTCTGGTTATGCAGGTCGTCGTACTCGGCACGGGGGCCGCGCTCGTCGTTGAAGGCAAACTTACGCCGGGAATGATGTTCGCGGCCTCGATCATCCTGTCGCGAGGTCTGCAACCGATCGAGATCGCCGTCGGTTCATGGCGCGGGTTACTGGCTGCAAAAGACAACTATCAACGCATCGAGGAGGCATTGAAGCGCACACCGGCCGAGCCGACACACATGGCGCTGCCCGCGCCGCAAGGCCGGCTCGATATTGAAAACATCACCTGGTTCCACGAAACCAACCAGCGGGCGATATTACGCAACGTGTCATTCTCGCTTGCGCCCGGCGATATGCTAGGATTGATCGGTCCCGCCGCCTCCGGCAAGTCGACTCTTGCCCGCATGGTTTTGGGTGTCTTGCGCCCATTCAGGCAAGGTTCGTCTCGATGGCGCCGACATTGATCTATGGCCGCGTAGCGCTCTCGGCAACCATTTTGGCTATCTCCCGCAAGACGTCGAGTTATTCCCCGGATCGATTGCCGAGAACATCGCCCGAATGCGTCAACCTCACGCAGAGGAAGTCATCGCGGCCGCGCGCTGGGCCGGTGCGCACGAACTCATCCTCCACATGCCCCAAGGCTATGATACAAAAATGATGTCTGGTGGTTTCAATCTGACACCGGGCCAGTCTCAGCGAATTGCCCTTGCCCGCGCGCTCTACGGTTCGCCGAAGCTGCTCGTCTTGGACGAGCCAAACTCAAATCTCGACGGCGATGGTGAGATCGCCCTCACAAGCGCGCTGGAGCAGGCACGCCAGCGCGGCATCACCACGATTGTCATCGCGCATCGCTTGTCTGTGCTCGCGCACGCTAATAAGGCGCTGCTCCTGCGTGAGGGCACGGTGCAGGCTTTCGGCGCGCGTGACGATGTGCTGGCGCGCGTTTCCACCAAGGCAAGCCAGAGTCCACCCGCAAAGATTGTTTCACTCGCCAATCCGGCGCCAGCGGCCAACCGGTAACCCATGAGCCAAGTCTCTGCCGCCAATGCTCTCAAGATTGACTTGGATCGTCCGATCCGGACCGGCGTCCTGCTCGTTGTAATCGGCTTTTTCGGGTTTATTATCTGGGCGAGCTTTGCACCCATCACGAGCGCAGCCGTGGCGCCCGGCGTCATTGTTGCCGCCAGCCGTAACAAAGATATTCAACACCTCGAAGGTGGGATCTTGCGTGAAATGCTTGTGCACGAAGGCGACCGAGTTCGCAGCGGTCAAATCTTGGCGCGTCTCGCTAGAGCGACAGCGAATGCCGATCTTGGCCGGCTAAGAGCCGCCCGTAGTGCCACCCTCGCCGAGTCGGCCAGGTTGATTGCGGAGCGTGACGGCGCAAATGGGGTAACCTTCGCGCCCGAATTGCTGAACGCCTCCGATGCGGAAACCATCGAAGCGGTGAAGAGCCAATTGGCCCTGTTCGACACCGACCGGGCGCAGCTCGATAGCGAGCACAAGATTAACGATCAGCGCATTGCCGAGTATCACGAAGAGATCAACGGCATCAATGCTCAGATCGCTTCGAGAGGACAAGCAGATCGCCCTGATCAACGAAGAACTCAAATCAATCCAAACACTGTATGACAAGGGCCTCGCGCTCAAATCACAGCTGCTTGCGCTGCAGCGCACCGCTTCCGATTTGGGCGGACAGCGCGGCGAACACCTGGCCGAGATCGCACGTGCACAGCAAAACATTGCCGAGACGCAGGAGCAGCTTGCTAATTCGAATGCCCAACACTTGACCCAGACAGTCTCGGCTCTGCGAGATGCACAGAACAAGCTTGCCGACGTCAATCAACAAATCGTCGCCGCTTCGGACACTTCTCACCGGCTCGATGTTACCGCGCCTGTGGACGGTACCATAATCACCATCCAGCGCGGCAGCATCGGCGGTGTCATTCGTCCGGGCGAGACCATCATGGAAATTTTACCAGATGCGGACCAACTCGTCATCGAGGCTCACGTCCGGCCGGAGGACATTGACTCGGTTGGTCCCGGTAAATCCGCTCGCGTGCGGCTAACTGCATACAGCCGAGAGGCGCACATCGAGTTCTTAAGGGCAAAGTCGCGGAAGTATCGGCTGACAGGCTCGTCGATGACAAATCCGGGCGGCCGTATTACTTGGCGCGCGTACTGGTGGATGCCAAATCGTTGAGCCAGCAAAACGGCGTCAAGCTTTATCCTGGAATGCCGGCTGTGGTCTTCATCGAAAGCGGCCGGCATTCAATACTCAACTATCTCTTGACCCCGCTCTTTGACGGCATCGATCGCGGTCTTCGCGAGCAGTGAGCCCTTTCCGTCGCGAGGCGAATTCGAGGAAATAGCCGATGTCGGACATTACGGTGATCGAGCACGGCATATTCGCGGACGAGCTATGCAGTAGACACCGTCAAATCATCGCTCACGTACACATTGCCGCTTGATGTCGATGATTTGACGTTCACGGGCTCGAACTCGATCGAAGGCACCGGCAACACAGAGTATCGCTTAGATCACAACGAAATCTGAGTTGGCAAGCGCGAGCCCAGCCGCAAGTTGAGCGAACTGGACAGCTGCGTGTGCGCCGTTGCCATCATCGTCGCAATAGAGCGCGCCGGTCGCCGAATTATAGATGATGCGATCGGAGGCGTCGTATGCCGAGCTTCCGATATAGAACGCGCCGCTCGCGAGTGTTCCAACTCCACCCGCCTGCGCAAAGATAGAATGCACCAAAGCGATCTCATCGTGCCCGAGAGCAAAATCCGTGACATGATCGACATTGCCGGCGCTAAGCTTGGCATTGAAAACAAAGGTGTCGTCACCGCCGCCTCCGGTGAGCGTGTTTGATGCCGAATTACCCATAATCACATTCGAGAGCACGTTACCCGAGCCGTCGACGGCGGACGAGCCCATGAGCGTCAGATTTTCAACCTGATAAGCTAGCGTGTAGGAAATCGAGGACTGGATTGTGTCGGTGCCTTGGCCGTTGCTCTCGTGAACAAGGTCGTCGGCATTGTCTACAATATAGGTATCGTTGCCTTTACCGCCATACATTGTATCTGCCCCGGCGCCGCCATCGAGCGTGTCATTGCCGATATCGGCGATCAGCGTGTTCGCGCCGGAGCCGCCTGTGATCGTGTTGCTGTCGGTATTCCCGGTTCCGGAGATCGGCAACGACCCTCTCAGGGTGAGGTTTTCGAGATAGGCATGAAGCGTGTAGCTAATGCTTGAGACGACGGTGTCGACGCCTTGACCAGAGTTCTCATGGACGACATCGTCTGCATTATCGACGTAGAAAATATCGTTGCCTTTGCCGCCATACATGTTGTCGGCGCCGCCCGCTCCATTGAGTTCGTTTGCCCCGGAGTTACCGATCAGCGTGTTGTTGAGTGCATTGCCGCTTCCGTCGATCGACTGAACGCCGAGCAATGTGAGAATTGAGCGCATTGTCGCGCAACACGGCGTTGACCGAACAGCAGATCGTGTCACCGTTGACGAGATCGACTTTGGCGCTCTCCCCGTCAAATGAACCATGGCGGTGACGGCGGACGAGAGGCCGCCGCCTGAAAACGCGATGTCGTAATTGCCATTTGGGTTCGCAACACTCACGCCGTAGCCGCCAGAACTGGCCGAGATGTCCGCTTGTCGTCGGAGAACTGCCCGTCGGATGCGCGCTGTGCCGTCGACGCCGCCGCGTCCCTCGCCAATGCTGTAGAAATCGTTGTGATCGGTGTCGGCGTAGATCACGCCGGTCGGATACGACGCTGTGCCAGACTCTAGCAAAGTCTTCCGTCGTCATCACTGCGTTATAAGTTGTTTGATTCTCCGTAAAGCCGCCGTCTAAAATGCCGATCCCAATCTCGCGAAAATAATCATTGAGCGTATTTTCACGGTGGCCAGGGCTCAGGAACAAGGCCTGATACTCCTCCATGACGAACTGGGTCATCTTCACGGCGCCGGTTGTTCCTTGCCAAGCGATGTTCTCGCCCCATGACCAAGCGCCGGTAAACAAATAGCCTGCGGCCGACATTCGATCACCGGGATCGGAGCCCCCGGCGCCGGTGTGCGAGAAAGTGTCGGCATCCATTGGCTATGACCGCGGGCGGCATTGCGCAGCAGATTGTTCGAAAAGAGCGGTTGCTTGGGATCGGAGCTGATAAGCTCGTTTTGAAGCGACACCCTGATTGAGACTGATGCCGTAACGTGCGGCCTCGCCCAACGGATCGAGCCGGCCCCTATTGACGAGCTCGAGCATCAAATGCTCGTACTCTGTCATCGTCGTCATCTAAGGGCTCTCCTTGATGTCGGTAGAGGACTACCAAAGGCGGCAATATTAGGATGTCGCCGATGGGAATCGTCGGCGCGGCGCAAAGTGGCCTGGCAACCTGCTGCGCTCTGCAAGAGAAGTTTTCCCCAGAGATGCGATTTCTAATCGTTCACGCGATGCGACGTCACCGGCGGACGCAAAGCACGCTTGAACATCCCGTCAAGCGCAAATTATGTGCTTATCCTGAGAATCTCCACGTCTTCCCTCATCCATCTTGCGCCTATGATAGGCTCAGCGGCAATGACAATCACAAAGCGGTTATAATTTGGCCGTCAAATCCCGATCGGTAATTGTCTCTAGATTGGCAGGCTTCCATCATGCCTCCCCGATCCGCGACTGGTACGCCGCATGACCTCGAAATGCTTGGGTAACTCTTTATGTGGCTGACAAACTGGCGCACCGGCGCTGCGGCGGCGCTCTTCATTGTGATCTGGTGGAGTTCAGCCTATGCCTCGCCCTGGGCCGAGGTCGGCGATGCGCAACAACGATCGGATATCGAGCTGCTTGCCGCCACGGGACAATTCGCGCCATAACCACGCAATGGCCGATGCCGTGGCGCGACGTAACCGCCGTGTTGGGCGATCTCAGCCGATAGCTCCGACCCGCAGATCAGTGCGGCTGCACGGCGCCTGATTCCAAGACGAACTCACTCGACAGCAATTCTTATTCGCTTTCCATGGATGTCGACACAACACCGAGTTTCGTGCGCGGCTTCGATGCGATGGGACGCGAAAATTCCAGGGTCAGTTTCCGCAGAGTTCGTGGGCCACACGACCGCCGTCCGGATCTCCGCCGGCGCGCAGCTGAAGCGCTGGAACCAGAAGGCCGATCTCCTGCTCGATGGCAGCTATATCGCCCAAAAGGCGGGCCGATGCTCCTGTATGCGGGTGAGCTCTCGCATTGGTGGGGGCCCGGCTGGTTCTCCGCCCTCTCGCTCTCAAACAATGCCCGCCCATTTCCACAGATCGGTATCGAACGCATCAGCACCGCCCCATTCAAGAGCCGGTGGCTCAGCTGGATCGGCCCTTGGCAAGCAGAATCTTCGTCGGGTGCTCGATGGTCCCCGCATTGCGCGTAACACCATCTATGATGGCCTGCGCATAACACTCAGCCCGTTGCCGGGCCTTGAGATCGGCATTGCCCGCACGGACATGATGTGCGGCACAGGACATCCCTGCCAGCCACTCGCCGAGTATTTCGACCTGAACAACAGCCCACAGAACACTAACAAGGTTAACGACGAGGGGCTAGTCGATGTGAAATATTCAAGGCGGCTGTTCGGCACGCCTTTCGAAATCTACGGCCAGTTGATGAATGAGGATAACAGCCCGTTCGTACATTCCGGGACGAGCCATCTCATTGGTGGCAGCATTTGGCCGCACTTTGGCAATTGGGGTGCAAGGCTGACCGCGGAATACACAAGCAGCATCCCGACGCTGGATATATTCAGCTTCGGCCAGGTCAAACACGGCTACGCTTACACCAATTTCAGTATGCGGACGGCATGCGCTATCGCGGCCGAACGCTCGGATTTAGCCTTGACAGTGATTCAACGCTTGCATCGGTTCAGCTAAGCTTAGTGTCGCCGAGTTCATCACCTACAGTCTTACTTATCATCACGCGATGGTATCGACGGCCCAGGCCACGGCAAGAGGCGCCAACATTCTCACGACCTCGCCCGTCACCATCAACATGGTCGAGGCCGGCGTGGCCGTACCTTTCTCCAGCGCAACGCTTCAACTTGCCGGGCGCTACCAAGATGACCAGCTAAGGCCCAAGAGTGGCTCTCAATTCGCGTTTGAAGCCGCTCTCACGCTTCGCCGCTGAGTATCCCGAGTGTGAATTCTTCTGACAAATGCGGGGCTGTCTTCACCAGGTGCAGCTAAGACGCTCACAGATTTAGGAAGTGGCCATTTTCGCCTCGTCTAACCGATCATTTGGCGCCAGAGCCTTGGAGTTGTGCGGACCCTTCTTCTGCTCCTTCGTTGGCCCTTAGACCCGCAATATTCTCGACCTCCGCCGCCAACCTCAGCGCGACGGCAACGGGGTCGATATGGAAGGTAAGCCACCAGGTCCGTTCATCGTTGGCGGTGTGCAGCGATCTGTGGTGGAGCGCGCACAGAGGGACGGTGAACTCATCGCTGACTTTTCTACCGAGCGCTTTGGGTTGGGCATAGGTGATGTGATGTGCGAATGCGGGGATCCGGCCGCAGACCAGGCAAGGTTGCTTGGCAACGAACCGAAGATGCTTCTTGTCGCGCATTCGCTGCGGCTCTGGGAAGGTGAGCTCGGATTTGTCGATGCGACCGGTCCCGGTACACGCATCGATGGCCCTTGTTGCCGGCGAAGCCGGGCTCGGCTCCATGGATGAGGAAGACGATCCGCGCTCATCAAAGCCACTGCCGGCATTTGGCTCCGTGGATTGGGAAGCGTGTCCGTGAGCGGCGATGCCGCCGTCGACGCTTTGCTCCGTCTCGGCGAAGGCCAACAGCCGCGCCTGACCTGGCATTTGGATCGGCAGCTTAGTGTCGGGAGAGAGCTGAGACTGGCCCGCTCGACCGGTCTCGCTTGGACTTGCCTGCTCTTGGCGCGCCCGCCCCGCTGGTCGCTGCCGTGGAGCCGACGGGCGCTCCTTCGGTTGAGCCTCCGCGTTCGCTTGCGCCGCCGCCTTCGCCTGCGCCTTGGCATAAAGCGCAGAAGTCATAGAGCGAGAGGCCGAACTGATTACCGAAGGTGGCTAGGGCTCGCTTGGTGGCGTCGGTCTCAGCAGCTTTGAGTGCAAACTCATAAGCCTCGGCAGCGGTTGAGCCGGTGGCATAGGCGCAGCCATTGCCCTCCCTGGTGACCTGGGCCTCCCCTGCCCTTACGTTGATCTTGACCCTGACAGCATAGGTGCAAGCGAACTGGCCATTGACTTGGCCTTGCCAGATGCAGCTCGAAGCTGTGGTCGTTCTATCCCAGCCATCGAAGCCAAAGATCCGGTTAGCCTCGGCAATGGCATGCCAGCCCTCGATATAGCTGAGGGTTCGGTCATGATCTTGCCGGGTTCTGATGTGCCTGCGCTTGAGCTTGGCCTTGAGCTGAGCGGTCTGTTGATCGGTGAAGGCCATTAGCAGGTCCTCACACTGAGGCTCATGGCGTCTGCGACCAATGTCGCGCCAGGGATCTCTTTGCCAAGCCGGAGATGTCCCAGAAGCCCAACCCGGTCGAGCTTGGGCTTTTGCGCCAGCCAGTACTCAGCTGGGATGAGGCCCTCATCGACCACCTGTACACTCGGCGATGCTGCCCTGAGGTAGGCGGTGAAGTCGGGCTGCATCATCCGCTTCATGCCGGCCTCCTGCATCGCGGTGCGCACGATTGAACGCTTTCGTGCGATCCGCTCATCCAGCCGGGTCAGGCGATCGCGCATCTGGGACAGCCGGTCGCGCAACGCATAGGCAAGCGCATGATCCTCGATTGAAGACCTCAGGACTGCGGCGAGCAAGTCGGGCAGATCGGTGATGCCCTCAAGCGTATCGAGTAGAAGTTCTTCGTCGATATCCTCGATGTCTTCGATGATGGCGCGCTTCTTGGCGATATAGGCATTGAGTGAGAGTGAGACATCCATGATTTGACTCCCTTGTTAACGACTGACGGTGCCATCAGCGATCGAAGGGGCATGAAGTCAAATCGATTGCGCCATGCATCGCTCATTGAGGGAACGGCGCCGACCAATCGCGCCTGCGGCTCTAAGTGGGTCAAATGTCAAGCGAATGGCACCATGCATCGCTCATTGAGACGCAAGCTGGCGCACATCCCGCGAATCACCACCACTTCGAAGACAGGACGCTCGCCGATTGTTGGCCTTTCGCCGCCCCACTGGGATGGAAGGTCGCAGATGCGTAACGCCCCGACTTTCGACTGGACTTCCCTGCCCAAGAGAGCGGTGCTTTGCCCAGGAAGGGAAAGCACATGGGCAAGCTCAATCAGTTCCAGCTGACACTGCTAATAGCCGCTGCACGCGATGCCGGCGGCATTGCACTCCTCCCCAAGCACCCCACCCCTCGGCACAGACAACACATCCGCGAGCTGATCGATGCCAAGCTTGTGCAAGAGACGGTTGCAACCGGCAAAGCGCCCACTTGGCGGCATGACACATCAGGACGCGCTTTCGCGCTCAAGATCACCAAGGCCGGCTTTCGGCTGATCGCCGGGGCGGCCGTTCCGGACGGCAAGCGAGGGCCCACAATTTCGAGGCCCATTCACCCCGAACAGCATCGCGCAAGGCAACATTCACGACCAGTAGCCAACGCGGCCGATCAAGCCGCCTCATCACCAAGCGGCCCCGGCAATCGTCCCAAGCAACTCGTCATCGCAGAGCATCGCGGCGGCGCAGCTCCCCCCAAGATCCCAAGACCACCTACGATCACCAAGACGGCGATGCTTGTGCGGGCGCTTCGCCAGCCGCGCGGCGTCACGCTCGCAGAGCTGTGCCGAAAGCTCGATTGGCAGCGTCACTCCGTTCGCGCCGCGATCTCACGCCACGTGCGGCGCCACCTCCGCCTCGACGTCGCCGCCAGGATCGTCAAAGGCCGTGGGCGGGTGCTCAGAGTTCGAAGATCCGCCAGCTCACCCGTTGCTGGAGTTGATCGATCCCAAGACTCCAGCAGTGCGTGTTGCCCGATCCAGGGCTCGTGCAGCGTATGATTAGGTATTATTAGTGGAGGTGCTCTTTCGTTTACGACCGGCACCCCGAGTTTTCGCACTTGAACGTTCCGTTGCTAGAGCAAACAGAAGATCATTCAGCGCACGCACGCCGGCAATGCTCGAGACAGTTTGAACGCCTCGCCAAGCGCTCATCAGCAACTCCTTTGAGACACGCACTCGATCTGTAGGCGCCTCCTCTTGTATCGGTCCTATCTGAGCAAGTGCGATAAGGCCGAGTCCGGTTGCTATGAGGAAGAAGAAGTCCCAATGTGTCACTTGTAATGCCGCGACCTCTAGCTCCTTCGTCGGCGATTGCCAGTGAATGGTCATCGCAACTTGGTAGTGCGCAAGAATATCAGCAGACGCTCCGCCCAGAATCGGCGCAATGCCGGCAGAGAGAGCTGTGACGACAGCAGCCATCGCCAGATAGCTTGTTGCCTGCCTGTCTGGCGATAGCTCCATCGATAAGTTGCTGGTGGCAAGTGTCACGCCGGCTGTGGCAACACCGGTCAAGATATGAATCGCGCCTAGCAAGAGCATCATGGACCAATGCGGCTGGTCGGCCGAGGTGAAGATCCAGGCAAAGATACAAACAACAAAGATAGGCGCTGAGAACTCGAGTACATGTTTATTGCTGAATCGATCGGCGATGGCGCCAAACGTCTGAACGACGGCGGCATTGGCGATTTGGCTCAATGTCATCAGAACGATGATCGTCGTTATACTGATGTGCAGCCGGCTCAGCATGTGAACGGTGAAGAATGGCGCCGCTAGGTTGATAGCAAAATTCCAGACTAAGAGAAAAGTGAGCAAGCGACGGAAGTTGTCGTCTTTAACAGGCAAGAGGAATTGTCTGAAGGAAGAGCTTGCAGCTGAGGAGGCGGGTTCGCGAGGTGCTTCTGGAATCCTGGATACCGAATAGGCCTCAAGAATTCCGAACACGGTCGATATGCCGAGCAGAGTGGAATAGGCGTATACGGTCGGAGTTCCGGTTAGACGGGTCCAATTATCGACTAAGATTGCGGCCACCAGCGGAGCAATTACTCCGGCAGCAGTCATTGCGAGAAGTCGTTTGGCGACAAGAGTTCCACGTCGTTCGCGCGGCAGGAAATCGCGCATCCAGCTGTTGAAGGCGCAACCGCCTGACGCACCCAGGAGGTAGCGTACAAGGAAGGCTACGACGACAATGCCAAGAGCGAGAGAGGAGGGTTTGAATAGAGAGGCGACGCCTGCGATCAGGAGAATGAGCCGACTTGCCAATGTGAGCGCCACGGTCAGAAGGCGGCGGCTGGAAGCCTTTTCGACGACGCCGATAGTTGGCAACTGGATCGCTTGAGCGAATTGCGGAACGGCTGCCAGCAATCCGATGACGAAGTTGCTGGCGCCAAGTTCAAGCGCATAGGCGGTCAGGAAGGCGCCAATGGAGAGGGAACTCCATCGCTTTGAAAAGCGTGCCGTTACGCACGTACCATTTGAGTCCGGCGTTAAGCGCGATCTCGTCAAATTGCCGGGGTGGGAGGAGAGATTGCGAAAAGCGTTCGAACATCATGCAAGGATAGCGCAGTGCCGGCGCTGGGGCGTCGGGCTCGGTTGAGGCTGAATTACCTACCTCGGGTAGTTCAGACTATCACTGTCCCGCTATTCAGAAGGGGTCGGACATAACCGCGCAAACGGGCGTGTCGCAGCCTGCCGGATCACTGGGTCGCAGGTTCACCTCTCCAATTTTCCGCGACGGACGAGGGAGCCGCTCTAAAGACTGCTGCGCCTGTACCCAAGTCAGGTGCTCGACGTGCTTGTGGCCGACGTGCTTATGGTGGATACGGTTGGTGGCGCACTGTTGGATTTGCTATCGCTGTTCACAGCAATCAGGCCAGCCACCGTGACGGCAAACAGGATTCCCCCAATCTCAATGATCGTTCCGGGGGCCAAACCGGCAAGCTCTGACTGAGCGGCGGGGCCTCCCGCGGGAAGCGGCTTCACCTCATCCGCCATCGAAACAGCCGAGCCTGAGATCATGCTGGTGAGTGAGGCACCGAATATCATCAGATCGCGAATTTTCATATTCCCCTCATCTGAGCGTTGCAGGCTTCCGGGATCCGGCTCGTCCGACTTGCGTGACCTAAGAACAAGCAATCCGAACGCAAAAGAATCGCATGGGCCGCAGCCCGATCAGCACTGTGTTACTGGCCCACGGGTCGGTTAATTTGGGCTTAACCACCACTCGGCGCGTCACCTAAGGCTCGACGTCACCGCCAACATCGTAAAAGGCCGTGGACGGGTTCTGAGAGTTGAGGATCGACCAGCCGATGATTTGCTGAAGCTGATCGATCTCCAGACCCCACATCGCAGAGGCGCTGCCAAGCAGTGTTCCAAAACGCGAGATAAGCCCGTGACACTCAGGGCTTGAAGACGACCTCCACACTTGGAAAGCTGCCGCTCTTTTTGAGATGAGCTGCCATGGCAAGCACCAAGTCTATATAGCCAAGATCCCCCTTGGCGATACCCAGATACATTTTGCGGACGATGGCCTCACCAACCTTCAGCGTCTCCCTCTTACCGTCGATCTTAACGCGCATCTTCCGCTCCAGTGCGCGATCGACAATCTCCTTAAAGGTCGGAGGTCGCTTCGCTTTGGTTGCCGGCCTGGGCCCCTTGTTCCCTTCCTTGAACTGAGTTGCTTTCGGTGGACGGGCGAAGCCGACTTCGTAGTTGCTGTGTTCTTCCATGTTAGTTCCCTGGCTCTGTCTTTGATGGTCTGCGTCATCGGCTGTTGTTAGAGATTCGCATCAGCTCCTGAGAAGACGACCTCTACGGGCTTGAGGTCGCCCTGCTTATGGACGAATGAGCGAAGGGCCAACAGCTTGCGGATCGCCGTCTTATTGCCCTTGAGGCATTGCTCGATGACACGCTCAACAAAGATTTCCTGCATTGTCAGTTCTCTCTGTTTGCCGTCGATCGTCACCAGGATCTTGTCTTCGAGCGTGTTGGGCAAAGCTTGAGTCCAAGATGGATCATCACGCTTCGGCCGGCCCTTCGGGTTGCCCGATTGACCTTTCTTGAACTGCGTATGAGCCGGCGGTTTGCCGTAGCCAACCTTGTAGGTCTTATCGTCCTCAGGCTGCATTGGTTTGCCCCTCTGCTTCCATTTCATTGAAGGTACTGCCCGATGGATGCAGCGCTTCGGCACCGGTGACCTTCTGCCACCGCCTAATCGCTGTATCGACGTAAAAAGGATCGATCTCGAGGCCACGGCAGATCCTGCCAGTGCGCTGAGCAGCCAGAAGCGTTGTGCCGCTTCCTAAAAATGCATCGAGCACGATGTCACCGCGGGCCGTACAGTCCAGGATCGCATCGGCAACCAAAGCGACAGGCTTCACGGTGGGATGCAGGTGGTACAGACGCGCGCCCTTCTTCTCGGCCGCGCTGCCTGCGCCGGCGTAGCTCCACACATTGGAACGATTACGGCCATATTTGCCGAGCTTCACATTATTGCGGTGAGGTGCCTCGCCGGGTTTCTTGAAGAGGAAGATCAACTCGTGTTGGGACCTGTAGAGCGAGCCCATGCCGCCATTGGTCTTAGTCCAAACGCAAAGATTTTCTTGAGCTCGCCATAGACAGCTTCACCGGCTGCCAGGATCTCACCCATATGACGCCAATCCATCGCGAGATAGTGGAGTGATCCGGGCGTCGAATGTGCCGCGAGGAGTTGGCAGGTTGTTGTCAAGAAGGCCACGAACTCTGCTTTGGACATCTCGCCCGATGCCATGGCGAACTCGCGGTGCTTGGTAACGCCGTTGCCGGAGACATGGCCCTCGACTGGGACGTTATAGGGTGGATCGGTAAAGACCATCGCGGCATGCTCACCGCTCAGGAGCTGCCCATAAGACGCCTCTTCAAGCGCGCTCGCGCATAAGATCCTGTGCCGGCCGAGCTGCCACAGATCGCCCGGCCGCGAGACAGCGGGTCCCGGCTCGGGCATCTCGTCCGCGGGATCGGCATTCTCTTCCGGTGCTTCTTCAAGGCTCGCAATGCGGATATCGATCTCTGGGATCTCAAAGCCGGTCGCTTCGATATCGAGCTCGATGGTCAGCTCCGAGAGCTCTCTGAGATGCTCTGCCAGGATTTGATCATCCCAGCTCGAAAGCTCGTTCAGCCGGTTGTCGGCAATAGCAAACGCGCGCGCCTGAGCATCGCTAAGATGCTCAAGACTAATGGTCGGGACCTCAGCAAGCCCGAGCTCCTTGGCCGCCAGGACGCGCCCGTGGCCGGCCAGAATCTTCAAGTTACGGTCGACGAGAACCGGCACATTGAAGCCGACAGCCTCGATCGAGCGAGCGAGAGCGCGGATCTGTTCGGGGCTATGCTTACGGGCGTTACGAGGATCAGGTGAGAGGGTGGAAAGGGCTCTATCGACAATGGCAAGCGCAGGTGAAGGGATCGACTTGGGCATCTACGACCTCGGGTAAGAAACAAAACACGTACTTTTGAGGCTAGCTTGGCCCTCTTTTCGTCGATCTCAATGAAAAACGCACCACCTTCGCGCTTTTCCACATGCGCGGGAAAGCATTGTGCATTGAGCACAACTTCTCCGGTTTTCGGTGGAATGTGCTGAACATGCGCAAAGAAAACTTGCAGCGCATCAACTCTCAGAAGCGACCAACCTCGGAGCTAGGGGGTGAGGCGCAAGCTGCCTCCGCATCGAATGCGGCAGCATCGACGGCGGGGGCTGCGTGTCACTGCAGCAAATCCGTAGCGCGGGCGCACACGATCATCGTCGCCGATGCAATTACGCTGCAAACGGAAAGAAATTCCCTGTTCAGTGTACAGAATTCCCTGAAGAGCGGATTTAAATTCCCTGTTTCGGAACATCGGGAATTTCGTCGTAACCAACTGAAAAACAAAGCCCTTTTTTCTGACATCGAGTGAAACGTCGTCCAAATGCGAAAGTTTCCCTCTATTTTCCCGTTGATCAGGGAATGCATTGATAGCGTTGGGGTGATGCTAACTGAGCGTGTGCAGGTGACTCTCAACCTGCGGGCAACGAGAACTTGTGGGTCGGCCCAATTGCCTCAATTGGGTGCTCAAACAGGTGAATGAACGCCCGTGCGATGTTCGGCGCTATCACGCCCCGGTCCGCAGGCAATCATGCAGATGGATGATGCCGACCGGCACGCCCGTACTCTCACCGGTCACGAACAGCGTCGTAATAGCCCTCGGCCCGCCCTCGTTCATGACGTGAATGGCCTCTGCCACCAGAGCCTCAGAGTCGATCGTTCTGGGGTCGGGCGTCATCACACTCTGCGCTGAAGCGCCTAACAGATCAGCCGACATATGGCGGCGCAGATCGCCGTCTGTGATTATGCCGCAAAGTCTGCCGCCGTCTTCGACGACGCCCGCGCAGCCGAAGCCTTTGGCGGTCATAGCGAGTAGAACCTCCGACATTGGCGCATTGCGCACAACAAGTGGAACGGCTTCGCCTGTGTGCATGATATCGCGCACATGCAGGAGCGCTGCCCCCAATGCACCGCCGGGATGAAGGACCCGGAAATCATCCTTCGTGAAGCTGCGGCGGTTAATGAGAGCAACGGCCAACGCATCTCCCAGAGCCAGAGCCATTGCAGTCGAGGTCGTCGGTGCCAGGCCCATTGGGCACGCTTCGGGAGCACTTGGCAGGAGAAGAACGAGATCGGACTGCTGCGCCAATGTGCTATCGGCACGGCTCGTGATGGCAATCAGGGGAATGAGAAAGCGGCGCGAATGGACGATGATATCCGACAGCTCACGATTCTCGCCCGAATTCGAGACGACAAGCATGGTGTCGGCCTTTGTGATCATGCCGAGATCGCCGTGGCTCGCTTCTGCCGGATGTACATACTGAGCCGGCGTGCCCGTAGAGGCGAAGGTCGCCGCGATCTTGCGCGCAATGTGGCCGGACTTGCCGAGCCCCGAAACGATCACACGCCCGCGCGTTGTCAGAAGCATCTCAACCGCCCGGGAGAACGTCGGGCCAAGCTCATCGGCCGCCCTCAAGATCCCTTGGGCCTCGGTCACCATGACGGTGCGCGCGGACTTGATATCGGCCAGCTCCTCGCTGGCAGCTTTCTTGGGATCCGAGTTCTTCATTGCCCGCATAAGACGCACTACCTCACTCGAGGGCGAGTCTTGCGCCCCTCGGCCCCCTCTTGCAAGCGCGGCCACGACCTGCTGGAGGGTCACTGGCATGGGCTGAATGGGTTCAATCTTGGCGGCCGGGTGTCTTTCAAGTCTCACCCTATTATCGCTAATCTCACGGACGCTGACGATTTAGGGCCGGTGTGATGTCCAAACCAAATGCAATAGTAAGGGTCGGCAATGTCGAGATTGGCAACGCCCTGCCCTTGTCGGTAATTGCAGGCCCCTGCCAATTGGAGAGCCGGGACCATGCTCTCGAAATTGCAAGTGCCCTTAAGGAGATTTGTGCCAAAGCCGGCGTTGGGTTCGTCTACAAGACGAGCTTCGACAAAGCCAATCGGACCAGCGGCGCCGGCGCGCGTGGGCTTGGGCTCAAAAGCTCACTGCCCGTCTTCGCCGAAATCCGTGAATCGCTCGGCGTGCCGGTTCTCACCGACATCCACGAGAAGGAGCAATGCGCCCCTGTCGCCGAAGTGGTCGATGTGCTTCAGATTCCCGCCTTTCTCTGCCGCCAGACCGATCTTCTTATGGCGGCGGCCAACACCGGCCGGGTGGTGAACGTGAAGAAGGGCCAGTTTCTCGCGCCACAGGATATGAAGAACGTCATCGCGAAGATCACGGATGCCGGCAATCCCAATGTCTTGGCGACGGAGCGCGGTGTCTCCTTCGGCTACAACACGCTGGTCGTCGACATGCGTTCATTGCCGATCATGGCCGCGTTCGGCGCCCCGGTGGTTATAGACGCGACACACGCCGTGCAGGCGCCGGGCGGCCAAGGCGACAAGTCCGGCGGCAATCGTGAGATGGCCCCGGTGATCGCGCGTGCGGCCGTCGCCGTTGGCGTTGCGGCCGTCTTCATGGAGACCCACCAGGATCCGGACAATGCGCCTTCCGACGGGCCCAACATGCTCAGGATCGACAGGTGCCGGCGCTGCTCAGGGAGTTGGTGGAGATCGACCGGATCGCCAAAAGGCGCGCGCACTAAAGTGCCAATGCTGCAGAAATTCACAATGCGAAAACAGCTTCTGCAATCGAGAGCGAGGCCGTAAGTCCGGGCGCCTCTGTTCCGAACAAGTCCATGAGTTCGGCGATCCCGTGCGGGCTCTTGCCCAGTCGATACTGGGAAGATCGCAACACCCGCGGAGGGCTTAATGCGATCAACTCATGTCATGAACACCGCTATTCATTAACCATATTGTTGCATGGATTGTAGCCAGTTCTGGCTATCCCGGACCTGCGATAAGCATTCCATGCCAAACCGGGGCCGTTCGATGAGGCAGTGATGCGTAAAACACTCTTGGCTCGCGCCAGTGTGCTTGCCCTTGTTGTTGCAACAGCGACTGTTGCCTGCAGCAGTGGCGGAGGCGGCGGAAGCACCCCCCCATCCCCAAGCGTGCCGAGCTCGCCTCCTCCCCCACCGCCGCCACCCCCACCACCTCCACCGCCGCCGCCCGTCAGCTTTCCGAGCGCCTCGTCGACCGAGTATCAAGCGAATTGGGGCCTCGCCGACACCAAAGCCATCACGGCTTGGCAGGACGGTATCACCGGCAAGGGTGTCACAATCGCCATTATCGATGATGGCGTCGACGGAACGCAGTCAGAGATGACCGGACGGCTGTCCTCCGCCTCCGAGGATATCGTTTCGTCGCGTAATCAGCTGTTCGATTCCAGCGGAACGGAAACGCATGGCAGCGAAGTCGCTGCAATCGCCGCTGCGAATTTTAATGGTAGCTCCACGGTCGGGATTGCCTTCAACGCGACGATTCTTGCGATCCGGGCCGATGACAGTTCCGGAAGCTTTCCCGGCAATTATGTTGATGACGCAATCAATTACGTGACGAACTATGCGGTCACCAACAATGTACCGACAATCATCAATCTCTCGCTTGGCTTCACCGGCACGCTAAGCCCGAGCGATCCCCAAGCACAAGCAATCCAAAACGCAACCAGCCATGGCGTCATCGTCGTCAATGCCGCAGGCAATGACAGCGCCACTGAGCCCGAAGCACCCGGCAATGTTGCGAGCAACACAACGATCTCTAACGGTCTCGTTGTCATTGCGGGCGCACATGACCGCAACGGTAATTTCGCCAGTTTTTCGAACCAGGCCGGCTCGCAGGCGGCATGGTACCTGACTGCGCCGGGCGTCAATGTCGTCGTACCGGATTTCGGCGCGCCGGGCGCAAGCAACAGCAAACAGCTCTGCGGCTCGGCTGGCGGTGTTGCAACGGGCAATTGTCTCGTTGCCGGCACATCCTATGCGTCGCCTGCTGTTGCCGCAGCGCTTGCGCTATTGCGTGAGGCCTTTCCCGGCATGACGCCGGCACAGATTGTCCAACTGCTGTTCGCTTCTGCGACCGATGCCGGCACGCCCGGTGTCGAATTCTTACTTGGGGCAACGGTATGCTAAATATCGACCGGGCGTTTCAATCCTTCGGCACGGTCGCGGCGCCACTGACCCAATCGGGCGCCGACGTTGCGCTCGCAGGCCCCGCCGGCGTTGCCGGGCCGGCTTTCGGTGACGGCTTTGTGCGCCATGCCGATCTCTGGCAAGCAGTCGGCTTCGACGCGTTTGGCCGGTCGTTCAACGTCAATCTTGCAAAAGGCTGGAGCCTTGCGCCGCGTGCCGGGCTCAACTCACCAACGCCGCTGCTTTGGGGCCAGAGCGGATCGCCCGGCCAATTCGTCGCCGTTGTCGGCAGCGAAACCAAGGCCGGCTTTTCAACGCTCGAGCAACGCGCCAGCACCGCCGAATACGCGCCGGCGACTTTTCGGATCGCGACCGCGGTATCGCCGCGCATGACCGCCGCCTTTGCCAGCAACGCACCAGCACTTCTGCCGGTGACGCCCGCTGCTGCTCAGGGCTTCATGGCGTTTGCCGGCGCAACGACATCAAGCGCGATCACCGACCGCTTGAACCGGCATCTTGCGCTCTCAGTTACAACGCAAAGCAGCGATGCGCAGCTCGGCAGCTTTTACGGCAATAGCCAGCGTCACGGTTATGCCGCACGGCTCGATGCGGCCTATGGCAGCGTCCTTTCAGCCCTCACCATCGGAACGCTGAGCGAAGAGAATGCCGCGCTCGGCCTTGCCTGGTCGAGCCGCATCGGCACGACACCCAATGGCACAACCGAGTTCATTGGCGCCTCCTCGATGTGGCAGATAAACGCGCGCTGGCGCGCCGGCGCCGATTTCCAGATCGGCGAAACCAATATCGGCAGCGCGGGTTGGCTTAGTCTTGAAAGACCGATTGTCGCCTCAGCATTTTCGGCAAGCGCGAGCTACGACTTCGTGCCCGGTTTCGTATCGTACTTCATAGACGATTTGTTCGGGCGGCTAACGTTCGACGTTCGTCAGCCCTTGCGGGTCGAAGATGGTCGGTTCTCGGTGACGTTGCCGCAAGGCGATGCTTACGGTCGTTCCAGCTTGAGCTTCGTGACCCGCAAGTTCGATCCTTCACCGTCGGGACGCGAAATCGATTACGAGCTTGGATACGAGCTGTGGTCCGGCAGCCGGTTTGCCGCACGCGCCGCAGTTGCGGTCGAGACCCAACCGGGCCACATCCAAACCGCAGCAACCAATGTGGCGGCTTCGCTTGGCCTGCGCGCACGCTTTTGACTTCCAGGCATCTGCGCCGAACGCTTCACGGAAATCGGGCCGATATCCGCGGCGGCTAAGGGCGGCTCCTAGCCTTAGATATTGGTACCCCCGGTAACGTGGTGCCGCTCGGCCCACCGACGCGCCCGCAGGCGCCGCAATAGGCTGAAAGAATAATTGAGCAGCATCGCTGACCTAATCGACTAATCTCCGCACGATTCCAGCCCGGAGCCGAAATGCCCTTACCTTTTGTCGATCTCAAGACCCAATATGCGCGCCTTAAGGCCGACATCGACCGGCGCATTCACGCCGTGCTCGATCATGGCGGCTATGTGCTTGGGCCAGAGGTTGGCCAGCTGGAGAAGAAGCTTGCCGCGGTTGCCGGCTGCGCCGATGTGGTCTCCTGCGCGAGCGGCACCGATGCGCTCTTGATGGCTTTGATGCTCGAAGGCATCGGGCCTGGCAATGCCGTGTTCCTGCCCTCTTTCACCTTCACGGCAACGGCCGAGGTCGTGCTGTTGTTGGGCGCAACGCCGGTCTTCGTCGATGTCGATCCGCGCACCTTCAACATCGATTTGGCGCATCTCGCCGATCTCATCACGGAAATCGAGCGCTCGGGCAAAGCGCGCCCGCGTATCATCATGCCGGTCGATCTGTTTGGCCTGCCGGTCGACTACACAGCGCTCAACGCGCTCGCCGACAAACACGGGCTCAAAGTGATCGCCGACGCGGCGCAAAGCTTTGGCGGCGCGCTCGGCAACCAGAAAGTAGGCAATCTCGCACCGGTTACAGCAACAAGCTTTTACCCGGCAAAGCCGCTTGGCTGCTATGGCGACGGCGGCGCGATCTTCGTTCAGGATGCCGGCCAAGCTGAAATACTCCGTTCGATTCGGGTGCACGGCCAAGGCGCTCAACGCTATGACGTGGTGCGCATCGGCGTGAATGGCCGGCTCGATACGATCCAAGCTGCGGTACTGCTCGCCAAGCTTGAAGTGTTCGAAGACGAGCTGCGCGCGCGCGAACGTTTGGCCAGCCGCTATGACGCGAGGCTCTCCAAATTGATTACGACACCCGCGCGCGTCGCTGGCGCCCAGAGCGCCTGGGCTCAGTATTCCATACTCACCGATCGCCGCGACGAGCTGCAGGCAAAGCTCAAAGCCGCGGGTGTGCCAACCGCGATCTACTATCCGCTGCCGATGCACTTGCAACCCGCCTATGCCGCGCACGGCAAAGGCAAGGGCTCATTGCCGGTGAGCGAACGCCTCGCAACGCAGATTCTCGCGCTACCGATGCATCCCTACTTGAACGAGGCAGATTTCGAAACGGTCTGTTCTTCGATCCATGCCGCCCTCGCCTAAGCTGTAGAGCGCAAATTATCGCTTCTTGTTCTTCTTGTGACTAGCAGAGGGGATCGGCAAATAGCGGATCGGCGTTGTCGTGTGCCATGGCGATTTATCGTTGGCCTCCTCGGCGCGCGCCGAATCCGGCATGAGATCGTTGCGCGACCAGGTGAACAGCAACATGATCACCCACTGCGTCTTGTGCGAAAATCCATATTGCGGATCGACAGAGACGACGAGCTGATGCGATCTGCGATCATAGCCGGTGACGGCGAATTGCGCCACGCCGCGCGCACGCGTCTCCTTGAAGATGTCGATCTCTGGGAGGGTGATGAAATTTCCGACCGGAAAGAACGGCTCGGCGAATTGCGGCACGCCGACAAGCGTCGTGTCTTCATCGGTTGAAAGCGCACCGGCCCGTAGCACAAGGACAACATCCGCATCGCCGGGCTTGGTAACCACCCTGATGTGCCGCCGCAACAGCCGATCCTGCACGGCGTCAGCAGCATAACGCCCATCGCTCCCGTCAAGCGAAGACGCGTCGAGATAGACCACTTCGTTCGGCGGGATTGCCTCGGCAATCTTGTCGGCCGCTCGATCGGCGGCGGTCGAGACCAGCAGTTGCTCGCTCGCCGTACGCGCCGGCGGTGTAGTATGCACGCTTGTGCATGCGCCAAGCGCAAGAGCAAGCAAAGCCGTCATCAATGCCTTGGACAACAGGGTCAGCCACTCCGCCGAATCCGGTGAAACGCACAAGCTAATTTCGGTGCGCGGCAAAATCTTGTCTGGATTCGCAGGGTTCCCGCACGCGTGCTGCCGCTAACAAATTCGTGTCCGCCAGCAGACGCATGTAAGTTGACAAGTGCTCCACGAGTTCCTCGGGCGCCTGCGACAAGAAAGCCGTAGCCACCACTTAAACGCATTCGTTGTAGACGAGCAGCCGCCTGACTTCGTTGTTTGGGCGGGCGACGACATCACCAGAACTTCAAAGTTCCTGAAGATACGCGTATTTGAGTGGGCCTTGCGAGCAAGGGTCGGCGCCACTTCACGCACGCATCCATACGCATTGCCATCTCGTGCCCATTGGGCATTTCTTCCACCATGCGCCCCGTGAAATCCTCATCCCAAGCGCGGCTAACAAGGCTGCCGAGCAGACGGCAGAGAAATCGTCCGGGCTCTTTATCCACGGAGATGATCGAAAGCATGGCAACGTCCCGCCGGGCAGCGCCTCAAGCTCGATGTGGTGCCTGACAAGGGCCTGCAATTGCGCCATCGCGGGGTGCCCCGGCGGTCTTCTCCTCCTCGTGCGAGAACTATCGGCGCGCGCCACCGCTACAACCGTCTTGGGCCATCCCCGTTCGGATTTTCCCTTTTGGCTTAACCACTTGTTAAGGTTTCCAGCTGATTATCAAGATGTCTTCCCTTGAAGACACCCCACCATTACCCAACGACCTGGGGGCTGCTGAGTATCGCAGCCCCTTTTTTCTTGTGCCGGCAGTCTAGAAATCGGGCGCGGGGTCGTGCCGCCGCCTGCCGGTTGAACCCGGCAGAAAGGAAAGCCCGATAGTGTTGCGGATGCTTGCGTTTCACACCGATATGACGCATGACATCGCCCGGCCTTAGCCCCCTCAGGGCGCGGCTGGAAATGGCATATTCCCCGGTAGCTCAGTCGGTAGAGCAAGCGGCTGTTAACCGGCCCTGAGGCCAAAACTCTCCACAACAAGGGACAACATTCCACCGCTCGCTCGGTCCGTTTTCACTTGTTTCCCGCAGTAAAATAGGGAACATTCGTGAACAAGGGACAACATGGGCAAGCGGCTCATTTTGTTGTCCCGATGTTGTCCCGGCGCGCCGATGTTGTCCTCCATGTTGTCCCGAGAGCCCATTTTTGCCGGCCAATTGTTGTCCCCAATAATGCGCACGTGGTGCGCAATACCGTTTCCTGGTCCCGCAATGTCTGACTTTCCGTCCCTCGGCGAGCAAGCGGTAAAGTGCAAAGCAAGCGGTGAGGAAGAATGCCCTCTGACCTGACGCAAAAGTTTATTGACGGAAGGCTTGCGACGGCGGCGGCCCAAAGGGCAAGCGCAACAAGTTCCCGGATGGACAGGTGCGCGGCCTCTATCTTGTCGTGACTGATCGCGGAGTACGGTCCTGGACGCTGATCAAGCGCGTTGCCGGCAGTACATCTGTCCCAGAGCAACTCGGCTCTCCCGAAGAGGGCATGGGGCTCGCAGCGGCACGCAAGCTGGCCCGTGAATGGTCAGACCTTATTAAGGAAGGTAAAGACCCCACCGATTGAGAAAGAGGCGCAACGCACCGCCCAACTGGAGCAGCGCATCACATTCAACAGTGTGGTGGGCGACTACGAAAAACGCATCCAGTCCGGCAAGCGCAAGGGCAAGACCGTGGTCCGCAATCTGCGCAACTACTTTGGCGCTCACTTCGGTGATCGTCGATTAGCTCGATCTCCCGCAACGACGTTGAAGAAGCTGTGCTCGTCATTGTCGATCGCGGCGCTAAGCGACAGGCGCACAATGTTTACGGAGAGCTAAAGACCTTCTTTGCGTGGGCACGCGCAAACGCGCCACAAGCTCGACTGCTCGCTATGCGAGAAGATCGTCATCAAGGACTTGATCGGCGAAGGCAAGAAGAAGGGCGATCACATTCTGACCGACCTCGAAATGTGGGCGTTGTGGCGCGACGCAGCTGAATGCTCTACCGATTGGCCCGTCTTCGCGCTTCTGGCGCTCACCGCCAGCGCGTCAATGTGATCGGAAAGCTGACCTGGGATGAAGTTGATCTCGGCAAGCGCGAGCTTCGTGTGGCCGGAGACCGCATGAAAATGGAGGAGCTGGTCGTCGTCCGCTATCCGATGAAGCGAAGCGGATCTTGAAAGGCTGCCACGATTCAATAATCGTCCGTTCTGCTTTTCATTCGATGGCAAGTCATCATGGGCGGCGCTGGCAGCTCAATTTCCGACAAGACAAGAAGCTGCTCGACAAACGAATGTCACGCACGCTGGCAGCGCTTGGCAAGATGCACGGCGAGACGGTCACTCTCGTACTCTTCGACAGCTATGACATTCGCTGAACAGTCAAAAGCAAGCTTTCGGAGCTAGAAGTCCCGCTGATCGTCAGTGAATTGATCCTTACTCATAAGCTCAAGAGATTTCTCGGCAGTACGACAGATACGCTACGCTAGGGAAAAGCGCGATGCGCTAGAACTTTGAGCGCGGACTTCTCAGGTGTGCAACCAATATCGAATTTCGCTGATTTAGTAAAGGCTAGCGAGGCTGCTATGTCTGAAGGAGAAGACAACTAAGAGCTTGACGACGATGATGATTTTGATCTCGCTGAGATTGAGGCGCGCTGGGCAGCGTACTGAGCAAGCGCGGCAATTGAGGCGGTTTGGATGGTCTACCAAAATACTGTATGGACTAAGGAAGACTTCACAAAAGCTACTGGCACGGCTGTGCGTGCTAACTGGTATTCAAAACTTGTGCAGCGATACTTTCGGCGGTGGAGCGCTATCAAAATGGCAACTATCTCGATGATCGCGACAGAGAGATCATCTATCAGCTCTGCTATTGCGTTGGCTTATGCGCATCAGGCTGCTGAGTCAGACTGTTGGAACAGAGCGAAGAGCTGTACAAAGATCAAGGCAGATGACAATCTTCGGCGCTAGCCTTGCTGATCTAAAGAAGGCTCGGGCTGGAATGAAGGTTGCGATCGATGTTATGAGAAGCGAGGCCAGTCGAATTTGAGCATCGCGGATTTGTCGGAAGACGCTGCTCAAATGGCTAATAAACTGGCTGCAAATTCTCGTTTGGAAGATGTGCAGATCACATTAACAGGATTTCTCCTGGGTTGGGCTGCAGACTCAGTTTTGGCACAGGCGCGTTTGCAGATCGCGACGCTGGCAGGCGATTGCTTGCAGCTGCTGGCGCACGAGAGTCGGCGTTGAGAGCGATAGCTCGCTCACTAAATGGACTTGTGCGGCGTGGCGCGAGGTTTCTGGCTTCGCGCTCGAACTCGAACAAATGAGGCTCGCACTGAGATTGATTGCTAACGGCGGGAGCGTCTGTGTTAATTAGATCTGCTGGATACGGCGACAGGCTAGTGCGCTCATCTGTCAGAGCACTATATGACTCTCGGCTACGTAGTGCTACGAAGGTGCTGGCATTCGAGACTATTGGCGCTGCGTTGTCGAAGAACTTGGCAATCAACTGCTAAGTTCTTGGGCTTTGAATCTTTCAAGCAATAATGTTCAGGGCTCTTGGCGCTGTAGTTGCTCTTATTCTTCTATGGCAATGGGGCTCTCAGAGATCGGCACCGACGATTTGCTAGTTCGATTGGGGCTGGCGGCTATTATAATTTGCGTGGCTACATTTGTATATGTTTGGAATTTTGTGCGTGCGCTGGCATTGCTCGACGCGGAGGCTGCCAGTGCGTGGCGAATTAGAGGCTAAGTTAGAGGATCGAACAAGCGTTAGGCGCAATTGATGAACTGGCATTTGCGCTTGTTGAAGGCTGGGCTTTGTACTCGAAAGATATCAAAACAGACGCGGAATTTGCTGCTTTAAGTAGATCTGATGACTTCTACATAGGATTTGCTTTAAATTGGCATCGGTTTTTGGAAACGCTACTGCCTTCAATTTGGTCACTTGGTCTGTGATGAGCGCCGTGCTCATGGCTCTTTTAATGAGCACCAACATTTTAGGCTTAAATTAAACGCTAAGCTCACTCGCTTGGATGAAATCATTACTGAACGGACGCTAAATTGAATGACTGCTTCGATAAACGCTAAGCTTCGATGTTCAGCGGAGCGACGGCACAAAGTCGGGCTTGGGTTGGTGTGCGTGCAATCACTGAGATCGAGCGCGCGACGGTGCGCGAGCTATTTAAGGCTTATGCTCGTGACGCTTGGCACGCGCTCTTTCGCTCTGCTGAATGCGTGCGAGATTTGCAATTCTACTCTATGAGTGTGTCGCAAGAAGTTCAACGGTTTTTCTTATGCTAACGCGTCTCCTCACAGCTTGCGACGCCGATACTATCTACTGAGCCGATAAATCCTGTGAGCTATCTATGGTCACTGACTTTCGATTGCTGCCACTAGGGTAACTTGTCATTGCCGATAGATCGATTGCGAAATGCTTCGCTGTGGGTTCGGCAGCTTTCCGGCCATCATCGGCCGTGGCAGCGGTCTCGATATAGCTCGCTCTCGGCTGACTGCTTGCTAAGTTCTGTGATGATCGGCATAACGAAGCGCCCGCTTGCCTAAGTGCTTGTAACTCTAGGTCAACAGAATAACCAAATCTCTAACCTAAAGTGCGACGGGATTGACTAGCCTTTCAATCGAGATCGCTAGAACAATTGCTCCTCTACTAGAGCTTTTTTGTTCCGTATATTAATCTTCGCGCGGCAGCTTCCGACTAGCGTTCTCTACTGGCAGCGCTGCTGAGTGGTCTATCTCTCGCAGCGATGAACTCTTTTTCTAACAGCTTCAATGAGTTTGCTGATCAATCTTATTTCTGATCTACATTTCTTGCAGCATAGAGCGGGTAGTCACTTTTTGGGTTCTTTGCTGCTTTCCAACGAGTTTGAGATTCATGGCTCTTCTTCTCTTTGTTGCTTTTCTTCACAGGTCACTGTCGAATGACGTTCAATGCTGCGATCTAAACGACAACGCTCAACACCGTTGCGTATAGACACGCTCACGTTATGTGCGGCAGCTAATGCGATCTGTGCTGATGTAAGCGACAGTTTGAAAGCTTTGGTGGAAGTGCCGCTAAGCTAGTATCTAGCGCTAGCTCTAATTACTGCTAACCGAACGCAATTTCTCTCCATTGGTTCTTCTCTTTTGTTAGTCTGTCGAGTAGATCAAATCGACGTCTGGCGCCGGCTGGCCTCTCATTGCCCTATGGAAAAGAAGCGTCGCTAATCGCTTCTAAACGCGCTGATGGCTTTCTGGCTGATGGCGAGATGAAAGCTTGGTCAGTTTGGACGGGAGTCGTGCGAGCTATAGTTGAGATTGAGCGCTCGACACTGCGGGATGGCGAGCGCTTGAACTAATGCGCTGCTCTTAACGCTGCTGGTATCTATAGTGGCGCTCAAAGTAGCGCTTGGCTGAGCGCGGCAAGCAGTAAGTGCTTCGCTAGCGAACTCACTTGTGCTTCTTTCTTGATCTCCTCAACGCTTATGCTCGGCGAATTGCTTCTCTCAACGTTCTAACTCCCGGCAGGTCTCGCACTCGCTGATACTCTTTGGGGCTTGCTTCTGGTGAATCTTCTGTGACATTCGCGCCAGTACACAGAAGTCAGTCTTCGGGTTCTGTGAAACAGGAACTCTTCTGGAAGCTCTGAAAGTGGCGTGAGGTGATGAGCTTCAATGTATTTGGCACTGGCAACTCTGTACACAGCTTCAAATCAAAACTGCAGCTTGACAGACGAACTCTGAATGCGTTTGGCTAGTCCGGACTTGGAATTTCTCTCAAGCTTGCGATGCTGGCGGTAGCGCTGCTGCTCAAAAATCGTTTCTCTTTCAAAGTCGGCTTCGCTTTCATTGACTGTGTCTTCAAAGGTGTCTCGGCTACTACGCGCATGAGAAGCGCTAAAGGCGGACTATTTCTTTTAGGTCGTCTCTCAATATCTGTTCGGAGAGAAGCGCTGTGGCATCGTATGTGACACTTATTGCGGTCGCTGGCTCGTAGTCGTGTGCAGTGTTGTTCGGCTACGCAGTCGATGTTGCGACTTTGAAATCTCGCTCTTGCTTCTGGCAGACGATCTCGCTGAGATCTGCAAATCTGTTCAGCGCTCTGTGTATTCTTTTTGAACTCCTCTCGCACTATGGTTGTACTTTGGCTGAGTGCAAGGCTGATGTTCTGCTGTCGGCGAGAAGAGGTAGACGACATAGTATCTTCTCGTTGCGGAAGTCGTCACTGTAGGGTCGAAGATGCTATCTAAGGCACTCTGCCAATTTCTCTGACCAGGGCTGCTTTTGCCAAATAGTAGTTGCTGCCAAAGCTTCAGTAATTGCTGGAGGAACAAGTCACGTAGGTAATTCGCAGTGGATGATCTTTGAAGGGCTCGTTTATTGCTGCTAGGTATCTACTTGCGACGTGGACAAGGCTTCACGGATCATCTTAGGCTCTCCGGTTAGTCGAAATCTCGGCACAGCCGTGACTTGCTGACAGCTATTGTAACTGAGACAATTCCGCGTGGCTCTCTATCTCCGCTCGCTATAAGTGACCTCTCTAGCACTAATCTTTGCGATTCTCGGCTTGGCAGTCCTGCTGCACCGCTATCGTGCGCCAACTCACAGAGCCTCAGTGCACCTTTACTTAGTTTCGAGATCGCGCGCTGACTTCGGAAGCAAAATTGCTCCTCAAGAAAGAATTTTCTCTGTACACCGACCTTTATTCACGGCAATAGGTGCTCTTTCACTCGTGGCGGGCAGGGCTAATGTCACTAGGCTACAGTGAGACATGCTTCTATTTTCAGAGAACTCAATGACAACTGGGCGTACTGAAACTTTTGGGAAGAGTCGCTTCTTGACGCTCGACTTTCTACGAGGCGTTGCAGCGCTGATAGTTGCTATTGGTCATGCAGGCTTTCTGTCACGCTCCTTTAGTCTGCTACATTCCCTCGATTTTGGTATGTGCGTCTCGTTCTTCTTTATTCTGTTCGGCTATGTCTTGACGCACGCTTATGGTGAGGCGATCAGAACTAGGAGGATGACTTGGCGGGGATTCATCAAAGTGCGTTTTGCTCGTCTGTACTCGCTGCACCTCTTGACGGCTGGTGTAATGATTCTCGTTCTCACTTACACGCATCAACTGGCTAGCTCACTTGGCTGGGCGTGTTTGAGACACTAACACTCACTCAATCAGTGTTTAGCTACTACTGGTCCCTAAACGCTCCATCATGGAGCTTGGTGCGGAATTTTGGTGTGGGTTGGTGATGCTTCCGCTCTGCTCGCGCTTGCGCTGGCCTAAGGTAATTGCACTGTCGTTGGCGTTGCTGCTCTTATCGCAGTTGAGCTGCATGGAGGATTTTTGGCTTCATACACAAAGCGATATGGCACCGCTCTGGGGTGTTTTGTCATTGGATGGATGCTTCGACAATTCTCGGTCAGCGTCTGGGGACAACTTTGGATAAGGGGAGTGGGAATAGACCGACCTTTTCGTGGGCCGCTGCGACACGTTTCTCTTTATGATGTTTGCACCGATCTCGGGCTACCAACATGCCTTCGTTGAATACTCGTACATAGCGGCTTTCGCGGCCATCGTAATCCTTTTGGCCCGAGTGCGCCTGCCTTCGCGACTACAGCTTTCGCTCAACTCGTTGGTGAATTGTCGTTTGGCATATACCTGTGGCACTGGCTTATCTTTCGTGCGTATCGGCGCCCCTTATCCGCACTCCTAATTGATCTTGTCATCTTGATCGCTCTGTCTTTGTTGAGCTATCGGTGCTTTGAACGGCCGATGATGGAAGCTATTCGCTCAATCAACTTTGGCTCGATAATCATAGGCAGAATGGGCCGACGCGCGTAGGCAAGAACGGCCCCGGCAACTCCCCGCTCGCGGACTGATGAATTTGACGGGAAACCAACCCGGCTTCGTCCCAAGCTCTGAGGTCCGGCTTGACTAGATGAGGATCAACAAGGCTTGAGCTCACGGCTCTCAACGCGGGCATAGCTGCGGTCCTGTGACGAAAAAAGGGCCGCCAAACGAAATCCCAACGCGCGGGCGGCCTAGTCGGTGCGCGGCTTAGTCTCTCACCGCGCACCAGGAGCAAACTGAGTAGCGCGAATGCCGCAACAACACCCGGCGCCATCAGCGCGACATGAGGGCATCGCGCTATCGCATCCGTGTGAAAGACTAAGCACGAACGCGAATCTGAATTTGTGCAGCGGCGGCACCACCAAGGAGTTGCCGCTGCTTGAGCTGAGGGTCAGAGGGGCCGCGCGACGCCACGTCCACGGCCCGGAGCGCACCCCCGGCTGTTGTAATTGTTTAGGCGGACTGACGCCGATATCCGAAGCGGCCCGATAAAGGCTAGATCACGCGTCAAACGCGGATCTGCTCTCTGGATCATCGGTGCGCTGCGGATACCGTTGTAACCGTCCTGAGCTCTTCGCGATACGACGCTCTCGATGCCTCAACCACAGCGATCTCGGCACTGTCCCGCACGACGATATGCGCCAGCCTCTCTCACAGATCGTCACTATCGATCAGCGAGCAAATGCTCGCTGCATCGTCTCACCCGGACGCGCACCTGCGCCAGCGCACTCGCCAGCGCTCCGCGATCTCCCTCGCTCGGCGGCTCTGCTCTCGGAGCGCCGCGCCTCCGCGAATGGCGCGCGCACCGGCACTGCCCGCGCGAGGCCCGATCTCTTTGACCTTCTCAAAATCATCGATGATCTGTTAAGCGGCGGCTCATCGATCTTCGCGCGCTTGATGATGACGGTTAGAGCTTCTTTCTGACACGGCTGTATCGACCGCTGCGATTTGTTAAGGCGGATTTCTTTAAGGTACGTTTCATGGATTCCTCTCCATTGGTGTTCGTTATGCCGCTGCCTTGTCGCCTAGCAACTGGAGCTGTGCATTCAGTTTGAATGCCGCTCCATCAAGCCAAGTGGCTGACAGCTCGCCGATAGAATTCGATCACCGGGTGCGATGACCTCAGACTGAAGGCCGATAACAGCGAGGCCGGTGTTAACGGCGCGACGCATGTTCGCCTCGACACCGTGAATTGTCGGCAGGGCAATGCTGGCTTCGCGAGCCAACTCCAATGCGTTCGTGTATTTGCTGTAGGCGCCGATCAGGTTTGTTATTGCGCGCTGTAGATTGGTGCTGCTTTGCGCGCTTCATCCAGCTTCTCTTGGGCTGCGAGAAGCGATTGCTGCTCTCGATTGGCGGCATCTGTTGTTTACGCTCACCACAACTCTGCGCTGATCTTCGATTGCTGTGGCTAAGTTTTCGAGCTGTAGATCGGCAGAGGCGATTGCTTGATTTGCTGCAGCTAGCTTTTCCGCTGCTTCCGTATCGCTGCGAACTAGATTGTCCGAATGGGTGAGATCGCGCTTTTGCACTGCATATCGACAATGCTCTTATCGAGATCATTTCGTTCTTGAATGTGAGATTCGAGCGTTGTGCCTCTGGGCGAGCGATTGTTCAAGTGATGGTGTGGGCTGTTTTCTCCTTTAAGCAATTCAATGTTGCGTCTGCTGTGATTTTCAAAATTCGGAATGCGGCTGGCTGGTGCTTGCGCGATGATTGCGTTAGGGTGACGATCCGGCTCTTGCGTTCGCGCGGCGTGCTTCAAATGCTGCTATACAGACGGCAACTGCGTGATCGTTGTGACCGCTAACAGGGTGAGAAACGATGTCCGCGCTCCGCTCGCGTTTTGCGTTCAGTAGCTTCGTTGAGCAGACCGGTTGATTGGGAAGGTCGATGGTGCTTTGCGCAAGAGCGGCTCGGCTTTTTCCAACTAATGTCGGTGCCTCTTGGTGCTCGGCAGGACGGTGATGCTCTTCGCTGCAACGCGGAAGTCACTCAGCTTGCGCTGTTCGATCTGAACGGTTTTTCTTGATGCTGTACTGCTTGCACTCTCGCAAATTCGGCGACACTGAATGAGGCTCGAATGGCGCGCGTCGTGAGCGCAGCTGCTGACAACGACACGGCTTCCTTCCAGCAAGCACGGCCAACGCTATTGCGTCTTTACGCTCGCTGCTTGGGTCCCGTCCGCAAGGGAACGCACCGGCGGCGGCTCAGCTCACCTGTATCGAGCCAGCTGCGCGTTCGACCCTTCGCTCGCAGGAAGCTACTAAGATCTCCGCTACTCAGCTAGCACTCGGCTCGACCGGCACGGGTCCGGGCTAATTGCTTGTCGATGAACTCCTTCAGAGTCGGTTGAAAACTCGGCTTGCCCTTTGACGACACCTCGTCGTATCTTGGCGTATGGTCGGATTTCTCGAAATAACCGGCTTTGCGATACGGGCTCGATATGCGACGAGCTTGAGCTGGGAATGGTGACCAGACCCGGTGTGATCGCGTCATAAACCGCCCGATCTGGCGTTGAGCTGGTTTCGTCCGATAGAACGCGCACTCGTCAAGGACGGCCAAAGCTACTGGCCGGCCTCGCACCTGCCGAAAGTTGTTTGAGTGCACCTCAACGACGTTGCCGTTGATGAGACTGAAGCTTTCTTGAAGCGGCTCACCATCGAGCATCTCGCCGAGAGGCGACTCCTCAAAGGGCCGGCGGTATATCGGTAGACGATACGAGCCTGTGCCTTGTCACAAGCGATGCACATCAGCGCCGCGTGCTCACCGGGGCGGAGATGCGCGCGATAGTCACGCAGCGCTGTGGATGTCATCAGGGCCTGGCAATGAGATTCCTTGCCAGCTCTGCGGCCTGCGATGATCCAAAGCTCTTGGACCTGCTTTCGCGGCGGCGCGCGATCACCCGCAACCGCGTGAAAGGCAGCGACCTCATCGCTGAGTCCGCAGTCCAAGTGCCGCTTTGAGCACAACGCGCCATGTCGCCATAACTCGCTCTCGAAATACCGGCCGAGCAAAGCCGGATCGCTCATAACGTCGAGAACATTCATCGTGCGGGAATCGCAAAATGACCGCGAGCACAATTAACAGGGCCACCGGGGCCTGCATCCTCGCATTTTTGAACGGGTAACGGCGGCGAGGCGTGTTCGAGGTGTGATGTCGAGACCGTGCCGAAGAGGTGCCGACGTGCGCGGCCGATGACGGTGTGTGCGGCGGAAGTTGATAGGGCCGATGCATTAGGCGCTCGCTGTTGGTGTTGCTCGACCGGCAAGGATCGATGCGAGTGACGGCTTGTTCTTCTCAGCGCGAGCCGTCTTCAGTTCGGTGAAGGCTTTGATCGCGAGGTCTTGTGCGTGCTGCACTCTCACGAAGTCAGACTGTGTGTCGGCTCCAGCGATGCGCGCTTCAAGCAATGCCTCAAGCTCGACTTGGCAGGCGGCAGCGCGCGTGACGACCGCGCGCTCGCTAACCGGCAGCTCATTGAGCTTCACCACGCCAAGCTCGCTCAGGAGGCCGCGCACGGCCGCCTTGTAGCGGCGCGCCGGACGGCCACGGCCATCGAGGCATGGCGTCGTGCGGCTTCCATTGAAGCGGCGCTGCGACTGCGCCCAATCAATGTTGGACATGGTTTGTTCTCCGGTAGGGTTTGGCCGGTCGGCATTGCTGCCGGGCTTGCTGGGCGGTGGTTCGAGGTGTCGAGGGGATCAGGACCGGCCGAGCGCGAGGCTCGAAGCGGAGTCCCGTTATGCTCTAGTTATACGGTTTTACCCCGTGTTTTGACGGGGCTCTGATCTGTCGGCAGACTGACGCATGATCACTACCCGAAGGCACTATATCTGGGGCCTGATTCGGGCATCACTCAATATCTATTCTATCTCAGCACGAGATGCAATACCCGCTGATCGATTTTTCTTGACTTTTTTCAAGATGGTGATCTCGGCGTCTGCAAACTGCCAAAGGCATGGTCAAAATGCAGGCCGAGCGCCGATGATGCGGCACGGCTAAGCTATTGATTCTCCTACTGCACAAAAGCCATCTTGACTTTCGGCATATTACTGCCAAATATCTCAGGTGTTTTCGGCATGATAAGGGCAGAAAAAGATGGGCTACACAGTTGGGTACTTACGGAGTCTCGACGCGCGACCAACACAGCGGGCTTCGAGGCGCAGCGCCGTGATCTGGAAACGGCGGGCGCTCAGAAGGTGTTCAGTGAAAAAGCGTCGGCCAAGGGCGGCAACCACCGGCCGCAGCTCGACGCGGCAATCAACTATCTACGGCCCGGTGACACGCTCATGGTGACGAAACTGGACAGGTTGGCGCGGTCAGTGCCGGACCTTGGAAGATCATCGAGCGCATCGAGGCTCAGGGCGCGACAGTGCGGGTTCTCAACCTCGAACTCGATACCGCAACCGCAACCGGCAGGTTGATGATGACGGTGATCGGCGGCATCGCTCAATTCGAGCGTGAGATGATGTTGGAGCGGCAGGTTGAAGGTATCGCCGCCGCCAAGGCCGAAGGAAAGTTCACCGGCAGGCCGAAGACGGTTGACGACGACGCGGTGCTTGCGAGCCCTCAGCGAGGAACTCACGGCGCGGCAAGTCGCAAAGAAGCTCGGCATCGGTGAGCGCACAGTGTTCAAGGTGAAGGCGGCGGCTCGCGCTGCCTAAGCGAAGATCGCGTCGGCAAGAAAATTGTCGGCGCTCGTGCGCGCGGCGCGCCGTCATTTCGAGACCTTTCCGCTTTGACCGTATGGCCAATTCTGTCGGTGTTCCAGGCTTGCATGATCGATGTGTCGGCCGGCAATGCCCTGGCCCATGCTCATGCACTTCGACCATGAGACGGCATAGCACCAGCCGACAGGCTCGCGTCCTCACCTCCCTGCCTCTTGTTCTATCTATCTAGGTGATGAGTGTGGGGCGGCAATTCGAGCTGACCGGCTGAGCAGAGTAACGTTTCGTTACGGGCGGCTATTCGAGCGGGCCGGCATGGAAAGTGACGGCGATGGGCGTTTAGGCGGCGGTGGCAGCTACGCAGCCTTGTGGAAGAGCCACGCAGGGCAGCGACACGTCATTGCGCCGAAGAGAACATCCTTCGCCGCCTCCGCTAGGCCGAGCTGAAGCAACACCGCCGCTGATGCTGAGGCTTGCTGCATCCGGCTCAGCTCGCCGTGCACGTCCTGAGCCTTGGCGTACGACACCATTCGCGCCAGCTCGATCGCCTTCGGTGACGGAGGCAGTGGCGCTTTGAGGAATTTGTGGAGGTCGGCCAGTTTGAACTTCTCGTAACACAATTCGCTCAGGCGGCTTTTCGAGCGTCAGGCCACTCGGAAGCCGCACGAGTAAGAAGGGAGAGAGAGAGGGAGGGCCCTGTATGGTTATATTGGGTACAGTTCTTGTACCTAGCGCTTGGGTACTCGCGGTGCCATTTTTGAACTGATAGCGCGACACGTCGCCCTTGCGAGCACCACCCTTGTGCACGCACTCGCACTCGCCGATCTCGACTAGCCAGCCCATCGCAGCGGTATAACGGCGGTAATCCGTCCAATCCTTGATGCTTTCGGCCTGAGCCATCGCCCTTGCCGAGAAGGCAAAGGGCTCCTCGCGCGCGCTGTGCTCCATCCTGAGCAAGCACAACAGCATGAGCGCATCGCTGTTGCCCTCAAGGCGATCAAATAACGACCGCGGCGTCACTGCCTCGCCTCGCCTCCGATCCAATTCTCGCCTCTGATCTGGTATCCCCAGACGGACTTGGCGATCGAACCGACTTCATTGGTGGAAAGCGGGAATTGGAGCTGAGCGTTTTCATGAAGCAGAGCGGCAAACAGCGTCTCCTCAGAGTCGGTGTGTCGGGCAAGGCGCATGCCAATTTGAAGAGCGTGTTACTGCGCATGCCAATGGGAGGCGCGCTTCCGTCAAAGGCTCCCATGCTTTCATCAATTGCTCGCTCACCTTCCACCGTGCTGTTTCATCGGCGGCAGGGCGCGGATGTCTTCAATGCGGCCGCGCTCGAAGTCATAGCGCCATCCGCTCTGGTAATTCACCGATGGTGGGGCGATAATAAGCTCTGTCTTGATCTCTACGGGCAGGCCATCAGTCTTGCGTAGATCGCGCTGCCGATCGCCAGCGCTTCCGCGATAGTACATGTGGTAGCCACGCCTCGACTTAACAATCAATGGAGTCGATCCAAATCGGTCCGTCATGTCGAGACAAAGCTCTTCATCGTCCCGGTCCAGATCGACTACGACAAGGCGCGGCCGCGAAAGCTTGAGCACGATCGGCAATATTGGCGGCGGCAAACTCCGGGTTTTGAATGAGCTTGTCGATCGTTTTGAGTGAGTAGCGGCTTTTGTTTGTAGTGCTCCATCAATGGCTCTTTGCCGTCCTCGCCACCCGTGGGGACAACGGCAAGACCAAGCTCGCGGTAATAGGGAGCAACGGCACCGAATGGACCAAACCTAGCGGGATCGGGTCGCTGCCGCCTTCGACTTACGCCGATCTAGAAATGCCGGGATCTCGAGCCTCATTCGATCGCAGTGACGCAAAGTCGGTTTGCGCGAAACTCTCGACAGCGCGTCGATCACCCGCTGGTAGATTTCAATGCAGTGGAGAAGGTTGTGGACAAACATCTGCCATTTAGATTCTCGTCGATGGCGACATCCGAAACCATTCCTTGAAGCTCACGCTCGGCATCCGCGGCAAATGAGACGCACTTAGACACGGCCGCGTTGATCTTTGCGTCGGGAGTGGCGATCTCTTTGCACTTCGGTTTGGGTTCGATCTGTTTTGCCGCCGCACTGACCGCGATCTTCCCGCTTTCGACGGCATGCTTAAGCTCATCGGTGCCTCGATCGATGACTTTGCGCGCGGCTTGCACTGAGCTGCGGCCAACGTTGAGCATCGTAGCCGCATTGCTCTGTGAGGGTGCTTGAATTTGAGCACCCTCTTGATGCTGGTTGGCGCCCAACGTCAGCGTTGCAATTTTCGCCGCCGCCATTGCGCGCTGGCTTTCGTTCAAGTGCCGCCGGTTGATGTTCAGCGAGATGACATATGCGAGCGCTTCATCCTCACTGCCGGTGAACTCGTGGAACTTCGGCGCGACGCCGGCAGCCAGACAGGCGCGATAGCGGTTCCGGCCATCAGAAAATCTTGTCGTCATAGATTGTGATCAGCTCGTGAAGGCCGTTTGCCTTGATGTCGGCAACTAGAGTTTCAAACTCCGCGCCTTCGATGAGCGGGAAAAGATTTGCGAACGGATGATATTGATACTGCCGTTCCGCTGGCGGCGGCACGTCCCACACTCCCGCGCTGGACTCCTTAAGTTCAGTCGCACCGCTGGTGTCGCGTTTTGCTTTTTGGGGCTTGCTCATTGCGCCGCCCGATTGCCGAGCGCCTTGTCCAACTCAGCCCGTTCGGCGGCTCGGGCGCGGAGCGTGGCTTCGCGCCGGGACATACCTGCGGCTACGCATGCCGTGTAGGCGCGCATACCGGAATCGAGCCAAAAGTTGCGGGCGCCGATTTTCGTGGGTGCCGGGAACTCGCCCGCCGTGATGAGACGCGCTCGGTGCACGGCGTGATAGCTGATCCCAAACTCGGGCTTTAGGTCACTCGATCTCAAAAGCTTCATTCTTGTTGCCTCCGGTCTCAACGGGAGACAGCAATGCCAGCATCGGAAATGCTGATCAAAACCCTAAATCCGGAGTTCTAGGATACAATTCCGGCAGGCGGGACGGCCTGCCAACTCCTTACTCAATCCACGGCACTCTCTGCCCAAAACACTGCGAGCGAGTTGTCATACGGCGCGCGTCTTGCTATGCCCTCTCGCCCGGCTTACCGAAGGTCGGGCTCATGTTGTCCCCAGCGTTGTCCCAAGTCCAGTTAATCGACAACTCTTAAGTGTATAACATGAAATAAGTTATTGAAATAACTTGGTATTCCCCGGTAGCTCAGTCGGTAGAGCAAGCGGCTGTTAACCGCTGGGTCGCTGGTTCGAGTCCGGCCCGGGGAGCCATCTTCCCATAAACCGGCGCCAATGCGTCGCTCCTCCCCAGGTCGGCCAATAGGTCACTCTTATAGCCGAGCGTCCTGAGCGCTGGCCGCAAGACCGTGACAGCCGGTCCCAGATGCTGGATGTAATTCTTATCCAACCAAGAGCTTTGCCGGCGTGATGCGCGGCACACGGCGCTTGAAGACGAGTGAGGAGCCTGATGATCCGTCACCTGATGATTGTTGCTTTGCCCGTCGTCCTGCTTGCCGGAACGGCGACAGCTTCTCCGGAGGGAGACCTCCTACAAAGCATGGGCCGGTGCGCGGGCGTGCACGCCGAGAGCGCGCGCCTGAAATGCTACGATGCGTTGGCGCCGGAGCTGCGCTCCGTCCTGGCTGCGCAAGGCACTGCCTCGCCGCCGCCCCTCGCCACCAATCCCGAAGCTCCAGCGCCCTCTAGCGGGCCCACTGCTCAGGCAGCCGACACTGCAGCCACTCCGAATGCGACCGCAGCGAGCGCCGCGCCTCCTGGCCCTCCGACAGAGACGTTTGGGCTTAGTCGCCTTCCTGGGCGCCGCGAGCCCCAAACGACGGCGGGCGATTTTGGTCAGGAGACAGTTGCTCGAACCGAGCCGGAGGCACGAGCGAAGGCACCGAAACAGATCAATAAGATCGCCGCGTCGATCACCGACTACGCGACGACCCCGCAAGGCAGTCTTATCGTCTTTCTCGACAACGGCCAAGTGTGGCGCCAACTCGACAGCGCCGGCCCTCACCCTCACCTCAAGCGCGGCACCAACGAAAACACGGTCGTCATCTCGCGCGGTATCTTTGGCAGCTACTCGATGGTGATCAACAACAAGGGCAGGCTGATCAAAGTCATCCGTGTGAAGTGACCCTTGCGCTGACATCAGGGATTCGCGGCAGCACCGCGGGGATCGCCGTAGCCAAACTCTAGCGCCCAAGGCGCCAGAACGTCGAGAATTGGCGCGAGATGATCGCGGTAGCGCTCCCATCGGCCTGAGGCGCGCTTGTAGATCGGTTCGGTGACCTGCGAATAGCTTGCGGTCGTAATCAATCCGCGTGCCTTGGCGGTCTTGCGATGATCGAGCATCTCGGAATTTTCAGCCAGACCAAGCCAGTCGAGCAGCGGGCCAACCTCGGCCGCGACATTGCCAACCAGTCGCTCGTAGACGACCGCGTGAACGTCGAGCGGAAGAAGAGCGCGCGATCTTTGCCAATGGGTGAAGCAGATGTCGTAGAAATCTGACGCGTCCTCCAAGCGCAGAAAATTTGACGTCGCTGCGTTGAGCCGGAAATTGCTCATGAAACAGCTCAAGACCACATCGCAAGGATGGCGCAGTGCGAGAATGATCTTCGCGCGGGGAAACAACCGATGGATAAGCGGGGCGCGATAGAGAAAGAGCGGTGACTTGTCGATCAGCATCTTTGCCTTTTCGATAGGCTGAATCTTTTCGACCTCCTCGAAATAGCGCCGGCGCGCAGCTGCGATGGCAGACGCATCGAGTCCGGGCAAGGCAGCCAGGCCCCCGAGCTCCTGTTCCACGATATTGAGCGGCGGCTGCTCTTCCAATACGACGGTATCCGGATGGCCCATCAGGATGGTGTCGAGAAGGGTCGTGCCGGAGCGGGGAAATCCCACGAGGAAAGTCGGATCATCACGATCGTCACTGACATGGACCTTGCGCCAGGAACTCAGCCAGTCGGACGTGAGCAGGGCAAGCTCTGCCCTGATGTCGGCGCGGAGCTTCATTCCCCGCTCAAGCGGGTTGGCCGGACTGTCTCGCATCATAGAATTGGCTTTGGTGAAGGCCGCAAATGCTTCGGCCGCGCGCCCTAAGCGCTCGAGCAGCGTCGCGTAAATATGCATCGTACGGATTGGCTCGACATCTTCGGGAATGGCTTTCAGCCGCTCAAGCGCTTGGTCGAACTGCCCCATGCGGCGAAGCTCGAGAGCTTCGATAAAGGCGCGCGGCCCCTCGTCAACCCCGTTCCGCTTAGCGAGATCAATCAACGGCGCGAATTCCTCTTCACGGTTCGTATGCTCGTGTTGGATCGCCAGGCCAAGATAGGCGTCGGTTTCGCGAGGGTTTAGCTCGATGGTTCGACGATAGGCTCGCTCTGAGTCCTGCGTACGCCTCGCGACGCCGTATTCGATCGCGAGCTTCAACTGAAGCTCGGCGGCTTCAGAATCTCGCGCTGCCGCCTGTTCGATGGCGGCGAGCGCCTCGTTCTGCTTCTCGAGCGCTTTGTAGAGCACGTAAAGCTGAAAGGGCGGCCGCGAATCTTGGGGGAATCGGGCAGCCGCCTTAGTGAGCACTTCTATCGCTTCGTCGTTCTTCTCAAGCGCAATGAGCGCTGAGGCGAGGTTGAGATATGTCGGCGCTGCGTTCGGGTCTATGTCCAGAGCGCGCCGAAGGGCCTCGACCGCGCCGGCATGGTCGCCAAGGCCGGCTTTGGCATTGCCGATATTGTTCCAGCATTCGAAATCTCGCGGTGCCTTTGCCAGCACGAGCTCGTAGGCCCGGACCGCCGCCGCAAAATCATCGAGCTTCTGCGCGAGAAAGCCTCTGTACCGCGCGACGCGCAGGCTGGAGTCGGCTTGAGCAAGCTCCTCATTGGCGACTGCGAGCGCTTCTTCGTCGCGCCCTTCTTCCATCAGCATAGCGATCAGGTTGCACGCAATCGTCACATCGGCCGGCCGCGCTTCATTCGCGCTCCTGAGATGCATGATTGCTTGGGGGCGCTCCTCCATCCGGGCGTGGAGCATACCCAGAAACGCATGCAGCGCGGCCGGCTCGCGCGCGCCGCCGGCAAGCCCGCGCTCGGCGAGCTCGCGTGCCCCGAGAAGCTCACCGCGACGCGCCAGAGCGACCGCCTGCACCAACACATCATCTTCGTTCGCGTTCGAAGAAGCAGACATTCTGTCACCAGCCCTTCATTGCCATGATCAACGCTTTAGCATGACGGGCCAAAAAAGAGCGGAGGACTTCCGAAGAAATCCTCCGCAAAGCGTTCCACCTCAGACCGCGCTTAGAAGTCGAGCGTCAAGTTGGAGAAGATGTACCGGCCCAACGCATCATAAGTTCCCGGGTAGGTATTGCCGTTGCAAGCGGGCAGCGGGCAAAGATTCGTGCCATCAACGTTAGCATTGCCGGATGTCACATAAGGCGGCTGCTTGTCGAAAATGTTGTTCACGCCGACGCGCAGCGTATACGCGTGGTGGAAAGTATAAGCGCCAACGAGATCGAAATAATCGTAAGCAGGTATATGTAGACCCGGGCCGAAGTTGCTCGATGAAGCCAGGGAGGTGTAGCTCGACAGCGTTTCCGCCATGACCGATCCGATGTGTCGCCACTGGAGTGATAAGCTGGCATCATACGGCGTATCCCACGTCACGCGAGCTTTGTGGCGCCACGTCGGCAGCGGAGCGCCGCTGTCCGTCGTACCGCCCGTGCTGCAGGTCGGCCCATAAAGACCGGCGCAGTCATAAAGCGCGGTAAGACCGTTGTTGACTTCGTAGGAACGAAGGTCGGTGCCGTCGAAGCTGGCGGAAAGATTGCCATATTGGCCAAGATCATAGTTGTAAGTCGCACTGAACTCGAGGCCGGTGGTTTCGACTGATCCAACATTGCCAGGAAGGTTGGAGGTGTAACCATCTGGTGTCAGCCAAAGCGATCCCGCAACATTGCGATGAACGAGGCCGCAGGAGGCCGGCGTAAAGCTAGCCGTCGCATCCTGGACGCATTCCGAAAGGATCGCATCCGGACCGTACTCACGAATCGCGTTATTCACCTGGATGTCGTAATAGTCAATCGTCACCGCAAGATTGGGGACCATCCTCGGCTGGAACACCGCGCCGACAGTCCATGTCTTGGCGGTTTCAGGCTTGAGCGTCGGAACCCCGCCGAGAAGCGCGTTATACTGACCAGCCGGGTTGGCTGGTGTTCCCTGCCCCACCGCTAAACCTGTGGCGATGCAGCCATACTCGGTAGCCGTGATTGGGTGGCCGGCACACGGATCTTTGGTGCCATCGAGGCCGACATACGGAGTTGAAAATAGCTCCTGAATGTTCGGCGCACGGACGGCCTGGTTGTACGAGCCGCGCAGGCGGATATCCGGAATTGGAGCAAACTGGCCGCCAATCTTGTATGTGTTGGTATTGTACTGGCCACCTGCGCTCGTCTCGTAGCTCGAATAACGATAGCCAGCGTTCAGCGAGAAGTCGTAGACGATGCCGTCTTGAATGAGCGGGATCTCTGCCTCGCCGAAGCCCTCGACTACGTCGAAGTTGCCTGAGGTTGGGAGCGTCGGCGCACCTTGGCCGGTCAGATCACCGGTCGTGAACTCCTCGTCAGTCTGCAGGTTGAGCTCCTCTTTGCGGTATTCGATACCGAAGTTGACCTTCGTGCCATCCTTTGCCCAGGGAGTACGAACGCCGTAACCGCCAAGATCCCCTGTTAGCGAGCCGTTGATCACGGTCTCGGCCGTGTAACCGTTCTGGAAGCCTGTCGCAGAAAGATAGTTGACGGCGGCCTGAGATGCGCCACCTGCACCAGCAAACACGTTGTAGGGCACACAGTTTACATCGGTGCCGTCGATGACGGAGCGACAAACAGCGTCGCCGAATGTCGCGCTGCCGGCGCGCGTATCCGTCACCACGTTCAAAGCGCGATTTAGCCGGACAAGTGAGAATTCGTTCGAGTAGATCTGAGAGTAGTTGACCCGGCCATATTGATAGTAGGTGTCATATGACCAGTTTTGGTCGAGGTCGCCCTTGGTGCCGAAGACGACTCGGTAGGTCGTGTGATCAAATGCACCCCGGCGCGGACCGCCTTCGACATTGCGGCGCAGCAGTTGGAAGAAACCCTCATTATAGGTGTTGCCCAACGCGTCATAAAAGGTAATCGGCGCCGCGCCCGGATTGGGGTTGTAGGCGGCCGATTGGGCGAGAGGAAATGTGCCGAGGAAGCCGTTGATCAGGTTATCAGGGGCACAAACCACAGCACTCTGAGCTGCCGACATCAGCGGGTTGTCGCAATTGACCACCTGCGAGTTGGCAAAATCGCCCGACGGCGCGATCTGGGCCGTCGTAGAGTTGTCCATGAACATGAATTCAAGGTACGGCTTGATCTTGTCGTTGATTTCATAATTCGCGAATAGGCCGCCCGTATAGCGCTTGTCATTGCGCTGGAAGTAGTTCAGGGGCCCATAGTTATAGAGTGGGCTGAGCCCGTTCTCGAATCCGCCGCCCGGTGTGAACGTATAGAAAGTCGACGTGCCGGTCGTGACCGAGCTATCGAACACAAGCGCATTGCCGTTCGGCGTCGTCGCCGACCCGCCGCACTTCGGAGCGCCGCCGCCGGAATTCTGCAGAACGCAGGAGCTGTAATCCCGATTGGCTTGAAGGATCTTATCGACCTTGCGGTATCCGAAATAGCCCATGACATGGCCACGGTCATCGGGCGAATTCATACCGAACATGGCCGTCATGTCGATAGTCCCGCCGTCAGTGGCGCTGCCCTTCGGATAGGGATAGCCCGCCGCGGTCTGAAGCGGCGTCAGGAACTTGTCGCCATTATCGTGCTGATAGACACTGTACTGACCACTGAGGCGTAGGCCCGTGAAATTCGTGTCAACGATGAAGTTCACAACGCCGGCAACGGCGTCGGCGCCGTAGACCGAAGATGCACCACCCGTCAGCACTTCGACTCGATTCAGCACGGCTGCTGGAATGATGTTGATGTCGGCGGCGGAACCGCTCGTCGGGCTCGGGTCGCCCGGCACGATGCGTCGGCCGTTGACCAGTGCAAGCGTGCGGGTGGTTCCAAGACCGCGAAGGTCGACCGATGCAGTGCCATCAGCGCCGTTGGAGAGTGCTGAGCCCTGGCTTGCAAACACCGCAGGCAGCGAGTTGAGGACGTCTTCTACCCGAGTGTCACCGGTGTCCTTGAACTCTTGAGAGTTGATGAGGGCCACAGGCGAGGTCGAGGTCAGGTTCGGCTGCGGAATGCGAGAACCAGTGACGACGATCTCAGGTGTCGTGGTTGCGCCGGAATCATCCTGCGCCATTGCAGCAACGGGCAGCATAGCGACGCCAGCCACGGAGCACATGAGCACCGTCCGAAATGCGCGTGCGAGTGTAGGAGAAACGATCATGAATTACCCTCACATTGATGGCCGTGAAGCGCCCACGTGGCCACAGCCTACTTAAGGGCCATGGCGGTTATTTTTCTTGTAATTGACCGTTGCGGCCTAACGATTTGGAAATTGTTATTCAGCTGAGTTCAAACCGTCAAAGCGCGTTAACAATGTTGTCGCTCTTCTGTAAGAATAGTGACAAGATTATCACTTCCATTCGGTTCCATCACAAGAAATTCAAAAAATGGGTTTGCGAGCTGCAATTTTCGCGCGCGCGGAACCTTAGAATGTCACGTTATCAGGCAATTGCATTCGTCCATCTCACCGGAAATCTACGTAAAAGTCGCACCTAGTCGCCTCAACCTCAGTAGAGCAGAATAAGACCTTACGGCCCGTCCGCGTTTAACCGCGCCTCGGCAGCAAAACCGAATTTCTATTCTGAAATGCACTTCGGGCTGCACAAGAGAGGCCGAGCGGTGCTCGCGCCATGAAGTCACTGCCACGTCTCGGTCACGCCTCTGCGCTTGAGATTAAGCGGCGCCGGCGGGCGGGAGGCCTCAAAATCCTCGAGCCGATTGGGATGGCCGAACAGAAAGCCCTGGCCGTGATCGACGCCGAGCTGCGTGAGCTTGGCCGCCTGCTGCTCGTTCTCGACCATTTCGGCAACAGAACTGATGCGCAGCTCCGCACACAATTGAACGATGGCACGAATAATCGCTGCATCGCGTGGGTTGCCGAGCATCGGACGCACATAGGCGCCATCGATCTTCAAGGCGTCCACCGCGAGATTTTGCACATAGGAGAATGAAGAAGCGCCCGCGCCGAAATCATCCAGGCACACTTTCATGCGCTGGCGTCGGAATTCCTGAATAATAGTGTCGGCACGCGTCAGATCGCTGAGGCGCTCGGTCTCGGTGATTTCGATCATCAACTGCGGCTGAAGCGCGGCATAGGGTTTCAAGAGATCTCGGAATGCAGTCAAGAACATGCTGTTCTCGATCGAGCGCGCCGAGAGATTGATGGCGATATGCGGCTTGAGCCCCTTCTCGCTCGCTCCTTGCAATGCCGCCACGACCTTGGAGACGACAAGAAAGTCGAACTCGATTGCCAGACCGGTCTGCTCGGCGAAGCGCACAACGCCTTGCGGACTTTCATTTTCATTGTGTCGCAGAAGCGCTTCCCAATGATGGACGCACCGGTCCTTCATATTGACGATGGGCTGATAGGCAATCTCGATCTGTCCGGAGTCGATGGTGTCGCGCACCTGCGCCACACGCGCCAGCGTCATGTTGACGAGATCGTGCATGACATCGTTCATCGATGCCGGCTTGAACTCGCCGAGACCTTGTTCCGCAAAACTGTTAATCGCGAACCGTAGAACCTGAGACATCTGCTCAGGCTTCAATCCCGAGCCCGAAAGCGGCATGGTCCAGCGCGCCACATTCAGCCCGGCGCCCGAAGGATCAGCCTTACGGCTCGCTTCATTGATGCGCGCCTCGACGGCCGAAGGATCGACCTTCGCCCCGTGCACGAATCCAAGCTTGTCGGGACCGATGCGTCCGGCGGCCTCGCCATCGACAGAAGCTTCGCGCAAGACCGAGCCGGCCTCACCCATGAAGTCATCGAGCAATTCATCGTCGAGCCGCCCCGCCAAGTCCTCGAAATTGCCGAGCTCGATCATAGTGAGCTGCGAGCCGGGATGCTTGCTCTGCGCCTGAGCGGCGGCGCCGGCAAATCCCTCGCCGTCCAACAGCCCGCTTTGCACATCCACATGCTCGCGCACGAGCTGCTCCTCGGCACTGCGCGCGCGCATCATGATCGTAACGAAATAACGCGTCGAATCTCCCGCCAACCGATATGCGGAGAAATTGATCGGGATGTCCTTGCCCTTTTGCGGCTTAAGACCGCTTTCAATTGTCCTAAGCCGGGCATTGGGCCTGAGCCCGCCCAACGCTACGGCAACCGCGGGGCGCTCCCGTGCCTCGAAAAGCGTAGTGATTGGAATACCGAGGATGGATTTGTCATTCCGACCGGTCAGGTGTTGAACGGCACCCGACGCAAAGACGATGTTGAAATTGGCATCCAGCTCCACGAGCAGGTCAGCGTTCGTAAACGAGAAGGCCAGCAGGCGCTCCCGGTCATCCGCTCCAGTATTCGATGGCGGGGCTGGCAAGATTTCCTCTCTAGTTAATGAGCATCATGCCAAAAAAAGGCAAACGTCTCGCTAAGCACGATTAAGAAATCGGGGCGTGGCGTGAGCGCCGCACCTTGCCCTCAGACGCGCCAAAATCGTTTAATCGGTCTTGCATGAAAGGGCCAATTCGGCAGATACATTGCCCCCCGCGCCGCTGCGGCAATTTCCGCGCCGGCCGCTTGGTGCCGCCAAAATGAACGTAATTCCTTCCCAGCTGCGTGCGGGCCGCCCGCGCGTAAGGCCCTTCGGCGCCGCCGCCGAGAGCGCCCAAGAGGATACGGATTTCGCCGAGGTGAGGCCGGTTGACAGCCTGCCCGGCAAACCGATCGCCTTCATCTTCTTTCTCTTGAGACGTCACTTTGTCTTGAATGTCGCGGTGATGATGGTCGTGATCATTTGTGCGACCTTCACCGACAGCTTCGGGCCCCGAATTTTCGGCGCGATCGTCAACGGGGTCGCAAAAGTGGCGAGTCAAGGCACCGCCAGCTGGACACCAAGCCTCACCATGCTGTTCGTGATGATCGGCGCGCTGTGGTTTACCGGCTCCCTGCTCTATCGCCTCTTCGAGTGGATCGATCTGAACACCTCACCGCATCTGCGCGCGCTCGCGCAGCGCTACATGTTCGGCTATTTGCTCGGCCACTCGCACCGCTATTTCCAGGACAATTTCGCCGGCAAGCTCGGCCAACGCGTCAAGCAGGGCGGCCAAGCGGGCCTCAGAATCATGGGCGTCATCTTCTTCGACGTCACGCGCCTCTTGGTCCTGATGACAGTCTCGGGAACGCTGTTGTTTCTCCAGCGCCCCACCTATGCGGTCATTCTCGTCCTGTGGACCGCTGTTTATCTCTCAGTCTCCTCTTTCTTGGCGCGCCACTGCGTGACCTTATCGAAGAGGCTGTCGGATGCCGGGTCGACCGTCACCGGCCGGCTCATCGATGCGATCTCGAATGCCGACCTCATCCGCGCCTTCTCGAAATCCGTGTTCGAAAAGAAGTTTCTCGTGCGCTTCCTGCGCCGGGAGGAGAACGCCTCCAAGCGCCTCAGAACCTTCATGGTGATGATGCGTCAGTTCATGCAGAGCGCCACGATCTTGTTGATGCTGGTGCTCACCGTGTTGGCCGCCCATGACGTCGTCACCGGCAAAGTGACACTGGGCGCATTCACGATGATCTACATGCTCTCGAACATGGTTGCGGGCAGCGTGCAGAACCTCTCCTTCCAGATGCTCAATTATTTCGAAGAGATGGGCACGCTTCAGGAAGCGCTAGAGCTTGTGACGCATGTGCACGAGATCCCCGATGCGCCCGAAGCCAAGGAATTGGTGGTCGAGCGCGGCTCGATTGAGCTGGATCACGTCGTCTTCCACCATCACGACGGCACATCGCTGTTCGACGATCTCAATCTCACGATCCGCCCAGGCGAGAAGGTCGGCCTTGTCGGCCATTCCGGCGCAGGCAAATCGACCCTGATGAAGCTCATCCGGCGGCAATATGTGCCGCTGAAGGGCCGCATCCTGATCGACGGCCAAGACATCGCTTACGTCACTTCGGACAGCCTCAATGAGGCGATCGCCGAGGTGCCGCAGGCGGCGAGCATCTTCCACCGCACGATTCGCGAGAATATCCGCTATCACAACCCGAATGCGGATGAGAGCGATGTGATCCGCGCAGCCAAGCTGGCGCACGCACACGAGTTCATCGTCGCGCGGCCGACCGGCTACGATACGATCGTCGGCGAGCAAGGCATCAAGCTCTCGGGCGGCGAGCGCCAGCGTGTGGCGATTGCACGCGCGTTCCTGAAGAACGCGAAGATCCTCATCCTCGATGAGGCGACCTCATCGCTCGATTCCGAGAGCGAGCACCTCATTCAGTCGGCACTGTTCAAGCTGATGGAAGGCCGCACGGTGCTGGCGATTGCGCACCGCCTCTCCACCATCGTCGGCATGGACCGCATTCTCTATATGGAGAATGGTAAAATCATAGAGGAAGGCAGCCACGATGAGCTTGTCGCGCGCGGCGGCGGCTATGCGCGGCTGTGGCGGCGTCAAGTCTCGGGCTTTATCGCAGCATAGGAACGGCAGCGGGTGGGGAGCTGTCCGCGACGATGCTCGAATGCGGCTCACGGCTCTTGAACGGTCCCCAGCCACGATGGATCACATCGAACCGATAACGCACCTTGAGCCCGCGGCTCCACACCGGTTTGCCGTTCTTGCGCGCTGGCGCATAGATCGCCTGCCCGATCGCGTTGAGTGCCTCCGACGAAAAGGCCTCAAGTGCGCGGCCATTGTTGAAAGCCGTCACCTTAGCATGCTCGATCTCACCCTGCGGATCGACATCGAAGGAGACTTCGATCCAACCCTCGATCCGCCGTGAGAACGCGTCGCTCGGAAAATTGGGCAGTGGCTGCGTAATCGCGTGCGCCTCAATAAGCCCCTTCTTCGGTCTAATGATCAGGGCACGCGCAAGCTCGAGTTGCACGGGAGTCATCGATTGAATGGCGGTCGTCAACTGGTCCGCCGCATCGCTGTTGAGGTCTTGGCGCAGCGCTCCCGCCACGGCTCTTATGCCGGCCAGCGTTCGTGGCCCCATCAACCCGTCAATCGCGCCGCGATAAAGACCGAGCCGCTGCAGCTCGGCTTGCACTACCGCGATTGCCGGATCAATCCGGGGCTCTGATACGGCGCTCTGATCCTCTTCCGCAGCCGTACCAGGAGCTGAAATGGCGGGGGCGAGTGTATCCACCGGGCGCGCCGAGGGCAGCGCGACCATTACCGGCTTGGCCTCAACCGCCAGCATTTGGGGCTTGAGCGCCCGGGCAGCTTCTCGCCCGATAAGATCATCTGTGACGGCGGCCTCTTCGCGGCGCTCCGGCAAGCGGACGAGGTCGTCGGTGCTCGCCACAAGGGCCACATCGTTCGGTACGGCGGCTGCAACAACGGCCGCCGACGCCGCGCTTGAGGACGGCCGGGACGCCCCGCCGCTCCACAGGCTAAGAAGAGCAACACCAACCAGTGCCGCCGCAATCGTCGGCGTACGCAGTTCGCCCGAGACGGCCAAGCGCATGTGCCCTGAAGTGCGCGCAACTGCCCGTGGCGTCTTAAAAACAAGCTTTGCGGCATCCCCCGCCGTCGTCCGCACAAGCCGCGCGGGCGCAAGCACGCATTCGCTGAGCGCAACGGCCAGGCCTCTGGCCGCCACGGCGATCTCGGATTCCTGAGCGCCGCTGGGCTCCTGCGAGCCCTCGCCTTGAGACGCGCCCGCCCGCACCACCTCTCCGGCCTTGTGCGCATCCAGATAAGCGCGGATCGGTGGCCAAGGCGGCAGTGCCTCGGCTTCAGTCTCCACCTGCGGCTGAGCTTCGCTGGCTTCAAGGTCCTGCTCCGGCCTCGCAAGCCATGGAGCCGGCGCGGTGCGCTTTTGAGCGAGTGAGCGATCGGTGCCCTTTTCCCTGGGGCCAAATGCCAGCTCTTCAAATCTACCGATCGATTGAGGGCGCTCGGCTGGGTCGAATTTGAGGCCGAGGATCAAAGCGGCACGCAGCTGATCTGAGCAGCGCCCGGGATCGGCCTTTTTGAGCGCCGCCTCAATCGCCTCCTCATCTCCAAAACAGGAATCCGGCCCTGCGCCGATAAGCGAAAACATCAGCGTTGCGAGCGCATAGACGTCGGCAGCAACGCTCAGCGGCCTCTGCCGCTCGGTAAATTCGGGCGCAAACACGCCCGCATCATCGCGCCCTGGCCGCTGCGGCCCCATCCCATGCAGGTGATAGACGTGTTGCAGCCCGGCAAAGATCGGCACCGTGGCATCTTCGGGATCGATGAGGATTTCCTCTGGCCGGATGCCGCAGCAAACAAGGTCATTTCGATGAAGCTCGTGAAGCACGGCGACAACCGGCGCCACGAGCCGGCGCAGCTCCTTCTCATCACCGACTTCCGCGCCGGCGGCATTACCGCTTAACCAATCGAGATTGCGATGCGCGAACACCGCATAACGATCCTCGATGTAGTCGACAAAGCTCAGCCGGTAGGGCGAAGGGCGTCGCAGCGCGGTCTTCGCCAAGGCGAAGCGCTCAGCCTCGAGCGCCAGGCGCTTTCGCGCGCGCAGCTCATCCTCGAGCGGTACCAGCTCGCGCAATAGGAAAGGCTTGTCTTGACCTGCATGCACAGCGCGGTAAAGCCGATGCTCGGGCCAACGCCCAAGCTCGCCTGTTACTCGATAAGGCCCAACGGCATCACCACCTTTGAGGCCTGCCCGTACCAACGCGCCCAATTCGACCCGACCCAACCACTCGCGCCCATGCCCCCGCGAGCGACAATTTATTAAAATTACAGCTCGCCTAACCTCGAATTGGCGAGGATGTTCCGTCAAGAGAGAACCTCACGATTTGCCGAATGAAAACCGCCCGTGCTAAGGGCGCGGCCCGCGACGATTCTGGAGGCCCATGAAGACCGGCATCAACCCGCGTGCCCTAGCGATCCGCTGGAGCCGGAACTGGCCGGCGCCCATGCGCACGGCGCTCGGGCCGGCCGGAGACTGGCTCGATATGATGCTTGTCGATCATGGCGTGCTGCGCGAGCTCTATCTCAACCTGCATGAGGTCGCGCCGGGGCTTTGGCGTTCGGCACAGCCCTCCCCTGGCGCGATCCGCATGCTCGGGATGCGCGGCATCAAGACAATCCTGAACCTGCGCGGTGCACGCGCCTGCGGCTCCTACATTCTCGAAAAGCGGGCCTGCGAGCGAGCCGGGATCAGACTGGTCGATATGCCGTTCGACTCCCGCAGTGCTCCAAGTGCTGCGCGTGTGGAAGGCGCCGCCGCGACCTTCGCCGAGATTGAATATCCGGCGCTCTTGCACTGTAAGTCCGGGGCCGACCGCGCTGGGATTGTCTCGGCGCTCTATATTATGCTGCACGAAGGCAAGCCAGTGGACGAAGCACGCAAGCAGCTCGCGCTGCGGTACGGCCATGTGCGCCATGCCCGTACCGGCGTGCTCGACCATTTCTTTGATGCCTTCGAGGAAGATCACGCGAAGACGGGGCGCTCACTGATCGAGTGGATCAAGAGCAGTGATTACGACGCCGCGGCACTGACCGAGCATTTCCGCGCCAATGTGATGGCGAACTTCTTGGTCGATAAGATTTTCGGCCGCGAATAACTCAGACGCTAATGTCGAGTGTGGCGCCGGGCTGCTGCAGCTGTTGGGATTGGGGTGAAGGCTGCGATCCGCTGAAGCTCGACCCATCATTGTTCGCCGGCTGTGCGCCGTTGAGCGCGGATAGGCTTCCGCCGAATGTCACGGCCGAATTGCCGAATCCCGGAGGCTTCGCACCTGGCGCGTTCGGATTGTAGTTGAGCGAGCGCGGATCGCCTTCCGGCTTTGCCGGATTAATCCCCTTCTTCGCAAGCTCGACATCCGTGCAATTGAAGCACGGATAACCGTTGACGAGTTCCATGATGCAGTTACGCCCTTCTGGCCTACTGCCCCAAATTAGCGCACCGGCATTAATGAATGCTCAGGCGGCAAGCGCAGCATTTGATTCAAACTGTATCATTCGGTGAAGGCTGAATAGACCAGCGTTCTGAGCTCGCGGCGGATATTATAGAAGGTCGACGGGATGAACTGCGTCATGAAGACGACGATCAGCTCCTCGATTGGGTCAACCCAGAACGCCGTCGACGCCGCGCCGCCCCAATTATATTCGCCGGGCGTACCGGGGATGAGCGAAGCCGAAGGATCCATCATCACCGCGAAGCCGAGCCCGAAACCGATGCCGGCATATGCCGCCTCGGAAAACAGCGACACCGACATATCGGAGATCGACTTGCCGCCGGGCAAGTGATTGTCGGTCATGAGATCGATAGTCTTGGGACTGACAAGGCGTACATCGCCAAGTGCCCCACGCCCCAGCATCAGCTTGCAGAACGTCAGATAGTCGGAGGCCGTCGAAAGCAATCCGCCGCCGCCGGAATAGAGCTTAGGCGGCTCGTAGGCTTGTGTGTTGCTCGCCTCGCCGAGCCAAGTGAGCGACGCATTGCGCCCGATCGTGTAGATCGACGCCAGCCTTTCGCGTTTCGCCTCATCCTCAAGCCAGAAGCTTGTGTCGCTCATTCCTAGCGGCTCCAAGATTCGCGTCGTGACGAAATCCTCAAACGGCATGCCTGAAATCTTGCCGACGAGATAACCAACGACATCGGTCGAAACCGAATAGTTCCATAAATCACCGGGCGAGAATTCGAGCGGCACATGCGAAAGCGCCTCGATCATCTCGTCGAGTGTCTGCACCTGCGTCTCTGCAATCTTGCGTGCACGATAGGCTGCATCGACATTGGTGCGATTTTGGAAGCCGTAAGTAAGGCCTGATGTGTGGCGCATCAGATCAACAATCTGCATTGGCCGCTTTGTCGCCTTGGTGCGAAACGGCGAGCCGCTTTCTCCGGTCCCACCCGCGAACACACCAAGATCCCGCCATGAAGCAATGTAGCGATGAACCGGATCATCGAGCTGCACCTTGCCTTCTTCCATCAACATCATCATCGCGAACGATGTGAGGGGTTTCGTCATCGAGTAGATGCGGAAAATCGAATCTTCTTTGAGCGGCGCGCCGCGACCGACATCGGCCTTGCCGAGAATCGAGAGAAGCACCGTCTCGCCGCCGCGATGCACCAAAGTGAGCGCGCATGGCAAACGGCCTGACGATACATAGCGTTCGTCGATAAAGCGCTCGATGTGCTTCAATTTGTCCTGCGAAAGCCCCACAGATTCAGCACGCGACATAAAGGCACCTCATCATTTGGTTAATTCGCCCAACAAGCGGCACAACATCTGCACCATACCTCTTTTGTGTGGTCCCCGGCCACATTTCTGCCGGATTCAGCCGCTTGTTGCGCGCCGCTTGCGAGCAATACATGCGCAGTTTTGGGACGGTGAGGGTATGGCGCGTAAACGGTTTTACACCAAGAACTCTTGCTTGATCGCGAGCGTTTTGGCGATTTCGCTGTTGCTAGGCTGCGCCGAGACGCGCTCGCTCAAGCCGCTGCCCTCGCCCACTGTGCCGCCCGCGACCGCGAGTGAGACGCCCGTCGCGCAAACGCTTCCGAGTGCGGAGCTATCAGTCAACAAAGAAGCCATCAACATCATCAAGCAGGCTGAGGGCTTGCGCCTTCATGCGTATCATCTCGCAGGCCAGGTGTTAATCGGTTATGGCCACGCCGTCGCCGATGATGATGAAGCAACGCCTGCGGATGAAAATCTCACAATCACCGCACAGCAAGCGCAGAAGCTTTTGGAGCAAGACGTCTCCATATGCGAAGCAGCCGTGCGGCGAGCGCTCAAAGTCGATGTTACGCGCAATCAATTCAGCGCGATGGTTGCCTTCTGCTATAATGTCGGCCAAGTGACGTTTGCGAACTCAAGCATTCTGCGCCATGTGAACAATGGCGAGGATGCGCGCGCGGCCGATGCATTTTTGCTCTACGACAAGACCAGGCTTGAGCGCGAAAAGGTCACCGTCGCCGTGCTTGCTGAGCGGCGCATCAAAGAGCGCTACCTCTTCCTCGCTTCGTCTCCCTCGCCTTCGATTGATGTGAAGCTGCGGCGCAGCTAACCTCCCATTCCGTATGAAGCGATGGCGGCGACTGCAGATCGCCTCGGCTGAGGAAGACACAAATGTCCCTCAAAGTCATTGGCGCGGGCTTTCCACGCACCGGAACCATGTCGCTCAAGCTTGCGCTGGAAGAGCTGGGCTTCGGGCCCTGCCATCACATGATCGAGGTGTTTCAGAATCCGGAGCAGCCGCGGCTTTGGGCGCGCAAGTTCAATGGTGAGGCGCTTGATTGGGAAGAAGTGCTCAAGGGCTATAATTCACTCACCGACGCGCCGGGATGCTTTGCCTACCGTGAGCTCGCCGATCGCTATCCCGAAGCGAAAGTGATTTTGGGCATCCGAAGCCCTGAGAGCTGGTGGAAGTCCGCATCATCAACAGTGATGTCGCAAGCAACGCAAGAGCGGATGAGCCAATCGCCCGGTGCAGCGCCAATGCTCGAAATGTTTCAGGCAATGAGCGCATATCTTGGGCGACTTCATGGCGCGCAAAGCAGCTGGGAGGGCATGAGCGCAGACCGCGAAACCGCCAGCGCCGCCTTCGAACGCCACAATGAAAGTGTGCGAGAATACATTGCGCCCGAGCGGTTGCTTGTATTCGAAGCGACGCAGGGCTGGGAGCCGCTGTGCGGATTCCTCTGGCGTGCCTGTCCCGGACAAGCCCTATCCGCGTGTCAACACGACGGAAGATTTCAACGCTGGACGCCAGCCACCGCCTCGCGGCAGCTAGCCAAACACGCCGCCCATAAGCTGAAAGTCAGCGCGCGGACAAATCCTTCTGTGCCCGAAACCTCTTGATTTGGAATCAGCAACTTAATCGGCTATCCTCATCCGGGGTCTTAAGTGGAGGGGGTGATGCCGCGTATTCCGGCAATTCTTTGTCTATTGGTCATGCTTGCGGGCTGTGCAACGCAACCGGCGCCGAAGCCCGCGCCGGCCGCGCCACCAAAGCCCGCGCCCACGGCGAAGGCCGAAACACCCAACACCGGCGTCAAACGCACGGCGAATGCCTGGACGATCAACCAGGCCGGGCTTGAAATCATCGAAAGCGCCGAGGGCTTGCGCCTCAAGGCCTATCAGCTTGCTGGCCAGTGGCTGATCGGTTACGGCCATGCGCGGGGCGTCAAGGCAGGCATGACGATCACCAAAGCGCAGGCCGAAGAATTCCTGCGCCAGGACGCGAGCTTGTGCGGCGGTACAGTTGCCAGCGCTGTCACAGAGCCCGTCACACGCAACGAATTCAGCGCAATGGTTTCGCTCTGCTACAACATCGGGCCCAAGACATTCGAAGGCTCGAGCGTCGTTGCCAAGCTGAACACGGGTGATCATGCCGGAGCGGCCGATGCTTTCCTTGCGTGGAACAAGGCGCGCGTCAACGGCGTGAAGACCGAGGTGCCCTTCCTCACGGTACGGCGCAAGAAAGAGCGCGCGCTGTTCTTACAAGCGCCCGCGATGAGCTAACTCGGCAACCTGCCGACCTCTTGTTCACCGCGCTCCTGATGCCTATGTGAGAGCACAAGGTTACGGTGGCCGGAGAAAGATCATGCATCACAAGCGAGGCAGACCGCGCAACCGGCGCGCCGGTTGCAAGCTTTGTAAGCCATGGAAGGTCAACGGCTTTCGCACGGAACGATGGGAAGGCGAGAAGTTTTCCGATCATCGCCGCCGCATCGTCGTGCGCGAAGCGGCCAACTGCACGAGCGGTCAATTGGCCCGAGACCGAGTGACGGGCTAGATTGGCCGTGCCAGCAACCGGTGAGTCGCCATGAACTTCGCCCGTCGGAGCCTGATCGCTTTAGGCCTTGCAAGCCTTGCGGCGTGCGCCGCACCGAAGCCTGCCCCGCCGCCCCCGGACGAGCAGCCGATCAAAGCCGCCCCCTCGACACCCGTGGAACGTCAAGCCGAGCCCGCGTTAAGCCCGCCCCAGACCTCGGACAGCAAGGACAAGCCTTCCGAAAGCCACTGATTCTATTGATAAATCTGACTAGGAGGCAGGCCCCCAATGGTTCCGCTTGACGGCGGCCGCGAGACGATTCGACCATCACTAAACCGTTACCGGCGTATTAATGTTCCGACGACGCTAGGGACCAATCAGCCGATGAAAAACGAAATTGAGCACAGGGCGAGCGCAGCCGCCGATCCGGTCTTCGACATCCCCCAGGCGCGCATGAGCATCGAGGCCGATACTTGGCGCACCCTGAAGGGCGTGCCGATGAGCTTTCGGCTGGTGCTGCAAATCCTCGCGCCGCCTCAGATCGGCGGCCTAACGGTCGTCCTGCCGGATGGCCGCGCGCTGCAGGCCGGCGGACGTCAGCCCGGGCCTGATGCCGTGCTCATCGTGCGCGATTTCGCTTTGCGCCGCGAACGCTCAAAGGCGGCAATATCGGCTTTGCCGAATCCTATATGGCCGGCGATTGGGACAGCCCCGATCCATCCACGCTGATCGAGATGTTCGCGCTCAACACGCCGGCATCTGCAGGAAGTGATGCAGAGCAAGGGCTTTTATCGCATGATCCAGAATATGCGTTCATCTCATCAATCGCAACACCAAATCAGGCTCGCGGCGCAACATCCACGCGCATTACGATCTCGGCAATGAGTTCTACTCGCTGTGGCTCGATCCGACGATGACCTATTCGAGCGCGCGCTTCGCTGGCGCGACGGATTTGTCCGCAAGCGCAGCTCAACAAATACCGCACGCTCGCACGCTCGATGAATTTATCCGACAATCACTCCGTCTTGGAGATCGGCTGCGGCTGGGGCGGCTTTGCCGAGTTCGCGGCCTCTGAAGTCGGCTGCAAGGTCACCGGCATCACGATCAGCAAGGAACAGCTCGATTTCGCCAAGGAGCGCATCTTCAAGAAGGGCCTCAATGAAAAAGTCGAGCTGCGCTTTCAGGATTACCGTGATGTCGACGGCAGATTCGATCGCGTAGCCTCGATCGAGATGTTCGAAGCGGTCGGCGAGGAATATTGGCCGACATTTTTCAGGACGCTCCGCGATGTTTAAAAGATGGCGGGCGTGCCGGGCTGCAGATCATCACGATCAAGGACGACATGTTCGAGCAATATCGCCGCAGCACCGATTTCATTCAGCGATATATCTTCCCGGGCGGCATGCTGCCCTCGCCGGTGAGTCTTGCGCGATCAGATCACCAAAGCCGGCCTTCTATGGTCGGGAAGCGCCGCATTCGGTCGCGATTACGCGAAGACGCTTGGGGAATGGCGCAACCGATTTCATTTCGGTCTGGCCGCAAATCGAGAAACTGGGCTTTGATCAGCGCTTCCAGCGGCTGTGGAAGTGCTATCTCTCCTATTGCGAGGGCGGCTTCCGCGCCGGCTCGATCGACGTGATGCAGGTCTCGCTCGCGAAGTAATGAGCTTTCGCGCGCAACCGAGAAGATTATTCGTCTACGGAACACTTTGCGATCCAGACCTCTTCGAGGTCGTTGTCGGCGCGCCGATGAAGCGCTTCCGTCCCTTGCGGGCCCACGCGATGAATGTATGTGCGGTGATCTGCGCGAGCGAGCCAATGCCGCTGCTCAATCGCGGACAGGGGTATACGAAGGGTCTGCTCTTGGGCGGCCTCAGCACGCCCATGTGGCACCGTATTCACTTCTACGAAGACGATGTTTACGCCCTGGCGCCGATCCGTCTTCAGCTTGAAATCCGGCGCATCGCTCAATGCGGCCGCGTTCTGGCCGCGGCGCGGCACACCCATGCTCTCGACACGCTGGAATTACAGCGCGTGGCAGCGCGACCAAAAGGCCGCCGCCCTTGTCGCCGCTCGGCGATTCATGGACTATTTGAATGCGCCGCCAGGAACTGATCTCGTCCGAGCATGGCGCGAAATCAAAGCGAGCTTGGCTGCATGAGCCGGACGTCTGTTCAAGCCTGGATGTGTTGAGCCATCGTGACCCATGATCTCCTCATGCCTGCGCCACGCCCGGATGTCGACCTTCTTGACTCCAAGATACTCGGCGCGCGCTATGGCAGGCTCGTCTCCTATAGGCTGCGCTATCGCCGTTTTGACGGCGCATGGTCAAATGTGATCGCACGCGATTGCTTCGATTTAGGACCAGCTGTAATCGTGCTGCCCTACGATCCCACCAATGACGAAGTGGTATTGATCAAACAGTTTCGCGCGGGTCCGTGGGCAGCCGGCCATGAACCGTGGATCTGGGAGATCCCCGCCGGACGGTTGGACAAAACCGGTGTCGATGCCGCCGGCATCGCGATCGCCGAAGCGCATGAGGAAGCCGGCCTCACCGTCACTGCGCTCGAGCACATCGCCGGGTTCTTTGCATCGCCCGGAATCTTCACCGAGCATTTGACGGCATTTTGCGGCCGCATCGCGAATGCCAAGGCCGGCCATTTCGGCCTTCCTGAAGAGAACGAGGACATCGAAGCGCAAGTGCACAAGGCCGAGGATGCGTTCGCCCTCGCCTATTCAGGTGGGATCACATCTGGCCCGACACTTCTGTGTCTTTATTGGCTGCAAGCAAATCGGGATCGCCTTCGAGCGGCATGGCGCTGAGCGCGATCTCTTCAGGGGCGATATCGATTCCGGCCAAGGATTTCGGTTCCGGAACTTGATTGCGCGTGATCCAGATCGCGAGCGCAACACCAACGAAAAGCATGAGGGCGCCCAGAAGAAATGGAGCCCCCTCGCCGCCGGGAAAGCTCTTGTCCGCTACGGCATGCGCAAAGATCTCGGCGTACATGAACGGCGCAAAAATACTGACCAAGCTCTGCAGGCTGCTGGTAACACCCGACAGCTTGCCCTGCTCCATCGGGCTGATGATCTGCGTCATATAGGAAGTCCACACTGGGCCCGCGAGCGTGCCAAGACACGCAATCGGAATACCGAACCAGAAATATTTGCCCTGGCTCGCCAAGCCGAAAACGATTAACCCGGCCGCCTGAAAGGTCCAACCGAGCACCAACGCTTTACGGTTGCCGAGAAGATGGATGACCGGCCGCACCAGCCCGACTTGCACAACCATGCCGAAGATTCCAAAGCCCATGAGCATGTAGCCATTGAGCTTGGTGTCCCAGCCATAGCGGCCATTGGTGTAGATGACGCCGATCGACTGCAGCGCAAAGCTCGCGAGCGTGACCAGCAAGGTCACAACGAGCATTTGACCTAAAGCGGGATAGCGCTTGATAAAGCCATAGATGGTGGTGATCGGGTTGATGTGCTTGATGTGAAAGCGCGTGCGTCGTTCCGGCGGCAGGGATTCGGTCAGTACGAAATAGCCGTATAGCCCATTGATGATACTGAATGCGGCGGCGGCCCAAAACGGCGCACGCGGCGAGATCGCGCCCAAAAGTCCGCCAACGCCTGGGCCGATCGCGAACCCAAGGCTCATGGCGGCACCTAAAAGGCCATAATGTCCCGCTCGTCTCTCAGCGGGGATCGTATCGGCGATCCAAGCATTGGCAGCGGGCATACTGCCGGTTGCGAGACCGGCAATGAAGCGGCCGACGAACAGCCAGGCAAGCGTCGGCGCAACCGCCATCAAGACAAAGTTCAACCCCGAGATTAGATTAGAGAGAATGATCACTGGCCGGCGGCCGAAATGGTCCGATGCCGCGCCCAGAACCGGCGAACCGATAAACTGCATGACGCCGAAGACGGAGGAGAACCATGCGAACAAGATGGCCACCTGCGCGACGCCGAGCCCGGTAATCGATGTGACCAATTCCGGGAAGACAGGCGCGGCCATGCCGATGGCGAACATGTCGAAAAACACGGTGCCAAAAATCACAAGCTCCCCCGCGCGGCGGCGAGGAGCCGTGTTCAAACTGCTCGGATTCGGGGTATCCACGGGTACTGACTAACCCGGCGCGAGAAGGCGCTCAACAACACAAACGCCGCGCCCCCTTTGGGTCGAAAACCTATGCCAAGCACCCTTCCACAGTTTCCGGACAACTTTCTTTGGGGCGCCTCAACCGCGTCCTACCAAATCGAAGGCGCCGCCAATGAAGACGGCCGCGGCCCATCGATTTGGGACACATTCTGCGCCACGCCAGGCAAAGTGAGAAATGGCGATACAGGCGCGCGCGCCTGCGATCACTATCACCGCTACCGCGAAGATGTCGCGTTGATGAAGACGCTTGGGCTCAAAGCCTATCGCTTCTCAATCGCGTGGCCGCGTATTCAGCCGACGGGGCGTGGCCCGGCAAACGAACGCGGGCTGGCCTTTTATGACCGTTTGGTCGATGCATTGCTTGAAGCAGGCATCGAGCCGTGGGCCTGTCTTTATCATTGGGACTTGCCGCAAGCCTTGGAAGATCTCGGCGGCTGGCCTAGCCGAGATATTGCGAAGTGGTTTGCAGATTACGCCGCAATCGCAAGTGCGCGGCTGGGCGATCGCATCAAACATTGGGCGACATTCAACGAGCCGAATGTTTTCACATTCGTCGGTTATGGAAATGGCAGGCACGCACCCGGCCGCAACGACCGCACCGATTGCCTGCGTGCGATGCACCATGTCAATCTTGCGCACGGGGATGCCATCAAAGCTCTGCGCGCGCATGTTGCGGAGGCGGCGCTCGGCTGTGTGCTCAACCTCCATCCCTTGCGCGCCGAAACACCGAATGACGAGAGCGCACGCGAGATGCTCGATGCGGTTTGGAACCGCGCCTTTACGGATCCTATGTTCCATGGGCAATACACGCCGCTCCTGCGTGCAGAGCTATCGAAGATCGCCGGGCTCATTCAAGACGGCGACATGGAAGCGATCCATCAGAAGATGGATTTCTTCGGCCTCAATCACTATTCACCGCTCTATGCCCGCACCGATACTGCATCGCAATGGGGGTTTGCGATCGGCCAAGCGCCAGACGACCGGCCCAAGACGGGCATGGGCTGGGAGATCGATCCCGGCGCGTTCCGTGATCAGTTGATCGAGATTCAGGACCGTTACGGGCCGATCCCCATCTACATCACGGAAAATGGCTGGGGCGGCGAGGAAACCCCAGATGCCTCGGGCCGGGTGGACGATGAGCCCCGCTGCCGCTATATCGCACAATACTTGGCGGCTCTGCTCGAGGCTCGCGAGCGTGGCGTCGATGTACGCGGCTATTTTGTCTGGTCGCTCTTGGACAATTTCGAGTGGGCCGAGGGCTTTGCCAAGCGCTTCGGCATTGTGCGCGTTGATTACGACAATATGAAGCGGACTCCCAAAGCTTCCTATGACTGGCTCAAGACCGTGATCGCAAGGAACACGTTATGACGAAGGCCGACATGATTGGGCTGATCGGCAACACCCCGCTGGTGCGCTTAAAGCGTGCCTCGGAGATGACCGGCTGCAACATTCTCGGCAAATGCGAGTTCATGAATCCGGGACAATCGGTAAAAGACCGCGCAGCGCTCTTTATTATCAAGGACGCAGTAGAGAAAGGCTTGCTCAAGCCAGGCGGCACAATTGTCGAGGGCACAGCAGGCAACACGGGCATCGGCATCGCGCTTGTCGCCGATGCGCTCGGCTACAAATCCGTGATCGTCATTCCCAAGACGCAGAGTCAGGAAAAGAAGGACATGCTGGAGCTTGCCGGCGCAACGCTGATTCAAGTGCCGGCCGTGCCCTATCGTGATCCTAATAACTACGTGAAATACTCCGGCCGGCTTGCGGACGCTTTGGCAAAATCGGAAAGCGCTGGCGCGGTCTGGGCGAACCAGTTCGACAATGTCGCCAACCGCAGAGCCCATATCGAGACCACCGGCCCCGAAATCTGGAACGATACCGAAGGCAAGATCGACGGCTTCATTTGTGCGGTCGGCACAGGCGGAACGCTTGCCGGCGTCAGCATGTATCTCAAAGCGAAGAACAAGAACATCAAGATCGGTCTCGCCGATCCGATGGGTGCGGCCCTCTACAATTATTATGCCCACGGGGAGCTAAAGGCCGAGGGCTCCTCGATCACCGAGGGTATCGGCCAGGGCCGCATCACCGCCGAATCTCGAAAGACTGCAGAGATCGATTTTCCCTATCAGATCAGCGGACGAAGAGCTACTTCCTTATGTTTTTGATTTGCTGGAGCATGAGGGGCTTTGCGTAGGCTCCTCCTCGGGTATCAATGTTGCGGGTGCGGTGCGTTTGGCGCGTGAGCTCGGCCCCGGCAAGACCATCGTTACTATTTTGGCCGACTATGGCACGCGCTATCAAAGCAAGCTGTTCAATCCGGCGTTCCTGCGTTCGAAGAATCTTCCCGGCGCCGCGCTGGCTTGAACACAAGCGCGCCGTCCCTGAAGTCAAAGATCGCCATCATGATTGACCCCGCTCAATCGTTTCCACCAACTGGCTCGCACTTCACTTGAAGTCGCCGGACCTTCGCATTGTCGATGGCTCGTTCTATTTGCCGGATGCCCGGCGCGACCCGAAGGAAGAATACCAGCTGGAACACATACCCGGCGCCGTGTTCTTCGATATTGAAGAGATTCGCGACGACAAGAGCCCCTATCCGCATATGCTGCCGAGCCCGGAGAAGTTCGCATCACGCGTTCGCGCGCTCGGCATCGGTGACGGCAATCAGATCGTCGTCTACGACGGCGCGGGCATCTTTTCTGCCGCGCGCGTGTGGTGGATGTTCAAAGTGATGGGGCATAACGACGTTGCCGTGCTCGATGGCGGCTTTCCCAAATGGAAGCGCGAGCGGCGCCCTGTTACGGACGAGCCGACGAGACTGACGCCGCGCCACTTTACCGCGCGCTTCAATCACGCGCTGGTGCGCGATGCACGCGACGTCGCCAAAGCGCTTGAAGCCGGCACCGAGACGGTGGTTGATGTGCGCTCACCGGAACGCTTTCAGGGCCACGCGCCTGAACCGCGCCCCGGCGTACGTGCCGGCCACATGCCCGGCGCAGTGAACCTGCCCTATCGCCATCTCTTGAATGAAGACGGCACGCTTCTGGGCGCCGAGGCGCTCAAGACGCGTATCCGCGCAGCGGGGCTTCAACCCTCGGACCGCATCGTCACCACGTGCGGCTCCGGCGTGACGGCGGCGATCCTATCCCTCGCTCTCGACACGCTGGGCTATCGCAATCTGGCGGTCTACGACGGCTCCTGGGCCGAATGGGGCGCGCGCGAAGAGCTGCCGATTGCAGTCGGCGCCTGAGCACCCTATCTCCTAGCGGCGCCGTCGCTGCCGTTCCCGGAGATGCAATGAAGCCCGATTCAAGCCCTCGCCCTGCTCGCGCTTGTCTTCTTGAGCGCCTGCGGCAACAAGAAGGATAATGTCGGCTCGATTTCGAATGACTGGACGGGCAACGCCATCCGTGTCGAGGCGGTGGCGGACCCCAAGGTGCAGGGCGTCACCTGTCACGTCACCTATTTCGATCGCAGCCTCATCGACCGCGTGGCAAACGGCAAATGGTTCGAGGACCCGTCCAACAACTCGATCGCCTGCCGGCAGACAGGCCCGATCGTGATCGGCAATATTGCCATGGGCAAATCCGGTGAAGAGGTCTTCAGCAAGCACACCAGCCTGTTCTTCAAGGCGGTTGCCGTGCGGCGGATTTACGACCCCGGCAGCAACACGCTCATCTATGTTGCTTATGGCCGCGAGATTGTCAGGGGCTCGGCAAAGATGAGCCTTTCGACCGTCGCGCTCTACGGCCAGAATGTGACTTGGACCAAGCCGCCACCGGGCGCACCATCGTGAGCGATCAGAACAAGATGAAAGATGAGACTTTAGTCACGGCCGCCGGGCGCCACCCGGAAGACAATTTCGGCATCGTTAATCCACCAGTTTATCACGCCTCGACCGTGTTATTCCCTTCGCTGGAAGCTGCGGAGAACCCGTATCTTTCGAAGCGTGACTTATGGCCGGGCCGGCACGCCCGGCACATTCGCGCTGGAAGAAGCGATGAGCGCGCTTGAGGGCGCAGCGGCGACCTTCATCGTCCCGTCCGGGCTTGCTGCCTGCACAGAAGCGATTCTCGCCTGTGTCCAGGCAGGCGACCATGTGCTCGTCACCGACAGCGTTTATGAGCCGACACGCATCTTCTGCGAGCGCTTTCTTCGGCGCTTCGGCGTCGAGACGACTTATTACGATCCGCTGATCGGCGCGGGAATCTCCGAGCTGATCAGGCCGAACACAAAAGTCGTCTTCACCGAAGCGCCGGGCAGCCGCACCTTCGAGATGCAGGATATCCCGGCGATCGCACGCGCGGCGCACGCGGCCGGCGATATTTATGTGCTGATCGACAACACATGGGCCACTCCGCTCTATTTCAAGCCGCTAGCGCATGGCGTCGATCTCTCGATCCAAGCGGCGACGAAATATATTGTCGGCCATTCAGATGCGATGCTCGGCACGATCTCAGCGAACGAGCGCGCGGCCGATCGCTTGCGGCAAACCCATCGCCAGATCGGCATGTGTGCTGGGCCTGATGACATCTATCTCGCCCTGCGCGGGCTTCGCACGCTCGCAACACGCCTCAAGCAGCATGGCGAGACAGGCCTTGAGCTTGCGACTTGGCTCAAGGCACGGCCTGAAGTCGATCGCGTGCTTCATCCAGGGATTTATGGCAATCCGGGCCACGAGATTTGGGTGCGCGATTTCAAAGGCTGCTCCGGCCTTTTCGGTTTCGTCTTGAAGCCCTGCTCAAAAGAACAGCTGAAAGCCTTCATCGAGCCGATGGAGCACTTCAAGATCGGCTATAGCTGGGGCGGTTATGAAAGCCTGATCACCTCGGGCGACCCCTCGCGTGCACGCACCGCCACCAAGTGGGTGGGCCCCGGCCCGCTCGTACGCGTGCATGCCGGCCTTGAGCATCCCGACGATCTGCTTGCCGATTTCCAGCGCGGCTTCGAGCGCTTCAACGCCGCGAAGTAGTCGCCCAAGCCGCGCCTAAGCCCACTCAGACACGGCCGACAGCGTTACGCCAAGCTCATCGATTCTTCGGAATGAGACGGCCACGCGTGGCCATGAGCCTAACGAGATGCGACCCTGGACTAGCCATCTTAGCTCTCAATATGAGCATTGCGCCTCTTAGTCCCAGCTGACTTGGTCCCAAGAATTGGACTACGAACTTTGGGTGCGTCCCTGGGTTACTCATCGATTGCGGAGCCTGCTTAAGATCAATTTGGTAGGCTTTGACGAAATCGGCAGGCGAGCGAATTCGTGCATAAGGCTCCAAGTGCATGACCCAAAGCACCGTTGGGCACTTCAGGCCAACATTGGGTAACCACCAACCCCTGACCGATTTCAGCTCGGCGGAGATTCCGTAAGCTTGGTCGACATAATGATAGGCTATCTTGTAGACGGCACCGCCCTTCCGGCCGGGCCAGATCCCATAGACTTCAGTCGCACGACAAGAATGAACGAGCTTGGCGACCACTGTGCCGGCATCTGACTCTCTGTGAGGTGGCCTAAAGGCGACGGGCGAATGGGCTGCGATAGAAATGGCGGCACTTACAGTGAACGCTGCCAGCCACCAACGTTTGCGCGAAAACTCATCGCATACCAACAAGACCAAAGCCACCGCCAACGGCGCGCACGCGACTTCAAGGTATCGGACGATGACAATCGGCATCCACAAGTTCGCGATCAGCAAGAGAGAAAAGAATGCGGCCGATGCGATAACGAAGACCGTTGCCAACCCCATGCGATGCCGCATGCCCGGTTCGCCTGAAGCGTCAATCTGCCGGTCTGCGCTATCGACTGAGAATTGCCTGACAAGCGCTTTAATCGCTCGATAGGCAAGCATGATAAGAAGGACAACATTTCCTCCAAACGCCAAAACAACGACCGAAGGGATCTCTCTGAGAGCAAGGCTTTCCGGGGTATCGATCCAGAATGTTCTCGCTCGAGCTGAGAGATGTGCGAAATTTGCCGCAATAAAGGCCACCTCAGGTATGTCGCCGATGAGCAGGCACAGCGCCAGGAAAACTGCGAGATTTCGCCTATTGATGAGCAAGAGAAAGGAGATCGCCGCAACCAGGATGAGGTTTGTCAGCGCGGCGCTCATAAAGTGGATGTTGATGAGCACAAGGCTCGTCACCAGGCACGTCAAAAGATCGAGCCGGCGCGGTGGCTGCTGTTCCACCAAAGCGGTCAGGCTCGTGCAAAATACGATGCAGAACGCAAATTGCGCATAGTATGATCGCAAATCGGCAATGAATTTAGTGCCGACGCCTGACGAGATGAAAAGTATGAGAACGCCGATGGCGAAGTAGCGCAAACGCTCTTGCCTCAGTGTCTTTTCGATCAGGTACGCGGCCCCCAACAAATAGACTGCGATATTTGAGAGCCGCAGCAACGGAATGCTCAGATCATGAAGCGATCTAATGATGTAGATCGCGAAGTAATAGAGCGGCGGATTGGTTTCGTAGCTCCACCGTTGCTGATAAGTGTGGATCAAACTGACACGCGGGTCTGAGAACCAGAGCGTCGCGAACTCGTCGATCCATTCACCGGTCCGAAAGTCTTGCAGCACCAGTGCGGCCAGGACCACCGCGGCCAGCGTCCAACACCCAGAAAGAATTAAGGCGTCGCTTGGCGGATCTGGCAGAGAAGCCCGCGGACGGCGCAGGTAATCAAGCAACTTTTTGTGCACGTGAGACAACTGAGCTGAAGTCGCATCCACCGAGGCGCGCGGGCATCGCCCCCAATCTCAATAGACCATCCATCAAATGAGAAGTCTCTTCCGGCCGTTCCGCTCCCGAACTTTTGATCGCTGGGAGTTCAGATCTGGGCGCTCTTGTGCAGGAAAAGGTCGGCAGAAACGCCCCCGCAAACGCTCGGACCGGATTTGCTAAGCCGACCCGGATCTCTGGGCGCGCCTCCCTTGAGGGAGAAACGAGGCTAGCTCTGCGTCTTGTGCACGCGCTCGCCGAGGGTGGCGGTCAGGCGGCGCAGCGCGGCCGAGTGATCATTGCGGTCGAGCATCACTTGAATGAGTGACCAGCCGCCTGTGTTGGCGTGCGCTTGGCGAGGGCCGCCTCCATCTCGCGCTCGGTCGTAACCTTGATGCCGAGCCCACCGCCCAAGAGCTCCGGCAGCTTGGCGTAGTTCCAGCGCTTCACGTCGTTGAACGCGCCATCGAGCATCGGCCGCTCGGTGCCATAGCCGTCATTGTCGAACACGATGACGATCGGGTTCATGCCGAAGCGCGCGATCGTCGAAAGCTCCATGCCCGTCATTTGAAACGCGCCGTCGCCGACCAGAACCAGCGGGCGCAGATGCGGCGCCGCCGTCTTCACGCCGAGCACCGCCGGCACGGCAAAGCCGAGCGAGGCATAATAGGCCGGCCCAAGAAACTGCGCGCCGTCGGAGATGTAGAGATCTTCGGCGCCGAACAGCGCATCGCCGGGGTCGGCGATCACGATCATGTCGCGATCGAGAAACGCGTTGATCTGGTGAAACAGCGCCTCGACCGTCATCGGCATATCGCTCGCGGTGAACGGGCCCGGATGCTCCGGGATGGACGAACGGATCGATATCGCGCCGCGCGCCAACGATAATCCGCAAGGCCCGCGATGAAATCTTCCATGCGCACGCCGTCGATACGAATGAAAGCCGACCGTCACGCGGTCTTTCGCCGCATAGACCGCATAGCGGCGGTTGATGCGCGCGGTGTAAACGCCGAGATTAAGATCGGTCATCATCGCACCGATCAAGCACGACGCAATCGCTCGCCTCGACATAGTCGCGCACGCTCTCGCGCCCCATCGCGCCTTCATAAACGCCCATATAGGCGGGATCGGATTCCGGAAACACGGATTTGCCCATGATCGTCGCGGCGACCGGCAGGCCCGAGCGATGGACGAGCCGCGCCAGCTCGTCCTGCAGCCTGAAGCGATGCAGCTCCTCGCCGGCGAGGATCACCGGGTGCTTGGCTGGCGCAGATGCGCTCGGCGGCTTCTGCGATCGCGGCGGCGAGCGCTTCTCGGAATCGCTTTCGTCGGGCGGCAGCGCGCGGTGCGGGCCGGGCACGATCTCGTCGAGCACGCGATCGCGCGGGATCTCGATATAGACCGGGCGGCTATAGCGCTTGGCGAGCGCCAGCACGCGGTCGATCTCCGCCGCCGCGGTCAGCGGGTCGTCGAGCACCGCGCAGCCGACGGTCAGCTCGGTGAAACACGATGTGCTGGGTGTCGAAGCCGCGCACGCGATGATGCAAAAGCGCATCCTGCGCGCGCTCCTTGGTGCCCGGCGCGCCACTGATAACAACCACGGGCGAGCGCTCGGCATAGGCCTGCGCCACGGCATTGGCGATCTTCAGCCCGCCGACGCAATAGGTGACGCAGACCGCGCCAAGCCCTTGAGGCGCGCATAAGCGTCGGCGGCAAAGCCCGCCGCCTGCTCATCGCATGTGTTGATCGTTTGAGCTGGCTGTTTTCCATCTCCTTCATGAAGGTGAGCACATAATCGCCGGGCACACCGAAGACATGGCCTACGCCTTGCTCGGCGAGCCGGCGAATGAGATAGCTGCCAATCGTTTCGGCCATGGCGCGTCTGCCCATTTTGAAGAGCGAGTTTGCGCCTCGAATGTTAGCAATCAGTTGGCCCTGTTGCCGACCCCACACGCCGTGCTCTCCCCAGGGAGAGCGGTGCGCACAACTTCATTCGAAAAACGCGACGAAGCGCAGCTCGATGCTTTCGCGCGGATGATCGGTGTGCACGCTTGGATCGCGGAAAGCGGTGTGCGGCACACGCCAGGCAACGCTACGGTCGGAATCGTGGAACTTGAAGAACAGCGCTTCGTCCCGATTCATGTTCGGGAAATACCACCAGCGGTGCTTCGGGTTGTAGCGGAAGATCGCGGCGGCCGGGCTTGGCTATCCTCATCCGGCATCGGCCCGAGCATCTCTTCCGGGCTCCGGAATCTTGTCGACGACGAAGAGACGTTGCGCACGCCTTCATCGGCGCCGACGCTGCGGCCATCGCACACGCGCGAGCGGCGTATCCTGCGGCGGCGCCGAGAAGGCCCGCCAGAAGCTGCCGGCGATAAAGCGCTTGTAGCCCGGCCCATTCGGGAATGGCGGCTATAGGTCATCTGGGCGACGCGGTCGGCGACCTCGGGCAGATAGTCGACATGCGCTTCGGCGGCCGGCGGTTGCACGCCGCCATGATGGCTATAGCCGGCTTGGGCTTTTCGAACTTGCTGAGATCGCCGGAGTTACGCACCATCCAGCCGCCCGCCGCAACGTTTGTCGCACCGGTCAGATTGCTTGATCGCCTCCACGACTTCCTGCGGATAGATCGCGCCGACCTCCTCGTTGTCGTAAAATCCTTCACCGCGCATCTTGTGGTCGAGCAGCATGAAAGCCGGTGCTATCGAGCGTGAACTGCTCGCGATAGCGGGCGCGCATTGCGAATGCGCACCTTGTGCGTCTCATACTTGCCCGTATTGACCTCAATGCCCGGCGCCGCAAAGCGCCGGTTGATAAACGAGCCCTCCGCAACATAGACCATATCGGCGGTCACATAGTCGAGCTTGGTCTGTTATCGTTGCCAGATTGCTGCTCATTAAGCATTTCCTCTTATCTTGCGAGGAATTTTACGGTAAGGCGCCTGCAACAAGTCAAGCCGCCGGGAAAGCTGTTTTTAGAGATGGTCCTTTTCCAGATCTTCAAGATCGTATCCAAGGCCGGCCATCGCCTCTGCGAGATAATCGCCCGCCAAGAGCGGCGTGTGCACGAGATAGCGCGTCACATGCTTGTGGCCGACGCCCGCGGCTTCAGCGCGCGCATCCTTCCACTCGCTCGGCTCGAAATCGCCGCGGCCGATCCACATCAGCGCCAGAAGATCGAGCTGCTCGTCGATATTGAGCTGTAATGGCGCTCGTCAACTCCTCATAGGTCGGATCGTCGGCGCGGTCTTCAAGAATATCGATTTCCATGATCGTCGCCCGGGTTTGAGCCGGAATCCGGATCGCTGTACCTGTTCCTTGGCATCGAACTCGCGCGCTTTGACCAGGATGTAGAACACCTTGTCGGGGCTGATCGTCAGATTTGGCTTGGCCATCTTTGCCTCTCACCTATGAGCGTGGACGGGAGCCTAGCCCGCCGCGTTCGCCGCCGACTTGATTACGCTCAAATTCCCAGCCGCTTGCGCATCTCGCCGACACGGTCGGAATAGCGCATGCGGCTCAAGGCGAAGGTCTTCTCAATCGCCGGGCGTGGATGAATGCGCCTCAGCCACGCCCAGATACCGGGCGTTTTCTCTTCATCCGAAAGGTCGGGCTGGGTCATCGGCAGACCGTAAAGCGTCGAGAAGGCAACAATGTCCGCGATGCTGTATTCCGGCCCCGCCAGATAGGGAGAGACAGAGAGCCGCTGCTCCAGCAGCTTCACGCCCTCAGCGATTCGCCTGCGTGCATCAGCGAGCTGCTCTTCGGTGAAAGCGTCATTGATCGCGGTCGACCAATGCATGTGGGTTTCGGCCGACGGATTTTTTCAGGAACGCTTCGAGCTTGGCACGGTCATGGCGGCGCCGCGCCTCGGGCCCAACGAAGGTCTTCCAACCCATCACGCTCAGCGACGGTGAAAGATAATAGTCCATGAACCAGGACCACCAGCGCATCAGCCAGCGCCCTTGCGCATCGCGCGGGCGCAAGGGCGTGGCAGGAAAGCGTTCATCGATGTATTCGCAGAAGTCCGTTGTCTCGCTAAGCGTGAGACCCGGATGCAGCAATCGCCCATCTTCGAGCATCACCGGACAAAGCCCGGTCGGGCTGACTTTGAGATAATCCGGCGAGACGTGCTGCAGCTCCATGATATCGACATAGTGACTACGGAACGGAACGTCCTTTTCGTAGAGCACGATCATCGGCTTCGCTTGATGCGCGTTCGGTTCCCAATGATAGATGTCGAACACCTGCGCCTCCCCGGCACTAAAGCCATTTGCGCTGCTTGAAGAACCAATAGGTCCCGGCGGCGGAGGCGAACATCAAGACGATCGACAAGGGATAGCCGAACCACCAATTGAGTTCGGGCATGACTTTGAAATTCATGCCGTACATGCTGGCGATCAAGGTCGGCGGCAAAAACACAACGGCCGCAACCGAAAAAATCTTGATGATGCCGGTCTGCTCATTGTTGATGAGGCCGAGCGTGGCATCGAGCAGAAAGTTGATATTGTTCGAAAGATAGCTTGCGTGATCGCTCAGCGAGAGCACATCCCGGGAGACCGTTCTGAAGGCGCGGTTCAATGCCTTTTCCTGCTTGGCCTCCTTGCCCTCGCTGGGCCGCTGAATAAACGACAGGAGCCGTCCAATGCCGACGAGACTTTCACGTACGCGCGAGGTCAATCCGTGTGCGCGTCCGATGCGCCGCAGTAGCTCCTCATAGTCGATCGCGCCGCCGTTCTTGTCGCGGCTGAATATCTGATGAGAAAGCGTGTCCATATCGTGCTGAACGCGCTCAAGAATATCGGCGAGGCGATCGACTACGGCATCGAGCAAGCCGCCCATGATCTCTTCGCCCGTATGCATTTGGTTCACACTAGTCCGCTTGATCTGTGAGGCAAACACCCGGAACGGATTGGGATCGATGTAACGCAGCGTAACCAGCCGGTGCGCCGCGATAACGAATGTGACCGGCCCACTCTCAGGCTTCTCCGTTTCGGTCTGCGCGAGGATGGTCGCGGTCATATAGGTCGCATTGTTCTCGTGATAAAGCCGGCTGGAAAGCTCAATCTCCTGCATCTCCTCGTGGGTCGGCATGTCGATGCCAAGCCAGAAATTGACCATACGCACCTCTTGGGACGTCGGCTCCTTCAGGTCGATCCATAGTGTCTGCGCCGGGATCGGTTGATCCTCCGGCAGAGCGACCGGCTGCAAACTCGTATCGTTTCGCACATAGGCTGTAAGCATGGGCTTGCCCGGCGGCAATAAGCGCCCCTCGCGGGCGCCAAAGATCAGGAGGCGCGCACGGGTTTAGCCCCACCGGCGCCGAAAGAAAACCCGGAATCGCGCTGGCGGCCGAAAGCTGCTTTTATTGCGCCGGGAAGATGGGAGGCATCCATGTCGTCTTACGCAAGCACCAGGGTTCCAGGCTGCATGACCTTCTGGAAACTGGATGATAATGGCCGCTATATAGCCGTCGAGGTCTGCGAGCCGGGGGAAGCGGGCCCCAAGGCCGTCCCTTTCAAATATGCCGTTCGATTTGGCAACTTGGCGCGGACGATCGACTTCTACTTTGACACAGTCTACCAAATCAGCGCAAACGACTTCCAGATACAGCTCGACTACGCGATGGACACGCTGTTAAAGCAGGCGAAATGACGGTGCCACGCGCCGAAGCGCAGCTCACACACGCGCCTCGATGATCATCCGCAAAGAGCATCCCGGCGACGAAGCAGCAATCCGCGCACTGGTTACCGCTGCATTCAATAGAGACTTGGAAGCAGAGCTCGTCGATCGCCTGCGCGCGGCGGGCGATGTCGAGATCTCACTTGTCGCTATTGAGCGAGGCGAGATGGCGGGCCATGTATTGTTGTCACGCGCGCACGCGGAATTGCGCGCCCTTGCGCTCGGCCCGCTCGCCGTCGCGCCAGCGCATCAGCGGCGCGGCATCGGCAGCGCGCTGGTAAGCGAAGCCTTGGAACAAGCAGCGGGCGCGTTCTGGGAGATCGTGTTCCTGCTCGGTAATCCCCAATACTATGCGCGCTTCGGCTTCGATGTCGCGCTCGCAAGCGGCTTTGCCTCGCCCTATGCCGGCCCGCACTTTATGGCCCGCGCGCTAGGCAAAACCTTGCGTTTGACCACGGGCAAAGTGGAATTTCCGGCCGCCTTCGCCGACCTCGGCGCCTGAGCGCATACTTGCGTAAGCAACTCGCCAGAACTGGCGGCAGGGGAATCGCGCGTGATAGCTTTGCGCTTGTGCAGTAGGCGTCGTGCGGCTTTTTGCGAGGTGCCATCAATGCCCATGCACTATCGAATCGATCAAGCGCGTGACTTACTGATCGGCGAAGCCTCCGGCCTGCTAACGGCTAATGAGATCATCGACGATTTTGGGAGAATTGTGCGCGAGACGAACGGCGCCGCCTATCATAAACAGCATTTATTCGTAATCGACGTTCATACCCTGCTGAGTGAGATCGATCTTCAAGGCTTGATGCGAATAAGAGAGAGCATCGAAGCTTGGGGGCAGAAATATCCAGGCCGCAATGTCAAAGCTGCCTTTGTCGCGCCTCACCCGGTGCATGCCGCTGTCGTGACGCTTTGGCGGGCGCTGACGGAAAGATACCCGGCGACCGGCTCACATGTGCGCCTGTTCATAAGCGAAGAAGTCGCCGAGAAGTGGCTGAATGGCGCAATAGAATAAATCTGCCATTTAACCGCGCCAACTCGCCTTCGCTCTCACCAACCCGATTTCATGCCGTAAGGCGCGCCGCGATAAAACGCATCGATGCGCCTGATCTTGCCGTCTTCGATCTTGAACAGAAACGCACAGTTCATCGTCACCGGCGAGGTCATGTTGGTGGTCACGCGCCCATCGAACTGCTCATTGGCGGCTATGTCTCCAGGCACGCCTGCCATCGGCCCAGGATATTTCACGCGCCCGTGCCCCGGCGCCTCGAAGGAGAGCGTCGTGCCGGTATTATCGAGCTGGAAGAAGCTAAGGACGAGCCCACGCGCGGGGTCGGCCCAGCTGCGCAAGCCGCGTAGCCGCCTCAGATTGGAGAAGAAGCCGCTGTCGATCTGTTCACGCGGCCCAAGCGCGAACGGCTTGTAGCTTGGCTCATCGGAATCGAGCATCGCAGAGTCCGCGACATTCGTCGTCGGCTGGCCATTGTCGAACCGCCGGCAATCGCTGGCAAACGAAACAGCGCCGGCATCGTTCGATATGATTGCTTTGACATACGCCTCGGCAGTTTTCACCAGCGTGTCAGGCGCTTCAGGCCTTGCGACATTCTGTGTGAACAGGAGATCAGGCGCGCCAACCAATTCGCCATCCATCGTCACGAGCATCGCGGGCTGCAGAAGCGTGATCGTGCCGCCGCGGTCACCAAAGAACTCCTCGCGCACCGGAATAATCTCGACTTGCAAGATTTTTCCGTTATCGGCTTTGAGGCGCATCGCCATAACGCCTTTGACGCCATTCTCGTCGATCTTGATGAGCCGCAACACTTCATCGCCATCAACAAACGAGATGCGGTAAGTCAGATCCACCGCGCCGGGAAAGATGCGCGCATCCTGCCCTGCCAGCGCGCTCAATGTGCCCCAGAGCCCATCGCCGATTTCGAGCGTCTGGCCGTTCTCGGTGTAGCGAAAGCCCTCGGCGAGCGGCAGGCGCGAGCCGTCATTGGCGAGCAGCGCATATTCGAATTGGTCCGCCAGTGTATCGAGCGTTTCCATTGTCTCAGCCCCGCTCATTTGATCACCGTCATGCCGTCCGCATCCTTCCACGGCGGCGGCGTGCCATAGGGTGTT
>CAWBKL010000009.1:0-213772 GCA_963789405.1 uncultured Alphaproteobacteria bacterium
TCTGGGTGAAGACCGATACCTGCTCATTGGCAGGGTCCGAAAGAGAGAAGACGGCCGGACCGACGATCAGCATGGTGGCCGCAGTTGTGCTCATAATGATGAGCAGGCTTTGAAAGGCCTTGCGGCTTTTCTGCCCGGGCTTCCGTCGAAGGCAGCGCACCAGGTTCGCAAATACTTCAACGCCGGTCATCACCGCCAGGATGCGAACGTAGCCGCCCACGGTCAGACTGCAGATTGGGAGGCGCAAAGGCCGCCAGCGACAGCACAGGCAGGTGAAAGCCGGTACGGATCAGGGTCGACAGGATCATCAACCAAAGCAGGATCAGCACACCGGCGGTGGCCGGGCCGAAGGTCGCGCGCGGCCATCTTGGGACCGCGGTTGACCAGCCAGCCCGTAAACAGGCTGAGCCCTATCGCAACCAGCCCGCGGTATTGCACGCCCAGTATTTGGTTGTCAAGCATCGGGAAGCGGTCGGCGACAAAGGTCACCATCGCCGCCATGCTCACCAGGAAGGTCAGGGTGTACTCCACAAACGTGATGGTCGTGCGGCGGCGCATGGGTGCGGAGCTGGCGCGCGAAGCGCCGGTGGATGCCGATGTCGTCATTCCGGTGCCGGATTCATCGGTGCCGGCAGCAATCGGCTATGCGCAGCAGTCGGGCATCCCCTTCGAACTGGGTATCATCACGCTCGCACTATGTCGGCCGCACATTCATCCAGCCGTCGGACGGTGCACGCCACGCCGGCGTCAAGCGCAAGCACAACGCCAACCGCGCCATCGTCGAAGGCAAGCGTATCGTTGCTCATCGACGACTCGATCGTGCGCGGCACGACTTCGCTCAAGATCGTCGAGATGATGCGGGACGCCGGAGCCGCTCGAAGTCCACATGCGCGTCGCCAGTCCGCCGACCCGGGACATAGCTGCTTCTACGGCGCTCGATACGCCCGAGCGCTCGAAGCTGCTCGTCGGCGAACATGGAGAGTCGAGCGCGATGGCCGAGATTCATCAAAGGCCGACACTCTGGCCTTCATCTCGATCGACGGGCTTTACCGCGCGGTCGGCGAAGCGGCCCGGAACCAAAAGGCCTGTCCGCAATATTGCGATGCCTGTTTCACCGGCGAATATCCAACGACGCTGACGGACCGTGCGGCGGGCCCGCGCCCCTTGCAGCTTTCGCTGCTGACCGAAGAAGCTTGATGTTACTCGCCGCTCCCTGCATTTCCTCCCCCGTTTACGGCGGAGGTGGCGCGGAGCGACGGAGGGGGGCGGTTGACAATCGCCTCCCTCTCGGCCCTACGGGCCACTTCCCCCGTGAACGGGGGAAGAAAGGATCTGCGTGCCCATGACTTCACTTACAGACCGTATCGCAGTCGTCACGGGCGCTTCGCGCGGGATTGGGCGCGCAGGCTGCCCTCGCGCTTGCCAAGGAAGGCGCGCATATCATCGCGCTCGCGCGCACGGTCGGCGGACTTGAAGAGCTCGACGATGAAATCAAAGCGGCCGGCGGCTCGGCAACGCTCGTGCCTGCGGATTTGCGCGACTTCGATGCGCATGACCGGCTCGGCAAAGCGATCTTCGACCGCTGGGGCAAGCTCGATATTCTGGTGCTCAACGGCGCGATGCTCGGCCCGGTCACGCCGCTGCCGCACGTCACGCCGGCGCAGTGGGGCGAAGCGCTCGACGTCAATGTCACGGCAAATTTCCGCCTGATCCGTTCGCTCGATCTTCTGCTCAAGCGCTCGGATGCCGGGCGCGTAATCGGCCTTACATCGGGTGTGGTGAAGCGGCCGCGTGCTTATGTCGGTGTCTATGGCACGACCAAAGCCGCGTTCGAGATGATGATGCGCATTTATTCGGCGGAGTGCGAGAGCACGACAACGCGCGTCAACATCATCGATCCCGCCATCGCCCGCACCAAGATGCGCGCAACATTTGCACCCGGCGAAGACCCGATGACCGTGCCGCCGCCGGAAGAGCTTGGGCCGCTGTTCGTTGCGCTGTCGCAAGCCTCGCTCACGCTCAACGGCCAGACAGTGCTTTCCGCCGAGTGGAAGAAGACCGGCAAGCTCGCCTGAATTGTCATCGGCACGCTTCTGTCACTTGCTCGTCATGGCCGGGCTGTGGTCCCCGCCATCCATGTGTCGGCAAGCTTTGAAACCAAAATTGAAGCGGCGACGCTTGTTGAACAATGGATGGCCGCCGCAACGGGGCGGCCATGACGCTTCACTTATTCGGACGGTTTCGCAAATACCACAGCGCCTTGAACTCGGCGCGGCTATCGGCGTCTTCTTCACCCGTCTTCGAGCCGGCGCCGAAATTCGGTCGCGCTTTGGGCATCGCGGCATTGGAAAGATCGACGCCCCCTGGCTTTGGCGCATCATCCATCGGCACACGTTTGATCTCCGGAGCTTCCGCGCGGCCGCCGCCTGGGCACGCGCCGCCGCATCCATTTCCAGCCGGGCTTTGCGCGCCTCCTCGTCGTTCCAAACCGCGGGCGGAGGCTTGTTGCAGTCGGGAAGGTGGAGCCTGGCGCGCTCGGCTGGAGCGAGCTGCGGGCAGATCTGGGTCCAAAGCGCGCCAAGCGCCGCCCGAGAGGGCTTGATGGTGTTGAGCGCGGGCTCACTTGACCCGCGCCTCAGAGGGCTGACACGCGCAGCCGGTGCATTCTGCCCGCTCGACTCTTTTGCAGCTGAAGGGACCCGCTGCGGCCACTCCAAGATTTGCACCGGTACGACGTTGATGAACCCGCCCTCGCGGCGGAAGCGCAGCGAATAGATTGCGATTGCATGCAGCAAGAGACTGGCCGCAACGGCAACGAAGAGCGCCAGACGCGCTTGTCGCGCACCAGGATCTTCGCCCGCCTCGCGCAGAGGCGGCACCGGCCATGCCAGATCGAATGAAGCCTCAGCCACTTGAAGCGCCCCGCCAGTCCCTCGCGACGCAAAGCTGCCGATCGTCTAATGCGAAGGCCCTCGGGAACCTTTGGGCGGCCATCGCGCGATCGGCGGATCATCACCTTCCGGTGATCGCCAGGTGAGGCACTCCCGCTGCTCCGTCTACGGACTTTTACTGTCTTGCCGCGCAACCCAGATTTGACTTCCGTCAACGCTGAACACCTGTGGTTGCTCTACTTGAAGCGGGTGCTTAATCGGGAGAAGGAGCCAATATGAAGCGGCTATCCATTTCGATGGCGGTGGTCTTGGGACTTGCTGTCACCACATCCCCGCCGGCCCCGGCAAATGCCGACACCGGTCACAAGACGGCCGGCGCCCCGGTTCAGCTTGCCGACAATGATCGCCGCGATAATCGGGGCCCGCCAAACCAGGGCCGATCGCAGCGAAGCGGGCCGCCGCCCGGCGCGCCGCAAGGCAGGCCGCGCTATGACTGGAAGACCTACAGGCCGGGCCGCCGACCGCCGGATTGGAAAGATCATCGCGATTTCGACCGGCGCACCTGGCAACATAATTACCAGTCTCAGCAGCGTTATCGCTGGCAGCCCTATCACCGGCCGCAGGGCTGGTATACAGGCGCTGGACCTATGGGCTGGTCCTGCCGCGGCTGTTCTGGACCACCGATTATTGGATCTACACCTACTGGCGATTCGGCCTGATCGATCCTCCTTACGGCTATGTCTGGGTGCGCTATGGCGACGATGCGCTGCTCGTCAACGTCCGGACCGGATTCATCCTTCAAGTCGCCTATAGCGTCTTTTATTGAGACTAGGCCTGCGCCACCGACCGCCTCCGCAGTAGACTTGTCATGGCCGCCCCGTTGTGGCGGCCATGACGGAGAGAAGATCGTCTTCAGAAGCTTAGCCGGATGGCAGTGGACACGGGTGAGGATCCAGTGCGCAGTCACTTGTCCGCATACGGATTTTCACCCGTGCGCAGCTCGACGCGGATCGGCACGCCCGGGAAACTCGAAACGCTCCCGCCGCCCACCAGGTAGCGCACATAGTCCTCGGGCAGCTCGTCCGCACGCTGGCAAAAGATGACGAAGGTCGGCGGGCGCGCCTTCACCTGGGTCATATAACGCAGCTTGATACGCCGGCCTTTGGCGGCGGGCGGCGGATGGCGCTCGATCGCGGTGGCGAGCCAGCGATTGAGCGCCGACGTGGAGACGCGCTTCTGCCACATCCCGTGCCGCACCGCCTTCATCAGGCGCGGCAAGCCTGCGCCGGTCAGCCCCGACAGAGTGACCAGCGCGACGCCTTAGCTGAGGCAACATGCGCTCGGCTTGCGACTTCATCGATTCGAGGGCCGCGGATCGATCATCGACCAGGTCCCACTTGTTGATGGCGAGCACTCAGCGCCCTGCCCTCGCGCTCGACCAGGTCGGCGATCTGCAAATCCTGCTTCTCGAAGGCGTTCTGCGCATCCATCACCAGCACGACGACTTCGGCGAACTTGATCGCTTTCAGCGTGTCGCCGACGATCAGCTTCTCGATGCGGTCCTGCACGCGCGCGCGGCGCCGCATGCCCGCGGTGTCGTAGAGATTGATGCTCCTGCCCTCGAACTCGAACGGAACGGAAATCGTGTCGCGCGTGATGCCGGCTTCCGGGCCGGTGATCAGGCGCTCTTCGCCAAGCGCAGTGTTGATCAGCGTCGATTTGCCGACATTAGGCCGCCCGACGATCGCAAGGTTGAGCGGCACGTCCGGTCTCGACGTCCTCCTCTTCGGGCCCTTCGCTGGGCGGCAGCGTGGCCGCGATCTCCCGCAATGCTTCGGCGAGATCGGCAAGCCCTTGTCCGTGCTCGGCCGAGATGGCCACCGGCTCGCCGAAGCCGAGCGAGAAAGCCTCCATCAGGCCGGCCTCCGCGGCGCGCCCCTCGCACTGTTGGCGACAAGGGCGACCGGCTTTGCCGACCGGTGCAGCAGTGCCGCAAAGCTCTTGTCGAGCGGCGTGACGCCGGCGCGCGCATCGATCAGAAAGATCGCCGCATCGGCATCGGCGATGGCGGCTTCGCTTTGCGCGGTCATGCGGGCTTCGAGCGCGCCGTCTTCGGCCTCCTCATAGCCGGCGGTGTCGATGAGCTCGAGATCGAGCCCCAACAGTCGCCCTTCGCCTCGCGCCGGTCGCGCGTCAGGCCGGGCGTGTCGTCGACAAGCGCTATGCGCCGCCCGGCGAGGCGATTGAACAGAGTGGACTTGCCGACATTTGGCCGTCCAACGATGGCGAGCTTAAGGCGCATGCCTGGATGATATCAGAATACCGGTACCCAATCCGGTGTGCTGAAGAAACCGCGCTTGTCTTTGACGATCTCGCCGGGCTTGGGCTTGGCCTTATGATGAATGCGCGGCTGTGAAGGATGCGCGGTACCCCACAGCGCCGGATCGCCAAAAGCGATCAGATGCGCATCATTGGTGTAAACATAGACGATCCTGTCGGCGATGATCGGCGCGGAAACAAGACGACGAAAAGTCAAGGTAGACGGGAAAAGACGTATTGCTCCGCGCCGATCATCGCCGACAGGATCGTCTATGTTTACACCAATGATGCGCATCTGATCGCTTTTGGCGATCCGGCGCTGGCCGGTCCCGCGCATCCTTCACAGCCGCGCATTCATCATAAGGCCAAGCCCAAGCCCGGCGAGATCGTCAAAGACAAGCGCGGTTTCTTCAGCACACCGGATTGGGTACCGGTATTCTGATATCATCCAGGCATGCGCCTTAAGATCGCGATCGTCGGCCGGCCTAATGTCGGCAAATCGACTCTGTTCAATCGGCTGGCCGGCAAGCGCCTGGCGCTGGTCGATGACCGGCCGGGGGTCACGCGCGACCGGCGCGAGGCGGAAGGCCGCCTGCCCGGCATCGATACGCAGCTCATCGATACCGCGGGCTTTGAAGAGGCCCATGAGGACGCGCTTGAATTGCGCATGCGCGCGCAAACCGAAGCCGCGATTGCCGAGGCCGACGCCTCGATCTTCTTGATCGATGCGCGCGCGGGCGTGACGCCATTCGATCGCACCTTCGCCACGATCCTGCGCAAGGCCGGCAAGCCGGTCGTGCTCGCTGCAAATAAGTGCGAAGGCCGGAAGGCGGAGCCGGGATTGATCGATGCGTTCTCGCTCGGCTTCGGTGAGCCGATTGCCTTGTCGGCCGAACACGGGATCGGGATCGGTGAGCTCATCGATGCGCTGCGCGAGATCGCTAAAGCGCTGCCGCAGGAACAGGAAGCGCCCGAAGAGAATGATGAGGATGACGAGGCGCGTCCGATTAATCTTGCGATCGTCGGGCGTCCCAATGTCGGCAAATCGACGCTCATCAACACGGCACTCGGCGAGGAGCGTTTGATTACCGGACCGGAAGCCGGCATCACGCGCGATTCCATTTCGGTGCCGTTCGCGTTCGAGGGCCGGAGCATCAATCTCTACGATACCGCCGGCATGCGCCGCCGTGCCCGGGTGCAGGACAAGATCGAAAAGCTTTCCGTCTCCGACACGCTGAAGGCGATCAAATTTGCCGATGTCGTCGTCTTGCTGATGGATGCCGAGGAAGCATTCGAGAAGCAGGATTTGCAGATTGCCGATCTGGTTGAGCGCGAGGGGCGCGCTATCGTGCTCGCAATCAACAAATGGGATTTGGTTGAAGACCGTAAAGCGGCGCTTGAAGCCTTCAAATCGCGCGCCGAGCGCATGCTGCCTCAGCTGGCTGGCGCAGAGCTTGTCACGCTTTCGGGCATGACGGGCGAGGGCGTTAAGCGGCTGATGAAGGCGGTGATGCGCGCGCACGGGATTTGGCAGAAGCGCATTTCAACATCGCAGCTCAATCGTTGGCTGCAAACTGCGCTTGAACGCCATCCGCCGCCCGCGGCGAAGGGACGGCGCATCAAGATCCGCTATATGACGCAAGTGAAAGCACGCCCGCCCACTTTCGTGATCTTCTCGCAGCGGGCCGGCGAATTGCCCAAGGATTATATCCGTTATCTCACCAGCGGGCTGCGCGAGCGCTTCGATTTCCCGGGCGCGCCGATCCGCATCGAGCTGCGCACGGGTGAAAATCCGTATGCGGACAAGTGACTGCGCACTGGATCCTCACCCGTGTCCACTGCCATCCGGCTAAGCTTCTGAAGACGATCTTCTCTCCGTCATGGCCGCCACAACGGGGCGGCCATGACGAGTCTACTGCGGAGGCGGTCGGTGGCGCAGGCCTAGTCTCAATAAAAGACGCTATAGGCGACTTGAAGGATGAATCCGGTCCGGACGTTGACGAGCAGCGCATCGTCGCCATAGCGCACCCAGACATAGCCGTAAGGAGGATCGATCAGGCCGAATTGCCAGTAGGTGTAGATCCAATAATCGGTGGTCCAGAACAGCCGCGGCAGGACCAGCCCATAGGTCCAGCGCCTGTAATACCAGCCCTGCGGCCGGTGATAGGGCTGCCAGCGATAACGCTGCTGAGACTGGTAATTATGTTGCCAGGTGCGCCGGTCGAAATCGCGATGATCTTTCCAATCCGGCGGTCGGCGGCCCGGCCTGTAGGTCTTCCAGTCATAGCGCGGCCTGCCTTGCGGCGCGCCGGGCGGCGGCCCGCTTCGCTGCGATCGGCCCTGGTTCGGCGGGCCCCGATTATCGCGGCGATCATTGTCGGCAAGCTGAACCGGGGCGCCGGCCGTCTTGTGACCGGTGTCGGCATTTGCCGGGGCCGGCGGGGATGTGGTGACAGCAAGTCCCAAGACCACCGCCATCGAAATGGATAGCCGCTTCATATTGGCTCCTTCTCCCGATTAAGCACCCGCTTCAAGTAGAGCAACCACAGGTGTTCAGCGTTGACGGAAGTCAAATCTGGGTTGCGCGGCAAGACAGTAAAAGTCCGTAGACGGAGCAGCGGGAGTGCCTCACCTGGCGATCACCGGAAGGTGATGATCCGCCGATCGCGCGATGGCCGCCCAAAGGTTCCCGAGGGCACCTTCGCATGAGACGATCGGCAGCTTTGCGTCGCGAGGGACTGGCGGGGCGCTTCAAGTGGCTGAGGCTTCATTCGATCTGGCATGGCCGGTGCCGCCTCTGCGCGAGGCGGGCGAAGATCCTGGTGCGCGACAAGCGCGTCTGGCGCTCTTCGTTGCCGTTGCGGCCAGTCTCTTGCTGCATGCAATCGCAATCTATTCGCTGCGCTTCCGCCGCGAGGGCGGGTTCATCAACGTCGTACCGGTGCAAATCTTGGAGTGGCCGCAGCGGGTCCCTTCAGCTGCAAAAGAGTCGAGCGGGCAGAATGCACCGGCTGCGCGTGTCAGCCCTCTGAGGCGCGGGTCAAGTGAGCCCGCGCTCAACACCATCAAGCCCTCTCGGGCGGCGCTTGGCGCGCTTTGGACCCAGATCTGCCCGCAGCTCGCTCCAGCCGAGCGCGCCAGGCTCCACCTTCCCGACTGCAACAAGCCTCCGCCCGCGGTTTGGAACGACGAGGAGGCGCGCAAAGCCCGGCTGGAAATGGATGCGGCGGCGCGTGCCCAGGCGGCGGCCGCGCGGACTCCGGAGATCAAACGTGTGCCGATGGATGATGCGCCAAAGCCAGGGGGCGTCGATCTTTCCAATGCCGCGATGCCCAAAGCGCGACCGAATTTCGGCGCCGGCTCGAAGACGGGTGAAGAAGACGCCGATAGCCGCGCCGAGTTCAAGGCGCTGTGGTATTTGCGAAACCGTCCGAATAAGTGAAGCGTCATGGCCGCCCCGTTGCGGCGGCCATCCATTGTTCAACAAGCGTCGCCGCTTCAATTTTGGTTTCAAAGCTTGCCGACACATGGATGGCGGGGACCACAGCCCGGCCATGACGAGCAAGTGACAGAAGCGTGCCGATGACAATTCAGGCGAGCTTGCCGGTCTTCTTCCACTCGGCGGAAAGCACTGTCTGGCCGTTGAGCGTGAGCGAGGCTTGCGACAGCGCAACGAACAGCGGCCCAAGCTCTTCCGGCGGCGGCACGGTCATCGGGTCTTCGCCGGGTGCAAATGTTGCGCGCATCTTGGTGCGGGCGATGGCGGGATCGATGATGTTGACGCGCGTTGTCGTGCTCTCGCACTCCGCCGAATAAATGCGCATCATCATCTCGAACGCGGCTTTGGTCGTGCCATAGACACCGACATAAGCACGCGGCCGCTTCACCACACCCGATGTAAGGCCGATTACGCGCCCGGCATCCGAGCGCTTGAGCAGAAGATCGAGCGAACGGATCAGGCGGAAATTTGCCGTGACATTGACGTCGAGCGCTTCGCCCCACTGCGCCGGCGTGACGTGCGGCAGCGGCGTGACCGGGCCGAGCATCGCGCCGTTGAGCACCAGAATATCGAGCTTGCCCCAGCGGTCGAAGATCGCTTTGCCGAGCCGGTCATGCGCATCGAAATCGCGCAAATCCGCAGGCACGAGCGTTGCCGAGCCGCCGGCCGCTTTGATTTCATCGTCGAGCTCTTCAAGTCCGCCGACCGTGCGCGCGAGCGCGATGATATGCGCGCCTTCCTTGGCAAGCGCGAGCGGCACCTGCGCGCCCGATCCCGCGCGAAGCGCCCGTGACGACTGCGATGCGGTCTGTAAGTGAAGTCATGGGCACGCAGATCCTTTCTTCCCCCGTTCACGGGGGAAGTGGCCCGTAGGGCCGAAGGGAGGCATTGTCAACCGCCCCCTCCGTCGCTCCGCGCCACCTCCGCCGTAAACGGGGGAGGAAATGCAGGGAGCGGCGAGTAACATCAAGCTTCTTCGGTCAGCAGCGAAAGCTGCAAGCGGGCGCGGGCCCGCCGCACGGTCGGTCAGCGTCGTTGGATATTCGCCGGTGAAGCAGGCATCGCAGAATTGCGGCGCGTTGCGATTGCGGCCCGGTCTCGCCTACCGCGCGATAAAGCCCGTCGATCGAGACGAAAGCCAGGCTGTCGGCGGCGATATGCTTTGCCATCTCACCCACCGGCATTTGCGCCGCGAGCAGCTTGGAGCGCTCGGGCGTATCGACGCCGTAAAAGCAGGAATGCATGGTCGGCGGGCTGGCGATGCGCATATGCACTTCGCTCGCGCCGGCCTCGCGCATCATCTGCACGATCTTCTTGGAGGTCGTGCCGCGCACGATTGAAATCATCGATCAGGATCACGCGCTTGCCATTCACCACCGCGCGGTTGGCGTTGTGCTTCAGCTTGACGCCCAGATGGCGGATATTGTCTTGCGGCTCGATGAAGGTGCGCCCGACATAATTGTTCTTGATGATGCCGAACTCGAACGGAATGCCGGATTCCTGCGCATAGCCGATCGCTGCCGGCACCGATGAATCCGGCACCGGAATGACGACATCGGCATCCACCGGTGCTTCGCGCGCCAGCTCCGCACCCATGCGCCGCCGCACGTCGTAAACCGAAACGCCATCCATTGTGGAAGAGGCGCCGGCGAAATAGACCAGCTCGAAAATGCACGAGCGCCGGCGCATCGGCGGAAACGGCATATGGCTTTCAAGCCCGTCGTTCGGAGATCGTCGACGATCTCGCCCGGCGCGACATCGCGGATGAACTCGGCGCCGATGATGTCGAGCGCGCAAGTCTCCGAGGCGAGCACATAAGAGCCGTCGAGCTTGCCCAGCACCAGCGGGCGAACGCCCAGCGGATCGCGCACGCCGATCAGCATGTCGTGCGCAAGGCACACCAGCGAATAGGCGCCTTCGACCTGACGCAGCGCTTCGGACAGCCTGTCGATCAGCGTCGGCTGGCGCGCCGTTGCGGCGAGGTGAAGGATGACTTCGGTATCGGAGGTCGACTGGAAGATCGCGCCCTGCGCTACCAGCTCTTCGCGCAGGCGTCTCGCAATTGGTGAGATTGCCGTTATGCGCAAGCGCCAGGCCGCCGGTCGCAAGCTCGCGCGAACAGCGGCTGCACATTGCGCGGGGAAGCATCGCCCGTCGTCGAATAGCGCACATGGCCGATGGCGGAGCGGCCCTTCAGGCGCTCGACGACCTCCTCGCGCGAAAAGTTGTCGCCGACCAGGCCCTTGCGCCGCTCGGAGTGAAAGCCGGTGGCCTCGTCGAAGCTGACGATGCCGGCGCCTTCCTGGCCGCGATGCTGCAGGGCATGAAGGCCGAGCGCGGTCAAGGCCGCAGCCTCGGCGCAATCGAACACGCCGAAAACGCCGCACTCCTCGTGCAGCTTATCGTCGTCGAAGGGAAGCGCTTGCCGCATTCGCCTCGCATCCGGGGAAAGCCAGACGGTATGTGCCCCATACGCGGGACCTGTTCAAGGGGCGTGTGACGCTAATACGACGCACCCCTCAAGAAGGAATATTGATCCAGATTCGCGGAATTTCCATCGCCGCCCGCGAAGGCGGATGATTAGGGCCGCAGCGAGCCATTATTGGACGACAGCAGCCGGTCGAGATCGGTGCGCGAGCCGCTGGAATAGCCGTCTTTCTCGTTCTTCCCGCCCTTTTTGCTGCTCTTCTTCTTGTCGCGCTCGGCATAGCCATTATCGACCTTGGGCGGTTTGCCGGCTGTGGGATTTTGCGGGATCGCCTGCTCGGCCTTATCGACCAGCTTCATGAATTGCGCATTGGTCACTTTGATCAGCGCCAGGAAGTGCGAATGGGCGATCCATGGCGGATCCTCGACCTTGCCGTTTTTTTTCGGCGGCAGCGCCACCGCGCCATAGAAGAGATAAAGCAGACACACCAGGATGAAGCCGCGCGCGAGCCCGAAGATAAAGCCTGCCGTGCCGTCGAATGGGCCCGGGTTGGCGGCGCCGCGGATCTTCTCGGTCGCCTTGGTCGTGATGTAGGAGAGCGCGACCAACGACAGGATAAAGACGACGCCCGGCGGTCATGCCGTCGGCGATCCAAGGCGTGTGAACGAAGGAGAGCACGGCGCGGCCCGTGGCGCGCAAGCGGCGGGAACAGCCACAGCGTGATGAATGCCGAGCCGCCCCACGAGACGATCGAGAACACCTCGCGCGTGAAGCCGCGCATCAGCGCGAGGACGCCCGAAATCACCATCACCAGAACGATGACGACATCGGTCATGGTCATACCACCTTCTAGCGAGGCCTATAGCACGCTTAGGCGCGGCGTACCGCATCCAAAAGCGCGGCCACGTCGGGGACCGCCATGGTCTTCAGGCCCGCCAGCCCATCCTTCGCCCCGTTTGGTAAACGAGGTATGACCGCCGCGTTAAATCCCAGCTTCTGGGCCTCTTTGAGCCGCGCCTCGGCCAGATTGACCGGCCGGACGGTGCCGGAGAGCCCGATTTCGCCGAAATAGACCGTGCCGCGGGGCAAAGGGGCATCGAGCCGCGCCGATAACAGGGCCGCCGCCACCGCGAGGTCCGCCGCCGGCTCATTGATCTTGAGTCCGCCCGCGACATTGAGATAGACATCGAACGGGCCGAACCGAGGTGCCGGCGCGCGCCTCGAGCACCGCGAGGATCATGGCGAGCCGCCCGGAATCCCAGCCGACCACCGCGCGGCGCGGCGTGCCGAAGCTCGTCTCGGTGACCAGCGCTTGGATCTCGACCAGCAGCGGCCGCGTGCCCTCGATGCCGGCGAACACCGCCGAGCCCGAAACCGGATCGCCGCCCTCGCCGTCTTGGCCGAGAAACAGCGCCGACGGGTTGGCGACCTCGGCGAGGCCCTTGCCGGTCATCTCGAACACGCCGATTTCGTCGGTGGGCCCGAAGCGGTTTTTGACCGCGCGCAAGATGCGGAAATGATGGCCGCGCTCGCCTTCGAAATAGAGCACCGTGTCGACCATGTGCTCGACGACTTTCGGGCCGGCGATCTGCGCCTTCCTTGGTCACATGGCCGACGAGAATGATCGTCGCGCCGCGCTCCTTGCCGAAGCGGATCAGCTCCTGCACGCAGGCGCGCACTTGGCTGACGGTGCCGGGCGCGGCTTCGAGCGCATCGGACCACAGCGTCTGAATTGAATCGATGACGACGACGGAAGGGCGCTTCTCGGCTTTGAGCGTTGCGATGATGTCGCGCAAGTTGGTTTCGGCGGCGAGCGCAACCGGCGCGCGCGAGGCCCAGACGATCCGCGCGCAGGCGCACTTGGTCGGCGGCTTCTTCGCCGGAGATGTAGATGACGCGCTGGCCCGATTGAGCGCGAGCTCCGCGCCGGCTTGCAACAGCACGGTCGATTTGCCGATGCCGGGATCGCCGCCGACCAGGAGCGCGGAGCCTGGGACAAGTCCGCCGCCGGTGACGCGGTCAAGCTCTGCAATGCCGGTCGAGATGCGCGGCGGCGGCTCGCCAAAGCCTTCAAGATCGATGCGAGCTCGATCACGCGGCCGCGCCCGCCGCCCGATGCCGCAAGGCTGCCCGGGGGCCGCTCTCCGCGGCTTCCTCGATGATGGTGTTCCACTCACCGCACGCTTCGCACCGGCCCGCCCATTTGGACGTGACGGACCACAAGCCTGACAAACGAATTCGAACCGCCGCGCGCGCCATAGGGCGATGATATAGGTTTCACTTGCCATTCGTCAGGAGTGGGTTGGATCAATGACAGAGATCTTTGCGGCGATCAGGGCGCATGGCGGCGGCTGGGATTTTTCCAAGCCGATGGAACAGCAGCTGCTTTGGAACGAGCATGCCGCCTTCATGGACGCACTCGCGGACCAGGGCTTCTTTGTGCTGGTCGGCCCGCTTGAAGGCACGCGCGATGTGTTGCTCATTATGCGCGCGGCAAGCATTGACGAGATCAGTGCGCGGCTCGCCGAGGATCCGTGGACAAAGAACGGCTTTCTGACGACGATAAAGCTCGCGCCTTGGACTCTGCGCATCGGTACCTTGCCCTAATCCATCGAGGCCATCGGGGAATGAGTTTCGAATATATCGCGGTGAAGTGGGTGCACATCGTCTCTTCGACGATCCTGTTCGGCTTCGGCGCGGGCTCGGCTTATTACTTCTGGGCGGCGCATCTCACGCATGAGGCGCGCACGATCGCTAAAGTCGCGAAGCTGATCGCGCGCACCGACATTCTTTTCACAGGCATTTCCGGCATCGTGCAGCCGGTCACCGGCCTCATGCTCGCATTAATGAGCGGCATTGATCTCGGCGCGTCTTGGCTTGTTGCGGCTTATGCGCTTTACGCGCTCGCCTTCGCATGTTGGGTGCCGGTCGTGTGGCTGCAAATGCGTGCGGCCAAGCTCGCGCAAGCTGCGGCGGAAACGGATGGCGTGTTGAGCGATGAATACCGCAAGGTCATGCGAACATGGTTTATGCTTGGCTGGCCGGCCTTTCTCGCGCTGCTCATCATCTTTGGGCTGATGATCGCTAAGCCTAATTTGTGGTGATTGGCTCGGAACAGTTGGATCGAAATCGAACAAACGGCTTGGCGTGCGCTGCAGCAGAGCTCCGGTTGATTACGTAAGGAACGCACGCAATTGACGAGGCATCGCGCCATTTCTAGGGTTTACATCGCCGCCGGGCGATCACGAGATTTAAAACGTTAGGAAGCGCGTTAGATTTGCCGTCTAGGGTTTCCCATAACGATCACAAAGCACAGCACCTATGGCCCATAAACTCAAAGTTCTATTCGAAGACGAACTCAGCATACTTGTCTATTCGGGACGCATTCAGGCGACCGAGCTCGATGACGTTTGGGAAGAGATCAGGCATACGCCGAATCTTTCGCCGCATTTCGATGATCTGACGCTGCTTGCTCTGGACGCGGATTATTCCGACATTGATCCGCAGGTGGCGATGGCGCAGTCGCAGAAGTTCGTTGAAGCGTTCAAGACGACGCCGCTCGAGCGGCCGAAGCGCAGCGCTTTCGTTTGCACGACCAATATGCATGTTGCAATGGCGCGCATGTTTGGCGCGTTCGTCTATAGCCAGGCCATTCCGAATCTCGATGTCAGAGATTTCATGTCGCTGGAGCCGGCGCTCGATTGGATCGACGGCGCGCATCCATCGCGCAAGCTCGATCGCGAGCGAATCGAAACGCTGCTCATCCAGATGGGCGACGGCTGGTGCATAAGGCGCGACGCCGCGGCCTAGCGCCGGAGCACTTCCATCTGGATCGGGCCTTCCGCCTTGCCGTGGATGAATTGATCGACATAGGCATTGCCTGAATTATCGATCTCCGAGACCGGCCCGTGCCAGATGATCTGGCCCATATAGATCATCGCGATATGGTCGGCGATTTTGCGTGCGGAGGTCATGTCATGCGTGATCGACAGCGTGGTTGCGCCCAAGTCCTTTACCGCATCGACGATGAGATCGTTGATGACATCGGCCATGATCGGATCAAGGCCCGTCGTCGGCTCATCGAAGAAGATGATCGCAGGGTCGGTGGCGATGGCACGCGCAAGGCCGACGCGCTTTTGCATGCCGCCTGACAGCTCGGCCGGAAAGAGCTCGCCGACCTCTGGCCCGAGCCCGACTTTGGCGAGTTTCTGGATCGCAAGCTCTTTTGCTGCACGGCGCCCCATATTCTGCGTTCGCATCGGCTTGAACGCGACATTCTCCCAGACGCGCAAAGAGTCGAACAGCGCGGCGCCCTGAAACAACATGCCGACTTGCGCATTGATCGCTTCGCGCCGGCGCCCGCCGACATGCGTTACATCCTCGCCATCGATGAAGATGCGGCCCTTCTCAGGCTTCAAGAGGCCGAGAATGCATTTGATGCAGACGGACTTTCCAGTGCCCGAGCCGCCGATGATCACGAGCGAAGTGCCGGTGGGCACCTGAAGGTTGACGCCGTTCAGAACTTTCTTCGCGCCGAAGCTCTTATGAACGTCCTGCAGCTCGATCTTGTAGGGCTCGGCCATGTCTATCCTTCTTTAAGTGTCATGCCCGGACTTGTTCCGAGCATCCAGGACAACACGCGGGGCGGTTCTGGCCGCCGGCTGGATCCGCGGGACAAGCCCGAGGATGACATAAAGAAAATGCTGCACGCGCGCACACTCTAATGCCGGAAGATGACCGAGGTCATGAAATAGTCGGCGGCGAAGATGAGGATCGCCGCCGAGACAACGGCATTGGTGGTTGCGCGCCCAACGCCTTGCGCGCCGCCTTTGGAATAATAGCCGTTATAGCAACCCATCACCGCGATGATGAATCCGAACACCGCAGCCTTCCACAAGCCGGACGTGACATCGTCATTGGTCATGAAGTCGAGCGTGTTCTTGACATAGACGCCCGCATTGAACCCGAGCGTGCGGGTCGAGATGATGAAGCCGCCGAACACGCCGATCGTATCGCCGACAAGCACCAGGAGCGGAACAGAGATCACCGCCGCCAGGATGCGCGGTAGCATCAGATATTTGAACGGGCTGGTGGAGAGCGTGATGAGCGCATCGATCTGTTCGGTGACGCGCATCGTGCCGATCTCCGCAGCGATCGCGGCCGAGCAGCGCCCGGCAATCATGACGCCCGCGAGCACCGGGCCAAGCTCGCGCGTGATGCCGAGCACGACGATCTGCGGCACGATCGATTCCGCGCCATAGCGGTTGCCGCCGATATAGATCTGCAGCGCGAGAACGCCGCCGGTGAAGAAGACGGTGAGCCCGACGACCGGCAGCGAGTAATAGCCGATCGAGAGCATCTGCTTGAACACGAGGCCGAGAAAGATCGGCGGCCGGAACAGCTGCGAGACGCTGGCCCAGATAAACGCCGACAAGCGCCCGGTCTGGGTTAGAAAACCGATGAACACGCGGCCGATAATTGCGAACGGATTGGCAGCAAGGCCGTTCATGCATCTCCCCCTCTGACGGCGCCTTTGTAGTGGCGCACGTAACGTGGGCCAAGCCCTGTCAATATTTCGTAGCCGATCGTGCCGGCCGTATCGGCGATTTCGTCGGGCGGCACGGCCGGGCCGATCAGCTCCGCCAAGCTTCCCACGCGTGCGGCCTTTTCCGGCACAGAGCTGATGTCGATGGTGACAAGGTCCATTGAGACGCGCCCGATGATCGGCACGGATTCGCCGCCGACCACGGCGCGGCCGCGATTCGATAGGCTGCGCGGATAGCCATCGGCATATCCGACGCCCAAAGTCGCAACACGCATTGGTCCCCCTGCGCGAAAAGTTGCGCCATAGCCGACCGTATCATCCTGGGCGAGGGGGCGCACCTGCAGGAGCGGCGCCTCCAGCTTGATGGCGCATTGCATCGGGTTGGGCACGCCCGCGGTGGGTCTCAGCCCATAGATCGCGGCGCCGGGCCGCACCAGATCATGATGGAAAGGCGCACCAAGGAAGATGCCGCCCGAATTGGCGAGGCTGGCCCTGAGGCCCGGAAAGCGCGCATGGATCTCGGCAAAGCGCGCGCGCTGCTCCTCATTTTTTGGATGGGCCGGCTCATCGGAGCAGGCGAGGTGGCTCATGACGAAGTGAATGTCGAAATGCGCGAGCGCGCGCTGTGACAGCATCAGCGCTTCGCCTGGCGGAATACCCAGCCGGCTCATCCCGGTGTCGAAATGCAGAACCGCGGGCAATTTGCGCTCCAACGTACGCGCATGTTTGGCCCATAGCTCGACGTCATGCATCGAAGGCAGCGCCGGGATGAGGTCATAGGTCGTGAACAGCGATGCGGGCTCACCCGAGAGGCCGTCCAGCACATAGATGGCGGATTGCTCCATCGCCACATCACGAAGCGCGCGCAGCTCCAGCCCCTCGCCCGGATGCGCAACAAAGAACTGGCGGCAACCTTCAGCCAAAAGGCGCCGCGTGACGGGAATGGCGCCAAGGCCATAGGCATTCGCCTTGACGACCGCCGCGCACACCGCCGGCGAGGCCTTCTGGCGCAACAGCGCAAAGTTGGCCGCGATCGCATCGAGATCGATCGTTAGCTTGGCGCTCGAAAGGGCATGGCGGTGGGATGAAGCTGATGCCATCGCGTGCTGGGGGACCTCTGGGCGGTGAGGCATCAAGGCGCGATTTGGCCGGATGGGTCAAGCCACGCAGTTCGTCATCGCCGGCCCGTTGTGGCGGCCATCCATGGCCCAGCGCGTGCCGTCCGTTCAAAAGTCAAACATCGATGCTGGCCGCACGATGGATGGCCGGGAGACAGCGCCGCACTCCGGCCGCGCTTTGCGCGGACCGGGGTGACCCGGCCATGACGGTATAGTGGCTTAATCTGAAGCTCGTAGCCCGAGCGCTCCAGATCGCCGAATTTGGTCAGCGGCCCGTTGAAGTGCAGCTGCACGGTGCCGGTGGGTCCGTGACGCTGCTTGGCGATGATCACTTCGGCCTGGCCGTGCGCGGCTTCCATCTTGGCCGGCCCACTTCATGTGCTCTTCGGCGTCTTTCTGCGGCTCTTGGTTCTTCAGATAATAGTCGTCGCGGTAGATGAACATCACGATGTCGGCGTCCTGCTCGATCGAGCCCGACTCGCGCAGGTCCGGCGAGCTGCGGACGCTTGTCATCGCGGTTCTCGACTTGGCGCGAAAGCTGCGCGCAAGCGATGATCGGAATATCGAGTTCCTTCGCCAAGCGCCTTGAGTCCCGTGGTGATTTCGGTCACCTCCTGCACGCGGTTGTCGGTCTTTTTCCGGCCCGATGCCGTCATCAGCTGAACATAGTCGATCACGAGCAGGCCCGAGGCCTTCAGTGGCGCTTGAGCCGCCGCGCCCGCGCCGCCAGCGCCGCAATCGAAAGCGCGCCGGTCTCGTCGATGAAGAGCGGCACATCCTGCAACAGCGCGAGCGTGTCGGCGATTTGTCATAATCGTCCGATCGGATGTCGCCGCGGCGGACATTGTCCGCGGGAACACCGGATTCTGCGGACAGGATGCGCTGCGCGAACTGGGCGCGCGACATTTCGAGGCTGAAGAAGGCGGCGACGGCGCCGTCTGCGGCTTCGCGCCCGAGCTCGCGCTTGGCGTCGTGGGCATGTTGCGGGCCGCGTTGAATGCGATGTTGAGCGCGAGCGCCGATTTGCCCATGCCGGGGCGCGCGGCGATGATGATGAGGTCCGACTTCTGCAGGCCGCCAAGCCGCTTGTCGAGATCGATCAGGCCGGTCGAGACGCCCGAGACATTGCCTGTCGCGCTTGTAAGCGGCTCTCGGCGACCTTGAGCGCTTCGGCAGCCGCGCTCGTTGAAGTTGACAAAGCCGCCGCCGAGCGGCTGACGTCGGCGAGCGAATAGAGCTTTTGTTCGGCGGTCTTCGATCTGATCGCGCGGCGTATTATCGACATCTTCGTCGGATGCGCGCTGCGATGAAATCTCGTTGCCGAGATGCGATAAGGCCGCGGCGCTGATAGCGTCTCGAAGATCGCGCGCGCCATAATCGCCCACATGCGCAAGATTAGGCACCGATGCTGCAAGCTCGCGCAGATAAGCTTCGCCGCCCAGCTCCTCGAGCGTGCCTTCGCAAGCGAAATGCGCCTTGAGCACGACCGGATCTGCCAGAAGGCCGCGATCAATATTGCGCTTGATGACCTCGTAGATCCGCGCATGCACGGGATCGTAAAAATGCTCGGCTTCAATAGCGCATCGATGCGTTCGATCGCGTCATTGTCCAAAAGGATCGCGCCAAGAAGAAATTGCTCGGCCTCGAGATTGTGCGGCAGCGCCGCGTTTGAACCGGGCCCGGAAAGGGACGGCGTTGGCAGACGGTCGTCTGGCATTCTTGCTTCTCTTTGAAATCGCGAGCGCTGCACCACCGTCGCCGCGCGCTCGAATCGACATCATATCGACATGATTGTCATCGGGTTCGATTGCGCCGTCCACAGCTTTGACGAGTCTTAGATGGCGCCGTGCTTTGATGATGCAAGTGAGATGTTGCACGTAACGAATTTCAATTCAAAGACGATCATGCATGCGCATTGGGTCCCGCACGCTTCGCGTGCGCGCATATTAAATTTTCGACAGCCCAATTCGGTGCGCCAGGAGCTGGATCAGCTCAGTCGAAATCGAAGTTTCTGATGTCATTCCCGCGAAAGCGGGAATCCAGAAAACTTCGCCGACCTATCCTGGATGCCCGCCTGCGCGGGCATGACACTATGATGTTTCCAACAAGGGTGATCATGATCTAGCAAATGGCCGGGCGGGGCCCGGCCATTCACCAACACGCTAAATCGCAAGCGGAAGGGTTAGTTTTCCTCCGGCGCACTTGACGCCTCGGGTTCGCTGCGCGCTTTTTCGGCGTCTTCAGCGCGATCGAACAAAGCTTCGGCCTCTGCAGCGGCTTCTTCGGCTTCGGTTTGCTCAACCAGCACGTTTTCTCCGCGCGCTTGCCGTTCGGCTTCATCCTTGGTGCGTGCGACATTGATCACGACGCTCGCAACGACATCGGCGTGCAGGATGATCTCGAGCGTATGCAGGCCGATCTCTTTGATCGGCTTGTCGAGATTGACCTGATTGCGCTCGATGCTCAGGCCTTCTTCGGTGATCGCTTGCGCAATGTCGCGCGTGGTGACCGAGCCGTAAAGCTGGCCGCCTTCGCCGGCTTGGCGCAAGAGCACGAATGTCTTGCCGTCGAGCTTGCCGAGCAGCTTTTCAGCTTCGCCCTTGTGCTCCAGATTGCGGGCTTCAAGCTGCGTCTTTTCTTTCTCGAAACGCGCCTTGTTTTCGTCCGTTGCGCGCAAAGCCTTGTTCTGCGGCAACAGGAAGTTGCGCGCATAACCATCTCGCACGTCTGACAACATCGCCCATCTGGCCGAGCTTGCGCACGCGCTCAAGGAGAATGACTTCCATGCTCTTCTCCTCAGTCGATGAATAGGGCAGAAGCGCCAGGAAGCGCGCGCGCTTGATGGCCCGCGCGAGCTCGCGCTGCTTCTTGGCGGAGACCGCGGTGATGCGCGAGGGCACGATCTTGCCGCGCTCGGAGATGAAGCGCGACAACAGGCGCACATCCTTGTAGTCGATCTTGGGCGCGTTCTGGCCGGAGAACGGACAGGTCTTGCGGCGCCGGAAGAACGGCCGGCGCACAGGCAATTGGCTGATCTGAAGCTTGCTGTCGGCCATTAGCTCTGCCCTCCCGGTCAGGGCGCGTGCTGCAGGCGCCCGGTCTTCACGCGGTCTCGGTCGATCGAACGGTCGCGATCGCCACCGCGATCACCGCGGCCGCCGCGTCACTGAAGCCCCTGAAGCCGCCACCGCCGCGTCCGCCGCGATCCGATCACCGAAGCGGCCGCCGCCATGTCGTCGCGATCATCGCGCCCACGCTGCAGCGGCGCTGATTGGCCAGCATCGAGCTCTTCCACCGAATGCTCAGGAATCGAATGACATCGTCATGAATCTTAAGACGCCGTTCGAGCTCTTGAATCGCATCGCTCGAGGCTTCGATATTCAGGAGGCCATAATGGCCTTTGCGATGCTTGCGAATCCGATAGGCGAGATTCCGCAAGCCCCAATATTCGGTCTTGGAGACATTGCCGCCATTCTCGGCGAGGATGCCCTTCATCTCTTCGAGAAGGGCTTCGGCTTGCTGGCCCGAAATATCAGGCCGCGCAATCACCACATGCTCATAGAAAGGCATTTCGCCTCCTTGGTTTCGTTGCCAGGAGGGCGGCGCACCGGTTTACCGGCACGATGGTTCGAAAGACTTGGGGGCCTTGAGCTAAGCCCGCCTCGTGCCACGCGGCACGGCCTTCCGACCGCCATCCATCAGAGGCGCGGACTATACGCACCGGCCGTTGCCAATCAAGAGCTAAGAGCTCTCCGGCCGGGCAGGGTTAACAGGATCGGCGGCGGGCATGGCGGGCGCAGCGCTCTGCGCGGCGACGGGCTGCGCTGCAGCCTGGGACCGCGTGACCCAGATCGCGATCAGCGTGCCGATCAGCGAGAGCGCCCCGCAAGCCCAGAATGGAAATCCTGACAACGGCTTGCCGCCGGTTCTTATGCCTTCGGATAAGAGAAATGCGAACAGCCCCGGCGCAAAAATGCCGACCATGCTGGCAAGGCTGGTGAGCGCGCCCTGCAAGCGGCCTTGCTCGGTCGGGCTGACAACGCTGCTGATCACCGATCTCGTCGCCGCGCCATTGAGCGTCATGAAGAAGCTCCAGAAGAAGGCGATGCTGGCATAGAAGATAGCCGCGCGGCGCCAGGCCCATCCCCGTGATGCCGAGCGCGGCAATGAGCCCGCCGACGATGATCGAGCGGCGGTCGCCCAGCCAATGGGCAACGCGCGGCATGACCAGCCCTTGCGCCACCAGGCTCCAGCACCCGAAGAAAGCCATATAGATCGCAAGGTCATGCGGCGCCCAGCCGTAGCGATAGGTGAGATAAACCGTGTAAATCGCGTTGATGCCTGTCATCCGAACTGGACGACCAGCGTAACGACGCGCCCAGCCGATGAGCACCGGATAGGCGCGCGCCAGCTGGACGAGAATCTGAGCGGGTTGATGCCGGACAGGAGAGGCCGGGGCGCGGTGCTCGCGCTTCAGTGAATCGGGCAGAACGAACAAGCCATAAAGCCCGTTGATGAGACAAAGCCCGGTGGCGAGCCAGAACGGCGCGCGGATATCAATGGCGGCGGGAATGCCCGAAAGCGCCGGGACCGGCGATGAAGCCGATGCTGGTGGCAACCCCCATATAGCCGAACATCTTTGTGCGGTGCTCGGGCGGCGTGACGTCGGTCATATAGGCGATCGCCGTCGATTGGCTTGCCGATGCCATGCCCGAGATGGCTTGGGCGACGAAGAGCCAGGGCACGCTCGGTGCGAGCGCGAACAGCATGTAGTTGGCGGCCATCGAAAAGTTCGAGCCGAGCACGACGGGGCGGCGGCCGAACCGGTCGACAGCGCGCCTTGAACCGGCGCCGAGAACAGCTGGGTTAGATAGAAGACGGTGCCGAAGATGCCGAACACGGCGGCGAGCGCCGCGCCGGTGTCGCCGGAAAGCTTGCCGACGAGCGTGGGCAAAATCGGAAGCGCCATGGTGCTGGCGATGCCGTCGAGCGTAACGGTCACGAAGATGAAGATCGACGCTGCGCGCCGCTGCGGCTTTTCGCCTGTTGTTGTCATCGAAGGCCGGTTCCCTCGCCCTTGGCCCCGCGAAAGTAGTGGGTCGCGCGCGGGCGAGCCAGCCTTGACCTTTGGCCGCCACATGATCCGGGTCGACGATTGGGCTAACCGGGTGCAAATACTTCGCATGGCGTCCGGCTACACGATCTTCGAGACGGCATTGGGCTTCGCTGGAATCGCGTTGGGGCGAGCGCGGCATTGTGCCGGGTTGTTCTGCCCGAGCCCAGCGCCGCCGCCGTGCGCGCTGCGCTTCTAAGGCGCGGCTTCACGGTGGAGGCCGAGCCGCCGGAGAATGTGCGCAAGGCGATCGCGCAAATCCAATCGCTGCTAACCGGCGAGGCGGCGGACTTTGCGGACATCGAGATCGATCTCGGCGAAATCTCGCAACTGAGCGAGCGGGTCTATCGCGTGGCGCGCGCGATCCCGCCCGGCGCGACACTGACCTACGGTGAAGTCGCTGCGAAGATTGGCCAGCCAGGCGCGGCGCGCGAGGTCGGTCAAGCGATGGGCGCAAACCCTGTGCCGATCATCATTCCGTGTCACCGCGTGGTTGCCGCCGATGGCAAGATCGGCGGCTTTTCGGCGCCCGGTGGCGCGGCGACCAAGCAGAAGTTCCTCGCCATTGAAGCGGCGCTCGCCCCGGGGACGCTGTTCTCGAAGCGCTGAACCGGTCTTGACAATACGGGAGCCTCTTTCGTCTTTTGCCCTCGATTTCGCAGCGAGGTGAGAGATGGCGCGGGCACTGACATTTCCGGGGCAGGGGCAGCCAGGCGGTCGGCATGGGCAAGGCTGTGGCCGAGGCGTTCGGGGCGGCGCGCGAAGTGTTTGCCGAGGTCGATGAGGCGCTCAGCCAAAGCCTCTCCAAGCTGATGTGGAACGGGCCCGAGGCCGATCTCACGCTCACCGAGAATGCGCAGCCCGCGATCATGGCCACCAGCATGGCGGTCTATCGCGTGCTCGAGAAGGAAGGCGGCTTTCACTGGGCAAGCACGTCGGCCTATGTCATGGGCCATTCGCTCGGGGAGTTACGGCGCTGTGTGCGGCGAGCGCGCTCACACTCGCCGATTGCGCGCGGCTTTTGAAAAAGCGCGGCCAGGCGATGCAAAAGGCCGTGCCGGTGGGGACGGGCGCGATGGCGGCGCTCATCGGTGCCGACCGGCCGGATGTGGATAAGCTTGTTGAAGCGGCGACGCGGCGGCGATGTGCTCGATGTCGCCAACGACAATGCGCCGGGGCAGATCGTGATCTCGGGCAGCAAGGCGGCGGTCGACCGCGCCAGCGCGATGGCCAAGGAGTTCAAGGTCCGCCGCGCCATGCCGCTCAGCGTCAGCGCGCCGTTTCATTGCGCTTTGATGAAGCCCGCGGCTGACGTGCTTGCGGAAGTGCTCGAAGAGATGACGATTGCGCCGCCCGCCGTTCCGGTGATCGCCAATGTCACCGCCGCGCCGGTATCTGACCCTGCAACCATCCGCAAGCTCTTGGTGGAGCAGGTGGCGGGCATGGTGCGCTGGCGCGAGAGCATCGCTTCGCTGCCCTGCGCTCGATGTCGATACGGTTGTCGAAATCGGCGCCGGCAAAGTGCTCACCAGCATGGTCAAACGCATCTCGCCGGATCTAAATGCGCTCAATGTCGATACCCCCGCCGACATCGACGCCTTCTTGAAGACGCCTCTAATCCGTTTGTGTCATGCCCGCGTAGGCGGGCATCCAGGCCATGCTAACCCAGACCTATTTCATCTACATGTTGGCGAGCGGGAGGAACGGCACCCTCTATGTCGGTGTGACAAACAATTTGCCGCGCCGGATCTTCGAACACAAGAATGGTCTCACCGAGGGATTCACGAAGCGATATGGAGTTCACCTTTTGGTCTGGTACGAGATGCACGAAGATATCGGAGAAGCAATCCTGCGCGAAAAGCAGATCAAGAAGTGGAATCGTGCCTGGAAGATTCGAATGATCGAAGAGACCAATCCAGACTGGCGTGACATCTATGACGACATAATTCGTTGAACCGATCTCTGGATGCCCGCCTGCGCGGGCATGACACAAGGGAAAGAGAGCAAAGCATGTTCGACTTAACGGGAAAAAATGCGCTGATTACCGGCGCCTCGGGCGGCATCGGCAAAGCAATCGCCGAGGCGCTTTCTGGCGCGGGCGCCAAGATCGCGATCTCGGGCACGCGCGAGCCCGCTCTCCAAGAGCTTGCGGGCAGCTTGCCGGGCGGCGCGACGATTCTCCCGTGCAATCTCTCCGAAGGCGCCGATGTCGATGCGCTGCCGAAGAAAGTCGAGGAGGCGCTCGGCGGGTTGCATATCCTCGTCAACAATGCCGGCGTCACGCGCGACAATCTTCTCATGCGTATGAAAGACGACGAATGGGATGACGTCATCAAAGTCGATCTCACAGCGGCGTTCCGCCTATCGCGCGCAGTGATGCGGGGAATGATGAAGCAGCGCTGGGGCCGCATCATCTCGATCACTTCGGTGGTCGGCGCCACCGGCAATCCGGGCCAAGCGAATTATGCCGCCGCAAAGGCAGGCCTTGCCGGCATGACCAAGGCGATCGCGCAGGAAGTCGCGAGCAGAAACATCACCGCCAATTGCATCGCGCCGGGCTTCATCGACACAGCGATGACGGAGGGGCTCGGCGACAAGGTGAAAGAGGGGCTGCTCACGCGCATCCCGGCGGGGCGATTGGGAACCCCAGCCGATGTCGCGGCGGGCGTCGTCTATCTCGCCTCCGAGGAGGCGGCCTATGTCACCGGCCAAACCCTGCACATTAATGGCGGCATGGCGATGCTGTAGAAGCATGGGGAGGGAACCCCACAAGATCTAGTGCCTTGCTTTGCAGGTGCCCTAAATCGTGCTAGCAAAGCGGGCCAACATCGGCTTGGCTGAACAAAGCGGAATGAGCCGGTGGCAAAAAAGCACTTGCCTCACGCACGGGCGTCAGGCAGTTGAAAGTCCGCGAATTCATGACAAAGGACGACCGATGAGCGACATTGCCGAGCGGGTTAAGAAGATTGTCGTTGAGCACCTGGGCGTTGATGCCGACAAGGTCACGGAGACGGCGAGCTTCATCGACGATCTGGGCGCTGACAGCCTCGATACGGTCGAACTGGTTATGGCGTTCGAGGAAGAGTTCGGCTGTGAGATTCCGGATGATGCGGCCGAGACGATTTTGACCGTCGGTGATGCGGTCAAGTTCCTGCAGGCGAATGCCTCGGCTGGTTGAGCCATATCCATACGCGCCAAGCGCAACAGAAATGATAAGAATCGCTTCGTCCCGCCGCCCGTGAGGCAGCGGGCGTAAGAGCATGCCTGGGAGGGGACTATGACCAAAGCAAATGCGGCACTCGCTCTGACCTTGGGGATTTGCGCCTGCCTTTTGGTGGCCGCGCCGGCATTGGCCGATGTCTCGTTGCCGGGAACGCGCGTCTTTCCGGAAAGCCTGAGCGCCGGACCGGATGGTGCGCTCTACATCGGCAGCACATCCAAGGGTGTGATCTATCGCGCGGCGCCCGGCGCGAAGACGGCAAGCGTTTGGGTCACCAAGGAGCAGGGCAAGTTCCTTGGCGTGTTTGGGGTGTTTGCCGACGTGCGCGCAAATACTTTGTATGCCTGCTCGACCGGACTGGCGCCCGCCGGTTCGCCGAAAGAGACCGCGGTAAAGGCGCTCGATCTTACGACCGGTGCGCTGAAGGCAAGCTATCCATTTCCGGATGGCGGCTTCTGCAATGATTTCGCGATCGCCTCGAATGGCGACGTCTTCGTTACTGACACTACAGGTGGGCGCGTACTGCGCTTGAAGAAAGGCGCGACGGCGCTTGAAGAGTGGGTGAAGGATCCGCAGCTTGCGGGCGCGGACGGCATCGCGTTTCTTGGCGACGGCTCGCTGATTGTAACGAGCATCAACAGCAATCTGCTGCTGCACATACCGATGGGCGCCGATGAACGCCCCGGTGCGATAAAGCCGCTCACGACGTCGCGCCCGCTGGTTCAACCGGATGGCTTCCGTGCGCTCGGCCCCTCGACATTTCTGCTCGTCGACAAGGATACGCTGAGCAAGGTGACGGTGTCGGGCGAGACGGCGAAGATCGACGACATCAAGACGGGGCTCGTATCGGCCACCGCTGTAGCGCTGGTTAAGAACATCGCCTATGTAACGATCAGCAAGCTCAACTATCAGTTCGATCCTGCGCTCAAGGATAAGGACCCCGGCCCGTTCACCGTGGTTGCGGTTCCCTATCCGGGCGGGAATTAAGGGCGCGCTGCTTTGCCCAAGAATGGGCACATGGCAAGCTGGCGCGCGTATAAGGAGAGACGCCGTTCATGAGACGCGTTGTGGTCACCGGCATAGGGCTTGTCAGCCCGCTTGGCGCAAGTGCCGATACATCGTGGAAGCGGTTGCTCGCAGGCAAATCCGGCGCCGGGCCGATCACCAAATTCGACGCCACGGATTTGCCGGCACGCATTGCGCATGAGGTTCCGACATCGGATCGCTGGGGCGATGGCGAGGGCGGCATTTTCAAGGCGGATGACTTCGTCGAGCCGAAAGAGCAACGGCAAATCGATCAATTCATTCTCTTTGCGCTCGCCGCCGCGCAGCAAGCGCAGGCCAACTCGGGCTATCTGCCCAAGACCGAAGAGCAGAGAGACAGAGCCGGCGTTTATATCGGCTCCGGCATTGGCGGCTTGCCGGGCATTGAACAGACGGCGATCACGCTGCATGAGAAGGGCCCGCGCCGCGTCTCGCCCTTTTTTATTCCCGGCAGCCTGGTCAATCTCGCCTCCGGCCAGGTTTCGATCCGCTATGGGCTTAAGGGTCCCAATTGCGCCAACGCGACGGCGTGCGCGACCGGCGCTCATGCGATTGGCGATGCGGCGCGGCTGATCGCCTTCGACGATGCGGATGTGATGTTCGCGGGCGGCGCCGAAGCCGCGATCTGCAGGCTCGGCATGGCGGGCTTTGCCGCTTGCCGTGCGCTCTCGACTGGCTTCAACGACACGCCGGAGAAAGCCTCGCGGCCTTATGACAAGGATCGCGACGGCTTCGTGATGGGCGAAGGTGCGGGCGTTCTCGTGCTCGAGGAGCTCGAGCATGCCAAAGCGCGTGGCGCGAAAATCTATGCGGAAGTGAAAGGCTACGGCCTTTCCGGCGATGCGTTCCACATCACATCGCCTTCCGAAGATGGCGATGGCGGCTTCAGATGCATGCAGATGGCGCTGAAGCGCGCGGGGATGACGCCGTCCGATATCGATTACATCAATGCGCACGGCACATCGACGCCCCTGGGTGATGAGATCGAGCTTGGCGCGGTTGGCCGCTTGTTCGGCAATGCTGCGGCTAAGCTTTCAATGTCGTCGACCAAATCCTCGATCGGCCATCTGCTTGGGGCGGCCGGTGCGGTGGAGGCGATCTTCTCATTGCTTGCCATGCGCGATCAGATCGCGCCGGCGACGCTCAATCTCGACAACCCATCGGTCAAGACCGAGATCGATCTCGTGCCGCATGAGCCCAAAAGCCGCGAGATCAACGCGGTTCTGTCCAATTCCTTCGGTTTCGGCGGCACCAATGCGTCGCTGATCTTCACGCGTGCGGATGCTTAAGAAATCTCAAGCATCTTCAATGAGAATGGGTTCTGCGCAACACTGCGCAGTCGGGGAGAAAGCGTAACCATCCGGGGGCGGATATCCGGCGTTTGTTCAGAGCACTGATTGTTTTGATGGTCCTTGCCGCGCTCGCGCTGGGAGGCGGCTATTATTGGTTTAACGCACCCGGGCCCCAAGCGGCGAGCGGCGATGCGACCATTGTCGAGATCGATCACGGGCTCGGCGTTTATGCTATTGGCGAGAAGCTGCAAGCCGCCGGCGTCATCTCCGATGCCAGCTTTTTTGCGATTTGGCTCCGGCTCTCGCATCCCGGCCTGCATCTGCGGGCGGGCGAATATTCGATTCCCTCACGCGCTTCGATGGCGGAAGTCGTGCAAATCCTCGCCCACGGCAAGCCGATCCTGCATCGCGTAACGATCCCCGAAGGGCTCACCTCGGTGCAAGCGGTGCGTATCCTGAAGGCCGATGACAATTTGGTCGGCGATGTTGCCACTATTCCGCCCGAAGGCTCTTTGCTGCCCGAGACCTATTCTTTCCCGCGCGGCACCTCGCGTGCTGAGATCATTGCGCAAATGCGTTCGGCGCCCATGACAGGCTGATGAATGAGCTGTGGCCCAAGCGCGACCCCGACATTCCGCTCGAATCGATCGACGAGGCGGTGACGCTCGCATCGATCGTGGAAAAGGAAACCGCGCGTCCGGCGGAACGCGGACATATTGCGGCGGTGTTCGAAAACCGGCTGCGCAAAGGCATGATGCTGCAATCCGACCCCACGGTGATCTATGGCGTGACGGGCGGCGAGCCTTTGGGCCATGGCATCCGCGTGAGCGAGCTGCAGAAACAGACGCCCTACAACACCTATCAAATTGTCGGTTTGCCGCCGACGCCGATCGCCAATCCCGGCCGCGCCTCGATCGAAGCCGTGCTCAACCCGCTGAAGTCGAAAGACCTTTATTTTGTCGCCGACGGCTCGGGCGGGCATGTCTTCGCCGCCACGCTCGCGCAGCACGAGCGAAATGTGCGCAAATGGCGCAGATATGAGCATGAGTTCCTCGACGGCAACGGGCCGGTCTTGCGCCGCAGTCCTTGAGCCGCATTAGTCTTCCTTCCCCCGCTTACGGGGGAAGTGGCCCACAGGGCCCAAGGGGGCGCCTCCCTCGTGAACGGGGGAGGAATCAGGAGATTTCTCATCTAGAGTTGGCGAAGACGAATCTCTTGAAGGCTGGTGATGACCGTTTCAAGCATGACGGGCTTTGCGCGCATCGAAGGCGCGGCAGGGCCATGGAGCTGGTACTGGGAAGGCAAGAGCGTCAATGGCCGCGGGCTCGAGCTGCGCTTTCGCTTGCCGCCCGGCATGGATGCGCTCGAATTCGAGTTGCGCCAGCGCGCGCAGAAGGTCTTCAAGCGCGGCAATTTCCAGATCGGCTTGTTCATGGAGCGCGCTTCGGCCGCCGCCGACATCAAGATCAACAAGGAAGCGCTCGCCGCGATTCTAAAGGCGATCGATGAGATCCACGCCTCCGGCACCTTCGCAACGCCCGACCCGGCAGCGATTCTCTCGCTCCGGGGCGTGATCGAGCAGGGCGGTGCCGAGGAGGATGCGGAGTTGATCGCCGCGCGCGATGCCAAATTGCTTGCAACTGCCGATCAGCTTTTCACTGCGCTTGCGGCGGCGCGTGCATCGGAGGGCCGCGCGATCGGCGAAGTGGTCTCAGCGCTCAACGAGCGCATCGGCGTGCTGGCGGATCAGGCGCATGCGCATGCCGCAACCCAGCCTGAGATGTTGCGCGCGCGGCTCCGCGAACAGATCACGCTGTTGCTCGACAATGGCGCCGGCGTTTCAGAGGAGCGGCTGGCGCAGGAGCTGGCGGTGATCGCCACCAAGGCCGATGTGCGCGAGGAGATCGACCGGCTGCGTGTGCACGTCGCGTCGGCGCGCGATCTTCTCAAGTCGAAGGATGCGGTCGGCCGCAAGCTCGATTTTCTGTCACAAGAGTTTAACCGTGAGGCTAATACCATCTGCTCTAAGGCTGCGGATGTCGGGCTCACCACCATCGGCCTTGAGCTTAAGGCGGTGATCGATCAGTTCCGCGAGCAAGTGCAGAATATCGAATAGGCGCATCAATGGCTGAGATCATCGAACGCCGCGGCATGATGCTGGTTCTGTCTTCGCCCGCGGGCGCCGGCAAGACAACGCTCACCCGCCGCCTGCTCGAAACCGATCCGGGCTGCCGGCTTTCCGTCTCGGTGACGACGCGCCCGCCGCGCCCGGGCGAACAAGAGGGCGTGCACTATTATTTCCGCACGATCGAAGATTTCGGCATCATGATCAACAAGGGCGAGTTCTTGGAGCACGCCAAGGTCTTCGGCAATTATTACGGCACACCGCGCGAGCCGGTCGAGGCGGCGATCGCCCAAGGGCTCGATGTCATTTTCGATGTCGATTGGCAGGGCACGCAGCAGCTCTCGCAGCGCGCCAAGGATGATCTTGTGCGCGTCTTCATTCTGCCGCCGTCGATGCGCGCGCTCGAGCAGCGCCTGCGTCAACGCAAGCAGGACCGCGATGAGGTGATCGCCGAGCGCATGGCGCGCGCGGAAAACGAGATCAGCCATTGGGCGGAATATGATTACATCATCGTCAATGAGGATATCGATGTGGCCGAGCGGGAGGTGCGCTCGATCCTGCATGCCGAGCGGTTGAAGCGCCGCCGCCAAACCGGCCTTGTCGATTTCGTCCACCGCCTAACGCAAGGACTCTGATGCCTATCGCGGAGGCGCGAGCGGAATGAGTACTCTTGATACTCTCTCTGACATTGCTGAGGTCACAACGGCGCTCATAGCCGCCATCATAAGCATTTACTACTTCTGCCAAAAACAATCTCGAAGAACAGCACTCCAAAAATACCTAATCAAGGAGCGCAAGGCTGCAGAGTCGCCCGGTGGAGCAGACGCGGGCGCACGGAGTATCATCCATCTGATGGCAAGTTGTTCAATGACGGAAGCGGAAGTCCTAGATGCAGCCTTTGGGAACAAGAACATCAAAACATGGCTTACTGCTGACCCAGAGACAGGTCGTGCAGAAGCGCTTCTATTTCGGATTGATGATAAGGCTTGGCCAACGCTGAAAAATTCAAATTAGGATATTACTCGAACTCTCGGCCGCGCCAGGGCCGCGAGAGCGGCGATAGTGGCTGAGAATAGGAGCGGTCAATGACCCGACTCGATTGGCGAAAGGCGAAATTGAAGGGCGTTGGTCGCGGATCAAGTGCCTCTGAAATTAGCGAAGCAGAGGCAGCTGAAACCGCCAGAATGCTTTACGACAAGCCCACGAAGAGCCGCTCTAAAAAGATAAAGGCCAAGAAGAGCCGAGCAACTCACGCAGCTCGTTTAGCGCGATGGAAAACAAAGCGCGGCAGCAAATCGGCAAATTAGGACACTACCCCTTGACGAGCGTGACGCTCGAACCCATATCCCGAGCTATGTGGCGGATTGCGCCCCGGAAGGGCTCTTCCCGCCATAATTGTTTGTAGGCGGAGGATGTGTGTGCCTTGTTCCTTTGGTGTCATTCCCGCGAAAGCGGGAATCCAGCGAAACACACTTAGGAATGCCCGCCTGCGCGGGCATCATATGAGGAGAAGCGTGCGGGAGGCGAAACGGCGATCAGAAATTACTCGCAGGTTAGAAAAATTCTGAAAAAAGCGAGTGGCGCGCCGGATGATTAACCGCGGTACTTGATTTCGCGGCGGTGTAAGCGCGGGCGAGCGCGCAAAAACCTTCGAGCGAGATGGTCTTCGGCGCGCAGCGTGCCTTCGATGCCGGCGGCTTCGAGCAGCGGCTCCGTGGGCACGCCGAGCGATTTGAGGCTCTGGCGCAGCATCTTGCGCCGTTGTCCGAAGCCCGCCGCGGCGACACGCTCGAGCGCTTCGGCATCGGCGGGAAAACGCGGGGCCGGCAACACATCGAACTGCACAAGGCTCGATGTGACTTTCGGCGGACGGGCGTGAAGGCGCGCGGATCGATGTCGAACAAGATGCGCGGGCGGGTGCGCCACTGCGCGAGAACGGCAGAGCCGGCCGTAGGCTTTCGGTGTCGGGCTCGGCGATCAAGCGCATCGCCACTTCGCGCTGAAACAGCAGCGTGAGGCGCGCATACCACGGCGGCCAAGCCGGCGACTTGAGCCATTTGATGAGCGAGTGCGGTGCCGACATTGTAGGGCAGATTGGCGACGACCTCGCGCGGGCCCGCCGAGCGCGAGCGTTGTTTCGTCGAAGGACGAGCGCATCGGCTTGATGATATCGAGCCGGCCAGGATAGGCCGCCGCGATCTCTTCGAGCGCGGGCAGGCAGCGCTCGTCGCGCTCGATCGCGATGACGCGCGCTGCGCCCTCGGCGAGCAGCGCGCGCGTCAGTCCGCCCGGCCCGGGTCCGATTTCGAGATCGGTCTTGTCGTCAAGCGGCGCCGGCGGCCCGCGCGATGCGGCGCGGTGAGATTGAGATCGAGCAGGAAGTTCTGGCCCAGCTCGCGCCGTGCCGAAAGCTTGAGCCGCGCGATCACATCGCGCAGCGGCGGCAAGCGCTGCCGGATCGCTCATCGTGTGGCACTGGCGCGCTTCGCGCCGCTCGGCGATCTCGGCGGCGAGCTTGAGCGCCGCGATGAAGCTGGCCGGATTGGCGATGCCCTTGCCGGCGATGTCGAGCGCGGTGCCGTGATCGGGCGAGGTGCGCACGAACGGCAGGCCGAGCGTGACATTGACGCCGGTAGTAGAAGTCGAGGGTCTTGAGCGGAATGAGCGCCTGATCGTGATACATGCAAAGCGCCGCATCGTAATTGCTGCCGCGCCTCGGCGTGGAACAGCGTGTCGGCGGGGTAGCGGCCCGCTTGCGCAGAATGCCCTCGCGCTGCAAGCGCTTCGAACGCGGGCGCGATGATCTCGACCTCTTCGCGGCCGAGCGCGCCACCTTCGCCGGCATGCGGGTTGAGCCGGCGACCGCGATGCGCGGGCGGGCGATCGCGAAGTCGCGCTTGAGGCCGGCATCGAGCAGGCGCGCCGCAGCGATCACGTGCGCTCGGGTGATCAGCGGCGGCACATCACGCAGCGGCGTGTGGATGGTCACGAGCGCGACCTTGAGACCGGCGCCGGCCAGCAGCATCAAGGCGCTCGGCGGACGGCCGGCGGCCTGCGCGAGGTGCGCGAGATATTCCGTGTGCCCCGGATACGCAAAGCCGGCATCGATAGAGAGTCGCCTTGTGGATGGGCGCCGTCACCAGCGCGCGCGCCGTGCCGCAAGGCAGGCGTCGACACCCCGGTCGATCGCAGCGATGACCGCGTCGGCATTGCGCGTGTCGGGCTTGTCCGGCTTGGCGGGGACGACGAGTGGCACGGGCAGACCGGCAAGCGCCGCCGCGAAATGGATGTCGGCATCGCAGGCGCGGCGATCTCGGCAACTGCGCGGCGTTGCGCCGCCGGTGAGCGCCTTGAACAAATCCACGTCGCCCACAACATAGAAAGCGGGGAGGCCGTATTGCGCGTGCGCGCCATGCAGCGAGAATGATCTCCGGGCCGATACCGGCTGGCTCGCCCATACTGACGGCGATGGGCTTCATTGTCTATCCTGTGCGCGTTTCATTCCTCGGCAATGCGCAAATCGATCACCGCATCACGCCGCAGATCGCGCAAATAGCGTCGCGACAGCATCGAAATCTGCTGCTTGCACAGTTGCTCTTGATGCCGTTCAGGTCGGCAGCCTGGTAGTCTTGCGTCTCTTCGCCGTGGCCGCAGAGCACGATAGCGTCGAGACCCTCGGCCGTGCGCTGAACCGGGCCGGCAGCCTTGCCTGTGACGAGATGAACAACGCGCGACGCATCGAGCGGCGCAAGATCCGCCAGGCGTTTGGTGCCGAGATCGATGATCTCCGCGCCGGGCATGGTTGCGGCGACTTCGGCTTCAGTTTCTGCAGCCGATGAACGTGTTTGCGGCGTCTTCCAGTTGCGCCCAGACACGCTTGGCCTTCTCAGCACTCTCGTTCTGGCCCATGCGGAACAAGGATCCGCTTGAGCTGGAGCGGCGTCTCCGCGCTCGGTGGGCCGCTCGCGACATTGCGCGTGTCCCTGAATGCCCAGGATGTAATAGCCGGAAAGCGTCTTGATCGGCTCATGCGACAGCTCGCCGCGATGCGATTTGCTGATCCATGCGTCGAGCTCGGGCGCAAGCTGGCCCGGAAGCACCCATCCGATATCGCCGCCATTAGCCGCCGAGGGGGACTGGCTGAAGCTCTGCGCGAATTGGCGGAAACGGCCGGCCGCGTTTGATCTGATCGATGAGATCAACGGCTTGTTGCTTGACCTTGGCGTCGTCCTTGGGCGAATCGACTGCCAGAAAGATCTCGATCACGTCGATATTGCGGCTTGTCGCTGTTGGCCTTCATCTCATTCATGAGACGCTGGACCTCGGCCGGATCGGGCTTGATCTCCGAGGCGTAGCGGCCCTGAACGAAGTCGTTCCACGAGATCTCGGCCCTTATCCGGTCGGTCAGGGTAAAGATCGATACGCCCTGGCCCTTCGAGCTCCTTCTTGATGCCGTCGACGGTCGTGTTGTTCTGCTGCGCGATCTGGTTGAGCTGATCGACGATGTCCTGATCCTTGACCTCGACCTTGAGACGCTTGGCTTCCTGAAGCTTGAGCTTCTCGTCGATGAGCTCGCGCAGCATCTGCGTCTGACGCGGCTGCATCTCGTCCGGGCGTCAGCTTAATGCCCGACAGAGCCGACGACCAGCTTGACACGTTGATCGAGGTCGTAGCCGGAGATGACCTCATCATTCACGATCGCGGCGATCGCGAGCGCCGTGCCCGGCTTATCGTCTTGGCGTTCGCAAAGAACGGCTTGAGCGCGACGTCGGGCGTTGGCGGCGCGAGCGCCGCGCGCAAAGCAGATCGCGGGCCGCCAGAAGAGCAGCAGGCCAACCAGGCAAAACGAATAAAGCGATTGGTCACACTTTCCGATCAGGCTGCAGGTCTCAAGGCAGCGGGTCACTCATCGCCGCGCCTGCCGGAGCCCAGCAGCGTGCCCCAGCCGGCCCGGAAGTTGGCAAAATTTGCCTGGCGGCGCAAGCGGAAAGCCCGGAGTCGCACGATGAATTGATAGTGTTGTCAGGGGCTTGGTCGGAAGCCCGCAGGCCGCCCGAAATGCCGCCCTGGGACGGCCTCACCGAAGATCTCGTCGTCGTTGCGCTGGCCGGCTCCAGAGATACCCTCATCGTCGCTGCTTGCTGACGCTGGTCTCGCCGAAGGTCTTGAGGCGCAGCCTAATGTTGAAGCTCGAGCGAGGGCGGATTCCTCTCGCGCGTAAAGCGGCGGCTGATAGGCGAGCTGAAGCTCGATGCACTCGTTCGAAACACCAGGGCCGCGCCCGAGGTGATCATCTTGATCGTTGGCCAGATCGCGCCTTGCCTCGCCCTCGAACGACCAGTTGCCCCAGATCTTGAGATGGGTCTGCCCTTCGATCTCGTCCCTCTTGAGGCCGGTGGTCGACAGCTGGGCGGCGAGATGGAGATAGGACAAGCGTCCCCAATAGTCATCCAGCCCGGCGCGCGCGATGACCTCGTTGCGGTTGAAGTGAAAGTGTTGCCTTGTCGATGCGGAAGCGGTGAATGAGCTCAAGATACCGATTGGGCGCCAGGATCAGCCGGCCGACATAGTCGGAACGCTTCTCGCCGAGGCCGGTGGTCGGAATCGAAAACGGATCTCTCTTCAGCCGGAAGTTCTCGCCGAGCATGAATTCCATTGCTCGCCGTGCGCGCCCGAAGACCGCATAGCGGATGCCGACATTCGCGCGCGGGCCGGATCTCGACGAGGTCGTAGCCGGGCAGCTTGTTCAGGCTGAACAGGTTGGTGTCGTCGAACTCGAAAGCTGGTGCTGTCCTCGTTGGGAATGTCCTTGGGGTTGCCGCCATAAGGGCTCCAGACGGCCTGAACGATCGGTTCGATCACTTGGTAGAGCGCGCTCCTGCTGCGCGCCAGCGGCCAGCGCCATTCGAGACCGATGGTCGGGATGGCACGGCCGGTGATTTGCTGGTCGCCGGCAGCAGCGGATTGTTCGTCGGATTGACATCGTTGGTGTAATAAAGATCGCCGCGCGTCTGCGGCGAAAAGCCTGAATACATGTGCCGCTGCCGCTGACCGCCTGGCGCTGCCAGCTGCCGGTGAGCGAGACGCGTTGACTGTCGCCGCCTTCGCTGCGCGTCAGGCTCAAAATGTCGCCGTCGACGCGCACGCGTGCCGCCGAAGCGGCTGCACTTGTGGATACCAGGACGAGGTCGCCGAGCGGCAGGATGAAAGGCGTTGTCGCCGGGTTGTCCTGTTGCCTGAGGCCTTGGAAGTAATAGCTGCTGATGCTTGCGTAATCGCGGTCGGATAAGCCCTCGGCGTAAATTCGCGTCGTCAGGCGGTCGAGATCGGAAATGTCATAGTATTTCAAGATAGGTGTCGTCGCTCGTTAGCTGCGCGTTGAAGCCATAGCTCCATACGTCGTTGAAGCGAAACTTGCCGTTGCCGAAAAGCGCGCTGCGCCAAGTGTCGTGCGGTGTCACCCCGGGCGTATTCGCATTGATGTTGGCATAGACAAAGCTGCCGTCGAGCGTCATCTGGCCGGCATTGGTTCGCTGGCGATATTCGAGCTTCAGATCGGTGCCGGCCTCCGTTGTGAACATCGGGTCGATCGTCATGTCGCGATTGGGTGCGAAATTGACGAAGTAGGGGACTTCGATATTGTTGCCGAGATCGGTCGAGTTGCCGAACGATGGGACCAGAAGGCCGCTTGCGCGTTTAACCGAAGGGTCGGGATGCTCGAAATAGGGCAGGTAGAAGACGGGAACGCCTTTCACCTCCATCACCGCGCTTTTGTATGTGATGATCTTGCGCTTGGCGTCGTGGATGACCTTGCAGCGCTTTGATCTGCCAGAGCGGCTGAAAGCCCGGCTTGTTGCAGACTTGGCACGGGCTGTAGACGACATGATCGAGCTCGGTGATATCGCCGGCTTTGCGCTTGGCGCTTGCGCTGCGATGCGCGCTTTGCCGTCACCAAGGACCGCTGAGAAGCCCATCACCAGGCCTTGCTTCAAGCCCGCCCGAAAGCTCCAGGCTGTTGGCGAACACCGCGGTGCCCGAGGGCTCGAGGATCGCGATATTGCCCTTGGCGCGCACGATGTTGTTCTTGAGGTCGTACTCGACGTGATCGGCGATGAGCACGCATGAGTAGAACGCAGCTTCAACATGGCCGTCGGCGATCGCGACCTGTGTGGCTTCGTTGTAGGTCAGGTTTTGCGCCGAGAACAGCACTTCGCCATCTTTGCGTCTGACGCCGCCGGGCGGAACGCTTTGGCAGCGCGATGCGGCCGCAAGCGCATTTCTGGATTGGCTGTTGAGTGGAGAGATATCGGCGGCGAAGCTGCGCGCGGGCCCGAGCAGTGCGCAGGCAAAGAAAAGCGCTGTCACGAGACGGGCGATCACGCCTCTATGGCCCCGCGCGAGAATATTCAGCCCCAGCCTTGCGAGGATCATTCCTCAGCCATCCTCGAAGTGCAGGATGAAGGCGACGCCGAGCAGCATCGCCGTCGCGGCGGGTGCCCATGCGGCGAGCGTGACGGGAACCACCCCGCCGAGCGCGAGCGCCTTGGAGAAGCTTGTGGCGGTGTACAGCGTGAAGCCGGTGAGCGCGGCACCAACGACAAGAAAGCCGAGCCCGCGCCCGCGTTGCACGCGCAGCGCAAACACCGCGGCCAACAGGATCATCGCGCAGAGCAAGAGCGGCGTTGCGAGCATGGAGTAGTAGTGCAGCCGGTGGCGCAGTGCATTGAATCCAGCCTGTTGTGCGAGCTTGATGAAGTGAGGCAATTGCCAGAACGACATCGTCTTCGGGCTGGCAAAGCTGTCTTGAATCTGAGATCGCGTCAGCTCGGTGCCGAACTCGGCAACGGGGCGCGGCTGATTTTCCTCGCCGACGTGCCGGATTACGCCGCCTTCGAGCAGCCAGCGACCGGGCTCGAGCGTTGCGACTTGGGCGGTGACGATGCCGACGAAACGGTCTTGCGGCGTGGTCATGTAGATCGCCACATCCTCGAGCCGCGCACCGTGATCGCTGACCTTCTGCGCGTTGATGATCGCAGGCTCGCCGTGATTGACCTGGCGCAGCCAAAGACCCGTCGATGAAATATCAAGCAGGCTGGTCTGACTATGCAGGAATTTCGAACTCAAGCCCTTCTTCGCGCTCGATCATAGCCGCGGCAAGCGGGTCATAGGCGGTGATAAGGAGCACGCCGACCGACAAAGCCGATGGCAAGAGCGGGCGCAAGAAACTGCCATGCCGAGACGCCAGCGGCGCGCGCGACAATGAGCTCGCTCGAGCGCGATAAGGACGAGAAGCACCAAGTGCCGCCGATGAGGATTGCGAAAGGGATCGTATCCTCGACGAGGTTCGGCATCTTCAGGGCCGACATCGATATGATGGTGCCGAAGGTGATGCCTTCCTTGGCGCCAAAGCGCTGTCCCATGGCCATGATGTCGAAGATGAAGTCGAGGACGAGAATTAAGGCCAGCACAATGCCGACCGCTATGATGAATTGCGTGGCGAGATAGCGCGTGAGGGTCCACCGGGGCAGCAAGAACTCAAGCTCCCGCAATCGCCGCCCGCTTGCGCGCGAAGTGACGCGTGAGCGGCCGGAAGACATCTATTCCCGACAGATAGGCCGAGCACACACCGATCGTTGCAATCGGAATTAGATAGTGAATGAAGGCGAGGTTGAGGTGGTTCTGCACAATCGAGTGGGCGGCAACGCCGGCAACCCGAACGAATATGGCGAGCGCCACCGCACCGAGAATGCGTATCGCAAAGCCGCGCCGGCTGAAGCTGCCGCAGAGAAGCGAGACGATGCCGATCAGCGGCAATGCGAGATTATAAAGTGGCGTCGCGAGGCGCATATGGCCTTCAGAGATCAGCCGTCCGCGGTTCTTCACATCCCATGGCACATTGGGATTGGGATGAAACAGCTCCGGCAGGTAGCGCTCATTATATTCACGTGCGGCGTTGATCTGCGTGTCGGCCAGGATCGGCAGATTTGACTCCGAGAATTGCGCGAAGATCGGATGGCCGGTCGATCCCGGCAGCTTGCGTATCGTTGTGCCGTCGCGCATGATCAACACGGGCCCTTTGCTCGTGCGCACGAGCTGCCCGCTCTCGGCCATATAAGTGCCTGCGGCCTCGCCCGGGCGTGCATCCTGCACGAAAATGCCCTTGAGCACGCCGGAGCCGGTGACCTCGCGCACGAATACCGTGACGCCCTTGATGGGATAGGTAAAGGCGCCTTCGCGGAACAGCCCGCTCGCGACATCGGCGCGGATCTCGTAGACCTTGTCCTTCATGATGCCGTAGCACAGCGGCATGAGATAGAGATTGAGGAAATAGCCGATGGCGGCGGCGATGAGCGCGAGCGCGATAATGGGCGATGCAATCGACCAGCGCCCGAGCCCGGCCGACCACATGACGACGACTTCGCTATCCGTATACAGACGATTGAGCGTGTAGAGCACGGCGCAAAAAAGGGCGATCGGCAGCACCAGAACCATAAGGCTCGGCACCAGCAGAAGCACCAGCTCGAAGAAGGTGCCGGCGGATTGCCCGCGGTTGATCACCACATCAAGCATCCTCAGGCCCTGGCTCATGACGACGACGCCCGTCAGCACCACCATGAAAAACAAGGTTGGCCAAAGGGTTTGCCGGAAAATGTAACCTGAAAACTGAGTCATGAATGGCGCTTCGGCGGTGCTGCTGGTCATGCGGCGCCGCCGGCCCCGCGGCGGCCCTTAAGGGGCAACACCTTCGGTATGAGACATTTGCAGGGGGGGCGTCAATTGGCTAGTTTCCGCGCTTCGCTCCCCGCCTCGGACCTTCTCTCATGAACGTAACCTTCGCTAAGCGTACCGTGCCTGAAAGCGGCTCCGTGCTCGTGCTTGCTGGCCAAAAGGGCAAGTTGCTCCATTCGGGCGAAGCGCTGGACAAGGCAAGCCACGGCCAGGTCGCTAGAGCGCTCAAGGCGACGCAATTCGCCGGCACTCCTGGCGAAATCGTCGAGATCCTGGCGCCGGCGGGAACCAAGCTCACGCGTCTGCTGGTTTGCGGCTTTGGCAACCCTGAGAAATTCGACGGCCTTGCAGCTGAGAAAATCGGCGCGGCCGCGGTCAAGCGCCTGCTCAAAAGCGGTGAGACGGCGCTGACCATTGTGCTTGATACGGTTGAAGGCGCGGCGGCGGAAGAGGGCGTGCTTGCCGCCCATATCGCCTCGGCGGCTCTGCTCGAATCCTACCGGTTCGATTCTTACTTCACCAAGCAAAAGCCGAACGACAAGCCCACCTTGGACAAGATCACGATCGCGACCGACGCAGCGACGGCCGCGCGGCGCTCATTCGCGGCGGAGGCTGCGGTGGCAGAAGGGGTCGCGCTTGCCCGCGATCTCATCAGCGAGCCGGCGAACATTCTCTTTCCTGCGGAGTTCGCCAAGCGTTGCCAAAAGCTGACGTCGCTCGGTGTCGAGGTCGAAGTGCTCGGCGTTGCGCAGATGAAGAAGCTGAAGATGGGCTCGCTTCTGGGCGTGGGGCAGGGCAGCGAGCAAGAGCCCAAGCTCGTGGTCATGCAATGGAAAGGCGCGGCGCGCACCAAGAAGCCGGTGGCTTTCGTCGGCAAGGGCGTGACGTTCGATACCGGCGGCATCTCGCTCAAGCCGCCGGCCGGCATGGAAGACATGAAGGGCGATATGGGCGGGGCCGCCGCCGTCACCGGCACGATGCTGGCGCTTGCCAAGCGCAAGGCGAAAGTGAATGCGATCGGTGTGATTGGCGTTGTCGAGAACATGCCCGGCGGCAATGCGCAGCGCCCCGGCGATATCGTCACTTCGATGTCGGGCCAGACGATCGAAGTCATCAACACCGATGCCGAAGGGCGGCTCGTGCTCGCCGATGCGCTTTGGTACACGCAAGACCGCTTCAAACCGCAATTCATGATCGATCTGGCGACTTTGACGGGCGCGATCCTCGTCTCGCTCGGCCATGAATATGCCGGGCTGTTCTCCAACAATGATGAGCTTTCGGATCACATCACCGCGGCGGGCAAAGAGGAAGGTGAGCCGGTCTGGCGCATGCCGATGGGCGACAATTACGACAAGCTGATACGCTCGAAGTTTGCCGACATGAAAAATGTCGGCGGGCGCAACGCCGGCTCGATCACCGCCGCGCAATTTCTGAAGCGCTTCGTCAATGATTTGCCCTGGGCGCATCTTGATATTGCCGGCACGGCCTGGATTGGCGAGGCGCGCCCGACAACGCCCGCTTGGGCGACAGGTTACGGCGTGCGGCTGCTCAACCGCTTGGTCGCTGACTATTACGAAAGCTAGGCATTTCAAATCCCTCTCCCCTTGTGGGAGAGGGTTAGGGTGAGGGGTTGAAATCAAAGACTCCTTGTACGTCACCCTCACCCGCCCCCGATCAAGTCGGGGGCGACCTCTCCCATCAAGGGAGAGGTGAGATGAGACAAATGCATGCCGGAAGTCTGGTTCTATCATCTGGAGCGCTCGCCGCTTGATGCGGTACTGCCGGGCTTGCTCGAGAAGGGCTTGGAGCGCGGCTGGCGCGCGCTGGTGCGCACGACATCGAAGGAGCGCGTGCGCGCGCTTGACGACATCCTCTGGTCCTACCGCGACAACTCGTTTCTTGCGCATGGCAGCGCCGATGATCCGGATACCGAGCTTCAACCCGTGCTCATCGCGCACGATGGGCGTGAGTACGATCCGCGCCAACTTCTGATCCTGATCGATCAAGCCGAGCCCGGCGCAATCGATGCCTTCGAGCGCGTGATCCTTCTGTTCGACGGTGGTGACGAAGCGGCGCTTTCCGATGCGCGCGGGAGATGGAAGACGTTCAAGGATCAGGGCGTCGCAGTCACCTACTATCAGCAGAACGCCCAAGGCCGCTGGGAAAAGAAAGCCTAACCCATAGCTGTCATCCCGAGCGCGCTGCGTCATTGCATCGCGTCCGGGATGACAATGCGGAAGCTCCGGCGCGGGCGTCTTCCCATTTGGCTTCGGCGGCGAGCCAAGCTTCCTCCGCCTTCGCGATTTCGGCGGTGAGTGATGCGCGTTCCTTGCCAAGCCGCGCGGCGGCACCTGGATCGCGCTCGTACAAGCCGGGCTCCGCGATCTTGAAATCGAGTGCGGCAAGTTGCTTCGTCAATTCGGCCACGCGTTTCTCGGCGGCTTCGGAGGCGCGCTTCAGCGGCGCGATACCGGCGCGCGCTTTGGCGGCATCTTTGCGTGCTTCCTGGCGCGAGACAGGTTGCTCGTTTTTCTTGGATCGATCGCGCCTGAGACCCTTTTCCTCCAGCAGCTCACGGCGGTAATCATCGATATCGCCGTCATAGGCCGTCACTGTGCCGTTCGCAACGAGCCACAGCCGGTCGGCACATGCCTCGATCAAATAAGGATCGTGGCTGATCAAGATCACAGCGCCGGCATATTCATTCAGCCCTTCGAGCAGCGCCGCGCGGCTTTCGATATCGAGATGGTTGGTCGGCTCGTCGAGAATGAGCAGATGCGGCCCATCGAACGCCGCCAGCGCCAGCGCCAGCCGCGCCTTCTCGCCGCCCGACAGCTTCTCCGCAGCAGTAAACGCGCGGTCACCCGGAAAGCCGATGGCGCCGGCCCGTGCGCGCACTTGCGCTTCCGTCGCGTCGGGCCGAAGCGCGCGGACATGGTCGTAGACCAACTCTTTGGGATTCAACTCATCGAGCTGATGCTGCGCGAAATAGCCGACCTTCAGCTTCTTATGGTGATAGATATGCCCTTGCATCGGCTCCAAGCGATCGGACAAAAGCTTGGCGAAAGTCGATTTGCCATTGCCGTTGGCGCCGAGCAAAGCGATGCGGTCATCCTCATCGATGCGCAAATCAAGACCGCTGAGCACCACGCGGTCGCCATAACCGGCACTCACGTCTTCAAGCCGCAGGATCGGCGGCGAAAGCGGCGCCGGATCGGGGAACTTGAATTGCGGTACAGGCACTTCGGCAGCGATCTCGATCGGCGTCATCTTGGCCAGCATCTTAAGGCGGCTTTGCGCCTGGCGTGCCTTCGAAGCCTTGTAGCGAAACCGGTCGACAAAAGCCTGCATGTGGCGCCGTGCGGCTTCCTGCTTCGCTTTGGTCGCCGAGAGCAGCGCGAGCTTCTCCATGCGCGTCTTCTCGAACGTGTCGTAATTGCCGGAATAGAGCGTGAGCTTGCATTGGTCGAGATGGATGATGCCGCGCGCTACGCGATTGAGGAGGTCGCGGTCATGGCTGACGATGATGCAAGTGCGCGGATAGCTCTTCAGAAAGCTTTCGAGCCAGATCGTGCCTTCAAGGTCGAGATAATTCGTCGGCTCGTCCAGCAGGAGAAGATCGGGCTCGGAGAACAAGAGGGCCGCGAGCGCAACGCGCATGCGCCAGCCGCCGGAGAAATCGGAGCAAGGCCGCGCCTGGGCCGCATCATCGAAGCCCAGGCCTTTAAGGATCGTCGCTGCACGTGCGGGTGCCGAATGCGCATCGATGTCGGCAAGGCGCGTGTGAATCTCGGCGATCCGGTGCGGATCGGTTGCCGTCTCGGCCTCGGCCATCAGCGCTTCGCGCTCGGTGTCGGCGGCGAGCACGGTGTCGATCAGGCTCTCAGGGCCGCCGGGCGCTTCCTGGGCCAGCGCGCCGATGCGCCGCCCTTTGGGGATCGAGACGCCGCCGCCATCGGTTGATTGCTCGCCGAGCACAACGCGGAACAGGCTCGTCTTGCCGGCACCGTTGCGACCGACAAGGCCGACCACCCAGCCGTCAGGGATCGCAACCGTCGCATGGTCGATAAGCACCCGCCCGGCGATCCGGATCGTAAGGTCGTTCACGTGCAGCATGGGCGGGTGGATAACCGAAGACGCGGCGCCCGTCATCCCTTAAGATTTATTCGGCGGCCGCTGGTGCGATTGTGTGGATCCTTGCCTTGAACCTCTTGTGGTCAAGAAGACGCCCCTAACAATCGTCAAGCCCGGCCACGACGATCTCAGTTTGATGGGTACCGTATGCGCTAACGGCCAAGCAAAACATCGCGCCGCTCAAGGCTTTCTTTCGGCCAATAAGTCTTGCGGTCGTAATATTCGGCAACCGCTGGCGTGCCGGCCGGCAGGATCACCCAAGGCTGCTTGGATGAGGTGAAGATGTGAATGTCCGGCGGGCAGGCATCTGGATTGTCGAGCGTGCCGACGCGCACGAAGCGGACCTTGTCGCCCGCGCCGCCGTAATTGCTCCACACAGCGATCTTGCACACCGGGCAGCGCGCGATCATCTGGCCCTTGCCGCTGTTGGATGGCGTGTTGATAAGCTCCGGCTCACCTGAAAGCAGGGCGACGCGCTCGCTTTCGATCATCGCATTCAGCGCGAAGGCGCTGCCCGTCTCGCGCTGGCACCAGCGGCAATGGCAGCAATGCACGAACAGCGGCTTTGAGCTCATCCGGTAGCGAACAGCGCGGCAATCGCAGCCGCCTTCCAAGGCATGATCCTCGCTCATGGCCGTCACCTCCTTGTGCTAACCAAGGGCCTGAAGATGGCGTGACGGCGCGCCGCCCGCCAGCCGTTGACAAACGGCTTGCGAACATGATTTGCCTCGCCGGGGCCGAAAGCCGGGCCCCACGAGGGGCGCATGCTCTTCAATTCGCTGGAGTTCATCTTCGTCTTCCTGCCCGGCCTTCTCGCGCTCTATTACCTCGCCCGCCGGTTCGTCTCGCATCAGCTGCGCTGGTGGTGCTTACGCTCGGCTCGCTCGTCTTCTATTCCGTCTGGGACATTGCGCAATCTACCGATCCTTCTTGGCTCGGCCGTCGGCAATTATCTCGTCGGCCTTGCGATTGTGCGCTGGCGCAAGAAGTGGATCGTGATCTGCGCCATCGCGGTCAATCTCCGTGCGCTTGGCGCGTTCAAATATCTGCACTTCTTCGGCGTGTGGCGACCGAGCTTGCCGGCCATGACCTCCAGTGGCCAGCGCGCGATATTCCGCTCGGCATCTCGTTCTTCACCTTCCAGCAGATCAGCTTTTTGATCGACTTGTGGACCGGCAGAACGCGGCCGCGCCAGGCTCGTGCCGCACAGTTGTTCGTGTCGTTCTTTCCGCATCTGATTGCGGGGCCCATCGGTTCAGCATCGTCAGATCTCCAACCAGTTCGCGAACAAGGATCGCAAGGACGACATCTGGGACAATCTCGGCGTCGGCCTCTCGATGTTCTCGGTCGGGCTCGCCAAGAAAGTCCTGCTTGGCCGATAATTTCGATCAGACTTCGGCGAGCCGTCGCATTCGGTGGCGGCGGCCTCTGGCCGCGTGCCGGGTATTGGCGAGGCCTGGATCGGTGCGTTTGCCTATAGCCTGCAAATCTTCTTCGACTTCTCCGGCTATTCGGACATGGCGATCGGCCTTGCGCGCTCCTTCGGTTATCACCTGCCGATCAATTTCAACGCGCCTTACCGCTCGGTCTCGATCGTCGATTTCTGGCGCCGCTGGCATATCAGCCTGTCGCAATTCCTGCGCGATCATCTCTACATTCCGCTCGGCGGCAACCGGCACGGCAAGCTGCGGCGCTATCTCAATCTGATGGTCACCATGCTGCTCGGCGGGCTGTGGCATGGCGCGGGTTGGACGTTCGTCGTTTGGGGCGGGCTGCATGGTCTCGTGCTCGCCGCCGCGCATCTCTGGGAGGAAGGCAAGCTGCCGCGGCCGAGCGAGATGTTCGGCAACGGTAATGATCGGCGTGACGTTTCTCTTCGTTACCTTCGCCTGGATGTTCTTCCGCGCGCCGGACATTCGAGCGGCTGGCGCGGGTGATCCGGGCATGGCGGGCATGGGCCGCGCACATGTCAGCGGCCCGATTGGGGCGGGCTTGGCCTCGTTGCGCTCGGGTCTTGCGATCGTGTGGGGCCTGCCCGATACCGGCATCTGTTCTATGACAATCTCACCCCGAGATGATCGAAACGGCAAGTGTCGCGCCGCCGCTTTGCGCGGACGTTGCACTGGCGTCCCATGCGACCGATCGGCGTCGCCGTCTCCTTGCATGTTGTTCGTCTGCGTGCTCAATGCCTCCAAGGTCACGCCCTTCATCTATTTCGCGTTCTGACCCTCATGAAAAGCTATACGAGCCGCCTGCTGGCGATTTTTTTCGCGCTCATCTTTGCGATGGCCGCGTTCGAGCTGCTCGTTGATCCATACGACACGCTGCATGGCCCACGCATCGCCGGCTTCAATGCAAAGAAGACGCGGCGCGATGAAGACGGAAGGCGCGTCACGGTTGGGCAGGCTGTTGTCGAAGGCGGGCATGGTACGATCCTCACCGGCACCTCGCGCGCGGTTGATGGATTCCCGCGCACGCTTGGCCCGGATCGCTGGCCAGGCGGCCTTTATGACGCCGGCATACGCGGCACGGGCGCCTTTGAGATTTCCCGCGCTCTCGCGCTTGCCGGGCGTTCGCCGGACTTGCGCTGCGTTGTTGTCGGGCTCGAATACACCTCATACTCGCCGACTTATAAGGGCCGCTCGACCTATTGGATCACGCCTTTGCCGGATGGCTCGCGCTTCGGCGCGCTTGCACGCACCGCGCTTTCACCGCACGCCTTCTGGCGCAGCGTGCAAACGATCAGCGATAATCTGCGTCATCACGCGCCCAAGCCGGAGCACCCACTCATCTTCAAGCCGGGCGAGCAACGCAAAGACACGCTGAGAAGCGCATTCAGCTATGTCGCCGGCTATCGCGACTTTCAATACGACCCGCAGCGGCTGGAGTTTCTCTCAGATGTGCTCAAGGCGCTCTCGGGCAATGGCGTGCAGGTGATCGGCGTTGTGTTTCCCTCGCACATCTTGAAGGACGAAGCTGAATATGTTGCCGGGCGGTATGGCGATGAAGAGCGTTGGCTTGCTGAGGTTGCGCAGCGCTTTGCAGCGATGGCGCAAAACACGCCGGTGAAGCCGTGTGTCGCTGACAGAGGCGGTGCCGTGCTTTGGGATTTTTCCGGCTTCCGCATGGGCCCTTATTCCGATCTGCCAAGCGAGACACAAACTGTGCCGCAACCCTATTTCTATGAAGCTGCGCATTTCACCCCGCTTGTCGGCATGGCGATGCTGGATCGCGTGTTGGGCCGTGATCCGGGGCCGCCTTTTGGTCCTGACTTCGGTGAGGAGCTGACGCCCGCGGGCATGACGGCGCGCAACGCTGCGGTGATGGAGCGGCGCACGGCATGGCTGCAATCGGGCGCGGATATGCGCGCGCTCTCGGCCGAGCTTGCCAAGCGCGACAAGACCGCTCCGCCGACCCAGCGCGTGTTTTTGCCGATCGAGCGCGACGATTGGCAGCAGCTCAAGCGTGATTTGAAGCGCATGGCAAAGCCGCGCGCACGCGCCAAAGCACTGCATTAGCGACGGCATCGCCTTGCCGCCGAATTGCGCTTTCGGCTATAACGCGCGCCTTACAGCAAGTGGACGGAAATCATGGCCAAAGAGCGCACCTTCTCGATCATCAAGCCGGACGCAACCGCGCGCAACATCACCGGCAAGGTGATCACGTGCCTGGAGGAGGGCGGCCTCAGGATTGTCGCGCAAAAGCGCATCCACATGACCAAGCAGCAGGCCGAAGGCTTTTATGCCGAGCACAAGGGCAAGGGGTTCTTCGATAGCCTCATCGCATTCATGACATCGGCGCCGGTGGTCGTGCAGGTGCTCGAGGGCGAGAACGCAATCGCGCGTAATCGTGAGGTGATGGGCGCGACCAACCCGGCGAACGCGGCGCCGGGCACGATTCGCAAGCTCTTCGCCGAGTTGATCGAGCGCAATTCGGTGCACGGCTCCGATTCGCCCACCTCCGCAAAGCGGGAGATCGAGTTCTTCTTCAAGCCTGACGAAATCGTCGGCTGAGCCCGGCTCTCCTTGACTTTCGCACTAATTCCTAACTCGTCATGGCCGCCCCGTTGTGGCGGCCATCCATGGCGCAACAATCGCCCGGGCCTTAGTGAGACATTGGAAGCTGCCGAACAATGGATGGCCGGGATAACAACCCGGCCATGACAATTGAGGACGCGGCCTAGCCGGTCTCCATTGGTGCCTCGGGGTCGGCCGTCCACTCGGCGAGCGAGCCGTCATAGACCGCAACATTGTCGAAGCCCAGGAAGGTGAGGGCGAGCGCAGTGCCGCAAGCCGATACTCCGCCGCCGCAATAGGTAAAGATCTTCTGCGCCTTGTGCGCGCCGACGTCTTCGAACTTGTTGTGAAGCTCGTTGCGCGAGAGATAGGCCATGCTCGCGCCGTCGAGCAGCGCATCGGCATGGACATTCTTTGTGCCCTTGATGCGGCCGGCGCCGTGGCAGGCGCACCACTTCGCCCCTATGCTCAGCCGCCGAAAGCGCATTGATGATCAGCGTGTCACTATCGCCAAGCGCAGCCATGACATCGCCTTTCGAAGCAATCAGCTCAGGGCGATAGCGCGCCTCGAATTTCGCCGGCGGATAGTGCGCCGGCTCGCTTGAAACGGTGCGGCCCTCGCGGGCCCATTTCTGCCAGCCGCCATCGAGCACAGCGGCGTTGTCAAATCCGAAAACGCGCAAAGTCCACCACACGCGCGCCGCCCAAACATGATTACCGCGGTCATAGACGACGACTTTGGTGCCGGGCCCAACGCCAAGCGCGCCCATGACCTCGCTCATGTGCGCGGGCGAGGGCATCATTTGCGGGCGTGGATCGTTTTTGTCTTTGAGCTCGTTCGTCACATCGCAGAAAACAGCGCCGGGAATGTGGCTCTTGTCGTAATCCGCGCGTCCGCTGCCGAATGCATACCGGCCGTCCGGTGCTCGGCAGCATCGAGACGGTGCAATCCAGGATGCGCAAATCGGGATCTTTCAGGTGCTCAGCGAGCCAATCCGTCGAGACCAAAATCTCTTTAAGTGTGCCGGCGCTTTGAGCGCTCATCTCCCACCTCCTTGTTTGTTGTCAGGCGCCGCGCCAGAAGGACGGCGCCTCGATGCCCGGCGCAAACACCGCGCGCTCGCCGTCGAGCTTCACCTTATCTTCGCACAAAAGCTTGAGGCATTGGGGATAAAGCTCATGCTCGACCTTGAGCACGCGCGCTTCGAGCGACTGCACGGTGTCGATGCGGTGCACCGGAACGGCTGCCTGGCCAATAATCGGCCCGGCATCGAGCTCCGGCACGGTGAAATGCACGCTGCACCCTGAGATCGCAACGCCCGCTTCGAGCGCCAGCTCATGCGGCTTGCGGCCTTTGAAAGCGGGCAGAAGCGAGGGGTGAATATTGATCATCTTGCCTTGCCATTTCGCGGCAAACGTATCGGTGAAGATGCGCATGAAGCCGGCGAGGCAGACGATATCGATATCGCGCGAGTGCAGCGCGACATCGATGACATTGTCGAAGGCGGCGCGGTCCTCGAACACGCGGTGATCGATGGCTTGCGTCGGCACGCCTTGTTCGCGTGCGATGGTCAGGCCCATGGCTTCCGGCCGGCTTGAGAGAACAAGCGCGATCTCGGCGGGAAAGTCCGGCGCCTTAGCGGCGTTGATCAACGCCGCCATGTTGCTGCCGCGGCCGGAAATCAGGATCGCAACGCGCTTCTTCATTCCCACTTGCCTGTGTAGCGCGTTTCAGGCTCGCCGGTGCGCGCTACGATCTCACCGATCACGAGTGCTTCCTCGCCAGAGGCAACAAGATCGGCGATCAATGAGGGCGCATCGCTCTGGCTTGCAATGGCGATCATACCGACGCCGCAATTGAAAGTGCGCAGCATCTCGAGGGTCTCGATATTGCCGGCCTTCTGCAACCAGCCAAATACTGAAGCGCGCATCCACAGTGAAAGATCGATGAGCGCCGCACGTGCCGTCCGGCAAGACGCGCGGCACATTCTCTGTCAATCCGCCGCCGGTGATATGCGCCAGCGCTTTAACGCGTCCCGCCTTTACCAGCGGCAAGATCGATTTGACGTAAATGCGCGTCGGCGTCAGCAGCGCCTCACCGAATGTTTTGCCTTCCACATCGAAGGGCGCTGGCTCTGTGAGCGCGTGCTGCCTGTCGGCGATCAACTTGCGCACCAGCGAATAGCCATTGGAGTGAATGCCGCTCGATGCGAGGCCAATAATCACATCGCCCGGCGCAACATCCGCGCGCGGCAAAATCTTGCCCCGATCGACCGCGCCAACCGAAAAGCCGGCAAGATCATAATCGCCTTCGCCATAGAGCCCCGGCATCTCCGCGGTCTCGCCGCCGATCAGTGCGCAACCTGCGTCGCGGCAGCCTGCGGCAATGCCGGCGACAACACGCTCGGCCACCGCGCGATCAAGCCTGCTAGTCGCGAAATAATCGAGAAACAGAAGCGGCTCGGCGCCCTGGACGATGAGATCGTTCACCGACATCGCAACGAGATCGACGCCGATCGTGTCGTGCATGCCGGTCTCGATTGCCAGCTTGAGCTTGGTGCCGACACCGTCCGTTGTCGTCACCAGAATGGGATCGTCATAACCGGCGGCCTTGAGATCGAAGAGGGCGCCGAACCCGCCGAGCGAGGCATCCGCACCCGTGCGCCGGGTCGACTTGGCGAGCGGCGCGATGGCTTTGATGAACGCATCGGCATTGTCGATATCAACGCCAGCGCTCCGATAAGTGTGCCGGTTCGGAGTCTGCGATGGCACTTTTGGCTGCGGGGGGCGGGACATGAGACCTTCATGCTGGGCAGGCCGGGTTCGGGCGGCCGGCTGGAATCGGGCGTTAACCCACCCGAAATTGCAGCCTCGTGCAAGGTCTTGAAGCGGGTGGTCAGAGTGAAGCTAAGCTCGTGATCAAGGCGATCAACATTTCCGGTTCCCGGGCCCGCATGGGTTTGGAGTTTACCTGGCGGTGGTATAGTCCCGGCCGGTGAATGCCGCGCCAGTCCCGGGCCGGCAGAGGAGACGGGGGTTCTCGAGTGACGCGCGCGCTTTCCTGGGTCCTATTGGCGTTGATCAGCCTGGCGCTGCCAGGTGCAGCTTTGGCCGCCGGCAATGTCTTTACCGTGAGCAATGTTGCGGTCGACGCCACATCGAATGGCGCGGCTCAGGCGCGCGATATCGCGATCGCGCAGGGCCAGCGTATTGCTTATCAGGAGCTGCTTCAGAGGCTGACACGGCACGACGATTGGGGGCGTTTGCCGAGCGCCGATGCGGTCCAGCTGTCCAATTTGGTTCTCGGCTATGAAGTGACCCAGGAGAAAAGCAGCTCAACGCATTACATCGCTCGGATCACCTACAGCTTTAAGCCGGCCGCGATCCGCAGTCTCTTGCGCGGCAATGGAATCGGCTACAGCGAGACCCGCTCGCGCCCTGTGCTGGTCCTCCCGGTTTACGAGCAGCCGGGCCAGACCGTGCTGTTCGAAGATCCAAATCCGTGGCGCGCTGCGTGGGCGCGCCATGATCTGGCCGATGCGCTCGTGCCCGTTATCCTGCCGAGCAACGACCTCGAAGATGCCCGCACGATAACCGCCGCGCAGGCAATAACTGCCAGCTGGGACGATGTTGCGGGCATGGCGCAACGATATGGCGTGAGCCGCGTCGTGATAGCGGACGCCGTTCCGCAGGCCTCGGGCGCGATCGCCATCAAGATGCACATTCTGTCGGCGAGCGGGGATTCGTCGAGCCAGGCCAGCTATGCGGGCGGCGACATCAATGCCGCGTTCGATCAAGCGGTCGAGGCGGCGCTTTCGCAGCTTTCAGAGTCCTGGAAAGCGGCGACCATCATCAACGCCGGAGAGCAAAGCACGCTCGTCGCATCGGTGCCGTTCTCGAGCGTGCAGGAGTGGCTCACCATCAGCCGCAAGCTGCAACAGCTTCCAACTCTGGCTAGCTTCAACCTTCTGGCCCTCTCGACTGGTGGCGCCGCTGTTGAGCTTGGCTTTGCCGGCACACCGGATCAGTTGCGGATCACACTCGCGCAGGTCTCGCTGACATTGACGCAAACCGGCGACCACTGGCAGATCACCGACAGTTCTCAAGCCGGCGCCCCCGCGCCTAACACGGGCGTTGTGATCGGTAGCGTCGCCGACACGGTGCCGCTTCGGCGCGTAGATTTGCAGCATTAGGCTTGAAGGCAGAGAGGCCAAGTGAGCCAAACGCCCCAACTGCCTCTGCCGCTTGGCTTCGTGCGTGGCGAGCCCGCCCCCTTCCTTGTCGGTGGCTGCAACCGGCTCGCCGCCAAGACGGTGTTTTCGGAGTGGCCGACGCCATTCGTGTTGGTCCACGGACCCGCGGCGTCAGGCAAGACCCATCTCGCTTCGGTCTGGGCCTACAACGAGGACGCGATGTTCCTCGATGCAGAGCGGCTGGGCTTCGCCTGGTCGGCGATCCTGCCGGATGCCAAGCTGGTGGCGATTGATGGCATCGAGCGGCTGAAGAACGAGGAGGCGTTGTTCCACCTCGCCAATTCAATCCAGGAGCAGGGCGGAAGGCTGTTGCTCACCTCGCGCCTGCCGGCGGCCGGCCTCGAGCTCAGGCTTGCCGATCTCAAGACGCGGCTTAAATCAGCTTTGTCGGCGGAGATCGGGCCGCCCGATGAGGCCTTCTTGAAAGAATTTCTTGTCGTGCTGGCCGAAGGTGCCCAGATGGCGCTTGATCCGGCCGTTGCGGCGTTTTGCGCCGCCCGCATGGAGCGCACGCATGAGGCCGCCGTTAACCTTATTTCCGCCCTTAATCAGCGAAGTTTGGCGCTGAAGGAGCCGCTGAGCCAGAAGGTGGCGTCCGAGGTGCTGGATGAGCTGCGCGCCGGCTGAAGCCATCGCGCGGCGGCCGGCGTCTGTGATAGGAAGAACCGTCGCATTTGGGACGTAAAACGGTCGCGAAACGTGATCGGCAGGAAAGAGCAATGAGTATCACCCAGACGCGCAGCCTAGATATCGATCAGCCGGAGGCGGCCGAGCCGGGCGCCGCCATCGATAGCCGCTCTCCCAAGCGCTTCATCAATCGCGAGCTGTCTTGGCTTGCCTTCAACACGCGTGTGTTGGAGGAGGCCGCCAATCCGCGCCACCCGCTCTTGGAGCGCCTGCGCTTCTTGTCGATCTCGGCGGCAAATCTGGACGAGTTCTTCATGGTCCGCGTTGCCGGGCTTCACGGCCAGGTCCAGGCCGGCATCAGCACGGTGAGCCCTGAGGGTCTCACGCCGGCGCAGCAGCTTGCCGAAATTTATTCAGCGGCCGCCAAACTGATTGCCGAGCAGCAGGTGCGCTGGGTGCAGCTCCGCAGCGAGCTGCGCGAGAACGGGATCGCCGTCATCGATCCTGAAGAGATGACGCCCAGCGACATCGATTGGGCCGCGGACTGGTTCATGTCGCAGGTGTTCCCTGTGCTCACGCCGCTGGCGATCGATCCGGCGCATCCATTTCCGTTCATTTCCAATCTCGGCTTTACGCTCGCGCTCGAGCTGCGCCACCGCGTCGATGGCGAAGTGATGAATGCGCTTGTGCCGATCCCCGATCAGGTGCCGCGCTTCATCCGCCTGCCGGACGGTGCGACCAATGCGCGGGGTGAGCCGGTTGTCAGATTCATCACGCTCGAGCGGTTTGTCGCACTTTTCCTCGACCGCCTGTTTCCCGGCTACGACCTTTTGTGCAAGGGCGCTTTCCGCATCATCAGAGACAGCGACATCGAGGTCGAGGAAGAAGCTGAAGATCTCGTGCGCTATTACGAGACGGCGCTGAAGCGGCGTAAGCGCGGCAGCGTCATCCGCCTCAAATTCGAAGTCGGTCATGCCCGAAGAGTTGCGCGGCTTTGTCGCTCATGAGATGGGCATCACCACTGAGGTTGTCGTTGTCGATGGAATCCTTGGGTCTTGCGCAAACCGCGGAGCTGATCCTGCCGGATCGGCCCGATCTCAAGTTCCCGCCCTACAATCCGCGCTTCCCGGAGCGCATCCGCGACTATGATGGCGATTGCTTTGCGGCGATCCGCCAAAAGGACATTCTGGTCCATCACCCGTATGAATCTTTCGACGTGGTCGTGCAGTTCCTGCGTCAGGCTGCCGCCGACAAAGATGTCGTCGCGATCAAGCAGACGCTTTACCGGACGAGCGAAAATTCGCCGATCGTTAAAGCGCTGATCGAGGCCGCGGAAGCCGGCAAAACCGTCACCGCGCTCGTTGAGCTTAAGGCGCGTTTCGATGAGGAGGCCAATATCCGCTGGGCGCGCGATCTCGAAAAAGCGGGCGTCAAGGTTGTCTACGGTTTCGTCGAGCTGAAGACGCACGCCAAGCTTTCGCTGGTCGTCCGCCGCGAGGATGGCGCGCTCAGAAGCTACTGCCATTTCGGCACCGGCAATTATCACGCCGTGACGGCCAAGATTTACACCGATCTTTCGCTGTTCAGCTGTAATCCGGACCTCACCTCCGATGCCGCGAAGATCTTCAACTTCTTGACCGGCTATGCCGAGCCGCAGGGCCTTAAATGCGTCGCACTTTCACCGCGCGGGATCAGAACGCGTCTGCTGGAGCATATCGAGGAAGAGATACTGCACGCCCGCGCGCGCCGGCCGGCGGCGATCTGGGCCAAGATGAACTCGCTTGTTGATCCGCAGGTGATTGATGCGCTTTACCGCGCCAGCCAGGCCGGTGTGCAAATAGATCTTATTGTACGCGGCATCTGCTGCCTGCGGCCCGGCATTCCGGGGCTCTCGGGCAATATCCGCGTGAAAAGCATTGTCGGCCGGTTCCTCGAGCACACGCGTGTCGTCTGCTTCGGTGGCGGTCATGGCCTGCCGCACAAAAACGCCATCGTCTATATTTCCTCGGCTGATTGGATGCCGCGTAATCTCGATCGCCGGGTCGAAGCGCTGGTGCCGATCACCAACGAGACAGTGCACGCCCAAGTGCTCAACCAGATCATGGTGGCGAATCTGCGCGACAATCAGCAGAGCTGGCAGCTTTTGCCCGATGGCCGTTATCGTGCGAATCGCGCCAAAAGAGGGTGAAGCGCCGTTCAATGCCCATGACTATTTCATGACCAATCCCAGCCTATCCGGGCGAGGTACCGCTGCTCTCAAGGCTGGTGCGCGGCCGACTGAGCTGATCCGGATGCCGAGCCCTCATGAGCCGTGTTTGCTGCGAATGAATAATCCGCTGTCGCGTCACGAGTTTCTGGCAAGCGCCGGGCTTGCTTCGGCTGATCGTATCGCCGTCGTCGACATCGGCTCCAATTCGGTTCGGCTCGTCGTCTATAATCGCGGCGCGCGCGCGCTCATTCCGCTCTTCAACGAAAAGATCTTTTGCGGCATCGGCCGCAAGATCGCGTCGACCGGCCGGCTGGATAACGATGGTGTGCAGAAGGCGATCGAGGCGCTTGCGCGCTTTCGCGAGCTGATCGCTTCGACACGCGCCGTGCAGGTTGAAGCGGTGGCGACGGCTGCGGTGCGCGATGCCGAGAACGGGCGCGAATTCGTTGCGCATGCCGAGGACGTGCTCAAAGCCCCGATCCGCATCTTGTCGGGTGAGGAGGAGGGCAAGCTCTCTGGCACTGGCGTGCTCTCCGGCATTCCGCGAAGCGAATGGCATTGTCGGCGATCTCGGCGGCGGCAGCTTGGAGCTTGTACAGATCAAGCGCGGCGAGATCGGCGAAGCCGATTACCTTGCCGCTCGGACCGTTGCGCTTGATGGATCAGAATCTTGCCTTCGCTCAAAGCCACGCGCGCTTATGTTGATGAGGCGCTTGGCAAGGTCGGTTGGCTCAAATCGGCGCGCGGCAAGACATTCTACATGGTCGGGGGAACCTGGCGAAATCTCGCGCGCCTCCATCTCGACCGCCGGGAATATCCGCTCACTATCCTTCATCAATATGAGATCGAGCACGAAGAGGCGGCGGAGCTTTTGCCGCTCGGTTTCCAAGCTCGGCAAGAAGTCGCTGGATGGCATCGCCGGCATCGCCAAGAAACGCCTTGAAGGCTTGCCGCTCGGCGCGCTGGTGCTGGAGCGCCTGGTTGAGGCCACGGGGTGCCGCAATGTCATGGTCTCGGCTTACGGCTTGCGCGAGGGCATTGTCGCCGAAGCGCAAGGCCCGTCATTTCTCTCGATCGATCCGGTGTTTGCCGTCGCGCAGGATCTGTGCGTGCAAATGGCGCGCGATCCGGCGTTGTGTGCCGAGCTGGTCGATTGGACGGCGCCGCTGTTCAAGTGGGAATTGCCGGAGCAGCGCCGCTTGCGCATTGCCGCATGCTGGCTTTCGGATATCGCATGGCGCAAGCATCCCGAATACCGCGCCGAGGTCGGCTTCACCCATGTTCTTTCCGAACAGTTTTCGGGGCTTGATCATTGCGGCCGCGCTTTTCTCGCGCTCACTCTGCATGAGCGCTATCCCGATGGCCGCGAGACCGAGGAGCTTCGCGCCGTGCGCAAGTTCCTGCCCGAAGAAGCGCGCGACCGTGCACGCATTCTGGGCTTGGCGTTGCGCTTGGGGATTGCGCTTGCCGGTGCTTGCGCCGGAACGTTGCCGCAATGTCCGCTCTCATTGGATGGCGACAAAGTGCGCCTGCAAGTGCCGAAGCATATGCGTGCACTCACCGGCGAGACGATCGGCAAACGGTTGGAAGCCGTCGCCGACGCGCTCGAACGCTCCCACCGCATCACCCTGATTTAGTGGTTTCGTAGTCTCCTCGCCGGGTATGGTATCGTCATCCCGGGCGCGCTGCGGCGCGAAGTGCCGCTGCGCAGACCCGGGATCTCCCAATGGCCGCCGATAGAGCATGGGTCTACATAATGACCAATCGCCGCTATGGCGTGCTCTATGTGGGCATCACGACAAATCTGCCGCAGCGCGTATCTCAGCATAAGCTCGGCACATTTGACGGCTTCACGAGTAAATACAAACTGCACAAACTCGTCTGGTGCGACGAGTTCGTACGCATCGATGATGCGATAGCATTCGAGAAACGACTCAAGCGCTGGCGCCGTGCTTGGAAGATCGAATTGATTGAGAAAGATAATCCCAGTTGGGATGATATTCCGATCACGTGAAGCTTGAGTGGAGATCCCGTGTCTGCAGCGCGTCATTGCACGCCGCGCTGCGCACGGGATGACGGACATGTTCGTATCTAGTGCCGTCATCCCGGACGCGATGCAGCATGTGAATGCTGCCTCGCATATCCGGGATCTAGTCACCGCTCGATTATCTCGACATCATCGCCTTTAAGTGCAAGCGCGACATCGCCTTTGAGCAGTCGTTCGGCATCGCGCCCGAACACTTCATAACGCCAGCCATGCGCAAGATCGCTGTCTTTGCCGAGCGCAAAGGCTTCCAGATCCGATGTCGTCGCTATCAGCTTCTGCGCCACCTCATGCTGCTCCGAGCGCGCGCGCAGCAAAGTCTTCAGAAGATCGATACGCGCCGGCGCAATCGGCTCGCGCCGCCGGTCCTGGGCTTTCGGCAGGCCCTCGGTCGGGCGCGCAAGCCCTCGTGCGACAGCCGCGAGCAGTCCCGCACCCAATTCCGAATTGCTCCAGCCGCGCGGGATCGCACGCATGCGGTCGAGATCCTCGCGCGTCTTCGGCCGCTCATTCAGCACCTCGGCAATCACCTCGTCCTTCAAGATGCGTCCGCGCGGTACATCGCGTGTTTGTGCTTCGCGCTCGCGCCACGCCGCCACCTCGATGGCCACGGCAACGCCGCGCGGGCGATTATCGCGCAGCCTCAAGCGTACCCACGCATTCTCCGGCGAAAGATCATAGGTCTTGGGATCGGCAAGCTTCGCCATATCCTCTTCGATCCACGCATTGCGCCCGTTCTCGTTCAGCCGCGCATGAAGCACTTCGTAGACATGCACAGATGCGTGACATCGGAGATGGCGTAAGTGAGCTGCTTCTCACTTAGCGGCCGTCGCCGCCAATCGGTGAAGCGCGCCGATTTGTCGATATTCGCCTTGGTGATAGACTTGACCAGCGTCTCATAGCCGACCGAATTCGCCGTAGCCCGCGGCCATCGCCGCGATTTGCGTGTCGTAGAGCGGATTGGGGATAATTCCGCCGAGATGGTGGAAGATCTCCACATCCTGGCGCGCCGCGTGAAACACCTTGACTGGGGCGCTCTCGTCCAGGAACTCGAAGAGCGGGCGCAGATCGAGATCGGGCAGGGGGTCGATGATCGCCCGCTCGCCGGATGGCGCCGCGATCTGGATGAGGCAGAGCACCGGCCAATAGGTGGTGTCGCGCAGAAACTCGGTGTCGATAGTGACAAAGGGCTCGCGCTCGAGCCCGGCGCAGAACGCGGCCAGCGCCGCGCTCTCCTTGATGATCGTGGCGGGCGCCTCTTTAGTCACGCGAATCAGTGCTCCTTGGCCGTGCGGGGGCTCCCCGCCAGGCGAATCCCCCGGCATCGTGGCGCGGAACGCGGCACTCTTGACAGGCCCTGGGGTGGGCGTGTCTCAAGACCGCGGCCTTTTCTTAAGCCCTTTCTTGAAGGATAAGGCCAGGAAATTCAGCCTTGGATGCCACCAAATGCACGTCTACCGGACGTCATACCTGCGGCGAATTGCGCGCCGCCCATGTGGGCGAGAAGGCCCGCCTTTCCGGCTGGATTCATAGGAAGCGCGACCATGGCGGGCTCTTGTTCGTCGATTTGCGCGACAATTACGGCGTCACCCAATGCGTCGTTGAGCCGGAGCAAGCCTGATTTCGAGACGCTCAACCGCCTGCGCGCCGAGAGCGTCGTCACGATCACCGGCAAGGTCGTGGCGCGCTCCGCCGAGACCATCAACAAGGATTTGCCCACCGGCGAGGTCGAGCTGCGCATCGAGGAGCTGAAGGTCCAGTCCGAGGCGGAGGAATTGCCGCTGCCGGTGTTCGGTGAGCTCGAATACCCTGAAGAGACGCGCCTCAAATACCGCTATCTGGATTTGCGCCGCGAGCGGCTGCACAGAAACATCATCTTGCGCTCGAATGTGATTGCCTCGATCCGCCAGCGCATGATCGATGCCGGCTTCGTCGAGTTTCAAACCCCGATCTTGACCGCGTCATCGCCGGAAGGCGCGCGCGATTTCCTCGTGCCGTCGCGCTTGCATAACGGCAAGTTTTATGCGCTGCCGCAAGCGCCGCAGCAATTCAAGCAACTCTTAATGGTCGCGGGCTTCGATCGCTATTTTCAGATTGCAGCGTGCTTCCGCGATGAAGATTTGCGCGCCGACCGCTCTCTCGAATTCTATCAGCTCGATGTCGAGATGAGCTTCGTCACGCAGGAAGATGTGTTCGCGACATTGGAGCCTGTGCTGCACGGATTATTTGTCGAGTTCGCCGGCGAAAAGCCGGTGACGCCCGCGCCGTTCCCGCGCATCCCGTATCGTGAGGCGATCTCGAAATACGGCACCGACAAGCCGGACTTGCGCAATCCGCTCAAGATGCAGGATGTCAGCGAGCATTTCCGCGGCGGCGGCTTCGGCCTCTTCGCCAAGATGCTCGGTGATGCAAAGAATGCTGTGTGGGCGATCCCCGCGCCATCGGGCGGCAACCGCGCGTTTTGCGACCGGATGAACTCATGGGCGCAGAGCGAAGGCCAGCCGGGCCTCGGCTATATTTTCTGGCGCGAAGGCGAGGAGGGCGGCGCCGGCCCGATTGCAAAAAATCTCGGCCCCGATCGCACCAATGCCATCCGCGATCAGCTGGGATTGAAAGTCGGCGATGCGGCTTTCTTTGTCGGTGGCGACCCCAAGAGCTTCTACAAATTCGCCGGGCTTGCGCGCACCAAAGTCGGCACCGAGCTGAAGCTTGTCGATGAGGCGCGCTTCGAGTTCTGTTGGATCGTCGATTTTCCGATGTTCGAGGCGAGCGAAGACCGCCAAGGCCAATTCGAGTTCTCGCACAATCCGTTTTCGATGCCGCAAGGCGAGCTTGATGCGCTCTTGACCAAGCATCCGCTCGACATCGTCGCTTATCAGTACGACATCGTTTGCAACGGCCATGAGCTGTGTTCGGGTGCGATCCGAAATCACAAGCCTGAGATCATGCTCAAAGCGTTCGAGATCGCCGGCTATCCGGCGGATGAAGTGGAGCGCCAGTTCGGCGGCATGCTCAATGCGTTCCGCTATGGCGCGCCGCCGCATGGCGGCTTTGCGCCGGGCATTGATCGCATCGTTGCGCTGCTCGCCGATGAGACGGCGATTAGAGAAGTGATCGCTTTCCCGCTCAATCAACAGGGCGAAGATCTTTTGATGGGTGCACCTTCACCGGCATCGCCCAAGCAATTGCGCGAGCTGCACCTACGGTTGGTCGAGCCGCCCCAAAAGAATTGAAACACTTTGTTCGCCTCTCCCTTGAGGGGAGAGGCCGGATCGCTTGGCGCGAAGCGACTTAGCGATCCGGGTGAGGGTGGGGCGACTAACGATTTTTTGATTCAACCCCTCACCCTACCCTCTCCCTCAAGGGGAGAGGGGATGAAGTGGCTATTAAAGCGCGGCTTCTTTTTGGCTTTGGCGCTTACGCTCGTGCGGCAAGAGCATCTTCTTGCGCAGGCGAATGGATTGCGGAGTCACTTCGACAAGCTCATCGGGGCCGATATAGGCAATCGCCTGCTCGAGCGTCATCGGCTGCACCGGCGTCAACTTGACCGCCTCATCTTTTGAGGTCGTGCGGATATTGGTCAGCTGCTTGGCTTTGAGCGGGTTCACGTCAAGATCGTTATCGCGCGAATGCTCGCCGATGATCATGCCTTGATAAGTCTTGGTGCCTGGCGTGACGAACATCTTGCCGCGCTCTTCCAGATACCAAAGCGCGTAAGCCACCGTGTCGCCGGTCTCGGTCGAGATGAGAACGCCGTTGCGCCGCCCGCCCACAGGCCCGCGATAGGGCCCGTATTCGTGGAAGATGCGGTTCATCACGCCGGTGCCGCGCGTGTCGGTCAGGAACTCGCCATGATAGCCGATCAGCCCGCGTGACGGCGCATGAAACACGATGCGCACCTTGCCGGCGCCGGTGTGCCGCAAATCCTGCATCTCGCCTTTGCGCTGGCTGATCTTTTCGATCACCATGCCGGCATAAGGCTCATCGACATCGACCGTCACTTCCTCGATCGGCTCGAGGCGCTCGCCGTTCGCGGCCGTCGCGATAGATCACTTGCGGGCGGCTGATCGAAAGCTCGAAGCCCTCGCGGCGCATCTGCTCGATCAAAACGCCAAGCTGAAGCTCGCCGCGGCCGGCCACTTCGAAGCTGTCGCCGATATCGCTGTCTTCCACTTTGATCGCGACATTGCCCTCGGCCTCGCGCATCAATCGCGCACGGATCACGCGGCTTTGCACCTTGCTGCCTTCACGGCCCGCGAGCGGTGAATCATTCACCGAAATCGTGATCGACAAGGTTGGCGGATCGATCGGCGTTGCCGGAATTGGCGTTTCGACCTCGGGCGTCGCAGATCGTGTCGGCGACGGTCGCTTCGGTCAGGCCTGCAATGGCGACGATGTCGCCGGCTTGCGCTTCTTCGATCGGCCGCCGCTCAAGCCCACGGAAGGCGAGGATCTTAGTGGCGCGCCCGCGCTCAATCAGCTTGCCTTCGCGTGTGATCCCTTTGATCGGTGCATTGATTTGGAGCCTGCCGGATTCGATACGGCCGGTCAGCACACGGCCAAGAAACGGGTCGGCCTCCAGAATCGTCGCAAGCAAGGTGAAGGGAAGCCCGTCGGCTTTACCGATCGGCTTGGGCGGCGGGATCTCTTCAACGATCGTCTCAAACAGCGGCGTTAAGTCTTTGCGTTCGTCCTTCATATCACGCACGGCCCAGCCTTGCCGGCCCGAGGCATAGAGCGTCTTGAAGCCGAGCTGGTCGTCATTGGCATCAAGCGCCAGGAACAGCTCGACGATATGATCATGCGTCTCTTCGGTGCGCGCATCGGAGCGGTCGATCTTGTTGACGACGACAATCGGCTTGAGGCCGAGCTTGAGCGCCTTGGAGAGAACGAACTTGGTTTGCGGCATCACGCTTTCGGCCGCATCGACCAAGAGCACCACGCCATCGACCATGGAGAGAATGCGCTCGACCTCGCCACCGAAATCGGCATGGCCCGGCGTGTCGACGATATTGATGCGCGTCGTGCCCCATTCGACGCTGGTGGCCTTCGCCAGAATCGTGATGCCGCGCTCGCGCTCCAGATCGTTCGAATCCATCGCGCGCTCGGCAACCTGCTGGTTGTCGCGCACGGCGCCGGATTGCTTCAGGAGCTGATCGACCAGCGTCGTCTTGCCATGGTCGACATGGGCGATGATGGCGATATTGCGAAGATCCATAAATTACTCGTTCAGCGCCAACATTCGGCGTCATGGTTCGACAAGCGAAATACCCGTCATCCTGAGCTTGTCGAAGGATGGCGGGTCGCTACGCGCGCGGCTTATACGCTGATTGTCGCGCCGCACACAACCCAGATGGGGCGCCCTGCGACTTCGGCAAGGGTTGATTGCGCCCGCCGATCAGCGTGGAGACACGAGGCTTCAGTTGGCCGCGTAGATCAGCGAGCCGCCTTTGAGCTCTTCAACGAGCCGCCCGGCCACGTGGGGATCAACGGCTGGGCAACCCCAGCTGCGCCCAAGCAGCGGAACGTCCGGGCGCACGTAAGAGGCGCCGTGGATAACGATTGCCCGCGCCTCGGCTTTGTCATTGGTCGGGTCGAGGCCTTTGAGGCGCAGCGAAAGCCCATGCGCGCCGCTATAAGGTTCTTCGGTCACATAAGTGCCAAGCGAGCTGGCATGCGAATCTCGCTGTTGGCGAAGGTCGTCGCCATGCCGGTATGATCCGGGTCGGAGCCCTTGCCGTGTGCAACGAGATAGGACATCACCCGCCCCGTATCGCGCTCGAGCACGAAAAGCCGCGGCTTGTTCGAGGGCAGGCCGTAATCGATGATTGCCATCACATGCTCGTTGGTGACGTCGACGGCATGCGCTTTGAGCGCCGCCATAGCCTCCTTGAACGCCGAGGGCCGGAGTGCCTTTGTTTGGCCAACGCACTTGGTCGGCCCTTGCGGTGCAGGGCACGACGCTGCCGTTAACAATAGCGCGGCAGATCGCCCGCCGCCCGGCTTGAAAACATGAAACGATCAACTTATGGCTCCAGACTCACCTCACACCGGCAATATATAATGTCGTCCGGCCGAATTGCACTATTCGTTACCTGCCTCGTCGACATGTTACGGCCGCGAGTCGGTCTCGCTGCGGCAAAACTCCTTGAACAGGCCGGCTTTTCCGTGGCTGTGCCGGCCCAGGCCTGCTGCGGCCAACCCAATTATAATTCCGGCGATGAGATGGGCGCGCGCCGCATTGCCCGCTGCGCATATCGCCGCATTCGAAGGTTTTGACTATGTCGTCGCGCCATCGGGCTCGTGCGCCGCAATGGTTAAGATTTCATTATCCCGGACTGTTCGAGGCCGGTACCGAGGACCGGCGCCGCGCCGAGCATCTCGCGCGCCGCACTTATGAGCTGACGAGCTTTCTGGCCGATATCGCGAAAGTGCAAATCATCCGCAGCCGCCATGAGGCACGCGCGACCTATCACGATGCCTGCTCGGGCCTGCGCGAGCTGGGCATCAAGCGCCAGCCGCGCTCGCTGCTTGGGTCGGTCGATGGCTTGGAGCTTGTCGAAATGCACGAGGCGGAAGCCTGTTGCGGCTTCGGCGGCACGTTTTGCGTGAAATATCCGGAAATCTCGGGCCGCATCGTCGAAGAGAAGACTGACAACATCAGTGCCAGCGGCGCCGATTGCGTGATTACCGGCGATGTCGGGTGCCTGCTCAATATCGAAGGCAGGCTGCACCGCGCCGGCAAGAAGACGCGTTGCCTAGCATATCGCCGAAGTGCTGGCCGGCATGACGGAGGATGCGCTATGAGCGCCTTCGAGCCGGAGCTGTTTCCCGAGAAGTCGCGCGCGGCGCTAGACAACGCAGCGCTCAAAGCAGCGCTGCGCGCGTTTGGCGAACGCAGCCGCACCGTCCGCTCGAATGTGCTTGAAGGCTTTGATGAGTTCGAGGCGCTGCGCGATCTTGGCCGTGACATCAAAGACGATGCAATTTCCCGGCTCGATGAGCTGCTTGTGCAGTTCGAACGCGCGGTGTACGCGCGTGGCGGTCAGCTTCATTGGGCGCGCAATGCTGAAGAGGCACGCGCGATCATCTTAGAGCTTGCGCAACAAGGCGGGCGCAAAGCACGATCGTCAAATCGAAATCCATGGTGAGCGAGGAGATCGATCTTCTGCCCGCGCTCGAAGGTGCGGGGATCAAAACGGTCGAGACCGATCTTGGCGAATATATCATTCAGTTGCGCCATGAACGGCCGAGCCATCTGATCGGCCCGGCTTTCCATCTCTCGAAGAATCAAGTTGCCGAGACGTTTCGCGAACATCACTGCAAGCTCGATGCGGCGCGGGCGCTGTAGACACCAGACAGATGGTGCGCGAGGCGCGCGCGATGCTTGCGCCAGGATTTTGCCAATGCCGATATCGGCATCACCGGCGCGAATTTTCTTGATCGCCGAGACCGGCTCGGCGGTTCTTGTCACCAATGAGGGCAATGCCGATCTTTCCGCCGGGCTGCCGAAGAATGCACATCGTTCTGACCGGCATCGAGAAGGTGGTGCGGACATTCGAAGATGCGGCGGTGTTCGTGCGTCTGCTTGCGCGCTCGGCGGTCGGCCAGGAGATCACCAGCTACACTTCGGTGTTCTCCGGCCCGCGCCAGCCCGGCGAGACCGAAGGGCCGCAGGAGTTTCATGTCGTGCTGCTCGACAACGGCCGCAGCGCGCTTCTCGGCACCGAGTTTCAGGAAGTGCTTGCGCTGCATACGCTGCGGCGCATGCCTCAATCATTGCCCGGTGTTCGGGGCGATCGGCGGCCACGGCTACGGCTCGATCTATCCGGGGCCGATCGGCGCGGTTCTGACGCCCGGCCTTGTCGGCATCAAGCGGGCGCATCATCTGCCGGATGCCTCGACTCTGTGCGGGCGATGCGAAGAGGTCTGCCCCGTGCGCATCCCATTGCCGGCGATGCTGCGCCATTGGCGCGAAGACGGGTTCGAGGCCAGCCAACGCGTAGCCGGCGCGCTGCGCCTCGCGTTTTGGGCGTGGGTCGCCAAATCGCCCTCGCGCTATCGCTTCGCGAGGCAATTGCCCGTGCCTCTCTCGGTGTGATCGCGCGTCTGCAGGCAAGGGATGGATCAATTGGCTGCCTGCGCTGGCCGGCGGCTGGACCAAGGAGCGGGACATGCGCGTCGGATCAGGCCCGAGATTTCAAGCCTGTGGCGAAAGCGAGACAAGCAATGAGCGCGCGCGGATCAAATCCTCGAGGCCGTCCGAAAAGCAGGCCGCCGGCGCCGGCACAAAGTGCGCCTCGGGCGCCAGGCGCTGCTGCCGCCGAAATTTGTTCGCGATGCGCGCGATCTCTCGGAGCTAGTTCTCGAAAGCTCAATGGCGTTTCGGCCTGCCATGCGGTGCTTGATCGCGCGGACGAAGTGCCGTCCCATCTTGCCGGCTGGCTGGCGGCGGAGAGCCTTAAGGACCACGAGCTTCTCATTGCGCCCGAGCCGGCATTGGGCCGCCTTGATTGGCGCGCATCGGGGCTTGATCCCTGTAATGACGCGCCTGATGTCCTCGTCCCCGAGACAATGATCAGTGGCGCCTTCGCTGGCGTTGCCGAGACGGGCAGCATTGCAATGCTGACCAGTGGCCAAAGCCGTCCGAGCCATAATCTGCTCGCTGACACACACATCGTGGTGCTCAGCCGCTCGCAGATTGCCGGCTCGATGGAAGACGTATGGCGCGCCGTCCGCGCGCAGGGCCTGCCGCGCTCGCTGGCTTTCATCACTGGCGCGTCGCGCACCGCCGACATAGAGATGGCGATCGAGCTTGGCGTGCATGGCGCGGTGCGCATGCATGTCGTCCTCGTCGATGAAGAGATTTCATTGCCGCAAGCGTTTTCGCGTTGAAACATCAAGCGAGGCCAAGCATGGCGCGCGCGCAAAAAGCCGAAACACGAAAGCCGGTTCTCGGCCTTGCTCTGGGCGGTGGTGCCGCACTCGGCTGGGCGCATATCGGCGCACTGCGCGTTCTGCAGGAGGCAGAGATCGAGATCGGTGCGCTTGCCGGCTCCTCGATTGGTGCGCTGGTCGGCGCCTGTGCGCTCTGTGGCGCGCTTGATCCTTTGGAAGACACGGCCCGCTCGATGAACTGGCGCAAGCTCATCAGCCTTGCCGATCCGCAAATCGGCGCGCCCGGCCTGCTCAAAGGGGCTTCGGTCATGGGGCTTGTGGAGCGCTATATAGGCGGCCGGAAAATCGAGGATCTTGAAAAGCCATTCGCGGCGGTCGCCGCCGATCTCATCTCAGGCAAAGCGGTCCATATCTCACGCGGGCCCATCACCGAGGCCGTCCGGGCTTCGATTTCGATCCCCGGCATCTTCCTCCCTGTCACGAGGGGCGGTGCGCTGCTGGTCGATGGCGGCCTCTTGGATCCCGTGCCCGTTTCGGCGGTTCGTGCCCTCGGCGCCGACCTCATCGTCGCGATCGATGTTACCGGCGACTATCAAGGCCGTGCCCGCGCGGCGGGGATTTTACCCAAGACTGAGAAGAGTGGGGCAGTCCCCAGTCGTATTAAGGGAATTGGCGCCCAGTTATTTCGCCGCTCCGAGCGCCGCCCCGGTCTGTACTCGGTTGCAACGACCTCTGTCGCGCTCATCATGCGCGAGCTTTCACTCACCAAGATGAAGCTCGATCCGCCTGATCTGCACATCATTCCGAAAGTTGGCCACATATCGCCTGCCGACTTTGACCGCGCGGATGAGCTCATTGCCGCTGGGCGCGAGTTGATGGCCTTGTCCTTGCGGCATTTACGCGAAGAGTTGATCGCTTGGCCCAAGAAATCCTCCGGCTAATCAAGATTTCACTTCCTGATCTGCGCGAAATGAGGTTCCATGTCATCTCGCAGTGCAGCGGGGGACGGCTTCGGGAAAAGCCGTTAGTTCGCGTTAAAGTTTAGGGGTCCTGAGTGCAGCGTTTCGGTCTTATGTTTTCGCGCGCCGTCCGGCTGATGGCGGCGATCGGCCTTTGCGCCTCCGTCTCAGCTTGTGCAGTCGGCAAGCTTTCGGCCGAGCGAGTTGGTGAGAGTGGGACCAGCCAGCTTCATCGCAGCTTCCTGGCCGAGGCGGCCAAGATCTCCAAATGCGCCTGGGATGAGGTGCGCTCCTCTGGCACCAAGATCGGCGCCTGGGCCACCATCCTGATGGAAGGCCGTGATTCCGGCGATCCGGGTGTGCTCGCCGCCTCGTCCAAGGCGAAGAGCCCGGCGGCGAGCTATCTCGCTCTCAAAGCCGAGACCTATGCGACGCCGAAGGACCAGCTCAAGGCGGTCGTTGGCGATCTCAATGCCAAGACGGCCGAGGTCGACCGGTTCATCGGCTTTGCCAGCGAGCTTTCTGCGGCTTACCGGGCGGCGGCGAGCGCCCGGGCCATGGGCCAGCCGCAGGCGGCCAAGGAGCGCGCGACCGCCAAGTCGGACCGCTATGTGCTCGAGCATTCGGTCGCTGAGCTTAGAAGCCAGCGCGCAACCTACGAGGCCGTGGCGCGGCAACTGGGCAATGAGAAGGTCGATACATCCGCGCTCTCGCGCGCGCTCAAGGCGCTCGATCAGCGCATCGACCAAGTCGCCAATCTTGCGCTCGCGATGGATACGCCTACCGCCGGCTAACGCCGCCAATCACTCCGTAGACGGATAGAGCTGTGTGAGCTTCTGCTCATGCATGAATCTGCGCGCAAGCTCCGCGATCGGCGTGGGCTTGGCGCCGCGCCGGCGGTTGGCTGCAGCAATCTTCCACAACGTCGCATACTGATCGAACATGATGCGGTAGGCATCGGCGAGCTTGTGCGTCGAGTCCCACATATGGGTCTGTTCCGAGCCCGCGCCGTTGAACTCGAGAATTGTGAAGTCCCGGCCCCCAAGAAACGTTCGGAAATCGGCGAAGCGAATATCGAAGCGGCCAAAATAGAATCCGTCGATGTCCTTGGCGATCTCGTCCATGCGCGCCCGCAGGGCTTCGGTGACGAGCGGCGTGCCGTCGCGGAAGATCGTGCCGCGTCCGTGATTGCCCGTAAACACTAGGCGAAATTGCTCGCCGGGAGGGAGCACTTCGCTCAATCGCGCTTTGTGCCGCTCAAGAAATATGTGAGCGATTTTGCTGGCACGCGGATCGTCGTAGATGAGTTGCTCAAGTGTGCGTTTGCCGTCGCCGACAACACGTGGAAAATATTTGAGCGTTAGCGAGGGGATGCGCCCGCGCGCTTCGTCCGGATGGCGTACGTAGAAGACACCGGCTTCGCCTTCGACGTCGATCATCTTCTGCAGCAGAAGATCGGTGCCTTCAGGGAACAGCTTGAGATATTCATCCAGCGCCCGCTCGCTGCGTAGTGCGCGCACGCCGGAGCCGCGGCAGCCGATGTCAGGCTTGCCGACCACCGGAAAGCCAAAGCCAGCCGCCCGCATCGCCTCAAGGGCCGCTGCCTTCGTGTCAGCAATCGCCGAAGGCCCGGCCGATTTCTTGATCATCACAAAGGGCGCGATCCACTGGCGCGCAATCGGGCCCGCCACGGTGAGGAGCTCGGATTTGGATTCCCCGCAAAGCCCGCCCGCCGGTAAGCCTGGATTGGCAGCCGTCGGCAAGGTGACGCTGCGATAGCGGATGCTTTGCAGCGCCCAGAACACCGCGCATGGAAAATAGATCAGGCCCGGCGGCCAAAACTCGAAATGAGCAACATGCGGCTCACCGCGATTGATGCGCGGCATGCCGGCGTGCAATGGATCGGTATCAAGAGTTGCGAGGCTCACGGCGTCTCTGCTGATTGTTTGCGCGCGGCGCGGTTGCGCAGGTAAAGCGGGATGCCGAAGGACAGGACAATAACGACAACTCCGACGATCCAGGCTTGCTTGCCGACAGCTTGGGCGATCACCGGTCCGAACGTGTAGATGAGCGCGAAGATGCCGGTGGTCCAAACCGCGGCGACGGTCACGATCACGGCAAAGAAGCGCCAGAACGAGATGCGCAAGAATCCACTGGCAAGAAATGTCGGCAGGCGCATGCCGGGTGTGAAACGCGCGCCGATCAACGCCGTGATCAATCGCCGGTGCAGCCACCGCCGCCCTTTGGCGAGATTGTCCGCGGTGACGAAGCGCTGCGCCCAGCCCAGCTTGATCGCCGCGCGCCCGATACCGTAAAGGCCCGCATCGCCGGCGATAATGCCGACATAGACCGAGCCTAGAGCGAGAGGGGCCGGGAGGATGCCGCCGGCCGCAAGTACGCCGGCCGTAATGGTTGCCGCATCCTCCAAGACGAAGGTCGCAAGAAGGAGCGCTCCGGCGGCGAGCCAGTGATTGGCGCTCAAGCCGGCCTCCAAAGACGCAAAGTGATCGAGCAAGCGCGAACCCTCAAGACTGCTTCGGGGCCGGATCATACCCGCGGCTGGGATTCACAGGGAAGTGAGAAGGTTGCGTCACAGGGTCATGACTTGAGCGGGCGGCGAGCGGCTGAAGTTAATATTTTGCACTTGCGTTCACCCGCTAAGTCGCTTTTCGGCGCTTTGATGGAGCGTGTCCGAAACTTGCCACGCGGCCCCGGAAAATGCCCCCCCCGACGCCGGGCCACGAGGCTTCACAAGTCTGGGCGCTTTTGTTAAACCCACCGCCTTTCTCGCTCGCGGCCGTGGCGGAATTGGTATACGCGCTAGCTTGAGGTGCTAGTGGGAGAAATCCCTTGGAGGTTCAAGTCCTCTCGGCCGCACCAATTTCCTTCATGAGGCGGGCATAAGCCCTGGACGTCTCGCGTTATTTGATCAAGGCAATCAAGGCCTAGCACCTTGTTTCGCCAATGCGCCCGCTTAAATTGCTGGCGAGCCGAGTCGCGCTTGTGCGGCCGGGGTTTAGCGGGCGCCCCCATATGACAATCGAAAGCGCTGCCGAGACCCCGCCCCTTGAGTCCGATTTCGGCCTCAATCCCGATTTCGTCCGCCATGTGCTTGATGCGCTCGATGCCGGCGATGCCGCCGAAGTGCGCGCTCTGGTCGAAGAGCTCGATCCGCCCGACGTCGCCGACCTTCTGGCGATGGTGCGCCCGCATGAGCGCAGCGCCCTTTTGCAGATGCTCGGCCATAGGCTGGACCCTGAGGTGCTGCCCGAGCTTGATGAAGAAGTGCGCGATCAAGTGCTCGAAGAGCTGCCCGAGAGCGCTGTCGTTGCGGCTGTCCAGGAGCTTGATTCGGACGATGCCATCTACCTGCTCGAGGATCTCCCGAAGGAGCGCCAGGACGAGATCTTGGCGCATGTGCCGGCCGAAGATCGCACCGCGGTCGAGCTCGGCTTACGCTCCGAAGAGGGCACCGCCGGCCGCCTCATGCAGCGCGAGTTCATCACCGTGCCGAGCTATTGGTCGGTCGGTCAGGTGATCGATTATCTGCGTGAGACGCCCAGCCTGCCCGAAGAGTTCTATGAAATTTTCGTCGTCGATGCCGGGCTCCACCCGATCGGCACGGTGAGCCTCTCGCAGATCATGCGCAATCGCCGGCCGGTGATGATCGGCGACATCATGGAAAAGGAGCCGCACCTCGTTCCGATCGACATGGAGCAGGGCGAGATTGGCTACCTGTTCGATCAATACAATCTCGTCTCTGCCGCGGTCGTCGATCAGGATCAGCGCATTGTCGGCATGCTCACGGTCGATGACGTTGTCGACGTCATTTCGCAGGAAGCGCAAGAGGATATGTTCGCGCTGTCCGGCGTCAGCGATGAATCGATCAATGACAATTTCGTGCTGACCACGCGCCGCCGCTTCTCTTGGTTGTTCGTCAATTTGTTCACCGCCATCCTGGCCTCGGCTGTCATTGCGCTCTTTGGCGGCACGATCCAGCAATTCGTTGCGCTGGCCGCTGTTATGCCAATCGTCGCTTCAATGGGCGGCAATGCCGGCACGCAGACATTGACGGTCGCGGTGCGCGCGCTTGCGACCAAAGAGCTGACGGCGACCAATGCGCTGCGTATCATTTGGCGCGAGGCGCTGGTGGGCGGCGTCAACGGCATTCTCTTTGCCGTGATCATGGGCGCGCTGGTCGGGCTTTGGCTTGGTGATATGCGAGATCTGCCGCTGTCTCCGGAGTTGCGATGACATCAATCTCATCGCCGCGGGACTTGCCGGAATCCTGGTTCCGCTGACGCTCGATCGCGTGGGCGCTGATCCAGCGATCTCTTCGGCGGTCTTCGTAACCACAGTCACCGATTGCACGGGATTCTTTGTATTTCTCGGGCTTGCCACCTGGGTGCTGGCCAAGTGACACTTCGCCGGCCAAAAACGGGCGCAAGAAGAAGGATGGAGCCGATGCGGCGTTGGGTGTTGTCGGTGGCGGCGTTTGCGCTATCGGCGCTATGCGCAGGTTCAGCAAGTGCTGATTATTGGCGCGAGGCGGCACCATTGGGATCGGCCCGGGCATCGCTTCAAGCGGTTGCGGTCGATGGCCAAATCTACGCCGCGGGCGGCACGACGCTCACGGGGCCGAGCGATGTGTTCGAGGCCTATGATCCGCGCTCTAACAATTGGCATCCTTTGGAGTCCATGCCCGATGGGCGCGATGGCTTCGGCATGGCCGCGCACGGCAACATCATCTATGTCGCGGGCGGCTTTTCGAGCCTCGCAAAATCCAAACCGTCTGCGGGCGTCTACGCCTTCGATACGACCGACAGCACCTGGTCGCGCAAGGCTGACATGCCGGCGGCGCGTATTGGCCATACGATGACGACGGTCGGCGACTACATCTATGTCATCGGCGGGCGCGGCGCGGGCGTCGAGCGCGTGCTCCGCTATGATCCGCATGCGGATAAATGGGAGAGCTTCGGCGCGGCGGTGCCGACGGTGCGCAGCGGACATGCCGCCGCCGCCCTCGGCACCAAGATCTACATTGTCGGCGGGCGCACCGCGTCCGGGGAGACGCTGTCGCGCGTTGATGTGTTCGACACGGTGAGCGGAAAGTGGAGCACGGCGGCGAGCCTGCCCGTCGCTGTTGTCGGCACAACGGCGGGGTTCATTGGCTCCGAGCTTAACGTCGTGGGCGGCACCGAGCCCGCCAAGAAGCGCACGCTGAGCGATCACTACGCGCTTTCGGGCGGTGTCTGGCGCAAAGTCGCCGCACTGCCGACGCCGCGCCAAAGCCTTGCCTCTGCAGCGCTCGGCGGTCAGTGGTATGTGATCGGCGGTGGCGCGGGAACAGGCGCGCTCGCCGTATTCACCGAGACCGACGCTGTCGAGATCTACACGCCTTAAAGGCGCTGGCGATGTCATTTCTGATTGTCCTGTTCCGCGCCGCGCTGTTTCTCGTCATCCTGCCGCTCGCCGCCTATGCAGCCGCGCAATTGCTGCTGCCGGAGCATGGCTTCGTCCTTCCGATTGCCGGCAGCTTCAATCTCGGCGTGCTGATCGCGGCGGTCGTCTTCATCGTCGGATTTCTCACCTGGGCGCAAAAGCCTGCCGGCGAACGCGACCCGCCGGATGACACCCCGGATTTGGATATCAACGATCTCGATCCCTGATTGGTGTGCCAGTTATGGTCGCCAAATCATGCGCCGGTCGGGGATCTTCTCCATCGCGTGTTCGCCTGATGTGCGCTCGGCGGTCGAAAAACCCTCGCGCTTGTAAAAGCGTATCGCGCCTTCATTTGCTTCGAGTGCCCAAAGCTGCAAGCCGGCGGGAGACATCGCTTTGGCAAAATCGAGGAGCGCGGCGCCAAACCCGCGACCGGTATAGTTCGGCATGACATAAAGCTGCTCGATCCAGCCGTCGTGCAGAGCCAGGATGGCGACCAGACGGCCATCGGCGTTGACGCCATAAACACTCGATGTTTTGAACAGGATATCGCGGAAATAGTTCTTGACGGGGCCGGGCTCAAAAGCCGGCAATTGCGGGATATAGGTCATCAAGGCGCGCGCGGCGAGATAGACGTCCGCGGCGGCTTCGGCCTCATCCTCATGCAGTCGCCTGGTATTCATTGGTACAACGGATCACATGGCTCTTCACCTGATCAAGCTTTGCGTCGGCGCCGATACCGTCGAGGACCTGGTGGAATGGTTCGAGAGCGGCGAGGCTGATTGGAATTTGCCGGGCGGCAGGCGGGCCGTCGCCCATCGCACCACCATGATCCCCAAGCGCGCCGAAGAGCTTTTGAAGGGCGGCTCGCTCTACTGGGTGATCCGCGGCCGCGTCCAGGTGCGCCAGAGATTGCTCGCCATCGAAGCCTTTACCGATAAAACAGGGCGCGATCGCTGCGCTTTGGTGATGGATCCGGCGCTCATTCTCACGAGGCCGCGCGCGCATCGCCCGTTTCAGGGTTGGCGTTATCTCGAGGGCAAGAGCGCGCCGCCCGACATTGGCCCCTATAAGGTGGAGCGCGGGCAGGGCAATGCCAAGATCAAGGCCGAGCTTCTGGAGCTTGGTCTCATCCGCGAATGAGCCCCTAAACACGAAGGCACGAAGGACACAAAGACTCTTCGTGGTGTCGCTTTGTGCCCTTGGTGTTTCCCTTAGGAAGGCAAGACGGCGATGTTGTCGATCAGCCGCGCTTTGCCCAGCCGTGCCGCAACAAGCAAACGCGCCGGCCGGTTGGGCGCGCTCATCGGCTCGAGCGATTCCGCATCGCGCAGCTCGAGATATTCGACCGGATCGAACCCGGCGCTCTTCAGTTTCGCAATGCCTTGTTCAAGCGCTTCGGAAACACCAAGGCCGGCGCCCATCGCTTCGGCGGTCGATTGCAGCGTGCGGTAGAGCTCGGGCGCGATGCCGCGTTCGTTGTGGGTGAGATAGGCATTGCGTGACGACATGGCGAGCCCATCAGCCTCACGAAGCGTCGGCCCGGGAAGGATCTCGACCAGGATATCGAGATCGCGCACCAGCCGCTTGATGATCTGAAGCTGCTGGTAGTCCTTTTCGCCGAACACGGCAGCATCGGGCAGGCACTGCAAAAGCAGTTTTGTAACGATCGTCGAAACACCGTCGAAATGCGTCGGGCGGGCAGTCGCGCACAGCCCATCGCTCACCCCGCCGACATGCACGACCGTCGAGAAGTTCGGCGGGTACATCTCCAGGACGCTCGGCGCAAACACCGCATGCGCGCCAATCTCGGTGAGCTTTGCGATATCGGCTTCAAATGGCCGGGGATAGGCGGCCAGGTCTTCGGTCGGCGCAAACTGCTTGGGGTTCACGAAGATGCTCACGATCAGGCGCTCGGCGTGGGCAAGGGCAAGCCGGCACAGCGACAAATGCCCTTCATGCAGGGCGCCCATTGTCGGCACCATCGCAATCCGTAGCCGCTCAGCGCGCCAGGCGCGCACCTGCGAGCGCAGATCTGCAACCGTGGAGACGATGAGCGGGTTGGTCATAAACACGGGATAGGCCCAGGCGTCCGGGGCCGCAAGCCGGGCTTGCGAAAGCCCACCCCGGTAGTGACAGTGGGCCCCGCTTGAGGGAGGGGGCATTGCCCGAGATCTTCTTTTTGGTCGGGTTGTTGGTCGTTGGCCTTGTGGCGATGGTGCTCGCGCTCACGCCGCCGCAGCGCGTCGGCGCCTTCGCCTCGTTTATACGTATGGGTGCCGCTTTCCTGCTGATCGGGTTGGGTATCTTCCTGGAATCGCGCGGGCTCGCTTTGCCCGCAATTGTTCTGGCCGGTCTCGGCGGCTATCTGGTGTTCAGGCAGCGTATGAAGGCGCGCTCCGGCACCGCGCCGGGCGGCGAATTGCAGGGCAGCGGACAGCGCCGCGGCGCATCGGAGAGGATGAGCCGGGAGGAGGCTTATGCCGTACTGGGGCTGAGCCCGGGCGCCGGTGAAGATGAGATTCGCCGTGCGCATCACGATCTCATGCAGAAGATCCACCCGGATCACGGCGGTTCGAGCTATCTGGCGATGAAGCTCAATCTGGCGCGCGATACGTTGCTCGGCAGCAAGCGCGCGAATTAGCACCCGGGCAGACTAGCGGCTGGCGTCGTTTTCCTTGAGCGCGACGCAATTGATGCCGCGCGAGGTGAGCACGTTGCAGGCGTTGCGGGCATCGGCCTCCTCAAACGGGCCAAAGCGCGCTTTGTAAATCTCCGATCCACCGGTCTTGGTGGAGACGATCGCCGGCGTCGCATTCTTGAGCTGCTCGGGTGCAACGGCCTGGGCCGCGGTCAGCCGCGCCGCGGCGCTCTGCATGGCGGCAAATGCGCCGATCTGAATGCCCCAATGCTCATTATTGCCCAACCAGTCGATCACACGGGCATCTTCAGCGTCGGTATCGGTGTCGCCCTCGCCGGTGAGGGCGTCGATTGAAGCGACTTGCACGTCGCGCGGCTGCGGGGTGGGCGGATCGCTCTTGGTCTTGCCGTCTTTCGTGGCGAGTGCGGCAATCGCCGCGCCGATCGGGTCGCCCTTCGGCGAGTAGTTGTCGGTCTCAACGGCGGGTCTCACGCCAAGGTGCGGCCGTGCCATGGGAACGATCGACGCAAGCGCCACGTCCTCGACTTGCGGCTTGGGATCGGGGATTGGCGTAGCGCTCACCTCGGCGGGCTGTGCGCCGGGGTTGTCCGCCGAGGCCACATCCGTCGGCAGGAGCGCGGTTGTCGGCGAACGCATCGCAAGTGTCGGCGAGCCTTCGAGCCGTGCAAACTGCATATCCAGAAGCTGTATCATGTGATCATCGCGCGCCTTGGCCGTGCGCCCGCCCATGACGATGCCGATAAGCCGATAGCCTTTGCGCTCGACCGAGGTTGCCAGATTGAACCCGGACATCGCGGTGTAGCCGGTCTTCAGGCCGGTCGTGCCAGGATAGTCTTTCAGCAAATGGTCGTGGTTGAGGATCGTCCGCCCGTGCCAAACCATTTTGGGCGTTGAGAACAGATCGTAATACTGTGGGAAATCCTTGATCAGTGACTGCCCGAGCACCGCAAGATCGCGCGCTGTAGTGCGCTGCTCAAGATTAGGCAACCCGGAAGCATTTTCGTAATGCGTGTGCGACATGCCGAGCGCATGCGCTTTCTTGGTCATCATTTCCGCGAATTCGGATTCGGTGCCGCCCAGACGCTCTGCGAGCACGACTGCGGCGTCGTTCGCCGATTTTGTAACCAGCGAAAGGATGCATTGCTTGACACTGATCGTGCTGCCCGCCTTGAGCCCGAGCTTGGAGGGCGCTTGCGCCGCCGCATGCGCGGAGACCGGGATCTGATCATCCATCGACAGCGTGCCTTTGGTCAGCGCCTCGAAGGTGAGGTAGAGCGTCATCATCTTGGTGAGCGAGGCGGGGTAGCGGTAGGAATCCGCATTGCGGCTGTAGAGCACGCGCCCCGAGTTGATGTCCATCACCAGGGCCGCGTAGCGATCCGGCGCGCTCGATCCGGTCCTCGCGCCAGCGGCCAGCGGCGTCAGCGCAAGCAGAAACGTCACGCCCATGCGGACGAGAAGCCTGCTTCCCGTTCGGGTGAGACGCTGTATCGAGTGCACTCGATGCCCTTTCCGGCTACGCCAAACCATAATCATGCCGGAGCCCCGTCGGGCCCACTGACACCAGCAATGATAACCAAAACTATCCGGCCAACCGTGAGAGCGGGGTTAAGCCCGGATTAGTCTGACCACTGCAAGGCGGGTGCCGATTTAGGCCAACTCTCCTGCGGAGCACGATAACACTCGGGATTCGCGCGGGGAATCCCGGACGGAAAATTTGATCCGGAACAAGATCCGTCTTTCGCTGCTGCAAATATCCTGCTGCACCGCAAAAAAATTACTTGACTTTGAGAAACCAAGATGCATTTTAAGGCCATGCCGCAGTGCAGCATCGCCTTGCGCGCGAACGCGGCAAGAGGTCCGGACATGGGCCGCGCGCGGTGGCCCGAGCGTAAACAAGCGGTCAGCAACCAAAGGAATGAGGCCAATGGCGACAAAGTCGAAATCAAATGGAGCGGAAACCATGGAAACCGTAATGAGCGCGAGCTCTGATGCCGTTAAGCAAACAATGGAGAAGGCGATGAAGGGTTTTGATGACATTGCTTCCTTCAACAAGAGCACCGTCGACGCTTTTGTGCAGAGCGCCAATGCCGCTTCCAAAGGTATGGAGGCCCTCAGCGCCGAGGTCTTGTCATATTCCAAGCAGTCGATTGAAGACTATATCGCGGCAACCAAGGCTGCGATGGGCTCGCGCAGCGTGCAGGAATTCATGGAGATCAACACCGACTACGCCAAGACGGCGTTCGACACCTATGTTGGCCGGTTCACCAAGCTTGGCGACATGGCTTCCGCGACTGCGAAGGACACAATTGAGCCGCTCAGCGGGCGCCTCAATGCGTTCATGGAGACGATGCAGACCTACCGCACCTGAGCTGGCGGGCAGTCAACTGATTCGTTAACGGCCCGGCTCACTGCCGGGCTGTTTTCGTTTGGGTCACGCCGCAGACTCAATTGGGGTCGAGGGTGCAACTATCTGGAGGAGGCCGCGCTTTTTCCGTCTTCGCAAGCTGCCGAATATCAAAATGTGAACGCGGGCGTGCTCATCTATTGGTGCAAACGCCAACCTTGATCACATGCCTGAGGGTGGCGGCCTTTGAATGTCGCTTGGAGTTCATATTTAATGAGCTAGGCTTTTGATGCTGGCGGCCCGCCGAGAGGCGCGGAAGCTGTGCGTGATCATGGAGATGAGTTCGGCCCGACATGCCCGATAGAGACACGCGGTTCGGTGATCGAGGGAATACTAATACCGGCATCGTCACCAAGACGAAGCCCAAGACCAAGCGCCCCTCGCTCTACAAGGTGTTGCTGCTCAACGACGACTACACCCCAATGGGTTTTGTCGTCGAAGTTCTGATGCGGTTTTTCAACAAGTCGCAGGAGACCGCCACGCGGATCATGCTCGACGTCCATCAGCATGGAATTGGCGTCTGCGGGGTCTACACTTTTGAGGTGGCTGAAACCAAGGTTACTCAGGTGATCGATATGGCACGGCGCCACCAGCACCCGCTTCAATGCACGATGGAAAAGGAATAGTCAGTTGCCGGCTTTGTCCAAGAGCTTAGAAGATGCCCTGCGGCGCGCGATCCAGTTGGCGACGGAGCGCAATCATCAATACGCGACGCTGGAGCATCTTCTGCTTGCGCTGACCGACGAGCAGGATGCCGCTGCCGTCATGCGCGCTTGCGGCGTTGATCTCGAAGTTTTGAAAGAGGCGCTCACCAGCTTTATCGACGAGGATCTCGATGAGCTGATCGTTGCACGCGTCAAGCAAGCCGAGCCGACAACCGCCTTTCACCGCGTCGTGCAACGCGCCCTCATGCATGTCCAATCCTCGGGCCGAGCCGAGGTGACCGGCGCCAATGTTCTTGTCGCGATCTTTGCCGAGCGCGAGAGCAATGCGGCGTATTTCCTTCAAGAACAAGATATGACACGGCTCGACGCCACCAATTACATCAGTCATGGTGTAGCCAAGAGGCCCGGCGCTTCCGAAGCGCGCCATGTGCGCGGCGCCGATGAGGACGAGGAGGGTGAGGCGGTCAAGCAAGGTTCAGAAGCGCTGCAGGCCTATTGCGTCAACCTCAACGCCAAGGCCAAGGCAGGCAAGATCGACCCTTTGATCGGGCGCGAGAATGAGCTCGAGCGCACAATCCAGGTGCTGTGCCGTCGCCAGAAGAACAATCCCTTATTCGTTGGTGATCCCGGCGTCGGCAAGACGGCGATTGCCGAGGGCCTGGCGCGCCGCATCGTGCTCGGCGAAGTTCCCGATGTTCTTGAAGAATGCGGTGATCTTCTCGCTCGACATGGGCACTCTGCTCGCCGGCACGCGTTATCGCGGCGATTTCGAGGAGCGCGTGAAATCGGTTCTCAAAGAGCTTGAAGCACATGATGGCGCCATCCTGTTCATCGACGAAATTCATACGGTGATCGGGGCGGGCGCCACCTCGGGCGGTGCGATGGATGCATCCAATTTGCTCAAGCCCGCTTTGCAGAGCGGCGCGCTCAGGTGCATCGGCTCGACCACCTATAAGGAATATCGCCAGCATTTCGAGAAGGACCGTGCGCTCGTTCGCCGGTTCCAAAAGATCGATGTGCCTGAGCCTACGGTTCCGGACGCGGTGAAGATCCTAAAGGGCCTCAAGCCCTATTACGAGGAGTTCCACAATCTGCGCTACACGGGCGACGCGATCCGCACGGCCGTTGAGTTGTCAGCGAAATACATTCACGACCGTAAGCTGCCGGACAAGGCGATCGACGTGATCGATGAGGCAGGTGCCTCTCAGATGCTTTTGCCTGAGGGCAAGCGGCGCAAGGTGATTGGCGTCAAAGAGATCGAGGCGGTGATCGCCAAGATCGCGCGCATCCCGCCCAAGTCGGTTTCGAAATCCGATGTCGGCATGCTCAAGGACATCAGCACCAATTTGCAACGCGTCGTGTTCGGCCAAGATGCCGCGATCGAGCAGCTGTCGGCCGCGATCAAGCTTGCGCGTGCCGGCTTGCGCGAGCCGGAAAAGCCGATCGGCTGCTATCTCTTCTCCGGCCCCACCGGCGTCGGCAAGACCGAAGTTGCGCGCCAGCTCGCATCGCTCATGGGTGTTGAGCTTCTGCGCTTCGACATGAGCGAATATATGGAGCGCCATTCGGTCTCGCGCTTGATCGGCGCGCCGCCCGGCTATGTCGGCTTCGATCAGGGCGGCCTCTTGACCGACGGCATCGATCAGCATCCGCATTGCGTGCTTCTGCTCGATGAGATCGAGAAGGCGCACCCGGATCTCTTCAATGTGCTGTCTGCAAGTGATGGATCACGGCAAGCTGACGGATCACAACGGCAAGAAGATCGATTTCCGCAATGTCATTCTCATCATGACGACGAATGCGGGCGCATCGGATGCCGCGAAGGATGCAATCGGTTTCGGCCGCAACAAGCGCGAGGGCGAGGATGAAGAGGCGATCAAGCGTCTGTTCACGCCGGAGTTCCGCAACCGCCTCGATGCAGTAATCACTTTCGGTGCGCTGCCGATGAAGGTCATCCGTCAGGTGGTGCAGAAATTCGTTCTGCAGCTCGAGGCGCAGCTATCGGATCGCAATGTCACCTTCGAGCTTTCGGACGAGGCGATCGATTGGCTCGCCAAGCGCGGCTATGACGATGCGTTCGGCGCAAGGCCGCTCGCGCGCATCATTCAGGACAACATCAAGAAGCCGCTGGCCGATGAGATCCTGTTCGGCAAGCTCGCCAAGGGCGGCATCGTGAAAATCGGCGTCGCCGAGGACAAGCTTTCCTTCGAGATCATCGAGGCACCGCCGCGCGGCGGCGCCAAGAGCGAGGACGGCGACGAGGAAGATCCCGACGCCGACGAGCGCGAGAAAGAGCCTGAGCTCGCCAGTTAATCTACGGAGGCCACTCAATGGCCGCCAACAATGCGAACCGGCTTCGAGCTTTCGCCGACCTTGTTTCCCTTGACGCGTGGCACGAGAACTTCACTGACGATCGGGTCCGTGCACAGCTCTACGCGGATGTGACTTTCCGGACGGCGCGGGTTGGGGCTGAGGCATCATGCCCGCTGAGATTTCGGCTGAGCCTTCGTCGCGCCGAAGTTCACCTGACAGTTCCCAAGACCGAGCCGCTTACGATTGATCCAATAACCGTTGCCAGAACGGTGCCGGAACAGTCTCGAAAGAGAACGACAACAAGGGAAACAGCTGAGGAGGACCTGTCCGAGGCGAGAGTTGGCGCCGCCCTCTCGGGTTCGTCGCGCGGAGTTTCTGCTCAGATAAAGGGGGGCACCAGCGGCGCTCATAGATCCTCGGGCCTGACACGGATTAGTGAATTGAGGGAGGTTTACAAAATTCGGGTGGAACTAACGAAAAGTCCGGACTCGGACTATCGCTGGGAAGTATCCGCAGATGATGAAGATTTGCTGCAGGGAGCTGCTTGGAACGCAAAGGAACCCAGAGCCACACTCGTCCTCAATACCAAGTTGACGAGTTCCAAAATTCAGCCCGGTGGCGTGAGATTCGAAGTGAGGTGTCTTAGGGAGGATCTGATTATCAATGATGTTGAACTGAAGGATCCGACCCTTTTTGACCGTTTGAGACAGAGCATTTTTCCCGCGAACAAAGCGATGGTTGCCGTTCAATATATCCGCGATGAACTCCTGAGGTCCGGACTACAGGCGTCGAACGTTGAAGACAAGTTTGGACTATTTACGTTGGCGGCAGCAATCGCAGAGGGATGAAATGTTTGACCGGTTGGCCGATATTATCGACGCAGACACCGGCGATCTGAGAGTGCTGGCGAAAAAGGCAGGGGCCGATCCTATAACTTTCTACAGAGGTGCAATCCTGCAAGATGTTGATTTGCGCGGACAGGATTTGCGGGGACTGGATTTCACAGGGGCAGACTTCGCAGGGGCAATAGTTGACGTGAACACTAGAATAGACGAAAGGTTCGCCGAACACGCGTCATTAGACTATAAAGCGCTGCTCCAGATCGAGGTCAGGGCCCGACACTGGGACTTTGTTCAGAACAACCTTGATCATACGTTGAGAACTGCGATACCGGCGGCGAGATCAATGGTCTGGACAGCTCTAAGTCAAACTGAGTCACCGGCGCCTGATGGCTTCTATGTGCGCCTCTCGATCAGTATGACATTACAAGATGCTTCGCGGTGTAGAGAGTTTGGGGGATTAGAACACATACTCTCGAATAATTTGCCGCGCATGCTTGAGCGGAGAGCAATGGGCGTCTTCAGTGAAGCCGATGCTGGAGATCTAGTTCGGATTACCATGCACGCCGAATTTGGCGATTTGCCCCAGCTCGATCGGGATGACTTGACTTGAGCTAAAGCGCAACCGGCGCGTAATGCGAGAATGCCTTTGCAGCCTCTGGCAAGCTCGCCAGCGATTTGAACTCGGCAACCTTCTCCATGGCTTCCCAGATGCGCTGAACATCCGGATGGTCATGCGCGCGCTCGGCAGCTTCATCGGAGACCCACTCGAACATTTCGACATAGGCGCCATTGGCTGAGCGAACGAGCACGGGCGCGCGGCTCGTGATCAGCTGCAAGCGCCGCAAGGTGGGAATGTGCTCGGCGATCAATTTGCGCAAGGCCGCATCGCCGCCTTCGCGCGGCTTATAGACTGCAAACACAATCCTCGAACCACCCGGGTGCTCATCATCTGCCTCCCGGCGGCTAAAGCTGCGCGCGTATCAGCTTGGCGATCTCTTCCAGCTCTTTGGGGTCGCCTTGCTTGCCGTGCATGCCTTCATCGATCGCGCGGCCGATCGGCATGTGGTCAGCGCCCATGCGTGGAATGATGTGAAAGTGCACGTGAAACACAGTCTGCCCAGCAGCGGCGCCATTGAGCTGCGCGATCATGATGCCAGGCGCATCCATCGCGGCTTTTACCGCGCGTGCGACCTTTTGCGTGGCGAGCAGAAACGGCCCTGCGCTTGCAGACGGCAGATCGAGCAGGCTCTCGGCCTCCGCTTTGGGGATCACCAGCGTGTGGCCGCGCTCATGCGGAGCAATGTCCATGAAGGCAAGCGCGTGCTCGTCCTCATACACTTTGATCGACGGAATCTCGCCGCGCAGAATTTTCGCGAAGATGTTGTTCTTGTCATACGCCATCTTATCGCTCCTTCGTATCCCGTCTCCCTTTAGGGAGAGAGCGGGGTGAGGGAACAGAGCAGCCACCCTCACCCGAACAGCTTCGCTGTTCGACCTCTCCCTGAGGGGAGAGGTATGCATAATCCTGCTCTTCTGTCTGTTCGCCGCGGCGGAATGGGCCGTAATCCGAAAGCTCGTCGATATGCTCATCGACCGCTCGCCGCTCTTCGGCAAGATAGCGCTTCACCGCATCGGCAAAAGCAGGATCGCGAATGAAGTGCAGCGAATAGGTCTTGGTCGGCATATAGCCGCGCGCGAGCTTATGGCCGCCTTGCGCGCCGGCTTCGACGCGGGTGATCTTGCGCTCGATGGCAAAATCGATCGCCTGATAATAGCACGTCTCGAAATGCAGGAAATGGTGGTGCTCCATGGCGCCCCAATAACGGCCGAACAGCGCTTCGCCGCCGATAAAGTTGAGCGCGCCCGCGATGTAGCGGCCGGCCCGCTTGCACATCACCAACATAATGCGCTCGCGGGATGCGCTCGCCGACCAGCGAGAAGAATTTGCGCGTGAGATAGGGCGTGCCCCATTTGCGGCTGCCAGTGTCCATGTAGAAATGGAAGAACGCATCCCAATGCGCTTCGGTCAGATCCTTGCCCGTCACATGCTCGATGGTGATGCCGTCTTCAACCGCGCCTTCGCGCTCGCGCCGGATTGCCTTACGCTTGCGTGAAGCCAGCTCGTCGAGAAAATCATCGAACGTCCCATAGCCGTGATTGTGCCACATGAATTGCTGGTCGGTGCGCTGCAGAAGCCCAAGCGCGCCCAGCCGCTCATATTGTTCTTCATTCGGAAAATTGATGTGAAATGACGAAGTGTCGACCCGCTGCGAGACCTCGACGGCGCCCGCCAGCAATTGCCGCTCCAAGAGCGCCGTGTCGCCGCCTTTACGCGTCAACAGGCGCCGTCCGGTCGCCGGCGTGAAGGGCACGGCGCACAGAAGCTTGGGATAATAGTGCCCGCCTGCGCGCTCGAAGGCGTTCGCCCAGCTGTGATCGAACACATATTCGCCGCGCGAATGGGTTTTGACATAAAGCGGCATCGCGGCTTCGAGCGCGCCATCGGCGCCTTCGATGATGAGATGCTGCGGGCGCCAGCCTGTGCGCCGCGTGGCCGAGCCGGATTCCTCGCACGCGCTCAGAAACGCGTGGGTGAGGAAAGGATCGAAATGTTCTTCATCCGGATTGGCAAGCGCATCCCACTTCGCCGGCGGAATATCGGCCAGCTGGTCGACGACGCGTACAACGACTTCCTGTGCCTTCGCGGGCTCGCTCATACCTCGATCTCGAAAATCGCCTCGACTTCCACGGCCGCGCCGAGGGGCAGAGAGCTTGCGCCGACCGCCGCGCGCGCATGCCGCCCGGCATCGCCGAAGACTTCGGCCATGAGATCCGATGCGCCATTGATCACTTTGGGCTGGTCGATGAAGTCGGGCGCGGAATTCACAAAGCCGGTGAGCTTGACGCACCGCTTAATGCGATCCAGATCACCCAGCGCCATCTGAGCTTGGGCAATCAAGTTGAGAGCGCAGGCGCGCGCCGCCTTTTGGCCTGTCTCAATGTCGAGGCCGTCGCCAAGCGTTCCGGTGATCAGCTTGCCATTCTCGAGGCTGACTTGGCCCGAAACGAACAAGAGAGAGCCGGTGATCACGGCCGGAACATAGCTCGCGACCGGCGCCGGCGGCTTGGGCAGCTCGATACCCAGCTCGGCAAGGCGCTTAAGCGTGCGGCCGGTCATTTGCAGCTCCCGAGGAATGGCGGTTGGTTCAGGGTTTCAGTGTAGAGTTGGGTCTTGCTCCTGAGAAGAGGATCGCCCCTGGCGGGCGGAAAATCGACGTGGATGTGAACGACACCTGCCTCGCTTGGGTTTGCCATGCCGGCGGAATGGGAGCGCCATGAGCGCACCTTCATCGCGTGGCCATGCCGCAAGGAGCTTTGGGGCGATGCGGCGCGGTTGCAGCGCGCCCGCGCGGACCATGCGCGGCTCGCACAGGCGATCAGCGAGGTCGAGCCTGTCTTCATGATCGCGCGGCCCGAGGATGCCGCCGATGCCGGGCGCCAGTGCGGCAAGGATATCGAAGTGCGCGCCATCCCGATCGACGATTCTTGGATCCGCGATACCGGGCCGATCTTCGTCAGGCGCGGCAGCGAGATTGCCGGCGTCGATTGGAAATTCAATGGCTGGGGCAACAAATATCGCGGTTACGAAGACGACGACAAATTGCCCGCGCGGCTTTTGGCGGAGCTTGGCATTCCACGCTTTGAAGCGCCGATAGCGCTCGAAGGCGGCTCAGTGTCCACGGATGGCGCCGGCACTCTGCTGACGACGGAAGAATGTCTGCTCAATCCCAATCGCAATCCCGCCTTCGCGCGCGCTGATATCGAGAAGCTGCTCACGGACTATTTCGGCGCGAGTCACATAATGTGGTTGCCTTACGGTCTTGAAGATGACGAGACCGATGGCCACATCGACAATGTCGCGGCATTTGCAGCACCTGGGCTCGTGCTGCTGAATTGGACGGAGGATGAGAGCGATCCCAATTTTGCGCGCATGCAAGCAAATGAGCGCGCACTGAAGAAGTCGCGTGATGAGAGAGGGCAGGCTTTCGAGATTATCAAACTGTGCGAGCCGCCGCGCGCCGCGGGCCCGGACGGCAGGCGTTTGCCGCTGAGCTATTTGAATTTCTACATTGCGAATGAAGCCGTCTTTGCGCCGTGCTTCGATCATCCGTTGGATCGCGAAGCTGCGGCGACCTTATGTGAATGCTTTCCCGGAAGAAAGGTCGTTCAGCTGCCGATGCAAGATGTGGTCGCCGGCGGCGGCGGCATTCATTGCATCACGCAGCAGCAACCGGCGGCGGGAGGAGCCGAATGAGTGTCTCGGTCCGCCCCGCAACCGATGCCGATTTGCCTGAGCTGGTGAAGCTTTGGGAGGCCTGTGGGCTCACGCGTCCGCATAATGATGCGCCCACGGACATCGCATTTGCCAGGCGCGGGCCGAGCTCCGATGTGTTGGTGGCGATCCGCGAGGATCGAATCGTTGCGGCAGTGATGGTCGGCCATGATGGCCACCGCGGCACAATCTATTATCTCTCGGTGACGCCGGATTCGCGCGGCGAAGGCCTTGGAGGCACGATCATGGAAGCCGCAGAGCGCTGGCTGATCGAACGCGGCATCTGGAAACTTAACCTTGTCGTCAGAGGCAGCAATCTCGGCGTTATCAGATTCTACAACGCTATCGGCTACGCCAAGGAAGATACGGTTCAACTGTCGAAGCGGCTTCAGCCTATGCCGCATATCGATCCGGAGGCGCCGCGATGAGGGTGACGGTTGCCGCAACGCAAATGGCATGCAGCTGGGACCGCGCAGCAAACGTTAAACGCGCGAGCGCTCTTGTGCGCGAGGCAGCGGGCAAGGGCGCCCAGGTGATCCTGCTTCAGGAGCTGTTCGAGACACCCTATTTCTGCAAAGATCAGAAGGCGGAATATTTTGGGCTCGCGGCCCCCGCCGCCGATAATTCTCTCCTCAAAGAGATGAGCGCGCTTGCCGCCGAGCTGGGCGTGGTGCTGCCTGTCAGCTTTTTCGAGCGCGATACCAACAACTATTTCAATTCGCTGGCGATGATCGATGCTGATGGGCAAGGTCTTGGCATCTATCGCAAATCGCACATCCCTGATGGGCCGGGCTATCAGGAGAAATTCTACTTCTCGCCGGGCGATACCGGCTTTAAGGCGTGGCGCACGCGCTTTGGCGTTGTCGGCGCGGCCATTTGTTGGGACCAATGGTTTCCGGAAGCCGCGCGCGCCATCGCGCTGCAAGGTGCAGAGATGTTGTTTTATCCCACCGCGATCGGCTCGGAGCCGCCGCCGGCGCCGCCGGTCGATAGCCGCGATCATTGGCGCCGCGTGATGCAAGGCCATGCCGGGGCAAACATGATCCCGGTCATCGCTTCCAATCGTATCGGCAAGGAAGAGGGCGAGGCGGCGACGCTCACCTTTTACGGCTCGTCCTTCATCGCTGATGAGACCGGCGCTCTTGTCGCCGAGGCGCCGCGCGACAAAGAAGCCGTGATAACGCACACATTCGATCTCGATGCGATCGCCAAGGCGCGCGCTTCCTGGGGGCTTTACCGCGACCGCCGCCCCGATCTTTATGGCGGCCTCATGAAGTTCGGCGGGGAGGAGAAATGATCCGGCGGATTGTTGCGTGCGCGTGCGTTTTGGCGAGCGCTTTTTTCCCTGCCTGTAAGGCGCAAGCTGTCGGCGCGCTTGTCGATCATCGCGCTCTCTACGATATGAGCTTGATCCGCACCGTGCCCGGCTCCGATATTCAAGGCCTTGCCGGGCAAATGGTGCTTGAAGTCAAAAGCACTTGCAGCGGCACGACCGTCACGCAGTTTCTCAAGACCGATACCTGGGGCGATGATCAAGTCATCGCGGCTGGCGAACTGACGGCTTCGTCCTATGAGTCAAATGACGGCAAGAGCTTCAGCTTCACAATGCATAACGAGATCAACGGCAAGGTCGTCGATGATTTTCAAGGCAAGGCGCTGCGTAAGCACCGCGACGCTGTCGGCAAGATCACTTATGAGAAGAACAGGTTTCCACCCGCTGCGCTGCCGGCGCGCGCTGTGTTCCCAAGCGCCTACATGCTCGAGCTGTTGAAGGCTGCCAACGAGAGCAAGCGGGTCGTCGAGGTGACGGTGTTTGACGGCTCCGATGACGACAAGATCTTCAACTCGACTTCAGTTATCGGCGGCCGGAGCGATGCCGGTAAATCGCCTCTCGCGGCCCTTAAGGGCGTGGCGCACTGGCCGGTGGTGATGAGCTATTATGCAAAAGACTCCGATGATCCAACGCCGGATTACCAATCGAGTTTCGATCTATACGCGAATGGCGTCTCGGGCGACCTCACCATGGACTATGGTGATTTCGCGATGAAGGGCGATCTGACTGCACTCGAGATTTTGCCGCCGCCCAAATGCGGTAAGAAGAATTGATCCCAGTCACAGGCTTCTGCCTTTGATAATGGCGTTCCGGCCGTACTTTGCGCGCACCTTATCCATCGCGCGCTCGGCCTCGCGCCGTTCTTTGGCGGTGGGATCGGCAAGATCGCCGGGATCGGCAACAGAGTCATCGACGAGATCGGATATGCCGATGCCGACGAGGCGATAAGCTGTGCCGTCGGCAAGCGGCTCCATCATGGCGCAGCCGGTCTTGAATAGCGTGTCGGCAAGTTGCGTGGGCTCGGGCAAGCGCCGGTTGCGTGTGACGGTCTTGAACGCGCTGGTCTTGAGCTTGAGCACCACGGTGCGCCCGGCAAGCCCACTTGCCTTGGCGCGCTCGGAGACGCGCTCGGCCTGGCGCCAGAGAATCTTTGCAAGCTCCGCGTTATCGCGGATATCGGTTTCCAGTGTGGTTTCCGAAGAAATGCTCTTGCGCTCGCCATCGGGATCGACGCGCCGGCTGTCGCGGCCATTGGAAATATCGTGCAGGCGTTGCCCCATCGCGCCATAGCGCTGGGCGAGCCATTTGAGATCGCGCGCCCGGATATCGCCGATCGTGCGCAAGCCGTCACGCTCCAGCGTTTGCGTAAAGCTCTTGCCGACGCCCCAGATGAAAGAGACCGGACGAGGGTCAAGAAAGTCGATCGCCTCTGTTCGTCCGATCACGGAAAATCCGCGCGGCTTATCGAGATCCGAGCCGGCCTTTGCCAGGAACTTGCAATAGGAAAGCCCGACCGAAACGGTGATACCGATTTCGCGCTCGATGTCGGCCTGAAACCGCGCGAGCGTTTCGGCGGGCATATGCCGATGCAGGCGCTGAGTTCCCGAAAGATCGAGAAAGGCTTCATCGAGCGAGAGCGGCTCGACAATTGGCGTCAGATCGAGCATGCGGGCTTTGATCTCGCGGCTCACTTGGGCGTATTTCGCCATATTGGGATGAATAACGGTGGCGTGCGGACACAGCTTGAGCGCCTTAAACATGGGCTGCGCCGAGTGAATGCCGTAGGTGCGCGCCACGTAACACGCCGTCGAGACGACGCCGCGCTTGCCGCCGCCGATGACCAAAGGCACATTGCGCAAAGCCGGGTTATCGCGCTTCTCGATCGAGGCATAGAAGGCATCGCAATCGATATGCGCGATCGAAAGCGTGTCCAGTTCGTCATGGCACACAAGGCGCGGGCTGCTGCAATGTTCGCATCGCCGGGGCGGAAGTTCGCTCTCGGCGATATGAAAACACTGGCGGCATAGCGTGATCATTGCGCCGGCCACAGCCAAGCGGCGCCCCGCACGCCGGAACTGTCGCCATGGCGCGGCGGTACGATCTTGGTCTTAACCGTTGGAGAAAAGACATAAGCCGGCAGTTTCTCGCGGGTCTGGGTGTAAAGCGCGGCGATCTTGGAGAGCCCGCCGCCCAGCACGATCACTTCGGGATCGATAATGTTGACAACGCTGCCGAGCGCACGCGCGAGGCGATCGGTGTACGTCTCGATCATCTCCGCCGCAGCGCGCTCGCCATTCTCGGCAGCTGTGGCAATGTCGGTCGCATTCATGCGCCGCTGGGTGCGCGCGAAGAACTCGGCTTCCACCGCCGGCCCTGAGAGAAATGTCTCGATGCAGCCGCGCCGCCCGCAATAGCAGGAGGCGCCCGGCCGCTCGTCATCGCTCATCGCCGGCAGGGGATTGTGGCCCCATTCACCGGCAATTGCTTGTGCGCCGGTCAGCGCCCTGCCGCCGATCACGATACCGCCGCCGACGCCGGTGCCGAGGATCACGCCGAAGACCGGATCCGCCCCCGCGGCGGCGCCGTCAGTCGCCTCCGACAGCGCGAAGCAGTTGGCATCATTGGCAAGACGCACCTCGCGCTTAAGCAGGCGATGCAAATGCGATTCAAGCGGCTGGCCGTTGAGCCAGATCGAGTTGGCATTCTTTACGAGATTGGTATCGGGTGCGATCGTTCCCGGTATGCCGATGCCAACCGAGCAAGCGTAACCAGCGCGCTTTTCGAGCAGCTCGACGAGATCGCGAATGGCGCGCAGCGTCGCCTGGTAGTCGTCGCGCGGTGTCGCGACCCGTTCGCGGTGCGCAATAGAGCCGTCTTTGCCGAGGAGAGCGCCCTCGATCTTCGTGCCGCCAAGGTCGATGCCGATGCGCATGATGTTCACCCGTCAAAGGCGCCGCCGGGCAGGGCGCGGCGGGCGCGCATCGGCGCTTCCGGCGCACAGCCGGCGCTTTCGCACAAGCCGAGGACAAGGCGCTCATCGCTCAGCACGAAATCGAGAATGCCGGCAAGGACATAAGGGTCATCCGCGCGGGAGCGCAACTCGCCCAGAGTCCAGCCCGCTTGCGCCAGGAGCGCACCCAGCCGGCGCTCATCCGCGGCCAGAAATGCGAGCGCCTCTAACGCCAGAGATTCTGCGGCTTCTACGTCCACGGCAAGGGAACCTTAATGGTCGGTAATTTAAAGTCTTGGCTCAAGACCCGGGCTCGCCACAAGGTCCAAGACCCAATCGTGGTTACTTTCAATCAAGTATTAAGGATCATAGGCGAGCGCTTTGTGCCAGGTGGAGACGCGCCGCATCGCGTGCAGATGCGTACAATCTCGCAAGATGTGGGTCCAACGGTCTGGGCTTGCGATTAAAGGCGGTCGATATGTCTGAGTCGAAGTCTGGTGGAAAAACAGTCCTCATCGTGGAGGACAACGAGCTCAATATGAAGCTCTTCCACGACCTGTTGGATGCGCACGGCTATAACACCCTGCAAACCAAAGACGGCATGGAAGCGCTTGAGATCGCGCGCAACCACCGTCCCGACCTGATTCTGATGGACATTCAGTTGCCGGAGGTCTCAGGCCTTGAGGTCACCAAGTGGCTCAAGGAAGATGACGAGCTTGCAGGCATTCCCGTCATCGCAGTAACGGCGTTCGCAATGAAGGGGGACGAGGAGAAGATCCGCGAAGGCGGCTGTGAAGCGTATATCGCCAAGCCGATCTCCGTAGGACAATTCTTGGAGACCGTCCGCCGCTTCCTGGAGTAAGATTCAGTGACGGCGCGCATCCTCATTGTCGATGACATCATCACCAATATCAAAGTCCTCGAAGCCAAGCTTCGAGCGGAATACTATGAAGTCCTGACAGCGAGCTCGGGCCCGGCGGGCCTTGCGATTGCCGAAAAGGAATATCCCGATATCATCCTGCTCGATGTGATGATGCCGGTGATGGACGGCTTCGAAGTGTGCCGCCGGCTCAAAGCTGCATCTGCTACAGCGCACATTCCTGTCGTGATGGTTACGGCCCTTGACGGCGTTGAGGATCGCGTGCGCGGTCTGGAGGCAGGAGCCGACGACTTTCTGACCAAGCCGATCGACGAAATGGCGCTGATGGCGCGCATCCGTAATCTAGTGCGCCTCAAGCTCATGCGCGATGAGCTGCGCCTTCGCCAAGACACCGTCGGAGTCGATGGCCGACATCGTGCTCACCTTGTCGGCGGAGAGCGACGCGCCGCGCCGCATCATGTTGCTTGAAGACATGGATGCGAGTGCGCAGCGTATGATGACCGCGCTGCAGACCAGCCTCAAAACGACGGTTGAGCGTGTGCGCACGCCGCAAGAGGCGTTCGGCGCCATGGTCGAGACCGCGCCCGATCTCATCATCCTGACGCTGACCAGCGATGCCTTCGACGGCTTGCGCGTGTGCTCGCAGATTCGCACGCTCGATTTCTTGCGCCAGGTGCCGATCTTGGCGATTGGCGATCAGACGCGCAAAGACGTCTTGTTTCGCGCGCTCGATCTTTCGGTCAACGACTATCTCATCCGGCCGATCGACCGGAATGAATTGATTGCCCGCGTTGCGACGCAGTTTCGCTGGAAGACATATTCAGACCGCCTGCGCGAGATCCATCGCCAGAGCCTTGAGCTTGCCGCAACGGATTCGCTCACCGGCCTGCACAACAGGCGCTATTTGCAGGCCCATCTTGCGCGCCAGATCGTGCGGGCGAAAGAGACGCGCAAGCCGTGCTCGGTGCTCGTCCTCGATATCGATCACTTCAAGAACATCAACGACAGCTGGGGCCACCAGGCCGGCGATGAAGTGCTCAAGGAGCTTGCCGACAGCTTCAAATTCAATATTCGCGGCATCGACCTCGCGTGCCGCTTTGGTGGTGAAGAGTTTGTCATCGTGATGCCGGAGACTGAGATTGCAACGGCCGAGGGGGTTGCTGAACGCTTGCGCGAGGCGATAGCGGAACGCGGCTTCAGGATTGGCGAAGGGAAGCCGGAAATCCAGGTGACGGTCTCGATTGGCATCGCGACGCTGGATCCAGGCACGGACACGTCGCAAACCCTTCTCGAGCGGGCCGATAAAGCGCTCTATGAAGCCAAGGCCGGTGGCCGCAACAGAGTCGTGATTCAGGCCGCCTGAACCGACCGGACTGCGCGAATACACTCGTCGATATTGATCGATGGGGGGAGAGCTGGCTCTAGTGCGCTCTACTTGATTTTGCCTTCGTTGAACTCGACGTGCTTGCGCGCCTTCGGATCGTACTTCTTGATCTTCATCTTCTCGGTCATCGTGCGGCTGTTCTTCTTCGTCACGTAGAAGTAGCCCGTGTCGGCCGAGGAGTTGAGCCGGATCTTGATGGTGTTCGACTTGGCCATGGGCCCATTCCTTCGAATTTCGTGGAGCGCCCGAGGGCGCCGCTTTCCGGCCGGGAGACTAGCGGTCCGCGACCATCTGTCAAGAACACCGCTAGGCGATTGCGCCCGGAGGGCGAACTTCGCCAAAATAGCAGGAAAGCCGTCATCTAGAGCGGCCAGGGAGGATCGATGAGAAAGTTGAGGCTCGGCCCGCTTGCAGGGCTGCTGAGCGTTTTCCTGCTATTGCCTTCATTGGCTTTCGCGCGGACCGACACCGGCGATACCGCCTGGATGATCGTAGCGACGGCTCTTGTCCTGTTCATGACCCTGCCGGGGCTCGCCATGTTCTATGGCGGCCTGGTTCGCGTTCAAAATGTGCTTTCGGTGTTGATGCACTGCGCTGCGATCGCCTGCGCGGTCTCGATCCTCTGGCTCGTTTGCGGCTATAGCCTCGCCTTCAGCAACGGCGGCGATGCCAACGCAATTATCGGCGGGTTCTCGAAGGCGTTTCTCGCGACAGTCGGAAAAGATGGCTTTAGCGGCACGATCCCGGAGCCGGTCTTCTTCATGTTCCAGATGACCTTTGCGATCATTACGCCGGCCCTGATCGTCGGTGCCTATCCCGAGCGCGTCAGCTTTCCGATGGTGCTCGCATTCAGTGCGCTTTGGTTGCTTCTGGTCTATGTCCCCGTCTGCCATTGGGTGTGGGGCGGGGGATGGCTCGCCAAGCTGGGCGTGATCGATTTCGCCGGCGGCTTGGTCGTCCACGCAACGGCGGGAATATCGGCGCTCGTCTTCGCGCTCACGCTCGGCCCGCGCATCGGCTTTCCGGAGGAGAATCATCCGCCGCACAGCCCGAGCATGACCTATATCGGTGCCGCGATGCTGTGGGTCGGCTGGTTCGGCTTCAATGCCGGCAGCGCGCTCGGCGCGAACGCCACGGCAGGCATTGCGCTGGCCGATACCCACATCTCCTCTGCCACGGCCGCGCTCACCTGGATGATTTTTGAATGGCTGCAATTCGGCCGCCCCAGCCTCGTCGGCTTGGTGACCGGCATGGTTGCCGGCCTTGCGACCATCACGCCGGCATCGGGAACTGTGGGGCCGGCGGGCGCTTTGGTGATCGGGATGAGCGCCGGAATCGTCTGTTTCGGTGCCGTGCGCACGATCAAGGTGCATATGAAGGTCGACGATTTCGCTCGATGTCTTTGCCGTGCACGGCGTTGGCGGCATTCTGGGCGTCTTACTGGTTCCCTGGCTCGCAAGCTTCGGCCCGCTCGCGGCTGGCCTCGCACCCGGTGTTACCCCGCTTCACCAGTTTGGTGTGCAGGCCTTGGGCGTTTTAACCGTGGTTGGCTGGTCGAGCGTGGCCTCGTTTATCATATTAAGGCTTGGCGGCTTACTATTGCGCCTTCGCGTCTCGGGCGAGGTCGAGCGTGAAGGTCTGGACATCAGCGTCCATGGCGAGCGAGCCTATAATCTGACTCCCTGAAATTCCGAGGCATCCATGAAATACATCATTGCCATCATCAAGCCGCACAAGCTGGACGCAGTGCGTGAGGGCTTTGACCGGCATCCAACGTGCAGGGGATGACGCTGACCGAGGTCAAGGGCTATGGCCGTCAGCGCGGCCAGAAGGAGATCTATCGCGGCGCCGAATACCAGATCAACTTCATTCCGAAGATCAAGCTCGAGGTGGCGGTCGACGATGCGATGGCCGATCAAGTGGTCGAGAAGATCACCGCGAGCGGCGCGTACCGGCCAGATCGGCGACGGCAAGATCTTCATCATGGACCTGAAGGACGCCGTGCGTATCCGCACCAGCGAGCACGGCGCAAGCGCGCTAAGGTTTGTGCTGTCGCCTCTCCCTGTGGGAGAGGCCGTTAAAGTGGCCCTCATTGTCAGGTGTCATCCTCGGCATTGTTCCGGGGACGCAGGGACGTCTGCGAAGGTGGCTTGTGCCTGGGTGCTTGGAATAGGTCGCCGCACGCGGTGATCAATTCGCCTGGAATCGCGAGTTTCTTTGAACTCAGACGTTGGCGGCGAGCTCTCCGCGTCGCCGAAGCCGTGCATCCGCAGCGCCCATTGCAGCGCGACCAGCGCTCCTTTGATGCGCGGCAGCAGCGTGAGCGCAAGGCCGATCGCCAGCGAGGCCAGACCACGAAATGGACCCATTCCGGCTCGGGCGCGAGCTGCAGCGCGATCAAGCATCGCCGGCAGCACAAGGTGGCCGACGATGAGAATGGTGAAATAGGCCGGCGCATCGTCGGCGCGCTGATGATAAAACGCCTCGCCGCACACCGGGACAGTGATCGACGACTTTGACGTAGGACTTCGAGAGCGCCCGTGCGGCAGTTGGGACAGCGCAAGCGAAAGCCGGCGAGCAACGAAGCCAGCACAGGGCGTGACGGCAGGTGCTCCGCTCGCACAGCGCTTTGCGTTGTCGTGACCGTCAAGCCCGAATCTCCGAAGTCCGATGTGTACGCAAGTATTGTTCTGCACCGGCGCGCGGCCATGTGGGGCGTGGTCGCAGCGCTTGCCGCGCGCTGCACGAACACTGGCTGAAATAGGTGACGGAGGCGATTACTTCCGCGAGCTTGCGGCGTTTGGCCGCGCGCTTTGCCGGATTGGCCGGATTTGCCGCGCTTGCGGCGATAGGTCAGCGGCTCCGACAACAGCTCGAATACAAGGCCGCCGGTGATCGGCGCCGCTTCGACAAGCCGCACTTCACCGGCTCGCCGAGCCGGATATGTCGCGCCCGTGACGTCGCCGATGAGCGCATGCGTGGCCTCATCGTGAATGAAATAGTCGTTGCCGAGCGTGCGGATCGGCACGATTCCGTCAGCGCCGGTCTCGTTCAGGCGAACGAACAAGCCGAAGCGCGTGACGCCCGAGATGCGCCCGCGAAACGTGGCGCCGATGCGATCGGACAGAAACGCGGCGAGATAACGGTCGGTTGCGTCGCGCTCGGCGGCCATGCCGCGCCGCTCCAGATTGGAGACCTGCTCGCCGATATCGCCGAGCGATTTCAGCTCTTGATCGGTCAGGCCGTCGGTCGCCGAGACCGAATGCCTTGATGAGCGCGCGATGCACAATCAAGATCGGCATAGCGCCGGATCGGCGAGGTGAAATGCGCATAGGACTTAAGATTGAGACCGAAATGCCCGAGCTTCTCCGGCGCATAGCGTGCCTGGCTCTGGGTACGCAGGATCACCTCATGCAGCATCGGCTCGAAGTCGGTGTCCTTGGCGGCGACAAGCAGGCGGTTGAAGTGCGATGGGCGCACGTTTTCGCCCAGCGAGAACTTGAAGCCGAGGCTTTCGACGAATTCCTTGAACGCGCGCAGCTTCTCCGAGTCGGGCGTTTCGTGAACGCGGTAGAGCAGGGGCGTGCGCCGCTGCTCCAGAAGCTCGGCTGCCGCGACATTGGCGATGATCATGAACTCTTCGATCAGTCGCATCGATTCGAGCCGCTCGCGCTGGGCGCACATCGGCGATCTTGTCGTCGGGTCCGAAGACGATGCGCCGTTCCGGCAGATCGAGATCCAAGGGCGAGCGGCGCGTCCGCGCGATCTTCAGAGCTTCATAGGCGGCAAACAGCGGCCTTAAGACTGAATCCAGAATCGGCCCGGTCACATCGTCGGCGCGGCCGTCCCAGGCGGCCTGCGCTTGAGCATAGGTGAGCCGCGCCGCCGATCTCATCAGCCCACGAACGAGCCGCTGGCCGCGCTTGGCGCCGTTCGCGCCGATCACCATGCGGATGGCCAGGCAGGCGCGTTCCTCGCCCTCGCGCAAGCGAGCACAGATCCGCCGACAGCGCTTCTGGCAGCATCGGCACGACGCGGTCCGGGAAATAGATCGAGTTGCCGCGCCGGACTGCGCCGCGCGGTCGAGCGCCGAGCCGGGCCGCACGTAATGCGCGACATCGGCGATCGCGACCCAGACGATAAAGCCGCCTTCGTTGCGCGGATCGCTGTCGGGCTCGGCATAGACTGCATCGTCGTGATCGCGCGCATCGTCGGGATCGATGGTGATGAGCGGGAGCTTGCGCAAGTCCTCGCGGCGCGGAGAGATCGACTGGCTGCGCGGCTTCCGCCTCGTCGATCGCGATTTCGGGAAACGTCACGGGCAGACGGTGGCTATGGATTGCGATCAGGCTGATCGACTTGGGCGCATCCAGCGAGCCCAGGCGATCTTTGATCCGTGCACGGCGCAGTCCATGACCGCGTTCGGGCAGCACTTCGCACAGGACGAGCTCGCCCGGAAGAGCGCCGCCCAGATCGGCAACGGCGACTTGCAGCTCGCCGCGCGCGCGCCGGTCGACCGGCTGGACGCGTGCGCCCTCGCGGCGCTTTGCGCACGACGCCCAGCACTTCATGAGCGCTCGCGCCGAGGCGCTTTTCGACAACCGCCTCATAGCCGCCATCGCCGTCGCCGCGCACCTTGGCAAGCACGCGCTCGCCGACGCCGAGCGCCGGGCGCATGGGGACGCGCCCCGGCGCGAGGCGGATCTGCGGCGGCTTGCCTTTGCCGCTCCAATTGGCCGGGTGTCGCAAAAGCTCGCCGTCGGTGTCGGTGCCGGTGATGTCGAGCACCATGGTGCCGTGACAGCCGCCCAGCTCCTCGATCTTGCCCTTGGGCTTGTCGATCGCGCCTTCATCGGTCAGCTCGCGGAGGATGCGTTTGAGCTCGACGCGATCATCGCCCCGCACATTGAAGGCGCGCGCAATGTCGCGGCGCGAGGTGCGCCCTTCGCTCTCCTGGATGAAGGCGAGAATGTCGGCCTTGGACGGCAGGCCGCGCTTCGGATGGGTTCGCTTGGATGTCTTCGGCGCCGTGGCCATTTCCTCCCCCGCTTGCGGGGGAGGTCCGGCGCAGCCGGGGCGAGGGGACGTGTGGCCTATGTACCCCCTCCGTCCCTTCGGGACACCTCCCCAGCGAGCGGGGGAGGACAGGGATCAGGGCACCTCATCACTCGTCGGCTTCCGCTGGAGCTTCTTCTTCGCCTTGGGCTTGGCGGGCTTCTTTGCAGTCTTCTTGGCTGCGGGCTTTTTCGCGGCACCCTTTTTCGCCGGCGCCGATCCGTTGGCTGAGGATTCCTTCTTCGGTTTGGCTTTGCCTTGGTCTTCTTGCCGCCGCTCTTTGCCGCGCGCTCGGCCAGCAGCTCGACCGCCTGATCGAGCGTCACCTGCTCGGGCTCGGTGCTTTGGGGATCGTCGCGTAGATCTTGTTCCAGCTCACATAGGGACCGTAGCGGCCCTTCATCACATTGACCGGCTTGCCATCCTGCGGGTGCGCGCCAAGCGCTTTGAGCGGTTCCGGCGTGCGCCGGTTGCCTTTGCCGGCGCGCTCGGCGATCAGAGCCACCGCGCGATTGAGGCCGAGCGGAAAAGACTTCCTCGCTGGCATCGAGGCGCGCGTATTTGTTGTCGTGCCTCAGATACGGACCGTAGCGTCCGATGCTTGCTTCGATCGGCGTGCCGGTCTCGGGATGCATCCCGATCGTGCGTGGCAGCGCCAGCAGCGCGAGCGCGTAGTCGAGATCGACCTCGGCCACGGGCTTGTCGCGGGGCACGCCGGCGCGCTTGGGCTTCTCGTCGCCCGCGCCTTCGCCGAGCTGAACATAAGGCCCAAAGCGCCCCGAGCGCAGCGTGACCTCAAGGCCGGTCTCCGGATCCGTGCCGAGCACTTGCGTTCCGGCGCCTTGCGCCTCGGCGCCCTCGGCAGGCACGCCGAGCTGGCGCGTGTATTTGCACTCGGGATAGTTCGAGCAGCCGATGAACGCGCCGAACTTGCCGGTCTTGAGCGAAAGCCGCCCGGCACCGCAACTGGGGCACGCGCGCGGATCGCTGCCATCGTCCTTGGGCGGAAAGATGTGCGGGCCCAGAAGCTCGTTGATCGCTTCGAGCACATCCGAGACGCGCAGCTCCGCGGTGTCGGCGATCGCGGCGGTGAAGTCGCGCCAAAAGTCTCTCGAGCAGATCTTTCCACGAGATCTCGCCATTGGAGACCTTGTCGAGCTTCTCTTCGAGATCGGCGGTGAAGTCATATTCGACATAGCGCTTGAAGAAGCTTTCGAGAAACGCGGTGACAAGCCGGCCCTTGTCCTCGGGCAGAAACGCGGATTGCTCTTTGCGCACATAGCCGCGGTCTTGCAGCGTCGAGAGGATTTGCGCGTAGGTCGAGGGGCGGCCGATGCCGAGCTCTTCGAGCTTCTTGATCAGCGTGGCTTCGCTGTAGCGCGGCGGCGGCTCGGTGAAGTGCTGCGATGGCGTGACCGAGAGCGATCTTGGGCGTCATCCCGACGGCGAGCTTGGGCAGGCGCGCGCCATCTTCGCCGTCCGCCGGCTCGTCGCGGCCTTCCTGGTAGAGTTTGAGAAAGCCGTCGAACAGAACGACCGTGCCGGTCGCGCGCAAGCGCAAAGCTATTGTCCGGCGGCGTGAGCGTCGCGGTCGTGCGCTCGAGCCGCGCGCTTTCCATCTGGCTTGCGATCATGCGCTTCCAAATCAGCTCGTAGAGCCTGAACTGGTCATTATCGAGCGCGCGCTTCAGATCGTCGGGCGTGCGCTCAAGGCTGGTCGGGCGGATCGCTTCGTGCGCTTCCTGCGCGTTCTTGGCCTTGGTGGTAGAGCGCGCGGTGCGCCGGCAGATAGCGGTCGCCGAACTGCGATTTGATGACATCGCGGGCTTCGGCGATCGCCTCCGGATGTCATGTCGACGCCATCGGTGCGCATATAGGTGATGAGGCCGACCGCTCGCGCGACATCGACGCCCTCATAGAGGCGCTGGGCGATCTGCATCGTGCGCTTGGCGGTGAAGCCCAGCTTGCGCGCCGCCTCTTGGGTGAGCGTGAGGTGATGAAGGGCGGCTGTGGATTGCGCCGCGTGGGCTTGCGTCTCGACCTCGGTGACGGTGACGCCGGCGCGCGCCTTGATCGCAGCGACGGCGCTCTCGGCCTCGGCCTGAGTTGGTCAGATCGAACTTGTCGAGCTTCTTGCCGTGAAAGCTCGAAAGCCGCGCAGTGAACGTCTCGCGCGTCGCCGGTCTCGAGCGCGGCCTCGACCGTCCAATATTCCTGCGCCTTGAAGGCTTCGATCTCGAGCTCACGGTCGCAGACCAGCCGCAGCGCAACCGATTGCACGCGGCCCGCCGAGCGCGCGCCAGGCAGCTTGCGCCACAGCACCGGCGACAGGGTGAAGCCGACGAGATAATCGAGCGCGCGCCGGGCGAGATAGGCATCGACCAGCTCCTGGTCGATTGCACGCGGGTGCGCCATCGCCTCTTTGACGGAGCTTCTCGGTGATCGCGTTGAACGTGACGCGCTCGACATGGATTGCCTTTGAGCGCTTTGCGCTCCTCGAGCACCTTTAAGATGTGCCACGAGATCGCTTCGCCCTCGCGGTCGGGGTCGGTGGCGAGGATCAGCCGGTCGGTGTCCTTGAGCCCGTCCGCGATGTCCTTGATATGCTTCTTCGAGTCGGTGCCGACCTCCCACAGCATCTCGAAGTCCTGATCAGGCAGGACCGAGCCGTCCTTGGACGGCAGATCGCGGATATGGCCGAAGCTGGCCAACACCCGATATCCCGGTCCCAGATACTTATTGATGGTCTTGGCTTTGGCCGGCAATTCGACAACGACGAGATTCATACGAGGCGGCAAATTCGGCGGTTAAGTGAACCGGGGCGGACCCGGCGCCAAGCAGGCCGGAAAGGTGGTAACGCGCCTCCCGCTTGTCAACCATCAGCCCGTGCAGCCCCGGATCGCTACTTATAGTTGTGATGACAGTAAGTCACTTCTAAAGCGAGAAATCCTTCTGGCCTTATCCTTAAGACGTGTGCAAACTAAGTAATACAACCGATTGGCGCAAGCGCGGGAGGTGCCATGGCCACGGGGTGACCCAAGGCGAGCGCGCGATAAGGAACTCACGGCTTCTTCCCGGGGAACGGACCAATGTCGATACGAGACACTCCGGGATAGCCAACCCGCCAGTATGACTCCGTTAGTTATATCTTGGCGATACCGGGCCCTTGGTCGAGATCGGCTAAGGCCCGGAACTGCCGAGCCTCGTCTTATTACCTGGAAATGGCCGTCTTGGATGCCGCGGACCTGGAGTTGAAGCTCAAGCCAAACCCGCCGCCCGAGGCTCCCGGGCCATCCTTAGTAGCCTGTCCGCGAAACCATCTGACCTGGAAGACGAAGAATAAGCCCCTCGATCTCGAGGTCGAAAAGCGCGGCTTGAATATCGGCTGCACTCGCTCCGGTTTGCCTCACGAGTTCATCGATTGCGACGGGCGAGGGGCCCAACAGCGACATGAGCTCACCGGTAAGCGCGGATGCATCGCCTGGCGCTGGTGCGGGCTCTGCCTTGAGACGAACGCGCGAAGGCGCACGATCAAACCGCAGCGTGCTCTGCCGCGGTGGCGCCTTCGGTTCGGTGTGCTCGGGCAGATTGGCAAGAACGTCATCGACATTTTCGACAAGCGTTGCGCCGTCTTTGAGAAGGCCATTGGTGCCGCGGCAACGTGCATCAAGCGGTGACCCGGGCACGGCAAACACTTCGCGGCCCATCTCGCCGGCGAGCCGCGCCGTAATGAGCGAGCCAGAGCGCTCGGCAGCCTCAACGACAATAGTGCCGCGGGCGAGTCCGGCGATAATGCGATTGCGGCGCGGAAAATCCTGCGCACGCGCGACATGTCCGAACGGCATCTCGGAGATGATCAGTCCCGTTTCGCAAATCTTGTCGTAAAGCTCGGCGTGCTCTTCGGGATAGATCTTGTCGATTCCGCCGGCGATCACAGCGAGCGTCCCGGTCTTGAGCGCGCCTCTGTGTGCTGCCGCATCGATGCCGCGTGCAAGGCCGGAAACAATTGCGAGCCCGCGCACGCCGAGCCCGGCTGCTAAAGCCTCTGCCATCTTACGTCCGTTTGCTGAAGCATTGCGGGCGCCGACAATCGCTATTGCCGGCAGGGTGAGGCTGTGCAATGCACCGCGCACAAACAGCACTGACGGTGCGCCCTCGCATTGCGCGAGCAGGTGTGGATAACCCGTCTCGCCGAGGATCAGCATCTCGGCGCCATAGACGCGCGCGGCATCATATTCACGCTCGATCTGCGCCGCATTCGCCAGCCGAATTTGCGCAGCACGCCCACCCCGCGCTGAAAGCGATGGCAACGCGCTGATTGCATTGCGTGCCGAGCCGAACCGCTCGATCAAATTGCGGAACGTGATCGGTCCAATCTCGGCGCTGCGCGCCAGACGCAGAGCGGCGAGACGCTCGGCCTCGTCGGAGATGTCGCGTGTGGAAGCGTCCATTATGATTTTGCCGGTGCAGCGCCATCGCTCTTGGCACCAATGTGCGGCTCCGTGCCCGCAAGCAGCCGGGAAATATTCGATCTATGCCGCCAATAGATCAGGATCGAGCACAGCGCGACCGGGATTGCGAGCCAGCTCGCCCCTCCAACGATGAAATAGACCGGTGCGAGCAATGCCGCGACAAGCGAGGAGAGCGAAGAATAACGGAAGATGAATGCCGCTGCGATCCAGGTCGCGCCGGCTGCAAGCCCGAGCGGCCACGCCAACGCGATCAAGATGCCGAAATAGGTCGCGACGGCTTTGCCGCCTTTGAAGCGCAGCCAAACCGGATAGATGTGGCCGGCAAATGCCGCGCATCCGGCGACAACACTCGGTATCGGCCCGGCCAGTGCACCCGCAATAAGCACGGCAATCGCGCCCTTGCCGCCATCGGCCAAGAGCGTCGCAAGGGCGAGCAGCTTGTTGCCGGTGCGCAGGACATTGGTCGCTCCGATATTGCCCGAGCCGATCTTGCGAATGTCGCCAAGGCCCGCAGCCCGCGTGAACAAGAGGCCAAAGGGTATCGAGCCGAGCAAATAGCCCAAAAGCCCTGCGATGATCATCGCAAGTGGCGCAAGGCTCGGCGCGGCATTAAGATTCCACCACATGCTCGTTCCCTCCGCCGGCAGTTTGCGCGGGGCTGCCTGCGCTGATCAAGAGTGCCTTATGGCTCAGCCCACCGAGATCACAGGCCGCATGAGCGTCGTCGTGGGCGATATCACTGCGCTCGATGCCGACGCGATCGTCAACGCCGCGAACAGCTCGCTCCTGGGCGGGGGCGGTGTCGATGGTGCAATTCATCGTGCCGCAGGGCCTGATCTGCTTGCTGAATGTCGCACGCTCGGCGGGTGCAAGGTCGGCGAAGCCAAGATCACGCACGGCTATCGGCTCAAGGCCCGTCACGTGATCCATACGGTCGGCCCGGTGTGGCGCGGCGGCCAGGCACGCGAAGAGGAGCTGCTTGCCGCGTGCTACCGCAACGCTCTTGCTCTTGCCATCCGCCACGGGCTGGCCACAGTCGCGTTTCCCGCCATCTCGACCGGCATTTACGCTTTTCCGCCCGAGCGTGCCGCGCCGATCGCGGTGCGCACGGCCGCCGATGCAATCGGGAGGGCGCCTGAGATCCAGGTCCAGTTCTGTTGCTTCAGCGAAGGCTCAGCTGCCCTTCATCGCGCCGCATTGGACGCGCTCATCGCCTAAAAGGCGTTCATCTGCGATCGGACTCTCTTTTTCCAGATTTTTCTAACCAGCGAGTGATTTCCAAAACACTCTGTCGCTTCACGCGCAAGCGCGCCGATGCACCCACTCTGTGAGTTGGTGATGCTGGCGTTCAATTCAAGGACTAAGGCGGGCGAGGCGCGCAATCCGGTCAAGTGCGCCTTGCATAATGTAAGCGGCGGCAAGCTTGTCGATGCGCTCGGCGCGTTTGGCGCGGCTGACATCGGCGTCAAGCAATGCGCGCTCGACAGCAACGGTCGAGAGTCGCTCATCCCACAACAGAACCGGCAGCGAGAGCGCCTTAGCGAGATTGGCGGCGAAGGCGCGTGTTGATTGCGAGCGCGGTGATTCCGTGCCGTCGAGCTTGAGCGGCAGGCCGACGACAATGCCGCCGATCGCATGCTGCTTCACAAGTGCGGCGAGCGTGTTGGCATCTTCGGTGAATTTGCCGCGTATCAACGTATCGAGCGGTGTTGCAATCGCGCGCCCGGCATCCGAAAGCGCAAGGCCGATGGTTTTGGTGCCAAGGTCGATACCGAGCAGGCGCGTGAGCTTCTCTGCCGCGCCGACAAACTCTTCTAGGTCGGTGGTGGCGCGCATCTCGCTCATTTGAGGCGCTGCCCGATCTCGACCCGGTTACCTGCAGGATCGCGCAGGAAGAAACGCATGAGCCCGTCAGCTTGAATCGGCTCGTCGATCATTTCGAGGCCCTGCGATTTGAATGCCGCGCGCGCAGCTTCAAGATCGCTCACAGCGAAACAAACATGCCGCCGCGATCCAACCCCGCTCGCGCCGGCATCGATCGCTAAGTGAAATTGTGCATTGTCAAGGCCGTACCACGCGCCGCCGCGCGGCTTCAGCTCCTCCGGCTTCTCGATCTCGCAAAGACCAAGCAGCTCGCCGTAGAAATGCTTCGCCGTGCGCTCCAGCTCCGGCGGCACCGTGACTTGCACATGATCGACAGCGGTGATTGTGAAGGCCCGAACAGATGGTTGCTTGCGCGGGTGCCGCGCGCGCCACTCCTCGCGCGTTTGGCCCCAGATATCGAGCTCTATATGCCCGAAGGGCGGCGGCAGATGATCGCGCCGCAAAATCTTCGAGCCAAGCCGTTTGGCAACGGCAGCCGAGTTCACATTCGCGGTTTCGATGCAATGAATGACTTCGCTCCAGCCGAGCTCATCGAACGCCCAATCGATCGCGCGCTGAGCGGCTTCGGTGGCGTAGCCCTTGCCCCATGCTTCGCGTGCAAGGCCCCAGCCGACTTCGGTGCCTGGCCAGCCTTCGGGGCATAATGGTCCAATACGGCCGATCCAGGCGCCGGAAGATCTCTCGATCACGCTGAACATGCCATAGCCGCGCATGACCCAATGCCCGACAACGCCGGACCAGCCGCGCCACGCGGTTGGCGCGGGAATAGCGCCGCCCAGGAAGCGTGCGGCTTCTTCATCGGCCATCATCCGCGTATGGCCCTCGACGTCCGCCGCGGCGGGCGGACGCAGAATCAGCCGTTCGGTTTCGAGTGTCGGGCCGAGTGGTAAGGTCGCGTTGACCAAAGCCAGGGCTCCTCTGCCTTGCCAGCTTCCCTGGTGATTGCTAGCACTGGCCCAGATTTCAAGGAAGTCCGGACATTTTCCATGGCGATTGACGAAGAGACTGTGCGCAAGATCGCGGGGCTCGCGCGGCTGAAGGTGCCTGAGGAAGCGGTGGCTCCGATGGCGGATGAGCTTACCAAGCTCCTCAATTGGGTTGAGCAGCTCCAGGAGCTCGATACGGAAAATGTCGAGCCGATGACCACCGCGCTGCCGATGAAGCTCAAGATGCGCGAGGACGTGGTGACCGACGGCGGCTATGCCGAGGACATCGTGCGCAATGCGCCGAACCACGAAGACACCTTCTTCACCGTTCCCAAGGTGATCGAGTGATGGCGAGCGAGCTGACCGGCCTCTCGCTTGCGGATGCGCGGGACAAGCTGACGAAGAAGGAAATCAGCGCGAGCGAGCTGGCGAAGGCGCATGTGAGCGCGGTCGAGAAGGCGCGCGTTCTGAACGCGTTCATCACCGAGACGCCGGATCGGGCGCTCGAAATGGCGAAGCAGTCGGATGAGTGCATCGCCAAGGGCGAAGCCCGTCCGCTTGAAGGCATTCCGCTCGCCATCAAGGATCTCTTTTGCACCAAGGGCGTGCTGACGACCGCGGCCTCGCACATCCTCGATGGCTTCAAGCCGGTTTATGAATCGACGGTTACCGCAAATTTGTGGGCGGCGGGCGCGACCATGCTCGGCAAAGTGAATTTGGATGAGTTCGCGATGGGCTCATCCAATGAGACGAGCTTCTACGGCCCCGTAATCAATCCGTGGCGGCGCAAACGGGGTGGCGCGCTCGACAACACTGCGCTCGTGCCCGGCGGCTCCTCGGGCGGCTCTGCTTCATCTGTCGCTGCGCATTTGTGCTTAGGCGCGACCGGCACCGACACTGGCGGCTCCATTCGCCAGCCCGCGGCATTCGCCGGCATTGTCGGCATCAAGCCGACTTATGGCCGCTGCTCGCGCTGGGGCATCGTTGCATTTGCGTCCTCGCTCGATCAGGCGGGGCCGATGACCAGGACGGTGCGCGATGCCGCGATCATGCTCGGCGCGATGGCAGGGCACGACCCGAAGGACTCAACTTCGCTCGATGAGCCGGTGCCGGATTTCGAGGCCGCGATCGGGCAGAGCGTCAAAGGCGTGCGCATCGGTATCCCCAAAGAATATCGCCTCGAGGGACTGGATCCTGAGATCGACGCGCTCTGGCAGAAGGGCGTGGATTGGCTGAAGGCGGCGGGTGCCGAGATCAAGGAGATCTCGCTGCCGCACTCCAAGTACGCGCTGCCCGCTTACTACATTGTCGCGCCCGCTGAGGCTTCGTCCAATCTCGCGCGCTATGATGGCGTTCGTTACGGCCTCAGAGTGCCTGGCAGCGACGTGATCGACATGTATGAGGAGACGCGTGGCGCCGGCTTCGGCGCCGAGGTGCGCCGCCGCGTGCTGATTGGTACTTATGTGCTCTCCGCAGGTTACTACGACGCCTATTACATCAAGGCGTTGAAAGTGCGCCGCTTGATCGCAAACGACTTCACCGAGGCGTTCAAGTCGGTCGATGCGATCCTGACGCCTGCAACGCCATCGGCAGCATTCGCCGCGGGCGAGAAGACCGATGATCCACTCGCTATGTATCTGAACGACGTGTTCACCGTGACGGCGAATTTGGCGGGTCTCCCGGGCATGAGCGTGCCGGCGGGCCTGTCGAAGGATGGATTGCCGCTCGGCTTGCAGCTGATCGGCCGTCCGCTCGATGAAGCGATGCTGTTCCGCTTAGGCGCTGTGATCGAGGATGCGGCGGCGTTCAAGCTCGCGCCCGAGCCCTGGTGGACGCGTTGAGGCGTGCTTCGGCCCGCGCTGGCAGTTCGATGACTCTGGTAGGATTCACGCGGAGACGCGGAGACGCGGAGACGTATGCGTCGCGCCATCTCCCTATTCCTTGTCATTCTCGCGCAAGCGGGAATCTAAGAAGGCTGGACGCCCGCATTCGCGGGCATGACAATGTTGGGCCAACACGGTTAGACGGACGCCGACCCCTCCGCATTTCCGCGTCTCCGCGTGAACTCACCAATAGATCAAATGAACGTGCCGCCGGATAAGGGTCTCGCGGTTCAAACTCGTTGACGGAAGATGGACGATGACAGCAGCGGCGAATGCGAGAACGGCGAAGCTCCTCGATGGAGCCACCGGCAAATGGGAAATCGTGATCGGCATGGAGGTGCATGCCCAGGTCACGTCGAACTCCAAGCTGTTCTCGGGCGCCTCGACCGAGTTTGGTGCGCCGCCGAATAACAATGTCAGCCTCGTCGATGCGGCGATGCCGGGCATGCTGCCGGTGATCAACGAGTTCTGCGTCGAGCAGGCGGTGAAAACAGGCCTTGGCTTGAATGCCCAGATCAATCTGCGCTCGGTGTTCGACCGCAAGAACTATTTCTTCCCGGATTTGCCGGCCGGCTATCAGATATCGCAGTACAAGCAGCCGATTGTCGGCGAGGGCACCATCATCGTCGACATGCCCGACGGCACGACCTTCGATGTGGGCGTGGAGCGGCTGCACCTGGAGCAGGATGCCGGCAAGAGCATCCACGACATGCATCCGGAATTGTCCTACATCGATCTCAACCGCGCGGGCATCGCGCTGATGGAGATCGTCTCCAAGCCGCACATCCGTTCGGCGGAGGAGGCTGCGGCGTATTTGCGCAAGCTGCGCACGATCCTCCGATATCTCGGCACCTGCGACGGCAATATGGAGCAGGGGTCGATGCGCGCCGACGTAAACGTCTCGGTGTGCCGTGAAGGCGGCTACGAGCGCTTCCGCGAGACCGGAGACTTCAAGCATCTGGGCACGCGCTGCGAGATCAAGAACGTCAACTCGATCCGTTTTGTCGCCGCCGCTGTCGAATTCGAGGCGCGCAGGCAGATCGATGTGCTCGAAGACGGCGGCAAGATTCGTCAGGAGACCCGTCTCTTCGACAGTGCGAAGGGCGAGACGCGCTCGATGCGCTCCAAAGAGGAGGCGCATGAGTATAGGTACTTCCCCGACCCGGATTTGCTCCCCTTGGAGCTCGATCCGACTCTTGTCGAGCGAATCAAAAACGAGCTTCCGGAGCTTCCGGATGCCAAAAAAAATCGATTTATGGGTGAATACGGGCTCTCAAACTACGATGCCGGCGTGCTCGTCCAAGAAAAAAATGATGCCGTGTTTTTTGAGTCAGTCGCCAAGAATCGCGATGCGAAGATGGCGGCGAATTGGGTGACGCAAGAATTATTCGGCGCGCTCAACAGAGCCGGCAAATCGGTCGATGAGTCACCGGTGAGCGCGCAGAATTTGGGCGCGCTCATCGATCTCATCAAAGACGGTACGATCAGCGGCAAGATCGCCAAGGACGTGTTTGCAATCATGTTCGAAAATGGCGGAGATCCGCGAAAAATTGTCGAAGAGCGGGGCCTCAAGCAAGTCACCGACATGAGCGCGATCGAGCGCGTTGTCGATGACATCATCACGAAGAATCCCGACAAGGTTGCCGACTATCGAGCGAAGCCGAAAGCGATCGGTTGGTTCGTCGGAGAAGTGATGAAAGCGACTCGTGGAAAAGCGAACCCCGGCGCTGTTAACGAAATCTTGAAACGAAAGCTCGATGGTTGAATCGGTCTGCGTCTTGTCATTGATCGAAATTCAAACTTGACATCGACAATTGACGGTGCAGACAAATGTGACACACATAGTGTGTTGCGTACTTGATTCCCACTCACCAACCGATTCAACGGGAGGGGCTTTAAATGGCAATGGCAGCTCGTAAGGCTAAGAAGCGCAAGGCAGCTCGCAAGAGCACCGCGCGCAAGACCGCGCGTCGTAAGGTCGGCACGCGTAAGGCCGGCGCTCGCAAGGGCGCGCGTAAAGGCGTTCGCAAGGCGAAAGCAGCCCGCAAGGCGCCTGTTCGTCGCAAGGCGAAGAAGCGTCGTAAGGCGAAGAAGGCCTAACTTAGGTTGTCTGTGGCCAAGTCTGGCTCAGGCAATCGTGCGAAAAGCACGAAAAAGGCGGCCCGCTCCAGGCGGGCCGCCTTATCTGTTTCCAAGTCGGCATCAAAGCCGAAAGCAGCATCCAAAACTGCTGCAAAGACGAAGAAATCCGCACAAAAGCCGATCGAATTGCACTATTGGCCGACGGGTAACGGCCGGAAGATTGTGATGTTCTGCGAGGAAGCGGGCGTCCCCTACGAGATTCATCCGGTCAACATCAACAAGGGCGACCAGTTCAAGCCGGCCTTCCTGAAGATCTCGCCCAACAACCGCATGCCCGCGATCATCGATCCCGCAGGGCCGGGTGGAAAGCCCATCTCGATTTTCGAGTTGGGCGCGATCCTTCAATATCTTGGCCGCAAGTTCTCCAAATTCTATCCGCAGGATGAGCGCGCACGTGTCGAAGTCGATGAGTGGCTGTTCTGGCAGGTCGGCGGGCTCGGGCCGATGGCCGGACAAGCGCATCACTTCCGCGGCTACGCCCATGAGGTGCTCAAGGAGCCCATGGAGCGTATCGAGTACGGAATCACGCGCTATACCAATGAGGTGAGCCGGCTTTACGGCGTGCTCGACAAGCGCCTCAAGACTTCGCAAATTCGTCGCCGCCGATGCGTACACGATCGCCGACATGGCCATCTGGCCGTGGATCGTGCCGTGGCAGCGCCAAGGTCAAAACATCGATGATTATCCGAACCTGAAAGCGTGGTTCGCGCGCATCGAGAAGCGTCCAGCGGTGCAGAAATCCGGCGAGATCGGCCGCGCGATCATGGAAGCCGCGCGCGCGGAAGAGGAAAAGCTCTCCGAAACTGAGAAGCTCAGGCGCGGCAAGCAGCTCTTCATGCAAGGCGGCAAGAAGAAATAGCGCTTTGCCTCCTGATCAAACGCAAGCATAGTCCAGCCCGCACTTAGCGGGTGGGGGAATCCGCGGCACATCGAAGAATGGGTCGCGCCCGCGAAGTTCTCGCGGCGTTCCTCGGCACGCTGCCCATCCAACAAGTCGAATGGCGCGTCGCCTTGAGGGACGCCTGTTCCCAGGAAGTGACCATGGAAAAACCATCGGGCGATTGCTCGAGAACGGTCGCGGTCTAAAGAGACAAACAGGGACGTGATGATGGAAAGATGATTGAAAAATATCTCGACGACACGACCGCCACGTAAAATCGGATTCCGGTTTGATCTTCTCGATTGCGACGTACCTCGTGATCGCTATATCCGGACATCGCTTTGTGACGAACAACTATGATAGCGTCATGAAGAGTTCTGCTGTGCCGCAGACAAACAAGAAGAAATCGGGAGGGAAAACCATGCACAGGCGCCATCCGTCCGCATTTGCGTTCCAAGCATTGAAGGTCACTTGCTTAAGCCTGGCCGTGGCCATCTGCGTTGCAGCACCCGCTTATGCCGCATCTCAGATCTGCGACCGCGCGTGTCTAGACGGGTTCGTGGATCGGTATCTCAAGGCCGTTGCGGCAAATGATCCCTCAGGTCTGCCAGTTACGCCGGACGTAAAGTTCACTGAGGATGGGCAGCGGCTCAATCTCGGGGACGGGTTGTGGAATACCGCCGCCGGCATCGGGACCTACAAGCACTACATGGAGGACGTGGCGGCTGGAGAAGTCGGCTTCTTCGGGACCATGCGCGAGGCAGGCCAACCGATCATCCTGGCCCTGAGACTGAAGGTCTCGGACGGCAAGATTTCTGAGATCGAGACGATCGTAGAGCGGACGGTGCAGGATGCCGAGAATCTGGAGAAGCGTGGCCACCCGGATCCGCTGTTCACTGAGACAATACCGAAGGCTGAGCGAGTCTCGCGGGCCGATCTCGTTGCGACAGCAAACAAGTATTTCTCGGGCATGCAGCTTAACGACGGTAAGGGCGACTATCCCTTCACCGATGACTGCGACCGCGTCGAGAATGGGACTGAAGAGACCAACAATAAGAATACGAACAACGGCTATGATCCGGTCGGTGAGCAAAGCAACACAGTGGAGACCAGCGACCACAAGTCTGACCAGTCATATTCCGCGCAGTGGAGCTGCAAAAAGCAATTTGAGTCCGGCCTCATTCACTTCGTCACTCGCATTCGCGACCGGCGCTTCGTTGTCGTCGATCCGGAGCGCGGCGTTGCGCTTGCGTTCACCTTCTTCGACCATGCGGCAGGTAAGACGCGCACGTTCAAGACTCCGGATGGGCGTACTATCACCGCCGGACCGACAACTCCATGGACATGGGAGATCGCCGAGGCATTTCGTGTCGAGCGTGGCAAGATGCGCCGCATCGAGGCGGTCTATCTTAGGTCCCCTTATGGCATGGGCTCGGGCTGGAGCGCCTGGCCAGAATTGATGTCTACTGAAGCCCGGTGGAACGACAAGCCGGCACACTAGGCCGCTGGCGACGCTTAGCCTGCATCGCGCGAAACCCACGTAACGGCACTCACGCATTGCTCCGTAGACGGAGCAATGCGGCGAGCTTGCCACGCGTGCCACGAAAGAGCGCGGAAAAGCCTGGTTAATTTCGCTTAACCATTTGAATTCACTAAGAAATACTGAAATCCCCGTTTACCCAATTTTGAGCGGGCGGATGGTTGCATTCGCTCGTCGGCGCGGCCTTGCGCAGTCCTTGCATGGAGGAACGGGTGTTCGGACCTCCGGGGTAAATTGGGGGGCCGGCCATTTCGAATGGAGTATTCGGAAATGACCGCAATTACAGTTCGTCAGCGCGAGGAGATCCGCGTTCCGCCTCAGCCGGTCACCGGCGAAGAGCTTTTCGATCTCGGTGTTGCCTATTCAACTGGGCAAGGCGTGCCGCTCAATCTCATCGAAGCACATAAATGGTTCAATCTCGCCGCCCTTAAAGGCAACATGCCGGCGCGCGAATGGCGCACCAATCTCGCCCAGGAGATGACGGCGGATCAGATCGCCGAAGCGCAGCGCCAAGCGCGCGCCTGGCTCAGCGAGAAGCATTAAGCTTACCTTGAGGGCGCCGCCTCAGCTCCCGAAGCCGGCAGCTTTGAGCCGCGCCATCGCGTCGTAATGCGGTGCTGCAGCTTCTTCTTCCGTCGCGGCAATCTCTTCGCCGCGATAGAAGGGATCGGTCCGGTGATCGGCATAGTAAGCGCGGCCGTAATTTGAAAGATCGATCCCCGCGGCGTCGGCGACAACCGGGAGAGCCGATTGCAGCAAGCGTTCGAGATCGGCAAGCGCCGCGGCCCGCTCGCCATCCTCCAAGCTCGACACCGCAAGAATTTGCGCGCGGCTCACCGCAAGCATGAGCTGAATTGCGGCATCGGCCAGCGCGCGCGCGGGCTCGGACGCGATCAATCGCTCGGCCGCTTCAAGACCGTTTGTGGCCGAATCCGCCCAGCGCTCAACACGCCGGCGAATTTCGTCCTCGGCCTTTCCGGCTTCGTCATTGTCAATACGGCGCAACATCGTGTCGAGCTCTTCGGCCTGCTCGATCAAGAGCGGCAGCTTGCTCGCAACGGTCATCAGAAGGCTCTGTTTCGGCTGGGTCGTGTTCACGGGCGATCTCTCTTAACAATGACAACGAGTCCGGAACGACAGTCCGGCAAAAATACGCCTGTACAAAGCACCCAGCCCGAAAGACATCGTCGGTGATTCGCCGCGTCTCGCCGAACCGGCATTGGAGGGAACCTACCTCGATTGATTCTGCTGGGCCTGGGGAGGGGGGTAGGCGCTCAATAATGTTGATAGGTGCTTTGCGTAGCCGGATTGCATCAAAAATCACCGGCTGTCCGAAAAACAAATCGCCGTTTCAGAACGGAAGCCCGACATAATTTTCGGCAAGCGATGTCTGGGCAGCGCGGGAGCTCGCCAGATATGCAAGCTCGGCTTGCTGCATCTTGTGACGAAATTCTTCCTCGGGCCCGTCTTCGAACCGGTGCATGAGATTAGTCATCCACCAGGAGAAGCGCTCGGCCTTCCAGATGCGTGCAAGCGCGATGGCGGAATAGCGCTCGAGACCTTCATCGGCGCCGCTCTGATAGTGATTGATCAGCGCTTGCGACAAATAGTGCACGTCGGAGGCCGCAAGGTTGAGCCCCTTGGCGCCGGTGGGCGGCACGATATGCGCGGCATCGCCAACAAGAAACAGTCGCCCAAAGCGCATCGGCTCAGCGACGAAGCTTCTGAGCGCCGCGATACTTTTTTCGATCGATGGCCCGGTGATCAGGCTTTGCGCCGCATCCGCGGGCAAGCGGCGGCGCAGCTCATCCCAGAAGCGATTATCGCTCCAGTCTTCGATCGTGTCCGCCAGCGGGCATTGAACGTAATAACGGCTTCGTGTTGTTGAGCGCATGCTGCAAAGCGCGAAGCCGCGCTGATGATTGGCGTAGATCAACTCGGGTGACACCGGCTTCGTCTCCGACAACACACCGAGCCAGCCGAACGGATATTCGCGTTCATAGGTCGAGATTGCCTGCGCCGGCACGCTCTGGCGGCTTACGCCGTGAAACCCATCGCATCCGGCAATGAAATCGCAGGTGATCTCGTGCGCCGCGCCATCTTTGCGATAGTGCACGATCGGTTTGTCGCGATCGAAATCGGCGAGCGCAACGTCTTCGGCCTCGTAGATAAGCACGCCGCCAAGTGCGCGCCGCGCGTCCATGAGATCGCGCGTGACTTCGGTTTGGCCATAGACGGTGACCTGCGCATTCACCAGCGCTTTGAAATCGATGCGCAGCCGGCCGCCGCCGAACGCAAGCTCAACGCCGTCATGCACAAGGCCCTCATGATCGAGCCGGTCGGCCGCGCGCGCCTGGCGCAGCATCTCCACCATGCCGCGCTCCAAAAGGCCCGCTCTGATTCGACTGAGCACATATTCAGGGCTGCGGCGTTCGAGCACGATACAGTCGACGCCTGCCAAATGCAGAAGCTGCGAAAGCAGAAGGCCGGAGGGCCCTGCGCCGATAATGGCCACTTGGGTGCGCATGCGAGGCAACTTAGCGGGCTTCAAGAGGTTATTATCATTGGGTGACTTGCGCGGGCGCGGGACAAGGCTACGCTTCCTGCCGGAGATTCGCCAGAGATAGTGCGAAGAGGAGATGTCGATGCAGCGCCGCGAAATAGCATTCGCTCGGGCATGGCGGCCGGTGGCCAATTTGGTGGCGGTCTTAGGTCTTTTCTTCGTCGCCAGCTGCGCGACGTCAAGCGAACATGCCGCAACGACCTCGGAGAAGACCGTTGCGAGGGGCGAGGCGGACACCTATAGCCAGGATGAGATTGTTTCCGCGGTCTCGGGATTCTTCGGCACAACGGCAGAGGCGGCAGGGCAAGCGGTTGCGCGTATCTTCCAGGATAACGGGCGGCCCAACGCCTATATCAAAGGCACCGAAGCCTCCGGCGCGATCGGCATCGGCCTGCGCTATGGCGACGGCACGCTGCAAATGAAGAACGGCACGACCGAAAAGGTCTATTGGCAGGGGCCGTCGATCGGGTTCGATCTTGGCGGCAACGCTTCCAAGGTGTTCACGCTCGTCTACAATCTTCCGAACGGGGAATATATCTATCGGCGCTTTCCGGGTGTCGAAGGCACCGCCTATTTCATCGCGGGCATCGGCATCAATTATCAGCGCGACGAGACCGTTACGCTTGCGCCGATGCGTGCAGGCGCGGGATTCAGGCTCGGCGCCAATGTCGGCTATCTTGCATATTCGCGCCAGCGCAACATCCTGCCGTTCTGACGATCGGTTCTTTTCGCAGGTTTCTGAAATGAAATGGCCCGGATGAACCGGGCCATTTCAGCTTGGAGGTCAGCACGGAAGAGTGTGCTGCTTACTTGGCGGTTGCGGGGCTCTTTTCCTTGTCGAAATCGAGCTTGGTCACATCGCCGCCGGCTACCGAATAGGTGATCGCCGCATTGCGGGTCTTCTGGAAGTCTTCCAGCGTCTGCCCGCGCATCGCGGCGTAGATATGCAGATTTGAGGTGCCGACCACGGCACCCAGCTTCTCCAACATGAAGAAAATCACGCCATAGTGAATGAGCCCGCGCCAATCGCGCTTGGTGACCAAGAGCCGCTCCTCAGCCGTTAGGCCCGCCTCTTCATAGGCCCGCTCAGGATCGGACAGAAACAGCGCGCGCTTGTCCTTGTGAATGAGGTCATGCAGAAACTTGTTGAGCCGGTAGGCCTTCACGCTGCGCTCGAAGGTGAAGGGATAAGTGCCTTCCAGCTTCTCGGCGCCTTTGAGCTGATGATTGATGTGCTCAAGATAGGCCGAGGTCGTATCGGTCTGCATCGGCTCCATCGCCTCGTTTTCATAGACGGCGGTCGCGATGCCTGTCATCGACGGCAGATAATAGGCCTGGTGCAGCCGCTTGATGTTCGACGACAGTGCGCCGCGCATGATCAGCCACATGATCACTTCAGCGCCTTCGAGCCCGCCAAGGCGCGCATAATCCGCATGCGTCATTTCGGTGAGCTTCATGGGATCGTTCACGAACATGTCGAGGAACTGCATATCCCATTCGGTGTTGTTGAAGCCGCAGCGCTCGCCATGCACCTGATGCGAGACGCCGCCCGTCGCCGCGATCGCCACCTTCAGATCCTCCGGATAGCTCTCAACCGCACGGCGCAAAGCCTGGCCGAGCTTATAGCAGCGCAGCGCTGTCGGAATCGGAAACTGCAACACGCCCACCTGCAACGGCACGATCTTCGCCGGCCAATCGGGCTTATGCGGCCACAGGAAGGACATGGGCGAGAAGAAGCCATGATCGAATGACTTGTCCTGGAAGAAGGACATGTCGAACTCGTCGGCCATCAGCCCCTTGCCGATATGGTGCGAAAGGCCGGTGTGACCCTTGATCGGCGGCAGATTGCGCGGCCCGCCGCCCTCATCGGCGACGCCATATTCCTCGCCGATGCCAAGCGCAAAGGCGGAGTAGTGGTCGAAGAAGAAGGAGGTGACGTGGTCGTTGAAGATATAGATGAGCACGTCGGGCTTCTTGTCGGCGAGCCACTTCTTGACCGGCTCATAGCCCTCGAAAATCGGTTTCCAGACCGGATCGTCGCCCTTCTTCGCGTCGTAGGCGAAACCGATCGTGGGTGTGTGTGAAGTGGCGATGCCGCCAATGATTCTTGCCATGCTTGCCTCCGCAATTTCCGGGCGCACCTTAGGGGCTAGGCAGAGCCCCGTGCAATTGGGCGCAGGCGCGCGGGCCCCTAAGAAGCGGCCGCTTGCCGCTGGCCGCGATCAACGCGCAACCGTAGAGCTGAGCACCGGCACGCGCTTTGACTAGGCTCAAGCTGCGCCAGAACCACAAGAACAGCGGCTATTGCCCTGATTAATATCGGTTTTGGACGTGACGGCGCGCCCGCCCGCAGGACGCGATGCGTGGCGAGAGAGCGGCGCGCCCTTGACGGATTGGCGAACCCGATCTGCACTGAGGGCTCGCATTCGCGGGTGAAATGGCTTAAATCCGCCCCCTTGACTGGAAGCAGAGAATTGGCCGAGAGGCCGCCGCTGAAGGTCCGAAAGACGGAGACGTGGCCGAGTGGCTGAAGGCGGCGGTTTGCTAAACCGTTGTACGGTCTAAAGCCGTACCGGGGGTTCGAATCCCCCCGTCTCCGCCAGTTAAGAATTCCTCGCAATTCATCGACGTTCGCCAACGTTCGCAATCCGGCTCTTAGCCGTTGATTATTAACCATCTTTGCTCATTTCACGGTTCTCTCAAGTTCATTGACATTCGCTGGCATCCGGCTCATGCTTATGGGACGTTTCATGGGGCCAATGGTTCTAATCCCCCAAAGTGCCGATGCAGAGTAGGAGTGCGTAGCGTGACGGAAACCAACAAGCTCACGGCGACAGGATTGCCCAAGAAGGCGAAGACACCTGGCATGTATTGCGATGGTGACGGGCTTTATCTCCGCGTGGTCGAACGTCCGTCAGCGCGCGCCGGTCAGCCGGCAAGGATCAATGCGAGCTGGATATATCGCTTCATGCTCGATCGGCGGGCCAGGGAAGCGGGTATAGGCCGCTATCCGACAATCGGGCTTGCTGATGCGCGCGAACGCGCTGACGAGCTGCGCAAGCTCCGTGCGAAGGGCATTGACCCAATCGAACACCGCCATGAGACGCGGCGCGCGGCAGTTGAGCAGGCCAAGTTCAACAAGACGTTCAAGGAAGTGACCGAGGAATTTCTCGCCGAGCCTAAGCAATGGAAGAACGACAAGCATGAAGCGCAATGGCGATCGACGCTCGAGCAATACGCCTATCCGGCGCTTGGCCGTTTGAAAGTGCAAGACATCGACGCGCCGGCAGTCGCCAAGGCGCTTAAACCGATCTGGCTTGAGAAGGTCGAGACGGCATCTCGACTGAGGCAGCGAATTGAAGCGGTGCTGACCTACGCCAAGGCTCATAAGTATCGCAGCGGCGATAATCCCGCCGAGCTCGATATTCTGATTGCAGGCAACTCTTGGCCAAGCAGCCGGGGAAGGCCAAGCGCGTCAAGCACCACAGGGCACTCCCTTATGCCGATCTGTCGGCGTTCATGGCGGCCCTACGTGAGCAAGAGGGCATGGCGGCGCGTGCGCTGGAATTGACAATCTTATGCGCAACGCGGACGAACGAGACGCTCGGCGCGACATGGGATGAATTCGACCTTGAGGCCGGCCTATGGACGATCCCCAAGGACCGCATGAAAGCAGGCCGCGCGCATGTCATCCCGCTGGCGCCGGAAGCCGTGGCGCTTCTCAAGCGATTGAAGGCGGAGGCCACTGGCAAGTTCGTCTTTACTTTCAGCCCCAAGGTGCCGCTCTCGAATATGGCGATGCTGACGCTGCTACGCCGCATGAAGCGGGCGGACATCACCACACATGGCTTTAGGCGCACCTTCTCGACATGGGCCAATGATACCGGGGCAGGGCGGCCTGACGTGATTGAAAGCTGCCTCGCGCACAAAGAAGGCGACAAGGTGCGCGGCGCGTACAATGACGCTGACTATGAAGCCGAGCGCCGCGCGCTCATGGCGGCATGGGCTAACTACGCGACTGGCGCCTAGCGGCTAGTGGCCCTTGCTGAAGAGATTGAACGCGACCCCAGCCGCCATGATAACCGCTGAGACTGCAGCGGCGATAACCGATAGCAACATGTAAGTTGTATTTCTTTGTGTTGCTTCTGCCGTCTCTTGCAGCCTGCGCCGCCTCCATTTCCGCATCTGCTGCGCGCTTCTGTGCGTGCATTACTTCAAGTTGAGCTGTGAACTGCCGGCGGCCCATCTCTGCAGTCATCTGTGAAATGAACGACCGAGCCAGGCTCGCAGTTAGCAAGCCGCGCCGTGATCTCCTCAAGGGTCAATTCGGAAAATGGCTTTTCTGCCATCGCGATGCGCCTTTCAGCCCCTGTAAAATCACACAGCAATCGGCTCGATTAACTCTGGCCCCTTGTCGCGCACGAGCCTCACAATGGAATTCGGGATTACTATATATGTTTGCTCGAAGCTATCCCTTGTCCAATGGAAATGCCGCCCACAACAACCAAGATGGGTCCGTGACCGCCCAAATCGGGTTGGGGATGATCTCGTGGGCATCACGCTCAATGTCAGCAATTTCGGTGAACATAGTTTGTTTGTCGACCTCCGCGCGCCAATCTTCAGTCAGCCTGTCGCCTCGAAAGCTGACGACCACAAGTAGCCCCCACCGTTCACTGGCGACGGTCCCACCAATTCCGCCACTTCGCGCCTCTCTTTCAGTGCTGGGAAGCTTGGAACGAAACTCATTTCGGAGGCGCTTCCATAGTCCGCCATCAGCTGATCTGAATTGCGTTGCAGGATTGCCAAACGATTTTGCTTCGACGGCTCAAGGCGACCTTGCCATTCGATGCAAGCTAGGTCGATGTGTCGAGGCCACACACCAATAGGCGCATTCCGCGTAAGACAGCGGAATTGTAGGCGATATGCCGTCGACAACGCCTATCGCAAAATTTAGAACCACATTTTGTTCAGTTGGTGGAGCATCGCGGTGCTGCGTATGGATATCCTCATAGAATGTTAGGTTACTGGTCAAACAGCTTCGCGACAGTTTTTCAGGGCCAGTCTTAATGGCAATGTTTGGTAACAGCTTTGCCACTCATAAACAAGTTTCCCATCCCTGGCACATGCAGTAATAGCAAACCCGTCGAAATTAGATTACGGTATCGGCTCGATTAGCTCTGGGCCCTTGTCGCGCACGTTGCCGATACGCTTACGATCAACCGGCCAATATTGCATTCGCTCCGCCGGGAAAGATCGCAACAATGAGCGCCGCTCGTCCGGTCCCTTCATCCAAGCGGCCCAATCATCTTTGGCCAGCATCACCGGCATGCGGTCATGAATTTCCGCGCATAGCCCGTTCGGCTCGGTCGTGAGCAAGGTGAAGCTCAACAACTCTTCGGGCGGCCAAAACTCCCACAAGCCGGCGAACGAGAATGGCTCATCGTTCTTTGTCGTGAAGTAATAGGGTTGCTTCACTTTAGGTTCGATCTCTTTCCATTCGTAATAGCCATCGGCAGGGACGAGGCACGGGCGTTTCACAAAATGCGTCGCGAAAGGACGATTTAGTTTCAACCGTCTCGCTTCGCGCATTGATGCACTTGAACGCGCCCTTCTTGTCCTTCGACCAATAGGGCACCAATCCCCAGCGCATCTCGACAAGCTCGCGTTTACCTTCACGCTCACGCACGATCAATTCAGGATCGGTTGGCGCCATGTTGTAGCTCGGCGGATAATTAGATTGAACGCCGCCTGGCATGTCTGTGTATCTCATAGAGATCATGAAGCTCGCGCCAACTGCGCTTAGATGTGAACCGTCCGCACATTCTTAGGTAAACTTCGCTTCGGCTGGCAATGTCGCCCTAATCGTCGCTGTTAGTCGGCGCTGCGCGAGTGATAGGTTAGAAAGATCCCAAGGAACTGTCCGGAAGTGATCGGCGTCGAAGTGCGGCCGCTTGTCTTTGTCTTGTGAATTGAGGATGCTTTCCTTGCACGTGTATATGACGGGCAAGCCCATTCCTTCTCCAAATCCCGCTTCGAAGTAGGCGCCCTGATTGCCGTGGGTGAGATCAGCAATCACCATACGGGAACCGCGAATTGCGGCACGTATTTGATTGTCGATTAATCCCGCCCCCATCGCGTCGACCAGCAATTTCAAGTTTGAGTCCCCGCATCCTCGACGGCTCGTTCAAAGCACGTCCTGACGACGGTATTAAGCTCCTCATCGTTGAACCGCATTGCCATGAAGGCTTTTCGGCTAGATATTTGGACGTGCTTTAATTCCTCATATCTTTGCCAGCCGATCAACGTTAGTTGAGCGCCGAATAGTGCTTGCGTAGCCAATTTCCGGCGTCCAGAGAAAACCCTGCACTTTACTAACTTGTTCGATGAGCCACCGCACTGTCCTGGATGCCTTTATTCTTGATTCTTTGTTCCAAGCCGTGCTGCCAGCGCAATTAATGGACTAGTCGCAGGCTCGCCAGCCGACGATTGATTGTCACCAACCCAGAGAATTAGATTGTCTGCCTGTTCTCGTGGATTGGGCGACCGTTTTTGAAGTGCGTATGCGTCTAGGATTTCGGAGTTAAGCACACACGATAGAATGCTGGTTGTCGTATTGACGCCTAATCAAGTGACTGACCATTGAGCGATCGAGCTGTTTGCGGTCAAACCGTAGGTCAAGTGTGATGTGGCGTGGATGCGCAATCCAAAACTCTCCGCAACGTTCACAGTTCCAAAGGTCTTGTTGTTGTTCCTCAGCAATAGACAATTGGCAGATTGGACATTCAGCCATTTGGTCACCTAGTCACTGCATCAAGACGCACATAGCCCGCAAAGTCTTGCAATTTCAGACAAAAGAGCCGCTCGCTGAACTGTGCAATCGTGTAATCGCTACCAAGAATATTCATCCACACCTTGAGGGTCACTGGATACATGGCGCCCTCGTGACAACAGCGAGCGCATGAGACGGCCAACGTGACGTTCTTCACGTAGAGATCGCCCAGCGTAGTGGTGCCCGACAACTCCATTGGATGACCCTCCCGGCAGATTGGCCGGGCATCCTAACATAAGAACAATCAGGGAACAAAGCTCCTAAAGTATGTCAAGGTCACTTGACTGTACCGTCCAGACGGTACAGTATTCTGGCCAACTCCAGGAACTGGGCTCCGGCCGGCTGGCGTTAGCGGTCGCCGGGGCCGTTCTGGATTTCGAAAGGTCAGTTCAATGCGTTCACAAGAAGCTTTCAGTTTTCCAGCCCTTGCCGCCGACAGCACCGACATCACGCTTGACGGCGGGCTCTATGCCTTGGCCATCAGCGACGTCACCGGTACCGGCTCGTTCGAAGCGCAGTTCAAGCAAGGCAGCAGCTACATCGCCACGGGCTTGAAGGTCGTCGGCGGCACTACGGTTTGGGTTACCGGCAATCTGCCACCTGGAACCTACAAGCTCGCTCTCGGCTCGACCTTGACGGCTGATGTCGCGCTCGTGCGCATCCCTGCCGAGTGAGCCCACATGCACACCGCCGCGCTCGTCATCGAACTTGGAATGACCTGGCTGGTACTCCGCCAAGTCGGAGGGCGCTGACATGCTCAATATCGGCGATGAAGTCCTAGTGATCGATGTGTCTGAGCGCGGGCAGCGGATCAAAACCAAGCTTGCCGGCTTACCCAACAAATTAGGTGGTTGCTGTGTCATCGGTGCTGACGGCGAACGCAAATATGCACGGATGGCCAATTGGCCAATTAAAGGCGCGCGCACGACACCTAAGAACGAATTGCCGGGATTTCCTGATGCGCTCGGCCAAACGATGAAAGCGCGGAAATGGAGTTCGCCAATCATCTTCAATTTTGAAGCGGGCGAGCTTATGTCGTCAGCCGGCGAGAAATCATAAAGGCAGATGGCCACGCAGCGAAACGCGGCCACCCTCGCCAGTTCGTCGCATCGATCCAAAAACATATCGTCCCTAGTCGTTCGATCGATCGAGCGCAGCTTCCACATCTGTGGTGTTGCCTAAGGCTTCACGCATCGATTGAGCGAAGACTTCCTGCGCATCGTTGGCGTTCTTGGGCTGCGAAGCTTGCTCGGCTGCGATTGCCATTTTTTTTTTTTTTTTTTTTTTTTTTTTTTTTTTTTTTTTTTTTTTTTTTTTTTTTTTTTTTTTTTTTTTTTTTTTTTTTTTTTTTTTTTTTTTTTTTTTTTTTTTTTTTTTTTTTTTTTTTTTTTTTTTTTTTTTTTTTTTTTTTTTTTTTTTTTTTTTTTTTTTTTTTTTTTTTTTTTTTTTTTTTTTTTTTTTTTTTTTTTTTTTTTTTTTTTTTTTTTTTTTTTTTTTTTTTTTTTTTTTTTTTTTTTTTTTTTTTTTTTTTTTTTTTTTTTTTTTTTTTTTTTTTTTTTTTTTTTTTTTTTTTTTTTTTTTTTTTTTTTTTTTTTTTTTTTTTTTTTTTTTTTTTTTTTTTTTTTTAAAAAAAAATTATTCTCGGCTATCAGGCATCCTTGCCAGAATTCTTTGATGCTTCGGCGTGTTGCGATCTCCGCGCGCATACCCTCAATCTGCTTCTCTCACGGATAAAGACATCAGCCTCGGCTTTCGCTAGACGGTCAGAACTGAAATTGTATTCGCGGCCCATCTTGCGCTCGTTCAACTCGGCATCGCGGCAAGCGCGTGCACCCGCTAGACCCTGGTTCACGATGCTAATTCGTCCGCGAAGATTGTCGATTTTGGTTTGATGTCTGCGTTTCATGTCATCACTTCTCAATGGAAAGTTACTCGGTACACCCGCGAATAATAGAATGCGGCCCATACCACTGCGGTGTGCAAATCCTGTTCGGCAAGCTGCATTGCCTCGCTGACGTCCTCGCCAAGTAGCCGGCGGCATCGCAGCTTGCCGATTTCATCCTCGAAATATTCGGCGCGGGCAATTTCTTCGTGCAATATCTAGAATCTCAGTTTATCGGCATGACACGGGCTTACCTCTTCCACGGATCGCTTGCGCTGCTGACTTGTGTTTGTTGGTCGCACCGCATGTCGCCGGCTACGCCCAAGATTTGCCGCGGTATGCCGCCAATGACTTCGACGCGCTGACCTTGTGGGTTTTCCCCTCTAAGCCACGGATCACCTTCACCGGCGCGAGCGATCTGCACACCGCCCCCGCTTCCGGGGCGCCTAACAGCCTTGGCATGATCAAGCATCACGATTGCATAGCGCAGCGCGTCGATATGGTGATCTTGCTGGCGTTCGGCGACCTTGCCATCCTTGCGGTGATACATCCGAATTTCTGAGATCAAGCCTTGGCACGTCGAGAAGATTTTCAGGCGCCCGGTTTCGAGCATGTTCTCGATTATGGCCAAGCCGCCTTCAATCTTCATCGAACCATCGGCGAGCTTTGCAGGGCCGCCCAGCATGCGAACATTCGCTTGCGCGTATAGGTCTCGGATTCCTGTGAATTCCCGAGCCCGCACCACTGCCGCGCTCCTTGCTGCCACCATCTGCGGGCCAAGCTGCCGGCGTGTCGCCATAGCGGGTGCGATATTCGAAAGCATTATGGTCAATCGTGGTGTTGACGAGCGCAACCTCATCAGTGACGACAGCGAAATCCTCTTCTCGGTCATATAGAACATGAATGAAGACGGTCGGATCATTGCTATGGCCAAAGTCAACACCGACAATATGGCGCCAGCCGGCTTCACCTTCGAAACGCTGCGGCCGAATAATGTATGTGCCCTCGTCTTGCGGAAAGACTTTGCCGCTTCCTAATTGCGGAATGCCTTCGAGGCGCAATGCGCGCTGCGATGGGGGATAGCGATCGAGCAGGGCCTTCAAAGCTTCGGGGCTCAAGAATGTTGCATCCTTGAAGCCCATGAGCACGAAGCCACGCGCGTCACTGTCAGGATGAGGCCAGAAGCGGGGCAGCACGCGCAACATTCCGTTTTCTGCGGTGAACGACAGCACGATAGAGCCATCAGTTGCCGCAGTACGTGCGAGCGCCTGAATGAAGATGTCTTCCGGGCGGCTCCTCATCCAACCAGATACAGGTCCACCGTGCCGCCCATCCACGCGCCGATAGGACTTTCGAACGACAGGAAGGTGAGCGAGCTAATGCCGCCTGACTTATGGCGAACATTGATGGTATCGAATGCGCCTTGCACGCCATGAGAAGGCGATGGTTTGCCGACGATTGCCGACTTTGGGATCATGCCGGTTCCGAGACTGTCGGGAATGTTGGCGTCGCCGCATAACTTCGATTGAATAACGTCGCGGGTCTGCTTGCCCGTGACCCCCGCGCACCATGCCTTGATCGGCTTATCGAAGCGCCGGCCTTTCCAGCCTGCCGGATATTGGCCAGTAAGATGACAGGCCAGGATATACGCACCGATTTCAGATTTGCCGAGCTGGTTGCCCGACATCAGCAAGGCTTGGCGCTTCTGTCCGGTGAGCGCAATAAACTCGGCTTGCTTCGCAGTCGGTTCGAACTGGCTTAGCTTCGTCTCGCGAATGATCTTCGTGCGCTGCGCTTCGAGTTCAAGCTTGCGGTTGCGTTCCTCAGGGCTCATTGCCTTAAGCGCAAGCAGACGCTCATATTCCGCGCGATCTTCGGGACTGAAGTTTAGAAGGGGTCGAAAGGCTTATTTGTCATAACGCATTTACTCCGTATACTGATAATGTTTTAGAACGAGGCCGCCGTAAATTTTTGGACGAGTTTTTGCCGTTGTCACAAATGTTTTGAAAGCGTCTCTGTCGGCAGATATGCCTCTCATAACTCTGCGCGCGCTGGCGATAGGAGACCGGCATGCCGGCACCCCCGGTCTATCAAGAAGTGCTTGCGCCACAATAAACGGATTGATTTTGTCGAACGATGATCCGTGCACGGAACTTGCACGTTTTCTTGCGCGGGCAACATAACTCGCGTATATGATCCATAGGTGAACAGTATGGGAATGCAGTTGATCGAAGGTGGGAAAGCGAACCAAGATGCGCGGGGCTTTGTGTTCCGTTGTCTGCCACCTACGCGGCGCTACAGCGTACGCAACGGGCAAGGGAAACTGATCGGTGAGATTGACGCGCAAGACACGTGCAAAGCCATCAAGCGCGCTGCTCTTGAGCTTGTGGCTGGCGATGACATCGCAACGCAGGGCATGCTCTTTGGGTGCGTGCTCGAATTCGGTACGCGGGGCTATGTCGTCATGTTGCGCAACCGCAGCGGCAGGGACCTTCGCGCGTTCGCGGTGCATCAGATATGAGGGAATATCTCGCCATGGGTGTGCTTGTGGCGATCGTGGCTGCGCTCTTTGCGGCTGCCGTCGCGCCATCACTCTCGGGGGAGCTTCACGCGCTCGGATTGATAGCGCAGGCAAGCGAGCGATAGCCGGAGCAACACGCTTCGCGATCCAAGGGGCCGCCATTGCGCGGCCCTTATGCGTTTTGGGCGCGTCAACGGAGAGGTGCTCCGCCAAAGGCAATCCAAATTGCCCCGATATATCAGCGCTAAATCGCATCATCGCGCACCGTCACTATTTCTGTCCCATTAAATGGCCCCTCATTGGCCTTTGTCCGATGAGGCAGCGAGGACCATTCCGGCTTTCGAGCGCGGGGCACCGATAGTCACACCACCGACGACTTGAGTTTGCGATGGATCGGCTGCGACAGGCTCAGGAACCGGCGCGAGCTTCCGGGGCTTGTCTTCGGGCCGCAAATCCTTCGCAGCCAATGGGAAGGCTTCCGGCTTCACCTGCTCGAATAGGCCGTCGACGATCTCATTTCCCCGGCGGATGCGCGCCGACAGGAGGGGGGTAGCTTGGCGATTGAATGCAAAGTCGAAGTTGTCATAAGCCGCGCCGGGCAATGCTCGGCTTTCATCTTCAAGCGGGCTGCGCCCCGACTGCCTGAATAATTCGGCGCTGACGATCGACTTGAGGTGGAGCGCCGACAAAAACTCGATTTGCCCAATGTCAATTTGAGCGGTGCCACACAGAGCAATCAACTGCTCGCTCGTGGCCTGCAACTGCTCGAAACCCGCCGCGAATTGCTTGATAGCACTTTCGATCTTGCGGCTTGCCTCATACCGTTGCGTAGCCAAGGCCTGCACCGTCTTTTTGGAAACCTCATAGGCCGCTTTGTGTTTCGCGGTCTGCTCCGCCGAGATGCGCTTGGTTCGGGCCTGTGCGGCCTTCTCGCGCAAGGCAATGGCGCTCTCGACCTTGGCGATCTCATCGGCCAGGACATCGAATTGCGCTTTTGCGGTGCCATCGCCTGCCGCCGCAGCTTCGGCGAAGGTGTCCTGCTTGGCCCGTAGGGCCGCAAGCTGTGTCTCAAGTTTATCGGTCATCATCTTCTCCATCGTCATAGGCCGGGGTTTCTTCGGCGGCGCCTTGGCCATTGGCGTCGTCAAGTAGGTCTTCGGAGCGGATGCCAAGCTCGGCGAGCTGACGCGCAACTTCTGCTTGCTGTTCGGCAGATAAATCAAACTGGGCGTTTTGAAGCTCGGTGAAGTCGGCATCGATTGGCGGGGGCAATGCCGTAAGCTCGCCACCATCGACGCTACGGGCGCGCCGCTCGATCTCAGCAAGTTGCCGGTCGATCTCTTCAACTGAGAGATGCTCAATCGAACCGCTTATATTCACGTCGAGACTGCGAGCCGCGCCATAACCAGAACGATCGAGCGCGGCGAGTGCGGCCTTGACGCGCTCTTTGCCGCCGCTGCGCATCTCGGCTTCGATTGTCGATAGAGCTAGAGGGACTAGGCCAAAGAGCCGGCGATCGAGCAGATAGCGGACAGCCTCGGTGAACTGCTCGTTCTTCTTAAGCTCGCTCGCGCGTACCATTGCGCTTTTTTCCGGCCAGCCGAACGAGACGAGCAGCTTGCCGGTGAGGGCAGCGCCGGCTGCTACAGCTTCGGCAACGGGAACAAGGCGCGGCTTGAGATTGGCCAAGGGTGAACTAGCCATGGGTGAACCCTTTCCCGCTATGCTTACATCGATATAGCGGAGGGTGCCGAAACACTGAGAAGGCGTTCAGCCATTTCGCCGGTGTGGAGGCTCGGGTAACCCCGGTAACAGCTATCGGCCAATATCGGATTTCGCCCTTCGTTCGTGACGGAGCGAAGTGACCGATTAGGGAACGAAGCGAAGCGGGGGGTATGGGGGGTTCAGACTTGACCGGTTTTGACCTAGTTTTGACCCGGTTCTGATTTGGTTTTGACCCCCGGTTTTGACCCGGTTTTGACCCGGTTTTGACCTGTGCCAGAGGAAATTGAAGATGGTCACTGGCGTTGAGATCGCCTTCGGCTTCAAGGCACTCAAGAGTGCGCTTGATGTTGTGAAGGACATAAAGGGATTGACCGACACGACGGCAATCAACGCCAAGGTGATCGAGCTTCAAAGCCTGATCATGGAAGCTCAGGCCGGTGCAATCGATGCCCGCGAGGACCATGCGGCGCAAGTTGAGAGAATACGCGCACTCGAAAAAGAAATTGCTGATTTGAAAGCATGGGGCGCAGAGCGAGAAAACTACGAGCTTAAGACTGTTGACGACGGCGTTGTCGCCTACATGCTTAAGAAAGCTGTGCGCGGCACCGAACCACCGCATTGGCTTTGTGCAACATGCTACGGCAACGGCAAGAAAGGCTTTCTCCAGCGGCAACCAAGGGCGGTCAAGGATACACACGGAAGATACCAATGTGGGACCTGCGGAAATACCGTCGGTACTCATTGGGCGAGCGATCCGCGTTGGATCGATTGAGTTAGCCATTGGAGTCGGCCTCCTCAAGCTGAAGTGCGAGACGTTTTGCGTGTCTGGCCAATTCGTCGGCCTCCACTTCGTCCCATGGGTAGTAGCCGGCTGTCCGGTGCTTATGGCCGGAAACGTAACGAAGCTCCTGCCGCGGTAGTGCGCCGGCCAGTTCGTCTTTGATTTCGCGATCGCTCGGGCGGCGACCAAGCCGTGCCTCGATCTCGTTTACGATCCACTTTGCGCAACGCTCTTGCTTCTGAATTGGTGCGCCGGCTTTCGCGGCCTTGATTGCGAGCCTGATGCATACCGAATGGAATGCAGCTTCCTGCTCCTCAGTATCGAGGGACGTGCGCGGTAATAGAGCGCCATCGCTCCAATGCAGGATGATCGGCGCACCCTTGGGTCCGTGATTGCGCTTGACTACCTTCAGCTCGAACGTGTCAGTCGTGTCCTTCACGGCTTGAAGCGAGAGGCGCGAGCGCGGCGCGTTGTGCCAAGCAACGGACCAACCATCCATTTCGTCGCGGCCTTGCCCGGCTTGTGATGGGTGCCAGGGGATCAACACCGTCGAGTTGGTGTCGTCGCACAAGCGCTGCAGGATCACCTTGATAAAGAAGTTGACCGCATCCTCATCGATCTTTGCGCGGCCAGCGAAGCGAACAAAGTCATAGGCGCTGTCAAGCACGACAAACTTATGGCCACTAATGGCGCGAAGCCGAGCGGCCAATTGAGCGGCGAAGGGGCATATTTCAAAGTCGCCATTTTCGCGCATGATGACGAGCGCGCTGTCCTTGCCCTTGCGGTCCCAGACAACGCCATGGGCGACAGTAGGAAGGCCAAGCTTGCGTGAGATTGCTTGCGCGCGACGGGCGAGCTCGTCTTCGCCGTCTTCGGCGCTCACATAAAACAGTGTCGCGGGCAATGGCGTGCGCCCGAATACCATCGTCCCGCTGTTAATCGCTAAGCCCCATTGAAGCGCGAGGCGCGACTTGTGAACGCCGCCGGGGCCGGCGAGAAACGTTGGGATGCCCTTCTCGACAAGGCCGGGGATCAAGTCCTCAACAGGCACCACAACGCGCGCCAGAAGGCTTGAAACAGGGTGCGGTTCATCAATCGCGGCATGGTTCTGCGACGGAAGTTCAATCTTGATGCCGCCGAACATTTCGGCGAGAGGCGGCAAAGCGTCGGCGCCCTCATCAGGATTTTGCGCATATTCGTAAGCATTCGCGATTTTGCCGCTCAGCTCGTCCGGGTCCCATTGCCATTCGCAGCGCTCGTTCCAAGCGAGCATCAATTCGATGGCCTTATCTTCCGAGACCCCAAGATCACGCACGGCGCACGCGATACCAAATCCGCCCTTGCCGCGCGGATCATTCAAATTCAATTCAAGCCATTGGATAGCGCGCGAGACATTGTGCGGCTGATCGAGCTCAACATCGGGATCGGCGGCGCGCGGCTCTTTCTTTTGGCCAATGCGTGCGAGCAATTCAGCCGGCGCAGCGACGGGCGCAACATCGTTCACAAGCAAATAAGGCTTTCCGTCGATTACAGATCCGGGTGCTAGGATGTATCCGCCGCGCCCGCGTACATCTAAGTTCTTGCCGACTTTGCCGGCGCTGTTGCCGGCTGATCCGAGCCAGACTTCATGCAATCCACCGGTCGATGTGGATTGCATCCATGTCGCGGGCCAGTTGGCGCATTGGCCAATGAGTTCTTGGCGCGAGACATAGCCCTGTTTGTCGCCGCTTGCGTCAGTGTCGAGGGCAACATATCCGGCCATATCAAGGAGGACGTTCGCGTCTTTCGGAAGCTCCGCCGCTCGTGCGCGCAAAGCCTTTTCGTCGCGCGTGGCATCCTTGACACCGGCACTGGCGGGGAAGGGAAGCTTTGAGTTCGGTTGCAGAAAGCCAACAGCGAAGCCGCGCTTGAGCGAAAACAGCGCGACAGCCAAAGCGCCGTCAACATCAACCCGTGGATGCTTGCTTGGTGCCGAACCATCAGCCATTGGTGCGCCTCATCTTCTTTGACGGTAGTTGATCGCGGATGTACCGAGCGTGTTCTGGCGGGATGCGAAAATCACCGCCGATAGTGAAGCTGCGTTGGCGCAAATTGATCATGAGAACGCCATCGGGCTCTGCGTGCACTGACTTAACATCTCGCATCGCGACCCACTGTTCGGCGACAATTTCCCGGTGACCGAAAATCGTGTCGTGGCGGACGTGTTTAGGGATGTGAAGATGATGTGAGGCCATGAGGAAAGTTGATGCACGATTGTCATGCATCCCCCTGTTCAACAGTCGCGCGCTTCAGAGCGGATGAGCTGCTCATGGCGCGACCGGCGGAGACGGCGGAGGCGGAGCTAAGAGCGCGGCTTCATAGCGCGCCATCTCGCTCTCAAGAATGAAAGAGCGTCTTCCGTCTCGACACAGTTTGAGCTTGCCGTCTGCGATGCGCTGATAAAGAGTTGTTCTGCCGAGGCGTAGACGGGCCATGGCTTCTTTGATGGAAATTCGATCCGACACGTGCGATCTCCCGTGAGAAAGATGTGCGGCCCGGCGGTGTGCCGAGCCTGCTTGGTGCGCATCTGCGCTGGTTCGTACGGGGTGCAAACGATCGGGGGCTTAGCCGCTACGGGCTGGGCCTTATCCGGACGCTAGGGGATTGACCCAAAGGTCAACCTTGTCCTGCGTCATGCCTAGAATATAGGCGAACAGCACTTGCCAAGTCAAGTAGCGTGCCGAAAAAATATGCAATCCTGAGCTAGGTGAGTTCTTTCTAAGCAATTCGCTTATTCAGTTAGATAGCCAAATGACGGGACAATTCATGGATAGCGACCTCGGGATTGCTCAATTCCGCATACGTGATAATCGCTTACTGTAGACCCCGTCTCCGCCAGCAATCCGGCAAGGGGCGAGCGGACAAGGCAAGTCAACAACGCGCGGGCGCTACGAACCAAGGTAAAATGTCGAACAGCTCACCGCCCTCAAACCGTCCAAAGCTGCGCTCAGCGGCGTGGTTCGACAATCCGGCGAACATCGATATGACCGCGCTCTATCTTGAGCGCTATCTCAATTTCGGGCTGAGCTTGCGCGAGCTGCGCAGTGGCCGGCCGATCATCGGTATCGCGCAAACCGGCTCTGATTTGTCGCCGTGCAACCGGCATCATCTCGTTCTTGCCGAGCGTGTGCGCGAGGGCATCAGAGAGGCGGGCGGGATCGCCATCGAGTTTCCGGTACATCCGATTCAAGAGACGGGAAAGAGGCCCACCGCCGCGCTTGACCGTAATCTTGCCTATCTCGGCCTTGTCGAGGTGCTCTATGGCTATCCGCTTGATGGCGTCGTGCTCACCATCGGCTGCGACAAGACCACGCCGGCCTGCCTCATGGCAGCCGCAACCGTCAATCTTCCGGCGATCGCATTGTCGGTCGGTCCGATGCTCAATGGCTGGCACAAGGGTGAGCGTACCGGCTCCGGCACAATCGTCTGGAAAGCGCGCGAGATGCTCGCGGAAGGTGAGATCGACGAGGAAGGATTTATCAAGCTCGTCGCCTCATCCGCTCCGTCCACCGGTTATTGCAACACGATGGGCACGGCAACGACGATGAACAGCCTCACAGAGGCACTCGGCATGTCGCTGCCCGGTTCGGCGGCGATCCCGGCACCTTATCGCGACCGGCAAGAATGCGCCTATCTCACGGGGCAGCGCATCGTCCGGATGGTGCATGAGGATCTCAAGCCTTCCGACATTCTGACACGAGATGCGTTTCTTAACGCCATTGTCGTGAACTCTGCGATCGGCGGCTCGACGAATGCGCCAATTCATTTGGCTGCCATTGCACGGCATGTAGGCGTCGAGCTGCCAATCAAGGATTGGCAAACCTTCGGCCACGAAGTGCCGCTCCTGGTCAATCTGCAGCCGGCGGGCGAATATCTCGGCGAGGACTATTATCGCGCGGGAGGCGTTCCTGCCGTCATAAGCCAGCTGATGAGCCAAGGCCTGATCCGCGAGCGCGCGATGACGGTCAATGGACGCACGATCGGCGAGAACTGCCAGGGCGCCGCGATCGAAGACGAGCGCGTGATTAAGCTGTTCAGTTCTCCGTTAAAGAAGGATGCGGGCTTCCTCGTGCTATCCGGAAATCTGTTCGACAGCGCGATCATGAAGACAAGCGTGATCTCGGATGCGTTTCGCGCTCGATATTTGAGCAAGCCCGATGATCCTGATGCGTTCGAAGGGCCGGTTGTCGTGTTCGATGGGCCGGAAGATTATCACGCGCGCATCGACGATCCCGAAACCGGCATTACGTCTGATACGCTGCTCGTAATGCGCGGCACAGGGCCGATTGGCTATCCAGGCGCGGCGGAAGTCGTAAATATGCGCGCGCCCGACTATTTGCTGCGCGAAGGCGTGCAAGCATTGCCGTGCCTTGGTGATGGCCGCCAATCCGGTACATCCGGCTCACCATCGATCTTGAATGCTTCACCGGAAGCGGCTGCTGGCGGCGGGCTCGCTCTGCTCAAGAGCGGCGATCGCGTTCGCATTGATCTTAAGAACGGCACCGCAAACGTGCTTATCAACGATGAAGAGCTCGCCGCGCGCCGCAAGGCGCTCGCTGCGGCTGGCGGCTATTCCTATCCGCCTTCGCAAACGCCCTGGCAGGAGATCCAGCGTGCGCGTGTCGGCCAATTGGAAAGCGGCGCGATCCTTGAGGGCGCGGAGGAATTTCAGCGCATCGCGCAAACGCGCGGCCTCCCGCGCGATAATCACTGAGGCCGGCCAAATGCGGGATGACCGTTCATGATCCGCTCGCTTGTTCAATTTGGGCGTGGTGGTGTACGCGGTGTCGCGGCGCTGCGCGAGGATGGCTCAACGCAAGTGGTGCGCAGCGCTGGTTCAACTCTTCAAATGGCGCGCGAGGCGCTTGCGGCTCAAACAAGCCTTGCCGCGCTTGCCGAGGCACGCGCGGGTGAGGCAATTGACTTGGCGTCAACGGCGCTCCTTGCGCCCATCGATCATGAAGATCCCGCCCATGTGCTTGTGAGCGGCACGGGCCTTACGCATCTGGGATCGGCGGAAGGGCGCGATAAGATGCATCGCGCGGCGGCGGGCGGCGAGAAGCTGACCGATTCGATGCGCATGTTTCTGATGGGCGAGAAGGGGGGCAAGCCCGCGCCGGGTCAGGTAGGCGTGCAGCCCGAATGGTTCTACAAAGGCGATGGCTCCATTCTCGTTGCGCCGGGCGCGCCGCTCACTATGCCGGCGTTTGCCGAAGATGGCGGCGAGGAGCCGGAGATTGCGGGCATCTATCTGGTAAGCGATGCGGGACGGCCGGTCCGGCTCGGCTTTGCACTCGGCAATGAGTTTTCCGACCACGTGACCGAGAAGGAAAACTATCTTTGGCTCGCGCATTCGAAGTTGCGACAGGCGGCTTTGGGCGCGGAATTGTTGCTGGGCGCGCTTCCAGCCGACATACGCGGGATGAGCCGGATCTTGCGCGATGGAAATGTCATTTGGGAGAAGCCCTTCCTCTCCGGCGAAATGAATATGTCGCACAGCATCGCCAATCTTGAGCATCATCATTTCAAATACGATTTGTTTCGCCGCCCAGGTGATGTGCACGTCCATTTCTTCGGCACGGCGACGCTCTCCTTCAGCGACAAATTGGAGACCAAGGCGGGCGACATTTTCGAAATCTCCGCGCCGCCTTTCGCAATGCCTTTGCGCAACCCGCTCAGGCGCGCCCCAGATCAGGGACTTGTCGAAGTTATCGGTCTATGAGCTCTCAGCCTCACTCATCGAGGACCAATGGCCCGTCGGGCAATGGCGCGGCAATGGGTGCGAGAATGGAGGCGGTCCAGCGAGGCCGCGAATTCGGGGCAACTACTTAATCGGCGGGGGATTTAAAGATATCAGTTGGAGAAGCGATGCCGGCAAGCAGAGCGAGGCGAACAACTGCCGCCAAGGTCTTAATCTCGAGCTTCTTATAGAGATTGGAGCGGTGAACCTCCACTGTCCGGGCTGAAATTCCCAGCCGTTCTGAGATGGCGGCGTTCTGTAACCCCTGGGCAAGAAATCGGAACACTTCCATTTCCCGGCTCGAAAGCGTTGCGATCAACGACTGTGCGCGTTGCTCGGCGTGAATTCGCTCCCACAGCGTGCGCGAGGCCTCTAAAGCCCGGTTGATCCCTTCGAGCAGCAGTACCTCGTCGACCGGCTTCTCGATGAAATCAACGACGCCGGACTTCATCGCATTGACGGCCAGCGGAATATCGCCAAATGCCGTGACGAAGACTATGGGAATGCGAAACTTCCGTAGCGCCAGTTGGCGCTGCAGCTCGATGCCGTCCATACCGGGCATACGAATATCTGCGACAATGCAGCTCCGTGGCCTTAGCTCTAACGCCTCGATGAGATCGCGCGCATCGCTAAAGGCCTCCACACGAAAGTTGGTGGCTTCGAGAATGGACTTGAGCGATGCCAGAAAATCCGCGTCGTCGTCGACCGCATAAATGAGATCTTCAGGCGGCATGGGATAGCTCCGCTTGAACCGGGAGATGATCACATGACGGCCTAAAACAGCTCCCCGGTGTCGAGATACGTCTCGAACCTTGCGGCAATGCGGGTGAGATCATCGGCCGGCGTGCTCCATTTGGGATCTCGATTGCAACGCGGTGAAGCGGAACAAATTGTTGGCTGTACGCACGGACCAGGACAACCACTGGAGAGAGAAGAATAGGGCCAAGAGTCAGGCGTTGGAAGTAAGACGACAATAAAGTTGCAATGGCGTAATATGGATAACTGTGGGCAATGCCCTTTGGGCATTTTGTCAAATGCTCAGTGACAGCAACTATCGAGCGCCACAGCGTTTGCTTGCGCGCTGGAGGGCAGGGCCCTCGCGGTCAGCTATTTCTGCGTCTTCAGGAACGCGACGACATCTGCAGCGTCGCTTTCGTCGCCAAGTCCCTGGAAGTTCATATTATTGTCTGGAACGACTTTGGCGGGATTCTGAAGATAGGCGGTGAGCTGATCAGGCGTCCACTGAATCCCCGAGGCCTTCATTGCCGGTGAGAAGTTGAAGCCTGCAACTGCGGCAGCTTTCGTCCCGACGACGCCAAATAGGTTGGGACCCACACCATTGCTGCCGCCCTTATTGACGGTATGGCAAATCGCGCAATGCTGAAAGAACAGGTGCTTGCCATGTTTGGCATCCGCCGCGCCGGCCGGCCCGCTGGCTACGAACAGGCTGACTGCAGCCGCGATGCCTATCAGCCTGCGAACCATAGGTAGATCCTCGCCGTATCGTTGTCGGAAGCATTGTGGCCCAGGCCATCGAAATTCGAGACCGCGCCGTCAAAGCGCGTGTAATGCACATATTGTACGCCGATGCGCATATTCAGCCGCGCGCCGAGCGATGAGGCATGCTCGCCCCAGGGCGTGGCGTCAAGCTCAAGCTCCAGTCCGGTGCTGTTGGGCTTGAGCGTACGATTGTCGGAATAAAGCAGCGCATCGCTGGAGCCCGACGTATTGAAGGCGGAGACGCTTCCACCCAAAAGGTTGTGCCAGAAGTAGGAGGCATCGATGCGCTCGTCATCCAAGCTGTCATCGACCTTCGATGCCGCACCAAGCGCGACCGATGCCGCAAGATGCTGGTCCTCATGGGTGTAGCGTGCATCGAGGGCGACGGCATTCTTGCCGCTGCCGGTGAACTCGTAGCTCGCATCGATCCCGTAATCTTGATAGTCGTCGGTCGTCCCGGCGCTCCTGTCGTTGCCGGGATAGATGTTGGGAAAGAAACCAAAGGCCCCCACCTCGAAATTCTGCGGCCCGATGTCTTTTTCATAGGCCATGCGCACGTAAGGGGCTGCGCCGCTGACCCGCCCGGCGCCTTCATCGGTGCCCATGGCGCTAAGGAAACCATGATCCGGAGTCCAATAGGCGCCGGCCTCGGCATAAAGCCCGCCATTCCAATCGGCATAAGCCGTGGCCCCGATCACGCCTTGTGCAAGGCCGCCATCCAGGATCGTGCCGGCCGACGGGCTCGGCATGAGGTCTGAGCCGGAATACGGATAGCCCCATGCGGGCAGCGTATTCCAGACGTCTTGAACGCCCGGCGCATTGTTCACGCTGACCCCGACGAGAAGATCGCCGCCGGCAAGGCTCGTATGCGTCATCCCGCGCAGATCGAGATTGTCCCATGAGTAAGCGCGGCCGATGCCGTCATAGGTGCTTTGGAAGAAGCCGCCGAAATGGCCATAGCCGCCAGCGAGAAACAGGCTGATCTGATCGATCGTCGAGTTGTCGTTCACGGCGTAGTGCGGTGCTGGCGCGCCAGGTTGATCCGCTTGGGTGTGAACATAGGAAGCCAGTGCCATCACCGAGACCGGCATCGTGAATTTGTCAGTGCCGCGGAAGGTATAGCCATCGAGCTTAAACTTGCGTCCGAACGGCGTGAGCGCCGGGCCGAAGCCGCCGATATGGCAGGCCGAGCAAGGCTGGCCGGTTTGATCCGCAAAGGCGGGCACCGCATGTGCCGGCTGGATGCGCAGCGTCGTGGTTATCAGTGCCACTGCGATTAGCCAGCCTGCCGAGACAGGGAATACGCGACGCTGCGATGTGCTCAAGGCAGTCCCTCCCGCTGAATTGTGAGTAGATGATGCCATTCGTTGCATCGCAAGCGAATGACAAGCATCAAAAGTTCAATCGATAGTGAAGAGACCTGCTCACAGCAGGTTCATCCGGCCTAGGTGAGCCCGGCGCCAAGCTTCGGCCCGCGCCACGGCGGAAACCGCGCCACATGGCGATTCCCTTGCCACAAATCGATCACATGCGGGTAATCGAACTCTCCGACGCGGTCAATCGCTTCGTCGTCACTGGCGCAATCGATCATTTGCTCGCGATGAACCGAGCCGTCCGCCGCCAGTAAGCTCACGCGATATGATGTCATAGCACCGAGCGAATACTTCATACGTTAGACTAAGTCGGGCAGGGCTAGCCCGCTTTGATACGTATCAAGGGAGTGGAGCTGCGAAATTTTAGGGCTGCGGGCCCTGATGGACCGCGGGTACCGTTGCGCCCCGTGCACGGTCACGCTCCCACGAGATTTCGCTCGCATTGAATTGAAGCGGCTCGGCTTGTTAAGCTGTCCAAGGACCTGGACACGCGCTGCCGTGCCTCCGATCCCGCGACTGGGGGCAAAATGCCAAATCATTTGCGTGCGACGGGCCGGGTAGTTCGCAACCGCCTGCTTGCAAAGCTTCCCCCGGACTCCTTCGAGCGTCTCGAGCCGCATCTCGAGCACATTGCATTGGACCGGCATGGACGTCTGATCGAGCCGGGCAAGGTAACGGAATATGTCTACTTTCCCGAGTTGGGGATGATCTCGCTCATCGTTCTGCTAGAGGGCGGTGCGACCACTGAGGCCGGTCTGATCGGTAACGAGGGGTTAGTCGGGATCATTTTGGCGCTTGGTAGCGGACAGACGACCGGCGAAGCGATCGTTCAGATTCCAGGCGTCGCACTGCGGATGCCTACTGCCGTGCTACGCCAGGCGCTTGGGCGGGATGCAACCCTGCGGACGCTTGTCTTTGTCTATCTTCAGGCCTTGTTCGTCCAGGTGTCGCAGTCGGTCGCCTGTAATGTCCATCATCAGCTTCGCCAGCGCTTGGCCCGCTGGCTATTGACAGCGAATGATTGCAGCGGGTCGGACGAGGTGACACTGAGCCATGAATCGCTGTCGATGATGTTGGGGGTACAGCGCCAGACCGTCACCTCGGCGCTCGGCGAGCTAAAGGACACCGGGATCGTCGCGACAGGTCACGGCCGGATTACGATTGTTGATCGTAAGAAGCTTGAGGGCGCCTCATGTGAATGCTACTTCGCGGTGAGGCGCGAGTATGACCGCCTTCTGGGCCCGGCTTGACCGGCTGATCAGACGGACCTCACTGCCGCGCCGCCTTCTCGCTACAGATTGTCCGCGACCGGACAGACGGCTCGGGAACCTGAACCGATAAACGCGGTTAGTACCAGCGAGGCGTACGGCGTACGGTCACCATTCTGTGATGTCAATTAAGGAGTTTTCCGCAGTTGGGCGTCATCGGGCGGAGGCCTATCCGTGGACACGGAAACTTGGATTTGCCGAAAGAACATTGAAAGGCTGCGCGAGCTGATAGCGGCCGAGGGCAATGACGAGCAGAAGGCAATGGCGCGTAAGCTGTTGGAAGAGGAGCGGACGAAGCTGGCGGAGCTTCTGCAAAGGAACGCAGAGCCGGAGTGAAGCTGTCGAGGCGATTGTCGATTTCAGACGCTAAGGCGACTGGCAAAGGGAGATATGAAGCCTTCAGAAATCAGACGCTACGCAAACGCTCTTGTCAGGTGGCATTCGGACTTTGCCCCTGAACACGCCGCCCGCCGTGCCGACAGACTGATGGCTCAAAATGATCCCGAAGGCGCCAAAGCATGGCGCAAGATCGAAAAGCGGATCACTAAACAACGAGCGACAACAGATGAGCAGAGCCGTGCGCGGCAGGCTGTGCGTAAGCCGGTGTCCAAAAGTGATTCTGCCCGCGAAAAACCCCGTAGCGTTCCGCATTCCCCCATATCACACGCCTAGTTTCCTCAGGAGATGAAGATGAACGACAAGCTGCAGTCAAACCCTTTCATGGCGCCATTCGCCGCGACTGACCTCTTTCAATTCATGAGCGCATCGCCGCTCGTCGACATGCAACGGCGCAATATAGAGGCGATGACGAAATCGGCCGCGAAGATCTCCGAAGCCATGGCCTCGGTTGCGAGCAAGCAAATGGCCGCGTTTTCCGATCTTAGCGCGCTTCGGCCGGCAGAGCCGCCACATGGCCCCGCCGATCTCGCCGGCTTTTTTGCCGCGCAGTTCAACAATGGCCGTGATGTGATGGAGAAGGCCATCACTGAAATGCGCGATGCGAACGACACGATTTGCCATTGCTGGTACGATGTTGCAAGCGAGTTTGAAAACTGCGCACGCGAAAACATGAGCAGCATCGATGAGCAGCTGAAGAAATCTTCCGGGCAACAGCTGAAAGCGGTTAGCCCAGCAACACAGCCGCGCAAGGCTGCCGCCGAATAACTTCAGCATGCCTTTTGAAAGAAGAAAGACCGGCGGGCCCTCGCGCTCCACCGGTCTTTTTTCCAAGGGATCAATATCACGCCGCGTTTTGCAGCAACATCATACCCGCAGCCGTGTTGGAGATGGGGATGTGATAGTTGCTTTGCAGCTCGGTCACGCGGCCCGTCAGTGCGCCGCGCATGGCCAGCCACATCAGGAACTCGGCGCCTTGCGAGCCGGCCTCACGCACCAGATCGCGCGCGCTCATATGAGTAAGCGACTCCGGGTCGTTCACCAGCTTCTCCATGCACATCAAGTCGAACGGCTTGTTGATGAAGCCTGCGCGCTTGCCATCCAGCTGATGCGATAGCCCACCCGTGCCGATCACCACGACCTTGAGGTCTTCGGGGTAGGAAGCAACGGCCCGGCCGATCGCCTGGCCGAGCTTGTAACAGCGCGCCGGGCTTGGGATCGGATGCTGCACCGTATTGATGCACACCGGCACCGTTTTCATCTGAGCGGCCTTCTCGCCGAAAAGAAGCTGCATCGGCACGACGAAAGCATGGTCGACCTTCATCTCCTGACAGCTCGTGATGTCGAACTCATCGTCGACGAGGCTCTCGATCACATGCCACGACAGCTTGGGATCGCCCGTGAAGGGCGGCAGGGTGGGAAGGCCCCAGCCCTCATCCTCGTTGACGTAATGATCCGCAGCGCCGACCGCGAAAGTGGGCATCTTGTCGAGGAAGAAATTCAGCCCATGATCGTTGTAGATCATAATCGCAACGTCGGGCTGGACCTCATCCAGCCATTCGCGCACCGGCGGAAACCCATCGAAGAACGGCTTCCAATAAGGATCCTGCTCCTTATGTTTGGCAATCGCATTGCCGATCGCCGGGATATGTGAAGTCGTGATACCGCCAACAATCTTTGCCATTACACCCTCCCTTGATCGAGCAGCATCTGCTTGAACGCCTCAACGCTCATGCCGGTCTGCTGCGCGCCGATATCCTGAACACTGAGGCCGAAAATGCCGGCGAACTTGGCGAGGTAGTAGATATTGCCGCCAGCTGCCAAAAGCTCGAGCACATTGCGATGTTTGATCGCCGCGCGCTGTTGCTCATTCAAGCCATACTTACGGCAATAAGCATCCTCATCGCGCTGGAACTCTTCGCGGTTTTTCGCGGAGTTGAAGGAGAAGCACATCCGGTTGAGTGCATATCCCTTCATCGCCTGATCACCATCAAAGATGGTGGTGCCGGGGATCGCTTGTTTAACGGCCTTAAGCATCGATGACCTCCCTGATTTCGGTTCGACGCGGAACGAGAAAAATATGCGCCCCCTCTTCCAACAAATATACAAATGAATTATCATATATCTCATGAATGAATTCGATGGTTCAGGCATCCTGGCGCTCGACGGCCGCGGCCTTCAAGTCTTTCTGGCTGTTATGGAAACCGGCTCGGTGACGGGGGCGTCGGCGGAGCTCGGGGTTACCCAGTCGGCCGTCAGCCACACGCTCGACCGCTTGCGCGCCATCCTGCGCGACCCGCTGTTCGTCAAATCCGGCCGGGGTGTTGTGGCGACCGCCCATGCCCAGTCGCTCGCCGATCCGGCACGGCGCCTCCTCGATGACATGCAGGCGCTGGCGCGGGGCTCGCGCTTCGAGCCGGCCGAGACCGGCATCAGGCTCGCGGTGGCAGCGAACGATTTTCAGCGTGATTTGCTGTTGCCGAAATTTCGCGAACGCGTGGCGGCGAAGCTTAAGCATCTAAGCATCGAGGTCATTCCATCGGAAGCGCCCACCGCCGAGATGCTGCGCGAGCGGCATGCCGATCTCATCATCACGCCACGCCCGCCGGAAGGCGTCGACATTCTGCAAAAGCGCCTGCTCACCGATAAGATCGCGTGCTTCTTCGATCAGAAGTCGCGCAAGGCGCCCAAATCGCTCAAGGAGTATTTGGCCGCAAAGCATGTCGAGGTCATCTATGAAGGCGGGCGCAAGACTCTGTTCGATCAGGAGATCGAGCGCGTCGCCGGCAGCCGCGAGATGTGTGTGAGCGTGCCGAACTTTTCCGGTGTTGCGGCCTTCTTGGAAGGCTCGGACTTGCTGGCGAGCTTGCCGAGCCTGATGCGCACGGGGATCATGCGCGGCTTCGGTGTCGCGCCCGTGCCCTGCAAGATCAGCGCGCTGCCGATGTATATGGTTTGGCACCGCCGCGATCTCGAAGACCCCGCAAGCCGCTGGCTGCGCGATGAGCTGGAAGCCACCACCCGCGATGTCATGGCGCGAATCAAGGAAGCCGCCTAGTCGCGGTCGGCGCGGTTCTCGAGCCACATCGCATTGAGCACGGCGAATGTGCAAGCGAACCCTAAGCCCAGCACCCAAGTGAAATACCACATGGCTTCCTCGCTAGTATGAGATCTTGTCGGACAGCACGCTTTGTTCCGTCACCGGCCCGCGTAGCACGCGATAGACCCAGGCCGTATAGGCAAGCACGATCGGCAAAAAGATCACCACCGCGCCGAGCATCACGGCGAGCGTGAGACGGCTCGATGACGCGTCCCAAACCGTGAGGCTTGAATTGGGCGTGCTGGATGAAGGCATGAGAAACGGAAACAGCGCAAAGCCCGCCGTCGAGATCGTCGCTAGGATGACGAGCGCTGAGGAGAGGAACGCCAGGAGCGCGGATTTGCGCATGAAGGCCGCTGCGGCGGCGCCCAAATAAGCCAAGGCCGGCACCAGCCAAAGCAAAGGCAGGGCGGTGAAATTGGCATACCATCCGCCGGGCACGCGTTCGACCGTCTTCAAAAGTGGATCGGACGGGCCAAGATGAGCCGGTGCGCTGGTGATGTGAAAGCCGGCGATTTGCGTGAGCCATAAGCCTGCCGCACCGAAGAGCACGGCAAAGACAAGCGCCGCCCATGGAATAAGCGCGCGCGAGCGAGCTTGAACCGGGCCCTCGGTTTTGATGTTGAGCCACGCCGCGCCGTGCAGCACAACCATCGAGAGGCTGACCAAGCCGACAAGCAAGGCGAATGGATTGAGCAGTGAGAATAGCGTGATGTCGGGATGCAGGCGCAGATCGGTATCGAAGCTGAACTTGACGCCCTCGAACAAATTGCCGAACGCAACGCCGAACACGAGCGGCGGTACGATGCCGACTGGAAACAGCGCCCAGTCCCAGCCCTTGCGCCAGGTTGGGCTCTCGATCTTGCTGCGATATTTCATGGCGACCGGCCTGAGGATAAGCGTTGCCAGCACCAAGAACATCGCGATGTAAAAGCCAGAGAAGCTCGCGGCATAAAGCGCCGGCCATGCGGCGAAGATCGCGCCGCCACCAAGAATGAACCAGACTTGATTGCCTTCCCATGTCGGCCCGATCGCATTGATGGCGATGCGCCGTTCGATATCGGTCTTGGCAACGAAAGGCAGAAGCGCGGCAACGCCGAGATCGAAGCCGTCGAAGATTGTAAAGCCGATGAGCAGAATGCCTAACAGCGCCCACCAGATCAACCGCAATGTCTCGTAGTCGAACATGGCCCTCACCCAGCAACCGCTTGCGCCGAAGCGACCGGATAGCCCAAGGCCTTATCAGGCCCCATCCGGATATATTTGATCATGAGATAGATGTCGGCGACGAGCAGCGCTGAATAGAACAACACGAAGCCGATCAGGCTAAACATCACATTGCCGACGCTGTTCGTGGAGACGCCGAGAAAGGTCGGCAACACGCCCTCAATCGCCCAGGGCTGGCGGCCGTATTCGGCAACGATCCAGCCCAGCTCGCTCGCAATCCATGGCAAGGGCAGGCTGAACATGGCGATTGTCAGAAATATTCGCGACTTATCGCATTTGCGCATAGCGGACATCGTGAACGCCGCCCCGAACAGTGCGATCATGAAGAAGCCAACGCCGACCATGAGCCGGAAGGCCCAAAACAATACCGGCACGTTGGGGATCGTGCTCAAGGCAGCGCGCTGAATATCGGCCGCAGTTGCGTTCTCAATATCGGGCCTTATTCGCTTTAGAAGAAGCGCATAGCCCAGATTCTTCGACATAAAGATCGAGCTTGGAGCGCAGAGCTTCATTGCGCGGGTATTGCTTGATCTGTTGCAGGGTCGTGTAGGCGGTCAGCCCGTCCTTGATGCGCCCCTCGGCTTCCATAACGAGCTGATTGATGCCGGGCACTTCCCGGTCGGTCGAGCGTGTCGCGATAAGGCCCAGCACCCATGGCACCTGAACCTGATAATGAGTCGTGTGGGTCTTAAGGTCCGGCAGGCCGAAGACGGTGAACGAGGCCGGCGCCGGCTCGGTGTTCCACATCGCCTCGATCGCGGCGACCTTCATCTGTTGGTTGAGGCTCGCCTCGTAACCCGATTCATCACCAAGCACGACGACCGACAGCGCCGAAGCCAGCCCAAAGCTCGCCGCGATCGTCAAGGAACGCTTGGCGAGCTCGAGATTCTTTCCGCGCAAGAGATAATAGGCGCTGATTGACATGACGAAGATCGCGCCGGTGACATAGCCTGCGCTCACCGTGTGCACGAACTTGGCTTGCGCGACGGGATTGAATAGGACGGCCATGAAGTCGCTGACTTCCATGCGCATCGTGTCGGCATTGAAGCGCGCGCCGACCGGATATTGCATCCAGCCATTGGCGATCAGGATCCAGAGCGCCGAGAGATTGGTACCGATCGCGAGAGCCCATGTGGCGATCAAATGCTGCACGCGCCCCAGCCGGTCCCACGCGAAGAAGAAGAGGCCGACGAACGTCGCCTCGAGAAAGAACGCCATCAGGCCTTCGATGGCGAGTGGCGCACCGAAAATGTCGCCGACATAATGCGAGTAGTAGGCCCAATTGGTGCCGAACTGGAACTCCATCGTGATGCCGGTGGCCACACCCATCGCGAAATTAATGCCGAACAAAACGCCCCAGAATTTGGTGATGTCGCGCCAGATAGGCTTGCCGGTCATCACATAGACCGTCTCCATGATGCCGAGCAGGATGGAGAGGCCCAGGGTCAGTGGCACGAACAGGAAGTGGTAGAGCGCCGTTATGGCGAACTGCAGGCGCGAAATATCAACGAGGTCCATGAAGATCACCCGGATTGGGTCCCAACAAATGTTGCGTCACGGCTTGGGCATTGAGTGCTGAGTCGGCGCCGACGGGCCGAAAGAACAGCTGCGCGATCGCGAGGAGGACGGCGATCTTGACAACGACAATGAGGATTATGTCGCGGCGCAATGCACGCGGAAGGACTGGCGTACCCGCGTCGCGTGGTCGGGCAGGCGAGGAAATCATGTGCGCGAGTGTGCGCCCCGCGAGTCCCCGATGTCACCAGCATTTTGCCGCGCGACAATTACGTATTCACAGAGATGTCGCGCGGAGGTGGTGCGACTCCGAATTCGGAGTGGCGCAAGCGCGAGAGGCCGCAGGATTTGACCTGCATCAAAGCCGCCCTTGCGGCGCGGTCATAGGCTTTCTCCAATCAAAATTCCGGGAGAACCCTATGACACCCGTCGATACAGCCTTTCTTGTGCTGTTTATTGCATCCTTTGTGGTCTTCATGGTGACGCTTGCAGCCGCCTCTTGGTATGTCGAACATGATGCGGAAACCCCTGGCGAGAAAGCAGCGCACATACCGGCCCATCATCCGCCGACTCACGCGGTCCGCCACGCCTGAGAGTTGCGAGGCCTAGCCGCAGCAAGGACGGCGGGTCGATGCGCTGTCCTTAAAGCTAATCAAGCGTCAAAGAATACCTCGAATTAAGCGAGGAATTTGCGCCAAAATTTTACGGGCTCCCGGCTAGGCTGGACGCGGTCGTCAAAGCCGCCGCCGGGTTTCATGCAACTCTCGCCCACGCCGCTCAACAGGCGCAAGGCGCCTTTCGTCTCCCTCGTCGTCCCCATGTTCAATGAGGCGGAGAGGCTGAAGCCGTTCTTTGAGCGCGTCGGCTCTGTGATGGAAAAGCTCGGCACGCCTTATGAGATCGTTGCGGTCGATGATGGCAGCCACGATGGAACATTGCTTGGGCTCAAAGCGTGCCGCGCCGCCGATCCACGCATCAAGATCGTGGCGCTCAGTCGCAATTTCGGCAAGGAAAACGCAACCTCGGCGGGCATCGCCTATGCCAGCGGTGATGCCGTTATCCCGATCGACGCCGATCTTCAAGATCCGCCGGAACTGATTGCGCAGTTTCTCGATAAATATGCGCAAGGCTATGACATGGTCTATGGCGTGCGCCAATCGCGCGCCCGCGGCGGTGCAGCTAGGCGCGTGACGGCCGGTGGCCTTTACCGCATCTTCAATCGCATCTCAGGCGACAAGATTCCCCAGAATGCCGGTGACTTCAGGCTCATGGACCGCGCAATTGTCGACGCCATCAAAGCGCTACCGGAACGCAACCGTTTTTTGAAGGGCCTGTTCGCGTGGGTCGGCTTCAACTCGATTGGTATTCCGTTCGATCGCCCTGAGCGCAGGGCCGGCAAATCGAAGTTCAATTGTTTGCGGCTGTGGAACCTCGCGCTCGATGGCGTCACCAGCTTCTCGACCGCGCCGCTCCGGTGGTGCGGCTATGCCGGCTTGGCAGTCGCCACGCTGTCGTTTCTGTTCGCACTCTTGCTGATCCTACAAGTGCTGATCCATGAGCGCGATGTGCCGGGCTATGCCTCGACCATGGTCGCTGTCTTGTTTCTCGGCGGCATGCAGCTGCTCTCACTCGGCATCATCGGCGAGTATCTCGGGCGGCTTTACATGGAGAGCAAGTCGCGGCCCAATTTCATTGTCCGCGAGGCGGAAGGCTTCGAGCCGAGGGCGCAAGCGCCGGGAGAGATCGACTTTCACGCAAGAGCGCGCTCTCTCTTTGAGGCCAGCCGCTCGGGGACCGCGCTCGACGACCAATTCGTTTGGCAGCGATAGAGCGGGAACGGCGCTTAAGGCCGCGCCGCATCTGTACAATTAGCCCGCCCAAGGGTAAGCCTCGCCGCTTCGCGCGGGGCCGCCCCTAATGCAAATGATCTTGGTACTTTTGCCGATCTTGGCGCCGGTGTTCATCACCGCGGGCGTCGGCTTCGCCTTCACGCGATGGGGCCCCGGCTTCGGCACCGACATCATCGCCAAGCTGGTCACCAACATTTTTGCGCCTGCGCTCATCTTCTCGACCTTTCTTTCGACTAAGGCCGAGTTGGGGCACATCCTGCTTGCCGGCGGCGCTGTCTTTGCCTGCATTCTGATCGCCGGCGCCATCGCCTATGTGATCTTGCGCGTGCTCAAAGCGCCGATCCGCACCTACCTGCCCGCATCGATGTTTCCCAATCTCGGCAATATCGGCGGGCCGGTCTGCTATTTCGCTTTCGGCAATGAGGGCCTTGCTTATGCGGTCGCGGTGATGGCCACCGGCAGCATTGCGATGTGGACGCTCGGTGCATGGATATCGTCCGGCTCGCTATCGCCCAAGCGCGTCGTGACGACCCCGCCATTGATCGCAGCTGCGCTTGGCGTGATCGGTATGTTCGCGCATTGGCATTTGCCAAAGTGGATGAGCAACAGCCTCGATCTGCTTGGCCAGCCGACTTTTCCCCTCATGCTGCTGGCGCTCGGCGCAAGCTTGGCGACGATGAAGGTGCACAAGCTTTCGCTCAGCATCGGCCTGGGCGCATTTCGCGTCGTTGTTGGAACACTCATCGGCCTCGTCATAAGCGAGCTGCTTGGGCTTAAGGGAGCGCTGCGCGGCGTGGTCATCCTGCAATCGGGCATGCCTTCCGCTGTCTTCAATTATCTCTTTGCGCAGATGAACAATCGCCGGCCCGATGAGGTCGCGAGTGTCATTGTCGCTTCGACACTCATCGGCGCGGCCGCTCTGCCGCTGCTCGTGACGCTGGTTCTTGCACTGCCTTAGCGCAAAGCGGCCGCGCTCAATTCGAAGCAACATATTCGTGATCGGACTCTCCAATAACGCCCATGCAACGCATTGAATTATCGATGATGTTCGCGCCCGATAGCATTTCCGATGAGCCAATTTCGAGTGGCGCCGTTCGTTGACTTTATGCGCCGCCCGACCAATATGTCGGTTGGCTTGATCGCGTCGAATCTCGACGCCGAAACAGCCCGCGGGATTTGATGGGAGCAGCTTGCGCCGCGTGACCAAAGCTAAAGCGCCACGACAAGTGGGGTCGTGGGTTCCCTTTGCGAAGGAACAAACCTCATGATGAATTTATTCCAATCCCGAGATCAAAAACGTCACTTGAGTGTCGCAACGCTGTGTTGTCCTCGGTGTTGAAGATCGCCTGAATCGCGTGGGCCGACGGCCCCGCACAGTCTGAAAAGTTAATGCGGATTGCGCCGGCATCTTTCTAAAGAGCCGGCAGAGGAGATGCTTCATGTCTGCCGAAACCGTACATAGCATTGGTGCGCAGGCTTTCATCATCGAGATCGGCGATATCCCGGCGGGCCTTGCCCTGCGCGAGCGCGGTGGCTTCAGCTTCGTTGCAACCGATCGCCGCTTCAATGTCTTGGATGGCAGCAAGTTCAAGCGCATCCACCAGCTCGAAAGCGCGGCGCGCAATGTCTGGCGCGCGCATGCGGCGCAATAGACCGGGACGCTAGTCGTAGGCTGCTTCCAAAAGCGCGATGACGTCGTCGAGCGTCACGGGCCGGTCGACCACCGCAAACCGTTCCATCTCGTGTTGAACCGCTTCGGCAACCGCGCGCAGCTCGTTGTGACCGACGCCGGCAGCTTTGAGCGTGTGCGGCACATCGAATCCAGCGATGAATGCGGCGACGCGGTCGGCACAAGCAAGCGCACCGGCGCTTGGATTCCGTGCATCGAACGCAATGCCAAGCCCGTCGGCGATGCCTTCAAAACGCTCGGGCGAGATCGAGGCGACGAAGCGCATCGCATGAGGCAGCGTGATGCATGAAGTGACGCCATGCGGCACATCCCATTTCGGCCCAATCTGGTGACCGAGCGCATGAGAAACGCCAAGCCCTGTGTTAAGCCCGCCGAACAACGAGCACCACGCCGCGATCTGACAATAGCCACGGTGCATAATCGCTTCATCTCCGCTCGTCTTGACCGAAGCGGGCAGATGTGCCGTCAGCAGCCTGATCGCTTTAATACCTAGCGCATCAATGAAGGGCTGATGGCGCACCGAATAGATCGCTTCGACAGCGTGATCGAGCGCACGCATGCCGGTCGCGACCCACAGCCACTCGGGCGTCTCCACCGTCAGCTCGGGATCATTGATGATCACCCGCGCCTGCAATCGCGGATCGAAGACGCCGCGCTTGATACGCGTTTCCTCATTCATCACGCCGCCGCCCGATGTGTATTCACCAGCGGAAAGCGTTGTCGGCACGGCGATATGGATGATGTCGCGCGCGCTGGTGCTCGCAGCGCTGTGCATTGAATTCAGATCCAGCTCGCGCGCTTCGAGCGTCATATCGCGGCCATTGATCGCTGACGCGATCGCAACTTTCACCGTGTCGATCGGGCTGCCGCCGCCGAAGCTGATGACTGTATCGGCGTCCAGCCGCTCGATCTCTGCTGTCAATGCACGAACGGTGGAGGCCGGGACATGCTGTGCGGCGCGATCGAACACAAGCGCACACCGCCTGCCTGTTGCGTCCACAACGCGGCTGAGCAGCTTGCCGCCGCCGAGCGATTTGCCAGTGACGATGATGGCCCGCTTGGCCCCGCGCCGTTCGAGCTCGCCGGCAAGCTCAGCGATCTTGCCCGGTCCGAAAATCACCTTTTCGAGCCGCGTGAATGTGAAGTCGCCTGATGCCGCTTCCATGGTTTCTCCCGGTTTTACGCCGAGCATAGCGCGGGCTGGCGCCTGTGGCATACTGCGCGAAAAGCTGGCGAGGAAAACATGGCAGAGATTGCGAACCAGGCGCTTGAGGAATTCACGGCGCAGCTCGGGCAGCACAATCTGGCGCCGCTGTGGGAAGTCTTGCGCAAGCTGGTGACGCGCGAGCCGCTGCCGCAGGCCGCGCCGGTGCTGTGGAAATTTGCGCCACTGCGCGAGCAGGTCTTGCGCGCGGGCGAAGTGATCAGCGCCGAGCAGGCGGAACGGCGCGTGCTCGTTCTTGAAAACCCCGCTTTCAAAGGCCAGGCACGCGCAACCAATTCCCTGTTCGGCGGCGTGCAACTGATCTTGCCCGGCGAGACGGCACGCAGCCATCGCCACACCGCGGCGGCGATCAGGTTCATCCTTGAAGGCGATGGCGCCTACACATCGGTCGAAGGCGAAAAGGTGCCGATGAAGCGCGGAGATTTCATCATCACGCCGAGCTGGCTTTATCACGATCATGGCAATGAGGGCTCGGGGCCGGTGATGTGGCTCGACGGGCTCGATGTGCATTTCGTCAATCTAATGAACACGAGCTTCGCGCAGGAAGATCCGAATATCCGTTCGCGCCCGCCGAACGATCCCGGCGACATTCCGCGCATGACATTCACCTATCCCTATGACGCAGCGCGTTCAGCGCTTGAGCGCATGCGCGTGGAGCGAGCGGCCGATCCGGCGCTCGGCTGGAAGATGACCTATCTCGACCCCAAGACGGGCAAGCCGCCGATGAATGTCATGGCGGCCTTTCTTCAGCTCGTGCCCGGGGGCATTACGAGCAAGCCCTATCGCTCGACCGATGCGGCGATGTTTGTCGTCGTCGAAGGCGAGGGGCGTGTTCGCGTCGGCGATGATGGCTGGGATGTTGGGCCCAACGACATTTTCGTGGTGCCCGCTTGGACCTGGGCCAGCTTCGAGCCGCGCGATGACCTTGTGCTGTTCAGCCTGTCGGACCGCACGCTCCAGCAGCATCTCGGCTTCTGGCGCGAGGAGCGCGAGGGGTAGGCGCGGGGGGAGCAGGTTCACAGAGCATTCAGGCGCCGGATCCTAAGCTCCAGGACCGTTGTAGCCTCCAATCGTTTGGCTGTATGCGGCTCGCCTTTTCGTGATGCATGGAAGCAATGCAGCCGAAGGGCTTGCCCTGAGTGTGCGCAGGCGCACATAAGCGCTGCCAAAGCAGAACGAAGCTATTGCGGGGCTAGAGGTCTGAGCCAATTTAGGACCTGGGCCGCTGCGAAGAAGAGGGAAGTAAAGGCGCCATGAATCACCGGGATATCGCTCTTGATCGCCGCACCTTTGTTCTGGCGGCCTCCAGCGCCGCCCTCGTCGCCGCTGCCGGCTGTACCAAGCCGACGAGCGCCCAGGCAAAGCCGGCCCCTGGGCCCGTGACGATCGAAAAATTTGATAACGCGGGAAAAAGCCTCGGCACCGTCAGCCTGCCGAAACTCGTCAAGTCGGAGGCGGAATGGAAGGCGCAGCTTTCGCAGCTCGCCTTCGAGGTGACGCGCCATGCCGGCACGGAGCGAGCCTTTAGTGGCGAGTATGCAGAGTTCAAGGGCGATGGGCTTTACCGCTGCATTTGCTGCGGCACGGCGCTTTATGACTTCAAGACCAAATATGATTTCGGCACAGGCTGGCCGAGCTTTTGGCTGCCGATCTCGGACCACAATATCGAGACAACGGAAGATCACCAGCTGATCGAGACGCGCATTGCCGTTGCCTGCAAGCTTTGCGATGCGCATCTGGGCCATGTGTTCAACGATGGGCCGAAGCCGACCGGCCTCAGATACTGCATGAATTCGGTGGCGCTGCGCTTCGTGGCGCGCGGCCAAGCCTAGGAGGGCACTTCGATGGCCTACAACTACGCAATGGTCTCCTCATTTCTTCAGCGCGCATTACTCGCATCGGCCATCACGCTCGCAGCGCTTAGTGTTGCGGCCGCTTTTTCGGTGCGCGCACACGCCGCTGAGCCAGCCGTTGCGATTCCTGCCCCGACCTATGATCCCGTATCAACGAAATCGAGCGACACGGCAATTCTCGCCGGCGGCTGCTTTCGGGGCGTGCAAGCGGTGTTCGAGCATGTGAAGGGCGTCACGCACGTCGTTGCCGGCTATACCGGCGGCAAAGTGAAAAACCCCAGCTATGAGCAAGTCTCCACCGAGCGAACCGGACACGCCGAATCCGTGCTTATTACCTACGATCCGCAGAAGGTAAGCTACGGAGAGCTGCTACAGGTCTATTTCTCGGTCGCGCACAATCCGACCGAGCTGAACCGTCAGGGGCCCGACACCGGCACAAGCTATCGCTCCAACATCTTCTACAACAGCAAGGAACAAAAGGCCGTCGCCGACGCCTATATCGCGCAACTCACCAAGGCAAAGGTGTTCGCACGGCCGATCGTCACGCGCGTTGATCCGGCGGTGGCGTTCTATCCGGCCGAGGAATACCACCAGGACTTCCTGATCAAGAAATCCCGATTATCCCTATATCGTGATCAACGATCAGCCGAAGCTCGTGAATTTCAAGCGCTTGTTGCCCGATCTCTATATGGACAACCCGGTCCGCGTTTGACCTAGGGAGGCCAGGAAAGGCCTCTTTGCCAACGGCTCATCCGCCAAATGCTGAGAAACGCCACGGCGGCCGTCAGGGTGTAGTGGACGTCGGTGATCGACGTGCAGGGATCGAGCCCGACAGAGAACGCAACGACGCCCAGGAAGACGGCCAAAAGAGCCAGGCCATTCCCGATCACCGCAATTTCGCGTGCGAGACGCGCGTGCGTCCACACGGCACCCGCGGCGATCGCGAGATAGACCGCGGCAAACAACTCGATTGGCGCAACCCAATGCGCTTTCGGCGTAGAATAGCTGCCGATCGACACGCCCAAATGCATCGCACCGATGGCTGTGAACAGCGCAGCATCGAGCGCCGCGAGGAACCCGATCATCACCGGCGGGTGATGATCCACCTGAGAGAAGCGCGCCGGATCGCGCGAAGAAGGGGCGCCGCGCACATCATGCATAGGCGCCTCCCTGAGGAGGCAGCGGCCGCACCGGCAAGAATTTCATACGATCCAGAGCTGCGGCATCGAGCACCGACAACCAACAACTCCTGAGAGCCGGCTCCGACATGATCTGCCATAAGATGCTGAAAACGAACTCGATCAATACGCACGACGATACTGTCCATGCACCGCGGAAGTCAGCGAATTTGTCGGACTGGGCGAACGAAATTCATTGGCAGATTGCCATGATGGTTACGAAGCGATTTGAGTAATGCCCGCGGACATGAAAAATAGTTCATGAAGCGCAGATGAGCTGCGTAGCGTGCAGGTGATTGTGTCGAAAAGAAGAGGATGCACGACACTGAGCATCCTCTCAACAGTTTTAGCCCGTCGCAAAGCCGGGCCGTATGGACTAAAGAAAATGAAGGCAGGAGGGCATCATGCAAATCGATCTAAGCGGCAAGACTGCCGTTATTACGGGATCCTCCGCAGGCATCGGCCTTGCGATTGCCAAAGGGCTCGCCGGTTCCGGCGCCCGGGTGATCGTGAATAGCCGCCATCAAGACGGCATCGACAGTGCAATCGCCAAAATCAAGGATGCCGTGCCGGGGGCAAAGCTCGAAGGCGTCGTGGCGGATGTCTCGAACGCCGAAGGCTGCGCAGCACTTACGAAAGCGGTGCCCGAGGCGGACATCCTCGTCAACAATGCGGGCGGCGCGACGTTTCAGGACTTCTTCGAGATTTCGGATGCGGAATGGATCCGCATGATCGAGTGGAATCTCATGTCGGGCGTGCGCATGTCGCGCAGCTACATGCCCGGCATGCTCAAGCGCAACTGGGGCCGCATCGTCTTCATCTCTTCGGAATCCGGCCTGCACATCCCGAAGGAGATGATTCACTACGGCACGGTCAAAGCTTCGCAGCTTGCGGTGTCGCGCGGGCTTGCCGAGCTGACGGCGGGAACGGGCGTGACGGTCAATGCCGTGCTGCCGGGCCCGACCAAGACCGAGCGCATGGAAGGCTTCATGAAAGCCAACGCGGAGCGCGAAGGCACTTCGTTTGACGAGGCGGCGAGCCGGTTCGTCAAGAATTTCCGCCCAACGTCTTTGATCCAGCGCATGGCAACGACCGATGAAGTCGCCAACATGGTCGTCTATGTCTGCTCGCCGCAGGCGTCGGCAACCAATGGTGCGGCCTTGCGCGTTGAAGGCGGCATAGTTCGGACAATTGCGTGAGAGCCAATATGACCCAAGCCCCTTTCAGAGCAGACCATGTCGGCAGCTTTCTGCGCCCGCAGCGGCTCAAAGATGCGCGCGAACAGAAAGAGCGCGGCGAGATCACCGGCGAAGCGCTGCGGGCAATCGAGGACGAATGCATAAGAGAAGTGGTTGCGATGCAGGAGGACGCAGGCCTGCAATCGATCACCGATGGTGAGTTCCGCCGAAATTCATTTCATATGGATTTGCTGCTCAAGGTGGAAGGCGTGACGATGGGGCCGGCACGGTTTGCCACCGGCGCGACGGCGACAACGCGCGGCACGATCCCGCAGATATTGACTGTGAAGAAACTCAAGCGCGTGGGTGGCATTGCCATCGACGAGTTCAAGTTCGTCAATTCGATCACGGGGCGCACACCGAAGATCACGATGCCGTCGCCGAGCATGCTGCACTTTAGAGGCGGCAGAGATGCGGTCGATCGCGAGGCCTATCCGGACATGGAAGAGTTCTATGCGGATCTCGTGCGCATCTGGAAGGAAGAGATCACAGAGCTTGGCGCGCTTAGCTGCCGCTATGTGCAGCTTGATGACACCAATCTCGCTTATCTTTGCGACCCATCGCACCGGCAGCGCGTCAAGGAGCGCGGCGAAGACCCGGATGCGCTCACGCATCTCTATGCACGCCTGATCTCGCAAGTTTATGCCGGCCGGCCCGCCGATATGGCGGCGAGCATTCATCTTTGCCGCGGCAATTTCCAAAGCACTTGGATGGCATCGGGCGGCTATGAGCCTATCGCCGAGATCATGCTTCAGGAGACCGATATCGACGGCTTCTTCCTTGAATTCGACGATGAGCGGTCCGGCGGGTTCGAACCGCTGCGTTTTCTGCCCAAGGGCAAGAAGCGCGTGGTGCTGGGCCTCATCTCCAGCAAAAAGGGCGAACTGGAATCCGAGGATGTCATCAGGTCGCGTATCGATGAAGCTTGCAAGTTTGTTGCGCTCGATCAGCTGTGTCTGTCGCCGCAATGCGGTTTTTCTTCGACCGTTCACGGCAACAAGCTCACAATCGATCAACAAAAACGCAAGCTCGAGCTGTTGGTGAAGGTCGCCACCGACGTCTGGGGCACAGCGGCGTAAATCCCGCAAGGACTTGTGCAAATTGCCGTGACGGGGCATTGAGCGGGGAGCGTTTCCGCGCGAGCCTTAGCGTTTCGCCATGCCTCGGGGGAATGAGCCATGAATATCGACCGCCGCACTTTGCTTGCATCAGCTGCCGCAACCATAGCCTTGGGCGCCGTGCCGCGCTTGGCGCGGGCCGCGGCGGCGGTTGATGGCCCGCCTGTCCCGAAAGTCGAGCCCGTGACCGAGACGCTGTGGGGCGTCAAGGTCACCGATCCTTACCGCTGGATGGAAAATCCGAAGGATCCGGATTGGGCGCCTTATATGAAGGCGCAGGCAGACTATGCCGAGGAAGTTCTTTCGAAGATCCCGGGGCGGGAGGCGATGCGCGAGCAAGTCTCCAAACTGTCCGGCGATCTTGAAGTGCTCAATTCCGTTGCTGTTGCCGGGCCTTACATGTTCATGCAGATCCGGCCGGTTGGCGCCAACAGCTACAAGCTGTTCGTCAGCGAGAATGGCGGGCCGCGCCGCTTGCTGGTGGATCCGGAAACGCGCAACAAGGACAAGGTTCACTACGCGCTCAGCTATTGGACAGCATCGCCGAACGGCAAATACGTCGCCTACGGAATATCGCCGGGCGGCTCGGAGGATGCGGTTGCCGAGATCATGGAAGTTGCGAGCGGCAAGGTTCTGCCAGAACGCATCGATCGCGCCCAACTGGCCAGTCCGACCTGGGCAAACGACAGCTCCGGCTTCTTCATCAATCGTCTTGCGGAGGATGCCAAAAAGGGCACCGCGACCTACTATCAGAAAAGCATTTGCTGGTTTCACAAGCTGAACACCGACCCTAAGAACGACATTAGAGTGTGGGGCTCGGGTGTTGTCGATGGCATCACGGTCGAGGATATCGACTTCCCGATCGTGTTGACCCAGCCGGGCTCGGACTATGCAATCGGTCTTCTGGAGACTGGCGTTCAGAACGAGTTGACGCTTTATGTTGGGCGCGAGCAGGACGCGAAAAAGGGTAAGGCGAAGTGGACGAAGATCTGCTCGCCCGATGCCAAAGTGACGGGCCTCACCTTAAGGGGCGACGATATCTATTTGCTCACCTATGAAGGCGCGCCGCGCTACAAAGTCGTTCATGTGAAGGCGCAGAGCCCCGCTGCCTCCGGCGCGACCGAGGTTGTGCCCGAGAGCAAGAACGTCATCACAAATCTCGCTGCGGCGAAGGACGCCATCTACATCCAATCCCTCGATGCGGGCATCGGGCGCGTCTCCAAGCTCGGCGCGGACGGCAAGGTAACGCCGATTGATCTTCCGTTCGATGGTGCGGTGAGTGCGGGCTTTGCCGATCCACGCCTTGAAGGCGCTTGGTTCCAGCTTGAAGGCTGGGTGAAGCCCGCGGAGCTGCTGCGCCTCGATCCGTCGGGCATGGTCACAGACACTGGCCTGGTCACCAAGCCAAGTGTCGATGCGTCGCCTTACGACTCGATCGAGACATTCGCGGTCGCCAAGGACGGCGTGAAGGTGCCGATGTCGGTGGTCTTCCGCAAAGACACCAAGAAGGATGGCAAGGCGCCGTCTTATGTGTGGGCCTATGGCGCCTACGGCGTTACGCAGGATCCCGGCTTTCTGGCGCGCTATTTCGCTTACCTCGACCAAGGCGGCGTGTTCGCGCTCGCACATGTGCGTGGCGGCGGCGAGGAAGGCCATGAGTGGTATATCGCCGGTAAGGGCCCGACCAAGCCCAACACCTGGAACGATTTGATCGCTTGTTGCGAGGGCCTGATCAAAGACGGTTGGACCGCGAAGAAGAAGATCGCGATTGCTGGCGGCTCGGCGGGTGGCATCACCGTGGGGCGCGCGCTGACCGAGCGGCCGGATCTCTTTGGCAGCGTCATCGACGAGGTCGGCTGCTCCAACGCACTGCGCATGGAATTCAGCCAGAACGGGCCGGACAATGTGCCGGAGTTCGGCTCGGTGAAGACCGAGCAGGGCTTCAAAGACCTCTATGCGATGGATTCCTATCAGCACGTGAAGGACGGCGTGAAATACCCGGCCGTTCTACTTACCACCGGCATGAACGATCCGCGTGTGGCGCCGTGGCAGGCCGGCAAGATGGCGGCGCGCCTGCAAAAGGCGACGGGATCCGGCAAGCCGGTCATTCTCCGGATCGAATATGACGCGGGTCATGGCATCGGCTCGACCCGCAAGCAAAGCGATGATGAGCACGCGGATTGCTTTGTCTTTGCCCTTTGGCAGGCGGGCGTGAAAGCCTTTCAGCCCAAAACCTGAGCCGATAGCGTTCGGGGCCTGCGCTTGAGCTAGCGCAAAGCGAATTCTCCTCGCTGCCCGCCTAATGGCGGGTGGTGGAGGAGATTCGCGAAATGTTCGAGCCTAATCACACCCAGCAACGCGAGCGCATGGTTTTGGCGCAGATCGCCGGGCGGGGTATCTCCGATCCGCGTCTCTTGGCGGCGATGCGCGAGGTGCCGCGCGAAGCTTTCGTCGAGAAGGGCTATGAAGAGTTCGCCTATGACGACTTGCCGCTGCCGATCGAGGAAGGCCAGACCATCTCGCAGCCTTATATCGTCGCGCTCATGCTCGAGGCGGCGAATATCGGCGCGGATGCGCGCGTCTTGGATGTCGGCACTGGCTCAGGCTATGCCGCCGCCATCGCGAGCCGCATGGCGAAGCACGTCTATTCGATCGAGCGCCATCCGCCGCTGGCCGATATCGCGGCGGAACGGTTTCGCGCGCTGGGCTATGACAATATCGAAGTGCGCGTAGGCGACGGCACGCGCGGCTGGAGCGGTGTGGCGCCCTTCGATGCGATCATCGTCGCTGCCGGCGGTCCGGATGTGCCCGCGCCGCTCAAGGCGCAGCTTGCGATTGGCGGCCGGCTCGTCATTCCGGTGGGCGAGACGCATGCCTCCCAGCGGCTCGTCAAGGTCGCGAGGCTAAGTGAAACCGAGTTCGAGGAAGAGGATCTGGGCGCGGTTCACTTCGTGCCCTTCGTCGGTGAGTTCGGCTGGCAAGCTGAAGAGATTGCGCCCGCGCGGCGCATGCCGCATGCGCGTACGACGCGGCGCATGATCCCGCCGGCACGCCGCATCTCGCTTGCGCATCTCATCAAAGACGCTGCAGAGCCGTTCCGCGATATCGATGCCGAGCCTTTCGCCGCAGCGTTTGATCGTTATGGCGAGGCCAAAGTCGTGATGCTCGGTGAAGCGACGCACGGCACATCGGAATTCTACCGCGCCCGCGCGGCAATCACCCGGCGGCTGATCGAAAAGCACGGCTTCAATATTGTCGCGGTCGAGGCCGATTGGCCCGACGCTTCAGCGATTGATCGCTATGTCCGCCACAGACCCAAACGGCATGCGCCGGAGCCGCCGTTCCAGCGTTTCCCGACATGGATGTGGCGCAATCAAGAGGTTGATGAATTCACCCGCTGGCTGCGCAAGCACAATGCGGAAAAACATGCAGAAGACCGCGTCGGCTTCTATGGCCTCGACATCTACAATCTCAACGCATCGATGCGCGCGGTGATCGATTATCTCGAACGCGTTGATCCGGAAGCGGCAAGTGTTGCGCGCGAGCGCTATGGCTGCCTCACCCGCTGGCAACACGATCCCGCCACTTATGGCCGCGCGGCGATCAGGTCAGGCTATGCGGCATGCGAAGAGGGCGTGCTCGCCATGCTGCGCGATCTCTTACACAAGAAGCTCGATTATATGCATGCCGATGGCGAAAGGTTTTTGGATGCCTCGGCCAATGCGCGGCTTGTTGCTTCGGCGGAGCGCTATTATCGCCTGATGTATTACGGCGGCGCCGAATCCTGGAATTTGCGCGATACCCATATGTTCGAAACGCTCGAACAAGTGCTGAGCGCACGCGGAGCAAACGCGAAAGCGGTCGTCTGGGCGCACAATTCGCATATCGGTAATGCCGCGGCGACCGAGATGGGCCTTGTGCACGGCGAGCTCAATATCGGTCAGCTCGCCCGCGAGCGCTTCGGTGACAGAGTGGCGCTGATCGGCTTCGGCACCGATCACGGCACCGTGGCGGCGGCTTCGGACTGGGATGCGCCGATGCAGATCATGAAGGTGCGCCCGGCGCACCGCGATAGCATCGAGCGCTATTGCCGCGATTCCCGCGTGCCGGCCTTCACGCTCGATCTGCGTGAAGCGGGCGGCCACGATGATTTGCGCTACGCGCTTCTGGAGCCCAAGCTCGAGCGCGCGATCGGCGTCATCTACCGGCCCGAGACGGAGCGACTCAGCCATTACTTCGATGCCGCGTTGGTGCATCAGTTCGATGGCTATGTCTGGTTCGAGGAAACCAAGGCCGTCACGCCCCTGGCTGGCGTGCGGCAGACCGGCGAAGACGAAACCTATCCCTTCGGTCTCTAGTCTTTAGTTCCGGCGATTAGAACCGGCGCGCCGGTCTTGCCGCGCCACTGGTCGGGCTCATGGCCAAAATAGAGCTCGGCGCCCGCCGCTTGCAGCGCACGCAGGCGCATGAGCGATTCCCGCATCGCCTCGCGGTCGAACACTGTGCGCGGCAGGCGCAGTGACTGCAGCACGGAGCGGAAATAGCAGGCGTCGGCGGTGAGGACGATTTTGCCGCTCTCGGTGCGTAGCTTCATCGACTGATGCCCCGGCGTGTGCCCGTAGGTTGGGAATAACACCGCCGATCCATCGCCGAACAGATCATGCTCGTCGTCGACCGCGATCACGTCATGGCCGAGGTCGTAATCATGCGGATCAAAGCCGACCTTCTGTTGAAGCTCGGGAATCTTGCCGGCTTCCCATTCGCGCTTCTGGATTAAAAGCGGCGCATTGGGCACCTGATGGTTGCCGCCACAATGATCGAAATGCAGATGCGAATTGATGACAAATTGCACCTCGCTCACGTCCCGGCCGATTGCTGCAATGCGGCTAGAAATGTCCGCGCCCGCCGGAAGCTCGACATTGATCTTCCAAGCGGCATAGGCGGCGTGGCCCGGGTCCGCGGTATCGCTCAACCCGCCGCGTAGCCCCGTGTCGAACACGGCGAGCCCCTTGGGGTGATCGATGATGTAGGCGGGAACCGGGATGCGGATGAAAGCGCTGGTCTCGCCCTCGACGAGCCGGCCAAACTCCATATCAAGATACCCGCATATGGCGGCATAGACCTTCATCCGTGTACCCCTGCGCTGCCGGCAACCCTTCCAAATTCCGGCCGCCTCGTCTATATCGCGGAACAAAGACGAATATCCGGAGGACGCTATGGCTGAGGCGCAGCAGACCTTTGACTACATCATCATTGGCGCGGGCAGCGCCGGCTGCGTGCTGGCCAACCGGCTGTCGACCAACCCCAAGAACAGCGTTCTGATCCTTGAAGCGGGCGGCGACGACCGGCCCACGCGCAATTTGCCGAAATTCTGGTCGAACCTCATGGTCCACACGCCGATCGGATTCGGCCGTACGCTGAACGACAAGAACGTCAATTGGATGTACGAGACCGAGGCCGATCCGGCGACCGGCGGGCGCGTTTTCAAATGGCCCAAGGGCAAAGTGCTCGGCGGCTCCTCCTCGATCAACGGCCTCTTATATGTGCGCGGGCAGCACGCGGATTATGACGGCTGGCGCCAGATGGGCTGCGAGGGCTGGAGCTATTCCGATGTAAAGCCCTACTTTCTCAAGTCGGAGCACCAGGAGCGCGGCGAGAGCGAGTATCACGGGGTCGGCGGCCCACTGAATGTCTCCGACATCACCGAGCAGCATCCGATCTCCGCGGCGCAGCTCGAAGCTTGCGTGCAGGCCGGTATCCCGCGCAAGAACGACTACAACGCTGATGAGGATCAAGAGGGCGTCAGCTGGTTTCAGTTCACCATCAAAAACGGCCAGCGCAACTCAACCGCGGTTGCTTATCTCCACCCGGCGATGGGCCGACCCAATCTCAAGGTCGAGACCGACGCGCACACCACCAAGATCGTATTCGAAGGCAAGAAGGCGGTCGGCGTTGAGTTCTTGCAGCACGGCCAGAAGCGCACGGTGCGCGCGGGGAAGGAAGTGATCCTTGCCGCCGGTGCAGTCGCCAGCCCGCAAATCCTGGAAGTCTCAGGCGTCGGCCAAGGCGCGCTTCTGCAGAAGCTCGGCATTCCCGTCGTGCATGATCTGCCCGGTGTCGGCGAGAATATGCAGGATCACTTCATGCTCGGCTGCCAGTGGCGCTTGAAGCCGGGCTCGACCAGCGTGAATGAGCTTTATCACAAGCACCTCGTCGGCGAGATGTTCAAATATGTGTTCCAGCGCAAGGGACTTTTGAGCTTTGCGGTGGCGCATACGGTTGCATTCACCAAATCGCGGCCCGAGCTTCAGCATCCGGATATTCAGCTCCACATGATGGCGGCGAGCATGGATCTTGAGATCCTTGCCAAGAGCCAGGGCCTCGAGCTGGAAAAGCAGCCGGGCATGACGATCAATCCGTGTCAGCTGCGCCCCGAATCGCGCGGCACGATCCATGCGAAATCGCCGGACGCGACGGTCTACCCGGCGATCCTGCCGAACTACATGTCGGATCCGATCGACCAGGAAGTGATCATCGCCAGCCTGAAGCTGGTGCGGAATATCGCGCAGCAGCCGGCGCTCGCGCCTTACATGGATTCGACGGCCGATCCATTCGGCAACACGGACGAGGAGATGTTGGGCTATGCCAAGGTGGCGGGCGCCACGCTCTATCACGCGATAGGCACCTGCAAGATGGGCCACGGTCCGGAATGCGTCGTCGATCCACAGCTCCGCGTTTACGGCGTTGAGAATCTTCGGGTGGTCGATGCCTCGATCATGCCCAAAATCACCTCGGGCAACACCAATGCGCCGACCATCATGATCGCCGAAAAAGCTTCCGACATGATCCTGGGCAAGTCGCCGGCCATGGCTGCCTAGGGCTGGTTAATCCCCCCCAAGGCCCCTTGCGAACCGGTGGCCTAAGGGGGGTGGTCGGGCTTATAGTCTGACAAAAATTCGGGATCGCGCCTGGGACAATCGGCGCGCGGGAGGATGCATGGTCCGGCTCGACCATATGACGCTTCCGGTCCGGGACTGGCGCGCCGCTCGCGATTGGTGGCGCGATAATCTCGGCTTTGAAGTTGAGTTCGAGATTGCCGATGCGAACACCGTCGCCATGAAGGACGACGCCGACCTGACAGTGTTCTTCTCCGATGGCGCTCCGCTCACCGGCGATTTTGCACTCACAGTCCAGGTCGATGACGTCAAGGCGAAGCACAAGGCGCTCACCGCCAAAGGCATCGCTTTCGTTCATACGCCGCAGAAATTATTTTGGGGCTTCGGCGCCGAGCTGCGCGATCCCAATGGTTATCTGTTGCGATTGTGGGACGAAGCCTCGATGAAGGCGGGCGCTTGAGATGGCAGATAGCGCTGCGCCAGCAAAGATTGAAGGCACGGCTTACGGCCGGCCGCGCGCGCATCCGAATGACTTGCTCACGCGTGTCGGTCCGGGCACGCCGTGCGGTGAGTTCATGCGCCGCTATTGGCAGCCCGTGCTCATCTCGGAACACGTGACCAACCGCCCGAAACAAGTGCGCATTCTCGGCGAGGACTTGATCGTGTTTCGCGACAAAGCCGGCCGACCCGGTCTCTTGTATCCGCGCTGCATGCACCGCGGCACCACGCTGTTTTATGGCCGAGTTGAAGAGCGCGGCATCCGCTGCTGCTATCACGGTTGGCTGTTCGACGTCGAAGGCAATTGTTTGGAGCAGCCTTGCGAGCCTGGCGGTGGCACCGAGGCAGGCAAGAAAGCCGCGCGCCAGCCTTGGTACCCGGTAGAAGAACGCTACGGCATCCTCTGGGCTTATATGGGCCCGCCGGACAAAATGCCGGTGATGCGCCGCTTCGATGTGTTCGAGGATTTGGAGCCTGGTGAGACGTTGTGGGTCAACGATGAAAGCCTGGCTTCGACGGGCGACTACGGCACGCCGGTGGCGCCGCATAGCTGGCTGCATATGAACGACAACATCATGGACCCGTTTCACCTCCAGGTGCTGCACACAACCCACTCGGTCACGCATTTCGCGCCGGAATTTGCGCTGATGCCGAAGGTCGACTTCAGCTATACGGATCAGGGCGTAATCTATAGCGCGCGGCGCAAGCTTGATGATGGGCGCGAGGTCGATCGTGTCTCGGCCTATATTTTGCCAAGCTTTATGTTCGTGCCGAACAACCGCCTTGAAGACACCGCAACCCAAAAGGAGTTCGCGTGCGGCGTGACGGTGCCGGTCGACGACACGCATTGCCGCACTTTCTCGATGTTCCGTACACGGAACCCGGAGAATTGCGCGCGGCCGCTCAAGGTCAACGGCAAAAGCTGGAGTCAGATGACAGCTGAGGAGCGTCAGCAATTCCCAGGCGATTTCGAAGCCCAGGGCGGCCAAGGGCCGATCTCGCTGCATTCGGAAGAGCATCTCGCAACATCGGATCGCGGCATCGCCATGCAGCGGCGCCTGCTCGAGCGCGAGATCCAAAAAGTAATGGCCGGCGAAGATCCTGCCGGCGCGATTTTCGATGAGCGGCAGGCGCTGCTGAAGCTTCCATCGGGGAATTTCTATCGCGAGAAGGACACAGGGAGAGAAGAATGAGCGCGGATGGAGCACAAGGTCTTCAGGGCACGGCTTATGGCCGTTCGCATCAACATCCGAATGATCTTCTCACGAAAGTGGGGCCGGGCACGCCGTGCGGTGAATGGATGCGCCGCTATTGGCAGCCGGTGCTTGCCGCGCACAACGTCACCAACCGGCCGAAGGAGATCAGAATCCTGGGCGAAGACTTGATCGTCTTCCGTGACAAATCGGGCAGACCGGGCCTTCTCTATCCGCGCTGCATGCACAGAGGCACGACGCTGTTCTATGGCCGCGTCGAAGATCGCGGCATCCGCTGCTGCTATCATGGCTGGCTGTTCGATGTCGAAGGCAATTGCCTCGAGCAGCCATGCGAGCCGAATGGCGGCACGCCGCAAGGCAAAGCGAATGCGCGCCAGCCTTGGTACCCGGTCGCTGAGAAATATGGCATGCTTTGGACCTATATGGGCCCGCCCGACAAAATGCCGGCGCTGCCGACATTCGATAACATGGAGCTTGAGGAAGGCGAGAGCTATCGCGTCACCGATTGCAGCCTAGGCTCACATGGCGATCCCAACGGCCCGCCGGTCGTGCCCTATAGCTGGATCCACATGAACGATAATGTGATGGACCCGTTCCATGTGCAGCAATTGCATACGACGATGAGCGTTGTGCAATTCGTCGAAGAGTTCGAGGTGATGCCGCAAGTGGATTTCCGCCACATATCGAATGGCGTGATCTACGATGCTTATCGCAAGCTCAAAGATGGACGTGAGATGAACCGCATCTCGACTTGGATGCTGCCCAATATCATGAGCGTGCCGAGCGTCTTGATGGAGGCAAAACGTTCATATGGCCTGGGCTTCTCCGTGCCGGTCGATGATACGCACAGCCGGATATGCTCGATCCGCAAAGAACCTGCGGTTCCGCCCGCACGGCAGACGGGATTCGCCAATATCAAGCGCTGGTCCGAGATGACGATGGAAGAGCATCAGGACATTCCGGGCGATTACGAGGCGCAGGCGGGCCAGGGTCCGGCGTCGCTGCATTCGGAAGAGCATCTGGCGACATCCGATCGCGGCATCGCCATGCAGCGGCGCATGATCGAGCAGCAAATCAAGACGGTGATGGAAGGCGGCGACCCGGTCGGCGTGTTCTTCGATGAGAAGGATGCGGTGATCCACGTGCCGTCAGGAAACTTTTTCAAGCAATGAAAGTGAAACACGAAGATCACCAAGAATGCAGGAAGGACACAAAGGGGCTTCGTGATCTTTGTGTCTTCTTTTGTGCCCTTCGTGTTTAATGGCGGAACAACCAAACAGGAAGATGAAGATGGCAGACGGAAAAGCAGGCGGACAAAAACTCGAAGGCACAGCATATGGCCGAAAAGCCCAGCATTACAACAAACTGCTCGCCGAGGTTGGGCCGGGCACGCCAATGGGTGAGCTGCAGCGCCGTTATTGGCAGCCGCTCCTCGCCTCGAAGGACGTGACCAACCGCCCGCGCGAGATCCGCATTCTCGGCGAAGATTTGATTGTGTTTCGCGACAAGAGCGGCCGCCCGGGCTTGCTCTATCCGCGCTGCATGCACCGTGGAACGACATTGTTTTATGGCCGCGTCGAGGAGAAAGGCATCCGCTGCTGCTATCACGGCTGGCTGTTTGACGTTGAAGGCAATTGCCTTGAGCAGCCTTGCGAGCCCGATGGCGGCAAGAATAAGGAATCCGCCCGTCAGCCTTGGTATCCGGTGCGCGAGCAATACGGCATGGTGTGGACCTATATGGGCCCGCCCGAAAAGATGCCGGTACTGCCGAAGTTCGACAATATGGATCTCGAAGAGGGGCAAGTTTATCTCGCCGGCGCTTTCGGCGTTGACGGGAGCCCCGGGCCGGACCCGGTGATGCCTTATAGTTGGCTGCACATGAACGATAATGTGATGGATCCGTTCCATGTTCAGCAGCTGCACTCGACGATTTCGAATGTTCAGTTCGTCGAAGAGTTCGCGGTGATGCCGACGGTTGATTTCCGCTACATCCCCAATGGCGTGATCTATGACGCCTATCGCGAATTGCCGGATGGGCAAAAGGTCAACCGCATCTCCACCTGGATGCTGCCGCATGTGATGAGCGTGCCCAGCGTCGTCTTGGCTGCGGGCCGCTCGAATGGCCTTGGCTTCACTGTGCCGGTGGACGACACGCATTCGCGCAATCTCTTCATCTTCAAAGGGCGTCCGGGTGCCGGCATGTTCGAAGCTGATTCGGGTAATAACGGCTCGAACCGCAAGACGGGCATGTCGCAGATGAAAATGCCGATCAACATGACGATCGAGGAGCGCCAGGATAATCCCAACGATTATGAAGCGCAGGTCGGCCAGGGCCCGATTTCGTTGCATTCGGAGGAGCACCTCGCAACCTCGGATCGCGGCATCGCCATGCAGCGGCGCATGCTCGAGCAGCAGATCAAAGCCGTGCAGGAAGGCGGCGATCCGATCGGCGTTGCCTTCGATGAAAAGGACGCGGTGATCCACGTCCCCTCCGGCAACTTCTTCAGCTGAGCGAGAATGAATCACCTCTCCCTTGACGGGACAGGTCGGATCGCTTGGCGCTTAGCGCCTTAGCGATCCGGGTGAGGGTGGGGCAAGAGCCTTTGATTCAACCCCTCACCCCCGCAACAAGTGCGGGGCAAGCTCTAGCGCTCTCCAGCAAGGGCAGAGGGAAGGTGTTTAACTGTGGCTATATGACTGCTAAGCGTTGCGCATGAAGCTGCGTCTTGTCTCGATCACCTATGCCGCCGAAGGCACCAATACTTATGCATTCGGCTCGCTCGATGGCGCCACGCTGCCACCCTATGAGCCGGGCGCGCACATAACGCTGCACCTGCCCAACGGGATCGCGCGCGATTATTCGCTGACGCGGCCGCATAAAGCGGGCGAGCCCTATCTCGTTGGCATCAAGCGCGACGCATCGAGTAAAGGCGGCTCGCGCTTCATTCACGACAATTGCCGCGTCGGCGAATTGTTTGAAGTCGACGGGCCGAAGAACAATTTTCCGCTGCATGAAGGCGCAGCGCCCGCTGTGTTGATCGCGGGCGGCATCGGCATCACACCGATCTGGTGTATGGCGCAGCATCTGGCGGGTGAGGGCCGGGCGTTCGAAGTGTATTACGCGGCGCGCACGCGCGATGAAGCCGCCTTTCTCAACGATATGGCGCCGCTGGGCAGCAAGCTGCATTTGCATATCGACGCCGAAGCGGGCGGCAAGTTTCTCGATGTCGGCGCCATTGCGCGCGCCGCCCCTGCGGATGCGCATCTCTATTGCTGTGGGCCTTTGCCGATGCTCGAAGCTTTCGAGAAGGCGATGGAATCGCGTCCGGCCGAGCGCAAGCATGTCGAGTATTTTGCATCACCCAATGCGCCGGCGGTGGAGGGCGGCTACACGGTCGTGCTCGCGCGCTCGGGCCGCGAGTTCGAGATCAAGCCGGGCACCACCATTTTGGAAACGCTGCGCGCGGCGGGGCTTTCCGTCATTGCGTCCTGCGAGCAAGGCGTGTGCGGCACATGCGAAACCAAGGTGATCGAGGGCCGGCCGGACCACCGCGACATTCTCTTGACGCCGCAAGAGAAAGCCTCGAACAAGACGATGATGATCTGTTGCTCGGGCTCGCTCGACGCCCGCCTCGTGCTCGATTTGTGATGGAGGCAAAGGACCATGACCAAGAACGCACTTATTGTCGGCGTCGGCTCCGGACTTTCGGCATCGGTTGCGCGCAAGCTGAAGGGCGAGGGCTATAAAGTCGGGCTTGCCGCGCGCAACGCCGAGAAGCTTGCATCGCTCGTTAGCGAGATCGACGGCGCAGCCTTTTCCTGCGATGCGACCGAGCCTGCTCAAGTGACAAAGCTCTTTGCCGATGCCGAAGCGCAGATCGGTCCGCTTGACTTTGTCTGCTTTAACGCCGGCTTCAGAGTCCGCGGGCCATTCACCGAGCTCAGTCAGCCGGATGTGCTCAAGACGATTGTCTCAGCCGCCTACGGAGGATTTCTGGTCGGCCAGGAAGCGGCCAAGCGCATGGTGCTGCGCGGAGCGGGCGCGATCTTTTTCACCGGCGCGAGCGCGAGCATGAAGGGCTACGCACAGTCGGCGCCCTTTGCCATGGCCAAGTTCGCGCTCAGAGGCCTGGCGCAATCCATGGCGCGCGAGCTTTCGCCCACAGGCATTCACATTGCGCATTTCAACATCGATGGCGGCATCCGTTCGGCACAGCGCCCGGTGCCGGCCGACAAGCCCGACAGCCTGCTCGATCCCGATGCCATCGCGCAGACCTATATCGACACGCTGAATCAGCACCGCAGCGCCTGGAGCCTGGAGGTCGAGGTGCGGCCTTGGGTCGAGCATTTCTGAGCCTGCGGTCTGTGCTACCCTTCGTGTCATGCCCGCGCAGGCGGGCATCCAGAATGCATGCGAACGTCTGGATTCCCGCTTTCGCGGGAATGACACTGAAGATGAGTTCGGAGCAAACGCATGGGCCAGCCCCTGAAAAGCATCACAATAGTCGGCGGCGGCACCGCCGGCTGGCTGGTGGCGACCTTTCTCAATCGCGCGCTCAAATCCAAGAACCCCGCGCACAAGACCGAGATCACGCTGATTAAATCGCCCAACGTGCCGATTGTCGGTGTGGGCGAGGGCACCGTGCCGGGCATGGTGCTCTTAATGAACCAGCTCGGCATTTCCGAGCGCGAGCTGCTTGAGCGCACCGACGCCGCATTCAAGGTGTGTGCACGTTTCCTCAATTGGAATCACGATTCCAAAGGCGGCCCAATCGAGTTCCTGAATATTCTCAATTCGCCGCAGCCGATCGACGGGCGCCTGCTTGGCGAATATTTCGTCACCATGCATCCCTCACGTGACATGGATACGGCCGGGCTCGAATATGCCAAGGCCTGCTCACCCGTCGTCGAGATCCTGCGCGGTAATCTCGGGCCGCGGCGCATCGGCGCCGATGAGTTCTCCGGCGAGCTCGGCTACACCTATCATTTCGACGCCACCAAGCTTGCCGCGATGTTGCAGGAAATAGCGACGAAGCGCGGCGTCATCCACATTCTCGATGATGTCGACCGGGTCGAGCAGGATGAGCGCGGCTTCATCAGCAAATTGCATTTGCGTGAGCGCGGCGAGCACAAGGTCGAGTTCGTCATCGATTGCACGGGCTTCCGTGGTGTGATCGCGCAGCAAACGCTGGGCGAAAAATTCCTGCCTTACGACAAACATCTGCTCGTTGACCGCGCCGCCGTCATGCAAGTGCCGCCCGAAAATCCGAAAGAGATCGAGATTGCCACGCGCGCAACCGGACTTTCCGCGGGCTGGAATTTCCGCATTCCGCTCTTTAGCCGTATCGGCACCGGCTATGTGTTCTCGAGCAAGTTCATTTCCGATGATGAGGCTTGTGATGAGCTTGTGAAGCTTTACGGCAAGCAGGCGGAAGGCGTGACGCCCCGCATCATCCGTATGCGCACCGGCCGCATCGCCAATGCATGGACGAAGAATTGCGTCGCGCTTGGTCTTTCCAGTGGCTTCATCGAGCCGCTCGAAGCCACCGCCATCTTCATGACCGATCTCGCCATGCGCTGGCTCTATCATTATCTGCCCACCAACGATTTCGAGCCGGAGCTGGCGCGCGGCTTCAACGCCCGCATCACTCAGCTTTATGATGAGGTGCGCGATTTCATTCAGCTCCATTATCATCTCAATAACCGCACCGACACGCCGTTCTGGGTTGCGGCGCGCGAGGGCATGGAGCTGTCGGATAGGCTTAAGGACAATCTGGAGATGTGGCGCCACACAGTGCCGCAGGATCTCGACCTGCCTTCGACCTATCTGTTCGGCGCAAATGTCTATGCCCTGGTGCTCATCGCCAAGGGCTTCTATCGCGGCCGGCAGATTGCGACGGCGCCGTTTCTCGATCCTGAAATCTGGAAGCGCTATCAGCGCGCCGTCTGGGAGGCCAAGCGCAAGCACCTTGAGGGTCTGCCCAGCCATTACGATCTCATCGAGAGCATCAGGGCCGGCAAGGGTAATGCCGAGCCGGCAAGGGCGCGCGGGCGAGCGCAATTCAATGCGCCAAGCTCGGCTGTGCGCCTGCCCAAAGCCGAGCTGCCGGGCGTGACCTTCAAACGGTGAGACGCAGCTCGAAAACTTGGGCGCGCAGTCTTATCTTCTGGGCTGAGCTCAGCGCGGAGCGAAACGAAACGTGGAGAAGGAGGGGGGTATCCCCTCGAAAGTGAAGAACGAATATTGCGAATTTTCCTTTGGATTCAATGACGCGGCTTCCCACACATTTCATTCCGCATGGCGGCGGCCCGTGCTTTTACATGGAAAACGATCCGCCCGAGACCTGGGACAAGCTCGCGGGCTGGTTGCGTGGGCTCACGGCGAGCTTGCCGGAGAAGCCCAAGGCGATCCTCGTTATCTCGGGCCATTGGGAAGAGCATCCCGTTGCGATCAATGCCGGCGCCGCGCCGCCGCTTCTGTTCGATTACTACGGCTTCCCTCAGCACACCTATGAGCTAAAGCACGCGGCGCCGGGTGATCCCGCGCTTGCGGCGCGCATCAAGGACTTGATCGAGCCGACCGGAATCCCCGTGCGTCTGGAGACCGAGCGCGGGTGGGATCACGGCGTGTTCGTGCCGTTCATCTTGATTGACCCAGAAGCTCAGATTCCGATGGTGCAGCTCTCGCTCCATCCGAGCCTCGATCCCAAAGTGCATCTTGTGCTCGGCCGCGCGCTCACGGCCTTGCGCGATGAAGGCGTTTGGATTGTCGGCAGCGGCATGAGCTATCACAATCTTTATCGGTTCCGGTCGCAGTTCAATCCGGGTGCGGACCAGTTCGACGCCTGGCTTCATCAGGCAGTTGAAGCGGAGCCGCAAGCGCGCGTGCGGAATCTGATCGAGTGGGAGCGTGCGCCAGCCGCGCGCATCAGCCAGCCGCGCGAGGATCATCTGGTTCCCTTATTTGTTGCGGCTGGCGCGGCGCTTGAGGACTCTGCCAAGCGGGTGTTTCATGATCGGCCCTGGAATGCAGACATTTCCGGATTCAGATTTCGGCTGAGGCAAATCTATTCGCCTCTCCCTTGATGGGAGAGGCCGGATTGTTTGATGCTAATCAAGCAATCCGGGTGAGGGTGGGGCAGCATGCATAAACTCCTCACCCGGCTGAAGTCGTGGGGCGACTTCAGCCACCCTCTCCCGCAAGGGGAGAGGGGAGGTGGTCCCGCTCGAGAGGAAAGCGCCATGATCATCGAAGACGAAGAACAATTGACCCAAGCCGTTCTCGACGAGACCAAGCGCACGAAAGACCCGCGCGTGAAAGAGATTCTGCAGGCACTCATCAAGCACTTGCATGCCTTTGCGCGTGAAGTGCGACTGACTGAGAAGGAATTCAATCAAGCGATCGATTATGTAACCGCGCTTGGTCAGAAGACGACGGAGAGTCACAACGAGACGCGGTTGATTGCCGGCTCGCTTGGCCTTTCGCAGCTCGTTTGTCTCATGAACAACAAAACGCCGAGCGCAAATTTGCTTGGGCCATTCTGGCGTGCCGATGCACCGGTGATGGAGAGCGGCGCATCGCTGATCCGCTCACCAACGCCCGGTGTGCCGCTGTTCTTCCATGGCCGCGTTGTCGACACTCAAGGCAAGCCAATCGCTGACGCAATGGTCGATGTGTGGCATGCCTCGACCGTCGGCCTTTACGAAAACCAGGACCCAGGCCAGGCGGATTGGAATTTGCGCGGGCGCTTCAAGACGGATGAGGACGGCAAGTTCAGCTTCCGAAGCGTGAAGCCGGCAGGCTATCCAGTGCCGGCGGGCGGGCCGACAGAGGCGCTGCTTAATGCCCAAGACCGCCATCCGATGCGGCCGGCGCACTTGCACGCACTTGTCTATAAGCCGGGCTTTAAAACGATTGCCTCGCAGGTCTACAGCCATGACGATGAGCTTCTGGAGACCGATGCGCAATTCGGCGTGACCAAGGCGCTGATTGGCCATTATGTGCTGCATGAGAACGCGCCCGCGCCCGCTGCCGATGTGAAGGGGCCATGGTGGAGCCTTAACTACACGTTCGTGCTCGAGCACGGTGAATTCTTCCTGCCCAAGCCTCCGGTGTCCGCCAAAGCGGCCGAGAAAGCACGCTCGATGACGGAGAAAGTCTGATGTCGGAGCTGACGGCCGCGGCGATGGAACAGCGCATTAAAGACTATTTCGATGCGTGCAATTCAGGTGTGGTCGAACGCATCGAACAGCATTTCGAGCCCGATGCCGTGCATTACTTTCCGCCCGGCATGTATGAAGGCCCGTTCAGAGGCCCGCGCAAGATCGCCGAGAAGTGGAATCAAGCGGTCGAGAAGCTGGGCTCTTATTGGACAATCGATCAGATTATCTGCGATCCGCCGACGCGCCGCGCCGTGATCGAATGGACGCATTTCAAGCGCAAGCAGGGCGTGATGCTGCGCGGCGATGAATGGTACATCTTTGGGCCGGGCGGTCTCATCTCCGAAATCCGCGCCTACTATGCCTCGCCGCAGGATGCGGCCCTGAAAGTGCTGGAGCTTGGCGATTTCGATTATGCCGGGCGTGGTTATCCGATGAAGGCGCCCGCATGACGGAGACACGGCGGATCTTGCTCGATGGTAGTATCGTCGAGGCGGCGTTGCAGGGCGATCAGCTCGTTGCGGCTGACGGGCGCGAGATTAGGGCGGAGGAAGCAACACATCTGCCGCCAGTGTCGCCCAGCAAGATCATTTGCGCGCACCTCAATTATCGGAATCGCTTGGATGAGCTCAAAGCGGTTTGCCCGCCGGCGCCGAATTACTTCACCAAGCCGCCTTCATGTTTGATCGGCCACAAGGGCGCGGTGATCCGCCCGCTTGGCTGCAAATATCTCAACTATGAAGGTGAAGTGGCGATCGTCATCGGTCGAACTGCGCGCAATATCGAAATCGCCGAAGCCGCGGACTACATCGCCGGTTACACGCTTTGCAATGATTACGCGCTGCATGACTTCCGCGATGCGGACCGTGGCTCAATGCTGCGCGTCAAGGGCGCCGACACTTTGGGCGTCGTAGGGCCCGGCCTGGTGCGCGGCTGGAAGCCAAAGGCTCAAGTGCTGCGCACTTACGTCAATGGCAAGGTTGTTCAGGAATCGAGCCTTGACGGCATGATCTGGAGCATGAGCTATCTCGTCGCTGATCTTGCGCGCATGATGACGCTCATGCCGGGAGATATCATCATGTCGGGGACGCCGGCGAATTCGCGCCCTGTTCAGCCAGGCGACAAGGTCGTTGTGACATGCGAGGGGCTCGGCGCACTCGAGAACGCGATTATCGAAGGCGCGCACGCGATCTCGGATGAAGCCGGTTGGATGCCGTCGGCGTCTGAAAAGGTGCTTGGCGTCGCGCTCGGCGAGCAATTGCGCGAGTGACGCTCAGCCAAAGCTGAACATCGAAAAGCCGATCCAGCGCCCGCACGCGACAACGCCAATCCAAAGCACGAGCGAAAGTGCGCCCGCAATTTTGGCGCGCAGCGGCGTTCTTGTTCCCACCGGCCAGTGCTCTATATCGCGCCCGGTGATCAGCTGGAACACGAGCATGTTGATGCCGGCCAGCGCCATCAGCACGAACTTGGCGCGGAACGCTGGATTATCGAAATACTTCTCAGCTTGCGACATGAACATCAGGGAGCCGGCGCACACGGCAATGATAAATGCGCCCCATGTCCAAGGCAGGATGTCGGCGGTTATGCGGCTTGCTTTCTGATCGCGCGCCGTCAGATCGAGCAATCTGAGATCGACCATCGCAATCGAGCCGACGACGAAAGTGATCGCCAGCACGTGAATCGACTCGATCAGCGGAAACAAGACCGGGCTTTGGGCGACGGCTTCGGCAAGTGGCGTGTTCTCGAGCCATTCGAGGAGTTGAGGAATGGACATTGCGTTCACTATCCGGCGCCGAACAAAGTGTCGCCGTAAGCGATCCAGCGCCCGGCGAACACGATCGTAACCCAGACCACAAGCGAGATGGCGGCGATTGCTTTTGCGCTCGCTGGTGCGTGATAGGCTTCGGCGGTGGCCGCGGTCGCGTTCAGGCTGCGCTGTAGAAAGAAGGTGAGCACGGCGGCCAGCAGGACGAGCGCCATCTTCACCTGAAAGATCAAATTGACCAGCGAGCGTCCCGGCTCGCCGGTTATCAGCACGGACCCGGAAAGCAGCAGCACGATCAGCGCGCACCACACCCAAGGCAGAAGGCGGTGCGAAACGCTCGAAAGGCTTTGCGTTCGCGCGGCGATGCCGAGCACGCGTAGATCCAAGAGCACCATCGAGCCGATCACCCCGGCGATGGCAAGGATGTGGATGGTCTGCACCGTCGGGATAATCCAGCTGACGCTTTGGATGGTCTGGCTGAGCGGCGTTTGCGACAGCCAGTCGACGAAATGCTGGAGGGATGAATTCATGCGCTGCCCGTCTTCTTCTTGCTTTGAGCCAATGGGCTTTGCCCCCGGGGCTCTCCAAAAAGAAGACCATGCGGCGCTGTTTTGCAACGGGCAATACCGCCGCGGCACTGAGAAAAGGCCGCCCGAAGGCGGCCCTTTCCATTCTGGCCAAGGCGCTGCACTCGCTCTGGCCTTCCCCCAAACGCCGAGATACTGACCCTAGAACGCGTAACGCAGGCCCAGCTTGAGCTGCCACACCGAGCTCAGGCTCTCGTTGGTGAACTTGCGCTGATTGATGCCTGAGATCACATAGCGTGTTCCGCCCGCGCCGTTGGACTCAATGGGCGTCGTGCCATCGAGCTGCGCAATTGGCATGACGGGCGGGAAGCTCGCATTGTCATAGCGGCCCCAGTGCTTGTTGATCATATTGCCGACATTGTAGACGTTGACCGAGAAGATGCCTTTATGCCCGGCGAAGAGGCCCGGTATCTCTTGCTCGAACTTCAAGTTGAACAGCGATATCCACGGGGCGGTGAATGCATTCGCCGGGGCGATCCGCCCCTTGTATTGCGCAAGACCGGTCTGTTTGAGCATCGCTTCGAAATCCGCAAGCGAAACACCATTCAGACGAACGAGCCCGCCCGTGTCCGCAGCGCTCGTGACGATCTCCGCATCGGTCGGAACGTAGATAAGGCTGCGGTTATAGTTTAACTCATGTTCGCCGAACGGATTGGTCCGATTGTTGTCGAAGGTGTAGCTATACGGAAGACCGGAGCGATACTCGCCGCTAAGGGTGATCGTCGACTTGAAGCCGTCGAACCAATCATGGCTGAAGCTCGTCGCCATGGTGAAGCGGTCCCTGGTCTCGTAATCGCTCGTCGCTTCGCTCGGATTGTTCGGGTCGTCGACCGCCTGATACTTGTAATCCGATTCAAGGATTGAGCTTGTCATCGCTCCCGTATCGGTCAGATCTTCATTGGCATAGCCGAACCGGGCATAAAGCGAATTGCTGTCGCCGAAATCCCAGCTCTTTTGCAGGTTGACGCTGATGACATGCCCGCCGCCCTTGTCGGTATTGGTGAGCAGGAAGTCCTTAACCGAGCCCGGGGTGTAGATCGGCCGGCCGTCAGGTGCCGTTCCGGTCTTGGTGATCGAAAGGTCTCGGACGACCGCCGCTTTGTTGACTTGCGTGTAAAGCACGTCAAAGCTGAAGTCATAATCGCTGCCGAACCAGCCAAGATCAAACAGCTGATCGAAGCCAAGAGAGGCCTTCCAGGTCGATGGGATGTCGAAGTTCGGATCCAGTGCGCCGACGCCGCCATTGCCCGGCACCAGTTGCTGCTGAATTGCGATAGCTGCCGGATCTTGATCAACGAAAGATGTCGGTGTGACCCCTGCAAGCAGTGCGTTGCCCGCCGATAGGAAGATCGAGCTGGTCGACACGCCATCACCGCTGCCATATTCATCGGAAATCCAGACATTCGGCTGGCCGCCGGTGAAGAGGCCGAATCCGCCACGCACAACCGTGCGGTCGAACGGCTTATAGTTGAAGCCGATCCGAGGCATCACGACATCACGCCCATCAATCGTCGAGTTGTTGGCAAAGCCATTACGCGTGACGAAGTTGGCGTTGAGATTGGGCGCATCGCCGGTTGAATAGCGCTCGTAGCGAACGCCGGCCTCAACCGTCAAATACGATCCGAGATTGTAGAGATCCTGCAAATAGAACGCATCAGTAGCGAAGCCGAAGCTCGCCGCGCCAGGGATCGGATTAATCGTCGGTCCGGGGACGTTTATGTAAAGCAGGCTGGCAATGTTGTTTGCCTGGAAGTCGGTAATGCTGTTGTAGGTGTAGACGCCCAAGCTATCCAAGACGAACAAGTCGTAGACGCTGAGGTCCTTGCGCTCCCAGCCCACCGTGAATTTGTGGCTGCCCAGGGTGTAATTCACGAGCGCCTTATACTGCCATGCCGTGTTGGCCAGCGAGTTGGCATGGCGATATTGATCAGGGCCAACGAACACGCTGCCGCCGCCAGCCGTGTAGATCTGCAGCTGTCCAGCTTCCAGACCCAGGATGGGAGTCTGAGCATCCGTCACGCGCTTGTGGCTGATCGCAATCTCGGTCGAGAGGTTGTCGGTCCAATCCGAGAACAGCTGCAAGGCACCGGCATCGATCTTTTCGCGATTGAAATACCAGTTCGAGCTGAGCCCGAGCTTCTTCTGGCCGACGCTGACGTTGCTGCTGAGTGAGACCTGGCTGCCCTCGTCGTGATTGTAGGTGAAGGACAAGCGGTGACGGTCAGTGAGATTAGCGTCGATCTTGCCGATATATTTCTCGTCGAACTCATCGAAAGTCTGTGTGTAGCTGCCTGGATTGATGCCGTAAATGTTTTGCGCGATATCCTGGACCTGCTGCACGTCCGAAATGTTGACGCCTGGGATCTGGTTGCCTTGACTTGAGCCGGTTGGGCCGTAGGTGCTCGGCTGGCCCTGCTCGGTACGTTCATAGCCGGCAAAGAAGAACAACCGGTCTTTGATCAGTGGCCCGGAAATCCAGCCGCCCCAGCTCTTATTCGTGAAGTCGAGCGTGTAGTTGCTTGGCCCGTTCTTATGACCGGTCATGCCGGCATTGGTGTAGAGGAAATAGCCTGCGCCGTGGAAATCATTCGTTCCCGAGCGGGTAACTGCGTTGATATTGCCGCCAAGGAACCCCGAATAGGTAACATCGAAGGGAGCCGTTTGGACGTTGAGCTGATCGATCCACTCAAGCGAGACGGGCGGATACTGCGTCGGATAGCCGTTATTGTTGAGGCCGAAATCATCCTGCTGTGGCACGCCATCGATCGTCAGGCTGTTCATGCGAGGATTGGTACCGGCAACCTGGATCGCATCGGAATTGCTGGCATCGATGTTGATTGTGGGGTCGAGCCTGATGATATCCTTCAAATCGCGAGAGACGGATGGCAAGCGCTGTATGTCGGCGCTGTTGAAGCTCGAGGCCGGTCCGGTCGAGAGCGTGCCCGCACCCGATCGTTCGCCGGTCACAACGATCGGTTCGGCAGCCGCTGCCTCAAGCGAAAGCGCAAGCTGATAGGGCTGAGCCAAGCTGAGGTAGACATCCGTGACCTTCGCACCGCTATAGGAAGGCGAAGAAAATTCGATTGTATAAGGACCGCCAACTCTTAGGCCGACGGCAGTGAAGTCACCGACTGCATTTGTCGTGGTCCTGCTGATCGTGCCCGACGGAACATGCGTAATGATAACGCTGACATTGGCAGCAGGCGCGCCATCCGGCCCCCTAACCGAGCCGCGGACGACCGCTGACGTTTCCTGCGCTATTGCGCCGCCAGCGATTGCCGAGCCGATAATTGCGGCCGATACGCCCAGCAGAAGACTTCTACGATATCCCATGCCCACACTCCCCTCGTGGATCGCGCAAGCACAGCTTGGCGACCGGACAAACGAATTTGGAAAAAACGCATGGCGCTCGACACGTTAGATCGCCACGCGCACACACTTCTTTCCACTTGAGTGTGGAATAGGTCTCTTCTGTGACGGTTACGTATCTGAACCTTGGCAGCGGTGTAACACGTTCCGCCCCGAGACTTCTCAAAGCAACGAGATATTGTGCCCAATCGCTACGGCAGTGCAAAACTCAGCGATACGGCCACAACGCAGACATATGCTTTCAATAGGAGCCGTTGCGCCGCCGCCACATCGGATCGCTCTCTATGCGACGCAACCATAATGCTTCGATGTCGGAAGAGTGTAGATGAGATCGCGGCTTTGCGAAGGCGGCATCTCGGCGCACGAATCGAGCCGCTTGGCAACGCCAGTTGCGCACGTAATCGGGGCTTTCACCTGTCGATACACGCTGCTTGATTCAGATCATGGTGCCTTAAACGACCCGATCTAGCGTTTGCGCATGGAAGTCGTACGGATAGAAGGGCTTGAGAAGACCTATCGAACCGGGCCGGTCGAAGTGCGCGCTTTGCGCGGCGTTGACCTATCGGCCAGCGAAGGTGAGCTCCTCGTCATGCTCGGGCCATCGGGCAGCGGTAAGTCGACCTTTCTGAATATTCTCGGCGGTCTCGATGAAGCGAGCGCAGGGCGCGCGCTGTTCCGCGGCAAGGAGATTACGGCCTTCGGGGAGCGCGATCTCACCGCCTACCGGCGCAACCATGTCGGCTTTGTGTTCCAGTTCTACAACCTCATCCCGAGCTTGACCGCCCGCGAAAATGTCTCGCTCGTCACCGAGATCGCCCGTAACCCGCTGCCGCCGGAAGAAGCGCTTAAGCTTGTCGGTCTCGGCGAGCGTATGGATCACTTTCCGGCGGAGCTTTCGGGCGGTGAGCAGCAGCGTGTCGCGGTTGCACGGGCGATTGCCAAGAGGCCTGACATTCTTCTCTGCGATGAGCCGACCGGCGCGCTCGACAGCGCAACTGGCATCGGCGTGCTCGAGGCGATCGATCAGGTCAACCGGGAACTGAAGGCCGTTACAATTCTGATCACGCACAATGCCGGCATTGCAGATATGGCCGATCGGGTCGTCCACTTTGCCGACGGCAAGGTGTCAAACGTCGAGATCAAAGGGCGCATCAAGACACCCAAGGAGCTTTCCTGGTGAGCGATGCGCGCCTTAGATAAGAAGCTCTTGCGCGATCTTTGGCGTATGAAAGGCCAAGTGATCGCGATCGCCTTGATTGTCGGCGGCGGCGTTGCGATCCTCGTCATGTCGCTCTCAACGCTTGCTTCCCTCAAGGAAAGCCAAGCGGCCTACTACGAGCGGAATCGTTTTGCCGACGTTTTCGCGACACTTAAGCGTGCTCCCAATTCATTGCTTACTCAAATTCTTGCCGTTCCCGGTGTTCGCCAAGCGGAGACACGGATCGTGCGCGACGTAACGATCGATGTGCCCGGCATGGCGGAGCCCGCGACAGGCCGGGTCGTCTCATTACCCAAACACGGCGAAGCACTGCTTAATTCTGTCTCCGTGGAGGGACGATTGCCTCAGCCCGATAGCACGAACGAGGTGCTCGCCAATGAATCCTTCGTGGAGGCGCACCAGTTCGAGCTCGGTGCAGAGTTCTCCGTCCTGCTCAACGGTAAAAAGCGCAAAGTGCACATCGTCGGCGTGGGTGCTTCGCCTGAATATGTCTATGCGCTTGCGCCGGGCTCGATCATGCCCGACAAGGAGCATTACGCGGTCCTTTGGATGCCGCGCAAGGCGCTCGAAGCCGCCTTTGATTTGACGGGTGCTTTTAACGATCTCAGCATCGCGCTATCGCCGATCGCGTCCAGTGACAGCGTGATAGAACGCGTTGACAGCATCCTCGATCGTTACGGCGGCGTGGGTGCCTATGCGCGCAAAGATCAAACTTCTCATGCCTACCTGCAAAGCGAACTCGATCAACTCAAAACGATCGGCACGATCGTTCCTCCAATATTCATTTTCGTGTCGGCATTTCTGCTCAACGTGATGCTCTCGCGTCTCGTGGAGATCGAGCGCGATCAGATTGGGCTGCTCAAGGCGTTCGGCTATAGCCGGCAGGAGGTGTTCGTTCATTATCTGAAATTTGCGCTTTTCGTGGCGGCAGTCGGCATCTTGGTTGGCTACGGCCTTGGCTGGTGGATGGCTCGCGGGATGATCGCGCTTTACATTCAATTCTATAAGTTCCCTGTCCTGCTCTATGTTGCTGATCCACGAGCGTTCGTTCTTGGGGCGCTTGTCGCGTTCGGAACGGCGGCACTTGGTGCGGCTTCCTCGGTTAGAAGAGCGGCGGATCTTTCGCCGGCCGAGGCGATGAGCCCGCCCGCACCCGCAAACTATGCGAAGGGCACGTTCAAAGGCTTCGACTTTTCGAAGCAGTTTGATGGTCCAACAAAGATGATCTTACGTCATATCTTCCGATGGCCGTTCAGATCGGCCTCCACCACACTCGGAGTGGCGGCGGCGATGGGCCTGCTGGTGGCAACTTTGTTTTCGAAGGATTCGGTCGAGAAGATGATCGAGCTCTTCTTCTATCGGGAAGCGCCTTATGATGCGGCGCTTCAGTTCGCCGAGCCGAGAGGCGAGATCGCTCTTCTGGAAGCTAAGCGCTTACCGGGTGTTATTGTTGCCGAACCAGTGCGCCAAATTGCTGTGCGTTTACGCTATGGCGCACGCAATGATCTCACCTCGATCATTGGTATTGACCCGAACGCGACATTGAAGGCCATCATCGGAGGGGGCGAGCAACCGGTTACGCTCCCGAAGAATGGCTTGGTCATTTCCAGCCTACTTGCATCGAAGCTTGGGCTTCGTCGCGGCGATCAGGTGACTGTCGAGGCTTTGGAGGGGCGGCGGCTGAAACGCTCTGTGTTCGTCTCTGCAGTCGCTGAACAATATATTGGCTCTTCGGCTTACATGGCGCGTTCGGCGGTAAACCGCCTAATGGAAGAAGGCCCTGTGATCTCCGGCGCGTTCTTGCGCATCCAGCTCGATAAGCTTGATTCCTTTTACAAAGAGATCAAGGATTTGCCAGCGGTCGCTACAGTCACGCTTCAATCGATCGCACTTGACATGTTCCGTGAGACGATCCGCACATCTCAGGAAACAATCATGATCATCTATCGTGTAATCAGCGCCGCGATTGCCGCGGGCGTTGTATATAACGGCGTGCACATCGCTCTGTCGGAGCGCCGCCGCGAGCTTGCGACTATGCGTGTCTTGGGCTTCACGCGATATGAAGTGTCTTACATCTTGCTTGGCCAATCGCTGCTCCTGGTTCTCTTTGCGCTTCCATTCGGTTGCGTGATAGGTCACGCGCTTGCTTGGCTGATCGTTCAAGGCATCAACACCGATCTCTTCCGAATCCCCCTGACGATCCTGCCGCGGAGCTACGGTGAGGCAGGTCTCATCGTGCTTCTGGCGTCGGTTGGAGTGGGCCTCATCGTGCGCAGGGAGCTTGACCGGCTCGATCTTGTCGGTGTGCTCAAGACATGGGATTGAGCCGATGAATCCCGCCCGCAGAAGACGCGTGATCATGTGGTCGATCATCGGCGCTGTGACGCTTGCGGCGTTCGCCTTTGCGTTTTGGCCGCGCGCCGTGCCGGTCGATATGGCCACGATCGAGCGAGCGCCGATGATGGTCACGCTCGATGAGGAAGGTGAGGCCCGCATTCACGACATTTATACCGTCTCGGCACCGGTTGCCGGCGAGATCACGCGCATCGATGCGCAACCCGGCGATGACGTGGTCGCGAATGAGACGCTGCTTGCGGTGATCCGCCCGGTCGATCCGGGGCTCCTCGATACGCGCACGCAATCCGAGCGCGAGGCGCAAGTCCGCTCGGCCGAAGCTGCGGTGCGCGCCGCGGAAGCGGATGTCGTCAGCGCCAAGGCGCAGCTCGATCTGGCGAAGTCCGATCTCGCACGGGCGCGCAAGCTGACGGCCAAAAGCACGATCTCGGAGCAGACCCTCGAGCGATTGCAAAACAATGCGCGCGTACGCAATGCGGCGCTGAGCGCGGCGCAGGCGGCTCTGCAGGCGCGTAAGGCCGATGTCGAAACCGCAAAGGCAAGCCTGATCGGTCCAACAGGCCCTAAGGTGACGCCGCTCGATCCTGTCGATGTCCTCTCGCCGGTCAGCGGGCGTGTGCTGCGCGTTCTGCACAAGAGCGAGGGCGTGGTGGCCGCGGCGGAGCCGCTCATCGATATTGGTGATGCCAACAAGCTCGATGCGATTGTCGACTATCTCTCGACCGATGCGGTGCAGATCAAAGCTGGCGATCCGGTGCTCATCGACGATTGGGGCGGCGGCAGCCAGCTCAAGGGTCATGTCCAGCGCGTCGAGCCTTATGCGTTCACCAAGGTATCGGCGCTTGGCATCGAGGAGCAGCGCGTCAATGTCATCATTGATTTCGATAGCCCGCTCGCTGCGCGCGCAAGGCTCGGCCACGGCTACAGGATCGAGTCGCGCGTCGTCGTCTGGCAGAACAAGGACGTAATCAAAGTTCCATTAGGCGGCGTGTTTCGCGAGGGCGGCAAATGGACGGTGTTCGCGGTTCGCCAGGGCCGCGCGCATCTGCAGGCCATCGAAATCGGCCATATGAACACGCTCGATGCCCAAGTAGCGGGCGGTCTTAAGCCGGGCGACGTCATCATCATTCATCCGTCCGAGCGAATCAAAGACGGAACGCTTGTGGTCAAGCGCAAAAGTTGAGTGCCGCGGGCCGTGCACCAAGGCGACGCGAGCGTGATACTGGGCCATCGATTCGAGTCCCCGAGGCCCAATGTCGGCAGAACTATCAAGCCTGCTTTCGAGTTCTTGCGTTCGCAACGCTCATGGTCGCCGTGACCGTGCTCATTCATTTTTGGGGCCTCATCGGCCTCTCGGCGGTGATGGACAGAGGCAGCGGGCGATTGCGCCTGCATGAGGGCCGCCCCGGCCAAGCGCTTTTGATCCTTCTCACCGTCTTCGCCCTGTTCGGCCTGCACACAATCGAGATCTGGCTTTATGCGGTGCTCTACAGTGCGCTTCACGAGCTCAAGACCTTTGAAGAAGCGCTCTACTTCTCGACCACGACCTTCGTCACCATCGGCTATGGGGACGTCGTCTTGTCGCCGCGCTGGCGCATCATCGCCTCGATCGAGGGAGCGAATGGCCTCATCCTGATCGGCTGGTCGACGGCATTCCTGATGACCGTGACGACGCGCCTGAGGTTGCTTGAGCATCAGTGGATGGAGCGGGCTGAAACCGCCGCCAAAGAAGAAGCCGTCGCATTCTTGGACCGAGATGGCTGATCACCGCCTGCGCCCGGGCCGTGCCGCGCGGGGGGCCGTAGCCCTTGATTGACAAAGAGTCCAGGGGCGTCGAAAATCGCCGCCACGCTTCCGCCGCCCGCTGAAACTCAAAAGAAATCAATAAGATATTGGAAGCGTCGAACCTATTAGCCGAGCGCCTGTCGCCGGAAGTACCAGGAAAGGTCGGATGCGCAAGATCGACGTCTACAACCACATCTGGCCGGTGCCGTTCTATGAGCGCGTCTCTAAGCTCGCGCCTAATATGGAGGATATGAACAAGCGCACGCGGGCGGTGCCGATGATCACCGATCTCGATGTGCGCTTTAAGGTGATGGACCGCTTCGGGCCGGACTATCAGCAGATCCTTTCTCTCGCATCGCCGCCGCTTGAAATGCTGGCGGGCGAGAACAACGCGCCGGAGCTGGCGCGTATCGCCAATGACGGCATGGCCGAGCTGTGCACCAAATATCCCGATCGGTTTCCCGGCTTCATCGCCTCGGTTGCGGTGGAGGACACGCAGGCGCTGATGCATGAGACTGAGCGCGCGGTGAAGTCGCTCGGCGCGGTCGGTGTGCAGGTGTTCACCAATGCGGGCGGCAAGCCGATGGACGGCGCCGACTACATGGCCTTCTACAAATGGATGGCCGACAGCGATCGCATGATCTGGGTGCATCCCTCGCGCGGGCCAAACTTTCCGGATTATCTGTCGGAAGACCGCTCGCAATATGAGATCTGGTGGGCGTTCGGCTGGCCTTACGAGACGAGCGTGTTCATGGCGCGGCTGGTCTTCGCCAAAGCGTTCGACCTCATGCCGAATTTGAAGATCATCACGCATCACGGCGGCGGCATGATCCCGTTCTTCGAGGGTCGCGTCGGCGCGGGGCTAGATCAGCTCGGCAACCGTACCTCGGGATCGAACTACAAGGAGCTCCTCCAAGAGCTGAAGAAGCGGCCGATCGATTATTTCCGCATGTTCTATGCCGACACCGCGACCTTTGGCTCAAAGCCGGCGACGGAATGCGCGCTAAGCTTCTTTGGCGCCGATCATGTGCTCTTTGCATCGGATGCGCCCTTCGACCCCGAGCAGGGGCCGATGTATATCCGCGAGACGATCAAGGTCTTGGATGAGCTTGATGTCAGCGATGAGGACAGGAACAAGCTTTATCATGGCAATGCGGAGCAGCTGCTGCATTTGACATGAATAAATCGCCTCTCCCTTGATGGGAGGGGCCGGATCGCTTGGCGCACGGCGCGCCTTAGCGATCCGGGTGAGGGTGGTGCAACAAGCGAGTTTTGATTCAACCCCTCACCCTAACCCTCTCCCGCACGGGAGAGGGGACAAAGGAATCGACAAAGGGAGAGAACGCATGGGCGTCGAAGACCAAGTCAAAGCGTTGGAAAAGAAGGTGGCCGAGCTCAGCCGTGAGCTCACGCGAGTGGACGATGAGCAGAAGATCCGCAAGCTTGCGCACACCTACGGCTATTGCTGCGACAAGTGCCTCTACGAAGAGGTCGTCGACATGTTCGCCGAAGATTGCGAAGTGCGCTTCATGCACGGCATCTGGCGCGGCAAAGCTGGTGCGCGCCGGCTTTACATTGAATCGTTTGGCAAGCGCTTCACCGGCCGCAATGGCCCGACTTGGGGCTTCCTCTTAGATCACCCGATGTATCAGGACGTCGTGCACGTCTCCGCCGACGGCACACGCGGCTGGGGCCGCTTCCGCGTCAACATGCAGGCGGGCCAGCATTATATGAAGGGCCCGACCCGCCAATGGTGGGAAGGTGCGCTCTATGAGAACGAGTACGTGAAGGAAGACGGCGTCTGGAAGATCAAGGTGCTCAATTACAACCCGGTCTGGCACGCTGATTTCGAGGCGGGCTGGGCTTACACGCAGCCCGCTTATGTCGGCTTCTTCAACGATACGCAGCTTTACCCGAAGAATCCTCTGGGACCGGACGATATCGATACGACGATGGTGCTCTGGCCCGATCATGGCGTCTTGCCGTTCCACTATCCGCACCCTGTCACCGGCAAGAAGTTCAAGACGGTGAAGCCCGCGATGACGCCGGAGAATGTGAAGAAGAAGCCCAACCCGGCCCAGAAGGACGGCAAGCTGGCGTTCCCGCCGCGCGAGCTGATGCCGCCGCCACCGGCAGCGCGCGCTTCCGCGCCGGCCGCAAAGCGCGCGCCTTCGCCCAAGCCTGCGAAAGGCGGCTCGCGCGCCGTTCTCGAGAAGACGCCGGTCAAAACCGGCGCGAGCAAATCGGCAAAGTCGTCTGCAAGCGCTAAACCGGCGCGCTCACCGAAGCCGGCCAAGGGCGGCAATAGGCTTGTTAAGGAAGCGACGCCGGTGAAGACCGGCGCACGGGCCCGCGCCTAAGGCTTGAACAGACTCACCCTTGGGCAAGCTCTGGATGACGCTCCGCAACTTGCCGTCATGGTGAGCGTGAACCGTGGCGGCTGCAAGAACGATATTGGGAGGAATGGGAATGGCGACGATCGAAGAACTAGAAAAGCGGCTCAATCTGCTCGAGGCGGAAAGCGCAGTCAGAAAGCTGCAATATGCCTATGGCTATTACCTCGACAAATGCCTCTATAACGAGGTTGTCGATCTTTATACCGATGATGGCGAATGCAAATTCATGGGCGCCGTCTATCGTGGCAAGCCGAGCTTGAAGCGGCTTTACCTCGACAGATTCGGCCAGGGCTTCACCAAAGGCACCAACCGCAATGTGCACGGCTTTCTGCTCGATCACGCGGTGATGCAGTTCATCGTTGATATCGCGCCTGATGGGCAATCGGCGAAGATCCGTGGCCGGGCGATGATGCAATGCGGCACCCATGAAAGCGCGGCGCCGAAAGACCGCCCGGTGAGTCAATGGTGGGAAGGCGGCATCTACGAGAACAGCTACAAGAAGGATGGCGGCATCTGGAAAATCTGGAAGCTGCACTACTATCCGGTGTTCCACGCCGATTACGCGACCGGCTGGGCGAAGACGCGGGATCCTTACCTTCCGCCCTTCAGCAACGACCCGAAGGATCTCTATCCGCAAAATCCGGGGGGGCCCGATGAGGTTGACACGAGCGTTCGCATTTGGCCGCACACCGACATCGTGCCGTTCCACTATGTGCATCCGGTAACCGGCAAGACGTGGGTGGAGCCCGAGCGTTTGCCGTAGAAGGCCTTGGTCCTTAGTATTGCCTCTTCCTTGAGCGGAGGGGGAGATGCGCTGGCGGCCACTGGCTCTCATTGCGATGATGTTTGTGGCTGCGGCAGCACCCGCGAGCGCGCAGCCGCTCAAGAAGCTTCAATCGCATCAAGCCGCCAAAGGCACGCCGCTCATCGAGGTGGTCAGCTGGGATTGTGATTGGCCGGGCCACAGCACCGTGAAGGTTCACGGCGAGACCAAGAACATATCCGGCTTCATCCAGAAAGACGTGAAGCTCTATCTGGTCTTGCGCGATCGCAACAACCGCGCGCTGGCGCAATCGGTCAATAAGACGCTCGATGTCCGGGTGCTGCCGCCCAACAAGACATCGACATTCAGCGCGAGCATGCGCATGAGTGATCCGGCTGCCGTTCCCGCCTTCTGTGATCTCGATTTGAGAGATGCGAATGGCGCATTCCTCAATTGGCGCGCGGCCCATCCCGAGACGGCGCAAACCGTCGAATATATCGGAACGGCAAAGATGCTGGCGGATGGATCGATCGATCTCAGGCTCTACACCACAACCGACGGCAAGGATGCGCACATCTTTCAAGCGCTGCATAAGGGTGACAAGCTCTTCGACGAAGTGCTGAGCCACGTTGGTGGATTGAAACCGGGCGAGACCAAGGCAGTCGCTCCGTGGCCGGACGATCCAAAGCCGGGGCGCGGGCAATGAAGCTGCCGCAGTTCTTGATTTTTCTCGTGCTCGCTTTCGCCGCCGTCGTTGCCTATTTCATCCTCGGCGCGGTGCTGAGCGCGCCGCTGGCGATGTTCTCGCAGATCCGCTTTTTGACGTTCTTCTTTAATCGCCTCGTGCCGATTGCGATCGGCCTTGTGATCGCCGGCAAGTTCGGCGCCTGGAGCCGTTCGACCCATGTCGCCTATCAGGCTCTGGCCGTCTTTGCTTCTGGGCTCATGCTTTTGCCGGCACGCATCGCACTCGGCTATCTCGGCCTCATGCTGTGTGGATCGATTGGCGGCTGCTTCAACTGAGCAAAGAAAAGGGGCCCAAAGGCCCCTCTCCATACGAACGAAATCCGCGCTCACCTCAAGCGAGGAATTTGCGCGCGCCCTCGACGGCCTTGTCGAGCTGCTCCTTGTTCATCTGCTGTGGCGCGGCTCCCGGAGGACGCTGCGGCATTGCGCGCTTGACGGCCGGGCGATCTTCGACCGCCGTCAGCCAGCGCGCCAGATTGTTCAAGCCGTCGACATTAATTCCGCCCCAACCGGCACCGCGCGCCCACGGATAGCAGGCCATGTCGGCGATCGAATAATCGCCCGCGACCCACTCATGCGAGCCGAGTTGCTTGTCGAGAATCTCCAACAGGCGCCGGCTCTCGCGGTGATAGCGGTCGATCGCCCAAGGCAGCTTTTCCGGCGCATAGCGGAAGAACACATTCGCCTGGCCCATCATCGGCCCCAGGCCGCCCATTTGCCACATCAGCCATTGAATGACTATGGACCGCCCCTTCACATCCTTGGGCAGGAACTTGCCGGTCTTCTCGGCGAGATAAATGAGGATCGCGCCGGATTCGAACACCGCAAAATCACCATTGTCGTGATCGATGATCGTCGGCACGCGCCCGTTGGGATTGAGCTTGGTGTACCACTCTTGCTTCTGCTCATTGTCCGTAAGATTGATCGGCGTGATCTTGTGCTCGAGTTCCATCTCTTGCAGCGCGATCATCACCTTCATGCCGTTCGGCGTCGGCGCCGTAAAAAGCTCAATCAAAAACTCCTCCCTTGGACGTTGTTTCTGGCCTGAGAACATTCACGAGGGCAGGCCCTCGACCGAGCTGATAATTCATCACCGCAGAGGGGTTTGTCCAAGCCTTTTATCGGTGCGCTGTGAGCAATATCACGCGAAGCGCGCAAGGAACGCTTTGATCGGCTTAAGGATTTCCGGCTGATCGAAACGCCGCGCATCGCTGATCCCGGCAATGTTCACGCATTTGAGATCGCTATTGCAGCGCGCCATCGCTTCACATGCCTCCGCGCTCACATTTGGCGAGCTTGCGCCGCGCAAGGCGAGAACCGGTTTGCCGCGCACTTGCTCGAAAAGCGGCAAGCTCTTCATTGAGGCGAGGGAAAGCGCAAGGCTTGGCGCAGCGGCGGGGTCCCAGTCTTCACTCGGCCGTCCCTCGTCATCGCGCAAGATCAGCCGCGCGCCATGAAGCGCCTGTTCGGCACGGGCCCAGCTCCCGAGCGATGCAGCAAGCTCGGTGCGCAAGGCGGTTTCTTCGATGGCTTGCGGCGTAAGCTCTGGGCTGCATTCGCACAGAACGACGCCGAGGATTGATTGGGAATGCTGTACGGCCAGTTGCAAGGCGATGATGCCGCCGAGCCCGCAGCCGAGCACAATAGCCTCCGCAATCTCTTCGGTTGCGAGAAGCGCCGCCGCGTCTTCGGCCAACGCTTTGACCGAATAGCTTTTTAGGTCGAACGGATAATCAGAGCGCCCATGTCCTCTGAGATCGGGAATCAAGACGCGGCGCTGAGACGCGATTCCTTGCGCGAGCGGAACAAGGCTTCGCGACGTACGCGCAACATCATGCAGACACAGGAGCGCGCCGCGCCGTGAGCCCGTGCCGAAGCGCCGGGCGAATAGCGATAATCCGTCTAAGGACGAATACCAAAGAGCGCTTTCCTCGCTCATTCCAAACTGAACTCTACGCCGCCGAAATCCCCAAAGTGGCGATCATAGCGCGGAAAGCTTAATGCCCGGCCAGTGCCGAGCCTTGGGCCCAATCGATACATTCGGAGGTGTTGTCGGGCCGGACCATGAAAGCAACGCAGTTCTTGGGGATTTTCGGGTTCTCATCGGCGCTCGCACCACCCTGTTCAGCGGCAGGTGTTGCACCTGATGCGATGTCGGGCTTGGCGCTCGCGTCCGGCGAGATATCCTCCGAGGGCGAGGGCGCCTGCGAAGGAGGCGCGCCCATGCTGCCCGGTTCGGCGTCGGAAACGCCGGTATCGGCGAGCGGCATGCTTGGCACTTCTTCCGTGGGCGTGGCCGGCGCCGCTGTGATCGGCGTGCTCGGTGGTGCGGGGGGAGCCGCCTGTGACGTTGAAGGAGAAGGTGGAGGTGTTGAAGGTGGCTCTGCCGGCGCCGGTGGCGCTGCCGGCGCCACACTGGGTGAGGCTAAGTTCGGCTGCGCCTGTGGAGGCGGACTCGGTGTTGGTGAGGAGGAAACACTCGGCGGCTGGGACGTGATTGGCGCCGCGGCCTTCGGTGCCGGCGTCGCTGCGGCTTCCGTCTGCGGCGGCGTCTTCTTCAGATAGGAAAGATCGAGCGGCGTGGCGCTGGTGCGCTCAAGATCCGTCACGAGCGAGAACTTGACCGGCCGGCCGGCAATGCGCTGGCGATAGACCTCGGTGTTCTCCAAGACGCGCTGCACATAGTTTCTCGTTTCGGTGAACGGAATGGTCTCGATCCAGTCGATTGGATCGACGCCCGAGCTGCGTGGGTCGCCTGTCGTCTTGATCCAGGAATCGACATTGTTCACGCCAGCATTGTAAGCGGCCGCGGTAAGAATGTAGGAGCCGTCGTAATAGTCGAGAAGATCGCCGATATGCGCCATGCCGAGCTTCAGGCTGTATTCGAGATCTGTGAGTGCTGAAGAGCCGCGATAGGCGATGCCGTTCTTTTTCGCAACGCGCTGGGCAGTCGATGGGATGAGCTGCAAGATCCCCATCGCGCCCGCGGCGCTTACGGCCTTGGGGTTGAACTCGCTCTCCTGACGCGCAAAGCCCAAGACGAGCGCCGGCTCCGGCGGCGCGTTGATACCGATATAAGGCGGCAGAGGCAGGATCGGATAGAGATAATCCGTGAGCAGAGTATGTTCATAGCTCGCGCGCTTGGCGACCCGCACGCTGATCGCTGTCTTGTCGATCTCGCGGAATAGCTCGGCAACTAGCGCAATATCCTCAGGGTTCTGCGCCTTGTCGGCGAGATAGTAACCCAGCGTACGCATATAGCGCTCGCCATCGATCTCTTTGAGCAAGCGGATCGCCGTCACCAGCTCGTTATTGACGAAAGATCCCCATTTGCTTTCATCAAGTGCTGGCGTTGGCGTGAGATCGAGCATCCCATTTGAAAGCAGATGCGAGCTTGCGGCGAGCTGACCGTAGAAGGTGTAGGGGAATGCCGCCGCGTCACTGTAGGACTTAACCGCGGTCGCCGTGTCGCCCATGGCTTCAGCGGCACGCCCGGCCCAATACGCCGCTCGCGCCAAGCTGATCGGATAGCTGACATTGGCTTCAAGCGCCTGGAAGTGCTGAAGCGCCAGTTTCGGCTTCTTGAGAAAGCGCAGCGCAACCCAGCCGGACATCCACTCCGCATCGGCATAATCGCCGCCTTTGGTCAGGCCGCTATGGCTGAGCAGCTTATAGGCATCGTCATACTTCTCCTCCTCGAGCGCCTGGCGCGCCTGGTAGCTGCGCTCAACCCACCATTTCTCGGGATAGGGCACCTTATCGGGCTCTTTGACCGACAGAAGAACCGCGCGCGCATCATCATCCTTGCCGGACCGGCGCAAATAGCGCGCCTTCTCGAACAGGATGCTCGGCAGCTTCTGCTCGGATGCAGGAAGCGCCGTGATCTTTGCCAGCGCATCACTCGATTGCTTCATCAGCGCGATGCGCGCTTCATCGATACGGCGGGTTTTTTCAGGAAGCTCCGAGAGCAGCGGTTGCGCCTGGTCGAAATCATACGACCACAGCAAATAGTCGGCACGCTCGATTGTCGGCTGTCCCTTCAGAATGTCCTTGTACGTCGCATAGATCGTGCTTTGATCGACATCGCTGAAATCGTGTCCTTCCCAGGCGCGCTTAAGCCAGCGCTCGCCATAATCCTTCTCGCCCTGAGCGATCAGTGCCGCACCGAGCCGCACCATGCCTTCGCCGGTCAAGGGCTCTTGGCCAGCGAACCACGCGATGAGCCGCGCGGGCGGCATATTGTCGGGCAAAGCCTTCTCGGCCTTCTCAAGCAAGGTGTCCTGGAGCGGCCAATCCGGATTGGCCTGGATGAAGCGCACCAGCTCGTCAAAGGAGGGGCTCGTCTCAGGAGCGGTGAGATAGGCCCAAGTGATGATCTTGCTGGCAACGGGGTGATGAATCTGCGTGGCGATCTCGAGTGCGCGCGGCCAGTCATGTCGGTTGACCGCGTCATAGGCGTCTTCGAAGGCGGAGCGGTCACTATCGCTCAGAAGCGGACCGGATTGGGACAACCGGTCTGCAAGCGCCGGCATAAGCTCCGCGGGAAACAGCAGCTTGGTCTGATCGCCCAGCGAGGCGGTCACAGGCTTCTGTGGCTTCGGCGTGGGCGTTGGTTCCGCCACCGCGAGCGAGAGTGACGCCAGCGCGGCAAAGACAGCCGCTATGGTCGTTGCGATCCGTTTCATACTACGCCGCGTACCCGCGCGCGCCGCCTTCCTCGCGCGAGGCTCCAGGTCTAAAGACGCAAAGACTCGTTGAAATCGGCATACGGCAAGCTTAGACGAGGGGGCGGGAGCGCGCCATGTCGGCCCTGTGGTCAATGCGGATTTGTGCGAACGTGGGCATTGGCATCACAGCCTCTTGGATGAAGGGTGATGAAGTTGGACCGGTACAAAGGCTCTTTTGTGGCCCTTATCACGCCTTTCAAAGAAGGAAAGGTTGACGAGCGCGCATTTTCCGAGCTGGTCGAGTGGCAAATCGCCGAGGGAACTCATGGGCTTGTGCCAGTGGGCACGACCGGGGAGTCGCCAACCTTAACGCCGGAGGAGCATTGCCGGGTCGTCGAGCTGTGTATCGAGGTCGCCAAGGGGCCGCGTGCCCGTCATGGCCGGCGCAGGCTCAAACGCTACTGAGGAAGCCATTCACTATACGCGCCACGCCGAAGAGGCGGGCGCCGATGCGGTGCTGGTGGTCGCGCCCTATTACAACAAGCCGAACCAGGAGGGGCTCTATCAGCACTTCAAGGCGGTGCATGACGCGAGCAATCTGCCGATCTTCGTCTACAACATCCCCGGCCGCTCGATTGTCGACATTCTGCCTGAAACCATGGGACGTCTGGCCAAGCTGCCGCGCATTGCCGGTGTCAAGGATGCAACAGCAAATCTTGCGCGCGTCGATCAGCAGCGCATCGCTTGCGGTTCCGGCTTCATCCAGCTTTCGGGCGAGGATGCGACCGCGCTTGCCTTCAATGCGCATGGCGGCGTGGGCTGCATCTCGGTGACGGCGAATGTCGCACCACGGCTTTGCTCTGAATTTCAATCAGCAACGCTGAGTGGAAATTTCGCCCGCGCGCGCGAGCTGCAAGCTCTGCTGTTTCCACTTCACCGCGCGCTGTTCTTGGAGCCGAGCCCGGCGCCGGTAAAATGGGTCGCGGCTGAGCTGGGCCTTTGCCAAAGCGATGTGCGCTTGCCGCTGGTCGGCATTACTGACGGGTTGAAGACCGAGCTGCGCGCCGCCGTGAGCCACGCCGGCCTGCAACGGAAGAAGTGAGTAGGGAGTGGTGAGTAGTGAGTAGAGTGGCGGGATTGCCGCCGTCGCACTATTTCGCTCCTGTATCTTACTATTCCCTACTCACTATTCCCTATTCACTCTTACTCATTCCCGCGATGGCCAAGAAAGAAACCACACAGAAGCTGATCGCCGACAATCGCAAGGCGCGCTTCAACTATTTCATCGAAGATAAGGTCGAGGCCGGCCTCGTGCTCACGGGCTCGGAGGTGAAGTCCTTGCGGGCTGGGCGCTGCAATATCGGCGAGGCTTACGCGGCGGAAGAGGGCGGCGAGCTTTATCTCTACAACGCTCACATTCCGCAATATGCGCCGGCCAACCGCTTCAATCACGAGCCGCTGCGCAAGAGAAAGATCCTGCTCAAGAAGCGCGAGATGGCGAAGTTGATGGGGCTCATCGACCGTGCGGGTTACACGCTGGTGCCGCTCAAATTCTATTTCAATGATCGCGGCATGGTGAAGGTGGAGCTGGGCCTCGGCAAGGGCAAGAGGGCGCCCGACAAACGCGATACCATCCGCCAGCGTGAATGGGGCCGCGAGCAGGGCCGCCTCTTGCGCCAGAAAGGCTGACGGCTTTGTAGGGCGTGCGATCGAGCGGCGCGCGGTTGTGGCGAGCGATCAAATGCTGAGGGGGGCAGCTCATGGATCCTAGCACGTGGCGGCAGCATCCGCTGTTCATGGTGTTCGTGCCGCTTCTCACGGCAACACTCATCATCGCTGCGATCATACTGTGGCGCTGGCAGTCCAATCGCGCCGCCTGGGCGTTTCACCCACGTGGCTCATCGGGTTTTCTGCATGACGAATTCTTGCGGCTTGGCGCGATCTTTATTCCTTACGCGCTGCTTATGGTCGGCGTGCGCTTCTACGTTTACGACCTTCATCCCGAGCTTATGAGGTCGCCGGCATTTTACATCATACTCTTGTCGGTGTTCGTCTTTCGCCGCCTGACAAGGTATATCCCGTTCGTTCGCGAGGCCGGCAAACAAATCGATGCCGCGCGGGCCCAAGCACGCGATGCATCGAAGACCTAGCGCTGCGGCAATCCGGCCAGGGTCTTTGCGCGGGTCATCACGCTCTCGAACATTTCGGTTGTCAGCCTGCCGGTGTTCGTGTTGTAGCGTGAGCAATGATAGCTATCGATCAGCGCAAGGTCCTCATGCGCCTCGTGCTCATTGCCGTGGCCGAAAGTGAAACGCGTCGGCTTTTCGTCCCACGCCCGCAGCACGGCATCATGCGCGATGCGCCCGAGCGCAAGCACCGCGCGCGCCTTCGTCAATCCATCCAAAGTGTCTGTGAGAAACGCGTTGCACTTCTTGATCTCGTCGGTCGTCGGTTTGTTTTCCGGCGGCACGCAACGCACGGCGTTGGTGATCGTGCATCCGATGAGTTCCAGCCCATCATCCGCACGCTGATTATAGTCCCCGCGCGCAAGGCCAAGCTTCAAAAGCGTCGCATAGAGCAAATCGCCGGCATAATCGCCCGTGAACGGCCGCCCGGTTCGGTTTGCGCCGTGAAGCCCGGGTGCAAGCCCGACAATCACGAGCCGCGCCCCAGGATCGCCGAAGCTCGGCACCGCGCCATTGAACCAATCCGGCTCGGCATCGCGGTTGACATTACGAAAGCCGACAAGTTCGCGGGCAGAGCTTGCAGTCTCTGGGCGCATCGCCTGTGAGCCCGATCACCGGCTCAGCCGCCTGACGCCGAAGCCTTGGTCTGCGAGCTGTCTTCGTCCTCGTCTTCATCATCGTTACGCGCCGGCTCGGCGGGGCGGCCCGATTGCACGACGCGCGCCGGTGGATCGCGCCCGATCTGTCCGCGCAAATCTTCGAGCTCGATGAAGTTGTCAGCCCGGCGGCGCAATTCGTCGGCGACCATGGGCGGTGAGGTGCGTGTCGAGGAGACGATGCTCACCCGGCGGCCCTTGCGCTGCACCGCCTCGACCAAGCGGCGGAAATCGCCATCGCCGGAGAAGATGATGAGGTGATCGACGCTCTCCGCCATCTCCATGACGTCGACCGCCAGCTCGATATCCATATTGCCCTTGACCTTGCGCCGGCCGGTGGCGTCGGTGAACTCCTTGGTCGGCTTGGTGACCATGGAGTAGCCGTTGTAATCGAGCCAATCAATCAGTGGGCGGAGCGGAGAGTATTCCTGATCCTCGACCAGCGCCGTGTAATAGAAGGCGCGAATGAGAGTGCCCTTGTTCGCGAAGACCTCCAAGAGCCGCTTATAGTCGATGTCGAAGCCGAGCGACTTGGCCGCGGCATAAAGATTGGATCCATCGATGAAGAGCGCGAGGCGTTCATCGGAATAGAACAACATGGTCTCTATCCAGTCACTTTAGTTTGTCGTTTGCACCCTCCGAGGCTGCTTGTGCCCGGCCCCGATATCGCGATATTCGCCGATTCGGCAGGTATAGGATAATGAACGTTGTTCGATTATTTCGGTTCTGCACATGCCGCACGCAGATTTGACATCGCCTGATGCCATTGTGTTGATCGCGCTCGGGGCGAATGTCCCGGGCCCTGCAGGACCGCCCGCTGAGAGTCTTGACGCCGCGATAAGCCGTCTTCCCCAAGCCGGCATCTCGGATGTCAAGGTTTCGTCGTTCTTCAGAACGCCCGCTTATCCGCTGGACAGTGGACAGCCGGACTTCCTGAACGCGGTTGCGGTTGGCCGCAGCCGGCGCGCGCCGGTAGAAATTCTTGAGGGGCTTCACGGCATCGAACGCGAATTAGGGCGTGTACGTAATATTTCGTGGGCTGCGCGCCCGATCGATCTTGATCTGCTGAGCGTGGATGACATCGTCTCGCCGGAGTGGCATGCGGCGGCGCAGCGTGGTGACCGGCCGGGCGAGCCGGGCGGGCCATTCATCCTGCCTCATCCGCGCATGCATTTACGCCGTTTCGTGCTCGAGCCCTTGGTCGAGATCGCGCCCGAGTGGCGTCACCCCGCGCTTGGGCTCACCGCGCGCGAGCTGCTTGCGCAGCTGCCGGCTTAGAAACCGGGCTTGCCGTGCTCGATGATGATCTCAGCGCTGCGCTCGGCGATGAAAGCCGGGGCGGCGGCGGTTGGGACGGGAGCCGCCGAGGCCATCACATAGACCAAGCGAGGATCGATGCCGCGCCTCAGGAGCGCCTGCTGGACAAGACCCGCACGCGCGGAGGCGTTTTGCGCGCGATCTGCTTCGCCTGCGCTGCCGCCGGTATAGCCGATCACCAGGATTCGCACGGCATGAGCCTCCTGGGCCTCCTTTGCCGTTTCGTCGAGCACCCTCTCGGCATCGCTCGTCAGGCGCACGGCGCCGGCCGGAAAATAGATCGGGATCCGTTCGGCCTTGGCGCCATCTTTGGTAGTGACCGTGACGGCGGCCAGCGATGCGCCGACGCAAGTGAGAATGGCGAGCGTGAGCCCACCCAAAAACAAGCCGAGAAGTCTTCATGGTCCTGCTCCCCCTGGCCTGAAGGCCAAAGCGGCGAAAACACCCCAGAATTCTTCCGGTTTTTCTGACCGTGAGCCGCCTCAGGCCAGAAGGGCTCAGTTCTTGAGCAGGCGAGGCCATTATTGGGCCGGCTTGGTTAACGCCGGCCCAAGACTGGCCGTGCCGCTGTGGCGCACTAGCTCAAGGCTGACCTTGCCCCGGGCTGGCAATTGGTGTACCCGGAGCCTTGATTTCCTTGATTTCCTTACCTTTGAGGAGTGCCTATGGCGCGCGTGACCGTCGAAGATTGTGTCGACAAGGTACCAAACCGGTTTGAGCTCGTTCTCCTGTCGGCCCAGCGGGCCCGCATGCTCGCGTCCGGTGAAGCGCCGCTGGTTGAGAAGGAAAACGATAAGGATCCGGTGATTGCGCTCCGCGAGATCGCCGAGCAGGAGGTCACGGTCGAAGGTCTGCGGGAGGCGTTCATCCACTCGATGCAGAAGCATGTCGAGGTTGATGAGCCGGAGCAGATCGGCGAGGGCGAGGAAGACGCGCCTGAGATGAGTCAGATCTCCGAGGCCGATCTTCTCAAAGCGCTGCAAAACGAAGCCGAGCGCCCGCCGATCCGCCGCGAAGAGGACATGTACTAGTGTGGTGGATTTGAAGTTCCTGCAGTCAGTGCGGCGGACGTTTTCAGGAACTTCAAATCCGAAAACCACACTAGAAATATGATCTTGCTAGTGTCCTTTCGATTCGTAAGTTCGTCCAAAGTCGGCCACCTGCCCCAACGAACTTACGAATCGGGACACTAGCCGATTGCGGCTGTCACTCTTCCCCGCTTAACTGCTGATCAAATCGCGACGGCTCGCCTGCGCGCGGGCCGCGGCAATAAAATGGGGGGAACGACATGCGCCATCCGCTGATCGGCTTGCTTTGCGCGATTGTGTTGATACCGGTCGCGGCGTTCGGCCAAGCCATGCAGCCGATAAGGGCTGCGCCTTCGACACCCGTTGAATCAGCCACGCTTGGAACCGGGGGCGGTGCGCGCCTCGCGGTCAGCGATGATATCCCGCCGGCCGAGCTTGAAGCTTTCATCGACGGCGTCATGCGTACGGGGATGATCGACGATCATATCGCCGGGGCGACGGTGTCGGTGGTGCAGGATGGCGCCGTCATTTTCAAGAAAGGCTATGGCTTTGCGTCCTACAAGCCGGTGCGCCGCGTTAATCCGGACACCACGCTGTTTCGCATCGGCTCGATTACCAAGACCTTCACTTGGATTCTGATCATGAAGGCCGTTGAGGAAGGCAAGATCGACCTCGACGCGCCGGTGAACAATTATCTGCCGCCCGATCTCAAAATCCCGTCGCAAGGCTTCAAGCACGAAATTCGCGTGCGTGATCTCATGACCCATTCGCCGGGCTTCGAAGATCGTGCCCTTGGCGTCATATTCGCGAGAGATCCGGCGCAAATTCGTCCGCTCGACCGTTGGCTGCATGAGACGCGGCCAAATCGGGTGCGTGAGCCGGGGTTGATCTCTTCCTACTCCAACTACGGTGCAGCGCTGGCAGGTGCGGCAGTCGCCCATGTCGAAGGCGCGCCGTGGCAGGATCTTGTCGAGCAGAGAATCTTCGCCCCGCTTGGTCTTAAGAACATCAGCGACCGCGAGCCCTATCCGGCGCGCGCCGATCTGCCGGCGCCAATGTCCAAAGCGCTCGCAAAGGATGTTTCGCTGCCGTTCCGCTTCAATGCCGGTGGCTTCAAGCCGCACAAGTTTGAATACATCACGCAAGTTGCGCCAGCCGGCGTCATCTCCGCGAGCGCGGGCGATATGGCGCGTTACATGTTGATGCTGCTCGGCGATGGCACATACGACGGCGCGACTGTGTTTGGCCCGGTTGCGGCCAAGGCCTTCCGCACACCGATGACCACACTGCCGCCGGAAGTCGGCAATTGGGATGCCGGCTTTATGGCAACGCTCATGCGTGGCGGCTTTCACGTCTATGGGCACGGCGGCGACACGCTGGCGTTCCACTCCGAGATGACGTTAGTACCGAAGCTGCGCCTCGGTATCTTCGTTTCGACCAACACCGAGGGCGGCAACAAGCTCGCCGGTCCTGTGGCGCCGCTCGTGATCGAGCATTTCTACTTGCCACCACCCGAGGCGCCCTTGACGGGCACGCTCAAGCTCGCCGGTGCCCTGCCTTATGTTGGTCAATACACGCTGACCCGCAGGCCCTATAGCGGCCTTGATGGTTTCGTCCAGTCGCTACAGGGGATCGGATTTGCCTATGCGGATGGCTATTTGATCACCTCGGCTGGAGGAGAAGTGCGCCGTTTGGTGCCAACCGATAAGCCGGGCATTTTCAAGTCGGATACAGGAACCGGGGAGCTCATGTTCGAGCTCAAGAAGGGCCATGCGCCGCGCTTCATTTCTATGGCCGTGGCTGGCGACCGTGCGGGCCCTGCCCGTCAAACCTCGACGCTCGGCCTTGTCACTTTGCTTGCGCTCCTGACGGCGGTTGCCGTGCTGGTCGGGTTCTTTGTCCGGCTTGGCCGCGGCATGCCTCGCACGCACCTGCAAGGCATCGCCGGGATCGTTCAGATCGCCTCGGCCGTTCTGTTCCTCATCGGCGCTGCTGGATTTGTTTTCCTGCAGATTCAGGCCGCCAGGGATCAAACCAACATTGTCTACACTTGGCCGACCATCTCCGTGCTCGTTGGCTCGTGGGCATGTCTGGCGGCAAGCCTTCTCGTGCTTGCGCAGATTGGCCTGCTCACGCCGGTTTGGCTCGGCAAAGACGGTGAGGGCTGGTCGATATGGCGTAAGGCACGCTTTTCGGCGACCGTGCTTGTCTTCGCGGCATTAGCTTCCTTGCTTCTCGCGAGAGGAGCGCTCGCACCTTGGATTTCTTAGGCCGCGGCGCTGCCTTGCCGGCACTGGTGCTTGCGTTCTTGCTGACCGGGTGCGCGAGCCTTCCCGGTTTCTGCCCGCCCGGCCTTCAGCCTATGACGAGCGCAGAGCTTATCTTCGGACGAAGCATTGCCGGCGGCGGCTCTGTCAGCGATGCCGATTGGGCAGCATTCGTGGATAAGGAGGTGACGCCGCGTTTCCCGGATGGGCTTTCCGTTTTTGATGCGCACGGACAATGGCGCACGGATGGCGGCAGGATCATCCGCGAGCCCTCCAAGCTCTTGCTCATCATTATCAAGGGCACGAAGGATGAGCAGGCCAAGCTCGAGGCCATTCGCGCCGCCTATAAGTCGCAGTTCAAGCAGGAGTCCGTCCTCCTGTTCGAGCACAGGGAATGCGCGGCATTTTGAGGCGGTTCCCAACGCCGGGCCGCCGCTTTATGAGGGTCCTGACCCTAAATGTGCGCTCTGTTACGCGGCACGCACATGGCTATACTCGGGGCCCTTCTTCCAAGGTCGTGTCCCATGGCCAGCACCTTAAAGCCACCCTTTAGAGCAGATCATGTCGGCAGCCTCCTCCGCCCTAGAGCCTTGCAGGCGGCGCGCGAGGCGCTGAGCAAGGGCGCCTTCTCCCGCGAGGCGCTCAAAGAGGTCGAGGACCGCGCGATCAAGGATGCTGTGCGCATGCAGGAGTTTGTCGGCCTGCAGTCGATCACCGACGGTGAGTTTCGCCGCGCGATCTGGCATGTCGATTTCCTGACCGGCTTCACCGGCATCGCCGCCACGCAGGGAAATTACCCAATCGGCTTTCATGGCGACGATGGCAGCACCGAAGTCACCTCATCCATGATGGTGGTGAAGGACAAAGTGCGCCGCACGCGCGCGGTTGCGCTCGACCACTTCCGTTATCTGAGCGGGCTGACCATGCGCACGCCCAAGCAGTGCATTCCATCGCCGACATATTTGCATTTGCGCGGCGGACGAAAGGTCATCGATTCAGGGATCTATCCTGATCTCGCCGTGTTTTGGGACGACATCATTCACGCCTACCGTCTCGAGATCGCTGATCTTTTGGAGGCGGGCCTCACTTATCTGCAGCTCGATGACGTTTCGTTTGCGGTCTTGTGCGACGATGCGATACGCGCTCAAGTTTTTGCCGACGGCGAAAACCCGAAGACATTGCCCGGCCGCTATGTCGAGATCATCAATCGCATCGCGCGTGATTGGCCGGGATTGACCGTCACGCTTCACACCTGCCGCGGCAATCACAAGAGCATGTGGATGGCCTCAGGTAGCTATGACGCAGTCGCCGAGACCGTGTTCGGAAGCGCCGAGGTCGATGGCTTTTTCCTTGAATATGACACCGAGCGTGCCGGCGGGTTCGAGCCTTTGCGTTTCATGGCACCGGGAAAGAGAGTGGTGCTGGGCCTCGTGAGCACAAAGACGCCCAAGCTTGAAAGCAAGGACGAGCTTAAGCGCCGCATCGACGAAGCCGCGAAATTCGTTCCGCTCGACCGGCTGTGCCTCTCACCGCAATGCGGCTTTGCCTCGAGCCATTTCGGCAATGAGCTGACCGAGGACGATCAAAAGCGCAAGCTCGCGCTTGTCGTTGAGGTTGCAGACGAAGTCTGGGGTTCCGCCTGACTTTTTCGTGTGCGTCGTGTGATTGCGGCAATGGGGCCCCCATTGCCGTCAGGAACTGCTGTTCAGCGCAAGTGTTGATCAGGTATGCGCGGGCTTGACCCGTCGCTAGGTTCAACATTGCAAGGAGACCGTCATGCTTATGAAGACGGGTGTTATTGCGATTGCTGCCGCACTTGCCAGCACATTGGCAGTGTCAGTTCCAGCCCAGGCGTCGGGCATAAAGATCGGTGTGCTGAGCTGTCATGTCGACAGCGGTTGGGGATACCTTCTTGGCTCGTCCCGCAGAGTGAATTGCCTCTATCACCGTGAAGACGGCTTAGACACGCATTATCGCGGATCGATCTCCAAGCTCGGATTCGACCTTGGCTATACAAGCGGCGGCGAGATGGTGTGGAGCGTCGTCGCACCGACAAGCAGTGTCAAAGCGGGTGCGCTCGAAGGCAAATATGCCGGCGCTACTGCTGGTGCCACGGTCGGTGTCGGCGGCGACGTCAATGTCCTCGTCGGCGGGCTTGATAAGTCGATCGCGCTTCAACCCGTCAGTGTTCAGGGTAACACCGGGCTTGATGTTGCAGCGGGCATTGGCGCGATGAACCTGAAATATGTTGCCTGATTGTCTCAACATGTCATGGCCGGGCCTGTCCCGGCCATGACGCTAAGAGCGGAGTGGAAGAACGATCGGCTCGACGGGATAGTCGCCGGCAAGGACCGGCCGCAGCAGATTGGCAAATCCCAGGGGATAGATCGTCTCGGTCGAGCGTGCGATCGCCTCTAGCGACCACCAACGCATCTCTTTCACGAACTCGCGCTCAAGGTCCTCCCAACCGGCGTCCGACAAAGGGCCGCCGGATGTGTGCATCACCACATAATGCTCCTGCATCAAGGTGGGCAGGCGGTCGAGGCCGAGCAACGTAACCTCGCCATACCAAACCGTCGGCCCGGGTCGCAGATCTTCCAGCCCCGTTTCCTCGCGTGCTTCGCGCAGGGCGCCTTCCAGCACGGCCTCGTCAGGGTTCAGGCCACCACCAATCGTCGCCCAGAAGTGCCGCTCCTCATGGAAGTCCTTAAATCGCATGAGCAGCACCCGTGAGCCAGGATCGATCAGAATGACACGGGCGGTTGGGCGCGTTCGCATGGCGGCTCTTGAAGGGTTAACGCCTGAGCATGCGGCAAATACCACTGCAATTTGAAGGCATTTTCAAAAATCATGCTTATATAGTCGGTGAGGAGGTGCGCGAAACGAAATGATGCGGCAATACGAGCTTGTGGAGCGGGTCAAATCCTATGACCCGAAGGCCGATGAGGGCCTGCTCAACAAGGCTTATGTCTATGCGATGAAGGCGCATGGCGACCAAACCCGCCATTCGGGCGACCCCTATATGTCGCATCCCTTGGAAGTCGCCGGCATCCTGACCGACCTCAAGCTCGATCCCGCGACCATCGCCACCGCGCTTCTGCACGACACCGTCGAGGATACGGAAGCAACGCTCGCCGATGTGCGGGAAAAATTCGGCGAGACGATTGCCGATCTCGTCGACGGAGTGACCAAGCTTTCGCAGATCGAGCTGTCTTCCGAGAAGTCCAAGCAGGCGGAAAACTTCCGCAAGCTCGTGCTCGCAATGTCGAAGGACATCCGCGTGCTCTTGGTCAAGCTTGCCGACCGGCTGCACAATATGCGCACGCTCGATCATCATCCGAATCCCGCACGCCGGCATAAGATCGCCGAAGAGACGCTGGAAATATATGCGCCACTCGCCGGCCGCATCGGCATGCAGGATCTGCGCGAGGAGCTGGAGGATCTTGCGTTCCGTGAGCTCGATCCCAAGGCGCGCGAGTCGATCATCCAGCGCCTGAACTATTTGCGCGAGACATCGGGCGACATGATCGCGCGCATCACGCGTGCGCTCAAGACCAAGCTCGCTGAAGAGGGGCTTGAAGCCGAAGTCTATGGCCGCCAAAAGCACCCTTATTCGATTTGGCGCAAGATGCAGAATAAGGAGGTCTCGTTCGAGAATCTCTCCGACATGTTCGGCTTCCGCGTTGTCGTCGCGTCGGTCGAAGATTGCTATCGCGCGCTCGGCATCATTCATCGTGCTTGGCCGATCGTTCCTGGCCGGTTCAAAGACTACATCTCGGTCTCCAAGCCCAACGGCTATCGCTCGCTCCACACTTCGGTCATCGGGCCGGAGCGGCGTCGCATCGAGGTACAAATCCGCACGCGCGCCATGCACGAGACGGCGGAACGCGGCGTTGCTGCGCATTGGCGATACAAGCAGGGCCTCAATGGGCACAGTTATGATGTCGAGATGGCCGAGTATCGCTGGCTGCAGGATCTGGTTGCGATGCTGGAGCAGGGCGGTCCGGCGGACGAATTCTTGGAGCACACCAAGCTTCAGCTGTTCCAGGATCAGGTGTTCTGCTTCACGCCCAAGGGCGATCTCATCGTTTTGCCCAAAGGCGCAACGCCGATCGATTTCGCCTACGCGGTTCACACCAATGTCGGTGACACCTGCGTCGGAGCGCGCATCAACGGCAGGCAAGTGCCGCTCCATACAACGCTTGTCAACGGCGATAGTGTCGAGATCATTCGCTCGAACGCGCAGACGCCTTCGCCGACTTGGGAGAACATCGCCGTCACCGGCCGCGCGAAAACGGCAATCCGCCGCTTTGTGCGCCAGCGCGCGCGGGGCGAATATGTCCGGCTCGGCCGAGAAGTGATCGAGCGCGAGTTCACGCGCGCGCGCCGCGCCTTTTCCGACAAGGCGGTTCAAGAAGCGCTCCGGCGTCTCAAGCAGGATACCGAAGAAGATGTTTATGCTGATGTCGGCCAAGGCATTTTGAGCGCATCGGATGTGCTGGAAGCGGCGTTTCCCGGCACGGTGAAAAAGCCGTTTCAGCTGCAACTGAAGAAGAAGTCGCCGCCCAAGATCAAATCCGGCGCGCCGATCCCGATCAAAGGCTTAACGCCTGGCCTTGCCGTGCATATGGCCGATTGCTGTCATCCCGTGCCGGGTGACCGCATCGTCGGCATTATGACCGAGGGCCGCGGCATCGACGTGCATACGATCGATTGCGCGCAGCTCGAGAACTTTTATGAAGAGCCCGAGCGCTGGCAGGACATTTCCTGGGAGAGCGAAGCCGAAGAGAAGATGACGCCGATCGCGCGTATCAAGGTCGTCGTGGTCAATGAGCGCGGCGCGCTGGGCATGCTGGCGAACACGATCTCCGATCAAGGCGGCAACATCACCAATCTGCACATCACCGACCGCTCCTCTGACTTTTGGGAGCTTATTGTCGATGTCGAAGTGCTCGATGCCAAGCACTTAACGCAAATTCAGGCGGCCTTGCGCGCCTCGCCTTTGATCTCATCGGTCCGACGTGTCCGCGGCTAGCGCCCAGTAGCGGATGACGGGGCCCGCCAGCGTTTCTTGATTTAGCACCTGCATCCGGCCGGCGTGGTCCCGGCATCTCTTGATTGTTGCCGCTGCCGTTTCCAGCTATTTGGATCAGTAGGCGCAAAGCTTCGAAGCAAAGGCAATCGGCCATGAGCCTGATCCTCAACCTCATATGGTTCGTCTTCGGCGGGTTCGTTATGGGCCTCGCCTGGTGGTTCGGCGCAATCCTCTTGGCGATCACGATTGTCGGCCTGCCTTGGGCAAGCGCGGCCTGGCGCATCGGCTCCTTCACCTTCTGGCCGTTCGGGCGCGAGGCGATCTCGCGGCGCGAACTGACCGGCCGCGAAGATGCGATCACCGGCGTCTGGCGCCTCTTGCTCAATGTCGTGTGGTTTCTGCTCGCCGGCTGGTATCTCGTGATCGGCCACGTCATTGCCGCTGTGCTATGCGGCATCACGATTATCGGTATTCCATTCGCGGTTCAGCATTTGAAGCTTGCCGCATTATCGCTTGCGCCGGTCGGCACGGAGATTGTGCCGGTCGAGCTGGCGGACGAGGCGCGCCGCTTCAACGCCCGCGAGGGCCTCGCCCGCTACCGCGGCGCCAGCTTGCAACCCGGTACCGAAAACGGCCAAACTTCCGCGCCGGGCGCACCTACGCAAAGCAGATAATCAAAGCGCCGGTATCGGGAGGAGATATGGACCGGCTCCTGAGCGCGGGCTATCGGCGGTGGCTGCTCACTGTGCTCGTCATCATCTCGGCTTACAGCTTTGTCGATCGCGCGGTAATGACGGCGCTTGCCGAAACGGTCAAACAGGATCTCAAGCTGAACGATCAGCAGATCGGGATGGTTCAGGGATTGGGCTTTGCCCTGCCTTATCTCTTGTTCGGCATTCCTTTCGCGCGCTTTGCGGAGCGCTTCAACCGCATCAGAATCACCGCGGTTGCGATCACAATCTGGTCGATGCTGACGATTGCCTGCGCGGCTGTCACCAATTACTGGCAGCTCTTGATCGGGCGCGCCGGTGTGGGGCTTGGTGAAGCCGGCTACGGCCCGGCGGCCACCTCGCTGATCTCCGATCACTTCCCGGCTGAAAAGCGCGCGGGCGCGATCGCTATTCTATGGCTTGGCGTTCCGATCGGGTCGCTTATCGGCGCGGCGGGCGGTGGGCTTATCGCTGAGGCAGTCGATTGGCGCACGGCATTCCTCATTGTCGGCGTACCTGGATTGCTGGTGGCCCTGTTAACGCAATTCACTTTGAAGGAGCCGCCGCGCGGCCTAGTCGACGGGCATCCGAGCGGAGAAGCGGAGCCGCCGAGCTTTGCGGCCGTTCTCAAGCATCTCTTCAAAAAGCCGACTTTCGTTCACATCCTGATCGGCTCAAGCCTTGCGGCATTCGGTATGAACGCGATCGGCCAATTCATGCCGATCTTTTTCATCAGAGCGCACGGCATAAGCATCGCCGATGCAGGCCTCGCTTATGGTGCGGGTAGCGCAATCACGCTTTCATTGGGATTGCTTGGGGGCGCCTTCATCGCGGAGAAGGTGGGCGCTCGAGATCGCCGTTGGTGGGTGTGGGGGCCGATGATCGGCATCTTGATCGCGATCCCCTTCTACCTTTGGGGCTTCACCAATCCCAATTTCTGGCTGTGCGTTGTTGGCATTATGTCCGGCAACGCGTTCTTGTTCCTCTATTGGAGCCCGACGCTTGCGATGGTACAGAACATGTCGACGCCACGTATGCGTGCATCCGCATCGGCCGTGTTGGGTTTGATGCTCGGTGTGATGGGAACAGCGGCGGGGCCCACTGCAATGGGCTATCTGTCGGACCTCATCGCAACGCATCTCTTTACGCTCGGCGACTTTCACGCCATGTGTCCTGGCGGCGTGGCACCGCAGGGCTCCTCGGGCGCGCTCACGGCCGCTTGCCATGCCGCGAACGCCAATGGTCTGCGTTACGCGCTCGCGTCTACGGCGGTCACATTTCTCTGGGGCGCGGTTCACTTCTTCCTGGCCACGCGTCATGTCTCACGCGATGTCTTTGAAGGCACGCCGGAAGCGGCGCGAGCCGCAAGCCTTCGCGTTGCGCCTTAGCAGATTCAAGACGCGCGCGTGAACCGCTACGGGCGCGCAGTCAACGCCGAACAAAAAAAGCGGCGGAGAACTCTCCACCGCTTCTCGTTTAGTTCAGACGCAAACGTTACGCGACGCTGAGATTGACGGCCTTTGGCCCTTTGGCATCGGGCTGAACGTCGAAGGTGACGCGCTGGCCTTCATTGAGGCTGCGCATGCCCGCCGCTTCGACCGCCGAGATGTGAACGAACACATCCTTGCCGCCATTCTCGGGCGAGATAAAACCAAAGCCTTTGGTTGCGTTGAAGAACTTTACGATTCCGGTATTCATGAAGAAGTCCTGAGTGAAGTTTCGCCGCAGCAATGCGCCGTCAGCGACCGCGAACAGGAAATTCATCAGGGAAGTGGGTTCGACTGTCTCGTCCAGGCGCGCATTCAGGCGGGCAGGGATTCAAACGTGAGCGCGCTTCTTCTGACGGAGACACCGTCGCGTAGAGAGGTAGATAGGGCCGGGCAGGTTAAGAATCAAGCCACGCGGGAAGTTTATTTCGCCGTAGCGGGTTTCTTCTTCCGGGTGGGCCGTACCGGCGGCTTTTCTTGCGCTTTCAAGGCAGCGGCCTTCTCAGCCTCGATCTTGTCTGCCTCTTCTTTGGCAAGTCGCAGCGCCCGCAGCTTCGCATTTTTGGCGTTACGCGCCTCTTGCTGGCGCTCGACTTCCACGCGAAACGCCGTATCGCGGCGTTCAGTGGCGGTGAAGTGATTTTGTGCTTTATTGCGCGCGGCGCTGAGGTTGTTGGGCTTGGGCATGAAAATCTCCTTGATCGCAGGACTCGCGAGAACCTGTGCCGTAAAGGCATCGCCGCATGGCGCGCGCAGCAACACAGCGCTCCTTGATGAGCGGCGGCCGCGAAACTCAGATTTTCGCTCAAATCCGCGCCACCCCCACATGATCGGCGTCGGGCCGAAAAGCAGGTGCCTTTTCAGAGTGAGCGCATAATCAATATGGGGTGCGCCGGATGGATTGGCAATGCTCAAAGGAGGCAGTGCCCGCTAAATATGCGTGTGTACGGAAGAAATTTATCCTTGCAAGGCTTCAAATACGCTTGCGCCCTCGCGCCTTGAGTGCTCAACGGGGCACCCCAAGTAGCGTGGTGCGTGCAAACCGGGCATAGTAGCGGCACGCGAAAATGAGGCCCCGCAATGCTGAAAACAGTCCCAGCTTTTGACCGTATTGGTGAAGAAAATGCCTTCGCCGTTTTGGCGCGCGCCAACGAACTTGCGAGCCAAGGCCGCGACATTATCAATCTGGGTATCGGTCAGCCGAATTTTCCAACCCCTGCGCATATCGTCGAAGCGGCGATCAAGGCGCTGCGCGATGGCCATCACGGCTATACCGACGCCAACGGTATCAAGCCCTTACGCGAGGCGGTCGCGGCCGATTTGCACAAACGCTTCGGCGCCACTGTTTCGCCCGCGAACGTGCTGATCGTGCCGGGCGGCAAGGTGACGATGTTCGACACCATCTTGATGTTCGGCGAGCCGGGCGCGGAAATTCTCTATCCCGATCCCGGCTTTCCGATTTATCGCTCGATGATCGAGTTTACCGGTGCCAAGCCGATCCCGGTGCCGATCCGCGAGGAGAACGGCTTCGCGTTTTCGGCCGAAGAAACACTCAAGCTGATCACGCCGCAAACGCGCCTGATCATCATCAACTCGCCAGCCAACCCGACAGGCGGCGTCACGCCCAAAGCCGAGATCGATAAGCTTGTCGCGGGGCTCGAGAAGTTCCCCGATGTCGCGCTGATGTCGGACGAGATTTACGATCAGCTCGTCTTCGACAACGAGAAGCACACGACGCTGCTCAATTATCCCTCCATCCGCGACCGGCTGATCCTGCTCAATGGCTGGTCGAAGACATACGCGATGACGGGCTGGCGCATGGGCTATTCGGTGTGGCCGGACAAGCTCTACGATTTTGCGCGCAAGCTCGCCGTCAATTCCTATTCCTGCGTCAACGCGCCCGCGCAATATGCCGGGCTCGCAGCGCTCACCGGCCCGCAAGATGCCGTTGCCATGATGGCGAAGGCTTTCGACGAGCGGCGATTGCTTGTCACCGATTTGCTCAACAAGCTGCCGGGCGTTTCATGCATCAAGCCCAAAGGCGCATTCTATGCGTTCCCCAACATCAAGCGCACCGGCTGGAAGGCGAAGAAGCTTGCCTCAGCGCTGCTCGAACAGGCAGGCGTCGCGATTGTCGGCGGGCCGGATTTCGGCGTTCTGGGCGAAGGCTATGTCCGGCTCTCCTGCGCCAACTCCTCAGAGAACATCTCGAAGGCGGTGGAACGCATGGGAAATTTCCTCGCCAGCCACAAGCCCGCCTGAGACGGCAGGTTTACGCGGCCGCGCTGACCTCGACTTTGCCGAGCGCGTTGTCGACGATCACCGGCGTGTGGAAAAACGTAACGCTTGCGGTGGCGCCGAAGCGTTCCTTGATCTCGTGGCTGAAGCGCTGATGCGCCGGTTTGGCGAGATCCTCGCGCGTCCACAGATAGACGCCGCCGGCCGTCTTGCCGTCTTCGCTCAGAAGGAAATATTTGCGCACAAGGCCTTCCACATTCTGGAACTGGCCGGCCGCCGCCTCGAAGGCTATGCGCGCCTGCTTTTCCGACAATGGGCCGGGCAAGTCGAACTGAACGATTGCTGTTATCATGGTGCGCCTCCCTTTGGGTGGCGGCCAGCATAAAGGCGCAAGAGGTGAGGGCCAAGTCATGAACACCGAACAAGTGCTCGATGAGTTCCGCGGCGCCAATGCGCTCTGGGATGGCCATTTCATCCTCGCCTCGGGGCTTCACTCCTCGCGCTATCTGCAGAAGGCGCTGGTGTTCAAATATCCCGAGCGTACCGAGCGCCTGGCGAAAGCGATCGCGGAAAAAGCCAAATCCTCCGGCTACGGACCGTTCGACATCGTTGTCGCCCCGGCGGTCGGCGCGATCATTCCCGGCTACGAAGTGGCGCGGCAAATGGGATTGCCGTCGATCTTCGCCGAGCGCGAAGGCGAGAAATTCGTCTTCAAGCGCGGCTTTGCGCTCGAGCCCGGCGCGCGCGTTTTGATGGTCGAAGACATCGTGACGACAGGCATCTCCAGCCGAGAGTGCTTGGACTGCATCATTGCAGCCGGCGGCAAGCCCACGCTCGCTGCATGCGTCATCGACCGCTCAAACGGCAAAGCCGGCCCGCTCTTGGGCGTGCCGTTCATCGCGCTCGCAACGCTCGATATTCCGGCTTACGAGGCCGACAAGCTTCCGCCCGAGCTCGCGCGCATTCCCGCCGTCAAACCCGGCTCCCGCCAAGCCGCACTCGGTGGCACTTAACCCCGAGCAGATTGATGGCGCTTCGCTCAAAGCACATATCAATTGCGACACGCCTGATAATCTTGCTCGTCCTGTCCGCGGCCGTTGATGCAGCCTACTGGTTTGGGCCAATGCAGCTGTTTCTTCATCCCTTTAATCTGAGTACATTTGTGCGCGTCGGTCCGCCAATTCTCTTGAATGCATTGATTGCTGCGATGCTGGGGCTTTGGTGGAAGGGTGGGCGTGCGAGCAATCCGTTGTGGGTTGCCAAGACACTGTTGGTGGCGCTGTTTTGCGTTGTTACCCCTTTTGTCGTGGCGTTCGCGCTGCTCTACGTCGGCTGTTTTTGCTTCGACGATTGTCCGTAGACACACTTGGTTCCTAAACTTTTGCGGCGTCGCCACAGGCTGTGCGGTAGAGGCGCACGGTTTCGGCCATGCCGTAGGCGAGTGCGTCGGCTGTGAGCGCATGGCCGATCGAAACTTCTAAGATGTTGGGTGCATGCGCGATGAGCGGCGGCAGATTCTTGAGCGTCAAATCGTGCCCGGCATTGACGCCGATGCCGGCTTTGCGCGCGGCTTCCGCCGTCGCGACAATGTTCTTCAATTCAATCGCCTGGCCAACTTGATCGAGCGTGGCGCCATAAGGCCCGGTGAAAATCTCGATGCGATCAGCGCCGACCTCTTTCGCCTCACTTGCGCGCTCCGGCATAGCATCGACGAACAGCGACACCCGCATGCCCGATTGCTTGAGATGCGGGATGATCTCCGAAAGAAACGCCGCGTGAGCCGGGATGTCCCAGCCATGATCTGACGTCGATTGGCGCACATCGTCCGGCACCAGCGTCACTTGATCCGGCTTCGCCGCCTCGACGATCTGCACAAAGCGCGCATCCGGATTGCCCTCGATATTGAACTCGCGGCCAGGAAAAGAACGCACCAGCTCGGCCAGCACCGGCACATCGGTGCGCCGGACATGGCGCTCATCGGGCCTCGGGTGCACCGTCAGCCCGGCGGCGCCAGCTTCAAGCGCGATACGGCCAAGCCCCTCCAGCGACGGCCAGGGCAACTCGCGCCGGTTCCGTAGGTAGGCGATTGCGTTGACATTGACGGAAAGCTTAGCCATGGCGGAAAGCTTTTAGCCTTTCGCTGTTAAGGTGTCACGTGAGTGGGCCGAATCGGCGCGCGCAACCATGGGCGAAGCATGATCATCGGTCTCGGCAACGATCTGGTCGATATCCGGCGCATCGAGAAGACGCTTGAGCGGTTCGGCGAGCGTTTCATCAATCGGGTGTTTACCGAGATCGAGCAGAACAAGTCGGAGCGCCGCAGGGAGCGGGCCGCCAGCTATGCCAAGCGCTGGGCGGCCAAGGAGGCATGCTCCAAGGCGCTCGGCACCGGGCTCCGCATGGGCACGGCCTGGCGCGATATGGGCGTTGTTAATTTGCCGAGTGGACAACCGACAATGGAGCTCACCGGCAAAACGTTAGAGCGCTTGAAGGAGATCACGCCGCGGGGCATGCGCGCAGTCATTCACGTGACGCTCACAGATGATTATCCCATGGCTCAAGCGATCGTGATGATCGAGGCTAGGCCCAAGTCGTGAAATCACACATCATGCGCGCCATCTGGGGGATGCCATGACGACCCAACCATCCAAGCCCGAGGCGCTTGCGTCTGACGAAGAGGAGCAGAAGAAGCTGGCGGGCAAATCCTCTGCCACGGCGTCAAGCGCCAAGACTTCCGCGCCGAATAAGAGCGCGGCCAAGCCGGCGAAGCCTGAGGAGACTTGGGTCGAAGTCTTTCAAACCATCCTCATCGCGCTTCTAATCGCCGGGTTTGTGCGCTCGTTCTTGTTTCAGCCTTTCAACATTCCCTCGGGGTCGATGAAGCCGACTCTTCTGATCGGCGACTTCCTTTTCGTCTCAAAATTTTCCTATGGCTTCAGCCGCTATTCGTTGCCGTTCAGCTTGCCGCTGATCCCCGGTCCGGGGCGCCTCTTCTTCTCACCGCCCAAGCGCGGCGATGTCGTCGTGTTCAAGACGCCTGCCGACAACAGCAACCGACCTCATCAAGCGCGTGATTGGATTGCCGGGTGATGAGATCCAGGTGATGCACGGCATTCTCTACATCAACGGCAAAGCCGTGCCGCGGGTGGCCGATGGCACATTCACCGCAGCTGACCCCATGACCGGGCTTCCGAAGGCCGGCACGCTCTATCGCGAAACGCTGCCGAACGGCGTGACTTACCAAACGCTCGATCTCGGCGAGAGCCCGGAAGACGACACCGATGTCTATAAGGTGCCGCCGGGCCATTATTTCATGATGGGCGACAACCGCGACAACTCCAGCGACAGCCGCATCCCGATCTCGATGGGCGGCGTCGGCTATGTCCCGGTGGAAATCTCGAAGGCAAGGCCCAGATCTTCTTCTTCTCCTATCACCTGCCCAAGCCGGCCTGGGAGGTCTGGAAATGGCCGCTGGGCATTCGCTGGGGCCGCATCTTCAAGCTGATCCATTGAGAGGATCGGGGTGGCAAAACAGCGCACCGGCCTTAGCCATTTGGTGACTGCGGCCTATTTCTCATGGGAATGTGTCACCGGGATGGGTTATTGAGTTGCTTTGAGCTTTCGAGGCCGAGCCCGGGCGCGTGCCGTCTTTCTGAGGAAAGTTTATGTCGATCAATGAGTTCGAAGGAAAATCGCCCTTGAAGGATGAGCCGGCTCTGGCCACGGCCGAGGATGGGCCGGCCAAGGTGGCGGGAGCGAGCGAGCCCTCCAAGACGGTTTCCGGCGCCAAGCCGGCCAAGAAGGACAAGAAGGAAGAGACCTGGGCCGAGACCATTCAAACCATCTTGATCGCCCTCGTGATCGCCGGCTTCGTGCGCACCTTCCTGTTTCAGCCCTTCAACATCCCATCGAAATCGATGAAGCCGACGCTTCTGGTCGGTGATTTTCTGTTCGTCTCGAAATTCTCCTATGGGTTCAGCAAGTACTCGTTTCCGATCACCTTGCCGCTGTTTTCCGGCCGCATCTTTTCATCGGCGCCAAAGCGCGGCGACGTCATCGTGTTCAAGACGCCTTCCGACAATAAGACCGACTATATCAAGCGCTTGATCGGCCTGCCGGGCGACACGATCCAGATGAAAAGCGGCGTTCTCTTCATCAACGGCAAGCCGGTGCCGCGCCGCGCGATCGGCAATTATGTCTCGAACAATCCGATGACCGGACAGCCGACAACGGGCACCATCTACCAAGAGACTTTGCCCAATGGCGTGAAATACAAGACACTGGATCTCTATGACAGCCGCGCCGACAACACGCCGGAATATTCGTGCCTGCCGGCCACTATTTCATGATGGGCGACAACCGCGACAACTCGGAGGATAGCCGCTTTCCGGTGGCGGTCGGCGGCGTCGGCTATGTGCCGGCGCAAAATCTTGAAGGCAAGGCGGAGATCCTATTCTTCTCGATGAAGTCGGCGCATCCTTTCTGGGCGTTCTGGCAATGGCCGATGGATGTCCGCTTTGGGCGGCTGTTCACGATGATCGACTGAATGGCTGCGAAATCACTTCCTCAGGATGAAGACGCGCTGGCAGCGTTAGAAGCGCGCATCGGCCACAAGTTCGAAATCGCGATGTCTTGGAGCAGGCGCTCACGCATCGAGCGCCGGCGCGCGCGCCGTGACCAATGAGCGGCTGGAATTTCTGGGCGACCGCGTGCTCGGGCTGCTTGCCGCCGAAGCCTTGATGACGCGCTTCCCCGATGCGCGCGAGGGGGATCTCGCGCCGCGCCTCAATGCGCTGGTGCGCAAGGAGACATGCGCCGCCGTCGCGAGAGACCTCGAGCTTGCGCGCTATATGCGCGTTGCCAGCAGCGAGGGGCGCACGGGCGCCTACAAGCCGGCAATCCTCGCCGATGCCTGCGAGGCCGTGATGGCGGCGGTTTATCTCGATGGCGGAATCGAAGCGGCGCGGGGCTTCTTTCACTCGGCTTCGGGCGCGCGCGCTTGAAGAGGTCGACATCATCCCGCGCGATGCCAAATCTGCGCTGCAGGAGTGGACGCAGGATCGCGGGCTGGGCCTGCCGCGCTACGAGCAAATCGCGCGCACCGGGCCCGATCATCGCCCAGAATTCACGGTGCGCGTAACTGTGAGCGGGCAAGGCGAAGCGAAGGGCATCGGCAATTCCAAGCGCGCGGCAGAGCAGGTGGCGGCCGCGGCCTTTCTCGTACAGCTGGAAATTTGGTCTCGCGTCGAAGCCGACAGAGCCACAGCATCGCACAGCGCATGAGCGGCGAAGGCAAAACGCGCGCTGGGTTCGTTGCGATTATCGGTGCGCCCAATGCCGGCAAATCGACGCTCGTCAATCGCCTCGTCGGCACCAAAGTCTCGATCGTTACGCACAAAGTGCAAACCACACGCGCAAGTGTGCGCGGCGTTGCCGTGGTTGGCAATGCGCAGCTCGTGTTCGTCGACACGCCCGGCATTTTCACGGCCAAGCGCAAGCTCGATGAAGCGATGGTCGGCGCGGCTTGGGCGGGCGCAGACGATGCCGACATCATCGCGCTACTCGTCGACGTGAAGGCTTATTTGAGCCGCGCCGAAGGCGGCGCACCCGCGCGCGCGGCAGAAGATACCGATGCAATCATCGCGCGGCTCAAGGCCGCCGATGTGCGCTGCGTGCTCGTGCTTAACAAGGTCGATCTCATCAATCCGGAGCGCCTGCTCGGGCTGACCAAGGAGTTGAACGAGCGCCTCGCTTTCGACGAGACCTTTATGATCTCCGCCGAGACAGGCAACGGTATTCAGGATTTCGCCAAATACTGCGCCTCCCATGTGCCGGAAGGGCCATGGTTTTATCCCGAAGACCAGGCCGCCGATATCGAGATTCGTCAGCTCGCGGCTGAGATCGCGCGCGAGAAAGCTGACGCTGCGCCTGCATGACGAGCTGCCTTATGCCTCGACCGTCGAGACGGAGAAGTGGGAGCAGCGGCGCGATGGCTCGGCGCGCATCGAGATGACGATCTATGTCGAGAAGGAGAGCCAGAAGCCGATCGTGCTCGGCAAAGGTGGCAAGACGATCAGGGAGATCGGCCAGGCCGCGCGGCTTGAGATCGCCAAGCTAACGGGCGCGCCGGTGCATCTTTTTCTGTTCGTCAAAGTGCGCGAGAATTGGGCGCAAGACCCGGAGCGCTTCCGCGCCATGGGCCTCGAGCCAGGAAAGAAGTGATGCGCGCAGTACCTATAATGTTGATCGCCATTGGGTCGATTGCGGTCGCGCACGCGGGCGAGCCGGAGTTTATCGGCGAGCTATCGCACGAGCTGTCACGATAAGATCTACGCCTCGTGCATCGACCAGCGATGC